>CAWFQI010000006.1:0-311348 GCA_963817985.1 uncultured Acidimicrobiaceae bacterium | reverse complement strand
GAGCTGAGCTGAGCCCACGGGCCGTTCCGCCCGCTGAGCCCGTGGCGGGGTCAGCCGCCCCGTCGCCCCGGCAGGGACCGGGCCGGGCCCCGGCCGTCGCGGTCCCGGTGGAGGGGGGATGGGTATGCCCATGAGGCGGGCCAGTTCGGGCACGTAGCCCGACGCCTGGCGCGGTCGCGGCCAACACCGTCTCGTCGGCGTCGGTCGGCAGGCCGGCGGGCTTGACCGTCCGGCGCACGGGGGACTCCACGACCACCTCGAGGAGCGCCAGCCACTGGTCGGCCGGGGTGTCGGCCGACATGGCCTCACCGGCAGCGCCGGCCAGGCGGACGGCCAGCTCCGAGGAGAGCCTGGCCGCGGGTTCGGGGGGTCGGATGGAGGCTCGCACCGCCTCGACGATCCGTCCGTCGTCGAGGGCCGAGGTGATCCGCTCGACCCAACGCTCACGCAGGGCGGTGACCCGCTGGTCGAGTGTGGTCCCGCAGGGCGGTCGCCATCTTGGTGCCCTCCTCGTCGAGGGTGACGGTCGAGGCCGAGGCCACGATGGAACGCAGCTCGCGGGAAGGGGACGTCCTTGCCGGCGGCACGGGCGGCCGCGGCCCGGTCCTTCCAGGAGGCCAGGTTGATCTTGGGCAGCAGCTGCTCGGCCAGGGACAGCAGGGGTCCCGGTGTGACCTCGGGGCGGCTTTCGGCGGTGCCCTCGTGTTCTGCTCCTCGAGGGCCTGGCGGACGGCGGGGATCCCGCCCTTCAAGAGCTGTTCGGCCACGGGTAGCTGCTCGGGTGGCAGGTCGGCCAGGGCCGCGTTGCGATAGGTACTGGACGGGGTGAGGCGCCCACGGTTGTCGCGACCGCCCGAGTCGCGGCCACCGGGCCGGGCCGGGCCGGTGCGCTTACGTCCGCCGTCCTCGGAGGGCCCGCCCGAGGACGGACGACCGTGGGAGCCACTGTCGCTCCGGGGGCCTCGGTCGGCGCTGTCCGAACGAGGTCGGCGATCGGCCGGCCGGCGGGAGCCGTCCCGCGGACCGTCGCCACGGTCGTCGCGTCGGCGCTTGCCCTTGGAGGCCAGCACCACGTTGACGTCAGGCCCGCTCTTCGGGGTCCCGATGACCTCGATGCGCTCCACGTTGCGTACGTCACCTTTTCCCTTGAGGGGAAGGAGGGCCGTCACCGTCGTGCCGTCCAGGGTCGTCTCGACCTCGGCCCGCAGGATCGTCCCCACACCGGACCCCTCGGGCACGAGGGATGCCTCCACGGTGCCACGGGGCTGCTTGGCCCCGGCGGCGCGCCAGGTCCACGTGGTGTCCCCGGTTTGACTGGTGAGTTCGACTTCGATGCGATGGGCCATACCGGGCGACAGGCTACTGCCGTCGACACCACCCGTCGGCACGGAGTGCCCAACCGGCCGCTAAGAAGGGGGTAAGAACCCCCTGAAATGCTCGTTTACCGATAGGTGGCCATCCTACGATGGCTCGATGGAGTAGCCCCGGCTTCGGCCGGCGGCACGGACGAAACGTGGGGATCGTCCGCCGTTGGAGGAGACAGGCGATGGATCAGTCCGATACAGACGGTCAGATGCCGGACGACGTCGCCTCTGACGATGGTCCCGAGCCGGGCGCCACGGCCGCCGAGCCGACGGTCCCGGACACCCGGGACAGCGAGTCCGGAACGGACCAGTCAGACCCCGAGGGGACCGAGACCGAGACCGTGTCGCCCGTCCATGCCATCGCGCTTCCGGCTAGTCGGGATTCGGCCGCCGGCCTGTTGGCACCCACCCCGGCGGCCACCACAGCCGGTCCGAGCCGGCACGGCCGAGCACTCCGGTGCCCGTGTGGGGACCTGTGGTGCCCCCGCCCATCGATCCGGGGGCCGGCGGGCCGGCCCAACACGAGGCCGCGCCGCGGCCCGGGCTGGGTCTGGGGTGCGGTCGTGGTGGCCGCGGCACTCATCGGGGCCCTCATCGGCGGCGGCATCGTCGCACGCACCAACTCCGGATCGACGGGGGCCACGGTGAAGGAGATCTCCGCCGGGCCGGCGCTGCTCAACGGCGTGACCAATGTCGAGACGGTCATCGGCAAAGTGCTCCCGGCCATCGTCTCCATCGACGCCAAGGGCCCCGCACCCGCTTCCCAGTCCATCTTCGGCGACGGTTCGAGCAGGGTGGAAGAGGACCAGGGGACTGGGATGATCATCACCCCGACGGGCGAGGTGGTCACCAACAACCACGTGATCGCCGGTGCCACCACCATCACCGTGACCCTCTACGGCAGCATCAAGCCCCTTCCGGCCACCCTGGTCGACACCGACCCGACCAACGACGTGGCCCTCCTGCAGATCACCGGCCAGTCCAACCTGCCCACGGTGACCTACGGCGACTCGGACAACGTCCAGGTGGGTGACGCGGTGGTCGCCATCGGCAACGCCCTCGGCCTCTCGGCGGGCACCCCCACGGTCACCCAGGGGATCATCTCGGCCAAAGGCCGGTCGGTGCAGGCCAGCGACTCCTCGGGTGGCACCAGCGAGACCCTGACCAACATGTTCCAGACCGACGCCGCCATCAACCCGGGGAACTCGGGCGGCCCACTCGTCGACAGCTCGGGCCGGGTCATCGGGATGAACACCGCCGTGGCCTCGAGCGTGGACGGCACCTCGCAGGCCCAGAACATCGGGTTCGCCATTCCGGCCAACAAGATCGGGAAGCTGCTCCCCGCCCTGCGGAGCAAGTCGATCGGCAGCCAACCGGAGTCGGGAACCGGCTTCCTCGGCGTCTCGCTCGAGACCCTCACCTCCCAGATCCGCAGCGAGTACAACTTCGTGCCCAGCCAGGGCGCGGTCGTCCTCCAGGTCGAGGCGGTAGCCCGGCCGCGGCCGCCGGTCTCCAACAAGGGGATGTGATTACCTCGTACCAGGGCAAGGCGGTGACGAGTGCCGACCAGCTGGCCACGGCCATCCAGGCCGACAAGCCGGGCCAGAAGGTCACCATCGGCCTCTTCCGGGGGCCGGAACAAAAGACGGTGACGGCCACGCTGGCCAGTGGTCAGGCCCAGGCCACCGCAGGCTGAGTTCTGACGTCGGACCCGCGGAGGGTGAGACCCGCCACCATGCTCCACCGGCCCCGACTTTCCCCTACCCTCAGGGCATGGATTCTGCAGACGCGGTGACCGTCGCACCCGCGGGCCCGGTCTTGTCCCTCGAGGGCCTGGCCGCCCCCCGTGTCGAGCCGGCCCGGGACGGACACGCCCCCGACGACGGCGACGTCGCCCGGATACTTGCGGCCGCCACCACCGTGCCCGACCACGGCGGGCTCCGGCCCTGGCGTTTCGCCGTCATCAAAGGGACGGGACGCGACCGGTTCGGCGAAGCACTGGTGGCCGGGCTGCACGCCACACGAGGCGACGACGTACCCGAAGGGGCGGTCACCAAGATGCGGGGGAAGGCGTTCGCCGCGCCGTGTGCCGTGATGGTCGTGGCCTCCCCCAAGCCGGAGTCGAACGTCCCCGAGTGGGAGCAGGTGGTCTCCGCCTCGTGCACGGGCTACGCCATCGTGCTCGGGGCCACCGCTCTCGGACTCGGGGCGGTGTGGAAGAGCGCCGCGGTCCTCGATGCCGAACCGGTGCGAGCGCTGTTCGGCGCGGCGGACCACGAGCGGTTGCTGGGCTGGGTCAACCTGGGGTCGCCGGGTCAGCCGTCCCGGAAGAAGGGCGAGTATGCCAACGGTGCCATGCCCGATCCACCAGTCACCGTGGTGGGGGAGTGACTGGATCGGCCACCCCTTCTGCCCGAGCGGCAGCCCGTTCGAACGTTTCGGCCACCGACAGCGACAGCAGCGAGTCGACGACCACATCCGCCGAGCTCAGGTCGAGGTCCCGGGTCAGGTCGTGGGGGACCGCCACCGTGTAGAGCCCGGCCGCCGCGGCCGCCGAGACACCCGTGGGGGAGTCCTCCACGGCGACGGAGCGGGCCGGATCGGCACCGAGCTGCGCACAGGCCAACCGGTACGAGGTGGGTTCGGGCTTGGCCGGGACATTCTCGCCGGCACAGACGACCGCGGTGAACCGGTGGGCGATGCCCAGCCGCTCGAGGTGGCCGGCCACCCACCAGTGGCTCGACGACGAAGCCACGCCCAGGGGTACGCCAAGGGACTCGGCTTCCGTCATCCAGGCGAGGACGCCGTCCCGGAGGGTCTCGTCAGCCTGGATCTCGTCACGTCGGCGGCGCTGGACGTCCTTCAGCTCCGGAGCAAGGGGCCGACCGAGGCGGCGCTCGAGCTCTCGCCACGGGTCGAACAGGTCGACTCCACCGATGTTGCGCTGCCACACCTCCCGTTCCAGCTGGTGACCGTGGTCGTCCCACAGCTCGACCCAGGAACGGAAGAGCGAGTCCTCGGTGTCGAGGATGGTGCCGTCGAAATCGAGAACCAGACAGGCTCGCAGGAGTGCAGCGGTGCGCTCAGCGGCCACGGAGATCGTCGACCGCCGGTGCCGTCACGAGCCGCAGTGAGCCGATGAAGTGGGCCTGGGTGCGCAGCGCACCGTGGCGATGGTCCCAACGGCCGGACTCGAGATCGGCGGCGAGGGCCGCCACGGCCCGGGACTCGGCTTCCGGATTGACGAAGCTCCAGGCCGACTGCGACCGGCGCACCGCGGGATCGAGGAATGCCTCGGGTCGGCCGTAGAAGGCCTCGGTGAAGCCGTCCCGGCAGTCAAAGGGCACGGGCACCGGTATCGAGGTGGTGCCCGGGCCGAGCGCGTCGGTCACCGAGGCGATGGTCGGATAGCGCCGGGACTCGGCGGCGTACAGTTCGGGGGAGTACTCAACGAGCCAGAGGGCGTCGAGGGCGTCGGGGTCGAAGGTGAGCACAACCACTGGTCCCCTCGTCACCCGGCGCATCTCGGCCAGGCCGGCCAGCGGGTCCGGCCACTGATGGATGGTCACCGTGGCCATGCTGGCCGCAACTGAACCGTCGGCCAGAGGAAGCGCGCCGGCCACGGCCCGCACCACCCGGGCCCGGGGTGGGGGCCGCTGGGCCACCATCGCCTCGGACGGCTCGACGGCGATCACGGCGCGGTCGTTGGGCTCGTAGGAACCCGCTCCGGCGCCCACGTTGACCACGGTCCGGGCTGAACCGAGGGCGGCCAGAATCAGGCTGGCGATGCGGGGGTCCGTCTGGCGGCTCACGGCGTAGCCCTCGCCGTAGCGTGCGTAGTCGACGTCGCCCGCCGGCTCGGCCACTACCCCCACCGGGCCATGGGCGGTCCGAATCCGGCGTCGGCGGCACAGGAGCCGCAGAGGTCCATCCGCCGGGCCCCGGGCCGGTCCGATGCCGCCACCCGCCGCCAGCCGTACCGGCGGGCCTCTTCGAGGCAGGCCGACTCCGACCAACGCGGTGAGGTCCGGGCGCCGCACTTACCGCAGGTCCGGAAGAACACCTCGTCGTCGTAGAGATCGTCGAAGTTCAGCTCGTCGTCGGGGTCGTAGTCCATGGGGGAGTCTCGACTCCGAGGATACCGCCGCGTTGCGTGGTGCGAGGCGGCCTTGCCCACCCCTGTCGCACCCATGTGACCGGCCTAGGATGCAAGCCAGGGCCACACCCTTTGGCCCCCGGCGGCCGACCTCGGAAGGACCAGTGGGGATATGACGGAGATGAGCGATTTCAACACCAAGATCATCGAGGAGTTCCGAGCGAACGACGGGGTAGTCGGTGGCCAGTTCGAGGGAGCGCCCCTGTTGCTCCTGACCACCACCGGTGCCAAGTCGGGACAGCCCCGCACTGCGCCGATGATGTACCGATCCGAGGGCGAACGGGTGTTCGTATTCGCCTCGAAGGCAGGAGCACCGACCAATCCCGACTGGTACCACAACCTCGTGGCCAATCCGGAAGTCACGGTCGAGGTGGGCGTCGAGAAGTTCACCGCCCACGCCAGTGAAGTCACGGGGGCGGAGCGGGACCGGATCTACGCCGCACAAGCGACCGAATACCCGGGGTTCGCCGAATACGAGGAAAAGACCGACCGGGTCATTCCGGTCGTCGAACTCAAGCGGGACTGAGCCCTCCCGGACTGCGGACCGGACCGCGATGGTCCCCACGACGGGCCCTGCAATCCCCCTAATATCGTCACCGTGACGAAATCAACCGATACACCTAGGTGCGGCTGGTGCCACCGTCCGCTGCCGCAATTTCCCGGAGCGGGGCGTCCCCGCCGGTTCTGCAGTGCCGCTCACCGTCAACGGGCCTATGAGGCCCGCCGTCGGGCCGACTCACTGCAGATCCCAGCCGGCCAGGTCATCGTCGCCGAAGACGATCTGCGTCGGGTGCATGACCGGCTGTACCTGTTGGAGTCGGCGCTCGAGGATGTAGAGGCTGACCTGGAGGGAAGCCCCAAACCGGTCGCCTACAAAGAGGCGTTCAACCACCTCTACGAAGCAGCAAAAGACCTGGTGGGAGTGGTCGTGGAGCCTGTCCGGCAGTAGTGGCCCTCTGGCCAGAACCCCTCTCCGGTCCCCCAACCAAACCGCCGATAATGTATATTATGTCAAGTAAAGAACGAGCCGGGGTGGGGTGGCCCATCACCCGCCAGGTCACACAGGGGCGTCTCTTCCGTGACGTTGGCGGTGTGGTCGATGTGCATCGGGGTGCTCGCACGGGATCGAGGAATAGGTCCGAAGAGATGCGCGCCTCATTGTTACCGGCCGTGCGGCCGGTTGGGCGGCTACGGCAGGTGGTCGCTGAGCCGGCTTGTCTACCCCTCCCCCGGTGCGGCAGTAGGGGAAGGCTGGGTGCGCGTGGTGGGAGCCGGTACGGCCCGGAGGCTTATCTTGATTTCGGGCTGGACATAGTCCGTACGGGCTGGGTCGCAACCCGCTTTAGTTGTTCACCGTAATCGTGATGGGACCGCTCGTTACGGTGCCGCCGGGGTAGGTGGCTACGTCCTGGAGTACGTAGGTGCCGTTGCCAAGAGCTGTGGTATTCCACTGACCCAGCCAGCCATAGAGCGTCTTGCTGCCCGTCGCGACGACTTGGTCGCTCAAATTCAACGGACCACCGCTCACTTCATAGCTAACCTTCGTCACGTTTGCAGAGGTCGTGGCGTCGAGGAGCGCCGCTGCCCCTGACTGGGTCGACCCAGTCGAGGGGATGAGCACTGAGGTGGTTGCGGGGTTATTCACCGTGATTGTGACGGGGTCGCTGGTCACGGTCCGACCGCCGGTGTAAGTGCCGACACTTTGGAGTGAGTAGGTGCCATTGGGCACTGATTCGGTGTTCCACTGACTCAGCCAACCGTAGATCGTGGGGGATCCTGTCGCGACGACCTGCTCGGTCAGGTGTGAGGGCCCGCCGCTCACTTCGAAGCTCACCCGGTACACGCCGGTGGAGTAGATCGCGTTCCCAGAAGCGGAGGCGTCGAGAAGAGCGGCCGGTCCTGACTGCGTGGACCCGGTCGAGGGGATGATCACCGAGGTCGAGGCCAGCGGATTACTCACGGTGATGGCGATCGGCGGGCTCGTAGTGCTAACTCCGTTCACGTCGGTGGCCACGCTCTGGAGCGTGTAGCTGCCATTGAAATAGTCGCTCGAGTTCCAGCCGCTGAGCCACCCGTATGGGGTGAGGGTGGCCTTCGAGATGACGGTATTGCTCGTCCCGGAACCATTGAGCTCATAGGTGACCGATACCACTCCGGCTGAGCTCGAGGCCGCCGCGTCCAGCCATATCGCCCCGGTGATGGTGGCGCCATTCGAGGGGAGCACGACACTGGTGGTGGGCGGCGCTGACGAAACGACGTTCTGTGTGAGGATTTGACCGTAGCTGCCCGCAAAAATGCCGGATCCGGTGTAGACGGGTTGAATCTGGTGAGAACCGGGCGTGGCAAAGGTGGTCGAGCAGCTGGCCAGCGATGGATTTCCCTCCACCAGGGGTACCGCCGAACAGCTCGGAATCGTCGTTCCGTTGTCGGTGAAGCTGACGGTGCCTCCGGTTGGAAGTGGAACCGTGCCCACTCCAGAGACGGGGTTGGACCCGACATCGGCCGTGTACGTCACCTGTCCCCCGATCCCAACGGAACCGGACACTGAGGAGGTCAGATCGATGGAGGTTGAGACCTGTGAGACGTCGACGGTGAACTTGCCGTTCGTCACGTCACCATGGTCGTCACGGACCTGACAGGTGACGGTGGTGGTACCGATTGGAAAATTGGATCCCGAAGACGCGGTGCACGTCCCGGGGGTCGCACCTGGCAGCGACTGGGGAGCTGGCCAGGTGACCACTGCTCCCGAGCTGGTGCCGATCACAGTTTGATTGGATGGTACGAGCACGGTGCCACTGAAATCGGCCCCAGTGAGGGTGGCGCCGGTCAGAACGGCCCCGAAGAGGTCGGCTCCGCCGAGACAGATGCTGAAGAAGCACCCCGTGAAGGTCGCGTCGGTCAGGTTGGCGTTGGTGAGAACAGCATCAGCCAAGTCGACCTGGAATAGGTGGGTGCTGGATAAGTCGGCGCTGGTTAGGTTGGCGCCTGCTAGATCAGTCGACCCGCTCACCAGCTCCTCGCATGACGGGACGCCACAGGGCGCATAGGCAGTTGCGCTGAAAAAGGTGGCACCGGACAGGTCAGCGTTGGTCAGCGTGCTCCCCGAAAGATCGGCCACGCTACATTCCGCATCGGTAATAGTTCCGCAGTCGACGAAGGACGCGCCGGCGAAGTTCGCGAAGCTCAGGTTGACTCCCGACAGGTGTGCATCGCCGAGATTGGCGCCGGGGCAGTCGGTGAAATGGGTGGGGGTCGGGTTGGCCACGATGGTGCAGCCATCGATCAGCGTGTCAGCCGACGCTGGTGCCGGCAGGCTGGCCAAGGCGGGAACGACAGCACAGCAGGTGAGGGCCAGCAGGGCGCCGGCTATCCGCAGAACACGTGCAACCATGGGTCCACCCCCGCTTATCGACTTCGAGGAGATGCTACGACGGTCGTGGGCGATCTGCACTTGGGGGTTGTCGACATCGCTTCGGTGCCCAGATGCGCTCTATTGCGGTCACTCGTCGGTAGCCGGGCCACCTCCTGAGGCTTGAGGTAGGGAACGAGGTCAAGCAGGCCTCTGTCGCCCCGAGAGCGAGTCGGCGTAGAATGAGTTCGAGGCGTCGCCGGCAGTACCGGGAGGTGGCGCACCACCGACCGAGGAGGTAGTGGTGACTGAGATCGTGAAGTACCCAGCGGGTGGAGTGTTCGACTCGCCCGAGGAGGACCGGACCTACCGCAAGCAGCGCCTGGCCGCCGCCTTCCGGCTGTTCTCGAAGTTCGGATTCGACGAGGGGGTGGCCGGCCACATCACCGCCCGAGACCCCGAGCGGCTGGACCACTTCTGGGTGAACCCCTTCGCCATGCACTTCGGCCAGATCCGGGCGTCGGATCTCATTCTCGTCAATCACGAGGGCACGGTGGTCGAGGGAGGCAAGCCGGTCAACACGGCGGCCTTCGTCATCCACTCCCAGATCCATGCCGCCCGCCCCGACGTCATGGCTGCGGCCCACTCGCACTCCATCTACGGCAAGTCCTGGTCGGCCATGGGCAAGCTGCTCGACCCCATCACCCAGGACGTCTGTGCGTTCTACGAGGACCACGCTGTCTTCGACGACTACACCGGGGTGGTGCTCGATCTCGAAGAGGGCAAGCGGATCGCCCACGCCCTGGCCGGAAACAAAGCAGCCATTCTCCGCAACCACGGCCTTCTGACTGTCGGTCACACCGTCGACGAGGCGGCCTGGTGGTTCATCACCATGGAGCGTTCGTGTCAGGCCCAGCTGCTGGCCAGCTCGGCTGGAACCCCGATCCTCATCGACCCGGAGATGGCGCGGACGACGGCCAGCCAGGTCGGGTCCCATATGGCCGGGTGGTTCAGCTTCCAGCCCCTGTTCGACCGCATCGTGCGTGAGCAGCCCGACCTGCTCGACTGAGCGGTCGGGGGTGTCGCCCGATCAGCGGCGCGAGCGATCGGGCGTGATGATGACTACGGGGATCTCCCGGGTCGTGTGCCGCTGGTAGACGTCGTAGCGACCGGTCACGCCGGGGTGGAAGAGCCGGGACATCCCGCGGTTCGTCCGGTTGACCAGGGGCCAGAGCTGGCCCCGCTCCTCGGCATCGGCGACACGGGCGGTGGCTGGGAAGACGCTGCGCCCCACTCGAACGGTGACGTTGGGTTCTGCTTGCAGGTTGAGGAGCCACGCCGGCGGTCGGTCACTCCCCCCGTTGGAGGCCACGACGATCAGGTCGCCCCGGTCACGGCAGTAGGTGAGCCCGTTGGTCCGGGCCAGGCCGGTCTTGCGGCCTGTAGTAGTGAGGAGCAGAGCGGGGACCCGGTTGCTATGTTTGCCCACCCGGCCATCGGACCGCTCGTAGATGTACTTGTGGAAGCGCAGGTAGGGATCGACGAAGCGGGTGGTGAAGATGCCGTCCACGACAGCCCCCTTGCTCAGCGCCGGGCGTCGAAGGTCGGGATGAGGGTGCGGGCGGCCCGGGCCTCGTCTACCCGGCGCACCGGGGTGTTGCGGGGATACTCGGCCAGGGTTCCCTCGGGCTCGGTGGCCGCCTCGTAGGCGATGCGCTCGAGCGCCTCGGCCAGGGCCTCGAGGGTCTGGGGGCTCTCGGTCTCCGTGGGCTCGATCATGAGGGCCTCGTCCACGATGAGCGGGAAGTAGACCGTGGGCGAGTGGAAGCCCTCCTCCAAGAGCCGTTTGGCCACGTCGAGGGCCCGCACCCCGTGGGCCTGCTTCAGGTTCTTGGCCGAGAGCACCACCTCGTGCATACAGGGGCGGTCGAAGGGCACGTCGTAGGTGCCGGTCAGGCGCTGACGGATCCAGTTGGCGTTGAGCACGGCTGTCTCGGCGACCTGGCGCAGTCCGTCGCCCCCGTTGGCCAGGATGTAAGCCAAAGCCCGTGCCAGCACCAGGGCGTTTCCGTGCCATGTGTGCATCCGCCCGATGGATCGCTCAGGAGTGGTCCAGGCATATACCGGGGTCTGGTCGTCGGAGGCCACCCGGGTCGCCCTCGGTCCGGGCAGGAACGGGACGAGACGTTCCGAGACGGCGACGGGTCCTGCCCCCGGACCTCCCCCGCCGTGCGGGGTGGCGAAGGTCTTGTGCAGGTTCATGTGGACGATGTCAAAGCCCATGTCACCGGGCCGCACCACGCCGAGGATGGCATTGAGGTTGGCCCCGTCGTAGTAGAGCAACCCGCCCACCTCGTGCACGGCTGCAGCGATCGCCGCGATGTCCTCTTCGAACAGTCCGAGGGTGTTGGGATTGGTGAGCATGATGCCGGCCACGTCCTCGTCGAGCACGGTGGCGAGGGCAGCCATGTCCACACAGCCCCGTTCGTCGGAGGGGACGGTCACCACCTGGTAGCCGCCCAGGGTCACCGAGGCCGGGTTGGTGCCGTGGGCCGAGTCCGGAATGATCACCTTGGTTCGTGGTGAGCCCTGGGCCTCGTGCCAGGCCCGCATGAGCAGCAGCCCGGTGAGCTCGCCGGCGGCGCCGGCGGCGGGCTGCAGGGTGGCCGCGGCCATGCCCGTGATCTCGCACAAGGCCTCTTCCAACTCGACCAGGAGGCCTAGCCACCCCTGGCTCAGCGAGGCCGGTGCGGCAGGGTGGACGCCGGCGAGACCCGGGAGGCCCGCCACCGTGTCGCACACCTTGGGGTTGTACTTCATGGTGCACGAGCCGAGTGGATAGGCGCCGAGGTCGACCGAGAACTGTCGGTGGGACAGACGCGTGAAGTGGGCCACGAGGTCGCGTTCGGACACCTCGGCCAGCGGTACCGGGGCGGTCCTCCGGTGGGCCTCGGGGACCAACTCCTCCACCGTCATCTCGGGCACGTCGGTGGTGCGGAACGACCAGCCGCTGCGACCCGGGTGGGAGAGCTCGAACAAGGTGGGCTCGGCGTCCCGGCCCAACAGGGGCGCGCTGGTGGCCTGGCCTCCTGGGGCGCCCGGTCCGGGGCCGTTCGGGGCAACCATCACGCCACCGCCTTGGCCAACGCCGTCACGTAGGAGTCGATCTCGTCCCGGGTCCGGCGCTCGGTCACCGAGATGAGCAGGCCGTGCTCCCCATCGTCGAACCCTTCGTCGAGCGAAATGCCGGCGAGGAAGCCGGCGTCGGCCATCCGCTCGACGACGACCGACGCCGGCACCGGGAGCCGCACAGCGAACTCACGGACCACCGGGGCTTCGGCGTAGGCCTCCACCCGGTCGAGGGCCAGCAGGGACTGCCGCAGATAGTGGGTGGCCTGGGCGCAGCGACGGGCCAGCTCCTCCAGCCCCGAGGTGCCCAGCCAACCGAGCTGGATGGCCGCCGTCACCGCCATGAGGGTCTGGTTGGTGCAGACGTTCGAGGTGGCCTTCTCCCGTCGGATGTCCTGTTCTCGGGCCCGGAGGGTGGTCACATAGGCCGGACGTCCCTCCACGTCGACCGTCTCCCCCACCAGGCGCCCGGGTAGGCGGCGCACGTGGGACTCCGCACAGGCGAAGAGGCCGAGGTAGGGACCTCCGAAGCCCAGCGTCGTCCCGAAGACCTGGCCCTCCCCGACGACCACGTCCGCGCCCCACTCCCCCGCCGACTTGAGCAGGCCGGCGGAGACCGGGTCGACCGCTACGACCAAGAGGGCCCCGGTGCGGTCACAGATGGCACGCGCCTCGGCCAGGTCCTCGATGCACCCGAGGTAGTTGGGGTAGCCGACGACGACCACGCCGGGTGGGTCGTCACTCTCGGCACCATCAGTGGGCCACGAGGTCAGACCGTTGTCGAGGGGGACGGTGTGGATCCGGTGACCGGTGCCGAGCGAGGCGGTGGCCAGCATCTGTCGCCAGTGGGGATGGATGCCGGCCGAAAGCCAGACCGAGGCCCGGCCCGAGGCGGCGACGCCCAGGTTGACCGCCTCCACGGCCGCACTCCCTCCGTCGTAGAGCGAGGCGTTAGCCACCGGGAGCCCGGCCAGCCGGGCCACCATGGTCTGGTACTCGAAGACGGCCTGCAGCACCCCTTGGGCGACCTCGGGCTGATAGGGCGTGTACGAGGTGACGAACTCGGACCGGCCGGCCAGGGCTTTGGTGACCGACGGGATCTCGTGGTCGTAGGCCCCTCCCCCGGCGAAGCACACCAGCCGGTCGTTGCGGGCCCGGTTGGCGTCGGCCAGGTCCTCCATGTGGGCGAGGACGTCAGGCTCCCCTATTCCCGCCTCGAGTTCCAGGCCTCGCTGGAGCAGGAGCGCCTCAGGCACCACGCTGAACAGCTCGTCGACTGATCCCAGGCCGAGAAAGGCCAGCATGCTCGCCACCTCGTCGTCGGTATGGGGGATGTAGGTGCCCATGAGGCCGCTCCTCGAACGTTCGCTGCTGCGTGTCTAGTGGACGGGACGGTCGTGGACCCAATGCCGGGTCACCCTGTCGGTCATCGGGCGGAGGCCCACCGGCCCGCTTCGACGAACGGCGTCTTGACCACCCGGGCCTGGAGTACCCGCCCACGTTGGGCGATGCCCAGCTCGGTGCCGAACTCGACCCCTTCGGTGACATCCACCAAGGCGAGGGCGATCCCGTGCCCGAGCATGGGCGAGAAGTTGCCGCTGGTGACGGTGCCCACCTCGAGCTCGCCGCGGGAAACGCTGCCGTGCTCCCGAGGTGGTTGGCGGCCTTCGGTGGCGAGGCCGACGAGCTTCCGGGCCACACCCCGCTCACGTTCGGCGACCAGGGCACCACGCCCTCGGAACGACTCTTTGTCCCATCCCACCACCCAGCCCAGTCCGGCCTGGAGCGGCGTAATGCCCGGTCCCAGCTCGTGCCCGTGCAGGGGCAGTGCGGCCTCGAGCCGGAGGGTGTCCCGCGCCCCGAGCCCGGCGGGTCGGATCCCGGTGCCCAACAGGGCGGACCACAAAGCGTCGGCGGCATCGGCCGGCACCGAGAGCTCCACCCCGTCCTCGCCGGTGTAGCCGGTGCCGGCGGCCAGACAAGCCACCCCGTCCCACACGAACGGGGCCAGCGCGAAGCGGGGAACCGCCGCCGCCTCGGGAGCCACCGTGGCCAGGCGGGTGCGGGCGTGGGGTCCCTGGACGGCAAGGATGCACCGGTCCGCGGTCGTGTCCTCGCCGCCGATGGCCTCAACCACCCGGTCCGTGTTCGAAGCGTTGGGCATGACGTCGAACGCGTCCTCGGCGACCCACCACACGATGATGTCGTCGACCACCGACCCGTCGTGGTCATCGAGAAGATGGGTGTACTGGGCCCGGCCCGGTGCCACTCGCCGCAGGTCGTTGGAGAGGGCGGACTGGAGCCGGTCGAACGCATCGGGCCCTTCGACCCGTACGGTGCCGAGATGGCTGACGTCGAAGACCACCGAGTCCTCCCGGCAGGCCCGGTGCTCGGCGATGGTTCCCTCGGTGTAGGACAGGGGCATCTCCCACCCACCGAACTCGACGAGCTTGGCGCCCAGCCGCGTGTGGGCCTCGACCAGGGCGGTGTGGCGGAGGCCGCTCCCGGCCCGGTCGTCGACGGGGATCACGGGAGCTTCGGAGGTGTCGCCCACGCAGAGAGGATATCGGTGTGGTGGATCAGGCGATGCGAGAGAGGACGGCGGGGACCTGTGCCTCACCGGCCAGACCGTACTTGGCCAGGAGGGCCAAGGTGTCCCGCTGGTAAAGCACGGTGACCCGGATGTCAGGGTACAGCTGCCCCAGCCGCCGCACCTTGGCGTTCTTCTTGGTTACCAACCGCTGATTGAGGGTGGTGAGCTCCACGAACAGGCCCGGTTCGGGTAGCCAGAAGTCAGGACGGAAGCCTGCGGTGGGTCGACCGCTCGGGTCCCAGTCGAGGGCGAACTCGACGGGCTCGTACTCCCACAGGACACCGTAGAAGTCGAGGATGCGAGCGAACCGCTGCTCGGACTCGTGGGCGAACCGCTTCACCGGGGCGAAGGGGTTGGCGTCGTTTCCTGAGACCCCTCTGCTCAACGCTCGGCCGCCTCGACGGTGGCCAGATAGTTTGCCGCCGGGTGTCCGGCAGGGCGGGACGCGGGGGTTGTGGCCGTGGCTGCGTCGGCGATCTCAACAATGGCCGCCTCGAGCTCGGACACCACTCCGGAGAGCGGAAGAATGTTGAAGACGCCTTGGCCTCCGGCGAGCAGATCCACGACCTCGCCATCGGACTGGGCGAGCACCGAACGGCTCCCGATCAGTACCAGTTGCGATGAGGCCAGATCAGCACCGAGGTCACCTCGCAGGCATTCGACGGCCTGGCGGGCCTGCTGCAGTTTGAGGCCGGCATCGAGCAGGCGCTTGATGACCTTCAGCTCGAGCACGTCGCCGTAGGAGTAGCGACGTTGGCTTCCGCTGCCGGTGGCGTCGGTGATGGACGGCCGCAGGAGTCCGGTGCGGGCCCAGTAGTCAAGCTGCCGGTAGGTGATGCCGACGAGGGAGCACACCTGCGCCCCACGGAAGCCCTCTTCGGGGTGATCGGCCGGGGGGGACGTGCGAGGTCCTCGGCCACCAATGCGCTCAGCAGATCCGTTGTCGGTCACTCCCACTCCTCCACCTCGATCAGAGGTTCACCGTAAAGCCAAACCTGACGGTCAACCTGCGGTTCTACGGTATCACACCACCGTAATTACGTGTGTGTGACCACCGAAAACCCCGCCCCGGGTCCCGGCGGCGTTCGTGATTTGGTCCTGGCGTCCTGGCGGGCCATGATCGGACCATGACCGTGATCAAGATCAATGCCATCACCGTGCGCGAGGGATCGGGGGACGAACTGGCCCGGCGCTTCGCCAAGCGGTCCGGGGCCGTCGACGGCGCTGACGGCTTCGAGGGCTTCGAACTGCTCCAGCCCAATGACGACCGAGAGGTCTGGTTGGTGGTCACACGCTGGCGCGACGAGGCCTCCTTCAACGCTTGGGTGGCCTCACCGGCCTTTGCTCACGGCCACCGATCCGAAGCGGAGCGCTCGGGCCAAACCACCGAAGAAGCCCGGCCGGTCGGAGCCCACAGCGAGCTGTGGTCCTACGACATCGTGCCCCTGCCCCGCCGGCATGACCCCCGACACCGACCACCTCCACCCGAGGCCATCCCCCTCCACCGGCGATCGGTGGAGTTCGAGGCGTTTGACGGCGGAGAGGCCATCATCGTGGTCGGCACGCTCCGCGACTCGCGGCCGTGGGCCGAGGACGGCAGCGCAGTCCGGACCGTGCACGACATGGAGCTGAGGGTGACGGTGAGGGTGGAGGATCTGACCATCACTGAGGCGTCAGCCGTAATGCGGACGTTTCCCCACACCGAATGTCCAGGGATCACTGACGCCTTCGCCGGTCTGGCTGGGCTGTCGGTGGCGCGTGGGTACACCCGCGCCGTCCAGAGCCGCTTCGGCGGGCCGAAGGGCTGCACCCACCTCGAGCAGCTGGCCCGCTCGCTCGGGCCAGTCGTTGTGCAGGCCGTCACCTCGCGTCGGGCCCGCGCCGTGTCCCTCGGACAACAGTCGGACCTCCTCTCCGGTGCCGGAAGCCCCTGGGCGCGGGACTCCTGTCACATCTGGGCCGAAGGCGGGGTGGCCGACCAGAAGTTGGAGGCCGGATGGCGTCCCGGAATCGGTCCCTATCCCGCTCCCGCACTCGTCACCTTCAAAGGGCGGGGCACGACCCGTGACCGCCTCCCGGTGGTGCCACGGGTGACCCGGAACCATCCGAGGATGGGCCGGATGGCAGTGCTCGCGGCGCTCGGTGCGGCGCTCGTGCTCGGCGGCTGCACCAGCTCGGGCACGGCGATCACCACCCCCTACACGAAGACCCACGCCGCCCTCGAGCACGGTCCCACCTACCAGGTAAAGGTCAAAGACGTGGCCGGACTGGGGCCGATCCTGGTGGACGGCCAGGGAATAGCGCTGTACATGTTCGAGACGGACAAGCGGGGCAGTCCTTCCCGTTGCTACGGCATCTGTGCCATCCAGTGGCCCCCATTGCTCGTTCCGAGCGGGGTCTCGCGTCCGGTGGCCGGCGCAGGCGTCGAGCCGGGCCTCCTCGGAACGGCTCCTCGACGAGACCACACCATCCAGATCACCTACAACGGCTGGCCGCTCTACCTCTGGCCTCCGGACCGGACGCCGGGCACGGCGACAGGTCAGGCCCTGACCAACGCCGGGGGTCGCTGGTACGTTCTCGACCCGGCCGGCAATCCCGTGGTCACCAAGTAGAGCAGCGGGACCCGCACGCGGGCAGACTGGGCCGATGCCGTCGCCTGGGTCCACCTCGCGTTGGTCGATCAACTCGACCAACTCCGTCCTCAGTATCAACTCCAAGGGCTCGGTCTTGTCGATCGGGTCGGTGGGCTCGTTCGCCTCGGTGGGGTCGATCGGCTCGGCCGTCTCGTTCGCCTCGGTCGGCAGTTTCCTCGGCGTGGCTTCGCTCCTCTCCTGCGCCTCGGTGCTGTCGGTCCTGTCCTACCGCTCGGTCATTGCGGTCATGGCCGCTCCCCGGCGGTAGCCAGGCGGGGCGGGGTTCAGGCCGCCGAGCCGCCGAGCCATCCCCGTTTGCGGAAGAGATAGAGAAGGACGCCAGCCGAGATGAGCTCGAGGCCGATGCCCAGGACGTAGAAGGGTACGGGCCCGGTCAGGTGGGTCACCAGGTACCCGAAGTTCTGTCCGAAGAAGCCGGTGAGGAAGCTGAGGGGCAAGAACACCGTGGCGATGATGGTCAGTTGCTTCATCACGACGTTGAGCCGGTTGGAGACCGTCGAGAGGTGGGTGTCCATGACCCCACTCAGGAGGTCGCGGTAGCCGTCGACCAAGTCGCTCATCCGGATGAGGTGGTCGTAGATGTCCCTCATGTAGCGCAGTTCGGCCGCCGACACCCCGGGAAGTTCCACCACACCGGAGGTCACGCTGGCGAACATGTCGCGCTGTGGGGTGATGACCTTGCGGATGGTGATCAGGGACCGCTTCATCGTGAACAGTGTGCCGAGCTGGGCGTCGGTGGGCTTGACCAAAATGGCGTCTTCGAGATCGTCGATCTGACCGTCGAATGTGTCGAGCACGGGGAAGAAGCTGTCCACCAGCTGATCGATGATGAGGTACGTGAGGGCCAGCTGCGGTGACTGGAGATCCGCAGGGCGACCGTGACCGATCCGCTCGCGGACCCGGTCCATGGCCGGGCAGCCGCCATGGTGCACGGTGACGAGGAAGTGCTCGGCGAAGACGAAGTGAACCTCCTGGGTCGATGAGGCATCGGTGCCGGCCCCGTGGACCACCATGTAGGTGAAGCCCTCGTAGTCCTCGATCTTCGGTCGTTGCCCGAAGTGCTGCATGTCGTCCACGGCGAGATGGTGGATGTGCATGGTCGTGAGGAAGAACTCGTGGGCCTCCTCGTCGACGCCGTCGAGGTCGAGCCAGAAGAACTCGCCCGCATCGAGATGGTGCCCGACGGTCGCGGGATCGGCCTCGGTGGTGGCGCCGCCGGAGGTGAGGGTGCCGTGCATCTCCCGAGTCTGTCGCCGTCGCACGCTCGTACGCGGGATGGCTCTGGTGTTGTCGCACACCGGCGATGATGCGTTCCCTGGCGCTTAGTCCATGCGAACGAGGTGCTGGCGGTACCGGTGTCCGTTCGACACGTACTCCGCCGCCGAGATCCGGATCATGGCCCGGTCCGACCGGTCGGGCCGGAGCGTGGCCGGTACCCCGAGGGCGAGCGCCCCCTCGGGCACGGCCATGTTGTTGGGCACCACGGCGTTGGCACCGACCGTGGCTCCGGTCCCGATCACCGCGTGGTGGAGCACCACGGATCCCGAGCCGACCAGGCAGTCGTCTTCGAGGACGCATCCCTCCAGGTGGGCGAGGTGACCGATGACGCACCCACTGCCGACGATGGTGGGGAAGCCCGGTCCGGCGTGGATCACCGTGCCGTCCTGGACCGACGTCCTGTCCCCCACGGTGATGGTCCCGTAGTCACCCCGGAGTACGGCGTGAGGCCACACCGTCGACTCGGCGCCCAAGGTCACGTTGCCGATGACCACTGCATCGGGGTGTACGTACGCCTCGGGATGGATGGTGGGGACCTGGTCCCCGAGCTGGTAGATGGCCATCGTGGGACCCTATGGCAGCCGCCCCGGGGCGGCCAGCCACGGGGGTCGGGCCCCCTCCCCTGACGCCGGAGCGGCCCGGACCCTGGGGCAGGCCAACGTGACAGTTCGATGACGATCGGGCGGGGTAACGTTTGGCTCGACAGTTCGCCGGTGGCCTGGGTCAGGAGGCTCGACGGGGAGGAGACACGTGGGAGCGCCCACCGCCGTGCATGGAACCCAGAGCACCGAAGAGCCGGGACGAGAGGTAGCGCACCCGCTGGTCGGGTGGGTGGTTCTCGGCTGGGTGGGCTCCATGGGCATGGTGCTGGCCGGAACCCGCATCGGAGCCGTGGCCGATCCCCATCTGGCCCTCTGGTGGTTCTCCCTCCCGTCGGGGGGCTCACCGCTCGACTCGGTGGTGTTCTACCTCGGGGTGGTCCTCCTCGTCGGCGCCTGGCTAGGGCTCGGACGGCTGGCCCGAGCCGGCCAGCTGAGCGTGGCCCGGGCGTGGATCGTGCTCGCCGTGTGGGGCGCGCCCCTGGTGGTCGGGCCTCCCCTGTTCAGTCGGGACCTCTTCAGCTACGTGGGCCAGGGACTGCTGGCCCACCACGGACTCAACCCCTACACCGTGGCCCCCTCGACACTGGGTCACGGCCCCCTCCTGTCCGGCATCGCCAGTGTCTGGCGGGACACCACCTCGCCCTACGGCCCCCTCTTCGTGTCCGTGAGCAAGGGCGTGGCCTCGATCGCCGGGGGCTCCCTCGACGCCCAGATCGTGGCCTTCCGCGGCTCTGGAGCTGGTCGGTGTGGTCCTGGTCATGATCTCCCTCCCCCGACTGGCCCGACACCTCGGGACCGACCCGGGGTTGGCGCTCTGGCTCGGGGCCCTCAGCCCCTTGGCCATGTTCGGGTTTGTCGCCTCGGGTCACAACGACGCCCTGATGGTCGGACTGCTGGTGGCTGGGGTGACCCTCGGCGTGACCGGCCGGCTGGCTCCCGGTCTCGTACTCTGCGCCCTGGCGGCCACGGTCAAGCTCCCGGCGGCGGCAGGCGTGGTGTTCCTCGCCGCCGACCAGATGGGACGACTCTCCGGCGCCAAGCGTTGGCGGGTCCTCGGCGAGGCGGCCGCCGTGCTGATCGTCGTGCCCGTAGCGGTGACCCTGGTGGCCGGCTACGGCTTCACCTGGCTCGGTCCCACCGCACTCCACATCCCGACCGAGCTGCGGGTGCTTTCGACACCGTCGGTCTCGCTCGGGGTGCTCGTCTTCTCGGTCCTTCATCCCCTGGGCGTCCCGGTGGCACGCTCGGCGGTGGTGACGGTGACCCAGGACATCGTCGTCGTGCTCACGGTGGCCGCCGTCGTCTGGCTACTCGTGACGCTCCGGCGCCACGAGGTGGTGCGCTCCCTCGGGCTGGCCCTCATCCTCATCGTTATGGGTAGCCCGACCGTGTGGCCGTGGTACCTGACCTGGGGGGTGATCCTGCTCGCGGCCACCACCGCCCAACGCTCGAAGGGCCTGGCCGCGGTGGCGGCCCTCGCCATGCTTATTGTCGGTCCGAGCGGGCACCCCCTCCTCGTCGGGAACTGGTACGTGGTCGTCTCGCTCGGCACGGTGGCCGTGGTGGCGTGGTTAGTCCGGGGCGGCCGGTGGCGAACGGTGGTGGGTGAACATGCCGCCTGATCCGAGCGCCAGCACCGAGGTGACCGAGGGCGCGGTCCTGTCCTCTCCCGGCCGTCCGGAGTCGATCCCCCGGTTCGCTTCGGTGTCGCCGGAGGCTCCCGTGGAGCTTCCGGCCACCAGTGGTTCGGTGCCGGGACGCCCATGGGGACGCTGGATGGTGCGACCGGCGGTGATCTACCTCATCTCACGTGTCATCACCTGGACCACCCTCGCCATCACCAGCTTGTTCACCCACCAGAGCATCCTCCAAGAGGTCGACCGCTGGGACAGTCGGTGGTTCCTCCGGGCGGCCGTCCAGGGATGGCCGAGGCACCTCCCCTACGACCAGGGTCACGTGGCGGGGAGCACCATCGCCTTCTTCCCCGGGTTCCCCCTCAGCATCCGATGGCTGTCCGACATCAGTGGCCTCACTCCGCTGGCCGCCGGCATCACCGTCACGACCGTCACCGGCCTCACGGCCATGATCGGGGTATGGGCGCTGGTGCGCCACTATGCCGACGGTCCTTCGGCGGACCGGGCCACCCTGCTCGTCGCCCTGTTCCCGGGCTCGTTCGTGCTCAGCATGGTGTACTCCGAAGGCCTGGCCCTCACCTTTTTGGCCTTCGGGTTGCTCGCCCTCCTGCAGAAGCGCTGGGTGCTGGCCGGACTGCTCGGACTCCTGGCCAGCTGGACCACACCGGTGGCCCTGGCCTTCGAGGTCAGCTGCCTGTGGTGTGCCTACCGCGAGGTGACCGGGCCCCGGAACTGGCGGGCCCTGGCGGCACCGATCCTCGCCCCCCTCGGGTTCGTGAGCTACCAGCTGTGGATCTGGCGACACACCGGGGATCTCAACGCCTGGCGACTGACCGAGCGGGGAGGATGGAAGAGCTATCCGTCCTTCGTCTACGCCGTCCACACGGTGACGGTGTTCGTGCGCGACCCCATCGCCGCCAACAAGACCGACGATCTCCTCTTCGTGTGCACCGCCCTCGTGGTGGTGGCGGCCGTGGTGGCCGTCCGCTCCACGATGCCGACCCCCCTCGTGCTCTACGGGCTGTCGGCCGCCGCGCTCGGCATGATCTCGGCCCCCATCGGGCTCCGCCCCCGGTTCATCTTCTTGGCGTTCCCTCTGATCGTCGCCATCGGGACCTGGCTGCGCGGCCGTGCCTATGTCACGGTGGCCGCGGTATCCACGGTGCTCCTGATCACCTTCACGGCCTTCGAGGTGGCCTCGTGGCGGATCTTCCCGTAGGGCGGGACCGAGTCGATCTCGTCCCCGCCTCCGGAGCACAGGCGTACGCGCCGACCATCGGAGCGGCGGACCACCGGTGGTGGCAGATCCGCCCCCGACCCGTGCGACGCATCGAGCAGGGCGCGGCCCTGCCCGCCGACCACCCGGGAGGGATGACGATCCTGGCCGAACCGGACATGGAAGGTCAGCGGCCGGTGGACGCCGATGGTGGACCCGACACCTCGGCCGAGGGAGTCGGGCCACAGGTCGGTTCGCTCGGGGACCAGGGAGCGACGGCCGTCTGGGAGCGCTGTGCCTGGAGCCTCGTCTGGCTCGGTGTGGTCCTCGGCGGACTGGCCTTGTGGGGCTCGTGGTCGTCGTGGCCGCCGGGGGCCTATCTGGCCCCGCTGATCGTGGCACTGGGCATCGTCGGTACGGCGGCGGCGTGGCTGGTGCCCAGCCCCCGCAACCCCGTGCTCCAGGTGTCCGCCCTCCTGGCCTCACTCGCCGCCACCTTGGGGCATGAGGGCATCGGGATCCACGTGCGCCACTACTACAGCACCGATTCCGGAGCCTTCAACCAGGTGGCCGCACACCTCCTCGTCCACGGCTCGAACCCCTACACGAGCTCCATGGCCTCGGCCTCCAACCTGCTCCAGACCCCGGTCGACTACTGGACCTACACGGCGACCGGCGGCCATATCACCGCGGTGTCCTATCCGGCCGGCTCGTTCCTGATGGAGGTGCCGGCCCTGCTGCTCGGCTTCCACCACCAGATCACCGACTGGATGGACCTGTTGGCCTGGCTGGTCACCGGGGCGCTCATCTTCGTGCTGCTTCCCGCCTCGCTCCGCTGGATCGGTCCGCTGCTGGTGGCCGTGCCCCTCTACGCCGATGTGTTCGGATCCGGGGGCACCGACGCCGTCTTCCTCCCCTTCTTGGTGCTGGCTGTCTGGCGCTGGGACCGCTTCTGTGCCGGGCGGGGGGCGGGGTTGGCCCGCTGGGTGGGCCCGATCGCCCTCGGACTGGCCTGTTCCATCAAGCAGACCCCGTGGTTCTGCGTGCCCTTCCTGGCCATAGGCATCTATCTCGAGTGCCGGTCGGCGGGGCGCCGTCCCCTTCGCATCGTGGCCGGATACCTGGTCATCGTGGCCGGCGTCTTCACTGCGGTGAACCTGCCCTTCATCATCTGGCAGCCCCGGGCCTGGGCCCGGGGCACCGTGCTGCCCTTCGACCGACCACTGGTGGCCGACGGGCAAGGACTCGTCACCCTGGCGCTGCACGGGGCGGTGCGGGGGGTAGCCCTCCCCCTCCTGACCGTGGTCAGCGTGCTCGTCTTCGTCTCGCTGCTGGCCGCACTGGTCGTCTGGTACCCGGCCATGAAGCGGATCTGGATGCTGCTATTGCCCCTCACGTTCTTCGTCGGGGCCCGCAGCCTGCTCACCTATCTGCTCGACCTCTTCCCCGCGGCCATCGTGGCCGCCGTCACGGTCGCCGCCGTCGCCCGGCCGGCCCATGCCCGCAGTGACCGGTTGCGGATGCCCTGGGCCCTGGCCGCGCTTGGTGCCGGCCGCCGCCGCCGTGGCCGTGGCCGTGGTGGCCTTCAACTCGGTCCCGCTTCGCCTGGACGTCACGTCGTTCTACTCGACCGAGCGGGCCACCCTCCTCGACTCGGTGACCGTCGACGTCCACAACACCACCGACCAGACCGTCGTCCCCCACTTCATGGTGACCATCGGAAGCTCCCATCCCACCGGGTTCTGGCACACCCCTGACCGACGGCCGGTGGTGATCGGCCCCCACGGGTCGGCCGTGGTCGTCCTGCGCCCCCCGGTGTTCACCGGTGCGCCCACCCACGGGTCCTACTGGGTCGTCCAGGCCTACACCTCGTCCCCGGTCGCCCTCAGCACCTCTCCCCTCCAGCACTGGCACCTGGGCAAGGTCAAATAGCCGTCCCTTCCTCTGCGGGCCGTAGGATGACGGTGCCCCACAGGGCGGACGCGAGGAGACGCACCATGCCTGAGCTCGACGAGGTCGACCACCCGGTGTTCGACGCCGACAACCACTACTACGAGGCGCTCGACGCCTTCACCCGGCACCTCGACCCCGCCCTCGGCTCCCGGGTCATCCAGTGGAGTGAGATCAACGGCCGCCAGTACCACGTGATCGGCGGTCGGGTCAGCCGGGCCGTGACCAACCCCACCTTCGACCCCGTGGCTCTCCCGGGGGCCATGTACGACTACTTCCGGGGCAACCCCGACAATCGCAACCCCATGGAGTTCCTCTCCGGCCGGGAGCCGATCCGTCCGGCCTACCGGCAGCCCGCCGCCCGCCTAGACGCCCTCGACAGCCAGGAGCTGGCCGGGTGCCTGCTCTTTCCCACCCTCGGGATGATCTACGAGGAGCCGTTGGCCCACGACCCCGAGGCGGTGTGCCTCATGTTCCGGGCCTTCAACCGGTGGATGGCCGAGGACTGGACCTTCAACTACGAAGACCGCATCTTCGCCGCGCCCTACCTGACCCTGGCCGATCCGGCCTGGGCCGCCGAGGAGTTGGCCTGGGCCCTCGACCAGGGTGCCCGCACCGTCGTAATGCGACCGGCGGCCCCCACTACCGCCCTCGGTCGGCGCAATCCGTTCGATCCCATGTTCGACGCCTTCTGGGACCTGGCCAACCACTCCGGCATCACCGTGGTGGTCCACGCCGCCGACAGCGGCATCGGCTCCAACGGCTATGCCGTGGACGGCTTCGCCGCCACCTTCTCGGGTGGGTGGAAGCCGTCCATCAAGTCGTTCGCCATCGAACAGGCCATCCGGGACTACCTACTCACCCTCATCTTCGAGAACCACTTCGAACGTTTTCCCAACCTGCGCATCGCCTCCATCGAGAACGGCGCCGAGTACCTGCCCGAAGTGATCAAGAAGATCCGGTCGACGGCTAACAAGATGCCTGGGTACTGGAAGCAGGACCCGATCGAGACCCTCCGTCGCCACGTCTGGATCAACCCCTTCTGGGAGGACGACGTCTACCAGGTGGCCGAGTGCATGGGTGCGGACCGGGTCCTGTTCGGCTCGGACTGGCCCCACATCGAGGCCCTGCCCGAGCCGCGGGACTACGTAAAGGAGCTGAAGAACTTCAGCACCGAGGATCGGCGGCTCATCCTGAACGACAACGTCGGTGAGCTGATCACCCTCCGGCCCACCTGATCCCTACCGGGCCGAGGGCCCGTCGAAAGCGCCGGTCAGGGACCGTAGGACGAACAGGCGACCATCGCGGCCACGGCCCGCATCCGGGTAACCATGGAGCTTCGTCCGGTCGACGGTCGGATCCGTTCGGGGAGGCGCGCCGACCAGCGCCGGGGCCCCCGCCGCCAGAACTCGCCGGGAGCGAGGAGGGCCAGTCCGAGGGCGACCAGGGTCAACCCCACGACGAGGAAGGGCTTCAGGTTCTTCCCCGTGAAGGGCAGCTGGGTGATCGGCGCCGGCGCCGGCGCCGGGGCCGGTGCGGCCACGGGCACGACCACGGGGGCCGGTGTCGGGGGCTCTACGGTCGGCCCCGAGATCGGTGGGGGCACGGGCGGCAGCGTCGTAGAGGTCGTTGTCGTGGTGGTGGTGGTCGGCGGTTCGGTGGTCGTCGTGGTGGTCGTCGGCGGCTCGCAGTCCTCGATGGTGTGCTGGAAGCCTCGCTTGGCCACCCATGGCGGACCCACATAGGCGTCAGCCTGGATCACACCGCAAAAGTTCGGTGGATAGGCCAGGGTCAGGGTTCCCGAGGTTCCGTACACGGTCGCGACGTCGACCGAGAGCTTCGGCTCGTTGAGGAAGAACTTCCACTGACAGGTGGGCTGTGAAGCCGGGCAGGCCGGTGACGGGATCTGCAGCGTCACCTGTTGGGCGGCGTCGTCGAAGGTGATCACCGCGGTCGAGGGGGCATCGGTGGCGCTCCAGGCCGCACCGCCCAGCGTGATGCTGAAGGTGATGAGCGTCATGACCGATGCGATGGCCACGATGATGCGTTTCACGGCAGGCCCTCCATGCTCTCTCGAGTGACGACGACGGTGGCGCAGTGGCCGGAACGGTTCCTGTCGGGCCAGTCACCCACCCTCGGGTCCGATAGGCGGAGCCCTGGGATAGGGACCGTCAGAGGGAGCTCCGGCCGCCGTCACTACCCCTGTCGACAAGGTAACGGCAACGTCGGGCCACGTCACCCCTGGATAGGCAAGAAACCAGGGCCGTCTCGCTCTGTGCACCGCCATCGACTGGCTCCGTGGTTTTCCGGCCCGGCTCTCCACCGCCGCGGGACAGGTCCTGGTAGAACGGCTAGGGCAAGAGGACGGTAGCGCCGTAGAACATCGCTAGAGCACTCTTGTACTAGGAGAGGAGTGGGTCATGCCGTTCGAGCCCCGACCAGTGAGCGCCAAGGGATGGAAGGCTCTCGACCGGGTGGTGGCGGCCAACACCGCCATGCGGGAAGCCGAGGCCAAGCGGGCCCGCCAGGCCCGAAAGCGGGCCAAGGCCATCGAGGAGGCCCGGGCCTGTGGTCTGTCCCTCGACGCCATTGCCACCCGGCTCGGGGTGAGTCGTGAACGGGTGCGCCAGATGATGGTCCACCACTCCCCGGGCTAACCGTCCGGGCCACTGTCCTTTGGGTTATCACCGGCGCCTGTTGCCTCGTCGCCGTCTCTCCGGTCCATGAGGACGAGGATCTCGGCATGGATGCGGGTCAGTCGTTCCTCGCAGGCAGCGATGTCGAGGGCCAGCTCCACCAACTCGTCCACGCCTCCGGGGAAGAGGTCGGCTCGGGCGCCCCGCTTGGCCTTCTGACTCATCACGTCCCACGCGGCCGGTCCGCCCCGCTCGGAGGTCAGCGACCACGCACTGTGGATGGCCTCGTTGCGCCGGCGCCGACACTTGTTGGCCGACCGGCGCCAGGCCTGGAACGCCGCCAACTCTTCGCTGGCGTCCTCGCCGTAGGAGGCCAGCAGCGCCGACACGGTTTCCCAGATGTTCTCGACCCGCTGGCCGGCCACCACCGCCCGGGCCAGGGTCTCGTCCCGGCTTCCGACCAGGCTCATCAACACGAGGCCCGAGGCGATCTCGATGAGGGACCAGTTGGCGGCGATCCGTCCGAGCGCCCGATGGACGTCGTCTTGTTCCTGCAGGGCCCGTGCCCTCGACTCGGCCTCGCCGTCGACGGCCTCCCCCGATCCCGAGTATCGGAGCACCCGGGACTTGCCCCCGAAGGGGAGGATATTCCTGATCTTTCGCTTCACCATGGGCCGGCCGAAGTGGCGGTCCTGAGGGGGGAACCGAGTATGCCCCTCCCGGCGCTCAGCGGGATGGATCGCCTGGTGGCTGCGTCGTCTTGGGGCCGGGTCGGGGTGATCGAATGAATCTAGTGCCCGGCCCTGGCGCCAGGTCGTGGTCCACGCCGGCGCACTGCCGGGTCAGCCCGTGCAGACGAACTCCAGCTGCACATTGTCCGGGTCCCGGAAGACGACGACGGAGTACAGCGGCTGATCGTTGACCGGTGAGTGCTCCACCCCCAACTCGGTGAGCCTCGCCTCCCAGGCCTCCAGTTCGCGGCGATCAGGGACGGTGAACCCGACATGGTCGAGCCCCGTTCTCGACTCGGCGAAGACCTCGCCCTGGTTGGCCGGATGGGCGTGCAGTCCCACCAGTACCGAGATGGCGGGATTCCCGAGGAGCACGAAGTACCCGGTTCCGTCCGGATGGGTGTCCTCCATGAGGGCGGTCATGGCGAAGACTTCCTCGTACCAGGCCCGGCTTCGGGCCAGATCGGTGACGGTGATGGCTACGTGGTTGATGCCCGACATGGTTGGCACGGCTACTCCCCCAGACTGCGCTCGCCTGGATACGAGCGCCTGCCCTCAACGCAACCACACTGGCTACCCCTTCGCGCGGAGCCGGGACCGCCGAGCCAGATCAATGGTCCCGATGGGCCTGACCTAGAGTCGCGGACGCCGTCCCCACGACCCGAGGAGGTCCCGTGCCCACCGATCGTGTGTCCGTGACCCGTCGGGTTGCTGCGCCTGCAGACCATCTGTTCCGACTGGTGTCGGACCCCTCGGCCCAGGTGGCCATCGACGGGTCGGGGATGCTGGTGGCTGCGCCCGACGCCGTGCCCTTGACCACCATCGGTGAGACCTTCGATATGGACATGGACCGCGAGCCCCTCGGAGACATCCCCAATCTCAAGGAGTACCAGGTTCGCAATACGGTGACCAATATCATCCCCGGCCGGCTCGTCGAATGGACGGTCGGCTTCGGGGACCATCCCCCCTTCGGTCATGTCTACGGATGGGAGCTCGAGCCGGTGACGGACAACGAGACCGACGTGACCAACTACTGCGACTGGACGAACATCTCCGACGAGATGCGTTCGGGGGTGACCTGGCCGGTCGTGCCGGTCGCCATGCTCGAACAGTCGGTCGACAACCTGGAGCGCCTGGCTACGGCGCAGTGGACAACGGTCGTCTCCGACAAGGTCCGACCGGGCCAGCGCATCCGCATCCGGGGGGCCGAACTGCTCGTGTCACGGATCGAGCACCCGTTTCTCGGGCGGTCGACCATGCTGGCCTTCATCGAGGACACGCCCGACCGCTGGCTCAAAAGGCCGATGCCCGTGGATGGTGACGTGGAGGTCCTCGTCTCGGAGTGACCGGTGGGACGGGGAATGAGCTGGACTAGGTTCGACCGACCCCCCAAGGAGCACCATGGCCCCACTCCCCCGGCGCATCGAGCAGCTGCAGACACCGGCGTTGCTCGTCGAAGCCAGCCTGTTGGAGGCAAACCTCCGAATCATGGCTTCCCGGCACCCGGGGGCCCAGCTGCGCCCCCACGTCAAGGCCCACAAGTGCACGGAGTTGGCTCGCCGCCAGTACGAGCTCGGGCACCGGGGGTTCACCTGTGCCACCATCCGCGAGGTCGAAGGGATGGCCTCGGCCGGTCTCGGCGAGGATCTGCTTTTGGCCAACGAGGTGGTCGACGCCAGCCGGCTCGGCCGCCTGGTGGCCCAGGGGGCGCGGGTGACCCTCGCCGTCGACTCCGTTGCCACCATCGAGGCGGCCGCCTCGGGTGGCGTCGGTGAGGTGCTGATCGACGTCAATGTGGGCCTACCCCGCTGCGGTTGCGACCCCGAAGACGCCGGCCCGCTCGCCGAGCGGGCACGACGATTGGGACTCGAGGTCCGCGGCGTCATGGGCTACGAGGGCCACGCCGTCGGCATCGAGGATCGCCAGGTCCGGGCGGCCAAAGTCGCCGAGAGCATGCGCTTACTGGTCGCAGCCCACAACGAGGTGGGTGGTCCGATCTGTTCGGGTGGGGGGACCGGCAGTTGGGACCTGAACTCGGCGGTAAACGAGGTCCAGGCCGGCTCGTACGCGTTGATGGATACGGCCTACGCCAAGTTGGGACTGCCGTTCGCTGAGGCACTCACCATCGCCGCCACGGTCATCTCGGTGAGCCGAGGTGGCTGGGCTGTGGCCGACTGTGGACTCAAAGCCCTGGGCATGGACCACGGGGATCCGGCCATGGTCGGTGGGCACACGGTGCTCTTCTGCTCCGACGAACATCTCGTCTTCGTGCCGGCCGAGGGTGCTCCGAGACCGGTGGTGGGTGATCGGGTGGCGGTACTACCCGCCCACGTGGACCCGACCATGGCCTACCACGAGGCGGTGTGGGTCACTGAAGGAACCGAGATCGTGGACCGGTGGAGTATCGACCTGCGGGGCTGGTGACCGTGGTCGGCGGCACCGAGCTGCGCCGCCGGTAGACCTCGAGAACCCCACCCGTCGGTTGCCTGGGCCGGGCTGGTGACTCGGACCCGCGGCCATGCACGTGGGTGGCTCACGCCAAGTAGGTGGTGCAGTGCAAAGATGCACCAGCATCCCGCTACCTCCACTCGCTGGTCGTGAGACAGTTGCAATCGGGTTACGACTCTGCGGGAGCGTTCAGTCCCCGACCCGAGCTGCCGATCTAACCGGTAATGGGCAGAACGCAGATCACCGAAGAAGTAGTCGTACGTGGGGCCATGGAGTTCATCACCGGGCGCAACCTCGAACTGACCCGGGACGAAGCGGACGCACTCATCGCCTTGCTGCAACCGTTCGGGAGCCCCTGGTCCGGTGAGGACCACTCCTATGCCCCCAGCCACCTCGAGCACGCGTTGACCTTCTTGGAGGACGACGTGATGGATCCAGGTGAGGCGCTGTACGGACTGGTCGAGTACATGGGGGCCGCCGGCTTTTGGACCAGCCACGAAGCGAGTCTCCGGGCCAGCTATGAACTGGAAGCGACCACCGCGTTCGGACGTGAGCTCGGCGAGCACGTCATGCCCGAGGACGATCCGACCATCGATCTCGACATCGTCCCCTTCCGGGGTCGGCATCGGGACGAGGCCTGACGCCTGATTGGCAACGTCGCCGCAGCCTCAGCTGGCGATACCGGTCGGGGCCTCGGCCAAGCATTCCGATCCGCAGATGCCCGTGAAGGACGTGGAGGCCGATTCAGGAGACGGTGACGTGATCCAGATTGATGCCACCTTGGTCCGGACCCTCCACGCTGAAGACCACGAGGTTGGTACCGGACTTCATGGTGAGTGTGACGGGCACCGTCTGCCATGAGTTCCAGGCCGGAGTGCTTCGCACCCTGAGCTCGGCAGTTCCGTTGATGTCCCCGGTCACCGGATCGAGGGCCCGAACGGTGAGGGTCGACACCGTTCCCGTGGAGTTGGCCACGCGGCAGTGGAGATGGTGGCTTCCGGCGCTGTGGACCGACACGGCTATGGCCACGCTGCTCCCCTCGGTCTCGAGACCGGTCACGTAACCCATGCCGGTATGTCCACCGAAGTTGTTCTCGAACCGAGCTGAGCCGGCCCATGCCCCGACATCGGCCTGATACTGGGCGGTGCTCCCTGGTTTCACCGACAAGAGGACCGAAGCGTGCGGTCCGAGTGTTGCCTGGTAGCCGGTCATCGCTCCGAGGTCCTGGTGGGCCCAGAGGTCGCGGACCGAACCCGGGCCCGTGAGACCGAGCACAGAAGCGAAGTCGATGGCGAGCGTTCGCGTCCCCGGTCCGTTCTGTCGGTTGAACAGCGCAACGGCCCAGGTTCCGTCGGGCAGCTGACCGATCCAGCGTTCCGGATCCCGGCTTGTCGGGTCGTAGTCGAATCCGTGGCTGTTGATGTACACCGGCTTGCCCACCAGCCCTTGCTTCCTCAGGGCCAACACCTCCAGGTTCTGGTAGAAGTGGGCGTTGTCGGCGATCGTGTCGACGTGGTCGGTGATGGCGATCGGGGCCCCGGCCATGGTGAAGAGATTGATGGCGCTCTGACGCTCGTCGTCGTTGGCGAACGTCTGCATGATGAGCGGATCGCCATCGAGGATCATCTGCCCTCGACCGGAGATGTCGGAGTATCCGGTGAAGCCGAGGAACGGGTTGTTCCACTGGGACCACTCGGGCTGCCAGGTCTGGCGGCCCTCACTCAGGTCGTACCAGGTCCCGTAGCTCACGTCATTGTCGATCCGCACCAGGTCGCCGTAGGGGCGCTCTCCTGACCCGTGGTCGAAGAGATTGGGCATGACCAAACTGAGCTGCATGTCTCCTGCCGCCTCACGCATCCACGAGAGGGCCCGCAGATACGAGGTTCGGCCATGGGCCACCCCCATCGTGCCCTCGCTCTGGTCGAATCCGGCCTCATACCAGGCCAGGAAGTCGATACGGAGAAATACGGCCCCGAGCTGGCGGAAGTAGTCGACGTAGCCTTTGACGTACTCCTCGGCTCCGTCTCGGGTGGTGTCCACCCACTGCAAGAGCCCTCCACCGTCGAAGTAGTCGCCGGGGTTGACGATGTCCGCCACTTTGACATCAGGACGGCCCACGACGGTGATGGCCGGATTGGTCACCGCGGACCTGGTCGCCCACAGCGGGTTGTAGTAGACGCCAAGCCCGAGGCCTTTGGCCTTCAGGTATTTGGCCCACCAGGCCCAGTCGTGCTCCCAGTCGTCGGCCTGGCTCACGATGTAGCCGTGCGGGGTGATCCGCTGTGTGTTGTCGATCCATCCGTCGGTGCACACCATGTCGTAGCCGAACGGACCGAAGGTGGCCGCTACCCAATCGACATTGGTTTTCCAGACATCCTCGGGGATGAGGGTGTTGCTGAAGAACTCGTAGGCATAGGTGCTCCAGTAGAGCGGACCGGCTCCTCCGGGACGGAAGGACGGGGTCGTCCGGCTGACGAGTCCGGAATCGTCGTTACCGGCGCCGTGCTGGTCCGTTGGTAGTGCGGCCTCGGCCGGCCTGGCGGCAATCGACGCCCCGGCCAGACCGGCGAGCACGGCACCTCCCCCGCCCTTCAGAACGTCGCGTCGCGTTGGCAACCTGTGACACCCCCGTCTAGGTCCGACGGCTCGTACTGTAGCCAAGGGCGTACTCTCGGCCGGTCCCATTCGCTACGGTGGTCGCGAAGCGTCACCACCTGAACGCGCTCGATCGGAGACTCGACATGACCACGAAGTCTGACTTCACACCGGAGGAATGGCAGCTCATCTTGGAGGCGCCACCCAGTGCCGGGATGATTGTGATGACGGCTCAGCGAGGTGGGTCGTTCAAAGAGAGCTTTGCGATGGCCAAGGCCTATGTCGAGGCGCGCCAACATCACGGTGAGAGTGAGCTGCTGGACGAGATCGTTGCGGCCAAGCCGGAGCGGGACCATACGCACTACCACTCACCTGATGAGCTCAAGCAGAGCGGGCTGAAGCACCTGCGAGACTCGGTGGCGCTGCTCCAAGCCAAGGCGACCTCTCAGGAAGTCGAGGAGTACCGAGCGTTCGTCGTCACGCTGTCCCACAAGGTTGCCGCGGCTCATCGGGAACACGGCATCGACATCAGCGAGGCCGAGCAGGCGGCGATCGATGAGATCACGGGAGCGCTGCAGGCGACCAGCTGAGGGGTGGGACTGGGCAGACTCGGCCCAGCAGTGCTGTGCGCCAGAACCTCGAACGACGGATAGCCTATTTGTCCGGCATCGGCGTTGAGTGGCTTTCGATCGTCTGACACGTTGCTGCGAACGGGCTCACGGAAGTTCGCTAGGGGACTTGTCTCCCGGCGGTAGCCACGCTGGGTCGCGTCCTGTCCAGGCGATGAACGCCTGGGTCGTGGTGAGGTTGGGAGCGCCGACCACAGGTGCCGAGAAGACTCCTGGGTGGCGCAGGCGCTCGGCCGGGAGCGGGTCCAAGAAGTCGTGTGCGAACTCGATGGCCTCAGTGGGAATAGCAGTGTCGAGCCCGACGCTCCGGGTCAGGTCCCAACCGTGGACGTACAGATCCAGTGCGGGGAAGCTCAACCCGTCACCAATGGTGCGCTTGCCGTTTGGTGTCTCCACCTGCGCAGCCAGGTCTACGGCTGCCACCGATTGACGGGCCGAGCTCGCCAGGAGATCCCACCACCGGTGGGGATCGCCGGTCACTCCGTCCCCGGGAGGATCGAGCGGAGCCCACGTGGGTCGCTCGCCTCGGAGGAGCCGTGTTCCGAAGTCGATACCGGCGCCGACATGACCCAGAACGTCTAGCGCCGTCCACTCTGAGCACGGTGAGGCGAGCAGGAGATCACCGCGCCCCAACCGCGCCACGCAGGTGGTGAAGAAGTCGAGCCCGGCCACGTACGCGGCGTCTGGCGACCAGACCATCGGTTCAGTATGTCATCGGGCGGCCGGTCACCGACGGTGGCGAACCAGTGCTCGTGCGCAGAGAAGCCCGTGGTGGACCGTGCAACAAGTTCGGGTGTGATCGGGGCCGGCCATCCTCGGCCACGGGCGCGTGCACGTGACCGAGCCACTCCCCCGTCGGCCGTGTTGCTCCGGGATCTCCGCCAGACTGGCAGGGATGCTCCTCGTCGACGCGGCCAACGTGGTGGGATCCCGACCGACCGGTTGGTGGCGGGATCGGCCTGGTTCAGCCCGAACCTTTGTGGAGCGAGTTCGTAGTGCGTCCCGGGAGGGTCGGTTTGCCGAGGCGGTGATCGTGGTCCTCGAGGGAGCGGCCCGGGGCGGTATCGAAGAGGGCGTGGCCGACGATGTTCGAGTTCGGCATGCTCGAGGGAGCGGGGACGATCTACTCGTGGCGTTGGCGATCGAGACCGACGAGGAAGTGACACTGGTATCAGCTGATCGCGCCCTCCGACAGCGAGCAGAGGACGCCGGCGCACGCGTCGTCGGCCCAAGTTGGCTCCTGGCCCTCATCGAGGAGTAGCACCGGCTCCGGGGAGCCTGCCAACGGGCATTGCCGCCCGGTAGGGCGAGTCGTGGCGAAGTCGCCTCATCCCCAGGCCTCAACGAATGGTGGTGACGACGATCAGACCCCTACCGATCCATCAACCAACTCACGAAGCAGGTCGGCATGGCCATTGTGACGAGCCTCTTCGCCGATCACGTGATTGACGATCCACCGCAAACTTGGATGCGTGCCTCTCGCCCACGAAACGGGCAGCGCCGCCAACTCGTCAAGCGACGCCGCCGTTTGCTCCACAGCCCTGCTCCGCTCACACTCCCTGATGAAGGTCGTGATGAGCTGATCACCAGACAGACCGTCATCGTGTTTCCAGGGATCAGGTCGAGGCCCGGGTACCACTTCCCCCGAGAAGATGTGCTGGAACCAGTACTGCTCGACGGTGGTCAGATGGCGGATGAGGCCACCGAGGGAGATCCCGGAGCTGACAGGAGTGAATACCAGACCGGCAGCGTCGACGCCTTCGACTTTGGAGACCAGGACCTCGCGATGGAAATCCAACGTCCGACGGAGCAACTCGCGCTCGGGCAGCGGCCGCATGCTGACGAGATTCCTGTCACTCACCGGCTCAGATTAGCGATTGTCGAGGCGCAGGCCCGGAGTCCGGTCCGATCGGTCAGGAGGAGAGGACCGACCGTGAGCATGCGGGAGGCATCAGCCCAGCCCGCTTTGCTTGACTCCGTACCGGGGTACGGAACTTACGCTCAAGGGAGACGAACACCATAAGGAGTGAACCATGACCATCGCGTCGACCGCACTGACCACCTCCACCTTCGACGAGGTACTCAACAGCTCCGAGCTTCCGCTAGTCGTCGAGTTCTGGGCTGAGTGGTGCCCGCCTTGTCGGACGATTGCTCCCATCCTGGAGGCGCTGGCAACAGAGGAGTCCTCGCGCTTGCGCATCGTCAAGATCAACGTCGATGAGCATCCAGAGTTGGCAGCCAGGTATGACATCGTGTCGATTCCGACGATCATCGTATTTCGGCAAGGGGCATCCGTTCGGCGGCTGATCGGGGCCAGAGGCCGGTCGCAGCTTGTGGAGGAGATCGCAGAGTCGCTCAGGTAGGAATCCGAAGTCCGGCACAGTCCTCACTGTTCGGGTCCTCGCACAGGGCAACCAGGCTCCGGAGTCGCATCCGCATCTCGCCAAGTTCGCGCTGACGCATCTCGAGATCGTCCATCTTGGACCGGGCCATCTCAAGCACGCTCGCAGCCGAGGCACTGTCTCCAGTCCCGAGCGTGGCGATCTCGGCGAGGGTGAATCCCAGCCGCTTCGCCCTGGCGATGAACTGCAGACGCCAGAGGTCGTCGGCCGAGTACTGCCGATAACCGGCGTGCGTCCTCGGCGGCTCCCGCAGCAGCCCGCGACGCTCGTAGAACCGGATGGTCTCCACGTGAACCCCTGCCTCGTCAGCGAGTTGCCCGATCGTCAATGCCTCCATACCGGAAGGGTAATGGCCGTACCCAGCTACGGGGTCAAGACCGGGAGGACCGTTGATCCGCAGCGTGTGCACGTTCGTGGCTGCCCGTGGTGTAGCCGCGCTGTCGCGATTCGCCTAGGCCTTCTTGGTCTTTCTCGACCCGACCAGGAGCTTGAGGAGTTCGCCGATCGTCTGTTGGCGGGCGATCGCTTCGCCGAGGGGGGCATCCACCTGGATGTGGTAGCGGTTGCGTCGACCCTCTTTCTCCTTGGCTACATACCCGCCGGAGATCAGGTCGTCCACGATGGCGAAGGCACTCCGTTCGGTGATGTCGACTGTCGCTGCGATGTCACGGAGGCGGACGCCTGGGTCGTGGGCGATGCAGACGAGGACGCGAGCGTGGTTCGTCAGGAAACTCCATTCGGACATGCAAGAAGCGTAGCGGCCGATCTCAGGAAATACGTTGCTTGCTACGGCCGGTGGCCTCATCGCGTAGGGTCAGACGGCAGCAGCTCCGTGGGCTTCCCAGTATCGGTTGAGGTGGCCCTGGACCTTCACGACCCAAATGATTCCTCCGATCAGTGGAATGAGCACCCAGAACCCGGTCAACCCAGAGATCGTTGGCTCGCTGTCTTCTCTGGCGTACAGGTGACCGACTTCTGCGGGCAGCAGAAACACGTTGATGATTCCCAAGAGAATGGCGAAGAGCAGACCCAGGCCGCCGCCGACCCCCTCACCGGCATGCTCCTTCATCTCCTTGAAGGAGGCATACTGCCAATAGAGGCTGTAGATCCCGAGCGTGACGATGGAAAGGAGGATCACGGCCACCGGGCTCCTGACTTTGCCGACAACTGCGTTGACCATGTCCGGCCTCAACTCTCTTCCGACGGTCTGTCGGATGCAGAAGAGATGATGACACTTGGAGGACCGGGACGCGGGACGGTGATCCATCGCAGACAACGCCAATGGATAGTAAATTTACCGGATGCAAAAGATAGTTCGAGGTCTTGTACCTGGGTTGTGATGGTTGGGGCACTGCTGATGGACTCCGGATCCTCAGCCGCGGCCAAGCCGTCTGCCACTGTGCCCAATCCGTGCACGTTGGTCACCTCGTCGGACATCACCACGACGCTGTCGAGCCACGGGCCTACCCTGACTCCGTCAACGGTAGGAATGCCGACGAAGTCGAAGCCGACGAATCAGGGTGGATTGGGACCTCATGCGTGTGAGACCTCGTTTGCTCTCCCCAACTCGATCGGAGGGGAGGTGGTTGTCTACTCGCTCAAGCAGGTGGCCGGCTCCGGCTGCCCGATGAAGGGTTTGCCCGGGAAGAAGACCAAGGTTGGGTCGACCCGTGGACTGATCGAGTTCACCCCGACTACGCCCAAGGTGGTTCGCGACATCACATTTCCTGACGGCAAGGCGTGCGTCACGGTAGCGATCAGTCTCACCAGCTCGGAGGAGACTGTGCCGACGGCCGAGTTCGTCAGTCTGGCGAAGGCGGTACTGGCCAAGAACACGTGACGGGTTAAGGCGGCCTGCCGCCGCCCATCTCGGTCTTCACGACCGGGCAGGATCAAACCCCCGGGACCTCTCGCCCCAGTTGCTGACGGCCGAAAGGCATCGAGGGACGACTTCGCCGGACAGCACGCCTAGGCAGTCAATGGGCAGCCTGCCTCTTCGGGCATACCGGCGAACCCTTGGTTGGCCAGAGTAACGATTCGCCGATGTGGAACGAGTGGAGAACGACACGTTCGTTAGGGGGCGTATTCTCACCGGAAGGTACCGTCCGCACGTGAGATGGGCCGCTGATCTGGAGGTTGACGTTGTCTGACGTATCCCGTGCTGTGCTGCCCATCCCGGACCGGCCCGAGGTTGGTCTCACTACCTACGACGCCAAGGACCCCGACACCCACTACCCGCCCATCGAGCCGTTGCTTCCGCCCGAAGGAGCGCCGAACGTGCTGATCGTCCTGCTGGACGACATCGGCTTTGGCGCCTCGAGCGCCTTTGGCGGCCCCTGTCGCACCCCGACAGCCGAGCGCCTGGCCGGGCAGGGCCTCAAGTACACCCGTTTCCACACCACGGCCCTCTGTGCTCCGACCCGGCAAGCTCTCCTGACTGGGCGGAACCATCACTCGGTGAGTATGGGGAGCATCACCGAGACGGCCACCTCTGCACCTGGTCAGAGCTCGCTCCGATCCAATACCAAGGCCCCGTTGGCCGAGACCCTGAAGCTGAACGGCTACTCGACGGCCCAGTTCGGCAAATGTCACGAAGTACCGGTATGGCAGTCGTCACCCATGGGACCGTTCGACATGTGGCCATCAGGTGGCGGCGGTTTCGAGCACTTCTACGGCTTCATCGGCGGGGAGAACAACCAGTGGTATCCGGCTCTCTACGAGGGCACCACACCCATCGAACCGGAGAAGACCCCCGAAGAGGGCTACCACCTGACTGAAGATCTGGCCGACCGGGCCATCGACTGGGTGCGCACACAGAAGGCGCTTGTCCCCGACAAGCCGTTCTTCATGTACTTCGCCCCCGGTGCCACCCACGCCCCCCACCATGTATCCGCCGAGTGGGCCGACAAGTACCGGGGCCAGTTCGCCCACGGGTGGGACCGGCAGCGGGAGCTGACCTTCGAGCGCCAACAGGAGCTGGGCGTCATCGGTCCCGATGCCAAGCTGACCGCCCGCCATGCCGAAATACCGGCTTGGAACGACATGGCCGAGGAGCTGAAGCCGGTCCTGGAACGCCAGATGGAGGTCTACGCCGGATTCCTGGAGCACACCGACCACCACGTCGGCCGGGTGGTCGAGGCCATCGAACAGCTCGGCATCCTCGACAACACGCTGATCTACTACATCATCGGCGACAACGGCGCATCCGCTGAAGGCACGGTCAACGGTGCCTTCAACGAGATGGCCAACTTCAACGGCATGGCGGCTCTGGAGACGCCCGAGTACATGCAGTCCAAGATGGACGAGCTGGGCACACCAACGTCTTACAACCACTACGCCGTTGGTTGGGCCTGGGCCATGGACACCCCCTACCAGTGGACCAAGCAGGTCGCCTCCCACTGGGGAGGCACCCGGAACGGCACCATCGTCCACTGGCCGGGTGGCATCACCGAGCAGGGCGGTCAGCGCTCCCAGTTTTGCCATGTCATCGACGTGGCCCCGACGATTCTGGAGGCGGCGGGCATCCCGCACCCGCTTTCGGTCAACGGCGTGCAGCAGGCTCCGATCGAAGGCACCTCGATGCTCTACAGCTTCCATGATGCGGAAGCCCCCGAGCGCCATGACCTCCAGTACTTCGAGATGTTCGGCAACCGGGGCATCTACTACAAGGGCTGGAGTGCGGTCACCAAGCACCGCACCCCATGGGAGCTGGGAGCCGTCACGCTGGCAGCCTTCGACGATGACATCTGGGAGCTCTACGACGGCAACAGGGACTGGACGCAGGCCGACGATCTCTCGGCCGAGCTCCCCGAACGGTTGCGAGAACTGCAGCGCCTGTGGCTGATCGAGGCGGTCAAATACAACGTGCTCCCACTGGACGACCGTACGGGGGAACGGGCCAATGCTGACCTGGCCGGTCGCCCCCAGCTGATCAAGGGTACGTCGCAACTCCTGTTCCCCGGGATGAAGCGTCTGTCGGAGAACAGCGTCATCAACATCAAGAACAAGTCGTTCTCCGTGACAGCCCAACTCCGGGTCGGTGACGAACCGGCCCAAGGCGTGGTAATCGCCCAGGGGGGTGCGTTCGGTGGCTGGGCGCTCTACGCCTCCGAGGGCCGGGCCACGTTCGTCTACAACGTGCTCGGCATCCAACTCTTCGCCACTGAGGCCACGGAGCCGGTTCCGGCCGGTGAACACCAGGTTCGCATGGAGTTCGCCTACGACGGGGGCGGTCTGGCCAAGGGAGGTTCGGTCACCATCTACTACGACGGTCGGCCTGTGGGAGAAGGCAGGGTCGAGGCGACACAAGCGATGATCTTCTCCGCCGATGAGACCACCGATATCGGTGACGATTATGGGATGCCGGTGTCCCCTGACTACGCGGGACGAAGCAGGTTCAACGGGAAGATCGACCTCGTCCAGATTGACATCGGCGATGACAACCACGACCACCTGGTCGATCCCGCTGATCTGGTCAAAGTGGCGATTTCTCGGCAGTAGCCGTTCCGCCGGTCGCTCATAGCGTCAGACGCCGGGCGTCCAGTTCGACGGGTACTGACTGAAGCCCGAGCCGATCACGGCGTGAACGGTGAGGACCGTCGAGCAACTCTGGAGTGCCGTCGTTGAAGTGGCCGAGGCGAAGTAGGTGAGGCATGCTCGGCCCTGCACGTTCCCAGCAGCCTTCGGATAGACCGTCTCTGCCAGGCGTAGTGAGTCCCACCATCGGGGAAGGCAGGGAGATCACAGAACGACTCGCCATCCGCAGGAGCCGTGGCGATCTGGTCGGTCGAGGTGAGACCCACAGTGCAATCGCCCGAAAGGTTGGGGGCGTTCACGCTGTTGGTGACCGACCCAGTGAGTTGCACTTCCTGACCTGTCCTGCCACTGGCGAGGGCCGTGAAGGTGAACGTCACGGGGGTCCCTGCCGGCACGGTCCACCGATCTGAAGTCACGGTCCAGGTGATCGTCAGGAGTTGGTGACGTCGCCGCTCCCGATGTGCCTCCCTCGACCGCTCCGCCCACGGCCCATCCCCCGACTGCGACCACCGCCGCGGCGCACAAAGCGCCGACCGTCTTCTTGTTCATCGTTCCCCCTTAGGGATCGTTGGGGACCGCCCCCCTTCCTACTTGCATGCGAAGCCAGCCTCTCCGGGCTGGGTGCGCGGGCGCAACCCGGCGACCACGGTTGGTGACAAGGTGTCAAAGTCACTGGTGGCCGCGCGCCAAGTCGTGATCTGCCGGCAGGCGGCCAAGTGCCTCTGACCTGCGGCGTGTAGTCGGGCTGCCGGGATTTGAACCCGGGACCTCTTGACCCCCAGTCAAGCGCGCTAACCAAGCTGCGCCACAGCCCGCTCCTGGTACGGGTGCCGTGTCGGCACCTTCACCTGCCCGACCTTCCGTCGGATTGCCAGCGGCGACGCCGGCAGACGGATGGAGTTCCATCGGACCGGGTAACCCTACTCCAGTCCCCCACCCAGCCGAGTCGAGGAGCGGGCTCTGCCCGGGAAATTGCGGTCAACACCACAGGGTATGGCGTCGAGTGGGGATGCGGACAGCGACGTAGGCACCGTGCTGACTGGGACTGAGCTCGCTGCTGATCGGAGAGCCGGCCTCAAGCTCACCACCTGGGTGTCGGGGTCCGGCCACATTCGAGCCGAGAACGACGCTTGGCGACGGGAGCCGGCCCGGGCTCGTTGGCGTATCGTGCACTTCGGGCCAGCCCCATCGCTTCGCTACACCTGGGACAGCGTGCCTGCGGAATCCCCGGCATTGTTCACCTCGGCAGGTCGTGGGCCATCCTTGAGCAGGAACCGGTCCGACCACCTCGATCGATGAGGGTTCGAAGGGCAACGTGGGGTGTTGCGAGGAAGGCGCAGGGCTTCCTTCGACGTGGCGACTAGATGTGGTGCACCACCCAGGTCACACCCTGGAAGGCGCGATAGCCGAGATAGATGACACTGGCCACCAGCATGAACTTGAAGTACCACGGTGACTTCCGGTGCTCGAGGGGTACCGTCCCGCACTCGGGGCATGTCCCCTCGTCGTTCAGCTCCGTCGTCTCGACTCGATGGTCGCACTGCTCACACCAGGGCACGGTTCACCGACCTCGAGACGGTCCGGTCATCGCCGCCGCCCTCCACCCCCGTTGGCCCCTTTGGCCCGCACCCGCAACTTGATGGGAGTCGGTCCGAGGTCGAAGCGCTCGCGCAGCCCGCGCTCGACGTAGCGCAGGTAGGTGGGCTGCAGGCGTCCGTTGGTGAACAGGGTGAAGGTGGGTGGGTCGTTGGCTCCCTGCACGGCGTACTGGATCTTGGCGCCCACCGGTGGATGGGCCATCTGGATCGACTTGAGGGCCCGATTGAGCTCACCGGTCGGGATCCGCGAGTGGTAGGCCTCTTCGGCGGCTGACACGGCAGGAAGAATGTGGTGGACCCCGAGGCCGGAGAGGGCGCTAACCCGGAGGACGGGGGCATCACCCAAGAAGGCCAACCGGTCGCCCACGTCGACCAGGATGTCGTTGCGGTCCTCGGTGGCGATCAGCTCCCACTTGTTGAGCACCACCACGGTCGGGCACCCCGCCGCACCCACCCGCTCGGCCAGTCGCTGGTCCTGATGGGTCACACCGGCTGTGGCGTCGATGACCAAGAGGGCGATGTCGGACCGGTCCAAGGCATCGAGGGCCCGCAGGACGGAGAAGTACTCGGTGCCGCGCTCGGTACGGGACTTCCGGCGCATCCCGGCCGTGTCCACGAAGCACACCGTTCCCTCGGGCGTCTCCACCACCGTGTCGACGGCGTCGCGGGTCGTCCCGGGGGCGTCATGGACGACGGAGCGCTCGTCGCCGACCAGCCGGTTGAAGAGTGTCGACTTGCCCACGTTGGGCCGGCCGACGAGGGCCACCCGGGGGATCCCGTGGGTGTGGGCTTCCGCGCCGACCAGATCAGGCATCGCATCGTCTTGGTCAGCGCCGACGGCGGTCGGCCCTTCGGGTGCGTCAGGGCCCGGTAGCAGGCTGACCACGTCGTCCAAGAGATCGCCCGTGCCCCGGCCGTGCAGGGCACTGATGGGCCACGGGGTGCCCAGTCCGAGGGCGAGGGCGTCCCAGGCGTCGGCCTCGCGCTGGGAGGAGTCCACCTTGTTGACCACGACCCGCACCGGTCGGCCCGATCGCTTGAGCACCCTGGCCACAGCCAGGTCCTCGTCGATGAGCCCCACGGTGACGTCGACCACCAGCAGCACCACGTCGGCTTCGCTGATGGCCCGTTCGGCCTGCGCGCTGACCTGGGCGTCGAGCGGGTCGTCCGAAGACAGCCATCCGCCCGTGTCCACCACGGTGAAGGCGCGGCCGCACCACTCGGCGTCGAGCTCCTTGCGATCCCGGGTGACCCCGGGCCGTTCCTCGACCACGGCGGCCCGGCGCCCGACGATGCGGTTGACCAGGGTGGACTTACCCACGTTGGGTCGACCGGCGATGACCACCAGCGGCCGCTCACGGGTGGAGGGCCCCGACTCGGTCTTCGTGGCGGTCATCGGGCTGCTCCTATGCTCACCGGGATGCGCTCGGGTGGGAGCGACAGGGCAACCGGTTCACTCGGCCCGGTCGACTCGAGCGCCCGGCGCAGGGAGAGCCCATCGGTGGCCACGACCTCGACGGGCCGGGGCAGGTCGCCCAGGGTGAGGTCGTCGAGGAACCGCCCCTCGGACAGGCAGGCGTCGGGCAGGAGGTAGCGGTGCCCTTCGGGCTGGTCGGCAAGGACCTTCACGAGATCGGTGCCGGTCAGAAGACCCGATACTCCGATGTTGCCGCCGAAGAAGTGGTTCGGGACCGGGACCAGGCGGATGTCGTCCCGGTCGAGCGAGGCGACCAGCGGATCGAGGACGCGGGCGCCGTACTCGCCGGTGAGGATGGCGATGGGCGCACCCCGGTCGACGGTCGTAGGGGCTTGCCCGCCTCGGCGGGCGCGGTAGCCGGCGGCAGGCGCACCGTCCACGGCGGCGAAGAAGCCGGGCCGGACACCGAGGGCCGCCCGCTCGTCGCCCCCGAAGGCGGCCTCGAAGGCCCGGGCCATACCCAGTCCGTTCTCGTGCTGGGGGAAGCCCTCGTAGGTGCGTGCAGCCGGAAACGGCCGCTCGGCCATCAGGTAGTACTCGTCGGCCGCGTAGACCATCCTGCGCCCGAGGGCGGCCGTGAAGGTGGACTGCCACCGCTCCACGGTGTCGCAGACCGCAGCCGCCTCGGCCCGGGAGTGGGGGCGCATGGCGCTCTCGTGGGAGAAACGGCTGACCCCGAGGGGCACGCAGGCCACCGTGGCCAGGCCCGGGTACCGGTCGAGCACGCCGGCCAGGGTGTCCTCCAGGATCGCACCGTCGTTCTTCCCCGGGCACACCACGACCTGACCGTGGACCTCGATGCCCCCGTCGAGGAGGGCGCTGAGCCAACGCAGGCTCACCGCGCCCCGACGGTTCCGCAGCATCTCGGCCCGGACATCGGGGTCGGTGGCGTGGATGGAGACGAACAGGGGGCTGAGTCGTTCGGTCAGCACCCGCTCGAGGTCCATCTCGGTGAAGCGGGTGAGGGTGGTGAAGTTGCCGTAGAGGAAGCTGAGCCGGTAATCGTCGTCCTTCAGGGACAGGCTGCGGCGCATGCCCTTCGGCAGTTGGTGGATGAAGCAGAACTCGCAATGGTTGTCGCACGTTCGGACCCGGTCGAACACGGCCGAGGAGACCTCGGCCCCCAGGGGCTCGCCGGGCTCCTTCTCCACCCGGAGGTCGAGGGCCTCGGTCTGGCCGCGACGGCGCACCACGAGGTCCAGATCGGGCTCGTCGACCAACAGGCTGTACTCGATCACGTCCCGGGGGGACCGCCCGTTGAGGGAGAGGAGTTCGTCCCCCGGCCGTAGTCCGGCCTGGTCCGCCGGTGACGCTTCCGTGACGGCGACGACCTTCGGTGCCGTCGTCACTCGGGGCGCCGACATTCCCCCAGGCTACCCGGTCGCCCCGGTGTTCCCGGCGTCGGGTCGGTGGCTGGGCCCGGTAGCCTGGCGGAGTGACCGTGGACCGCGTGCTCCTGGCCGAACCCCGCGGGTTCTGTGCCGGTGTGGAGAAAGCCATCAAGGCGCTGGCCTGGATGGTCCGGGTGTTCGAGCCCCCCGTCTACTGCTACCACGAGATCGTCCACAACCGTCACGTGGTCGACCAGTTCCGGGCCCAGGGAGTCGTGTTCGTCGACGACATCGACGAGGTGCCGGCCGGCGCGCCGCTCATGCTGTCGGCCCACGGTTCGGCCCCCGACGTGGTCACCGCGGCCCGGTCGGGGGGCCGGGTGGTCGTGGACGCGGTCTGCCCGCTCGTCACCAAGGTCCACCACGAGCTGCGGGTCCGTGCCCGCAAGGGCTACACGGTGCTCTACGTCGGTCATCACGGCCACGAGGAGGCCGTCGGGACCATGGCCGTCGCTCCGGCGTCGGTCCGGCTCCTCGAGCGGGTGGAGGACGTGGACCGCCTGGAGGCGCCCACGGGCGACGGGGAGGACTCCCGCATGGCCCTGCTCGCCCAGACCACCCTCAGCCACGACGAGTGGGCCGGCATCGTGGACCGGGCCCGCGAGCGGTTCCCCGACCTCTGGATGCCCAACCGGAGCGACCTGTGCTTCGCCACCACCAACCGGCAGGCCGCCTTGAAGGCCCTGGCCGGCCGGGCCGACGCCGTGGTGGTCATCGGGTCGGAGAACTCCTCCAACACGGTGGCCTTGGAGCAGGTGGCCCGCTCCTTCGGCTGTCCGCGGGTGATCCGCGTGAACGACGCCTCCGACCTGCCCGACGACCTGTCGGGGACGGTGGGGGTCACGGCGGGGGCGTCGGCCCCCGAGGCGCTGGTCCAAGCGGTCGTGGCCCGGCTCGCCCCCACCCATGGCGTGGTCCACGCCCCGGTCACCGTGGAAGAGGAGTACTTCCCTCCCCCGCCCGAGCTGCGTGAGCTGCTCCGGGGTCTCGAGGCGGCCCTCGGCGTCCTGAACGGGGTGGGACCGGACGCCCTCGGCCCCGACGGCCGCAGCGAATCGGTCGGGACGGCGCTGGCCGGTGACCGGACCACGGCGGCGGCCGACGTGCTCGAGCGCCTGGCCGGCTGAGGGCCCCACCGCGGGTGCGCCCAGCCGGTGCCCGCCGGTCGATTTAGCGCGAGACTGTACCCATGACGACCTCGTTCACCAGCATGGACGTGTCGACGGCCGACGAGTGGGCGGTCATCGGCACCGAGACGATGAAGAACCAGGGCCGAGTGGCCGATCGGGTCCTCGCCATGTTGGAGTCCCTCGCCGAGGTGGTTGACGGCTTCGCCGTCGACCAGCTCACCCACTGCCTCCAGACGGCCACCCGGGCCGAGCGGGCCGGGGCCGACGACGAGCTGGTCGTGGCCTCGCTCTGCCACGACATCGGCAAGGCCGTCTCGGTGCCCAACCACCCGCGGATCGCCGCGGAGATCCTGCGTCCCTATGTCCGGCCCGAGGTGACCTCGGCCATCCTCGCCCACCAGGACTTCCAGGGACGGCACTACTACGCCCACTTCCACATGGACCCCGACATGCGGGACCGCTACCGGGACGAGCCCTGGTACGAACTGGCCGAGACGTTCGCTGATGAGTGGGACCAGAACAGCTTCGACCCTGACTACCCGACCGAGCCGCTGTCCCACTTCGAGCCCAAGGTCCGGGCCATCTTCGGTAACCCCCACATCCTCTGATGGCACCCACCCAGCGGCACCGCTGGCTGACGCTTCCCGACAGCCGGGACACCCGTCGGCGCGCCGAGATGACCGCGTTCGTCCTCGACTCGGCCCGGGCCGACTTCGACCGGCGGTATCCGAACGCCCGCTTCGGCCCCGTGGTGGGCCTGATCGCCGCCTACGAGGAAGAGCAGAACATCGGCGACGTGTTGAAGGCCATGCCTACCCTGGTCGGCGATCTGGAGGTCACCACCCTCGTGGTGGTGGACGGAGGCACCGACGCCACCGCGCAGGTGGCCCTCGACGCCGGGGTGCTGACCTGTGTCCTGCCCGTCAACCTGGGCCAGGGCGCCGCCCTCAAGCTGGGCTACGAGCTGGCCTGGTCGCGCGGGGCGCGCTACGTCGTCACCCTGGACGCCGACGGGCAGAACGATCCGACCGAGATGGCCACGATGGTCCAACCCCTCCTCGACGACACGGCCGACTTCGTGATCGCCTCACGACGGCTGGGCGTCGACCAGACGACGGACCGGTTCCGTCGCACCGGGGTGGTGCTCTACGCCTCGCTCCTCAACCGCATCACCGGCCAGCAGCTCACCGACTCGTCGAACGGCTACCGGGCCTTCCGGGTCGAGCTGTTAGAGGACATCGTCCCGTTCCTCCGCCAAGACCAGTACCAGACGTCTGAGGTGGTGATCACGGCGGCCAGCCGGGGATGGCGGATCGGCGAGCAGCCGACGGTCTGGCACCCCCGCGCCTCGGGTGCGTCCAAAAAGGGCGGCAACCTCGTCTTCGGCGTCCAGTACGCCCGGGTCATCGGCACCACCTGGTACCGGGTCCGGCGGGCCACCCCGGGTGGGACCACGCCACGCCGCACCGAAGGCTGATCCGCCGTTCGTAGCGGCGCTCAGTAACGCCCGGTGGCCTCGACCGATCGGTCGTAGAGCTCCTGGAGCGAGGTGGTCAGCTCCTCGGTGAGCCGGTGGATGGTGCTGCGGGACACCCGCCCCTGCCCGGTGCGGGCCGGCGCCACGAGGGGGGTGCCCACCACCAGGTGGATATGGCGGGGACGGGGCACCTTCTTCCCTTTGGGCATGACCGAGGCGGAACCACCGATGCCCACGGGCACGACGGTGGCACCCGTGCGGGCGGCCAGGAAGGCCACGCCCTCGTGGAGGTCCTGGACGACGGGTCCGCTCCGGCGCTCCCCCTCGGGGAACAGGATCAGCACCTCCCCGGCCTCGAGGACCCGCTGGGCCCGGCGCAGGGCCTCGCGGTCGGCCGACTGACGGTGGACGGGGAAGGCTCCGACGGCGGGCAGGATCCGGGCCAGGAGGCTGTTCTTCCAGAGGCTGTCCTTGGCCATGTAGTGGAGTTTGCGCCGGGTGACCTCGGAGGCCACGAAGAAGTCGATGAACGACCGGTGGACCGGAGCGATGATCACCGGGCCCGATGGCGGTACGAGGTCGCCACCCTCGACGGTGGTCCGGAACAGGACGGCGTTGAGGAGCCGGACGAGGACACGGAGGAACCGGTAGATGCGGGTGAAGCTGGTATCGACCCGCACCTCGATGTCGAGGGGCCCCTCGCCCGCCGTGGCCGGTGTCTCGTCGCCGGCGTTCACAGCCACGCCACCACCTCGTCGACGATGTCTTCGACGCGCCGGTCCGTCGTGTCGATGACCCGTGCGCCGTCGGCCACGCCCAGGGGCGAGACCTGCCGGGTGCTGTCGATCCGGTCCCGGCGGGCCACGGCATCGGCCCCCTCTTCGGGACGCCGCCGGGCCCGCTCCTCGGCCGTGGCGGTGAGATAGATCTTCAGATCGGCCCCGGGGAAGACCACCGAGCCGATGTCGCGTCCCTCGATGACTCCCCCGCCGTGGACCGCGGCCCACTCCCGCTGACGGTGGACCATGACCGAACGGACGTCGGGATTGGCGGCCACCGCCGAGACCGCCGCGCTGACCTCGGGCCCACGGATGGCCGCGGTGACATCGGTCCCGTCCACCCGGACGGTCTCGCCGACGGCCAGGTCGATCGACCGGGCCACCTCGGCCACCGACTCCTGGTCGCCCGGGTCGATCGACCGGTCGAGGGCGGCCCACGCCACGGCCCGGTACATGGCCCCGGTGTCGAGGCGGTCGATGCCCAGTCGGGTGGCCAGGGCGCGCGACACAGTCGACTTGCCCGAACCCGCCGGTCCGTCGATGGCGATCACCGGTGGACCGCCCGACGCACCGGTCACCGTCGCCCCGAGGTCAGCAGGGCCAGGGTGTCGGCGAATCCGGGGTAGCTGGTGGCGACGGCCCCCCAGCCGGTGATGGTGGTCTCCCCCGCCGAGGGCGGACAGGCCGCCCCGGCCACGGCGGCGGCCATGGCCATGCGGTGGTCGCCTCGGGCATCCACCCGGGCCGGTCGCAGGGGTCCACCGGTGCCTTCGATGACCAGGTCGTCTCCCTCGACGGTGGCGTCGGCGCCGAAGGCGCGGACGAGGTCGGCGGTGCCGGCCAGTCGGTCGGACTCCTTCACCCGCAGCTCGCCCACCTCCCGGAACCGGGTGGCGCCCACGGCGGACGCCGCCGCCACGGCCAGGATGGGCACCTCGTCGAGCGAGGGGATCTCGGCCGCGTCGATCATGGTCCCGTGCAGGGCACAGGTGTAGCTGGTCACCGACCCGGTCAGGTTGCCCGCTTCTTCCATCTCGATGGTGGCGCCCATGCGACGGAGGACGCCGAGGAATCCGAGGCGCTCGATGCCGAGCTGGATGCCGGACACCGTGACCAGGCTGCCGGGCACGACCGCTCCGGCCACCACCCAGAAGGCGGCCTGGGAGGGGTCGCCGGGCACGGTGTAGGTCCCGGCCTCGAGGGTGCTCTTCCGGACCCGGATCACCCGGCCCCCGCCGACCCGGCGGAAGTCGATGTCCGCGCCGGCTGCGGCCAGCATCTCTTCGGTGTGGGCCCGCGTGGCCACCGGTTCGTGGACCACCGTCTCCCCGTCGGCGGCGATGCCGGCCAGGAGGATGGCCGACTTCACCTGGGCACTGGCCATAGGCGGGGTGTAGTCGATGCCCGAGAGCGTCGCCCCGGTGACCTGGAGGGGCGGCAGGCTGGTGGCGCCGACGCCTTCGACGCCGGCCCCCATGAGGGCGAGGGGCTCGGCCACCCGGTCCATGGGCCGGCTCCGAAGCGAGGCGTCCCCGGTGAGGATGGTGGTGCCCGGCAGGGTGGCCGCCACCCCGGCCAGCAGGCGCAGGCCGGTTCCGGAGTTGCCGAGGTCGAGCGGGGCGGCCGGGGCATGGAGGCGGGACCGGCCGCCATGGACGGTGATGGAGGCCCCGTCGGTCCCCACCTCGGCCCCGAGGGCGGCCACCGCGGCCACGGTCCGGGCCACGTCCTCGCCGGGCGAGAGCCCGTGGATGGTCGAGGTCCCCTCGGCCAGGGCGGCGAGCAGGAGGGCGCGGTGGGAGATGGACTTGTCGCCGGGGACCGAGATGGTCCCGCTCAGCGGCGAGCCCCCTCGCACCACCTGGACGTCGTCGGGCGTCACGTCGGTGCTCATCGGGTCGTCCCCGGGGGCGAGCCCGAGGCCCGGTAGCCCCGGTCGGCCAGGGTGGCGAGCAGCGTCGGTGCCGAGAGGGTGTCGACGGTCAGGACCAGCACCCCGCGGTCACCGTCGACGGAGTGGGCGATCTCGAGGTCGAGGATGTTGATGCCCAGCTCGGCGGCGAGCACGGTGACCTCGGCGATGGCCCCGGTCCGGTCGAGCAGGGGCACACGCACCTCGACCAGCTCCTCGGGGAGTGGGGCCCGGTCGCTCAGCACCCGCCGGGCGTCGGCCGCCCGCCCGAGGATCTCGAGTAGCGAGTCGTGGTCGTGGTCGGCGACCCGACGGCGCATGGCCACCAGTGCCTCCACCAGCAGGTCCAACGTGGCCACGATGGCCTCCGCGTTGTCGTCACAGATGTCCGGCCAGATGGTGGGCTGCCCGGCGGCGATCCTCGTCATGTCCCGGAATCCCCCTGCAGCCAGCTGCAGCAAGGCGGTGTGCTCCTCCCCCAGACCGGCGGCGAGCACCATGAGCGTGGCCGCGGTCAGATGGGGGACGTGGGAGACCACGGCGACCAACGAGTCGTGCTGGGCCGGGTCGAGCGCCACGACCTGGGCCCCGAGCTCGGCGAGGACGTTGCGCACGAGGGCGAAGGCATCGGGGTCGGTGGTCGGTGTGGGCGTGAGCACCCAGGTGGCCCCGACGAAGAGATCGCCCGATGCCCCCTCCACACCCACCTGCTCGGAGCCGGCCATGGGGTGGCCACCCACGAAGCGGGGGTGGTCGACGGCCGCCACCATCGGGCCTTTCACGCTGCCCACGTCGGTGACCACGACGTCGGGGCCCCACCCCTCCCCCGAGAGGACCTCCCCGATCACCGACGCGGCGGCCCGCACCGGGGTGGCCACGACCACGAGGTCGGCCTCGTTGTCCACACCCTCGACCGAGAGGGCGCCGAGGGCCACGGCCCGGGCCGCCACCCCGGCGGCCTCGTCCACCCCACTCACGTGCCAGCCCCGGTCCCGGAGGGCCAGGCCCACCGAGCCACCGATGAGCCCGGTGCCGAAGATCATGGCCCGACGGCCCGGGCGGGCTCCCCTCCAGCCCGGGCGGGCGACCTCAGTCGGGGAGGTCGTCACGGAGTCCCTGGGCGCCCTCGAGGTAGACGTGGTGGATCTCCTCCCGGGGCAGGTCGGTGGTGACGTGCAGCATGACCCGGATGCAGTGGGGCACCGAGCCGGCGATGGACAGCTCCCGGGCGCAGATGAGCGGGACCGCCCCGAGCCCCATCGACCGGGCCGCGGTGGCCGGGAAGGTGGACACGATGTCCTCGGTGGCCGTGAACAGGATGGAGATGATGTCGTCCTCGTCGAGCTGGTTGCGCTCGAGGATCTGGCGGAGCAGGGCCACCACCCGCTCGGTGATGGCCTCGGGGGTGTCGGCCTCGACGGTGGTGGCGCCGCGGACGGCTCGGACGGAGGGGGACATCAGCCTGGCATGTTACTCAGGCCCGTCGGCCGGCCCAACCGGCCCATCGGGACCCACTGCGGCGACCGGCTCGACCGGCTCGGGCCGCCGCGGCCAGGCTCCTGACCTCGTCGAAGGTGAGGGGGCGGTAGGACCCCGGACCGAGGGAGGGGTCGGCCACCGGCCCGATCCGGGTGCGGACCAGACGGATGACCGGGTGGCCGACGGTCTCGCACATGCGCCGGATCTGGCGGTTCCGCCCCTCGTGGATGACCATGCGGAGCAAGGTCGGGGCGACGACGGCCACCCGGGCCGGGGCAGTCAGGCCGTCCTCTAAGGCCACGCCCTCGCGCAGGCGCCGCACCTCGGCGGGGGTCGGCTCGCCCTCCACCTCAACCAGGTACTCCTTCGGGACGCCAAAGGACGGGTGGGTGAGACGGTGGGTCAGCTCGCCGTCGTTGGTGAGGACGAGGAGCCCCTCGGAGTCCATGTCGAGGCGGCCCACCGGGAAGACCCGGGTGTCGTCGGGCACGAGGGACACCACCGTCGGGCGGCCGTGGGTGTCCTCGGCCGTGCTGACCACGCCGGCCGGCTTGTTCAACAGGTAGTGGACGAGGCCGGGCTGGATGGGCAGGGGCACCCCGTCGAGCTCCACCCGGTCGACGGCGGGATCGACCCGCCGCCCGAGGATGGGGACCTCGCCGTTGACGGTGACCCGGCCGTCCACGATCAGCTCCTCGCAGACCCGGCGCGAGCCCACCCCGATGCGGGCCAGTACCTTTTGCAGTCGGTCTCCGGTGGCGAGGGGGGGATCGGGCGGGGCGGACCCGTCAGGCATCGCCCACCGGGCGCATCTGCTCTTCCATGTCGGCGAGCGCCTCGGGGCCGGGCAGGAGGTCCTCGACCGGGGGGAGCTGGTCCAGTCGGTCGAGGCCCAGCCGCTCCAAGAACGCTTCGGTGGTGGCGTAGAGGACGGCCTGGCCGGGTCCGGGCGCCCTACCGACGGCGGCGATATAGCCCCGGTGCTCGAGCAGGCGGACCACGCCGTCCACGTTGACCCCCCGGAGGGCGGCGATCTGGGCTCGGGAGACGGGCTGTTTGTAGGCCACGATGGCCATGGTCTCCAAGGCCGCGGCCGACAGTCGGGACGAGACACCCACGTTGGCGAACCGCTCGACGTAGGGGGCGAGGTCGGGGTGGGTCTGGATGCGGAAACCCCCGGCGATCCGGACCACCTCGAAGCCGCGACCCTCGGTGCGGCACGACTCGGCCAGCTCGTCGCAGAGCGGGTCGATCTGCTCCACGGGGAGCTCGAGCAGCTCGGCCAAGAGCCCGGGCGGCACCGGCTCCACGGCGACGATGAGGACGGCCTCGATGGCCCGGGCCTCGGGTGAGAGGGGCATGCTCAGCCCTCGTACTCGTCGTAGAGCCCCGGTCCCACCGGGACGGGGTCGCGGTCGTTGCCCAGCCAGGCCACGTCGAGGTCCCCGAAGGTGTGGCCCTGGTCGAGGGAGACCCTCCCCTGCTTGCACAGCTCCAACAGGGCGAGGAAGCTCACGATGATCTCCATCCGTGAGACGAGGTGCCCGGTGAGCTCCCGGAAGGTGGCCCGGCCCAGCCGGGGCAGCCGACGGGACAGGGCGACCACGGTGTCGGCCACGGTGACCGAGTCCACGGTCACGTGGTAGAGGTCGACCACCGGGACCGGCCGCTCGGCCGTCGCCCGCAGGAAGGCTTCGGCCAGGTCGTCAGGCGTGACGCCCTCCAACAGGTCGGGGGCGTTGACCACGAAGTCGAGATCGAGCCCGGCGGTGCGGGGCACGGACCGGGCCGCCTGTTCGAGCAGGACGGCGAAGCCGTCAGCTGCCGCCGCGTAGGCCTGGCACTCGAGCAGCCGGGCCAACAGCAGGTCCCGCTCCTCCCAGCCGACCAGCTCCTCGTCGGTGTCGACGTCGTCGGGCCCGGGCAGGAGCCGCCGGGACTTGAGCTCGATGAGGATGGACGCCACCATCAAGAACTCCGACAGGGTCTGGAGGTCGACCGACTCCCAGGTGGCCACCTCGGCCACGAAGGCGTCCACCACGTCGGCGAGCGGGATGTCGTAGAGCTCCACCTGGTGGCTGTTGACCAGCTGGAGGAGCAGGTCGACGGGACCCTCGAAGACCGGGGTGGATACGGTGGCGGCCACGGCGCGACCCTACCGGCTGGAGCGGGCCACATCGTGCACCCGACCGACTCGGTGCGGGCCGGAGCGGACCGGTGGTGGACCCGAGATGGTCCGGGGGCCGGGCCACTCCGACCTACGATGACCCCCCATGTCCCGAGTTCTGTCCGGCCTGCAGCCCAGCGGCGACCTCCACCTGGGGAACTACCTGGGCGCGGTGCGCAACTGGGTCGCCGACCAGGAACGCTACGACTGCTTCTACTGCATCGTGGACCTCCACGCCCTCACCCTCGACATCCGCCCCGAGGACCTGCGGCGACGGACCGAGGAGACCGCCCTCGACCTCGTGGCCGCCGGCCTTGATCCCGGGCGCTGCACCCTGTTCGTCCAGAGCCACGTGGCCGAGCACACCCAGCTCACCTGGCTGCTCGAGTGCACGGCCACCATGGGCGAACTGAACCGCATGACCCAGTTCAAAGAGAAGAGCGTGGGCAAGGACTCGGTGCGGGTGGGCATCTACACCTACCCCGTGCTGCAGGCGGCCGACATCCTGCTCTACGACGCCGAACGGGTCCCGGTCGGGGACGACCAGCGCCAGCACCTCGAGCTGACCCGGGAGCTGGCCATCCGGTTCAACCACCGTTACGGGGACACTCTGGTCGTGCCCGAGGCCTCGGTGCCGGCGGCTGGGGCCCGGGTCATGGACCTCCAGCACCCCGAGAACAAGATGTCCAAGTCGGTCAACTCGCCCCTCGGGACCCTGCTCATGTTGGACGGCCCCGACGAGATCCGCCGCAAGGTGAAAAAGGCGGTGACCGACACCGACGGGGAGGTCCGCTACGACACGGCGGCCAAGCCCGGCCTCTCCAACCTGCTCGAACTGCTGGCCGCCTCCACCGGACGGACGCCCGAGGAGGTGGCCGGGTCCTATGCGCGCTACGGGGACCTGAAGGCCGATGTGGCCGAGGCCCTTATCGAGCTGCTCCGCCCGGTCAGGGAGCGGCGCGAGGCCCTGGCCGCCGACCCGGGTGCGGTGATCTCCCTGCTCGCCACCGGGGCGGACAAGGCCCGCGAGGTGGCCTCGGCCACCTACCGTCGGGCCGCCTCGGCCATCGGGCTGCTCGGCCCGGCTTAACCGAGCCTCAGCCCGTCGGCCCGGTGCGCCGCCGCCGGCGCCTCGACCCGACGACCTCTACCACCGCCCATCCGACGAGGACCACCCCGGCCAGGGCCGAGCTGATGATCCCCCCGAGGGCGGCCGCCGGGCGGTAGCGGAAGGTGACCCGGTACTCCCCCGCCCCGGGCAGCCTCACCTGCTGGATCACGCCGTGGCGCTCGACGGTGACCGCGTGCCCCGGGCCCGCTCCCCCGGCACGCACCTCTTGGATGGTGGCCTTCCAACCCGTGGTCCACGCCACCGAGCGCTGGAGGAGGACGGGCCCCGTGGCCGTGACGGTGATGGTCTGGCTGCCGTAAGGGCCCGGGGCGCCGGCGTGGACGGTCGTGCCGGCCGGGGCCCGTCCGTCCCCGGTGCTGCGGGCCCGGGCCCAGCCCTGGGCGGCGTTGTTCGTGAAGACCCCGAACGTCCCCACCGTGCCGGTGAACGTCCAGTGCGGCGGGAACACCGCGTACTGGAGGGGACCGTCGAGGGAGACGGCCCCGGACTCGGCGGTCACCGCCGTCGGGATGCCCACGGTCGCCCGTCCCATGGTCGACCGGACGACGATGCCTCCCGAGGCGACCGGGGTCGACAGGGTGATCGTCACCGAGGCCCCCGCCCCGGTCCTCGCCACCTTCACCTCCCGGCCGGACAGCCAGCGGTCACGCCCCGAGGGGGTGACGAGGCCGACTTCGAGGTGGCCCGGATCGCCCCGCTCCACCGGCACGGCGAATTGGCTGAGGGTGAGGGTGCCGCCGAAGTACCACGGCCGTGCCACTCCCGAGCGGAGCCCGAAGGAGGACGCACCCCCAAAGGTGGTGGCCGCCTGGTCGGCCGGACGGGAGGGGAACAGGACCTGCTGGCTCCGAGGCACGGTCGGGCCTGGCGGGGACGGCCGGTCCGCCGATGTCGGCTCAGGGAGCGGGGTGACGAAGTAGCCGGGGAGCGAGAGCAGTGTGGTCACGTTCACCGTGTCCCAGACCGTCCCGGACAAGGTGGTGGGGTTGAGCGTCTCTTGGAGGTGGGAGCCGGTGGCCCGGAAGTACGTGCCGTCGGTCAGGGCCGTGTAGCCCTGGGCGCTCGGGAGCCGCCGGTAGATGTTGAGGTCGGTCTGGCCGAGGGCGTAGAGCTCGGGGGTGTAGAACCGGTCGGGGTCGAAGATGATGAAGCGCCCGTCCCCCACCGTGGCGGCGAACTGGGCGGCGATGGGGGTGCGGGCCTGGGCCGCCGCTTCAGTGATGGGTGGGTTGATCACGAACCAGTTGAACAGGGCCAGGTCGACCAGGAGCACGGCGCCGAGCTGTCGTCGGAGCCGAGGGGCGGAGTACCGGCCCGAGGCCAGCACCGTCCAGGTGGCCACCCCGGCGACCACCGCACCGGCCGTGAGCAGGCCGGCCAGGCGCAGACGGTTGGTGGTCGTCATGGCGTGCGGGATATCGAGCATACGGCCGAGGAAGGGTCCCGCCGCCCACATGAGGACGGCCACCACAACGATGACGGCGAACGGCACGGTCGTGACGATGACCTCGGCTCGCCGTCCGGTCCGCCACCGCTCCCGGAGCGAGGTGGGCTCGGCCGGGGCCCGGGCCGGGTCGGCCCGCTCGGCCATCAGGAGATGGCTCCACCAGGCCATCAGCACAGCGAGGGCCGTGTCCACGAGGAGCAGGTTGCGATTGAGGAGCCGCTCGCTGCTCACCCCGGGGAGCAGGTACATGAGGTGGGCGAAGGGGGTCTGGTTTCCGAGCGACGACAGCAGGCCGATGACGAGGATCAGGTACCAGACCCACCACTGTCGGGCCTCGGGCCGGGTGCGCCACCGCTTGAGCAGCAATGAGAAGCCGGCGATGAGGGCCAGGATGCCCACGTAGCTCGTGACCTCGGGGAAGTTGTAGGTACCCGAGTACGGTCCCCACCCCTGGTTGGTGCCGAGGGCGAACGGTGAAGCCACCAGGGCCACCAGGCGGTTGTTGAGCGAGCCGCTGGTGAAAAAGGAGTAGGACGCCGTGGCCCGCTGGGACTGGGACAAAAACAGCAGGCCCGGCAGCCACTGCGCGGCGCCGAGGATCACGCCACCGACCACGCCGAGGGCGATGCCCCCCACCGATCGGACGAGGGCGCGTCCCCGTCCCCGGTGCACCAGCCCGGCGGCCACCGTGCGCCAGATCCAGTAGACGACGACCAGTACGCCGCTGTCGATGATGGCCTCGGCGGCCCCGGCGAGGAGGGTGAGCCCGAGGGACACGGCGAGCAGGAGCACCCACCAGCGGGCGTGACGGCGTCGGGTCTGCGCCGACCTTTCGGCCCCGCCGCCACCGGAGGGCTCGGGGGGCGGTTCGGTCAGTCCGTGCACGGCGATGAGGATCCACGGCAGCCAGGCCGCCCCCTCGATGAGGTCGATGTGGACGATCTGGGCCGTCATGTAGCCGGCGAAGGCGAAGGTGACGGCCCCGAAGGTGGCGGCGGTTCCGGCGATGCCCTGGCGTCGGAGGAAGACGTACATCCCGATGAGGGCCACGTCGTAGGCGAGGGCGAGGGTCAGCGTCCAGGCCGTGAAGACCGGGAGTAGGGCGGTCAGCCAGGTCACGGGGTAGGCGGCCCCGGCGTTGAACCCACCCAGCAGCGGGGTGCCGCTGAACAGGTAGGGGTTCCACAGGGGCAGCACGCCGTGGAGGAGGTCCTTGCCCACGAGGACCCGCATGGGGAAGTTCTGAATGAAGTTGTCCCCGGACAGGTAGGTCATCCCGACGAGCTGGGGGATCCCGAACACCAAGAACGGGAGGACGATGGCAAAGGCCATCCCCGGGTGGGTCCGCACCCACGCCACGGCACCCGTCCGTTCGGCCGTGGGCGCGTCGGTGGCCGGGTCGGTGGTCAGATCGGTTCGACTCATGGATGGGCCGGCGTCGGGGTCCCATAGACGAACGGGCCGGCGAGCGGGCGCTTCGTCACACCAGTCGGGCCGCCCACCAGTTGATGATGTGGTTGATGAACTCCGACCACTGGTTGTGGAAGAAGAGGATGAGGATGAGGGGCAAGAACATGAGGAACGGCTGGAGGTTGTAGTACTGGGGCAACACGCGGGCGGGCAGGAACCGCTCGAGTACGGCGGCGCCGTCGAGCGGCGGGCACGGGATGCAGTTGAACACGCCGAGGACGATGTTGGCGATGCCGGCCAGGAAGAAGATCCGGCTGAGCAAGCTGAGGTCGGCGAAGCCCTCCCGGGCCGCCACCGGGGTCACCCAGACGAAGAACACGCCCATGAGGGCGGCCAGGGCGAAGTTGGTGATCGGGCCGACCAACGAGACGATCACCGTGTGGTTGCGGGGGCTGCGGAGTCGGTTGGTACTCACGGGCACGGGTTTGGCCCAGCCGTAGGCCCCGATGCCGGACAAGGAGAGCAGGGCGGGCACGACCAGGGTCCCGACCGGGTCCACGTGCTTGACCGGGTTGAGGGTGAGGCGACCGGCCCGTTTGGCCGTGTCGTCGCCGAAGGCGAGGGCCACCACCCCGTGGGAGAGCTCGTGGAGGATGATCGAAGGGATCAGCACCAAGAAGTAGATGAGGTTGTTGCTGGAGATCTTGTGGGTGCGCAGGAGGATGGCGATGAGGGCGATCGCCACCACCACGATGATCAAGGTGCGCTGGTCGGGTTGGAACCGCCGCCGGGGACGGCCGCTGCCGCCCTGGCCTCCCCCGTAGCCTCCGTAGGCCATGAGCCCGGCCCGATCAGGGCCGGTTGGCGTCGTTGATGCAGAACCGGGTGGCCGGCATGGCCTCCAGGCGGGCCGGGTCGATGGCCTTGCCGCACACCTCGCAGGTCCCGTAGGTGCCCTCCTCGAGACGGCCGAGGGCGAGCGCCACCTCGTCGAGGGTCTCTTGGAGTTGGCCGGCCAGGGCGTCGGCCTCCCCCCGCTCGGCGGTCACCTGGCTGGTGTCGGCGAAGTTGGGGTCGTAGTCGAGCCCCCCGCCCTCGCCGTGGCCGAGTTCGGAGAGTTCCGACAGCAGTTGGCGCCGCTCGTCCTCGAGTAGTTGGCGGTAGTCGATGGTGGGGGCGTCGCTCGGCACGGGAAGATCCTACTTGAGCTGGGGCGCAGTAGCCCGCGGGTGGGCCCGCTGGTAGGAGGCACGGAGGTGGTCCTGGCTGAGGCGGGTGTAGATCTGGGTGGTGGCGATGGACACGTGGCCGAGCAGCTCTTGGACCACCCGGATGTCGGCTCCGTGGGCCAACATGTGGCTGGCGCACGAGTGACGCAGGACGTGCGGGCTGACCACATCGCCCAAGCCGACGCGCTGGGCCCGGTGGTGAACGACGGCCCACGCCCCCTGGCGGGAGAGGCGGCTGCCCCGCAGATTGAGGAAGACGGCCTCGGCATCGCTCCTCCGGGCCCAGCGGTCCGGGGCCATGCGAGGTCGCCCGCCCGGGGCCAGCCAGCGGTCGAGGGCCATGCGGGCCGGTCCCCCGAGGGGGACGATCCGCTCCTTGGATCCTTTGCCGAACACCCGGAGGAGGCCGTCGTCGCCCTGGAGGTCCATGAGGGACAGTCCGACCACTTCGGAGATGCGGGCCCCGGTGCCGTAGAGCACCTCGAGCAGGGCCCGGTCCCGGTAGTCGGACGGTTCGGTGCCGCTGACCGAGTCGAGCAGGGTGAGGACCTGGTCCTCGTCGAGGGCCTTGGGCAGTCGTCGGGGGATCCTCGGTGAGCGCAGGTCGGTGCTGGGGTCAGCGGGGATGTCGCCCTCGCTGACGAGAAAGCGGAACAGGCCGCGTAGCGCTGAGGTGGATCGGGCCATCGAGGCCGGTGTGCGCCCCTCGGCCCGCAGCTCGTCAAGGTGGCGCTCGATGGCCTCGGTGTCGGCGGTGGCCGGATCGACGCCGGCGGTGGCCGCCCACGTCTCCCAGCTGGCGATGTCCCGGCGGTAGGCGGCCAACGTGTTCTGGGACCGGCCCTTCTCGACGGCCAGCCAGGACAGGTACTCCTCGGCCCCGACCGAGACCGCCCGGCTCATGTCCGAGGCGAGGCGGCCAGCCGCCGCCGGGCCAGGGCCACGCCGAGGATGGTCGTGGCATCGATGATGCTCCCGTCGTCCACCATGGCGTCGAATCGGGTCAGCGGGACGTACTCGATGCGCATGTACCGCTCCTCGATGCCCTGGCGATCGAGGGCCACCGGGGTGAGGCCCGTGGCCAAGAAGACCGAGGAGATCTCGTCGCAGAACCCCGGGGTGATGGCGCACCGGGTCAACAGCACCATCTCCTCGGCCTCGTACCCGACCTCTTCGGCCAGCTCTCGCTGGGCGGTCCGCTCCTCGGGCTCGCCGGCCACGTCACGGGTGCCGGCCGGTACTTCGAGGATCCACTCGTCGAGCGCCGGTCGGTACTGGCGGACCAGCACCACCGAGTCGTCGTCGGTGACGGCCACCACGGCCACCGCGCCGGGATGGCGGATCACCTCCCGGTCGAAGGCCTCGCCTCCCGGGTCGACGAACCCGGCCTGGACGAGGGAGATCACCCACCCTTCGTGGAGGAGCGCCTCCCCCGGTGGGCCGGAAGCGGGGCAGCTCCGAGGGAGCGCCCGAACCGTCGTCGTCCGCCTCGCCCACCTCAGCCGACGTCGCCGATGTCGGGCAGGCGGGGGTCCCGACCCTCGGCCCGGGTGAGGGCGGCGAAGACCAGCTCGCGGAAGAGGGGGTGGGGGCGGTCGGGACGACTCTTGAACTCCGGATGGGCCTGGGTGCCCACCCAGAAGGGATGGTCGGGAAGTTCGATGAACTCCACCAGCCGCTCGTCGGGTGACATGCCCGAACAGACGAGGCCCACCGCCTCGAGACGGGACCGGTAGCGGGGGTTCACCTCGTAGCGGTGCCGATGGCGCTCGGAGACCACCTCGGTCCCGTAGGCCTTGGCCACCTGGGACCCGGCCACCAGCTGGGCGCTGTAGGAGCCCAGCCGCATGGTTCCACCCTTGTCGACCACGTCGTTTTGGTCGTCCATCAAGTCGACCACCGGGTGGGGGGTCATGGGGTCGAACTCCCGCGAGTTGGCCCCGTCGAGGCCGACGAGGGAGCGGGACACCTCGATGATCATGACCTGGAGGCCGAGGCACAGGCCGAGGAGGGGTAGTTCGTGTTGGCGGGCGTAGCCGGCGGCGGCGATCTTGCCCTCGATGCCCCGCTCACCGAAGCCACCCGGGATGACCAGGCCGTCGAAGCCCCGCAGCCCGTCCCGCTCCAGGATCTCGGGGACGGTGGCGGCCTGGATCCACTCGATCTGCACCTTGGCCCCGTGGTGGAAGCCGGCGTGGCGGAGGGACTCGACCACCGAGAGGTAGGCGTCAGGGAGGTCGACGTACTTGCCGATGATCCCGATGCGTACCGGGCGGACGGCCGCGTCGACCTGGGCGACCAGCCGCTCCCAGGTGGAGAGGTCGATGGGGTGCTCCGCCTCGTCGAAGCGCAGGAGCGAGAGGATGTAGCCGTCGAGGCCCTCCTCGTGGAGGACCAGGGGGATCTGGTAGATGTTGTCGGCGTCGACGGCCGAGACCACCGCTTCCATGGGGACGTCGCACAGGAGCGAGATCTTGCGCTTCAGGTCCTCGGAGATCATCCGGTCCGAGCGGCACACGATCACGTCGGGCTGGATACCCCGGCTGCGGAGCTCGGTCACCGAGTGCTGGGTGGGCTTGGTCTTCTGTTCGCCGGAGGGCCCGAGGTAGGGGACGAGCGTGAGATGGACGTAGCAGACGTTGTCCCGGCCCACGTCCCGGCGGAACTGGCGGATGGCCTCGATGAACGGGACGATCTCGATGTCCCCCACCGTCCCCCCGATCTCGACGATGACCACGTCCACGTCGTCGGTGCCGAGGGCGAGGACCCGCTTTTTGATCTCGTCGGTCACGTGCGGGATCACCTGGACCGTCTTGCCCAGGTAGTCCCCCCGGCGCTCTTTGGCGATGACCGAGGAGTAGATGCGCCCCGTCGTGGCGTTGGAGTTCTTGTTGAGGTTCTCGTCGATGAACCGCTCGTAGTGGCCGAGGTCGAGGTCGGTCTCGCCCCCGTCCTCGGTGACGAAGACCTCGCCGTGCTCGAACGGGTTCATGGTCCCGGGGTCCACATTGATGTACGGATCGAGCTTGCACATGGTGACCCGGAGGCCCCGGAGCTTGAGCAGGCGGCCGAGGGAGGAGGCGGTCAAGCCCTTGCCGAGGGACGACGACACGCCACCGGTGAAGAAGATGTACTTGGTCGGCCGGCGGGATCCCGCATCCGGCGCTCCGGTGCGGCCGAAGACCGATCCCGAGGGTGGCTCGACCGTCGACTGTCCCCCGGAGGGTTGCGGCGGGCCATCCACGTCAGGCACCTGATGAGGCTAGCGGAACCGGGACGGCCCACGTGCGGACCCGCCTGTCCCACTGGCGATGGTGGCGTCGCGGCGAAGTGTCGTCACCCGGCATCCCGGCATACCCACGGCCTCACCGTCAGCTACACCGATAGCCTCAGGGTGCGGTCGTGACACTGGCCTCGAGCAGCTCCCGGGCATGCTCGCGCGCCGATGCGCTGTCGGGGTGGCCCGAGAGCATCCGGCTCAACTCGACCACCCGGTCCTCCCCGACTAGCGGCGTCACCTCGGAGCGGGTCCGGCCGGAGCGGTCGTCCTTGCGCACTTCGAGCTGATGGTCGGCCTGGGCGGCCACCTGGGCCAGATGGGTGACCACGAGGACCTGGCCGTGCTCCCCGAGGTCGGCCAGCGCCGCGCCGACCGCGATGGCCGCCTCTCCTCCTACCCCAGCGTCGACCTCGTCGAAGACCATCACCCCGGGAGCATCGGTGATGGCCAGACGGATGGCCAGCATGGTGCGGGCCAGCTCACCCCCCGAGGCCGCTGCGGCCAGGGAGGCCAGGGGCTCGCCGGCATTGGCCCCGAGCAAGAAGCCCACCTGGTCGGCCGGCCCCTCCCCCTCCACGGCGATCTCGAACCGGGCCGAGGGCATGGCCAGTCGATGGAGCGTCGAGCGGACGGCCTCGGCCAGCACCGGTGCCGCGGCACGGCGCGCCGCGGCCACCTCGGCACTGCGCTCGGCCAGTTCGGCCCGTGCCACCTCGATCTCACCGTCGAGCACTTGGGCCCGCTGCTCTTCGAGCTCGGCGGCGGCCAGACGGCGGCGCGCCTCGTCGGCGAAGACCAACACCTCGTCGAGGCTGTCGCCGTACTTCCGCTGTAGTTGATAAAGGAGCTGGCGGCGGGCTCGGATCTCCTCCAGCCGTTCGGGGTCGTCCTCCCAGGTCTCGACGACGGTGCGGAGTTCGGTGGCGAGGTCCGAGAGTTCGGCCATGCCCCCGCGCACCCGGGCGGCCAGCGCGTCCAGCGGCACACGGCCCTCGAGCTCCCCTGCCGCCTGGGCCAACCGGTCGAGGGCGCTCGTCCCTTCGATCCCCGAGACGGCGGTCAGCGCGGCGGCTGCGGCCTGTCGGTGGGCAGCCGCCTCGGCCAGCCGATCCTCTTCGGCCTCGAGCCGCGTCTCCTCGTCGGCGTCGTCGATGGCCGCGCCTTCGATCTCCCCGATCTGATAGCGGAGGAGGTCGACCTCTCGGGCCCGGGCCCGGGCATCCCCCCCGAGGGCGGCCGACTCCTCGTCGAGGAGGCGGAGGCGGAGCCGGGCATCGGACCAGGCATCGAGGTCGATGCGGCCGAAGGCGTCGAGGGCCCGGCGTTGGGCGTCGGTGTGGACGAGTGACCGGTGCTGGTGCTGGCCGTGGAGCTCGATCAGCCGGACCGCCGTCTCGGCCAGGGTCCCGACCGTCGCCATACGGCCGTCGACCCAGGCGCGGGAGCGGCCCGAGCGGGGCACGGCACGGGCCAGCGTGATCTCCCGCGGCTCGTCGCCCGCCTCCCCGGTGTCGGCACCCTCTGGCCCATCGGGAGGCACGGCCCGGCCGCTCGGAACGAGGAACCGGCCCTCGACGATGGCCTCCTCGGTCCCCGACCGGACGACCGAGGAGTCGGCCCGACCACCGAGCAGAAGGCTCAGGGCTTCGACGAGCAGGGTCTTGCCCGCCCCGGTCTCACCGGTGAGGGCGGTCATGCCCGTCCCGAAGGTGATGGTGACATCGTCGATCACCCCGAGATTGCGTACCCGGAGTTCGACCAGGTGGGGTCCCACAGCCAGCGGTGTCCTAGCGGTCGGCGAGATGGAACTTGGCCCGGAGGATGGAGTGGAAGTCGGTGGATCCGAACGTGACCAGTCGGGCCGGTTGATCACCCTGGCGGCACTCCACCGAGGAGCCCGGGGTGAGGGTGGTGACGGTCACGCCGTCCACCACCAGCACGGCCGAACGGGGCTCTTCCACGTCGAGGCGGAGGCGTTCGGTCGGGTCGAGGACGAGGGGACGGTCAAAGAGCATGTGCGGCGAGACCGGCGTCACCACGATGGCCCGCAGCCGCGGGGACAGGACTGGGCCCCGGGCGGACAGGTTGTAGGCCGTCGATCCGGTCGGTGTGGCCACGAGCAGCCCGTCGGCGGCGTAGGTGACGAAGGGACGGCCGTCGATGAGCGTGGCGATCCGCACGGTGTGGCCCGGGACCGTCTTTTCCACCGTGGCCTCGTTGAGTGCCGTGCGCTGGGCGATGAGGTCTCCGTCCGGCCCGCGCACGTTGACCGACAGGGTCATCCGCTCCTCGACCCGGTGGGTACCGGCGAGGAAGGAGCCGAGGGCGTCCTCCAGCCCGGCCGGCTCGGTCGGCGTGAGATAGCCCAGGCGACCGATGTTGACCCCGAGGACCGGTATGCCGCCGGCCAGGGCGGTCTCGACCGAGCGGAGCAGCGTGCCGTCACCGCCCAAACTGACCAACAGGTCCGCTCCCTCGGCCGACGCCGTTCCGTCAGGGTGCAGGGCGGGGACGGCCTCGTGCCCTCGCTCGACCAGCCAGGTCTCGGCCCGGGCGGCGAGGGCAGTGGCCTCGGGTCGGTGGGGGTTGGTGTAGAAGGCGATGACGGCCATGGTCCCTATCCTGGCCCGTTTTCGGCGTGGGCCTCGGCGACGGCCCGGTCGACGAGCTCAGCGACCTCCGGCGCCCGGTCGGTCCGAGGCGGGTTCCCACCGCTCGGATCCCGGGTCTCGGCATGGACGAGGAACTCGAGATTTCCGGCCGAACCGGTGATGGGCGACGGCATCACCCCCATGATGTCCGCTCCGCCCGCCGAGAGCGCTCCACACACCTCGAGCAGAGTCCGTCGGTGGACGTCGGCGTCGCGGATGACCCCTCTCCCCCGCGACGCTTCGGCCCGGCCCGCTTCGAACTGTGGTTTGGCCAGGATCACGAGGGGCGAACCGGGCACGACGATCTCCCCGGTGAGCACGGGCACGGCGCGGGTGACCGAGATGAACGACAGATCGGCCGTCACGAGGTCGGCGGGGTGGCCGAGCATGGTGGTCATCGTCACCTCTCTGATGTCGAGTCGTTCGTGGACCTCGACCCGAGCATCGTTCCGGATCCGCGGGTGGAGCTGGCCGCGACCCACGTCGACAGCCACCACCGAGGAGGCCCCGGCTTGGAGTAGGCAGTCGGTGAACCCTCCGGTGGATGCTCCGGCGTCGAGCGCCCGCCGGCCGGTCACTTCGATGGCGAAGCGGTTGAGTGCCGCGTCGAGCTTGTCGCCCCCGCGGCTGACGAAACGAGGCGGAGGGCCGATCAGCTCGATGGGTTCGGCCGGAGCCACGAGTCGTGAGGCCTTGTCGGCCACCGACCCGGACACGAGCACCTGGCCCCGCTCGATCTGGGCGACCGCTTGTGGACGGCTCGCCACCAGTCCCCGCTCCACCAGGGCCCGGTCCAGTCGACGTCGGGGCGAGTTGGTCAGTCCGACGACTCCGGGGCCGGAGGCGTTGCCCCGGCCGGGGTAGGAGCCGCCTTCTTGGCGGCCGTTTTCTTGGCCGGCGCCTTTTTCGCTGCGGACTTCTTCGCCGGTGCCTTCTTCGCCGCCGTCTTGGTGGCCGCAGCCTTCTTGGCCGGCGACTTCTTGGCCGCCGCCTTCTTCGGTGCCGCCTTCTTCGATGCCGCCTTCTTCGATGCCGCCTTGGTCGGGGACGCCTTCGGGGCCGCCGACTTCTTGGCCTTGGCCGTAGCGGCCTTGCCCGCCTCGGCGGTGCGCCCGATCAGATTGGCCACCTGTTCGGCCAGATCCTCCAGGGAGTAATGCCTACGCTCTCCAGCTGTTGGGTGACCTCTTTGCGGACCTGGGCGGCGAAAGCTTCGCGCCCCTTGCGGCTGCGCTCGAGCAGTTCGTCGACCCGGGCCCGGGCGTCGCCGGACTGGAACTCACCGTTCTGTACCAGTTCGTGCACCAACTCCTCGGCTTTGGCCCGGGTGAGGTTGGTGAAGGCGATCCCGGCGTCGAGGTACTTCTGGAATCCGTCTCCGGTGGCCACGCCGCCATGCTACCGGCCGGGGCCGGGCCGGACACGAAGGCTTAGCGGTCGTGTTCCAGGCAGGTGTCGACCAACGAGACGAAGTCAGCGGCACGCAGGGCGACCGGCACGTCGAAGGTCCGGGTCGAGGCCGGGGTCACCCCCGAGTCCACCAGACCGAACCCAATGCCCAGCCGTTCGGCCAGGCGGCCGTCGGTGCCGGGCTGGTCGCCGATCATCACCACCGAGGGGTCGTTATCGGCGAATCCGAACCGGGTCCTGCATGAGCGCGGCCATGGCGGCGTGGGGCTTGCCGGCAATCTCTGGGGTGACGCCCGAGGCGGTGGCGACAGCAGCCAGCAACGCCCCTGACCCGGGCATCAGCCCGTCGGGTGTGGGATGGGTCGGGTCCTCGTTGGTGGCGACCAGTCGCCCAGAGTCCCGGGCGGCGGTGGCCGTGGCGGCCAGGGAGGCGAAGTCGAACGAGCGGTTCCAGCCGACGACGGCGGCGTCCGAGGTCTCGCCGGACTCCCGGGTGGCACCGGGCTCGACGATCGTGACGCCGCGGGCGGCCAGGCTCTCGTGGACTCCTGCCTCGGCGAGTACCGTGGCCCGGGCCCCCGGCTCGAGCAGCGAGGCCACGGCCCCGGCCGACGTGGCCAGGTCCTCAGGGGAGGCTGCGATTCCGATCCTGGTCAGCCGGCCCAGGAGCTCGTCGGTGGTGGGTGCGGAGTTGTTCGTGGCGAACACCACCCGGATGCCCCGGGTGCGCAGCGCCGCCACCGCCTCGGCCACCGGTCCGATGGGCTCGCCGGTGAGCCACACGACGCCGTCGAGGTCGACGATCCAGAGGGAGGCCGAGGCGAACGCCTCCGGGTCCGGTGCCGCTGTCGGGCCGGTCATTCCGGGGTGTGGTCGCCCGACCCCGGTTCGGCTGCGGTCACCTTGTCGGTGGTCTCGGGCCGGCGGGTCCGTCGGGTGGAGTCGGCCAGTTGGTCGGCCGACTCGAGTACGCGGGTGATCAGCCCCGAGAGGTGGGAGAGCGGCTCGTCGGGTTCCTGGGTCTCGGTGGCATCGGCATCCGTGGTTCCCGGGGTCGCACCCTGGTCGAGACCCTCGGGCGACGAGGCGACCGGTCGGGCGCTCAGGTCGGCGATGCGCTCGCCGGTGACCCGGGCGGCCCGCTCCCAGTAGGAGCGGAACATGCCGATGTCGAAGGCTCCGTCACGCACCCGGGCCTGGTCGAGCAGGCGGGCCGGCGGGTCCCTCAGATCACGCACGATGTGGAGCGCGGCCAGCGCCTTCAGCCCGTACCAGGTGGGATCGAACTCCCACCAGGCGAAGCCCTGGCGGGCCGAGGCCGGAAGGTAGTGATGGTTGTTGTGCCACCCCTCCCCTCCGGTGATCACGGCGATGATCATCGAGTTCCGGCTGGTGTCCGGGGTGGCGTAGCGCCGGCGACCGAAGAGGTGGGCCACCGAGTTGACCACGAAGGTGCCGTGCCAGAGCAGCACCGTCGAGAGGAAGAAGCCGACCACGAGGCCGCCCCACCCGCCGAGGACGAAGCACAGCCCGCCGAGCATCGTCGGCCCGATCCACCACTGGCGGTCGAGGAAGCGCAGCTCGGGGAAGGCGGCGAAGTCCTTGATGCTCGCCGTGTCGGTGTCTTTGTACCGGGTGGAGAGGATCCAGCCGACGTGGCTCCACCAGAACCCGTCGCGAGGTGAGTGCACGTCGTCGTCGAGGTCGGTGTACCGGTGGTGGATGCGGTGGTGGCCCGCCCACCACAGGGGGCCTTTTTGGAGGGCGGTCGTCCCCCCGAGGGCCATGAGGAACTGGGCGACCCGACCCATGCGGTAGCTGCGGTGGGAGAAGTAGCGGTGGTATCCGGCCGTGATACAGAACATCCGGGTGACGTAGAGGACCGCACAGAGCACCCAGTCCTGCCAGGTCACCACCACGAAGAAGGCCGCTAGGGGGACCAGGTGGGCTCCGATGAACGGCAGGGCGGAGATCCAGTCGGTACGGTCGGCCCTGGCGGCGGACTCCTCGGCCGGTTCGGGGTCCGAGGTGCCGGTCGGCACGGTGGTGGCTGCACTCATGGGCGGTGGCCGCCGCCACGGAACGACGACGCCGTGATGCTATCCGATCGGGCCCGGACGACGACAGCAGGAGCCAGCGGTACGGGGCGCAGGGTGGTGGTCAGTCGGGGACGTACAGGTTGCCGTTGGCCGCCTTGGTGATCGTGACCGGTGTCAGGCCGCTCGTGGCCGGTCCCTGCACCACGTGGCCGGTGCGGGGATTGAACTCCGATCCGTGGCACGGACAGGCGATGATCTTGGCCGCAGCCTGGTAGGCCACGGTGCACCCGGCGTGGGGGCAGACGGCGTCGAAGGCCACGAAGTCGTCGGCCGTCTGTTGGATGACGAGCCCGGGGTCACCGTTGCCGGGGAGGGTGAAGGCAGCCGATCCCCCGACCGGCACGCTGGCTGCCGATCCCACGTCCGTGCCCGACGGCACCGGTGCGGTGGTGGTCACGCCGCCGGCCGGGGTGGTCGAGGGACCCGAGGGCGTGGTGGTCGTGGTCGATGTTCCGCCGCCGCCCAGCGTGTTCGATGACTGCGTGGTCGTCGAGGATCCACCGGCCAGTCGCCCGAGCCCGGCGGCCAGACCCCCAACCACGACGAACAGGCCGGCCACCATTCCGGTGAGGGCCCCCTTGGACAGGATGTCGCGACGGGGAACGGCGCCGTCTCCTGCCACCTGCTGGGCGCGGGCCCGGGGCCGGGCGAACCAGGTGTCGAGGGCGGGGGCACCGGCTGCGCCAGCCAGGGCCAGTGGGGTCCAGGCGAAGAAGAACACGATGTCGGACCCCGTGTAGTACGGCGCCGAATGGAAGCTGATGGTGAGGAACAGCCCGAAGGAGAGGAGCATGCCGGCCACCGCGGCCACTCGCATCCACAGCCCGACCACGATGCCGATACCGATCGCCACCTCCCCGAGGGCGATGGTCACCCCGAGGGCCGGGGCCACCGACAACAGGTGAGCGAGGAGACCGTGGATGGGACTGGCCCGGTCGGCGCCGGCCAGCTGGGCGTGGATGGAGATGGGGCTCGAGGATCGGAGGAAGTCGGGATTGGCCAGCTTCTGACAGCCGGCAAAGAGGAACGTGACCCCGAGGAAGAGCCGGAGGGGCATGAGGTACCAGCCCGCGGCCACGGTGCCGTCCGGACGGCGCACGCTCCACATGGAGGGCGGCTCAGTCGAGCCCGTCACGGCACCCTCGCGCTCCGTCGCCGCCCGCACCCGCCTCGACGCGTTCGAGGTCACCGGGTCGATCCCATGGTGGGGCACGATACCGGCTGGGCCCTGACCGGTGGTGTCGGCGGGGTCGGATCGACCGAGCCAAGTCCCCGCGGTGGTTGGTGGCGCGAGGTCGGGACCACCTAGCATGGCGCCATGGATCAGTTGGTCGTGGCGCAGGGCGGGACCGTGGTGGTACCCGAGCGCTCCCGGGCCGACCAGACCATGCGGCGCCTGCTGCGGGTGCCCGAGAACCGGGCCCCCATCGACGAGTCCGAGACCCACCGGATCTTCAGCGCCTCCATCTTCTTGTCGGCGTTGCGGTGCTTGCTCAGCTACATCGTCCTCCCCTTCGTGCTGCCGGCCATCGGACTGGCCCGGGGCGTTGGGCCGGCCATTGGCATCCCCATCGGCGTGCTCGCCCTGACCTTCGACTTCCTCGGCATCCGACGCTTCTGGATGGCCGACCACCGTCAGCGCTGGGCGTTCACCGCGCTGTACGCCGTCGTCGGCACCATGGTCTTCGTGCTGTTGGTGGTGGACATCGTCGACGTCGTCCGATGAGCGGGGGCCATCGGACGTGCTGACCATCGGACTCAATCACGTCGCCACGCTGACCAACGACGCTCCTCGTCTGCACCGCTTCTACCAAGAGGTGTTCGAGGCCGAGGTGGAACGCGACGCACCCGAAGTGGATGGGAACGACGCCGTCCGCCTGTCCATCATCAGGATCGGGCCCTTCGCCGAGCTCAACGTGTTCCAGATCGTCGGCAACACCGAGGCCGATCGCCAGGTGCCGATGTTCGGCCGGGGACGGCTCGACCACTTCGCCCTCCAGGCGGCATCGCTGTCCGCCTTCGAGACCATCCGTGAACGGTTGATGGCCCGGGGAGCGGCGGACTCCTTCGTCACCGACTTCGGCCCGGTCCTGAGCATCTTCTTCCGGGATCCCGACGGACTCGAGGGGGAGGTCTGTGTCGAGAACCCTGACGCGGTTCCCGGCGAGACGCATCCGCCGGGCACGCCGGCCCGCCGTTACGTCCCCGAAGCCGGCTGACACCTTCCTAAGCCGTCCAGGCAAGGTCGAGGGAGGCCCGCTGTAGCGTCACGCCCAGCGGGACGACCGGGCGGGATTCAAGCCCGGGCCGCGTTTGGTCGATATCCCCGGCAATGCCCGCACCTGCCGCGCTGGCTCATTCCAGCTACCTCGGTCGCGACCGGCTGCTGCGCGTCCTGACCACCGTCGCCCTCGTCTGGGGGTCGGTGTACCTGGTGTGGCGGGCATGGGACACAGGCCGGGGCGCCGAGCCGGTGATGTTCTGGACGCTTTACGCCTCGGAGGTGTTCGGACTCCTCATGCTCGCCTCCTTCGCCTTTTTGGCCTGGCGCATCCCGGCACCGAGGCGACCGGCCATCGGGTGGCGGCCGACCGTCGACGTCTTCGTCTGCACCTACAACGAGGGCGTCGACGTGCTCGGGGCCACGCTGGTGGGTTGTGACCGGATCACCTATCCCCACACCACCTGGGTGCTCGACGACGGCCGTCGTGACGAGGTCCGTCGGCTCGCCGAGCGTTTCGGGGCCCGGTACCTGAGTCGCCCCACCAACGAGCACGCCAAGGCGGGCAACATCAACCACGCCCTTGGCCGCACCGACGGCCAGCTGATCCTCGTCCTCGATGCCGACCACGTCCCCCAGCCGGACATCTTGGATGCCACCGTCGGCTACTTCGACGACCCGTCGGTGGCCTTGGTGCAGACGCCGCACGACTTCGGCAACCTCGACTCGTTCCAGCACTTCGAGACGGGCCGCCACGACCAGAGCATGTTCTTCGAGGTCCTCATGCCCGGCAAGGACCGTCACGACGGAGCGTTTTGGTGCGGCTCGGCCGCGGTCATTCTCCGCCACGCACTGGAAGGGATTGGCGGCATCGCCACCGAGACCGTGGCCGAGGACTTCCACACCACTATCCGGCTCCACGGCCAGGGTTGGCACACCCGCTATCACGACGAGACCCTGGTCCAGGGACTGGCTCCCCACGACCTGGCCTCGTTCCTCTTACAGCGCGACCGGTGGGCCCGGGGGAACCTGGCCGTGCTCCGCACTTCGGAGAACCCAGTGATCGCCCACGGTCTCAGCCTCAAACAGCGGCTCAGCTACCTCTCGTCCCTGTTGGCCTACTTCGTGCCCCTCCAGCGCCTGGCCATGCTGGCGGTCCTCGTGGCCATGTTGACGACCGGACGCCTCCCCATGCACGCCACCTTGTGGCAGTTCGGTGTGTTCTGGCTTCCGTGGATGGTCCTCAACCTGGTGGCCTCGAGCGCCCTCTGCCGGGGCCAGGCCACCTTGTGGGACGGCGCCTACTCCACCCACCTGACCAGTGAGATCTTCACCCGGGCCGTGCTGGCCCTCGTCCACCCGTCCCGGGTCTCGTTCAAGGTGACACCGAAGGACGGCATCGACGACGGCGGCTGGTCGGCCATGCGTCAGCTCCGGCTGGTGGTGGTCACCTTTGTGGTGCTGGTGGTAGCCATCGCCCTCCGCTGTCTGACCCTGGCCGGCCTCGTCCATCTCCCCCCGCTGCCCGGTCTCGCCGTGGTAGCCGGCCTGGCCTTCGCCCTCTGGGAGCTGACCATCATCACCGCCGCCCTCTGGAAGGTCAGCCGGCGCCACCAGTTCCGCCACCACTACCGCGTGCCGGTCGAGATCGCCGGGGTGGTGGACGGGTCCCTCGTCCGGGTGGTCGACCTGACCCCGGGGGGTGCGGGGATCATCGCCCCCGAACCCGTCGAGGTGGGCGCCTCGCTCGAGCTCCACCTCGACCTGAGCGACGTGCACGGCGACGTGCACGGAGTCGAGGTCAACGTCACCGTGCGGTCGTGTCGTCCCGCCCCTGATTTCGGCTGGCGGCTCGGAGGCACCCTCACCCCGGCCTCGGAGACCGACGGCGAGCGCCTGATCGAGCACTGCCACGTGGTCTCGAGTCGGGCCCGACTCCTCGAGGCCGGTCACCTCTCGGCTGCGGCCATCGATCGTCCCGCAACTGACCCGGACGACCTGAGCGAGCCCCGACCGCTGTCCGCCCACGGCTGACACCCACCGATCGGCTGGCGACCAGGACCTCCCCGGCTCACGACGGGCTGGTACACCGAGGGTGTCACACCCCTAGGCTGGACTGACACCGTGGCCACCACCCTGCCTACCGCCCGGGCCCTCTCCCAGCCCCTCCCGCTCGACTTCGTCGCGCCCGGCCGGGACCCTGACCCCGCACTGGCCAACCTCCCCGCTGACTCCATCCTGCGGACCTTCCACCCTGCCGTGGCCGGATGGTTCCTCCGCCGGTTCCCCGACGGGCCCACCGAGCCCCAGCGGGCGGCCTGGCCACGCATCGCCGAGGGTGGGAACGTGCTCGTGGCCTCCCCCACGGGTACCGGCAAGACCCTGACCGGCTTCCTCGTGGCCATCGATGCCGCCTACCGGGCCGCGGCCTCGGTTGGCGCTCCGACCGACACGCCTCGTGGCCCGGGTGTCGTCTACGTCTCCCCCCTCCGAGCTCTCGCCACCGACGTCCACGAGAACCTCCAAGTGCCCCTGGCCGGTATCGCCGAGGAGGCGGTCCGCCAGGGTTACCTCGCTCCCGATCTGTCGGTTGCCGTCCGTACGGGGGACACCCCGGCCGCCGAGCGGGCCGCCATGCGCAAGTCACCTCCCGACCTGTTGGTGACGACCCCCGAGTCGCTCTACTTGCTGCTCACCGCCCCGTCGTCGCGGGCGGTCCTCGGGTCCGTCCACACCGTGATCATCGACGAGGTGCACACCCTCGCGGGACAAGCGGGGCTCGCACCTGGCCCTCACCCTCGAACGCCTCGACCATCTTGTCGCCGCGGCCGGCGGTCGTCTGCAGCGGATCGGCCTGTCGGCCACCCAGCGGCCGCTCGAGCTCGTCGCCCGGCTGCTCTCGGGTGTCGATGCGGATCGCCCTCCCACCACCATCGTGGACTGCGGGCACCGCCGGGATCTGGACGTGGCCATCGAGCTTCCCGAGAGCGAGCTCGAGGCGGTGGCCAGCGGCGGCCAACTGTCCGACGTGCTCGACCACATCGCCGGCCACGTGCTCGAGCACCGGACCACACTGGTGTTCGTCAACACCCGCAAGATGGCCGAACGTGTGGCCCACCAGCTCGCCCTGCGCCTCGGGGCCGATGGAGATCCCGCTGACCGTGACGCCGGCGGGGACGGCCTCACCACTGACCCCGTCGATGCCGCCCTCCAGGTGGCCGCCCATCACGGGAGCTTGTCGGCGGCGCGACGGCGCATCGTCGAGCAACGGCTCCGGGCCGGTGACCTGCGTGCCCTGGTGGCCACGGCATCCCTGGAGCTGGGCATCGACGTGGGCCCGGTGGAGCTGGTGTGCCAGATCGGCTCGCCGCGGGCCATTGGGACCTTCCTTCAGCGGATCGGGCGGGCCAACCACCAGATCGACGGCACGCCGGCCGGGATCCTCTACCCCATGACACGGGACGAGCTGGTCGAATGCACGGCCTTGCTCGCCGGCGTGCGGTCCGGACACCTCGATCTGCTGCATCCGCCCGTGGCCCCCGTCGATGTCTTGGCCCAGCAGCTGGTGGCCGAGGTGGCAGCCACCGAGGAGTGGGAGGTCGACGCCCTCTACGAGTTGGTCTGTCGGGCCGGGCCGTACGCCGACCTGAGCCGGGAGACCTTCGACGAGGTGGTCGAGCTCGTGTCCTGGGGCATCCAGACCGGTCGGGGGCGACGGGGGGCCCATCTCCACCACGATGCGGTCAACGGCAGGCTGCGTGCCCGCCGGGGCGCCCGCCTGGCTGCGCTCACCAGCGGCGGTGCCATCCCCGAGACGGGTGACTACCGCGTGGTGCTCGACCCCGACGGCATCACCGTCGGCTCCGTGCACGAGGACTTTGCCGTCGAGGCCACCGCCGGGGACATCTTCCTCCTCGGCACCCACTCGTGGCGGGTGGTGAAGGTCGAGACGGGGACGGTCCGGGTCATCGACGCCGGGGACCTGCCGCCAACCATCCCGTTCTGGTTGGGCGAGGCACCGGCACGCTCGGCCGAGCTGTCCGAAGAGGTCGGGGCGCTGCGAGCCGGACTCGAGCCCCTGCTGGCCCGGGGCGACGGCACCGGGGCCCGCGCCGAGGTGCGTCATCGGGCCGGGGTGTCCGCCGAGGTCGCCGACCAGGTGGTGGCCTATCTGGGGGCCGGGCTGGCCTCGCTCGGTGCCCTGCCCACTCAGCAGCGGCTGGTCGTCGAGCGCGTCTTCGACGACAGCGAGGGGACCCAGCTCATCGTCCACTCCCCCTACGGCGGCCGCATCAACCGGGCCCTCGGGCTGGCCCTGCGCAAGCGGTTCTGCGTGTCGTTCGACTTCGAGCTCCAAGCGGCGGCGGACGACGACACCGTCGTCCTCTCCCTCGGCCCCCAGCACAGCTTCCCGCTGTCCCAAGTGCCGACCATGCTGCAGAGCAGCACGGTGACCGAGGTGTTGACCCAGGCCGTCCTTCCCCATCCGATGTTGGCTGCTCGGTGGCGGTGGAATCTCAACCGGGCGCTCGTGGTGCCGCGCGCTCGTGGTGGACAGCGCCGGCCCATTCACCTCCAGCGGATGGAGGCCGAGGACCTGCTGGCCGCCAGTTGGCCCGCACTGGCCGCCTGCCAGGAGAACGCCGGCCCCGGTCCGGTCCCCGTGCCCGATCATGTGTTGGTCCGCCAGACGGTGACCGACTGCCTGAGCGAGCCGCTCGACGCCGAGGGGCTGGTAGCCCTGCTCGCCGAGCTGGAGGCCGGCCGGGTGGACGTACACCTGGTGGAGTCAGCTGAGCCCTCCCCGCTGTCCCACGGCATCCTGACCGGGAAGCCCTTCACCTTCTTGGACGGCGCCCCGCTCGAGGAGCGCCGCACCCGGGCCGTCGCCGTTCCCCGGGGACTCGGCGCGCTGGGTCCCGACGGCCTGCCGCCGGGCCTGCCGGTGGCGCCATCCGAGCTCGGTCCCCTCGACCCCGCCGCCGCCGCCGAGGTGCTGGACCAGGTGCGCCCCCGTCCCCGCGACCGGGACGAGCTCCACGATCTGTTGCTCTCCCTCGTACTCTGCCGACCGGTGTCGGAGTGGCAGCCCTGGTTCGACGAGCTGTGTGCCGAAGGTAGGGCCGGTTGGGTGGACGGTGCCTGGGCACCTACCGAGCGCCGAGGCGCAGCCGAGGGCATCCACCGATCACTGACCGATCCCATGGCCGGTGACGACGAGTCGCTGGCCGAATGCGTTGGTGGGCATCTCGACGTGGCCGGGCCGGTCTCGGTGGAGGAGCTGGTCGCCGACGTCCCACTGCCCACCGGACCGGTGCGGGGGGCGCCGCTCACCGTCGCCCGGGCCCGCACCGGACTGGCCCGACTGGAGGCGGCCGGGTCGGCCATCGCCCTGCCCGATGGCCGGTGGTGCGCCCGACACCTGCTGGTCCGGCTGCACGCCGCCAGCCGGGGCCGACGCCGACGTCATGTGGAGCCGGCCTCCATGGCCGATTTCATGCGCTTCGTTGCCTGCTGGCAGCACGTCGCCTCGGGGACCCGGGCCGAAGGCCGTTCCGGGCTGTTGTCGGTGATCGAGCAGCTCCAGGGCGTGGAGGTGGCCGCCGGCGAGTGGGAGGCCACCGTCTTGCCCGCTCGGGTGGCGGGCTACGACCCCCGCTGGCTCGACGAGCTGTGCCTGGCCGGCGAAGTGGCCTGGGCCCGCCTCTCCCCCCGTCCGACCGGTGCCCCCCCGGTGCCGACCCCGGCCGAGGAGGGGTCGACGCTCGAGGCTGCCCTCGAGACCGGTCTTGCCCGCGACGGGCACCGCGGGTCGGCCACGCCCTCGTCGGCCACGCCCCTGGCCCTGGTCACCCGCCCCGATCTCACGTGGATGTTGGCGGCGGTGCGGTGCGACCGGGAGGTGGCCGAGCCGACCGCCGGAGCGTCCGCCGATGTGCTGGCCGTACTGCGCGCCCACGGGGCCGCGTTCCGCTCGGAGCTCGCCCCCTCCTCGGGACGGCTCGACGCCGAGATCGACGAGGGTCTCTGGGACCTCGTGGCGCGGGGCATGGTCACCGCCGATGCCTTCTCGGCCGTCCGGTCGCTGCTCTCCACCCGCCGCCGGCGTGCCGCCTACCGGCCGGGTTCGGCCCGACGGGCCGCGCTCGGGCGCCAGCGGGCCCGGGTCGGGAGCGGGGTGGGCGAAGGCCGCTGGTCCCTGCTGCCCGAACCCGACGCTGCGGGCACCGGCCCCCACAGCGGCCCGGCCTCCGAGGAGTTGGCCGAGGCGGTGGCCTGGCAGCTGCTGGCCCGTTGGGGGGTCGTGGCCTGGGAACTCTGGGCTCGTGAGTCCTACCGGATCCCGTGGCGGGACGTGGTGCGAGCGCTCCGACGCCTGGAGGCCCGAGGCGAGGCCCTCGGTGGCCGGTTCGTGGCCGGGATCTCCGGCGAGCAGTACGCATCGCCGGAGGCGGCAGCCCTGCTGGCCGATGTGCGGGGGAATCCTCGCCGCGGAGAGGAGATCACCGTGTCAGGAGCCGATCCACTCAACCTCACCGGCACGGTGCTTGGGGGCCCCCGGGTCCCGTCCATCCGTGATCGCACCGTCCAGTATCGGGGAGGAATCCTCGTCGATCCGGTCGTGACAGCCACGGCAAGCTGAGGACCGGGCCCGACGGCCCGAAGGGTTCAGCGGGCCGGGCGCCAGTCGGGGTGGAGGTCGAGGGTCAGGGCCAGCTTCTGGGCCCGGACCGTCTGGCCATTGTCCATCTCGTCGGGATGCGTGGCCAGCCAGGCGATGGCAGCTCCGGGCACCGACGGGGGTGCTCCGGTGTAGTGGCCGACGAGTCCCAGGGCCGCAGCGTTGACCACCTGGCGCTCCGTCTCGACGTAGCCCGGATCGAGGTTGAAGGCCCGGATCCCCTGGCCGCCGAGCTCCACGGCGATGAGGGGGGCGATCCGGTGGAGGGCGGCCTTCGAGGCGGCGTAGCCCAGCCCCCACCCACCGCTGCCTACGGGTCCGGGCGGGTCGGCCGTGGCGGTGTGTGAGGTCACGTTCACGATGGTGCCCCCACCTCGCTCGAGCATGCCGGGCAGGACGGCCTGGGCCAGTACGAACGGCGCCACCACGTTGGCCTCGAGTTTGGCCTCGAGCTGGGCCACGGTGAGATCGAGGACCGTGACCATGCTGCCCGGCCCGGTGTCCACTGCGTTGTTGACCAACAGGTCCACCCCTCCCCACGCGTCGCCGACCGCGGTAACCACCGCAGCCAGCGCCTCGAGGTGGTGGAGGTCGGCAGCAAGCTCCAGACAGTCGACTCCACGGTCGCGGATGCTGGCTGCGGTCTCCTCCAGGCTGCCCGGCAGTGGGCGTCCCGCCCCGGTGTCCGAGTCGTCCCTACCTTCGCCGGCCCGGAGGGTGCGCCCGGTGATGGCGACCTGCCATCCGTCGTCGGCCAGTGCGAGCGCCGTGGCCTTGCCGATTCCGCGAGTGGCTCCGGTGACCAGGGCCCGGCGCTGTCGGGGTGTGCTCGCCATCTGTCGGTTCTAGCAGAAGGCCCGGATCCCATCCGTTGGTCACCGCCCCGTTGGCCCACCGTTCGTCGGGTCGGCGTGGGAGGGTGGCGCGGGCGGCGGTAGCGTGCAGGAGGTGGCCCGTCCGCGGAATCCGTCCAACTGGGTACACCAGATCCCCCCGAGGGCAGCCTCCCTCTGGCTCGTCGTGGGGATGCTCCTCGGCCTGGTGGCGGCACCGTTGGTTCCAGGTCCGAGCGCCGGTGCGTCATCGAGTGTTCCCCATGAGTCGGGAACGGCGGGACCCGACTCGGTCACCGCGTTCGGCAGTGCGGCAACGTCGGCGGCGGGGACCTCCCTTCCCGGGCTGAACGCCCCCATCGTGGGCATGGCCGCCACGCCGGACGGGCGCGGCTACTGGCTGGTCGCCTCCGACGGGGGCATCTTCACCTTCGGCGATGCCGGTTTCGAGGGCTCCACCGGGGCCATGCACCTGAACGCCCCCATCGTGGGCATGGCCGCCACGCCGGACGGGCGCGGCTACTGGCTGGTCGCCTCCGACGGGGGCATCTTCACCTTCGGCGATGCCGGTTTCGAGGGCTCCACCGGGGCCATGCACCTGAACGCCCCCATCGTGGGCATGGCCGCCACGCCGGACGGGCGCGGCTACTGGCTGGTCGCCTCCGACGGGGGCATCTTCACCTTCGGCGATGCCGGTTTCGAGGGCTCCACCGGGGCCATGCACCTGAACGCCCCCATCGTGGGCATGGCCGCCACGCCGGACGGGCGCGGCTACTGGCTGGTCGCCTCCGACGGGGGCATCTTCACCTTCGGCGATGCCGGTTTCGAGGGCTCCACCGGGGCCATGCACCTGAACGCCCCCATCGTGGGCATGGCCGCCACGCCGGACGGGCGCGGCTACTGGCTGGTCGCCTCCGACGGGGGCATCTTCACCTTCGGCGATGCCGGCTTCTTCGGATCGGACGGCGGTGCCCCCCACGGGGCGCCGGCCGTCGGGATGGCCGCAGCCGGCGGCGGTTACTGGATCGCCTACGGCCAGAACACGGCGGACGCGCTGATCAGGGCCATCGGTGCCTACGCCTCGACCCGAGTGGACAACATCACCGTGGCCGTCCAGAACCTGGCCACGGGCCAGATCATCCAATTCCGCCCGGGCGTCGTGGAGCACACGGCCAGCACCCTCAAAGTCGACATCCTCGCCACGCTCCTCACCCAGGCCCAGGCAGCCGGACGGACCTTGACGCCCGAGGAACAATCCCTGGCCGTCCCCATGATCGAAGCCAGTCTCGACAGCGCAGCCGACAGCCTGTGGACCCGGCTCGGACCGGCCAGTGTCGGGGCCTTCGAGCGGGCGGCCGGCATGACGGCCACCACCCCGGCCACCGACGGCATCTGGGGCACGACCACCACCACCGCCCTCGACCGGTTGGCCATGATCCGCACGGTGGTCGAGCCCAACGCCTTACTTACCGATGCATCCCGGGCCTACGTGCTCGACCTCATGGAGCACATCACCCCGTCCCAGGACTGGGGGGCGACCGGCGGCGTGCCGCCGGGCGTCACCGTGGCCCTGAAGAACGGGTTCTCGGTCATCAACGGCTGGCAGATCAACACCACGGGCTGGGTGGCCGGGGCCGGTCGTGACTACCTGATCGCCGTGCTCACCGACGCCAACCCGTCCGAGCAGTACGGGATCGACACGGTCAACGGCGTGTCCGCACTGGTCTGGCAGGCACTGGCCTCGTAGCAACCTGCCACGCCGGGCCGGGGCGACCGCAATTCCGCCCGGAGCGGCGCTAGAACATGCCCGGCACTGTGCACGGCAGGCAGGATCCTCCCGCCGTGTCAGAGGGGCGTCGGCACGCCGGCGGTTGGGCCGGGCAGGGCCCACCGCCGCTGTGCACGAATCCTGGGCCACCTCCCCTCCGCCTGAGCCGTCGTGCGTCCCTCCGTCCGCACGCCTCACTGTGGATGCGCAGTCGTATCCGTTGACAGGTGACCATATGGTCACATAAAGTGGACCGTGTGGACAGTGACGACACCCTGGTGTTCAAGGCGCTGGCCGACCCGACCCGGCGCCTGTTGCTCGACGCCCTCTTCGAGCGGGACGGCCAGACCCTCTCCGAGCTCGAGGGACGGGTGACCATGACCCGGTTCGGCGTCATGAAACACCTCGGCCTCCTAGAGGAGGCAGGCCTTGTCGCCACCCGCCGGTCGGGCCGGGAGAAGCTGCACTTCCTCAACCCGGTACCCATCCGCCTCGTCCACGACCGTTGGATCGACAAGTACACCGAACCCTGGGTCGCTGTGATGAGCGACCTCAAACAACGATTGGAGCACACCATGGAGAAGATTTACGAGATCTACATCCACGCCACGCCCGAACGCCTCTGGGAGGCCATCACCGATCCGGAGATCCGGAGCAAGTACAACTTCGGCGCCCGGGTGGAGTCGGAGTGGAAGCCGGGCTCCCCCCTCCGGATGGGAGGTCCCGGCGACAGCCTCCTCGGGGAGGGCGAGGTACTGGAGGTCGAACCACCCCGCCGCCTGGTCCACACCATGACGGCACTGTGGGGTGACGACGTGAAGCGCGAGGGAGCCTCGCGGGTGACCTGGACGATCGAACCGGTCGGCGACTCCTGTCACCTCACCGTCACCCACGACCAGCTACGTGACGGGGCCAACGAACAGCTCTTCGGGGGGTGGCCGATGATCCTCTCGGGACTGAAGACCTGGCTCGAGACCGGCCAACTGCTCACCACCCCGGGCTCCCTCATGTACACCTGAGGCCGCCCACCGGGTTCAGCTGGTGAAGAGCTGGTCGAAGATGCCGTCGACCCCCGAACCGTGGAGGGTCATTCCTCCGTCGACCACGATGTTCTGGCCGGTGATGAACCGGGCCAGGTCCGAGCAGAGGAAGACCACCACATCGGCGATGTCCTCAGGCTGTCCCACCCGCCCGGCCGGCGTGGTGCGCTCGTAGCGCTCCTGGGAGTTGGGGACGAACTGGAGTAGCGGTGCGGTCAGGGCGGTCTCGATCATGCCGGGTGAGACGGCGTTGACCCGGATGGACGGCGCATACTCGAGGGCCGCCGACGCGGTGATGGCGGCCACACCGGCCTTGGCCGCCGAGTACGGTGCCTCCCCTGCCGCCGGCCGGGTGCCGCTGATGGAGGCGGTCGAGACGATGCTCCCGCCTCCTGCCGCCTTGATGTGGGGTATGGCCGCCCGGAACCCAAGGTAGACCCCGGTCAGGTTGACGGTGATCAAGCGGTGCCACTCCTCGGGGTCCCACTCGGCCAGGGGCGACATTCCCCCGATCCCGGCGTTGTTGTAGAGGATGGTGATTCCCCCCATGGCCTCGGCCGCGGCGTCGAAGGCCGCCCGCATGGCTTCGGGGTCGGATACGTCGGCCTCATGGGCGGTCCCCCCGATCTCCTTGGCGCACTCGACAGCCGCGTCACCGTTGACATCGACGACGGCGACCACTGCTCCCTCTTCGGCCATACGCCGGGCCGTGGCCCTCCCGATGCCCGAACCGCCTCCGGTCACGACGGCCTTGCCGCCTTCGAGTAGTCCCATGGCTTGCTCCCTCCCTGAAGATGACGACCGAGCCGTCACGTACGGTCTCCGACCGTTCGGTAGGCGACCCGACTGACTGCCACGACGTGGCGCTCAGTGACGCTAGTGGGAGCGGCTCGGTCCAGGGCAACCCGACACCGGTCCGCCAGCCCGGCTTCCCTGGCCCGGGTCGGTCCCACCTACCATGACGCCATGTCCATGGGCTGCGCACTTCTCGACCAACTCCCCCACTCCACCTACGACCAGGGTGGGGCCCACGTAGTGGAGCTCGAGATCACCGACGAGATCCGGGGGCCGGTCGGGGCCGTCCACGGCGGCATCATCGCCAGCCTGGTCGACCGGGTCGGCGCCTACGCCGCTGTCAAGGCCAGCGGCCGGAGCGTCGTGACCTCGACGGTGACGCTCAGCTATCTGGCCGCAGCCACCGCCGGTCCCCTGCGTGCCTCGGCCGAGCCTCTGCGGGTCGGCGGCCGCCAAGGGGTGATCGAGGTGCGCGTGCACGATCAGGGACAGGACGGGTTGTTGGTGGCCACGGCCCTGCTTACGATGAGCTTCGTGTCTTCTGGACCTCCCCCGCGCTCGGGCCGCTGACGAGGTCGGCGATGTCCTCACCGGTTGCCTTCGTCTGTGCCATGCCCATGGAGCTGGCCCCGTTGGTCCGTGCGGCCAAGCTGACCGAGCACGTACCGGGCCCGGTGGAGGCCGCCGGTGGCACCATCGGCTCGGTGCCGGTCGTGGCCGTGGTCACCGGCATGGGAACGGCCCTTGCCACCGCCGGTGTCGTAGGGCTCCTCGAGGCAATGGCCGTCGAGCGAGTGGTGGTGGTGGGCATCGCCGGCGCACTGGGCGACGACCTCCCCATCGGTGCGCTCCTCGATCCGGACCGGGTGATCGACGGGGACAGTGGGGCCGAGTTCCGCCCCGCTCCCCTCGGTTCGGGGACGCCACAAGGGGCGCTATGGACCTCGGACTCGATCGTCAGCGATCCTGCGGTACTCGACCGGCTTCGCCAGCGACGGCGTGGTGGCCTTCGACATGGAGACGGCGGCCATCGCTGCGGTGTGTGAGGAGCGGGGCATCCCCTGGTCGGTGTTCCGGGCGGTGAGTGACCGGACAGCCGACGGGGATGTGGACGATGAGGTGTTCCACCTGAGTCACCAGGACGGAACGCCCGACGGCAAGGCCGTGGCCGCCTACGTGCTCCGCCACCCCGGACGGATCCCTGCCCTCGCCCGTATGGCCAAAGGCTCCCGGCTGGCCACCGAGCGGGCGGCGTCCGCGGCCATCGCCGCGGTGAGCGCCCTCGGTGCCGGTCCCTCGGGGCAGGGATGACCGCACCGTCTCCGGGTGGGCCTCGTGTCACTCCTCCAGCGTGACCCCGAAGCGATCGACGTAGAAGGCCATGGCCGCACGCAGCTCGTCGCGGTCGATGCCGAACTGGTCGAGGTCGTAGAGCACCCCGCCGTGCCGGCCGCGGGGATGGCTCACCATGAAGGCGGCCATGGCCGCCTCGGCCACGTCGGTGACGGGTTGGCCGGCTAGCTCGTAGATGCGACGGACCATGCCGAGGTCGTCGTCCATGAACTCGTCGAAGGCCACGTCGATGGTGCGGTCAGCCGGGAGCAGCGAGCGGTCGGCCACACAGGCACCCAGCATCTGTTCCAGGCGGTCGGACCAGTAGTGGCCGATGGTTCGAGGATCAACCCGGTCCTGGCCCAGCCGGGCCGAGTAGGCGAGCATGGTCACCATGGAAGCGGTCACCGACACGGGATCCCGGTGGGTGAGCACGAACACGGCGTCGGGGAAGGTGTCGAGCACGGCGGGGAACTGTTCGATGTGCTGGGGAGACTTGAGGACCCACCGCTCCCCGCCCCGCAGCCACTGCAGGACCTGGAGGAGACGGCGCAGGTAGGCGTAGCTCGGGCGCTGGTCCCGGGCCAGGTAGTGGTCCCGCCACGTGGGCATGGGAGCGATGGTCTCAAACAGCATGGAGGAGATGTCGATCGCCAGCAGCTGGATCTCCTCGTGGACATGGTCCACGGTCATCTCGTGCATGCGTTTGAACTCGGGCATGGCGCTGTTGACGAACGACAGCGCGGCATCGCAGCGCTCGATCCGCGGGTCGGCCTGTCCGCCGGTCGGTCGCTCGGCGTCGGACAACACGGGCTCGAGGCTCTCCCAGTAGGGAAGGGAGCGCAGGGCCGGATCGGCCGACATCAGATTGTGGAGGTGGGTGGTGCCGGTGCGGGGAAGGCCGCAGATGACGATCGGACTGACGATCCGCTCGTCCAGGATCTCTGGGTGTCGGGCGATGAGGTCTTCGACCAGCAGTCGGTTGCGGAGGAGCCCGGTGAGGAGCAGGGACTGGGCCAACAGGCCGGCGTCGTTGAGTTCAGCCTCGTTCCGGAGCGACCAGCACAGGACCTCCAGGCGTTCGACGAAGTCGTCGGCCCCGAACCGGTCAAGGCCGGTCTCGTCGGCCGCCGCGGCCATCAGGACTTCGGGGCGGAGGTCGACGCCCGCACCCGCCTCGGCCATCAGGTCGAGTACGGTCCGGATCTCGTCGGTGAAGCGGGGGTCGACCAGGTCGTCGATCCTGATCGAGGCCGGCCGCTCGGCGGTCACGGCCCGGTCAGCGCGAGCACCTCGGCGGTGGGCTGCTCGGGTGTGTGTTCGGGGAGGAACCACCGGAACCAGACCCAGCCACGGTGATGACCGGCGGTCGACACCCAGTTGGGGTGACCCGGGTCGCGGGGGGCGATGACGATCTCCCAGGAACCATCGGGCTCGTAGGTCACCTCGGTGCCGTTGATGGTCACCCGCTCGTAGTCGTAGTTGTAGGTGTGCAGGAACGGATTCCACAGGCACAGGTTCCAAAAGACGCACTCCGGGGAGCGGCCCCGTAGGACGAGGGCGTGGTCCTCGTCGAGGTCGTAGGTGCCCATGGCGTAGGCCGCATCGCCCGCGGCCCAGCCGAAGGTGGTGGTGGGCACCGGGTAGGGAGGGTCGATGGCATTAGGGGCCCCCGGCGTCAGCGGCACCATGGCCGACTGGTCCCGCAGCCAGGTGAGCGCGGCCCGGAACCGTCGCGCCAGTGCGGCGTCGTCCTCGCGGTAGGTGGCCGGCTGGTCGTCAGCGGTGATCGACCAGGTGGCCTGGACGTCGTCCACCGGATGGGCCAGGTAGTCGCGGGTGATGATGGCCACGGCGTCAGCCTCGAGCTTGATCCACGGCACGCCCGTCCCGGGATCGGTGGCGGAGAGGACCATCTCGATGGTCCCGTCCGGTCCGGGTGGGGCCTCCCGGCTGTTGAGGCTGCCCACGATGCGCTCCGAGTAGTGGCCGTCGTCAGGTCCGCCGTAGACCGTGAGGGACAAGTAGACGGCGTCCCCCGGTTTCACCGTCACCCGGTAGGTACGGGCTGGGTCGACCGGGGCGAAGTTGTAGAAGGCGTCGGCGTTGTCCCCACCCCACTTCTTGTAGGGCCCCACGATCTCCACGAATCGGGGACGGGCACTGTCCGCCCAGACCTGGGTGTCCGTCGCCACCTGCAGGATGGACAGCAACCACTTGTGTGCCTCGAGGAGGCTCTGGGCGTCGTCGGGAGACGAGAGAGCTTCGATCAGGCGACGGTGCTGGATCCCGAGTTCGGCCAGCAGCTCGGTGAATACCGCTTCGGTCGCTGTCGTCATGGCCGGGTTTTACCACGGTCCTGTGGTGCGGGCGAGTGCCTCGCCGCCGGTGGAACGAGGCCGCCCCGGGTGGCTCAGGGCACCACCCGACCGAGATAGGGGGCGTCACCGAATGCGTAGAGGGCTCCGTCGGCCCCCATCAGGTAGTAGCCGTTGCCGTCGAGGGAGGCGGCCATGGTGCGCACCGGTGCCGAGATGGCCGTGCCACCCAGCGAGCCGTAGAACGGCGCCCCGAACGAGAAGATGCCGCCGTCGGCCGCCACCATCCGGTAGCCCCGTCCGGCGGGGTCCGCGGTGACCCCGACGACTGGTTGATTGAGGTGGGTCCCTCCCATCGACCCGAGGAATGGGGCGGCGAAGGAAAATACGCCACCGTCCGCCGCCACGAGCCAGTATCCCGAACCGTCCGGAGTGGCAGCCATGCCCACCACCGGGGCGTTCAACCGGAGGTTTCCGGTGGATCCGTGGAAGGCGGCATCACCGAAGGTGAACACGCCCCCGTCGCGGGCCACCAGGTAGTAGCCGTGGCCGTCTGCGGTCGCCGACATCGTGATCACCGGCGCGTTGAGGTGCATGGCACCGGTGGAGCCGTAGAACTGGGCGTCTCCGAACGTGAAGACCCCGCCGTCGGCTCCGAGGAGCCAGTACCCCTGGTGGTCGGGCGTGGCAGTGATGCCCACGATCGGCGCATTGGGTGGCGTCACCAAAGAGCCGAGCACCGGTGCGCCACCAAAGGACCGGACGTGGCCCGCCCCGTCGACCAGCCAATAGCCGGGACATCCCCCGGGCCCCGACGAGGCGGCCACGGCGACGTAGGTGCCGGGAGCGGCCTGATTGGCGACGCTGCCGCAACCCGGGCCGCTGCCCCCTCCCCCGCTCCCGAAGGACGAGCCGGAGGTCAGGTCGTGGATGAAGCCGGCCGGGCCCCCGTAGGACCCGCCGTAACGCTGGAGCTCGGGCGTGACGTAGGTCCCCTCAGTGATCTCGTTCCAAGAGATCAGCAACCATCCGTCCGGGTCCCCACCGGAGTTGCCGTTGAACAGGGCCTGCAGGGTGGCGCCGTTGTCACGGGGGACACAGGTGGTCGAGCCGTCCAGCTGACGATCGAACCCGGGCGCGAGCGGGGCAAAGTACTTCTTCCCCTCGGCATGAAGTGTCGTAGCCAACCCTTCGAGCTGGTGGAAGCTGGAGGGATTGTTCCACGGGTCCTGACTGGACCAGTACGGACTGTCGGCGTCGAAGTACGGGGCCACGGAGTCGTTCCACTGGTTGTACTGGTACCCGCCCACGAAGTACCAGCTCGAGCGGAACTGGCCGCTGATGGCCGCCACCACGTTGAGGGGGTACTTGTACGAGCCCACCCAGATGAAGGTCGGACGGCCGCCGTTGCTCCGGTCGAAGGCGGGGTTGGTGCCGTACTGGGTGGTCAGGTACGTGAGATCACCGGTGATGGCCGGTTGAGTGAGTCCGGTCGCCGAAGCCTCGTACGAGAGCCAGAGATGGAAGTTGTGGCCTTCGGCCTGGGCCTGGTCGACGGCCTGCACCAACAGGTCGAGCCGCTGGTCCTCACCGTTGGAGGACGGGGCCTGTCCCGCTGATCCGGTGCCGTACCAGTCCACGGCGAAACCGGTCAGACCGGCGGCGATGGCGCTCTGGACGTCGTAGGTGACCTGGGACGGATCGTCCTCGGTGAAGAGCGAGGTTGGTGCGTCGGTCTCGATGTTGCCGCTGTAGAGGCTGGTGGGATTGCAGCCACCGGGATCGAGCGTGGCGGGAAGCGGCAGAGGCGATTGGCCGAACGGGTAGTTCGCTCCGAGCGTGGTCTGCCAGTGGTGTGTGTCCCACCACAGGTAGTAGTAGGCGTACATCCCCTCCGGCGCCGAGGCCACAGCCGGCCGAGGCGTCGTTGGTGTCGTCTGGGCCTGCACGGTGGCCCCGATGAGCGGAGCGGAGGCAAGGAGGACGAGGACCACCAGGGCGATCTTCCGGGCCAGATGGTGGTGGGGGGTCGGTGTCATCGGGGGTTGCTCCGCCCGGCGTCGACAGAAGAAGGGCAGGGGGCGGATGCGGATCGCACGACCGGGTCGCCGGTGCGCTCAGGCCCCACGAACAGCGGAGGCAACGCTCAGGCCGGAGCGTCCTGGCCCTTGATGGCGCACGAGATGCACTCGAGTTCCCCATCCAGCCGAAGCAGGCCGTCAGCCGGCGAGGGCAGCTCCCGACCGCACCCCGCACACTTACCGTCTTGGCGCGAGTACTGGGCGGGAATGTGGTTCATCACCCGCTCGTAGAGCAATCCCACAATGGCCTTGTCACGCTCGTCATCTACCAGGACGTCAGTCGAAGCTTGGGGCACAGAGGGATGATCGGCCTGTCGGGACAGAAACTTGAATCCCGGGCGACGATCTGGCCGGGTGGTGGCCCCGGGGGCGCTTCACCGGGTGGTTCGGCCCCGACCGGGTGTTATGGCCGGTGAGCTGGGAAGTTGTGCCATCCGAGGCGACGCACCGTACCGGCTAAGCCCGTCTCCCCGGGGTGGTCAGGGTCGGGCGTTGCGGTTCACGCCGTCGACGGGGACACCGGGAAGGGCGAGCCCATGACGGCGCGAGCGACACGTTCGATGGCGTCCCGATCGGCGGACGGCACATGGTCAACCAGTCTCCGGATCTCACCGGTGACCTGGGCTACCACCTGTCGGTCCAGGCTGAGGCCGGACGCCGTCGCCCGAACCATGGTGACCCGAGCGTCCCGGGTCGAGGTCACCCGGGACACGTGCCCCCGCTCCTCGGCCCGGTCGACCAGTCCGGTGATCGAGGAACGGTCGAGCCCGAGATGCTCGGCGATCGCTGTCATGGGCGGCGTCCTATCCCTCAGTATGCCGAGCAGGCGGAGCTGAGTCACAGACAGGCCGTGCTCAGCCGCCACTCGGACCAGCACCCCGTGCACGGTGAAGGTGAGTTGGACCAGTGAGTCCACGAGTTCCGCTGTCGGCCCCTCCGACCCGGTAGCCATCATTCGACCTCCAGTTGTACTTTGTACTCCCAAGTATATACTTGGGAGTACAAAGTGTGTAGCCCGACCCGAAAGGACCACGTCATGAACGCCGCAGTGGTACGCCAGTTCGACGAGCCCCCACACTTCGAGGAGTTCGTCCTTCCCGAGCCGGCGGGCGACCATGACGAGATCGTCGAGGTAGTGGCGTCGGGACTGCACCCCCGGGTCCGTTCCCAGGCCAATGGCTCGCACTACACCTCGACCGGCGACCTGCCCCTCATTCCTGGGATCGACGGGGTGGGCCGTCGCGCCGATGGCTCACTCGTCTACTTCCTGCTGCCCGACACCGTGTATGGAGCGATGGCCGAACAAACCGTCATCGATACCCGCCGCTGTCTCCCGCTCTCCCCTGATGTCGACGCCGTCCTCCTGGCGGCGGCGATGAATCCGGCTATGTCGTCCTGGGTGGCTCTCAAACTCAGGGTCGTGTTCGCTCCCGGACAGTCGGTACTCATCCTGGGCGCAACGGGATCGGCCGGTCAGCTAGCCATCCAGATCGCCAAACACCTCGGCGCGGCCACGGTCGTCGCTGCGGGACGGGGAGCCGAGAAGTTGGCTGCCCTCGGCGCGCTCGGGGCCGATGACACGATCGACCTGTCTGCAGCCCCCGATCGGGTGGCCAACGAACTCTCGGCCAAGGCCGCCGATGTCGACGTGGTGCTCGACTACCTCTGGGGACCGCCGGCCGAGGCGGCCCTCCTTCCGGTTCTCACCGGGCGGGACGACCGGGCGGTCCTGATCTCGTGGATCCAGATCGGAGCGGTGGCCGGGGCCACCATCACGCTGCCATCAGCGGTGCTCCGTCAGGCCAACATCCACTTCCTCGGCAGCGGCCAAGGGTCAGTTGGTGCCACCGATATTCTCCGTACCCTCCCCGAGCTCGCCTCCGAGATCAGCTCGGGATCCTTTTCGGTCGATGCGCGGGCTCGGCCGCTGTCTGACGTCGAGTCGATCTGGAACGACGCGACGGCTGGACCTACCGCCCGAGTGGTACTGACTCCCGGCTCCTGATGGTGGAGCAGCTCGGATCGTCGTAGCCCATGGGCCAACCGGATAGCGCTGTCCCACCGTGGCCGATCGAACGGCGGCGGCATCCGATCGAGCCGTGAGCACCCTGGAATACACTTCGTCGATGGTCGAGGGCAGAATGCACTTCCGCCGGATGGACGAGGGCACCGATGAGGATTTCGCCGTTCTCGCTGCGGTGCATGAGGAGAACATCCGGGCCCTTCCCGACTTGCTCCTCCACATGCTGGCCGATCTCGACGCCGACGTGGCCTATCCCGTCAACCGGCTGGAACACAGCCTCCAGTGTGCAACCAGGGCGCTTCGGGATGACCGGGACGAGGAGTACATCGTGTGCTGCCTGCTCCATGACATCGGTGAATCCCTGGGTCCGTTCAACCACGGTGAGGTGGTCGCGGCCATACTCAAGCCATTCGTCTCCACCGAGAACTACTGGATGCTCGCTCACCATCCCGTCTTCCAGATGTACTTCATCGGGCAACATCTGGGCATCGATCCGAACGAGCGTGATGCCTTCGTAACCAGTCCCTTCTACGATCGCACGGTCGAGTTCTGCGGCCGCTACGACGAGGTCTCTTTCGACCCCGACTATCCGAGTGAGCCACTGGCGTTGTTCGAGCCCATGGTGCGTCGAACGCTGGACCTCACCTGGACTCCTCCCCAGTAGCGGCGTCGGACCATGATCGTGAGAGCCGCTGACGCCCGGGACGCCGGTGCGTTGGTCGGACTGCTCAACGCTCTTCTCGGCACCACGACGGTTGAATGGACGGAGACGGCCCACACGGAGGCGACGTTCGCCACGTGGATGGAGGATCACGAGACCGTACTGGTCGCCGAAGAGCAGGGCGAGATCGTCGGACTTGGAGCGTTTGGGTGGTTTCGGGATGCGGTCACGTGCCCGGGGTATCGATTCACCGTCGAGCACACCGTCCACGTGCGCCAGGATCGATGGGGCACGGGTGTAGGCCAGACCCTCATGGGTGCGCTCATCGATGAGGCGCGCAAGAGCGGCAAGCACACGATGGTGGCCGCTATCGATGGTTCCAATGAGCGTTCGATCGCATTCCACAAGAGGTTGGGATTCGCCGAGGTGGGTCGCATGCCTCAGGTCGGGGCCAAGTTCGGCACTTGGTTGGAGTTGGTGCTCCTGCAGCTGCGCCTGGATGACCGAGTGGGGCCCTGAGCGGTGGTGGCTACCAGCTCATATCACCGCCCCTAGTCGTTAGTCTTAACCGCCACGACCGGCACGAACAGGGCCGAACTCACCAGGTGGACGAGCGCCTCTGGGCGGCTACTCAGCGCAGCGGTGATCGCACGCAGCGAAGTCGCCATCACACTCGCACGACTGGTGCACTCCGGGTGATTGACCGCCACATAGTTGGGTAGGAATTGTCTGTGCCGCAGCGGGGGTTCACTCGCTCACTGCGGCGCCGGTGGGGAATGAGGCAGGGCGGGCCGGGGTGGCTGTGACGCAATCCTCGGCCCGCTTCCCACCGCCGATCATCACGATCCAGACGGCGAGCCGCTACTGCACCTGGATGGCCAAGCCCAGATCCGGGTGCCGCTCTTCGAACTGACGAACAACCGCGGTTACACCGGCAGCGCCTTTGAGCTGAATGTCGGTCACCCACAGCTCCACATCCACGGCATTGGTGCTCGACAGATCCGGTGGATCGTACGTGACTTCGTAGTCCGCATCTTCCAGCATGGAGACGAGGCCGAACAAGGGGTGGGGAGGTCCGCTATAGCTAACCCGGATCATGGGATGACTGTACCGACTCAAGGCCCTCGGTGAGCCGAGCTGCGCTTGGCTCAGTGATCGCCCCTCATGCCGTCGGCTCACCCTAGGGGGCGGTATCAGTCGTTCAGCGGCTCCCATACGGCCTGATCATGGGCAAAGACGACCCGCCGGGGATCCATGGCCTGTAAGTGGTCGAGCCACGCTGGCGTGACCAGCGATGGGACCGAAGTGCCTTCCGCAGCGGCTCGGAGGGCGAGCGTGTCAGAGGCGTAGTCGGTGGCCGAATCATGGCATTGACCGGCAACGACGACCGTTCCGTCATCGGTGCTCACGACGACCGACTGGTGCCCGTCGGTATGTCCCGGCGTCGGAATGACGTGTACTCCCGCGAGTACTTCAGCCTGCCCATCGAGCACCTCATAGGTGAGCCCGGGAGGGTCGATCAGCTCCGGCAACGTGTAGGAGTCGGTCGACCGGGCCGCTTCGAGTTCGATCCGCTGCACGTAGAAGCGCCGATCGGCTAAAAGCGGATTGCCGCCACAGTGGTCGAAATGAAGGTGGCAGTTGACCACCGTGTCGATCTGGTCCTCGGCAAACCCGCAAGCGCGTACGGCTTCGGCGAGGCCGATCCGCACCGGGCGATAGTGACGGTCCACGTCGGGATCGCTCCCCATGCCGGTATCCACCAGGAGTAGACCGTCCGAATGGTCTACGAGGTACCCAAAGCACGGTTCAACCCGGGCCACATTGGCATCGGTTTCCTCGGCAGGCCGGATGAAGTACCCAAAGTCGACTCGATGCACCCGGGGGTTCGGCATGGGACCATTATGTTCCAGTCGGACGCCTGGACCGCCCGGCTGGTCGGATCGGTGCCTCAAGTGCGTGCGCCCCTACCCATGATCGTGGTGGGCTCGAGGCAGCAACGACCCATGGCGCCGATCGGAACCGCTCTCCCCTACTGAATGGAGTGTTGAGGTCGCCGTGGGAGGGAGGTGGAAAGACGGTGCGCAGTTCGATCCTGGGATGGCCAGCGTGTGGAAACGCCGCTTGATGGCGAGCTGGTCAGACTGGGAACAGGACGGGGCCGTGCATGGCGTTGGGCCGGCGGCTCCGGGGGAACTCGGTGAGATCGGGAGCCGGGGAACGGATTGCCGCAGCTAGAGCGATCAATCCACGACGCCATGGCGTAGCCGAACTCCGATGTGGTTGAAGTAGCGCGGCCGCGGTGAGTTCAGTCTTTTGGTCGTGAAGGCTCGACTCATGGCCGGACGGTCGAGAATGGCGCTTGGTCGTGCTCACCAAGTAGCCATACCCCAATCAACGCTCCGCTAACCCTCATCGTCGTGGGCATGGCTGGACCATGGTGCCGTATACGGTGAGTTGTGCTCCGAGGCCTTTCGATCCGGTCGGGGCGAGGAGGAATCTATGCAGGTCTCCGGTATCGTTGCCAACCTTTCTGTTGAGGACATCGGGGCGGCACGTGACTTCTATACGGACTACCTGGGACTGAGCGACGAGAGCTTCAACCTCGGCTGGGTGGCGCACTTCCAGTCCCCCGACGGTAGAGCTCATATCCAACTCGTCTCCCACGATGCCACGGCCCCCGAGGATTCGGTTGTTTCGATCCACGTCGGTTCGGGTGTCGACGAGGCGTACCAGGAGGCTCTGGCACGTGGGTTCGAGATCGTCTACCCACTGACCGACGAACCGTGGGGCGTGCGGCGGTTCTTCGTCCGAGCCCCAGATGGCAACGTGGTGAACATCGTGAGCCACAGCGACGAGTAAGCCCACCGGACCTGCAGCTTCCTCTCACCGGCCGGGTCGTGCGCACAGCGAAAACCGATGGTCAGGGCGGCAGCCGGTCGGCGCCATGGCTCGATAGGAGGGCCCTCAGAGGGCGCCGTCAGCCCGAGCCTCCAACGACTCGACTCGACGGGCCAGCTGCTCCAGCGCGGCGGTCACCGTCACCATCTGTTCGGCTAGCAGGTGAATCATCTCTGCATCAAAGACGAAGGCCTCGGCGTCCGAAGCCGGTCCACCGCCCCCGACCATCTGGTCCAGCTTCTGTTGCGCGGCGTCGGCAGCTGACCGCAGCTCATGGGCGTCGTGACCGTCAGCCATAGATCGAGCCATACCCGATGCGCCGGGTTCGCAATCGCACGCGTCCCCGAGAGGAGGTCGGTGCCCACCTACCGGTAGGCGCCCGCGAGATGGGCACCCCCCGAGGGGCCTCCCGGAACTAGGCCGCAGACCCGAGGAACGGGGCGTTGAAGGTGAAGACGCCACCGTCGGAAGCCACGAGCCAATAGCCGTCGCCTGCTGGGTCATCCAGCCCTGCGACGATGGGCTTGTTGAGCGTGATGCCGCCCGTGGACCCGTAGAAGGGTGCGTCGAATGCGAAGATCCCTCCGTCGCTCGCTACCAATCGGTACCCGGAGCCGTCGGCTACAGCGGCCATGCCCACGACCGGCTTGTTGAGATGGATACCGCCGGTGGATCCGTGAAATGGGGCGTTAAAGGAGAAGATGCCCCCATCGGTCGCCACCAGCCAGTAGCCGCCGGTCGCCGGATCAACAGCCATGCCCACGACGGGCTTGTTCAGGTGGATTCCACCGGTCGAGCCGTAGAACGGTGCGTCTCCGAACGAGAAAATCCCTCCGTCCGTAGCCACCAGCCAGTAGCCACCCCCGTCAGGCGTGGCGGCCATCCCGACAATGGGCTGGTTGAGGTGGATCCCGCCCGTCGAACCGTAGAACGGGGCGCCCCCGAAGGAGAAGACGCCCCCATCGGTGGCCACCAGCCAGTAGCCACCCTTGGGATCGACGGCCATGCCCACGATGGGCTTGTTCAACGGGATACCGGTCAGTGCCCCGTCACAGGGCGCGTCCCCGAAGGCGGCGACGTCACCGAATCGGTCCACTTCGTAGTAGCCCGAGCCGTCGGGCAGCGCTGCCCCGGAAACCACCGTGCCGGTGGGCAGGTGCGTGAGGCAGGCAGCCCCTGAGGGGGCTGAAGAGCCCGTCCCCGGCGGGGGCGCACTGGCGGAAGACGGTGCCGCCACGGTCAGGGTGAATGTCGTCGCATGGACAGTCGATCCTCTGGCGGCAACGGTGATCGGATACGTACCTGCGGGAGTGGAGGGTGACGTGGTGACAGTCATCGTGGACGACTGACCGGAGGTGACTGAACTGGAGTCGAACGTGGCCGTCGACCCGGCGGGCAGACCAGCTGCGCTCAATGACAACGGCTGACCTGCTCCCCTGGTCACCGTGGTGGCGATGGTGGTGGATGCCGATGCTCCAGCCACCACCGAAGCGGACGCCGGCTGAGCGGCGATACCGAAGTCCGACGGTGAGGTTGTCGCCGTGCCGGTGATGGTGGTGGAGTCGATAACGGCATCGGTGTCAGCGGCGATGGTATTGACCTGGATCGAGGTCGGTGACACCGTTACCTTGGCGAACTCGAACTGGGTCGACTCGCGGAAGGCACTCCAGGTGGGCTCGGGAAATGCGGCAGTGAACGCGTCGAAGCCAGACCCTCCCCCACCGGAAACGATGTAGGTGATCCCGTTCCCAGAGTCGTCCTGGACGCCGTTGGTCAGCGGGTAGGACCGCTCGTAGTTGTGGCTGTTCCCCGAAAGCACCAGATTGACGCGGTCAGCCTGGAACAGGGGGATGAACACCTGGGCCAGCTTGGAACTCGAGTTGTTCGTCGTCGAGCTGTAGGGCGGCCGCTGAATAGCCACGATCCGCCACTTCTCGGTCTGGTGGGCGGCCAGGTCGGCCTGGGCGAAGGCGTACTGGTCACTGCCCACGGCCATGGGCTCTTCGCTGTCGAGCACCAGGATGTGGGCATCTCCCCAGTCGTAGCTGTACCACTCGTGGTTGGTGCCCGGCATGGGGAAGTTCACCCAGAACGCCCCGTTGGAGTAGTAGTCCTTGTTGCCGTTGGCCGGGAAGAACGACTGGTTCTTCACGTCCTGATCCATCTCCTTGTAGAAGTGCGAGTCGTAGTCGGAGTAGGTGGTGTCAAAATCGGGGTCGGGCAGACCTGACGACGGATAGATGTTGTCGCCCAGCGTCTGGATGAATTGAGTGTCCGGCGCTGGCGATGTTGGCTGCGTTGTCCACCTCGCCCGGACCACCTCCGCCGTAGTCGCCCATGGCGGCGAAACTGAACGTCTGGCCGGGTTGTGCAGCCGTGGTGATGGAGCCGGTAGCCGTGGCGGATTGACCGGTGGTGGGGTCCTGGCTGGTCAGCGTATAGGGGTTGGTCGTCGACGCCGTCAGTCCCGACACGGACACCACATGGTGCTCGGTGACTCCGGAGGGGTCGCTAAGCGTCTGGCCGGCGATCGAGAGTGAGCCCGAAGTGGGGATGTTGGTCCACCACGACACGATGCCCGACGAGCCGGTCACTACCGAGTCCACCGGTCCGCGGGCGATGGTGACTACTCCTGTCGCTGTTGTCGTTCCGGCCTTGGCCGCCGTCGGCACCGAGGCAAGTCCCGCCGAACTCACCGCTACCACGGTGTAGGAGTAACTCGTCGACGGGCTCAGCCCATTGTCGGAGTAGTGAGGAGCGTTGGGTCGGTCGACGATGGCGATCTCGGTCCCGCCGCGGAAGACCTCGTAGTAGGCCACGTTGGTGGAGGGCGAGTTGCCCCACAGGACGTCCAGACGGCTCGATGAGAACGCCTTGATGCTCAAGCTGGAGTTGGACGGAGGTGAAGGTACGGTGGTGTCGGTACTCACCGCGGTGGTCAATGTCGTGGTCTGCATGGGTGACTGGTTGTTAGCCGAGTCGATGGCCGTCACCCCGAACTGATAAGTGGCATTGCTGCGGAGATTGGTCGCCGGATAGTCCTCGAGCCCGTCGTTGGTGTAGATGATGGACATTGGGCCACCGTTCAGCCCTCGCCAGATCCGGTACCCTTCGATGCCCACGTTGTCCTTGGACGTGGCCCACGTCAGATAGGCACTGGTCGACGTAAGGCTTGAGACGGTGATGACACCGGGCTCAGTGGGTGGCGACGTGTCTGGTGGCGAGGCGGCCGACGCCGGCCCTGCTGCCAGGACCGTCGCCGTGATCGAGGTGGCCGCCACGGCCAGGATGGCCAAGGCCAGACGGAGGAAACGTGAGCGCACGAGAGATACAGCCCTTCGGGGTTTGGAGATAGATCTGCCAATGGTGAGTCGCTCCAGCCCACGGGATTCTTCCCGGCGTCTGCCGCTGGATGGAGAGATGGGCGTCAAGGTCCCTGGAGGCACCGTCGAGCTGAGGAACTCGGTCCAGACGGTTATCCCAGAGCGTGCTCTCGGTTGATGCCGCAGGAGGAGCCACGGTCCAACCGCTCGATCCGCGATCACTGCTCTTCACGAAGTGGAGAGCTAGGGGTTCAGGCTCAGCCCGGCTCTCAACGAACCGTGGTTCCGGTCAATCGGTGCAGGCCGTTCCTGCAGCTGGAAGGGCTCCCGCCACCAGATAGGCGGCACTGGCTGAACGCACGCACGGACTGTAGAACGACGCCACGTGGCTGTCGCCCCGCCAGGTGAGCAGGACGCCCCCGGAGAGCTCCCCGGCCAGAGCCACCGCCCAGGCGTAGGGAGTGACCGGGTCGCCTGTCGTGCCCACCACGAGGATGGGTGGGGCGCCCGGGTCAGAGGCGGGCGACGGCGACCGGGTGGGCAGGGCCGGCCAGGTGGCGCAGCCGAGTAGGCCCCAGGCCAGCAGGGGGCCGAAGACCGGTGCCGAGCTTCCGATGGCGGCGGCGAGGCCGGTATAACTCGACGGGTCTCGGTTGACAGGGTGATCCAGGCAGTCGATGGCCTGCTCGGCCTCGGCGGCGTTGGGCGAGCTGCCCGTTTCGTACCGGTCGGACATGGCCACGGCTGGTGCACCGTTACCGTCCGCGGCGGCCTGGAGAGCCGCAGCCAACGTGGGCCACGAGGTCTGTGACTCCAGTCCGGCCAGCAGGGCGTCGTAGAGCTCGGCGGGCCCTGCCGTGCCGGATCCCACGGTGAGCGGTTGCGACCGGGAGGCATCAATGAGTCCGAGCAAGGCCGCGGTCGGGTCGCCGGAGGGGCGCCACGCGCAGCCGGCATGGCCTGCACACCAGGTGAAGAAGGATCCGAGGGCAGTCTCGAGGCTCACTGCCTGTTCGGTGGCGTAAGCCGTGGTGGTCAAGGCGGGGTCGATGGCCCCGTCGAGCACCATGGCCCGGACATGGGTCGGGTACAGCTCCGCGTAGGTGGCGCCGAGGAGGGTTCCGTAGGAGTGACCGATGTAGGTCAGTTGGCTATCCCCGAGAGCAGCCCGGATGCGGTCAAGGTCCCGGGCGGCATCCACCGTGCCCACAAAGGGCAGCACCGCGCCGCTGTACTGCTCGCACTGGGCGGCGAACGCCCGGTCGTTGCTGAGGAGCGCATGGCGGGCCGACGGCGTGGTCGGGACCGGATCCACTCCCGGTGCGGGCGTGGTCCCCGATGACGTTCCCACCCCGGACCCGGGGCTACAGCGGACCGGGCTGCTTCGGTCCACACCCCGGGGGTCGAATGAGACGATGTCGAATCGGTCGAGGACGGCGGGGTCGAGCGCGCGAAGCTCGTTGGGCAGGTCGTCAATACCCGAAGCACCCGGACCACCGGGATTGATGACGAGGGACCCGATCCGCTGAGCGGGGAGCTCGGCGGGATGCCTGGCCACGGCGATCTGGATGGTGGTGCCGCCCGGGTGGGTGTAGTCGAGCGGCACCGTCACCGAGCCACACTGCAACGAACCGCACGGTGACCACGCCACCGGCGTCACTGGTAGCGTCGAGGTGGTGGGGTTGCCCGTCGACGTGGGCCCGAGGTGCACGGCGGGATTGACGGTGGCCCGGGTGATCGGGGTAGCTCGCCCACCGGCCCCGCACGCCGTCAACACGAGGCTGAGCGCCACCATCAGGGCGGCGACCACGAGGGACCGGTCGCTTCGACAGGTCTGCGACGTGAGCCGGTGGCTGGGTGGCACCGTGGCAGTCTGACAGTTGCCACTGTCCGGGAGGGCTCGCCGGCTGGCCGAGACCAACCCGCGAGCCCGGCCGATGATCCGCTCTACCTGGTGAGCGTGACCCATGGCATTCGCGTGCTTCTGCGCTGCCGATGTGCCTGTGTGACAGAGAGGTGATCTGTGTGAAACACGAAGGTGAACTCCCGTCCTCTCGCTAGCCGGTTGGATAGGTTCGGCGTGTTCGTACTGCGGATGCGAGAGAGCGAGGGCTCGATGTCCACGGGAGCTGTGGCTGTCATTGCGCTAACCGGCGTCTGGCCGCGCCCAGGAACGCCTGCTACCTGACCGAACATGGCAGTTCAAGGCGTTGTGGGTAAGCCACACATGGTCGAGGCCAGGGCCATCAGGTGCCCTCGTCGCCCTCCAGCGGAGACGATGTCGGTGGCTGAGTTACCCCGGAGTTACAGGACAGTGAGGGTCACCGGATTGGTCGTGGCCGACCCTCCGCTGTTGGTGAACACGGCCCGGAACTCCCAGCCGTTCTCGACTGCGCCGAGGACGATCCCGCTTAGCGTGGGTGATGTGGCATTCCCTAGAACGTTGGACCAGGTGACTCCCTGGTCGCGTGAGTACTGCCACACGACCGTGGGGGTGGGCGTGCCGCTGGCCGCAGCAGAGAAGGTCGCGACCTGGCAGGGGTGCAACGATTTGAGTCGACTGGCTGGGTGGTGATGGTCGGTGGCACCGGGGCGACCACGTGGAGGGTCACCGGATTGGTCGTGGCCGATCCTCCGCTGTTGGTGAACACGGCCCGGAACTCCCAGCCGTTCTCGACCGTGCCGAGGACGATCCCGCTTAGCGTGGGTGATGTGGCATTCCCTAGGACGTTGGACCAGGTGACTCCCTGGTCATGTGAGTACTGCCACATGACCGTCGGGGTGGGCGTGCCGCTGGCCGCAGCAGAGAAGGTCGTCAGCTGGCCCGGACTCGCGGTCTGGTCGCTGGGTTGTGTGGTGACTGCGGCGCTACCGGTACCTGGAAGACGTCCGGTCCGAACGGCGCTAGTTGCGCTGCTGCCGCGAATCCGAGGTGGCCCAGGCCGTCGGCGCCCCCGGTGGTGAGACCCAGAAGGTCCTCGTAGCTGCGAAGCGCCGAGTAGTGATTGTAGGAGCCAGTCGTATCGACCGTTCCGGGCTGGACGTACTTGGCGTTGAGCAGCAGGGCACCGATCCTCCCACCGCCGGGGTCGGTCCCAGCAGTAGTCGGAGGCGTACCCAGCAAGGGACTGAAGCCCGGAAACCCCCAGTTGGTCCGGGCAGCTCATTACAACAGGCAGTCGCGTCGAGCGATCGAACCCTCATCGAAGGTCACGGTCACTAGCATCTGGCCGGACTTGTACGCCGGCGAGGCGAGGATCAGCGGCATCCAGTGCTTGAGCCAGAGATCCGCTGCAACCAGCCCACCAGTCTTGCCTCCCTCCACGTTGGTGCCAGCGCAGGTTCCATCGTGGCCGTCGTCACACAGGTTGGGTGTGATGAACCCGAACCGCGGAGTGGTCGCGGTGGAGGACAAGTCGCTGGCCAGGTGTCCGGTGAAGGTGTCAGGAAGCGACACGCCGTTAAACGTGCTGGGTGTTCCAACCGACACTGTTCCGGTAGGGACCACGTTGGCGCTGCATTCCGCGCCGTTGTCGATGATGGAGTGGAAGAACATGAAGGGGTTGTGGCGAGTGGCATAGGAGTCGGCCGCCTCCGCCGATTCGGTGCTGTCGGTCCCGCCCACTGTCGGATGCGCGCAGTCGGTTCCCCCCGACGGGTCGGGAGTCCCGCCGTCTCGAGTTGGATCGTTACCCATGTCCTCGGCGTACTCCCGCCAAGACGCCACATGCGTGGACGCGTTGGGAGGGTATACGGCATCGAGTTGGTTGGCGATAGTCGGTGCCCCAGTGGAAGTGGCCGTCGGCGCCGGGTACACGCAGCCGTTGCCATCGACTTGGCCGGGATACGCAGCACTGTTCGGGTCGTCGGTCCCTGGGCTGACGTTGACGTATTGGCCGACGAGACTCCCGCCGACCACTCCGGCGCAGTCCGAGTTGGTCATCGCATCCGGTGCCTGGCCGGAGATCTCGGCGATGTAGTTGTCCAGGCTGACGTGACCGGTGGCGTAGTAGTTGTCGAGCAGTACGCCCTTGGGAACCAGTGTCTGGTTGAGATAGGTCGCCGCAGAAGTGGGCCCGAAGGTACTCGAGAAGCTCTCGTTCTCCAGATTGATGACTAAGACGTTGTTGATCGAACCGGCAGGAAGGGCCGCACGCACCACTGCGGCCCCGGCTGGCGAGCCGCCCAGTGCTTGGCCGATCGTGGCGCCCATAAGAACAACTGCAATCGCCGCGGCGCCCGCCGCCCCCCTACGCTTCCACCGTGTCATCGATGACCCCCCAGGTTCCCAACTCGGCGCACGGTAGCACAAGCGCATCTATTGTGGAGGAACTTCGTTGCCGCAAGGCGGGCTCGCAGGCCTCGATCACGTGGACGCCGCTCGCATGATTTGTGGGGCTTTGGTGCGACTCTGGCGGCTACCCAGCGCGTAAACCATTATCGAACTGATGAATCGGCAGGGCTACAAGTCCGCAACGGCAGCGATCCACTTCCAGGCCGCCACCTTGGCGCGAGACGGAGCGTTCGCCGATGCGAGGCCAGGCGATCGAAATGCCAGGCCCCAGCTCGTCGCGAAGATCACGGCCGCGCCATCGAATGACATCGCGCACGTATCGCGCATGCGGGGCCGTGTTGGCAGAACGGCCAGAACGTACGGCCAGCAAAACCAGCAGGCGAAATATGGTGTCGGAGGGGGGACTTGAACCCCCACGCCCTTGCGGGCACTAGCCCCTCAAGCTAGCGCGTCTGCCTATTCCGCCACTCCGACGAAGTGGTTCCGGTATCGCGACCGGGGCGAGTGGCATGGTAGCGCGCTCATGACTGGAGCCGAGCGAAATGCAGGTGGTGCCGGTGTGTCCGAGCTACCCCTGGCCGTTGGGTGGGCCAGGTTTCAGTGTCGTCCACAGGGCCACATTCCACAGGATTCCGTCGACGGAGGGGTTGTAGCCGGCATTCTCCAGCTGGACGCCGTTCGCCTCGAACCCGGGCTCGGCGAAGAGGGGGAGGCCCACCATCTGATCCCAGAGCTGGTCATCGATCTGGGAGTAGACGGACGCCCCGGTCACTGGATTGAGGTCTTGGGCCGCGGCGGCGAAGAGCTGGTCGACCTGGGGATCGTCGAAGTTGCTCCAATCCTCGGTGCCACCGGATCCGACGACACCTTGGCCGTCGGAGTACCACGCCGCCGTCGTGGTCAGAAACGGGCTGGTCACCCGGGTGACCAGGGCCATGTCGTAGGCGTTGGTGGCCGCAGCCTCGGCCATGCCCGTCGCGCCGTTGACCGCCACGGTGTCCACGATGATGCCGACCTGGCGCAGCTGCGCCACGATCTGGGCCGCGATGTCCGCGGTCCACGGATCACCGGTCTCAACCGCCATACGCAGGGTCAACGGGGTGCCGGTGGCGTCGACGTAGGTGCCGTTGGCGATCTGGTGGTAGCCGATCGACCGCAGGAGCCGGTCGGTGGTGGCCAGATCCGGGACGCTGTACTCCCCCGCCGCCGACGACTGGTTGTAACTGGACTGGACCGGGGTGGCCAGGTGGTCCTGGTTGACCACGAGGTCGGGTTCGATGGCGCCCACGCTGTGGTTGAGCAGGTCGGTGCGGTCGATGGCATGGGCGATGGCCTCACGGGCCGCAACCCGTGCCGTTACCGGGGCGGCCACGTTGAACTCGAGGTCCAACAGCCGGAGGGACGGCTTGACCACGCTCTGGGTGTTGGGGAGTGACGAAACGGCGTTGAGCGAGTCCAGGTTGAAGTCGACAGGCTGCGCGGCGGCGTGGTTCACCTTGGCCAGGGTGCCGGCCCAGGCCGACGTCGCTGCCGCCACATTCACCGTGACCTTGTTCACCACCGCCGGGGTCCCCCACCAACGGGGGTTGCGCACGAGAACGGCAGTTCCACTTGGTGAGACCGACTGAAGTTTCATCGGGCCGGCCGAGAGAGCAGTGGCCGGGTCGAAGGTGTCGAATCCGTGGTTCCAGCCCACCTGGCGGGCGATGTGGGCCGGGACCATGTGGTCGAACATCACGCGCCAGTCGGTGTAGGGGGTGGAGAACTTCACGGTCACCGTCTTGCCGTGGTTGCTGGATGTGATCGAGGCCACGTCCCGGTAGCCGAGCGTCGACGCCACTTGGTCGGGCCGGCCGTCCGTGTCGACGCCGTCACCCCGCTGGGACTTCCAGGCGTAGATGAAGTCGTCGGCTGTCACCGGAACGCCGTCCGACCACACCGCCTTGGGGTTGATCACGTACTGGATGACCAGCGGTGACGGCGAGATCGCCTCCACGCTGACCAGGAGGTCGGTGTTGACCTCGGGGACCAGTTTGGGGTTGATGATGTAGGCGCTCGGCAAGACCGAGGACAACAAGGTGGGGGTGGAAGAGGCCGCCCCAGTGGGGGTGTTGGGGTTGAACCCGGACCACGGTCGGTCGAGCTCGACGGTCGTTGCCCCCCCGGTGGCCGCCACAAGAGGCGTCGTGCTCGGGGCGTCGACCTGGCTGATCCGCCGAGAGCCGATCTGGTCAACCACAGCCACCAGCCCGATGATGAAGATGATGACCAGGGGGAGCGTCCAGCGCGTGCGGTGCTCCCGCCACAGGGACGCAAAACGAGGACGGCGACCGGGCACATCGGCGCCGGTCGGGCTCACTGCAAGCGCAGGATGAGGATCAGGTTCGTGAAGGCGAAGATCACGGCCACCGTGACCGTGATCCTGTCAAGGTTCTTCTCCACCACCGTGGACCCGGCCGCGGCGGAACCCACCGAGCCCCCGAACATGTCGGACAGCCCGCCACCCTTGCCGCTGTGCATGAGGATGAGGAAAATGAGCGCGAGGGAGGCAAGAATCTGGAGCACAACCATGATTGCGGTCAGCACGCGATCTTCCTCCTCTGCCTCGTGACCGAGAGAGACGCTACCAAACTCCCTACCGGGAGGGTGTCGCGGCCCTGATGATGTCCAGGAACTTCCCCACATCGAGGCTCGCTCCACCGACCAGGGCTCCGTCGATGTCCGGATTGGAGAGGATGGCCTCGGCGTTCTCGCCGTTCACCGATCCGCCGTACTGGATCCGGACCGCGTCGGCCGCCTCGGGCGTGGCCACTTGGGCCACGACCTCGCGGATCCACCGACAGGCGTTCTGGGCGTCCTCGGGCGTGGCCGCCGTCCCCGTGCCGATGGCCCACAGCGGCTCGTAGGCGATCACCACCCCGGCCACCGCCTCAGCGGCCGTGCCGTCGAGTGCCGCTTTCACCTGGCCGGCCAGGACATCCTCGGTCACCCCGGCCTCACGCTCGTCCACCGACTCCCCCACACAGCAGATCGGGGTCATGGCGTTGCGCATCACGGCCCGCATCTTGGCCCGAACGACCTCGTCGGTCTCCCCGAACAGCGTCCTGCGCTCCGAGTGCCCCACGATCACGTAGTCGACGTGCAGCTTGGCCAGCATCAACGGGCTGACCTCCCCGGTGAAGGCCCCGGCATCCTCGATGGCGCAGTTCTGGGCACCCAGAGCCACCGGGATGCCGTCGGGCTCGAGGACAGCCTGGACGGTGCGGAGGTCGGTGAAGGGCGGGTGCACGGACACGTCGAGCTGGGACACGTCCCCCGGCTGCAGTCGGAGGCCGAGGTCACGAGCGGCGTGCAGCGCCTCGTGATGATCGAAGTTCATCTTCCAGTTGCCGCTGATCAAGGGGCGGCGGCCGGGGGCGGCGGGGCTCACGGTCCGGTGAAGACCTTCGTGGCCGTGAGGCGCTTGGCCGGGGCGTTGGAGGCTCCCCGGAGGGCGGTGAGACCCGGGAGGTCGCCGAACTCGAGAAGCTCGAGCGAGGCGCCCCCGCCGGTCGAGATGAAGTCGATCTCCGAGTCGAGGTGGAGTTCGTCCACCGCCGCCGCGCTGTCCCCTCCCCCGACCACGGTGTATCCCTCGCACCTGGCCACGGCCCGGGCCACGCCCTCGGTGCCGGCGCCGAACCGGCTGTCCTCGAACACACCCATCGGCCCGTTCCACAGTACGGTGGCCGCCGTCCCGATGGCCTCGGCGTAGGCCTCCACCGTGGCCGGACCGATGTCGAGTCCACGCCAGCCTGCCGGTATGTCGTTACCCACCACCCGGACCTCGCCGTCGAAACAGTCGCAGCCGAACTCGGCGTCGGGCTCGAGGGCCACGATGTCGGTGGGCAGGAGGATCCGCTTCCCCGATCGTAGGAGGGCCGCACAGTCCTCGATCCGGTCCGGGTCGACCATGGAGCCGCCGACATCGTGCCCGGCGGCAGCGAGGAAGGTGAAGGCCATGCCCCCGCCCACGACGAGGACGTCCACCCGTTGGAGGAGTGCCTTCATGACCCCGAGCTTGTCGGCCACCTTGGCTCCGCCGACCACGGCCACGAACGGACCGGGCGGGTTGCCGAGCAGGCCGCCCAGGGCCTCGATCTCGCGCTGCAGAAGGAAGCCTGCGGCACTGGGGAGCCGGGCGGGTGGCCCGACCACCGAGGCGTGGCTGCGATGGGACACCCCGAAGGCGTCGTTGACGTAGGCATCGTGGCCGAGCACCAGCTTGTCCACGAAGGAGGGGTCGTTCTGCTCCTCGCCCGGGTCGTAGCGCAGGTTCTCCATGAGCTCCACCTGGGGAGCCAGACGGGCCAGCTCCTCGCGCACGGGACCGAGGTCGTAGCGGGTGTCGGGGGTGCCGCAGGGCCGACCGAGGTGGGTGCACGCGGTGACGGTGGCCCCCTGGCCGAGGAGGTACTCCAAGGTGGGCAGGGCGGCCCGGATGCGGAAGTCGTCGGTGACCTGTGAGGGCTCGCCCTCACACCGGCGGAGGGGCACGTTGAAATCGACCCGTACGAGGACGCTGGCGCCGGTGAGATCGGGTAGGTCCCCGAGCAACGGTAGGCCGTCCAGTAGTGGGTTCCCCTTGTCGCCGCTCATCGTTCTGTCCCCCCTCGATCCCTTCACGATGTCATCCGATCCCGTCAGGAGCCGGATCCGCCAACCACCAAGGACAGGTCGACCAGTCGGTTGGCGTACCCCCACTCGTTGTCGTACCAACCCTCCACCTTCACGAGGGTGATGCCCGACGCCGACGGCATCACCATGGTCAAGAGGGAGTCAAACGTGCACGAGGCCGGACTTCCGACGATGTCGGAGGAGACGATGGGGTCCTCGGTGTAGTCGAGCACCTTGGACAGGGGTCCCGATGATGCGGCGGCGGCGAAGGCCGCGTTTACCTCCTCGACGGTCACCGAACCAGGGATGACTGCGGTGAAGTCGGTGATCGATCCATCGGGGACCGGTACCCGGAGCCCGGTCCCGTCGAGGCGACCCTTCATCGACTGCAGGACGAGGCCGGTGGCCCGGGCAGCACCCGTCGAGGCGGGCACGATGTTGATAGCCGCGGCCCGGGCCCGACGCAGGTCCTTGTGGGGCAAATCGAGGAGGTTCTGGTCGTTGGTGAAGGCGTGCACCGTCGTCATCAGGCCGCTCTCCACCCCGAAGGCGTCGTCGAGCACCTTCACCATGGGGACGAAGCAGTTGGTGGTGCACGAGGCGTTGGAGACCACGAAGTCCTTGGCCGGGTCGAACTCCCCGTCGTTGACCCCGACCACGAAGGTGGCGTCCACATCGGTGGCCGGTGCGGAGACGATGACGCGACTGGCCCCGGCCTCGAGGTGGGCCGACGCCGAGTCCCTGGTGGTGAAGAGGCCGGTCGACTCGACGACCACGTCCACCCCCAGCCGATCCCAGGGCAGGGCCTTCGGGTCCCGCTCGGCCAGCACCGCGATGGGACCGCTGTCGAGGATGATCGAGGAGTCCTTCACCCCGACCTCACTGCCGAACCGGCCGTGGGTAGAGTCGTAGCGGAGTAGGTGGGCCAGGGTCTCGGCTGACGTCAGATCGTTGACGGCCACGATCTCCACGTCGGCACCGATGCTCCGGGCGGCCCGAAGATAGTTGCGGCCAATGCGTCCGAAGCCGTTGATCCCGATCCGTACCGTCATTGCCTCTGCGCCTCGCTCTTCACTCGTCCGTGCGTGCCTACGCAACGTTGACACCCAAGCTGCTGCTGCCCCTCCGCCGAACGGAGACCGGTCATCCAGGCTAGGCGATGTGGGTGCCTCATTGCATCATCCGAGCAGATCAGCAAGGGTCGACGCCAGTTTGGCGGGGTCATGGGCCAGTCCGTTGGTCCGGGCCAGGGGCACGTCCACCACGGGCGAACGGGGGTTTCCGAGGGCCACCGCCGACGTGTCGCACACCGTCAGGTCGACGTCCACACCGTGCGCCACCAGCGCTTCGATGTGCATGGCCACGTCGAAGCGCTCCGTTTCGGGGATCTGGGGCCGGAGATTGCACACGTAGACCTTGGCGGCGGGTGAGGCGTTGACGCCCGCTCGGACCTCGGGAACGGCGATGGCGGCCAGCACGCTGGTGAAGAGCGATCCGGGACCGAGAATGATCTGATCGGCCTCGGCCAACGCCTGGAGGGCGGGGGCCGGGGCGGCCGGGTCGCCGGGCACGAGGGAGACCCTACGGATGTTGTCGGTGGCCATCACGGCCACCTGCCCGGCGACCGGCCCACCGTCGGCGTCGGCCTTCAACACCACGGGCTCGGTCGTGGCCGGAAGGATCCGGCCCTTCACCCCGAGCAGCCGGCACGCCTCGTCGAGCGCGGCCACCGGGTCGTGGGCCCCGTCGATGAGCCCGGCCAGGATGAGATTGCCCAGGGCGTGCCCGGCCAGCTCCTCTTCGCCGAACCGGTACTCGAAGGCCGAGGCCAGGAGGGATCCGGGCTCGGCCAACGCCACCAGGCATTTGCGCAGATCGCCGGGCGGGATGATGTGGAGCAGCTCGCGTAGGCGGCCCGACGACCCGCCGTCGTCGGCCACCGACACGATGGCCGTGACCCGGTCGGTGTAGGTGCGCACCGCCCGCAGGGTGGCGGCCAGCCCGTGTCCCCCACCGATAGCCACGACGGCCGGTTGCCTGTTCATCGCTCGACGTCCCGGTGGAAGACGGTGGTCGGCATGCCGTGGTCGTCGAGGCGGCGGGCCAGCTCCTCGGCCAGGACTACCGAGCGGTGCCGTCCGCCGGTGCAGCCCATAGCCACGGTGAGGTACGACTTCCCCTCCCGGATATAGGACGGGATCAGCATGGTGAGGAGGTCGTCCAACTTGTCCAAGAAGGCGGTGGTCTCCGGGCGGTCGAGCACGAACTTGCGCACCTGGGGCTCCAGACCGCTGTGGCTGCGCAGGGTCTCGTCCCAGTACGGGTTGGGCAGGAACCGGCAGTCGAACATGAGGTCGACGTCCCGGGGGATGCCGTGCTTGAAGCCGAACGAGACGATGGACGTCTGCATCGTGCTGCCCGGCTCGTGCTCGTCGAACACCTCCATCAGCCGGGTGCGCAGCTGATTGGTGTTCAAGTCGCCGGTGTCGATGACGAGGTCGGCCCGGTCGCGCAGCCCACTGAGCAGTAGCCGTTCGTCGGCGATGGAATCCACCACACCCCGGGCCGCTTGGGGGTGCCGTCGCCGGGTCCCTTCGAACCGGCGGACGAGGACATCGTCGGCGGCGTCCAAAAAGAGGATGCGCACGCGGTGGCGGGCCGCCTCCAGGGCGTCCACGGCCGGGAGCACGTCGTCGAGGTCCCCTCCTCCCCGTCCGACGACGAAGGCCACCCGTTCGAGCTCGGAGCCCGTGCCGTCCACCAGTTCGGAGACCTTGGAGATGAGCGCCGAGGGCATGTTGTCGATGACGAACCAACCCAGGTCCTCGAGCGTGGCCCCGGCCGTCGAACGGCCGGCCCCGGACATGCCGGTCACCACCAGGTATTCACTCATCGATCCACCTCTGCCTACCGGTTGGCAGGTCCACTGGGCGCCATGGGCGTGTGCAGTCGCTCGAAGACCGACGCACCCACCTCGGCCGGTAACCACGATACGCCGAGCAGCTCCTCTCTCGATACCTTTCGAAGCTCCGCCAGGCCTCCGAACTGCTCGATGAGGCGCTCGCGGCGTTTGGGCCCGAGCCCGCTGACCCCGTCCAGCGCGCCGAGGGTCATGCGCTTGCCCCGCAGGGTCCGGTGGTACGAGATGGCGAAGCGGTGGGCCTCGTCCCGGAGTCGCTGGAGCAGGTACAGGCCCTCGGACTGGCGGGAGAGACGGTAGGGCTCGGAGCGGCCGGGCCGGTACACCTCCTCGAAACTCTTGGCCAGCGAAGCGATGGGGATCCGATCGGTCAGGCCCAGCTGTTCGAGAACACGAACGCCCACGTTGAGCTGGCCGAGGCCACCGTCGAGCAGGAGGAGTTGGGGCGGGTAGGCGAACCGGCGCTTGGCCGCCGCCACCGGTGGGGTCGACCCGTTGGTGCCGGTCCCCTCCCCTGGTCCGGTTCCGGCGGCGTCGTCGGCCAGCAGCGAGGTGAGCCGTCGGGTGAGCACCTCTTCCATGGCCGCGTAGTCGTCGTTGCCGGCGACCGTCGCCACCTTGAAGTGGCGGTAGTCGCTCTTCTTCGGCAAACCGTCCTCGAAGACCACCATCGACCCCACGTAGTCGGTGCCCTGCAGATGGCTCATGTCGTAGCACTCGATGCGCAGTGGCGCCTCGGGCAGGCCGAGCTCACGTTGGAGCGACTCGAGGGCCCGGGCCCGGCTGTTGTGGTCCGAGGTCCGCTGCAGGCGGTGGCGGACGAACGACTCCTTGGCGTTCTGCTCCACCGTCCCGAGCAACTCCCGCTTGGTCCCCCGCAGGGGCACACGGAGGGCAACCGGACCCGGCCGCCGCTCGGTGAGGTACTCGACCACGGCATCGGCGTCCTCGGGCATGGTGGGCACGAGCACCTGGCGGGGTATCCCCGACACCGGGTCGGCGTAGACGTCCACGAGGACCCGCTCCATGAGTTGGCCCGGGGTCAGCTCCTCCACCTTGTCGACGAAGAGGGCCAGGCGACCGACCACCTTGCCCGAACGCACGTGGAAGACCTGGACCGCCGCCTCCAGCTCGTCCCCGGCCAGGCCGAACACGTCGAGGTCCTCGCGACTGGCCAGCTCCATCTGGCGCACGGCATCGGCGGCCCGGACCGCCTCCAACTTGTCCCGGAGTACCGAGGCCCGCTCGAACTCGAGGGCCCGGGACGCGTCCTGCATGGCCGACTCGAGGCCACGCTCGAGGGGTGCGGTCTCCCCGCTGAGGAACGAGATGAGGTCGGCGACCAGTCCGTCGTACTCCTCGTGGGTGACCTCGCCCACGCAGGGACCCGAGCAGCGTTCGATGTGGAAGAGCAGGCACGGGCGGCCCAGCCGCTCGTGGCGACGGAACTTGGTGTCCGAGCAGGTCCGGACGGGGAACGACCGCAAGAGGAGATCGAGGGTGCCCCGGATGGCCCCCACGTTGGGGTAGGGACCGAAGTACCGGACCCCGCTGCGCTTGCGTCCCCGCACCACGGCCGGACGGGGCCACTCCTCGTTCACGGTCACGGCGAGCCACGGATAGCTCTTGTCGTCCTTCAGCCGGACGTTGTAGCGGGGCTGGAACTGCTTGATGAGGTTGTGCTCGAGGAGGAGGGCCTCGGACTCCGAGTCGACCACCATCCACTCGACGTGATCGGCCTGGCTGACCATCTGGGCCGTGCGCGGTGCCAATCCGAGGGGATCCTGGAAGTAGGAGTTGAGGCGCTGGCGAAGGGACTTGGCCTTGCCCACGTAGATGACCCGTCCGTGGGCATCGATGAACTGATAGGAGCCGGGGGCGTCGGGAATCGAGCCGGGTAGAGGTCGCGTCACCACACCACCAGTGTGCCGTGTCCGGCCTCGGACCCACGCACCGCACTGTTGCCGGCCCGAGGGCATAGACTGCAGGTACGCCGGCCTGGTTTCCGGCGACATCTACCGCTCTGGGGCCGACATCCCCGCGGACGGGCGACCAGGCTGTCCCCGCCGGCCACACACCGGAGCGCCTCCACAGGGGGTCATACCCAGAATGCTCCGGCTACAGACGGCACTTCCCGACCGCTATACGACGGCTGCTCCCGAGCAACTCGCCGCATGGATCGAGGGGGCCAAGAGCGCCCTCGGCCCTCGGGTGTTCATCCTCGGCCACCACTACCAACGCGACGAGGTGATGGCGTGGGCCGATGCCCGGGGCGACTCCTTCGGGCTCTCCCGCATCGCCGCCGGACAGACCGAGGCCGAGTTCGTGGTGTTCTGCGGCGTCCACTTCATGGCGGAGTCGGCGGACATCCTGACCGGGCCCCACCAACAGGTCATCCTCCCCGACCTCAACGCCGGCTGCTCGATGGCCGATATGGCCGACATCGACTCGGTGGAGGAGGCCTGGGACAGCCTGGCCGGCGTCACCGACGTCGAGCGGGTGGTCCCGGTCACCTACATGAACTCCTCGGCCGCCCTGAAGGCGTTCGTGGGGCGCCACGGAGGCGTCGTGTGCACGTCTTCGAACGCCCGGGCCGTGCTCACCTGGGCGCTCGGGCGTGACGAGCAGGGTCACAGCCGCGGTGACCAGGTGCTCTTCTTCCCCGATCAGCACCTCGGCCGCAACACCGGGTTCGAGCTGGGCTACGGCGCCGAGGACATGGCCGTGTGGAACCCCCGCCTGGACCAAGGCGGCCTCGACGACGTCACCTTGAAGACGGCCACCCTCCTGTTGTGGAAGGGCCACTGTTCGGTGCATCAGCGGTTCCGCCCGGCCCACATCGAGGCCTTCCGGGCCGAGCATCCCGACGGGATCGTGGTCGTCCACCCCGAGTGCGCCCACGACGTGGTCGAGGCGGCCGACCAGGTCGGCTCCACCGACTACATCATCCGCGCCGTGTCCGAGGCACCGTCGGGATCGGTCATCGGCGTGGGAACCGAGATCCACCTGGTCAAGCGGCTCGACGACGAGACACCGGACAAGACGGTGATCTCCCTCGACCCGCTCGTATGTCCGTGCTCGACCATGTTCCGGGTCGACGCGGCCCACCTGGCCTGGGTGTTGGAAGGCCTCGTGGACGGCGAGGTCCGCAATCGCATCACCGTGGATGACGAGACCGCCTCGTGGGCCCGGGTGGCTCTCGAACGGATGCTGGCCACCATCTGAGCACCGGAGTCGCCCCGACACGATGGTGGGTCCGCTCCGGTGGGGCAGGCCTCAGCGGGAGGCGGCCACCTTGGCCCGGGTCGGGACTTTGACCGAGGCGGACTTGGTCGCCGCCGTCCGGGTGGTCGCCTTCTTGGCGTTCGGCTTCGGCTCGGTTACGGCGGCCTTGGCCTTTCGCCGAGCCGTCGTGGCCGTCCCGTTCGACCGTGACCGGGCTGCCCGGGCCTTCCCGGTCCGGGTGCCGGGTGTGATCCCGAGCAGGGGGGCGAGCACCTGGCCGGTGTAGCTGCCCACGGTGGCTGCGACGTCCTCGGGAGTGCCGACAGCCACGATGGTGCCACCTTTGTCCCCACCTTCGGGCCCAAGGTCGATCACCCAGTCGGCGCTCTTGATGACATCGAGGTTGTGCTCGATGACGATGACCGTGTTGCCCTGGTCCACGAGCCGACTGAGCACGTCGAGGAGCTTCCGGACGTCATCGAAGTGCAGACCGGTGGTGGGCTCGTCGAGGACGTAGAGGGTGTGGCCGGTCGACCGGCGGCTGAGCTCGGAGGCCAACTTGACCCGCTGCGCTTCGCCCCCGGAGAGGGTGGGCGCGGGCTGGCCCAGGCGGATGTAGCCGAGACCCACGTCGACCAGGGTCTGGAGGTGGCGGGCGATAGGGGGCTGATGGGCGAAGAAGCCGAGGGCTTCCTCGCACGAGAGCTCGAGCACATCGGCGATTGTCTTGCCCCGGAAGGTGACCTCGAGGGTGTCCCGGTTGTAGCGGGCTCCGTGGCACACCTCACAGGGCACGTAGATGTCCGGCAGGAAGTGCATCTCGATGCGGATGGTCCCGTCCCCCGAGCACGCCTCGCACCGGCCGCCTTTCACGTTGAACGAGAACCGACCGGGCTGATACCCGCGGACCTTGGCCTCCTGGGTCTGGCTGAACAGCCTTCGGATGTGGTCGAACACCCCGGTGTACGTGGCCGGGTTCGAGCGCGGCGTCCGCCCGATGGGGGCCTGGTCGACTTCCACCACCTTGTCCACCTGGGCCACGCCGGTGATCGTCCGGTGGAGGCCGGGAAGGGTTTTCGCCCGGTGGACCTGCTTGGCGAGGGATCGCAGGAGGATGTCATTGACCAGGGTGGACTTGCCCGACCCCGACACCCCGGTCACGGCCACCAACCGGCCGAGGGGGAACTCGGCGTCCACATTGTGGAGGTTGTGCTCCCGGGCCCCCACCACGGTCAGGGACTCACCGCTCCCGGGCCGCCGGATGCTCGGTACCGGGATGGACTTGGCCCCCGAGATGTACTGCCCGGTCAGGGAGTCGGCATTGGACTCGAGGCCACCGGGCCCGGTGACCGGTCCGGAGTGGACGATCCGTCCGCCGTGCTCCCCGGCCCCCGGTCCGACGTCCACCACGTGGTCGGCCACCCGGATGGTCTCCTCGTCGTGTTCCACCACGATGACGGTGTTGCCCAGGTCACGGAGGCGCTTGAGCGTCCCGATGAGCCGTTGGTTGTCGCGTTGGTGGAGGCCGATCGAGGGCTCGTCCAAGACGTAGAGCACCCCGACCAGTCCGCTCCCGATCTGACTGGCCAGGCGGATCCGCTGGGCCTCCCCTCCCGACAAGGTGGTGGCCGAGCGGGCGAGGGTCAGGTAGTCGAGGCCCACGTCCAAGAGGAACTGCATGCGCTCTCGCACCTCGCGGAAGACGCGGTCGGCGATGAGGTGGTCCCGGTCCGAGAGGTCGAGGGACGCCACCACGTCGACGGCTTTGCCGATGGACAGCGAACAGAGGGCGAAGATGTTGTAGCCCCCGACGGTGACGGCCAGGGATTCGGGCCTCAGCCGGGCCCCACCGCAGACCGGGCAGGGCACCTCGCGGAGGAAGTTCTCCAGGTTGTCGCGTAAGAAGTCCGAGTCGGCCTCCACGTGGCGGCGCTGGAGCCAGGGCACGATGCCCTCATAGGCGGTGTGGAACGACCGCTGGCGACCGTAGCGGTTGCGGTACTTGAGATGGACCTGCTTCGATCCCGCTCCGTAGAGGACGAGCTTGCGGTCGGCTTTGCTCAGCTTCTCCCAGGGCGTGTCGACCGAGAACCCGCCGAGGTCGGCCACGGCGGCCACCACCCGGGCGAAGTACTCGCTCCGGGCACCGGCCCAGGGAGCGAGCGCCCCTTCGGCCAGGGACTTGGTGGGGTCGGGCACGACGAGGTCTGGGTCCACCTCGAACTTGGTGCCGAGTCCGGTGCAGGCCGGGCAGGCCCCGTAGGGCGAGTTGAACGAGAAGTTCCGGGGTGCCGGGTCCTCGAAGCTCAGGCCGTCGAAGGTGCAGGCCAGGTGCTGGCTGAAGGTGATGGCCTCCTCCTCGAGGCCGTCGGCCCCGACCACCACGATCTCGGCCACGCCCTCGGCCAGGGAGAGCGCCGTCTCGAGTGACTCGGTGAGGCGGCGACGGATGTCGTCCCGTCGGACCAGGCGGTCCACCACCACCTCGATGGTGTGCTGCTCGTAGCGGGCCAGGTCCAGCTGCTCCCGGTCGGCCAGCTCGACGGTGTCCCCGTCGATCCGGGCCCGGGCGAATCCCTGCTTGGCCAGATCGTCGAGGAGGGCGCCGTACTCCCCCTTGCGACCCCGGACCACCGGGGCCAGCACCATGAACCGGGTTCCTTCGTCCATGGCCAGGATGCGGTCCACGATCTGTTGGGGGCTCTGGCGCACGACCGGCCGGCCGCACTTGGGGCAGTGGGGCTTTCCGATGCGGGCGTAGAGGAGCCGGAGGTAGTCGTAGACCTCGGTGACGGTCCCGACCGTGGAGCGGGGATTGCGGGACGACGACTTCTGGTCGATGGAGATGGCCGGCGAAAGCCCCTCGATGAAGTCCACGTCGGGCTTGTCCATCTGGCCCAGGAACTGCCGGGCGTAGGCCGAGAGGGACTCGACGTAGCGGCGCTGCCCCTCGGCGTAGATGGTGTCGAAGGCGAGGGAGGACTTCCCTGAGCCCGAGAGTCCGGTGAACACGATGAGCTCGTCCCGCGGCAGATCCAACGAGACATCCTGGAGGTTGTGCTCACGCGCGCCACGGACCACCAAACGATCAGCCATTGGGTGAGGATACCGGTGCGAGAGGGGGGGTCCGGCGGTCGGTCAGGAGCTCACACCGGCGTCGACGTCGGCTGTCTCGCCCACCAGGACCGGAGTCCCGTCGACGGGGTCCCGGACCAGCAGGGCGCGCAGTTCGGCCACCTCGTCACGGAGGAGGGCGGCCTCTTCGAACCGCAGCTCTTCGGCCGCCTTGTTCATCTCGAGGTCGAGCCGGTGGATGAGGCTGGACAGTTCGTCGGCATCGGGGCCGAGGGCCTGGGCCATCTCGGCGGCCACGGCGCGGGGGTCGACGGAGCTGCGCCCTCCCCGGGTCCTCCCACTCCGGCCACCGCCCGAGCCTTCGTTGGCCCCTGACGTGATGGCGGCCGATCCCCCGCCCTCGCCGCGGACCCGTTCCAAGATGTCGGTGACCGACTTGGTGATGGTGCGCGGGTCGATCCCGTGGGCCTCGTTGTAGGCGATCTGGCGGGCCCGCCGCCGCTGGGTCTCCCCGATGGCCGTGGTCATGGAGTCGGTGATGGTGTCGGCGTACATCACCACCCGGCCGTTCACGTTCCTGGCTGCCCGCCCCATGGTCTGGATGAGGGACGACGCCGAGCGCAGGAATCCCTCCTTGTCGGCATCGAGGATCGCCACCAAGGCCACTTCGGGCAGGTCGAGGCCCTCCCGCAACAGGTTGATGCCCACCAGGACATCGAAGGCCCCGAGCCGGAGCTCCCGCAGGATCTCGATCCGGGCCATGGTGTCCACGTCCGAGTGGAGGTACTGGACCCGTACCCCCTGTTCGGAGAGGTAGTCGGTGAGGTCCTCGGCCATCTTCTTCGTCAGGGTGGTGACGAGCACCCGGTGGCCGCCGGCCACGGTCTTGTCGATCCGGGCCCGCAGGTCGTCGATCTGGCCGGTGGTGGGCACGATGTCCACCTCGGGATCGACGAGGCCCGTCGGACGGATCACCTGTTCGACCACGTTGGCGCTGTGTTCGAGCTCCCAGGGTCCGGGTGTGGCCGAGAGCAGGATGACCTGGCCGGTGCGCTCGATGAACTCCTCGAACCGCAGCGGGCGGTTGTCCATGGCCGAGGGCAGCCGGAACCCGTGGTCGACCAGGGTCTCCTTGCGTGAGCGGTCCCCGGCGTACTGACCCCGGAGCTGGGGGACGGCCACGTGGCTCTCGTCCAGGACGACGAGGAAGTCCTTCGGGAAGAAGTCGAGCAGCGTGAAGGGGGCCTCACCCGCCGCGCGCCCGTCGAGGTGGCGGCTGTAGTTCTCCACCCCGCTGCACACCCCGGTCTCGGCCAGCATCTCGAGGTCGTACTCGGTGCGCATGCGCAGGCGTTGGGCCTCAAGGAGCTTGCCGGCGTCGGTCAGTTCGGGCAGACGTTGACGGAGCTCGGCCTCGATACTCTCGACGGCCCGACGCATCCGCTCGTCGCCGGTGCCGTAGTGGGTGTTGGCGAAGACCACCAGCTCCTCGAGGTCGTCGCCGATCTCCCCGGTGAGGACGTCGAACGGTCGGATCCGCTCCACGGTGTCGCCGAAGAACTCGATGCGGACGGCCTGGCTCTCGTAGGCGGCGTGGATCTCCACGGTGTCCCCGCGGGCCCGGAACTGCCCGCGGGACAACGTGGCGTCGTTGCGGGAGTACTGCAGCTCCACGAGACGGCGGAGGAGCGCCCGCTGGTCGTGGACCTCGCCCGGGCGAAGGGCCACGATGCGGTCCCGGTACTCGTCGGGGGAGCCGAGGCCGTAGATGCAGGACACCGAGGCCACCACGATGGTGTCGGGCCGAAGGAGCAGTGACGAGGTGCAGGCGTGGCGGAGCCGGTCGATCTCGTCGTTGATCGACGAGTCCTTCTCGATGTAGGTGTCCGAGGACGGCACGTAGGCCTCGGGCTGGTAGTAGTCGTAGTAGGAGACGAAGTACTCCACCCGGTTACGGGGGAAGAACTCCTTCAGTTCGGCGGCCAGCTGCGCGGCCAGGGACTTGTTGGGCTCGATGATCAGGGTGGGACGCTGCACCGCCTCGATGGTCCAGGCGATGGTGGCGGTTTTCCCCGAGCCGGTGATGCCGAGCAGGGTCTGATAGCGGTCGCCGCGACCGAGTCCTTCGACCAGCCCGGCGATGGCCTGGGGCTGGTCGCCGGCGGGGCGGAACGGAGAGACCACCTCGAAGTCGGGCACGCGACCGATGGTACCGGTCGGGTACTTCACTGGGTTCGTACCGACCGGGCCGGCCATGCCGGGTCGGGACCCGAACGTCCCCTGATCAGGCCGGAGGCGCTCCGGACTGCGGTGGGTTGGGCGCCTCCCGGCGGCGGCGGCGCAATGTCTCCAACTCGGACCAGACCCGGTCTACCTCGGCCTCCACGTGCTCCCGGCCCGACGAGTTGTCGATGACCAAGTCCGCACCCTCCAGTCGCGTGGCCCGGTCGGGCTGGGACTCGATCCTGGCCCGGGCGTCGGCGGCGTCCATGCCCCGGTGAGTGACCAGCCGGTCGAGGGCCACGTCGGTCGGGGTGTCGACCACGATCACCGCGGCCAGATCGAGGGTCTCCCGGTGGATGGGTCGGAGCAGTGGGATGTCGAGCACCACGATGTCGTCGGTGGCGGCGTACCGGTCCCGGCGGGCGATCATCTCGATGCCGATGGCCGGGTGGGTGATGGCGTTGAGGTCGGCCAGGGCCTCGGGGTGACCGAAGACCAGCGCGGCGACCTTCGGTCGGTCGATGGCCCCGTCGTCGTCGACGATGTCGGCGCCGAAGCGGTCGATCATCGGCTGGTACGCCGGTCCTCCGGGCGCCACCACCTCTCGGGCGATGCGGTCGGCGTCGACCAGACGGGCCCCGTGGGCCACCAGCAGGTCGGCCACCGTGGACTTGCCCGCCCCGATGCCGCCAGTGAGCCCGACAGCCAGCACGAAGGGCACTCTACTCATTGCCTGCACCGAGCCGGACGACCGCTCGCCCAAACCGCCCGGCCGCGCCCCACTCATCCGAATCGAAGCCCGCTATCCTGCGACCCGGCCGACCCATGAGCGAATCCCCCCCTGTCACCCCGCCCGCCGCCGGCCTGCCCTCGGCCGCAGCCGCCGGCGAGCCCACGACCGCCGAGACGGCTCCCCGGACACGGCGGAGGCGACCCGAAGCCGTCGACGTGGCCGTGTGGCTCTTTCTCGCCGCCATCAGCTACATCCCCTCGTTCCTCACCCAACCCGGCCGAGTCGCCTCGGACACCAAGGACTACCTGTATCTGGATCCGGGACGCCTCATCCAAAGCGCCATCTCGGCCTGGGACCCCGACTTCGGGGCCGGGACGGTCACCCACGAGAACATCGGCTTCCTCTTTCCCATGGGTCCCTACTACTGGCTGGTGGCCGAACTGCACATCCCGATGTGGGTCGGCCAGCGATTCTGGATGGGTTCGCTCTTCTTCGCGGCCGGGACCGGTGTCTGGTATCTCGGACGGCTCCTGGGCCTGACGCGGTCGGGCCGCCTGGCCGCCGCCCTGGCCTACATGCTCACGCCGTACGTGCTCGACTACATCGCCCGCATCTCGGGCATCGTGATGCCCTGGGCTGCACTCGGGTGGATGATGGCCTTCACCATCCTGGCCGTGCGCAAGGGCGGTTGGCGCTACCCGGCCCTGTTCGCCGTGGTCATCGCTCTGGTGGGGGGCATCAACGCCACGTCCATCCTCCTCGTGGGCCTGGCCCCTTTGCTCTGGGTCATCTATGCCGTGTGGGGCACCCACGAGGCCCGGTTCCGGGCTGCCCTGTCCGCCCTGGTCCGCTTGGGCATCCTGTCGCTCGGGGTCTCGGTGTGGTGGATGGCCGGCTTCTGGGCCGAGGGGGCCTACGGACTCAACGTCCTCAAGTACACCGAGACGGTCCCCACGGTGTCGTCCACCTCGCTCTCCTCGGAGGTCTTCCGGGGCCTCGGCTACTGGTACTTCTACGGCACCGACAAGCTGGGCCCGTGGACCGCGGCCTCGTTCGGCTACCTCCAGTGGACGTGGCTCATCGCCGTGAGCTTCCTCGTCCCCACCCTCTGTGTGGCGGCGGCCATGATCGCCCGCTGGCGGTACCGCACGTTCGCCATCGGCCTCATCGTGGTGGGGATCGTGCTCGCCGTCGGCACCTACCCGTTCAAGGACCCCTCCCCCTTCGGTGCCCTCATCAAGGCGGCCGGTCCTGACTCCACCGCCGAGCTGGCCCTGCGCTCGACCAACCGGATCGTCCCCCTCGTCCTCCTCGGGCTCGCCCTCCTGCTCGGAGCGGGCATCACCGCCCTCACCGTCCGGCGCCGCTGGATCGGGTGGACCGTGCTCGTCTTGGCGTGCGCCTTGATCGCCGCTGACCTCCCCGCCCTGTGGGACGGCACCATGGTGGCGAAGAATCTCGAGCGACCCTCCACCATCCCGGCCTACGTCTATGACGCCGCCGACTACATGAACGCCCAGCCCCACGACACCCGGGTCCTGCAACTTCCCGGTCAGGACTTCGCCTACTACCGATGGGGCGTGACCTCAGACCCCGTGTGGCCCGGCCTCATGACCCGGCCCTACGTGATCCGGGCCGCACAGCCGGCCGGCGAGCCGGCCAGCGTGAACCTCGTCCAAGCACTCGACGAATCCCTCCAGGACGGGACGTTCGTACCTTCTACCCTCGTCCCGGTGGCTGGCCTGCTCTCGGCCGGTGACATCCTCTATGAGTCCGACGTCCAGTTCGAGCGGTTCGGCACGGCGCGGCCCCAGCCCACGTGGCTCCTGTTCAACAGCGCGGCCGCCGGCCTCGGGACGCCGGTCACCTTCGGGAAGCCCCAGCTGTACAAGACCATCAAGTACCCCCTGACCGACGAGACCCAGTTGGCCATCCCGACAGGCGCGGCCATTCCCCCACCGGTGGCCGTCTTCCCCGTGCCCAACGCCCGACTGATCAGCCGTACCGAGTCCCCTAAAGACCCCCTGCTCGTGGCCGGTGACGGCCAGGGAATCGTCGAGGCCGCCGGGGCGGGCCTGCTCGCTTCGAACCCCACCATCTTCTACTCCGCCACCTTCGCCGGTGACCGGGCGGGCCTCGACCGCCAACTGAAGCACGGGGCCGTCCTGGTCCTGACCGACTCCAACCAGAAGCAGCTCGACACCTGGGGCACCGTGGTCGACAACTACGGCTACGTGGAGCAGGCCAACGAAACGCCCCTCGTCTCCAACCCGGCCGAGGAGCCCCTTCCCGTCTTCCCCGGCGCCGGCAGCGACACCCAGACCGTGGCCGTGGTCAACGGAGTGGCCTCGGTGCGGGCGACCGCCTACTCCAATCCCATCACCAACACGGCCGAGAACCAGCCGCTCAATGCCGTCGACGGGGATGCCGACACGGCCTGGACCGAGGGGGCGTTCTCGCCCGCCACCGACGAATCCATCCAGGTGAAGCTGGTCCACCCCGTCGCGGCCGACCACGTCACCCTCCTCCAGCCCCAGACCGGGCCCCGCAACCGCACCGTGACCGATGTGACCCTGAGCTTCGACGGCGGCTCCCCGGTGAACGCCACGCTGGGGGCCGCCTCGCTGACGGGAGCCGGCCAGGTGGTGTCGTTCCCCCAGCGGACCTTCCACACGCTGACCATCACCATCAACGGGACCAGTGCCGGGGTGAGGAAGGACTATCGGAGCCAGAGCGCGGTGGGTTTCGCCGAAATCACCATCCCCGGGGTGGCACCGGCCACCGAGGCGCTACGACTGCCCACCGACCTGCTGGCTGCGGCCGGCCCGTCGTCGCTCGACCACCAACTCGACATCATCGTGAACCGCATCCGCACCCAGGTCACCCCACCCCGGTCCGACCCCGAGGCGACGATCGTCCGCCAGTTCACCCTGCCCACGGCGAGGAGCTTCTCGATCGGCGGGACGGCCCGGATCTCGACCCTGGCCCCTGATCCGGTGATCGACGGCCTGCTCGGCCGGACCGGCACCCCAGGGTCAGAGGTGACCGTGGTCTCCTCCAACTCGTCGGGCCGCCTCCCCGGCGACCTCGCCGCCGGTGCCGCCCAGGCCGTGGACGGCAATCCAGCCACCTCGTGGTCCCCGGGCCTCGGCGCCCAGCCCGGCGGCTGGGTGCAGTACCAGCTGAGTGCGCCCATCACCTTTGACCACCTCGACCTCCAGGTGGTCGCCGACGGCCGCCACTCCATCCCGACCTCGATCACCGTGAGCACTCCCACCGGGTCTGAGACCGTTCCCCTCCCCGCCATCCCCTCGGGCGCGGGGCGACCCCAGGGCTCGGTGACCTCGGTCCCCGTGAGCTTCCCGGCCCTCTCGGGGGACAACGTGAAGATCACGGTGGACTCGGTGGCCCCGCACAACTTCCTCGACTACCTGTCCAACGGCCAGAACACCGACCCGGTGGCCCTGGCCGAGGTGGGACTGCCCGGCGTGTCCCCGGTGACCACCCCGACCCTCGTTCCCGGGCACTGCTACTCGGACCTGGTAGCCGTCGACGGGCGTCCGGTGAGCATCGAGGTGTCGGGGACGACGGCCTCGGCCCTGGCCAACGGGGGTCTGACCATCCGGGGGTGTGGTGCCTCCGCCCAGGGAATCATCCTCGGGCCTGGAACCCACACCCTCACCACCTCGTCCTACGAGGCCACCGGCCTCGACGTGGACGCCCTGACCCTGGGCTCGGCGGCCGGTGGCGCGGCCGAGCCCCTCACCGCAGCCGGGCTCTTGTCCGCCCCACCGTCCCACCCGAGCCCCGCGGTGACCGTGCTCCACCAGGGCCGGACCTCGGTGACCGTCTCGGTGGCGGGCAACGGCACGCCGTTTTGGATGGTCCTCGGCCAGAGCCAGAGTGACGGTTGGAAGGCCACCACGTCCACGGGGGTCCACCTGTCCTCGTCCACGCTGATCGACGGCTACGCCAACGGCTGGTACGTGCCGGGGTCGGTGGCCCGAGGGCCCACCACCATCACCTTGACCTGGACCCCCCAGCGGGTCGTCAACGTGGCCATTCTGGTCTCGGCGGCGACGTTGTTGGTGAGCGTCATCCTGATCGCCGTGCCCGCCACCGCGCTCGGTCCCTTGCGTCGCCGTAGGCGTAGGCGGGGACGCCACAGCACCGGGGTGCCGACCGACGCCGCGGCCATGCCGGTCACTGGCGGGGAGGTCACGTCCGCCTCGAGGACGGCACCCGTCGAGGGTGCTGATGCCTGGGGCGACCCGGAGCGCCCCGCCCTCACGTCCCTGTTCCGCACCGGCGGCTCGGCGCCATCGTGGCCGAAGGCGGTGGCACTCGCGGTCGTGGTGGGCCTGGCCGCCGCCCTGTTCGTGGCTCCGCTGGCCGGGGTGCTCGTCGGCGCAGTGGTCCTTTTCGAGCTGCTGGTGGACCGGAGCAGGGTCGTGGTCGTGGCGGCCACCCTCGGACTCCTCGTCATCACGGCCGGCTATGTGGCCGTCCACCAGCACCGCAACGCCTTCGTTCCGGACATCAACTGGCCCGCCCACATGGGGGTGGCCAACTCGCTGGTGTGGATCGCCGTCTTCCTGCTGGCCGCCGACGGCGTGGTGGCCTGGGTCCGGCATCGACGGGGCCCACCCCGCTAGACCCTCGCCGGGGCCGAGTCGGGCCGGTGGGCGGGCCGAAAGGCGTGGTCAGCCGGGTGGCACGGCGTCGGCCCCGGATCCCACCACGGCCGCCTCTGGTGATGCGCCCGTAGCCGCCGTGCGGCTGGGCCGTCGCCACCAGGCGATGGAGTTCTTGAGCCGGAGGGCCGGTTTCTCCACCACGAAGTAACTGATGCTGGCCGTGATGATGGTGAGCCCGAGCACGGCGAAGAAGAAGGCCCAGAACTCGAGCGTGAAGTCGCGGAAGTGGCCGGCGTCGAGGATGCGGTAGATCCAGGTCTCGTGCCACAGGTAGATGCCGTAGGAGATGGCACCGAGTGACGCCATCGGCCACCACTGGAGGAACCGTCGGATCCCACCTTTCCCTTGAGGACCGAAGACGGCCGGGAGGAGGAGGAAGAAGGCGAACAGCGAGTAGAGGGCCTGGCGGCCGATGTCGAGGAAGGACTCGAAGTACACCGGGATGACCGGGGAGCCGATGTTGGAGACGGCCCAGAAGCAGACCAGGGCACAGGCCCAGGCCGCCCACGGGAACCATCGGGTTCCGAGCCACGCCGCCTCTCGGTCTCGGTGGTGCATCCACGCACTGGTCACCGCCAGTCCCATCCCGAGGGCGAACAGGTCGAGATAGGCGGGCAGCCAGACCGTGGCGAGGCGGTAGTAGGGCGTGTGGTGGTCCTGGAACTGGAGCACGTAGAAGCGCCATCCGTAGCTGATGGCCATCAGGACCACGAGCCCGAACAGCTCCAACCGGAGGGTCTGAGCCTCGGTGCGGCGAGACCGCCGGCGCCCGAGCACGGCGGCGTAGAGGGGGATGAACAGGTAGAAGGTCATCTCGACGCACAGCGACCAGGCTGCGGTGATGCCCTTCAGGTCTTGGGAGGGGAGATAGATCTGCAGGAAGAGGTAGTGGGAGGCGTAGGCCTTCCAGCCCCCCGGACCGATTCCCGGTCCGGCGTGGAGCACCGAGGTGGTGATGAACAGGGCCAACCAGTAGGCGGGGACGATGCGCAGCAGCCGGCGGAGCCAGAAAGCCCCGGTACGCGGCTTGCGCACCCCGGCCAGGTGGGCCACGACGAAGGGCCGGTAGAGAAGGAATCCCGAGATGAGGAAGAAGACCGAGACACCGATCTCGAGGCGGGCGGTGTACATGCCGACCCCGGTGCGGGCCCTCGGGGTGAGTCCCGAGACGAAGGCCACATGTACGCCGACCACGGTGACCGCGGCGATGGCCCGCAAGCCGTCGAAGGCCGGGAACCGCGGTGGCCGGCGCGGAGCCGGCGTCTCCACCCCGGACTCGATGACCGGTGGCTGCTCGAGCGGGGTCTCGATCGACTCGACGAGGGCGGTCATGATCCCGTGCGGGCCCGTTTGGCGGAGTGGAGGCCGGGACGCGACGCCCACGGGGAGCGGAGCCGGTTGACGAGGGCATCGAGGGCCACGCCGGCCAGCATGGCCATGGCCACGTCCGCCTCCACGGCGAAGCGAGCGTCCCCGAACGCCAGCATCGCGGTCACCGAGGACAGAAGGACCAGGGCCACGAAAGGAAAGACCAGCAGGCGTCGACGGCGTAGGACGAGGGCGCCGAGAACGGCTACCGGGACGAGGACGTAGAAGTACCACAGGCCGAGTCGGGACACCCAGGCCGGCCTACCCGTGGCCACGTCGAGCTCGACCCCCTGGAGGGGCCGGTAGACGTTCCAGATGCGGCCCAGGCGGACGGCAGCCACGCCCACGGCGGTGCCGGGATGGTCGGTGACGTATACCCGGGCCACATGGACCTGGTCGGCCGTCGTCTGCGAGGCGGACCCTCCGGTCGTCGGGACCCGGGCCAGGCAGGCCGGGCTCCACCATCCCTCGAGGTCGCCCGAGGCGGTGGTCGCACAGTTGGCTCCGGCCACCACGGGACCGTACTCCTCGGACAGGACGACGGTGTGGTCGAACACGGCCAGGTTCCGCCCGACCCAGGGTCCCACGACCACCACGATGACCACTCCCATCACGGCAAGGCCCCGGATCTTCGTCCCCCAGGGCACCTCCCGTACCAACAGGCCGAGGGGGAGGCCGATCAGCACGATCAGGGCCACCAGGTCCGTGCGGGTGAGGGCGCAGAGGCCGAGTCCGAGTCCGACCAACGCGGCATGAGCCGAGCTCGGTCGGGCCCAGAAGCGGACCGAGGCGAACAGGACCAGGGTGGTGACGGCGATGACCGTCGTCTCGGGACCGACGGTGGCCGGGTTCACCCACAGGAGGGGGAAGGTGGCGAACACCAGGGCGGCGATCACCCCCGCCCGCTCCCCCACCAGATCGCGGATGGTGATGCCGGCCACCACCACCGAGGCCACGAAGACCATGGCCAAGAACACCATGTGCTTGGTCGAGGTTCCCGCACTGGCCACGTCGGCGATGGCGAGGAGCAGTGTGGGAAGGGGTGGATGGACGGCGGTCGGCACGTGCGCGTGGGTGGCGGCAAGGGCGCGGGCGGGATCGATGAACCACTGACCCCGCACGAGGAAGTGGGCCTGGACGGTGTCGTAGCGCCCGGCCGCCGGCAGCGTCGAGCGGCGGGAGACGGCGTGGATGAACAGGGCCTGGACGCCACCGGCCACCAACGCCACCGCCGTCATCCAGCGGGCGAAGGAGGATCGCCCCGTCGGTGTCGACCCCGACACCGCAACCTCTCGGGACGCAGCCGTCCCGACGGCGGGCTGGGCGGCCGATCCGAATCCAGCCCCGTCGTCGTCCGCATCGGTCGGCGGCGACGCAGCAGGTACGGCCTCCGGCGCGTGTTCGCCAGGCGATGCAGCTGATGGCCCCGGTCCCGGGGTCATCACTGGGGGTCGGCGTCGGCCCGCCGTCTTCGGCGACACCCGGCTGATCCGTTCCGACGACGAGCGGGCGGGATTCGGCGAGGACGAACCGGTCGACGTGCCGACCGGCGACGGGGTCATCGTCGCCGGAGGACCTGGTCGGCCAGCGTCTGCAGGGTGACCTCGGCCGTACGCTCCCAGGACATCTGCTCGGCGCGGCGCACCGCCCCGAGGCTGAGCCGTCGGCGCAGGAGCGGGTTGTCCAGGATGGAGGCGGTGGCCTCCACCATCTCCGGCACCGACGAGATGAGAAGTCCCGACTCACCGTCGACGACCGCATCCTCGTGCCCGGCGATGCGGGTGGCGACCGCGGGCGTCCCGCAGGCCGCCGCTTCGGTGAGGGTCATGCCCCAACCCTCTCGCACCGAGGTGGAGCCCACCACCCAGGCTCGTCGGTAGGCGTCGAGCAGCGCGGCATCGGGGACCCGGCCGGGAAGGGTGAACCACGACTCGGCATCGGCTTCGGCCAGCATGGCCTCGAGGGCAGGCCGCTCGTACCCTTCGCCGATGATCGTTGCTTTCAGGTCGGGCCGGTGTTCTTTCAGCGCCACCATGGCTTCGATGAACCAGTCGAACCGCTTCACAGGGACCAGGCGGCCCACGGCGACGACGAACGGTTCGGGATCGGTCTCGGGGCCGGGGGTGAACCGGCTGTCGATCCCCGGGGGGACGACGGTGACCCGTGACGGGGGGATGTGGAGCCGTCCGACCAGGTCGTTGCGGGCCGACTCGGAGAGGGTGACGATCTGGCTGTGCCGGTAGAAGGGCGGCGCCACGCGGTGTTCGAGGACGTACCCCAGCTTGGCCAGCGACGGGGAGAGGACCATGTTCCACATCTCGGCGTGGACGTGGTGGAGGAACACGATTCTCGGGACGTGACTCCACAGCGGTGAGAAGAACGGCATCCCGTTCCAGATCTCGACCAGTCCGTCGCCGGTGCCGATCCTCCCGCGCAACCCGGCGATGGCGGTGCGGGGAAACACCGCGTAGCGGCCGGCACGGCGGTTGACGGCGTAGCCACCACGGTTGATGTAGCGCGCCGCCCCGTCCACCCTCGAGGTCCACAGGCGTACGTCGACGCCGGCGTCGGCCCATCGGGTCAGGATTTCGTGGGCGTGGAGCTCCGAGCCACCGGCTTCGGCATCGTCGAGGTCCCGCCAGGCCACCACGTCCACCCGGTGCAGACCGGCTGCATCGGCGATGGCGCCCAGTCGGTCACGACTCTCGAGGCTGCGCAGGTGGAGGGCGGTGGGGTCCCGGTCGTCATCCTCGGGAATCATCGCCCCGGAGCCCTCAGCCCCACCTTCGATGCCTCTGCTCACACTGGTCCCCCGAGGATCGCGTCGGCCAATACTAGTGAGGTCGTCCTCGGGAACCGTGGAGCGGCTCTGGCGCCACCAGCGGAGATGGACGACGCCGAAGGCCACGGCTACGGCCAGGGCCAGGCCACCCTGGACGGCCAGTTCGGCCCGGGCCGTCGCCACCACGGCACCGTGAGCCTTGTGGATGAGGATCAACAGGACCACTACCCCGACGGCCAAGAGCCCGATGATCCACCGCCGGGCCGCACCGAAGAGATAGTTGGTCAGGATCACGACGGTGCCCAGGCAGGCCATGGCTCCGACCAGGGTGGAAAAGGCCGGTGCGGCCCCGCTGAGCTTGGCCGAGAAGAAGGTGGTGAGGAACCACACGGGGGCCACGAGGGCCACACCCAACAAGACCAGCGCCGGCACGAGGAGGAAGACCAAGGTCACCGCGACCTGGCGGAGGGCGTGCTGGCCCTGGTGCCAGCGGAGCGCCGCCTCGGGCAGCACATAGCTGCCGAGGAGGATGGCCCCGAACACGAGGGACTTGCTGGCCACCGAGATGGCCGCGTACGGCCCCGAGCTCGACGGGTCCAGACGACCCACGAGGATGATGTCGGCGTTCTGGAGGATGCCGAGGAGGGCGAAGCCGATCAGCGCGGCCGAGAGGTCGATGGACAGGGTTCGGTCCCGGGCGGCAAGATCCGAGGCCAGTGGGTCGGTGGCCGGGTAGTTCCAGGCCTTGGTGGACAAGAACCGGGCATGCCCGGCCGCCACCAGCTCGCCGAGCAGCAGGCCGACGGCGAACCCGGTGATCCCGAAGCCGGCGGCGGCCAAGCCGAGCACGAACACCACCCGCACGGCGATCTCGACCACCAGGTTGAGCCCGAGTCCCGAGTAGCGGCGGTGGCCCTGGAGGACGGCCCGGTAGAGGCAGAGGACCAACCACACCCCGCCGGCCACCAGCACCGCGGCCACCCCGCCCGAGCTCGGGAGCCGGAGGGCCGAGCCGAGGGGCTCGGCGATGGCCACCGAGATCACCGCCCACACGGCCAGCCCGATGAGGCAGCGTCGGGCCATCCGCGTCGTCCACCGGTGCATCTCTTCTTGGCGGCCCTCGCGCGGTGGCGGCGGCGATTCGTCGGACCACCCCGACCAAGAGGGCCGATCCCGGCATGGACAGCACGAAGAACAGTCCGAGGAGCTGGGCCACCCCGCCGTACTGCTGGGTGGTGAGGAGGCGGGCCACGAGCACCGTGGCCACGATGTTGAGCCCGTTGGCCACCAGGCCCCCGACCGCCAGGGGCCCGGCTTGGAGCACACCGCCTACGAAGGACTCGTTGGTCTCCGCGTCGGATCCGGCACTGGTGTCGTCATCGGCGTCCGGTGCGTCGGGCAGGGCCCCGGGATGCGGCCGCGTGCCGGTGAGGAACGGGTCGGCCATCAGGCCGCCCGACGGGGTGAGGGCGATGGTGTCGACCAGCGAGTCCTCGGCCACCAGGAGTTCGTCGGTCATGGTGGCCGGAGCGGCGTCGTCGCCACCGGGTTGGTCGGCTCGGGGAGGCCCGGGGGTGGAACGGAGCGCGGCGACGGCCGTGTCGCCTTCGGGTTGCGCCCCGGGCTTGTTACCGCGGGCTAGGAGGGAGCGCCAGCTCATCGAGGGGTCGTGGCCCGACCGGTCCGGACCACGGTCGGGCGCGGGCGGTCTGCCGACTGGGCGTGGGGCGCGTCGGAGGCGAACGTGGTCACGTCGCTGCCCGGACCTCCCATCGGCACCCTTTCCTTCCGTCCTCCGGGCCGGAGGGTCCGCCGTCACGTACGCGGTCCCTGGCGTCGACCTCGCCATCACGGCCGACGTCGGGCGGACCGAACGGACCGAACCCGGCTGCCGGGGACGGTGGTCCCGGGGGCTCTCCCGTTCGGGACGAGCGCCACAGGATACCCCGCCCTACGGGAAGAGGAGGCCTGACCGGCGGTGGGCGGCGATCACCGGGTCGTCGTAGGGGCCGCCACCGGGGCGTTCCGGACCCGCTCGTGGGGCAGACCCAACTGGACCAGGGTGGGAAGGATGTCCGGGCGCAGGAGCATCCCGCCGTAGAGGGAGATGTGCTCGTCGTCGTCGTCCCGGACGGGAACCCCGTGGATGGTGGCGCGGTAGGCGCCACCTGGGTCGAGGAGTCCGTTGAGGTCGATCACCGACGCCACCTTCGGGTAGCGGGCCACCGTCTTGCGCACCAGATCGTTGTACTCATTGGTCCGAGCGGGCTGGTTGATGTCCCACGGGGTGCCGTCGGGGGCTTCGGTCGTCTGGGTGATGTACGGCAGGGTGAACACCACGACATGGGCGCCTCGAGAGGAGAGGATCGAGATGGCCTGGCTCAGCTCGGCGGCGTAGACCCGGTCCCAGGCCGGCTCGCCGATGCGGGTCCAATGCCCGTCGATGATGCGGTCGGATACCTCCCAGCGACCGAGGAGGACGGCCACCACATCGGGGTCCTGGTGGTCGATCAGGTCCTTCCACCTCTGCTGCCACCCCACGCACCCCTGGGCGGCCTGGGTGACCGAGCCCTCGATGTTCACGACGGTGTCCGGATCGAGGTCACACCCGACGATCCCCTGGTTGTCCACGGTGGCCCCCCAGGAGTCGGCCTGGACCCCGAGCCCGGTGCCCAAGGTCTCGGCCAGCGAGTCGCCGAGCAGCAGGACGTGGACGTGGTGGCCACCGGCCAGGGCCGACGGCGGACGGGCGGGCACGGCGAACACCCCGACCTTCTTCGGGGCCTGGCGGACGACCTGGGGTGGCGGGGGGACGGTGGTGAGGACCAGCGCCACCACCGCGACGACGAGGGCTACGGGCAGGGCGGCCAGGAGGTACCGGCCGGGGACGGCCCGGCGGTTACGGATCGGCATCTCCACCAGGTGGTAGGAGGCGACGGCGGCCGCGCCGGTGGTGGCCAGGCGCACCAGCAGCAGCGGTGTACCCGACAGGCCGGTGTGCTGGCCGTCGATCATGAGGAACATCGGATAGTGGTAGAGGTACAGGCCATACGAGATGCGGCCGATGTAGCCGAGGACCCCGACGGCCAGGACCCGGGACACCAGGTCCTCGGGTCGCACCACCACGAGCAGGATCACCGCGGTCGTGGCCGCCGCCACCAGCAAGAACCCCCCGTCGTAGAGGAAGCCGGTCTGACCGCTGACGGTGTGGAGGGCCCACAGGAGTCCGGCGACGCCCAGGCCACCGAGCACCGAGATCTGCCAGCCCCGGTACCAGAGTCGGCCGGGCCCACCGGTTCCGGTGTCCTGAACGCCAACTCCGGCGTCGGGATCCGGACGGGCCCAGCGGACGATGCGGGGCATCACCGCGGCGAGCAGTGCTCCGGCCATGACCTCTTGGACCCGGGTCTGGGTCCCGTAGTAGAGGCTGGTGGCGCTCACCCCGTGGTGGAACAGCACGGCGGTGACCGCGGCCGAGAGGACGACGCCGACGGCGGCCACGGCAGCCAGGCCTCGGCGGCCCCGACGCCGCATGACGAACAGGGCGAGCGCCGGCCACACCAGATAGAACTGCTCCTCGACGGCGAGCGACCACGTGTGCAGCAGCGGTGACGGTGGACCGAAGCGGACGAAGTAGTTCGCCCCGGTGGCGATGAAGCGCCAGTTGGCCACGTAGGCCAACGTGGCGATGGCGTCGCCGCGAAGTGAGCTCAGGGTGCTCGGGAGGGCAAACCACTGGGCGTAGGCCGCGATCACGAGCATGGTCACGAAGAGCGCGGGCAGGAGCCGCCGTGCCCGGCGTTCGTAGAACGCTCGGAACCGCACCGTCCCCGAGTTGGACCACTCCCCGATCAGCAGCGAGGTGATCAAGAACCCCGACAGCACGAAGAAGATATCCACCCCGAGCAGGCCGCCCGTGGCCCAGGACACCCCCCCGTGGAAGGCCAGTACGCCGAGCACGGCGATGGCCCGGATCCCGTCGAGTCCGGGCACGTGGGGACCGGACCGTCGAGGCGCCTCCCCCGGTTCGGCCATCAGGTCAGGATCGCCCGGTGGCTCGGGTGCCTGCGGCTCCTCGCCGGATACGAGGTCCATGGTCGTCACGGCTGATGATCGTTGCACGTCCGTGCGCCCCCAGAGGGGCAGCCCTGCGACTCAGGCCTGAAGCGGGGATCCCTGCTCGGCCATCCGGCCGACGTAGGCTGACCGCTCATGCATCGCCGGAGCCATTCCCCACCCCGCTGGTGGCTGTGGTTGGGACTGTGGACCGCACTGGGCCTGGCCATCCGGCTGATCACGGTCTACAGCCAGCCGGACAAGGTCGCCGGGGGCGACGCCTACTTCTACCACTACGGGGCCAACCTGCTGGTCAGCGGGCATGGATTCATCAATCCCTACCTCTACATCCCCCACGGGGCCCACCATGCCGTCCAGTCGGCCTCGTTCCCGCCCCTGTTCATCTTCTTGGTGGCTATCCCCTCGGCGGTCGGTCTGAAGACCTTCCTCGCCGAGCGGGTCTGGTGCTGTGTCCTCGGTGCGGCCGCCATCGTGGTCTGCGGGTATACCGGGCCGGGAGATCGCCGGCCGTCGGGTGGGCCTGATCGCCGCCTTCTTGCTGGCGGTCTATCCCAATATCTGGATGACCGACGAGTTGGCCCTGTCCGAGACCATCGCTCCGCTGCTGGTGGCCGGGGTGCTCTTGTTCACCTACCGGTTCTGGAAGAGCCCCACGCTCCCCCGGGCCGTCTGGTTGGCCGCCTCGATCGGTGTGGCCATGCTCGGACGGGACGAGCTGACCGTCCTCGTGGTCTTCATCTTCGTCCCCATCGTGCTCTTGGCCCGGGCCCTCAGCTGGAAACGCCGTTTCGCCACGCTCGGCATCGGGCTGGTGGTCACGGCCCTCGTCGTCGGTCCGTGGGTCGGGTACAACCTGAGCCGGTTCGACAAGCCGGTGTTCATCAGCAGTGGTCTCGGGGTGACCCTCGCTTCGGCCGACTGTCCGACCACCTACTCAGGCCAGTTCGAGGGCTACTGGTCGATGAAGTGCGCCCTGGCCTACGCCGCCCAACCGTCGGTCAACGTCCACGCCGACGAATCCGTCGAGGGTGCCCAACTCCAACACCTGGCCCTCGACTATGTGAAGGCGCACGAGAACCGACTGGTCCCGGTGACGCTGGCCAAGCTCGGCCGGGCCTTCGGGTTCTACCACCCCATGCAGCAGATCTTCCTCGACTACTACGTGGAGACCCGCCCCTACCGCTGGGCGGTGACCGGGCTCGTCTCCTACTACGTCTTGTTGGCCCTGTCGGTCGGGGGCACGGTGGTGCTCCGCCGCCGCCGCATCCCATCGTTCCCGCTGTGGGCCATCGGCCTCCAGGTGGTGTGCTCGGTGGTGCTCACCTTCGGCCAGACCCGGTACCGGACCACCTTCGAGGTCTCACTGGTGCTGTTGGCTGCCGTCCAGCTCGAATGGTTCTGGGCCCGACTGCGTCGGGGGCGACTCCGGATCGGACGCCGAGCCGGCCACCGGGATCGATTCGCCCGAGGCGGCCCATCGTCCGACGCCGCTCGGCGGCCCCGAGGACGGGGGGGACAATCCGCCCGCCCAGCCGGCACCCGACGGAGCGGCCGTCTCCGCATCGTCGGTACCGTGAGCAGGCCGGACGAGAGCCCGATGCCCGAACGCCCGAAGATCCTCGTGGTGCTACCGGCCCTCAACGAGGAGCGCTCGGTAGGGATCGTGGTCAAAGAGGTCCAGACGGCCGAACCCGGGTGCACGGTCCTTGTGGTCGACGACGGATCCACCGACGGCACGGCGGCCCAGGCCCGCGAGGCGGGAGCCCAGGTGATCTCCAACCCGTTCAACCTGGGGGTGGGCGGGGCCATGCGGGTGGGGTTCCGGGTGGCCCGTGACCACGGCTACGACGTCCTCGTCCAGGTGGACGCAGACGGCCAGCATGACGCCCGGGACATCGGGCTGCTCCTCACCCACTTCGACGACGAGCCCGGCCCCCAGGTGGTGATCGGTGCACGGTTCGCCGGCCAGGGGGACATCGCCGTACCCCGGGCCCGCCGGGCGGCCATGCGGCTCCTGGCCCGGTACCTCTCCCGGGTGACGAGCACCAAGCTCACCGACGTCACCTCGGGGTTCCGGGCCCACAACCGGGCCGGCATCGAGCTCTTCGCCCAGAGCTACCCGGCCGACTACCTCTCCGACACGGTGGAGTCGCTGATCATCGCGGCCGATGCCGGCGGCCGGGTCCACCAGGTTCCGGTCACCATGCGACCTCGGCTGGCCGGCTCGCCCAGCCAGTCGCCGGTGCGGGCCGCCCTCTACCTGCTCCGGGTGATGATGGTGCTCGTGCTCTCGGTGTTCCGCCGCCACTCCAATCCCAACTCGGCAACGCAGGACGGAGGCCACATGACCGGAGTCCACATCATCGCCCTGGTGAGCGCCCTCGTCACCCTCACCGTGATCATCGAGCTCTCCCGACGGCGCCACCTGCACGAGAAGTACGCCATCATGTGGCTGGCCGTGGCCCTGGTGATCGCCGTCTTCGCCGTCTTCCCGGGACTGTTCAACTCCCTCGCCCACGCCTTCGGGGTGAAGAACCCGCCCGACCTGCTGACCGTGATGGCGGCCCTCTTCCTCCTCACCGTCTGTGTCCGGCTCAGTTGGGAAGTGGGACGCCTGGAGGATCACTCACGGGCCCTGGCCGAAGAGGTGGCCCTCCTGCGCAAGGACTTGGACGACCGGACCCTCGAGAGCACCGTAGTCAACCCCCTTCGGGCCCGCCCGGAGTTCGATCGTCAGCTGGTGGTCTTCCGGGGGAGGATCGGTGCATCCCGACCCGTCCCGCCGGATCGGCTGGAGGGCCGTTCGCTGCCCGACTCGTCTTCTTCGTGGTACTCCTCTTCCACGTTGACCGACCAGATGTCGTGGTGGGCGCCGTGGATGTTCTCGACGGTCAGCATGGCCGTGTACATGGAGTGGTCCTGGTTGTTGTACTTGTGCATCCCGTTGCGTCCTACCGGGTGGACGTTCGGTGCGTGCTGTTCGAACCACCGGCGGATCACTTCGACGTTGTCCCGGTAGACATCGTCGTAGACCGGGTAGGCCTTGGGCATCCGGACCACGTAGCCGGCCTCCACGTCCGAGGGCTCGACCAGCCCGATGGCCGCCAGCTCCTTCGTGCCCAGGGCCACCAGCTCGTCGTCCGAGCAGTTCCAGAGCTCGTCGCCTTCGAACACGAAGTACTCCATGCCGAGACAGGTGCGGCCGTCCTTCACCAAGAAGGGCGACCACGAGCCGAAGTTCTGGATCCGACCCACCTTCACGTCGGGGGCGTGGATGTAGATCCAGTTGTCCGGGAACCCCCGGTCGACCGGGACCACGAGAGCCACGGTGATGAAGTCGCGGTAGTGCAGGTCGTCTGCGGCCCGCCGGACCTCCTCGGGGACGGGCGGGTCGACGATCCGGGCCAGTTTGGTGAACGGCATCGACGAGATCACGTGGGAGACGTCGATGCGTTCGTCGACGCCGCCCGACGACACGGTCACGGCCACCGCGGCGCCGTCCTCCACGTGGACGGTCGCAGCCGACGTCTCCATGCGCACCGTGGCGCCGGCGGCCTCGATCTGTTCCGTACAGCGCTCCCACATCATTCCCGGTCCGTACTTGGGGTACTGGAACTCCTCGATGAGACTGGTGACCTGCTTGGATTTGTCCCGACGGGAGCCGGCCAGTGAGGCCCGAATGGGCTCCCACACCGCGTTCCACAGCGACATGCCCTTGATCCGTTGGGCGCCCCAGTCAGCGGAGATCTCCGAAGCCGAGACCGCCCACAGCTTTTCGTTGTACGTCTTGAAGAAGTGGTTGTAGAGGCGCCATCCGTAGTTCGAGACGATGTAGCCCTCCAGCGTGGTCAGGTCCTTCGGGGGATGGATCCTGACCCAGAGGAACGACAACCCGCACAAGAACGCCTCCACCACCCCGAGATTGGAGAGGGCGTTGCCCAGTTTGATCGGGTAGTCGTAGAACTTACCGCCGTAGTAGATGCGGCTCATACGGGGACGCAGCAGGAAGTCCTCGGGGGGCAGCACCTTGTGCCAGAACTCCTCGACCGGTGCCACCTTGGTGAAGAACCGGTGGCCACCGATGTCGAACCGCCAGCCGTCCCGCTCCACGGTGCGGCTGATCCCACCGACCACCGAGTCCGCCTCGACGACGATCACCGGGTCACCCCGCTCCACCAGTTCGTAGGCGGCGGTGAGGCCGGCCGGTCCTGCCCCGATCACCAGTACCGGATCGGTGAGGTGGAGGGGGTTGGCGTCGGCCGCCGGTGGCTGATCGGGCCCGGTCATGAGTGGGACTGACTTGTGCGTTGCGGTGTGCTCATGGTCGGGTTCGTCATCATTGCCTGCGGTCCTGTCGCGTCGTTCGGTCATGCCGATGGAGACCGACCGATTCGAATCGTCTGCATCCATCCTGCGTCCCACGACACGCCGGGGCGCTGGGACCGGTACTGCGAGGCGCCGTGCTCCCGGTCGGGCACCGCCCCGCAGGTTAGCGGCTCCCCCTCCGTCAGCGTTGTATCGGGGACCGTTCGCTCCCGGTCGGGTACACCCCGGCCCGAGGGCGCCTTACCCGCTCCCGGGGCCGGTGAGCCTTACCCGGTCGCCACCGGCGTCGGACGCCCGGAGGGTCCCCCGGTGGGATCGGAAGGGACTTCGTCGTCCCAGCCCACCTCCCGGCCATCTGGCCCGGTGCCCGGGCCAGATGGCTCGCCCTGCTCGTCAGGGCCGGTTCCCGAAGCCCCCGATCGGGCATCGCCACCCCGGAACCTCGTCCACAGCCAGTCCAGCTGCACGGCGGCCGCCAGTACGAGGGAGACCTCGAAGGGGGTGCGGTAGCGGGTCTGCCCGAAGGTGAGGGCCACCGAGATGGCCACGTCCAGGCCCACAGCGAGGAGGGGGAAGATGGGCACCCGGCGCCGGCGGAGGATGACCAGTCCGCCGACCGAGAGGGCCACGAGGGCGTAGTACATGCCCAGTCCGACCAGCGCCCAGCGGTAGGGGCGGGTCTCGACGGTCGAGTCCAAGCGGATCTGCTCCAACGGATGGAAGAGGGCGAAGGCCCGGCCCAGCCTGGCCATCTCGACCGGGAAGAGTCGGTTGGTGTGCGAGTCGATGAACCGCCAGGCATCGGCTTGGGCGGCCGCTCCCTGCACCGATTCGTCGTGGCGTGGATCGGCGACCTGTTGTTTCACGGCCACGGCGCACTCGAGCGACCAGTACCCCTCGGTCGGGCCCGAGTAGAGCTGGGCGCAGTTGGACGACGCCAGCGTGACCCCGAAGCCCGAGCTGATGAAGACCGGGTCGTCGAACCGGCTCATGTTGTAGCCCACCCAGGGTCCGACGATGACCAGGGCACAGAGACCGCCGATGGCCAACAGGGCCAGACGACGGCGCCAGCGGAGGGCTGAGGCCATCAGGACCAACGGCACCAGGATGAACACGGCCAACAGCGAGAGTTCGTCGCGTCCGAGCGCCGCCAGTCCGATCGAGGCGCCGAGTCCGAGTACGGTCCCGAGGCCGGGTCGCTTCCAGAACCGGTAGGCGCACAGCAGCACCGCCGACACCAACAGCGGTGAGAGTGCCTCGGACAGTCCCAGCTCGTCACTCATCCAGAGGTTCGGATAGACGGCTACGAGGAAGGCGGCGATCAGCCCGACCCGTCGTCCCCCGATCTCCCGACCGGTGAACCCGCAGAGCAGGACACCGCCGGCCCCGATGATGCAGCACCACACCCGGGTGGCCAGGAAGGTCTTCAGTCCGAGTACCGAGGGGATGGCCAGCACGAACACGAAGAGTGGTGGCCACGCCGCTGTCTGTACTTGATGGTGGGCGGTGCTCGAGTAGTAGATGAAGGGGTTGACGAAGCCCTTCCCGGCCACCAGGAGATTGGCCGCATAGTGGTAGTAATAGCTATCCCCACCAGGACTTCGTCCCGAACGCCCCGGGCCGAAGAGCGAGGCCAGTCGGATGCCCAGACCGACGGCCGTCCACAGCCCGAGCCAGCCCCACCACCCACGGGCAGAATGTCTCCCCGTGCCTACCATGGACCACAACTCTATGCTGTGATCTCCGGCGTTTTGCGCACCGGGGAGGCGTCACCGAAGGGCCTGCGAGTCCGTTGGAGGCCTGTCCGCTGCAACTCCGGGCCAACGATGGGCAACCGAGGGCTGGGAGCCGACGCCGTGTCGGGTCCCGAGGGGGCAACGGTAGATGTTGACAGCGACAGGGCTCATCGAGGCCTGGGACGAGGCACCGACGGCACCGGCTGTCGAAGGCGCTGCGGCGCCGTCCTCGGGCCGTCCCGCGCCCGACGACGCTCGGCGGTCGCTCTCCGACCACGGGTCGCTCGAGCCCGACCCCTACTCCCCCATCGTCGGCCACCGGGTGGCCCCTATGGATGGCATGCGGGCGTTTGCCGTCACCGCGGTGATCCTCTACCACGCCAATCCCAGCTGGGCGCCCGGTGGCTACTTCGGCGTGGACGTCTTTTTCGTGCTGTCGGGGTTCCTCATCACCACCCTGCTCCTCGGTGAATGGCGGACGACCGGCGGTGTTGGCCTCCGGGCCTTTTGGGGACGACGGGCCCGCCGCCTCCTACCCGCCCTGTTCGTGATGCTGGCTGTGGTGGGGTCGGTGTCGGTCCTGCTGCCCAAGGTGCTGGGGTCACCCGGCCTCCTCGGTGACACCTTGGCCACGGTGGGGTACGTGGCCAACTGGCACTTCATCGCCGGCAACACCAGCTACTTCGCCACGGTCGGGAACCCCTCCCCCTCCAGCACACCTGGACCCTGGCCATCGAGGAGCAGTTCTACCTGATCTGGCCCCTCGTGCTGCTGGCCCTCGTAGGTGGGTTCCGCGCCCTGCGGCGCCCGTCGAGGGAGCGGAGCCGAAACCGGCTCGTGGTGGTGGCGGCAGTGGCCCTCGTGGGGGCGACGGCCTCGGCACTCGCCATGGCCTACCTGACGCCGGTCGGCACCACATCGGTCAACCGGGCCTACTACGGGAGCGACACCCGAGCCCAGGGTCTGCTGGTAGGTGCGGCCCTGGCCGCGGTCTGCCTGTGGTGGGGACCGGTCCGCACGGCCATGGGCCGGCGCATCCTCGGCGTCGATCGGCGTCGTGGGCGCCCTCGTCGTCCTCGTCATGTGGCGGACCGTTCCCGAGACCTCCCCGCTCACCTTCCACGGGGGCTTCGCCCTCCTCGCCGTGGCCACGGCCGGGGTCATCGCCTGCATCACCTTGTTGACCCGGCACCCGGTGGGAGGGCTGCTCTCGGTCCGGCCGCTTCCGTACATCGGCAGGATCTCCTACGGCATGTACCTCTGGTACTGGCCCGTCTTGTTGGTGATGACCTCGCAGCGAACCCACCTGCAGGGCGTGGAACTCCTGGCCGCCCGACTGGCCGTCATCGTGGGGATCGCCGCCCTCTCGTTCCACTTCGTCGAGACCCCGATCCACCGGGGCAGACTGGCCGGGTGGCGTTCGCTGGTGGCCATTCCGGTGGCCGCCATCGTGGTCTCGCTCCTTCCCATGATGATGCCCTCGGCCTCCGCCGTCGTCCCCGACCTCCCGCCGCCGGCCTCGGCTGCCGGTGCGGGCGCTGTGGCCGGGGTGACCGGTGTCGCCGTCCCGGTTCGTCCGGTGCGCATCCTGCTCGTGGGCGACTCCATGGCCGGTTCGCTCGGGGTGGGCCTCAAGCAGGTGGCGGCTCGCTACGACGCCGAAATTCTCAATGACGGCGCCCCCGGCTGTTCGCTGGCCGAGGCGCAGCAGGTCCGGGTCCTCTGGTTCACCGATCCTCCCGGAACGCCGTGCCAGGCGGGCGATCCGAGCCAGCTCATCAGCACCTACCGGACCCTCGTCCAGCAGTTCGACCCCGATGTGGTCGTCTACCTCGCCCGGGGGGACACCCTCGACACCGAGCTCAACGGGACGTGGCAGCACCTGGGCCAGCCCACCTTCAACTTCTGGGCCGAGGCCCGCTACGACCAAGCGGTGGCTGCCCTCAGCTCGAACGGCGCCAAGGTCGTGTTCTTGACTTCGCCCTACTACAACAGCGGCGAGGAGCCGGACGGCTCCACGTGGCCGGAGAACGATCCGGCCCGGGTCGCCACCGACAACCAGCTCCTCGAGTCGGCGGCCCAACTCAATCCGCAGACCGTGTCGGTGTTCGACCTGGGCTCATTCCTCTCGCCGGGCAACCAGTTCACCACGGCGGTGGACGGGGTGGACGCCCGCTGCTCCGACGGGGTCCATATGACGGTGCCCGGAGGCGAACTGGTGGGCACCCGGCTACTGCCCAAGCTGGTCACGCTGGGTCGCACCCACGCCAGCCTGGCCTCGTCGGCCAGTCGACCGGTCCTGCCCGAGATCGCCCAGCCGTGGTGGTACGCGGAACTCCCCTGCGGGACCTGATCGGTCCGTCCCTCGCCGCTGGCCGCTACGGCGAGGTCGGGGTGAAGCGGACCAACGACATCGGCTGGTAGAAGCTGACGTCGTTGGCTCCGACCAGTGCCTGGGCGTGGTAGCGGGGATCGTCCTGGAGGGTCTGGACGATGCCCTCGCACTTGACGCCGAAGGTCTGGTAGCCGGGGGCCCACACGAGGAAGATCTGCTTGCCCGTCTTGGCCGCCAGGGACTCCAGATGGTCGGCGAAGGCCAGTGGATCGCCCTTGGCCGAAGCCGCGCCGTAGTCGACCCAGTCGACGTAGGTCGGTCCGGTGCCCCGGGGGAAGGTGGTCTGGAGGTAACGGTTCGCCGGCAGGAGGCGGTCCACCGCCGGGCCCAGCTGGTCAGGGCAGTAGGCGACGATATCCCCGGCATGGCCGTAGTGGGCGATGGCCCGCGACACCTGGCCGGCCTGGGTCCGGTTGGTAGTGATGTTGGTGACCGACCCGGCCAGGCCGGCGATCACGGCCAGGGTGAGGACGACGCTCCGGACCCGCCGGTCCCGAAGCGTGACGAGGCCGATGGCCACCATGAGGATGAGGGGGATGAACACCACCGACGCGTAGCGGGCGTCGAAGGCGCTGTTGGTCAGGAATCCCCCGGCGATGGCGGCCCCGAGGGTTCCGGCCACGGCGATGGCCAGCGGCCGGCCGAGGGGCCGGGTGACGATGTCGAGCGTGATGTGGCGTCGATCGGTGGCCACGCCGAACAGCCCCAGTCCGGCCAAGGCGAAGAACATGAGGGCGAGGGCCCTCCCCTGGTTGGTGCTTCCACCGGCGAACGAGGAGACCGCGTTCACCATGGCCGAGAAGTTGGCCGGGGTGGCCCACGGGGTCCCGGTGTGCTTCGACTGGAACAAGAAGGTGGGCAGCCACGGGAGGAAGGTGAGGCAGCCGACCACCGCGGCCGCCAGGGAGGCCCGGGCTCCCCGGACCCACTCGGGACGACCGCGCCAGGACTGGTACGCCAGCCACAGCATCGTCGTGCCGATCAGATAGAGGGACCAGTAGTGGGTATAGAGGAGCAGACCCGTGACCGCACCCACGGCGATCAGGTTGCCGGGCCGAGGATGACGCAGCGAACGATCGAGGGCGAGAAAGCCGAGGATCGTGAGCAGCACCACGAGTGAGTACATCCGGGTCTCGGTGTCGTAGCGGGTGGCAAAGGGCGACGTGGCCACGAGCAGCATGGCCGCCCACCCCACCTTGGCGCCGCCCAGGCGCTTCCCTGCCACCCACGCCAGGGGGACGGTGACCACCCCGATGACCCCCGAGAGCGAGCGCACCGCGATGTCCGAGGTGCCGAACACGCCCATCCAGAAGTGGAGGAGCACATAGAACAGGGGCGGTGCCCCGTCCCGGCGGAGGAAGGAGGGGATCTCGTGGATGGGAAGTCGGGCGATGTTGACGGTCAGGGCCTCGTCCAGCCACAGGTCCGACCGGGTCCAGAACCGCAGGACCACTGCAGCCATCAGGACCACGACGGTGCCTACCCCGAAGATGACCACCGTCCGGTGGGAGAAGGGCCGCCCCTCGGGGTCCTCGGTCTCCTCGGGCCCGGTAGGGCGGTCCGTTCCTCCCGGGCCGGTAGCCCCGGCCTCGGCCCGTCCCCGTGCAGGGCCAACCCCGGATCGGTCATCGGCCCCGGTGTCGAGGTCGGATCCGAGACGCTCGTCTCCGGGCGCGGCGACGGGGGCGGATCCTGGCGGAGGCGCGTCCATGGCACGCATGGTACCCAGGGTGCGCCGCAAGGTGTGATCTCCCCTTTTATGCGTGGACCCTGGCCCTACCTGGGAGTAACCTGCCCGCACGACACGGTGCGCCTGTGGCAGAGTGCATCCGGCGTCGGGATGACGAGCGTCAGCATTGGGCAGGGAGAGATGGGGGAACTCTGTGACATCGGATAACGAATTAAGCCGTCGGTCCTTTCTGTCCCGGGGGGCAGCGACCGGCGGACTGGTAGCGCTGGGGGCAGCCGGCGCCGGCATGGTCGGGGATCTGGTGGCCAGCGGCACCAGCTACGCCAGCACCTCGAAGTCGAAGGCCGGCGTGGGCACGGGCCAGCCGGTCCGCGGGGGCAAACTGATCGTCGGGGTGCTCGCCGAGATCGACGGGTTCTATCCGGGCACCGCCCACTGGGACACCAACGGCTTCAACTACGCCAACGCCATCTACGACCCACTCATGGCCGTGGCCGCCGACGGCACCACCCAGCCGTACCTGGCCAAGTCGATGAGCAGCAATTCGACCTACGACACCTGGACCATGACGCTGCGGTCCGGGGTGAAGTTCAGCGACGGATCCGATCCTCACCTCGGCGGTGGTACTGGCCAACTACAACGCGCTGAAGGCGTCGGCGCTCACCGGCGTGGCCCTCGACCAGATCGCCTCGGTGACCACCCCCGACGACATGACCGTCGTCTACAAGCTCACCGGTCCCAACCCCACCTTCCCCTCGGGACTCACCACCCAGGTCGGCTACGTGGTCGGTGAAGCCATGATCGAACAGGCCACCGCCCATCCCAACAGCGCCCCCACCCCGATCGGCACCGGCCCGTTCATCTACACCAGCTGGCAGCCGAACGACCACTTCACGGCCACCCGCAATCCCAACTACTGGCGCAAGGGCCTCCCGTATCTGGACCAGATCACCTTCAAGCCCATCCCCGACACCACCCAGCGGGAGTCCTCCCTCCGCACCGGCGGAGTCGACCTGATCCAATCGGTCGATCCCACCACCATCACCAACTTCTCGGGCTCGGGAGGATCGGGCTACCAGCTCGTCACCACCGCCACCGGCGTCATCGGGCAGCCGTCGTTCTCCTTCATCATGTTGAACACGGCGGTCGCCCCGACCAACGACCTCACCATCCGCCAGGCCCTCGCCTACGGGATGAACCAGTCCCAGATCCAAAAAGTGGCCGGGGGCCCGCCGACCAAGCCGGCCACCGGGATCTTCCTGCCGGGCTCGCCCTACTACTCGAACACCCACTACCCCACCTTCAACCCGAAGAAGGCCAAAGCCCTGGTCCAGGCGTACAAGGCCAAGCACGGCACGCCCGTGCTCAACCTGCTCACCATTCCGGTCCCCCTGGAGATCAAGATCGTCCAGGCCCTCCAGCAGATGTGGCAGGAGGTGGGATTCAAGGTCACCCTGTCCGAGGTGCAGCAGGCCACCATCATCGACGACTTCGTCCTGGGCAACTTCCAGGCGGTGACCTCCTACCAGTTCGGTGCGGTCAACCCCGACCTCAACTACGTGTGGTGGAGCACCACCACCCTCTCGCCGGTGGGCAAGATCGGCCTCAACTTCACCCGCATCAACGATCCCATCATCGAGCTGAACCTGCTGAAGGGGCGTCACGCCACCAACCAGTCCTCCCGGGTGGCGGCCTACCGGGCCGTCAACGAGCAGTTGGCCAAGCAGCTGCCCTATCTGTGGATCGAGCAGTACGTCTTCTCCGAGGTGGGCGACAGCCGGGTCCAGAACTTCGCCAACCCGACGCTGCCGAGCGGGAAGCCGCAGTACCGGTTCGATGAAGGCATCTTCGTACCCACGCAGATCTGGTTGAAGAGCTAGCGGCTCGGGCGACCGGCACCGCATCTCCACCCACCATGGCCAAGTACCTCCTCCGCCGGTTCATCCAGCTGGTCGTGGTGGCGTTCATCATCTCGGTCCTGGTGTTCCTCTTGGTCCACCTGCTGCCGGGCGATCCCGCCACCATCATCCTCGGAGCCAACGACACCGCCCACAACCGGGCTGTCCTCTTGAAGCAGCTCGGGCTGGACAAGCCCCTGATCCAGCAGTACTTCATCTGGCTGAGTTCGGTGCTGCACGGCAACCTTGGCCAGTCGTACCTCAACCACCAGCCGGTGACCCAGATCCTGGCCGAGGGATGGCCGATCGACCTCGAGCTGATCATCATCTCCCAGATCGTGGCCTTCGCCGTGGCCATCCCGTTGGCCCTCGTCACCTCGAGGCGGCCCAACCGCCCCCTCGACAACGCCGCCACCACCGGCACATTCGGGATGCTGGCCCTACCGCCGTTCGTGATCGCTCCGGTCATGGTGGCCGTGTTCGCTGTCGGGTTGCACTGGTTCCCGGCCACGGGTTACGTACCCTTCACCCAGGACCCGGCGACCAACCTCCACGACATGATCCTGCCGTCGCTGGCCATCACCGCGGGCTCCATCGCCGTCTACTACCGGCTCTTCCGGTCGGACCTCATCAGTACCCTCCAGGAGGACTTCATCACCATGGCCCGGTCGAAGGGCCTGTCCTCCCGCTGGATCATGTGGCGTCATGCCTTCCGACCCTCCTCGTTCTCCCTGCTCGCCGCGGCCGGTGTGAACATCGGAGCCCTCATCGCCGGCACGTTCATCGTCGAGTACCTCTTCGCCCTCGACGGGCTCGGCTACTCGCTCGTCCAGGCCGTCCAGCAGCGGGACTATCTCGTCGTACAAGGCATTACCCTGGTCATCGCCATCGTCTACGTGGTGCTGCAGTTCATCATCGACTTCTTCTTCACCGTGGTGGATCCGAGAGTGACCCGGGAGTGAACGATGCCTGACGATCGCGAGCTCACCGATACCCGGAGTTCCGGGCGCCTCCTCTCCGACCAGGTCCCGGGCCTGGCCGCCGTGGACGAGCTGGTCGTGTCCCGCCAGAGTGAGGCCCTGGAGTCGGCCGATATCCTCCAGCGCAAGCCGCTCGGCCTTCTCTTCTGGCTGGCCGCCGGCTGGGTGGCCCTGGTGGTCATCCTGGCCATCGTGGCCAACCTCTTACCCCTGCCCAACCCCAACTTCCAGAACTACTCGGCCATCAACGCCCCGCCGAGCCTCCACCACCTCCTCGGCACCGACGACCTCGGACGCGACCTGCTCAGCCGCCTCATCTACGGCGCCCGGGTCTCCCTCGTGGTCGGATTCGTCTCCGTGGCCATCGGACTGCTGGTCGGGGGAACCCTCGGACTCATCTCCGGCTACAAGGGGGGCCGCCTCGACGTCTCGCTCAACGCCGCCTCGTTCGTGCTGCTCGCCTTCCCGGCCATCGTGGCGGTGATCGCCATCGTGGCGTTCTGGGGATCCTCCCTGTGGAAGATCACCTTGATCCTGGGGGTGGCCGTCATCCCGCTCCTCTACCGGGTGGTCCGCGCCTCGAGCCTGTCGTTCGCCAACCGTGACTTCGTCATCGCCGCGCGCACGCTCGGGGCCAAGTCGTCGCGGATCGTGTTTCGGGAGATCCTCCCGAACGTGGTGCCGGTGGCGGTGACCTTCGGGCTGATCTCGGTGGCCGGGGTCATCGTCATCGAAGGCTCGCTGGCCTTCCTCGGTCTGTCCGTCCCCCTACCCACGGCATCGTGGGGCAACATGATCGCCGAAGGCTCGAGCAACGGGAACCTGCAGACCAACCCCTACATCATGTTGTGGCCGGTGCTGGCCATGTTCCTCCTCCTGCTCTCCATCAACCTCATCGGTGACCGGTTCCGCCAGCGCTACGACATCCGTGAGGGGCTCCTGTGATCGGACGGAAGCGCCGGAAGGGCGCCGGTACCTCGCTCACGTTCAGCGACGTCGGGGACCAGAGCGAGCCACTCCTCGTGGTCGAAGACCTCCACACGTCGTTCCGGACCGGGCGAGGGACGGTGCGAGCGGTCGATGGCGTCTCCTTGTCGGTCTCGCGGGGAAAGACCCTGGGCATCGTCGGGGAATCAGGATCCGGCAAGACGGTCCTGTCCCGTTCGATCATGGGCCTCCTCCCGCCCCGGGACGTGATCAGGAGCGGGACGGTCCACTTCGCCGGGCACGACCTCACCGCCATGAGCCCCGAGCAGCTCCGCGAGGTGTGGGGTGCCGAGTTGAGCATGATCTTCCAGGACCCGATGACCGCACTCAATCCGGTCAAGCGGATCGGTCGCCAGATCACCGAGTCGCTACGTCTCCATGTGGACATGGACCGAAAAGAGGCCGACGCCACCGCGATCGAGCTCCTGCGTCAGGTGGGCATCCCCTCGCCCGAGGAACGCATCCGCTGGTATCCGTTCCAGCTCTCGGGCGGCATGCGCCAACGGGTGATGATCGCCATCGCCCTGGCGTGTGCGCCACGGCTGGTCATGGCCGACGAGCCGACCACCGGCCTCGACGTCACCGTGCAGGCCCAGATCCTGGACCTGCTGGCCGAGCTGCAGCGGGAGCGCCACATGGCGGTGATCCTGGTCACCCACGACCTCGGAGTCGTGGCCAACCGGGCCGACGAGATCGTGGTCATGTACGCCGGACGGATCGTGGAGCGGGCTCCGACCCGCACCCTGTTCCATGACACCCGCATGCCCTACACCCAGGCCCTGATGGACTCCATCCCCCGTCTGGCCGATCCCAGTGGCAGCAGGCTCCACGCCATTGCCGGCCGTCCCCCCGACCTCGTCCATCCCCCGAGCGGGTGCCGATTCGCCCCCCGCTGCCCCTACGCTCAGGACAAGTGCCGCGAGAGCGACCCTCCGCTGCGTACCGCCGGCTCCCCCGACCACCTCTTCGCCTGCTGGTTTCCCCTGGTCAACGGCGTGTCCACCGCTCCATCGAGCTCGGACGTCAGCGACACCGACGGCGGGGCGCCGGCCGATCCAGCCCCCGGAGTCGTGGCGCCATGAGTGCCAACGACCCGAACACGGCCGCCGGCCGCCTGAGGCCCGCCGCCCCGGTAGCTCCTGCTGCTCCTGCTGCTGTTCCCCCACCCTCTGCCCCCGGCCCTGCTGGTGCTGGGCCGGCCGCTCCCAAGCCGGCCGGGCAGGATCCGGACGTGGTCCTGGCCGTCGACCGGCTGGTGGTCGAGTTCCGCAGCGGGCGACAGACCGTGCACGCCGTCTCGGAGGTGAGCTTTACCGTCCGGACCGGGGAGACCCTCGGCCTGGTGGGTGAGTCGGGGTGTGGCAAGTCCACAACCGGTCGTGCGCTCGTCCAGGTGCAGCCGCCGACCTCGGGCCACGTCACCTACAAAGGCCAGGTGCTCGACGAACTGAGCAGCGGGGATCTGCGTCGAGTCCGGACCAAGATCCAGATGATCTTCCAGGACCCGATCTCCTCGCTCAATCCACGCCGCCGGGTGCGTGACATCGTGGCCGAGCCGTTGGCCATCTGGGGACGCGGAACCAAAGAGGAACGGGCGGCCAAGGTCCGCGAGATGCTCGAGGCGGTCGGGATCGACCCCGAAGCAGCCGGCGACCGGCGGCCTCAGGAGTTCTCCGGGGGGCAGTGCCAACGCATCAGCATCGCCCGGGCCCTGATGGCCGATCCCGACCTGCTCATCTGCGACGAACCGGTCTCCGCCCTCGACGTCTCCGTGCAGGCCCAGATACTCAATCTGTTGGCCGACCTGAAGGAGAAGTTCGGACTGACCATGGTGTTCATCGCCCACGACCTGGCTGTGGTGAAAAACGTCTCGGACCGGGTTGCCGTCATGTATCTCGGGAAACTGGTAGAGATCGCCGGATCCGACGATCTCTACCGCTCAGCGGCCCACCCCTATACCGAGGCGTTGCTGGCATCGATCCCCGAGCCCGATCCCGACCAGGCGGCCAACCAGAAGGCCCTGAGCGGAGAGCTGCCTTCGCCCCTCCACCCCCCCTCAGGCTGTCGGTTCCGCACCCGCTGCCCCTACGCCCAGGACGTCTGCGCCGAGCAGGAGCCGCTCCTGCGCGACGTCGGGCCGGGACACCAGGTGGCCTGTCACTTCCCGCTGGTACAGACAGCTGCTGACGATTCGAGCGGTAGCGCCGATCCGACACCGGTGGGGACCGACGCCTGAGGATAGGCGCCGGCGTTCGGTGATCGCCATCTGATCGCCGACATCGCTCCGAGACGGAGCCAGGGACCACCTGGGCCCGCGCCGGTCGGCTCGACGGCCGACGCTGGCGCAGCGTGCAAACGGAGAAGCGGGGCAGCTACCCCTCGGTCGGAGCAGGCGTCGCCTCAGGGGCGACTGCGGCGACTTCAGCCGCAGCGACCTCGGGAGCGGCCACATCGACCACGGGTGACTCAGCCGCAGCCGGTGCGTCACCGGCCGGCGCCTCGGGGCCGCCTTCGCCCGTGCCGTGCTCAGCCACATAGTCTGCCCACGCGGCTTGGGCCTCGGTCTCGGGGGTGAACTCGGCTTCGGCGAACTCGAAGGGGCCGACGTAGTTGCCCTCGGCGTCGTAGGCGTGCTCACCGAACGCCTCGCGGTACTCCTCGGACACTTCCCCACCCTCGGCGGCCTGCTTGATCGAGAGGCTGATCCGGCGGCGTTGGAGGTCGATGTCGATGATCTTGACCCATAGCTCCTCGCCGGGGGTGACCACCTGCTCGGGCAGGTCGACATGGTGCCCGGCCATCTCCGAGATGTGCACCAGGCCTTCGATGCCGTCGCCCACCTGGACAAAGGAACCGAAGGGCACCAACTTGGTGATCCGGCCGTAGACCAGCTCGCCCACCTGGTGGGAGTTGGCGAACTCCTGCCACGGATCGGTCTGGGTGGCCTTCAACGACAGGCTGATGCGCTCCTTGGACAAGTCGACGTCGAGGACCTCCACATCGATCTCGTCACCGACAGACACGACCGACGAGGGATGGTCGACGTGCTTCCAGGACAGTTCGGACACGTGGACGAGGCCGTCCATGCCCCCAAGGTCGACGAAGGCACCGAAGTTGACCACCGAGGACACGACGCCCTTGCGACGCTCGCCGGGCTTGAGGTTGACGAGGAACTCACCCCGCTGCTCTTTTTGGGTCTCCTCCAGCCATGCTCGCCGTGACAACACCACGTTGTTGCGGTTCCGGTCGAGCTCGATGATCTTGGCCTCGATGACCCGGCCCACGTACGGCTGGAGCTCGCGCACCCGGCGCAGCTCGACGAGGGATGCCGGCAGGAAGCCACGCAGTCCGATGTCCACGATGAGGCCACCCTTCACGACCTCGATCACGGGGCCGGTGACGACCTCGTCGGACTCCTTCAGCTTCTCGATGGTGCCCCAGGCCCGCTCGTACTGCGCACGCTTCTTGGAGAGGATGAGGCGACCCTCTTTGTCCTCTTTTTGGAGGACCAGGGCTTCGATGGCCTCGCCCAGGGTCACGATCTCGGAGGGGTCTACGTCGTTGCGAATGGACAGTTCGCGGACGGGGATCACACCCTCGGACTTGAAGCCGATATCGAGGAGCACCTCGTCGCGGTCGATCTTGACAACGGTTCCCTCCACCAGATCGCCGTCTTCGAACTCGACGATGGTGCCGGCCATGGCGTCTTCGAGGGAGGCCCCGCCGAGGTCATCCTCGGTCACCGAACGCGGGATGTAGACCCCGTTCTCGTCGAAGGTCCCCATGGCTTCGGGGGACAAGAGGGTGGTGCCGTCAGGCACGACGTGAGTATCAGACATGAAGGTAGGTAGCTCGCTTTCCGGACAGATCGCCGCGCCCCATCAGGGGTGCGGCGGTGAAGATCAGGGTCACACCGTTGCGACCGGGAGTCAATCGTACCCGACCGGCTCCTCGGACGGCGCAGCACCATCGCCCGAGCGTCCCCTTGGCGCCAGGGGGGTCACCCAGGTCAGGCACTCTTGGCGTCGGCCCAGGAGGATCCCCAGGCCATGGCCACCTTGAGTGGGACCGACAGTTCCACAGCCCCGGTCAGCGCCTCCTCGGTGAGAGCGGCGATCTCGTCCTCTTCGGCCGGGTCCACGTCGAGCAGCACCTCGTCGTGGACTTGGAGGACGAGGTCAGAGGCCAGCTCCCGCCGCTCGATCTCGGAGTCGAGCCGGATGAGCGCCACCTTGAACAGGTCGGCGGCGAGTCCCTGAATCCCGGCATTCATGGCCTGGCGCTCGGCCGCCTGACGCACCTGGTAGTTGGTCGAGACGAGGTCCGGCAACGGACGCCGACGCCCGAAGGTGGTCACCGTGTATCCGTTCACCCGGGCCTCGGCCACGGCCCGGTCCATGTACTCGTTGACCGAGGGGAAGGCGGCGAAGAAGGCCTGGAGGATTCCCTGGGCCTCCTCGACCGGCACGCCCAGACGTTGCGAGAGCCCGTAGGCCTCCATGCCGTAGGCCAGGCCGTAGGAGACCATCTTGGCCGTCGAACGCTGGGCGTGGTTCACCTCGTCGCGCCCGACGCCGAAGACGCGGGAGGCCACCGTGCGGTGGATGTCCTCGCCGGCGGCGAAGGCCGCGGTGAGCCCGGGGTCGCCCGACAGGTGAGCGATGGCCCGCAGCTCCACCTGGTCGTAGTCGGCCACCAACAGCCGGCGACCGGCCGAGGGGACGAAGGCCTCACGGAACCGCCGACCTTCGTCGGTCCGCACCGGGATGTTGTGAAGGTTGGGCCGGTCCGAGGACAGTCGACCGGTGCGGGCCACGGTCTGGCGGAAGGTGGCGTGGATGCGCCCGTCGTCGGCCACCTCGGCGGCCAGGCTCTCCCCATAGGTCGAACGCAGTTTCTCCACCTCGCGGTAGCGCAGGAGGGCCTCGATGATGTCGTGCTGTCCCCGCAGCTGCTCGAGGGTACGGGCGTCAGTTGAATAGCCCGTCTTGGTCTTACGCAGCGGGGTCAGACCCAGCTTCTCGTACAGGACGGTCCGCAGCTGGGGCACCGAGTTGATCTTGAAGGGCTCGCCGGCCAGCTCCTGGATGGTGACCTCGAGGATGGCCACCTCCTCGGCCAGCGAGGCGGCGATGTCCCGGAGCACCGTCCGGTCGACGGGGACCCCCGCCACCTCCATGCGGGCCAGGACCCGAACGAGGGGCTGTTCGATGTCGGCGTTGAGCTCGTCCTCCCCCACCTCGGCGAGGGCGGCCAGCATCGGCGTTCGGAGCCGGGCGAGCACGACGGCCAGACGTACCGCTCCGAGCGTGGCCGCATCGAGCCCGGACGCCACCGCGCCCTCGTCCTCACCGGGGGTGTCGAGGAGGAACGTCCCCTGGCCCTTGGGGCCGGTCCCGTCGTCGAGCTCGACATCGAGATAGCGCGCAGCCAGATCACTCAGCCGATAGCTGTCGATGGAGGGATCGAGCAGATAGGCACCCACTGCGGTGTCGAGAACCAGACGGGCGATGTCCACACCCGCCGGGAGCAGCGACCGCATGAGTTCCTTGGCGTGGTGGGCAACCACCTCCACCCCCTCGGCCCCAAGGCCGAGAGCCAGAGCGTTCCGTACGCCGCTGTCGTCGAGCAGGGCGACACCGTCCGAACCGGCCCCGAGATGGATGATGTCACCCCCGGCGCCATCCGAGCCGGGCTCGCCCGCCAGGGTCAACGAGGCCAAGGGCGATCGGCCAGGGTCGCCTGTCCACCGGGGGTGCAGGGCCACCGCCACCGATCGCTTCTGGGCCGAGGCGAAGAGTGCGGTGAGCTGGTCGATGGCGTCGATCGGTTCGAGCGGCACCGACGCATCAGGCCGGGACAGCCAGTCCGGCTGGTCCCCCGTCGTGTGCTCGGCCAGCGCCGTGGTGGCCGCCGTTCCGACCACGCCGGCCGGGAGGGCCGAACCGGCGTGCGGCTCGCCGAAGGCGCCCTCACCCATGAGTGTGGTGAAGCGGCTCCAGAGCTGGCGCAGCTCCAGTTCGGCGAAGACCTGGTGGGCTCTTTCCAGATCCCAACCCCCGAGGACGAGCTGGTCGATGTGGACATCGAGGGGAACGTTGCGGACGAGGGGGATGACCTCAGCGTTCTTGCGGACCCGGTCGAGGTGGGCGGCCAGATTCTCTCGGAGCTTGGGTGAGAGCGCATCGAGATGGTCGTAGAGGGTGTCGAGATCCCCGTACTCGTTGACCAGCTTGGCGGCCGTCTTCTCGCCGACGCCGGGGACGCCAGGGAGGTTGTCGGAGGGATCACCCCGTAAGGCGGCCAACAGCGGGTACTTCTCCGGAGGCACGCCGGTCCGCTCAGTGATGCCTGCCTCGTCATACAGGGCGTAGTCGCTCACGCCACGCCGGTTGTAGAGCACCCGCACGTAGGGGTCTTCGACCAGTTGGTAGGAGTCCCGGTCGCCGGTCACGATGATGACGGGGTGTCCTCGGTCTCGGGCCTCGGTGGCCAAGGTGGCCAGCACGTCGTCGGCTTCGAAGCCCTCCGAGGTGAGCACCGGGATCGCCAGTGAGTCGAGGACATTGCGAATCATGTCGAACTGGGGAGGGAGATCCGGAGGCGTCTCTGACCGTCCCGCTTTGTACTCGTCGACGATGTCGTCTCGGAAGGTGCCGCCGGGCAGGTCGAAGGCCACGGCGAGACCCACCGGGCGGTGATCACGGACCAGATTGACGACCATCGAGGCGAAGCCGTGGACGGCGTTGGTCACGATGCCGGCACTGGTGGCGAGGTCGGGGGGAAGGGCGAAGTAGGCGCGGAAGGCGAGTGACATGCCGTCCAACAAGATCAGGGGGGGCGAGGCTGGGTCTCGCGCCGCCTCGACGGTGGTGTCCGACTCTGGTGAGGATGCCTCGATCGGCTCGGTCGCTCGGCCCCGGCTGACGAGTCGCCCCTCGTGGCCGTCTTCGTACGCTCCGCCATCGTGGCTTCCCGGCCCTTTAAGGAAGGGTGCCGTCGAGGACCTGGCGGGCGACGTCGATCATGCGGGACCGGGTGCCCATGGCGGTCTTTTGGATGTAGCCGAACGCCTCGGATTCGGTCATGCCCGAACGCTCCATCAACACCCCTTTGGCCCGATCCACGAGCCGGCGGGTCTCGAGTTTGTCCTCGGCGCTGGAGTGCGGTCCGTTGGTTCCCTCGGCCACCGCCTGTTTGGCCTCGGCGTCGATGGCCCACTCCTGCTCGCAGCGGGCCACGGCCTGATCGATCGCCGGCATCAGTTCGATGCGCTGGAACGGCTTCACCAGGTAGGCAGCCACCCCCGCATCCCTGGCCTCGTCGATGAGGGTGCGCTGACTGAAGGCGGTGAGGATCAACACGGCCACTTTGAGCTCGAGGTCCCGGATGGCCCGGGCTGCGGCCAACCCGTCCGACCCGGGCATCTTCACGTCCAGAATGACCAGATCGGGATGGTGTTCACGGACGAGCTCCACGGCCTCATCGCCGCGACCCGTCTCTCCCACCACGTCATAGCCCTCGTCGAGCAGAATCTCTTTCAGATCCAGGCGGATGATGGCTTCGTCTTCGGCGATGACCACTCGTCGGGTCATGATGTCTCAGGTCCTTCCGGTCGGGAGCCGGATCGGAAGCTCGATCCTCGGCAGAGGCCTGCCCGGAGGCAGACCGTTCCTCGGGAGGGAGCCACCGGCCGGTAGCGCCGCGACACTAGGCGATTGCGGGTCAACCGGGATCAACCACTAGCCGGTCGAGCAGTTCGTTCTGTCGGCGCTCCAGATCCACGACCCGTCCGACGAGGGCGTCCCGCGTCTGTCGCATCACAGCTGCTTGCCGATTGGCCTCGTCATGCTCCTTCGTAGCCAAGGGGGTCTCGGACACCAAGGCCCGAAGTCGGGTGTCGTCGGCGATCTCGTCGGCGACCACCAGCTGTTCGTCGATCACAGCCAACTCGGTCCGCGCTCGGACCAGCTGGTCGTGGGCGTCGCTGAGCCGGCGTTCGATGGTGTTCCGATGCATGGAAGGGCAATTCTACGCATGCAGCAGGCGACATGAGACGAGTCGGCCTCCCCGGCAGCCTGTGACCGAGAAGAGGCCCCGAAGAAGGCCGTCTGGCCTTGGTTTGGGCCACGCAGCCAGGTCGAGTGCCGTCCAATCACCCCTTATGGGTGGCGATCACGTGGCGAAGGCCGCCCAGGCGGGCCAGCGCCTCGGCGGTGGGCGGTGGGCCCATGCCGGGTCCCGGGGGAACGAGCCGCTCGATTGGGAACTCCGTATCGTGCGAGGCGCCGCCGGTGGCAGGAACGAGATCGTCCACCAAGTAGGTGCGGGCGGCGTTGAGGTCTCCTGGCCAGGACATTCCTCCGAGCGCTCCGAGCACGGTGTTGACTCCCCGGGCATAGCCCGATTCGAACATCCCACCCATCCAGAGGGGGACCTGGGCCGTCCGGCAGGTTTCGATCACCGATAGGGCCGCTCCGAGTCCCCCCAGCCGGGCCGGTTTTACGCATACCACCGAACACGCCCTCCGGGCCAGGGCTTCATCGACAGCCTGGGGCGAGTTGAGGCTCTCGTCGAGGCAGATCGGCGTGGCCATCCGGGTGGCCAGTCGGGCGTGAGCGGCCAGGTCGGTGCGCCCGAAGGGCTGTTCGATGCAGAGCAGCCCGAATCGGTCCAGCGCCACCAAGAGCTCTTCGTCCGGGCTGTCCGGCCGGTACGAGCCGTTGGCGTCAACCTGGAGGCGCAGTGTCGGGAAGGAGCTGGACAAGGCGGTGAGCGGGGCGGCGTCCCATCCCGGGCCGATCTTCACCTTGACCCTTGTATAGCCCTGCTCGACGAGACGGCCCACGGTCGTCACCAACTCGTCGACGGTGTCAGCAGTCCCCACCACCGCGCCAGCCTCAACGGTCCGACCCGCCACCCCCAACAGACCGGCCAGCGACTGGTGGGTGGCCCGGAGATGGACGTCGGCGACCGCCATCTCGAGTGCCGAAAAGGCAAGTGGAGCATCGGGGGCAGCACGGCGGACGTCGTCCAGCTCAGCCGGGCCAGGGAGCGATCCTCGGTCGGTACTGCACGTCGAGCAACGCCGGAGCCAACTCGTGGGACAGAACCTCGAGGAGCGGCCGACATCTTCGTCATCGAAGGTGGTGTCGACCAACGCCGCGCACTCACCCCAACCTTCGACAGGAGTGGCCAGGTCCGGTGTTCGACCGAGGAAGTGTACCAGTACCAGCGGCCGACTCCGGTGGACGCCCTGAGCGGTGGCCACCGGGTTCCGGAAAGGCAGTTCGACCGACCACAGCTCCACCGAGTCGAGGGCAACTGCGGCGCCCCGACCCACCGACGTCCACTGAGCGGAGAGTGCCGGACTCTCGTCGGGGGCATCGGGAGGCATCACAAGAAGCCTAGGGTCGCTCGGGACGGACCTACCCGGTGAGCTGTTCCTGGCGGCCCGGCTACGGCCGCGGCCGGTGCCTAGTCGACCACGGTCACGGTGACCCCGGTACTGGTCGTCGAGTTGCCGGCGCATCGGTGGCCACGCTCTGGAGGGTGTAGGTGCCGTTGGCCACAGCCTTGGTGTCGATGAAGGCCAGGTAGCCGTAGAGGGTGGGCGTGCCGGTCGCCACCACGGCGTGGGACAACGAGCCTCCGGTCAGCGTGAAGACCACCTTGCTCACGCCGACGTTGTCTGTGGCCAGAGCATCGACCGGGCACTGCCCGACAGGGCGGATCCGGTGACGGGACGAGCACCGCGGTCGGCGGTGGCGTGTTGTCGACCGTCACGGTGACTCCGGCACTGGTCGTCGAGTTGCCGACGGCATCGGTGGCCACGCTCTGGAGGGTGTAGGTGCCGTTGGCCATCGGCCGTGGTGTCGATGAAGGCCAGGTAGCCGTAGAGGGTGGGCGTACCGGTCGCCACCACGGCGTGGGAGAGCGATCCTCCGGTAAGCGTGAACACCACCTTGCTCACACCGACGGTGTCGGTGGCCAGAGCATCGACGGGTGCACTGCCCGACAGGGCGGATCCGGTCGACGGGACGATCACCGCGGTCGGCGGTGGTGTGTCGATGACCTGTTCGAACGCCAGGGCGACCTCGGCGTGTCCCGCATCGTCGGGGTGGATGTTGTTCGCCGAGCACATCAGGGTCCAGGCGCAGATCAGCGCAACGTTCTCCGGAACGGTAGTGCCGTTGTAGGTACCGGTGAGGGCGAAGTTCGTGGTCTGGAAGATGCCGGCTGTGTCTGCGGTCGCCGCGTGGGCCGTGGTGTAGATCTGGGTCAGCAGCGCGTTGAGGGCCACTGCATCGGTCTCACTTTGCTGGGCCAGAACCTGGCCACTGGCGCCGGTCAGCCACTGATCGAGGAAGGGGTCGTAGTACGTCATCCCGTAGATGGGAAGGGTGGGGTCGACGCTCTCGGAGCCCGTTGAGGATCTGCGGGATATAGGTGGTGATGTTGGTCAGTCCGCTCTGCACGCAGCTGGTATTGATACCGCCGGTTCCGAGACACCCGTCAACGTCGTTGGCACCGATGTCGATGGTGAGCATGGCCACCTGGCCGGGATGGGCAGCGAGAAACGCCTTGGCGTCGCCGAGTTGGGTCCCGGTGGTATAGGAGCAGCCTGGGCCGAGGACGACCGACGCCGAGGTGGCGCCCCCGCATCCGAGGTTGACTACCTGGAGGCCCGGATGGAGGGCCAGCTCATGTTGATAGACGAGGTTCACGTAGTCATTCGCTGGCGTCGAAGCACCGGTTCCGGCCGCAATCGAATCACCCAGGGCCACGTAGTAGGTGACCGGTGGTTTGCTGGCGGCCGATGCCGGAGCAGCCGCGGCACCGATCCGGGCGTGCCGCCGACGGTAAGGAGCAGGACCAGAGGGCTGATCCACCTCGACTTCGGCCGACGACGGCCAGCAGGATCCTCGGTCATTTCCTATGTTCAAGTTCCCCTCCGGCGTTCGGCTGCCGGACCCTACACATTGTGACTCTGTCCTACCGCTTCCCCGGTGGTCGCAAAGCGCCAGTCATCGTCGAGCCGCGTCCGCCCATCCCTTGACTCTTGGAAGCGCCGTGACGCGATGTTGACTGGCGGCACGGTGACGGTGCCTCTACCTGGATGGTGGCGTCTGTCCGATACCGTGTGCTGCGCAGACGCTTGTCGAGCCCGGACCTAGCGATCATTCGCAGCGCTGATCCGTTCGTGCATTGTGGGCAGCCGATCAGCTTCAGGAAGGTCCAGCTCAACGACATATTGCCCGGGTGACGGAATGGCAGACGTGGTGGACTCAAAATCCACTGTCCGAAAGGGCGTGCGGGTTCGAATCCCGCCCCGGGCACGCACTTTGTGGGACGTACTACCAGCTCAGGCGACTAAAGGGGAGTGAACGAAAAACCATGAAGTGATGCCTGGGGTCACAAGGGGGTCACAACCTTCGCTGCGCAATGGTACGCCTGGTGGTCATCCTGGCGTGCTCCATCCTCGGCGGAATCGCCGCGGCGTTGGCAATCCTAGGTTTGGGTGACTGAATACGGCAGCGCTGCCTGGAGGAGGCCGGCCAACCGGGCCCGACGGTGGCCTCGCGCACCTCGGTCTCGTATTCATCTCGACCCCCCGCTTCTCGTGTCACTGGGGCCAGGGTTACCTCCGAACCCCCACAAGCAAGAAGTCTCGGTGCAGATGCGGGAACTTGCTACCAACCTCACATGGGCCTTCGACCTGCGAATCACCGGGGCCGACCTTCGTGGAATTTCGGGTGAGGACAATCTGGGACCAGGTGACTGAGTTCTGGAGATGGCTCACACGTAACTGGAGCGGTGCTGCCGGCCACGATCCCTCTGAAAATTGCCAGTGACCATCGTCCTTGATCGCGAGGCGCTACCTCCCGGTCCCTTCCGGGCAAGGGGTGGTGATACGAGATCACCTCGGGCGGAAGCACAGGTCGCCGAAGGTGAACTTCATCGACTCCTCCGGCCCACCAGGGTCGCCACCGCCTGCTTCAACCTGACGCTCCGTCGACCATCGCCGCCACGGCCGAGGCAGCCTGGGACCCAGCCTCCTCGAACAGGTGGCCGCTGTGATCCCGGCCATCTTTGCCCACCGCCGACCCTCAACCCCCTGCCATGTGAACACCAGCGATCTGAGAGCCGAGCTTCGCAGGCTTTCACGTCTGAATACTCGCCTCTTATGCCGTTTGCCACTGCTTGAACGGTTATCTGACTCGTGCTATGCCAGCAAGGGGACTATCTATCCAACTACCGATGAAGGTGAATGATGAGGCCAATGAAAGCCGTCGTCGGCGCCGCTGCACTGGTGTTCGTGGTAGCCGTAAGTGTGATGCCAGCTGAGGCTGCAAACCCCCAAGCTCCCAGTACATCAGTCGTGCTCCCAACGAACAATGCCACTGTTTCAGGTACGTCCCAAGTATTCGATGCTGTCGCATCGGTGGGAACCACCCAAGTGCAGTACGAGATCACCGGCGGAACGCTAAGCGGTTCGGTGATAGCTAAGGGTGCTGCCTGGATCTTTGGCTGGTTGGCTGAGTGGAACGCCACGACCGTACCCAACGGCACGTACGTGCTTCAGAGCATCGCTTCGTATTCGGGCGGCGTGACTGCCGCTAGCTCGCCCGTCACAATCACTGTAGACAACCCACCCCCGACAACTACGGTCCTGCTCCCAGCGAGCGGCGCCACCTTGGATTCCCTCAACACAATGGTGTTCGACGCGCCGCGCCGCCCGGGGTGACCCAGGTCCTGATCGAGTTGACCGGTCAATACGCTCCATTCACCCTTACCGCCACCCCCACTATTTATGGCTGGATTGCGACGCTCGGGCCCTTCCCGGGCCCGATTGGACCCATCCCGCTGCCGTACTCGATCCAGAGCGTGGCGTCTTACGCAGGCGGAGTCACTGGGACCAGTCCACCGGTCAATGTGACGATCGATGCTTACATCACGAGTTACCCCTAAGCGGCCGGTCAGACTCTGTCGGCACCGATCGCGGGCACGATTCCGAACGGGACCGGCTACACCCTCATCGGCCAGGACGACCAAGAGTGCCGTTCCCCTGAGAGTGTGAGTTCGGCCGCCGCCCGAACTTTGGCAACCCCGCCAGGTCCTCCGAGCGGTGGTCCGGACCCACACACCCGCCACGTGTCGCTGGACTGGCTCGCCGGGCAGGTTCCATCGCGCGTAGACACTGGATCACCGTGACTGGCAGTTGGGAAAGAAGCGTTGTGGTGACCGTTCAGGGGCAGACCGACAAGCTACGCCCTTATCGCCCAGACATCGAGGGCCTCCGAGCGGTCGCCATCACCGTGGTGCTCCTGAACCACTTTGCAATCCCCGGAGTCGAGAACGGCGATGGAGTCGATGTGTTCTTTGTCATCTCGGGGTTCGTCATCACATCCATGCTGATGCGACGAGCAACTTCGGAGAGCAAGATCTTGCTGTCCGACTTCTTTGCCCGCAGGGCGCGGCGCATCCTCCCCGTTGCGATCACGGTCATCGTTGTCTCGATGGCGATCGAGCGCCTTGCGTACGGGCAGGTGGCCGCCCACACACTGGTGCGGCCCGCTCAGCTCATATTGCTATTCATCCTGAACTGGGACGGAGCTACCGCGAACTTCCTGGTCTTATCTGGCAACCCGATCCTCACCTACTGGTCACTCAGCGTGGAAGAGCAGTTCTATCTGGTCTTCCCCGTAATCCTGTTGGGCCTGGTCCATGTTGGGCTGCGGTGGAACTGGCGTGCAAAGGCTGAGATCACGATTGGGGCGCTTTCTTTGGCATCGTTTCTCTGGGCCGTTCACTCTCCTGCGCACCTTGACCCAGCTGCCTACGTGGCGACACTTACGCGTGCATGGCAAATTGGTGTTGGTTGCATTCTTGCCTTCGAAGCGCATCGATTGGCGAGGTTGTCACCGTGGATTGGGGCGACGATCGCTTGGGCGGGCCTCGGACTGGTGATTTACATCGCAACGACCAAGGACTACACGATGGGCTACCCGCGCTGGACTGCCTTAGCTCCAGTCGCAGCAGGAGCCTTGGTGATTGCTGGCGGCACGACCGCAGTTCGGTGGGGTGCGGAGAGCGTCTTGGCGTTGGCTCCCATCCGCACCATCGGACGCTGGTCCTACGGCATGTATCTGTGGCAGATCCCAGTACTTCTTATTGCCCAGCGATATTGGGGCCGCCCAGGAACACTATCGATGTGGGAGCGGGTGGGATTACTCGGTGTAGTGGTTGTACTTGCTGCGATGTCATTCAAGCTGCTCGAGATGCCCATCCGTCAGTGGTCGGTGCTCGCGGAGCGACCACGACTGACGCTGGTTCTCGCCGCGATAACAATCGGAGTCGGACTGGTCGTCGTGACGCTGTTGGGGGGCTGAGGCGCCAGGAGTCGCCGGTCCATGAGGCGGTCTCGGGCAATGCGTTCCCTGCCCCGGGTGGTTGTGGATAGCTCCGCCAGCACGTCATGCGCTCAGCGATGAAGGCGTAGGCGTGGGACCTCCCCCCAGCTCAATACCCGGAGACCGCCGCTGGGCTGCTACGGCCGAATCATGTCTCTAGTGGCACTCACCGCGGCGTCATCGTGGGCACGGTTCCTTGAATGTGGTCAAGTTGGTGACTGGTGCTGGCATTGCCTCGGACAGGCCACGATGAACCGGAGGCGATCGCTCAGCGATGGGCTGGCTGTCAGGACGGCTCACAGAACTGGCGTCAGGTCACCAGGATCGCTCCATCGGGCCGGCCCTACGATCGGAAACTGTCAGCTCGGTCCAACATCCGCTGCATGGTTTTAGGTCCCACCGCCGTCATGGGCAGCTACGCTTCCGCTCCGACGGACTCGCACGTCATCCTTCGTCTCGCGCTGGGTATTCTCCACCGAGCGAAGCTCCTCCTCAGATGCCTCTTCGAGCATCATTAACCCGCTCTCGGCCTCGGGCAGGGCTCGTAGGAGTTCATCGAGTTTCCGCTGAGTGGCTGCCTGCTCTCGGCCCTGCGTGTGTTGGATCACGAAAACCATGATGAGCGTCACCACCGACGTGCCTACCGCGAAACCCGTCTCCCATTGGGACGAGAAGCCCAAGCAAGCCCCGGCGAGTACCGCTCCGAAAAGCGTGACGGCAATGAGAACGGAAGCGCCCGGCAGGGAGCTGAGATGGTCGATGCGGTAGACAACCCGGCTGGGAGCGCGGCAACTCCCTGGTGCGGTGGATGAGGGTCTCGCGCGGCGATCGCGCCCGCGATTTATGAACTCGGGCGCCATGCGGTGGTCCTACCCACTTCAGTGGCGAGTAACCGGGCTACGACCTGGAATCCGAGGCTTTGGACGGCCGGGTGGTCAAGGCGGCGACCGTTTGCGGCATGGGAGCCATCCCTCTGTCCGATGGGCGAGACGCCGATACGCCCAGTTCAGCGCTAGTGTTCACGGTCGATCTGTAGCTGACGGAGTCGACTGCCTATCGGTTCCAGGAGCGCGACCGCCGACGCCGCTCGAGTCGCCAGGCCCACAAGTGTCGCATCAACTGCTGCCCGATCTACGGGACGGAGGTTCGGGGTCTCGTCCAGGAGCTGGAGCGCCTCGACCGCAACTTCCTTCGAGGCCGCCACGCCCTGTCGGACCAGCTCCCCATCACCAAATTCGAGGTCTGGCGATAACACCACCAGTGCCAGCGACTGGCCGTACAGCTCTACGGAGGCAAGCAGCGCAGGTAGACAGAGCCGCACAACGGACAGGGCGACGCCTCGAGACGTTCTCAGGTCGGAGGTTCGTGCTCCCCAGTCCTGCCACCACCGATCAACAGCCTCTCGTGAATGATCCACGGCGTCGAGAGCTTCGAGTATGTGATCTTCCGCTCCTGGGCTGGTCCCGAAGGCAATCTCCTGCTCGGCCAACTGCCCCAGCCCCTGGCGAAGGCGTTCTGCATGCTCCAGTACCTCGGTATCCCACGTGTCGTCCTTTTGGCGCCGCACGTTCGCAGGCTACTAACTCGACTTTTTACCTTCTGACCCGTTCCAGCGTCGCGGGTGCAGCGCCTGGTGTAGGCGTGGCATCGGCAGCGCCTCGGGGGATCACCCAGGGGCAGCGCATGCTGACGGTGTTCCCTCGATGGGTCGGATGAGAAGCCTCCTCTCCCCCATGGCCGGCTCTGGGTGACCCAGGAGTAATCACCGGCCGGCGTGGCTGCCGTGCCACACTTGTCCCGCCATCGGAAACGTGGGTGACGAGATCCATCGCCCGCCGTCCGTGAAGAGCTATTCGAGAGGAGTCGGCAGGTGCTGGCCTTTACCTTCCCAGGACAGGGATCGCAGCGGTCCGGGATGGGCCACGCCTGGGTCGAGCACCCCTCCTGGGAAGTCATCGCCGAGGCCTCGGACATTGCTGGTCGGGACCTGACCAGCCTGCTGCTCGACGCGCCCATGGAGGAGCTGACCCTCACCGCCAACGCCCAACTGGCCACCTTCGTCATGAGCCTCGTGGTCCTGGACGCCGTCGAGCGTCTCGGCCTCTTCCCGGCCGCCAGCGCCGGCCACAGCCTGGGCGAGTACACGGCCCTCGTGGCTTCGGGATCACTCTCGCTGTCAGACGGCACCCGTCTGGTGCTCGAGCGCGGCAAAGCCATGCAGGTGGCGGCAGACGAGCGACCCGGCACCATGGCCGCCCTCATCGGGATCGCCGACGACGACGCCGAGGCCGCCTGCCAGCGAGCCGAGGCCGAGGTCTGGGTGGCCAACTACAACGCCCCCGGCCAGGTGGTCATCGCCGGCACGGTCGAGGGAGTGGCCTCGGCCACCGAGCGGGCCAAGGAGCTGGGGGCGCGGAAAGTGCTGCCCATCCCGGTATCGGGAGCGTTCCACACCCAGCTGATGCTGCCGGCCCGCACCAGGCTCCGCCAGAGCCTCGACGAGGTCACCTTCCACTCCCCCGAAGTGCCCGTCGTCGCCAATGTCGATGCCCGGGTGCACACCGATGCTGCCGAGTGGCCGGGACTGCTCTCGTCCCAACTGTGCAGCCCGGTCCGGTGGCGCCAGTCCCTCGAGACCCTGAGCGGCCGTGGGGCCACCGTCCTCGCCGAGCTCGGCCCCGGTGGCGTGCTCACGGGCATGGTCCGCCGCACCATCCCCGATGTGCGAGGAGTGGCCGTGGCCGTCCCCGCCGACCTGGACAAACTGATGGACACCGTCGCCGGTACCGACGAGTGGACCGCCTCGTCCCCCAGCCACCAAGGCGAGCACCTCTACACCTCGGAACGGGTCATCGTGAGTCCCGCACCGGGCGTGTTCGAGCCCGACGTGAACCTGGCCGCCCTGGAGAGCACGGCCCTAGCCGAGGCCACCGCCGTCCCCGGGAGCGGTGACGGCGTCGAACCGGGATCGATACTGGCCGTCGGCGACCGAGTCGGTACCGTCGGCCTCACCGATGTGCGCACCCCGTTCGACGGCATCTTGGTGCGGTGGCTAGCCGTGCGCGGTGAACGGGTGGTCGAGGGCCAACCGGTGGCCTGGATCCGGACGCCAGGGAGCGACTCGTGAGTCCCGCCACCGGAGCAGACGAAACGGAGGCCCCCGTGGATGGTCGAGTGGTCATGGTCACCGGTGGGTCGAGGGGCATCGGGCTCGCCTGTGCCAACTGGTTCATCGCCAGGGGCGACCGCGTGGCCATCACCTCGCGCTCCGGTGCCGTCGACGGTGAGGTGGTGGCGGGTCCTGGGCAGCTGCTCTCACTCACCTGCGACGTCACTGACGCAGCTCAGGTCGATGCGGCCTTCAAGGCCGTCGAGGAGCAGTGGTCGCCCGTCGAGGTGCTCGTGGCCAACGCGGGGATCACCCGGGACACCCTGGTCCTGCGGATGAGCGACGACGCCTGGTCCGACGTCATCGACACCAACCTGTCGGGAGCGTTCCGAGTGACCAAACGGGCGCTCTCCAAGATGATCCGCCTCCACCGGGGCCGGGTGATCATGATCTCCTCGGTCGGGGCCTATATCGGCTCGCCGGGCCAGGCCAACTACGCCGCCTCCAAAGCCGGACTGGTGGGCATGGCCCGATCCATGGCTCGGGAGGTGGCCAGCCGGTCGATCACCGTCAATGTGGTCGCCCCTGGCCTGGTGGAAACGAATATGCTCGCGGCTCTGGGTGAGGAACGCCTGGCGGAATTCGCATCCCAGGTCCCGTTGGGTAGGGTGGCCCGACCCGAGGAGATCGCTGAGGCTGTCGGATTTCTGGCGTCGGACGGCGCCGCCTACGTGACCGGGACGGTCCTGCCGGTCGATGGCGGCCTCGGAATGGGTCTGTGAGCTGGCTGATCCGGAAGCCCCATCGCCGTCCCGGCCTCATGTGGGTCGGTCGGGCCAGACGATGAATCGATGACAACAAAGGAAAAAGGAGCAAGTGCGTGACTAACGACGAGGCATTCGAGAAGTTCACGGAGTGTGCGGTCGAAGTTCTCCAGGTGCCCGCCGACAAGGTCACCCGGGAGGCACGGTTTGCCGAGGACCTGGACGCCGACAGCCTCGACCTCGTCGAGCTGGTCATGGCTCTCGAAGAGACGTTCGACGTCTCCGTGGACGAGACCGAGCTCGAAGGCATCGAGACCATCGGACAGGCCTTCGACCTGATCGCCGCCAAACTCTGATGCTGCTGGGTATCGGTCCCGATGGCCCGGTGGCCGGTCGACGGGTTGCCGTCACCGGCCTCGGCGTAGCGTCGTGCTGCGGGATGGGCACCGATGCCCTGTGGACCGGACTGAACGGAACACCCCCTGAAGGTGAGCGTCGGGTTCCCGACTTCGATCCCGAGCAGTGGTTCAGTGTCAAAGAGGCACGCCAGGTCGACCGGTTCGCGCAGTTCGCCGTAGCCGTGGCCGATATGGCGCTCGCAGACGCCGGAGAGCTCGACGCCGATCCCGGGCGGTCCGGTGTAGTGATGGGCACCGGCGTCGGTGGCCTCGAGACCCTCGAGACGCAGATCCTGGTATTCGGCGAGAAAGGACCGCGTCGGGTCTCCCCCCGCCTGGTGCCCATGATGATGTCGAACGCCGGTGCGGCCGCGGTGTCCATCCGGTTGGGCTGGCACGGGCCGTCCGAGACGATTACCACCGCGTGCGCAGCCGGAGCCCACAGCATCGGCCATGCCGCCCGACTGGTGGCCTCAGGTCGGTGCGATGTCGCCATCGGTGGGGCGGCAGAGGCGGGGATGACAGGGGTAGGGATCGCCGCCTTCTCCAACATGACCGCCCTCTCGAGCTCGGGGAACTCGCGACCGTTCGATATCCGGCGAGACGGCTTCGTCATCACCGAGGGTGCTGGCGCCCTGGTACTCGAGGAGTGGGACCGAGCCGTGGCCCGTGGTGCCCACATCTACGGCGAGCTGTCGGGGTCGGCCAGCACGGCCGACGCCCACCACATCACCGCCCCCATCCCCGGGGGTTCGGGTGCGGCGGCGTGCATGACCCTCGCCATGGAGGACGCGTCGGTCGATCCGACCCAGATCGGGCACATCAACGCCCACGGGACGTCTACCCCACTCAACGACCAGGCCGAATCGGACGCCATCAACAAGGTGTTCGGTGCCTCAGCCCCGCCGGTGACCTCCACCAAGGGCATCACTGGCCACGGATTGGGCGCCTGTGGGGCCATCGAGGCCGTGGCGGTGCTCCTCAGCATCGAACACGCCCTGATCCCGCCCACCTTTGGCTACGAGGAGCCTGATCCGGACATTCACCTCGACATCGTCGCCGGCACCGCCCGCCCCTGGGATCCAGCCCCCGTGCTGTCCAACTCGTTCGGTTTCGGCGGCCACAACGGCTGCCTCGTCATCGCACCGGCCTGAGGACCTGGGTCGGCTCTCTGCTTCGGCGGAGGGCCGAGCTCGGACGAATCGTCCCCTGGTCCAACCCCCTAGCGTTGGGATCCCATGAGCGACGACGTGGTCTCGACCGAACCCCCTGCCGCATCTGACCGGAGCGGCGGTTACTCCGCCACCGATGGCGTAGCTGGGCGACCCCAGCCCGACCGGGCCGGTGCCGGGTCGACAGCGGGATCCCGGGGTGACGATGAGCGAGCGGATCTGCTCGATCGGCGCCTTCACCCCCCACGGTCCCTGGACGGTCGACCCCTCGACCATGGCCTGGCGTTTCCCGTCGGCCACGTCTCCCGGTGTCGACGCCCTGCGGAACGAGGCCGCCCGCCTGGCCGCGGAGCTGGTGAGGCCTCAGCAGTTGCCCTCGGTGGCCCGGGTGGCGACCGTCGGCTACCGCCTCGGCTCGGCCCTGATCGGCTGGGGTCTCCGTGATCGAGGCACCCCGTCGTCGCGCTCGGGTCTGTCCCGGCGGCTGCGCCCGGCCTTCGAGCGCCTGGGGCCCACCTACATCAAACTGGGTCAGATCATCTCCTCGGGCGAAGGGATCTTTCCCGAAGAGTTGGTCGAGGAGTTCCGCCTCCTCCGCGACCGGGTGCCGCCCGAGCCCTTCACCACCGTTCGGCGCACCATCGAAGAGGACCTGGGTCGGCCGCTGGCCGATGTCTTCGTCTCCTTTGACCGGGTGCCCATCGCCTCGGCATCCATCGCCCAGGTCCACGCGGCCACGCTGCGCTCCGGCGAGCGAGTGGTGGTCAAGGTCCAGCGGCGAACGGTGGCGTCGCTCGTCCGTCTGGACATCGCCGCCATGTCCTGGATCGCACCCCAACTCGTCGGCCGCATCCCGATCGCCACCCTGACCAACCCCCCCGCCCTGGTCGACCTGTTCGCCGAGACCATCGTGGAAGAACTCGATTTCCGTCTCGAAGCCCAGAACATGTTGGACATTGCCGCCGTCTTCGCCGGGAGTGGCCAGCGGTCGATCGTCGTGCCCCGCCCCCACCCCGAGCTTGTGACCCGGCGGGTCCTGGTCATGGAACACCTCCACGGCTTCGCCTGGGGCAACGCCACCGGCATGCGGGCCGCGGGGATCGACACTGCCGCGGTCCTGAGGTCCAGTCTCATCGCCTTCTTGGAAGGTGCGCTCCTCTATGGCGTGTTCCACGGCGACCTGCACGGTGGGAACCTCATGGTCCAAACGGACGGGACCGTCGCCCTGCTCGACTTCGGGATCACCGGTCGTCTCGATGAACGCAAGCGCCTGGCCTTCCTGCGACTCCAGATGGGTGCCACCACCAACAATCTGGTCGCCCAGGTAGAGGCGCTCCGAGACCTCGGGGCCCTGCCCGCCGACACCGACGTGGATGCCGTCATCCGAGACCTGGGCCTCGACCGGCCACCCGTCGATCCCACCACCCTCACCGCCGACGAGATGGTGGCTGAGCTTCGGGACGTAACCAAGGCGCTCCTGGGCTACGGGGCCCGCATGCCCAAAGAGCTGATGCTCTTCGTGAAGGACATCTTGTTCCTCAACGGGGCCATGGCCACCATGGCCCCGGACGTGGACATCCTGGGGGAGATCCTGGCCGTGGTGACCTACTTCACCGAACACCACGGCGACCAGATCGCCCGGGAGGTAGGCCTCGACCTCGTCGACACCCCCATCGACCTCGACGGCTACCGGGCCGCCATGGGGTTCGCCGACGAGACCGACCCCATCACCTTCCAGGACCTCCAGGAGCGCCGCGAGTTGATCCGCCAGCGACTCCAGGACCGGAGCGAGCAGCGCAACCGCCGTTCGTTCCTACGCGCTGTCTACCACCTGGTTCGACCGGACCGCAGCTGAGCCGTCCCGGTCACCGCCCCGAGCCTCAAGTCAGGGCGCTGCCATCTCGTCGAGGGCTCGTCGCAAGGAACCGACGAACTCGGCCGCACCATCGGGTCCTCCCCCCTCGAGCAGGCGACGCACCAGCGCCGAGCCGACGACCACCCCGTCGGCCTCCTGGCATACGGCGACGGCCTGGGCCGGCGTGGAGACACCGATTCCCACGCATACCGGGAGCTCGGTCGCCCGCACTACCCGTCCGGCCACCTGGCGGGCCGAGTCGGCCAGTTCGGCCTGTTCGCCGGTGACCCCCATACGGCCCACGGCGTAGACGAAGCCCCGGGACCGCCGACACACCGCGCCAATCCGAGCCTCGGGGGTGGATGGGGCCACCAGCAGGACACTGGCTACATCGGCATCATCGGCGGCACGGACCCAGGCTCCCGACTCTTCGAGGGGCAAGTCCGGGATGATCGCCCCGGACACGCCCGACTCGGCCATCATGCCGGCGATCCGGTCGTGACCGGCCCGGTAGATGACGTTGTAGTACGTCATCACAACGAGCGGGATGCCCACATCGATGCGGCTGAGATCGGCCAGGATGCCGTCGGGGGTCGTGCCCCGCTCGAGGGCGCGGAGCGATGCCTCTTGGATCGTGGGGCCGTCGATCATCGGGTCAGAGAACGGGATGCCCACCTCGATGGCGTCGGCGCCGGCCCCGGCCAGGGCCTCGACGGTCAGCAACCACTCGTCGTCCATCCCGCCGGTCACGTACGGGACGAGCAGCTTGTGGCCGGCGTCCCGACGGGCGGTGAGCGACGACTCGAGGCGGCCGGGCCGGTACTCGATAGGACCGGCGGTCGGTGCCGGTGGATGCCCGGTGCTCGAGGCGTTCACGGGCGCAGCAGCTCGCGCACCTGGGCCACATCTTTGTCGCCTCGACCCGAGAGGTTCACGAGCACCGTCGACCCGCTCGGGAGGTCCGGGGTCCCGGCCCGGGCGATCACCCAGGCCAGCGCGTGGGCGGATTCGAGGGCGGGGATGATGCCCTCGGTGCGGGCGAGCCGCTGGAAGGCCTCGAGGACCTGGGCGTCGTCGGCCGACTCGTAGCGGGCCCGGCCCAGCTCGCCCAGATGGGCGTGTTCGGGCCCGATACCCGGGTAGTCGAGTCCCGCCGAGATGGAGTGGGCCTCCAGGATCTGGCCCTCTTCACTCTGCATGAGGGCGCTCCGCATGCCGTGGAGGATCCCCGGAATGCCGGTGGTCATCGCCGCACCGCCTGCCGCCTCCACCGCCACCAGGGCCGAAGACGTGGCGTCGGCGAAGCCGGCGAAGATTCCCGCGGCGTTGGAGCCGCCTCCGGCACAGGCCACCACCACATCGGGGTCGACCCCGTCGAGCAGGTCGCGGCACTGCTCACGTGCCTCGTCGCCGATGACCCGCTGGAACTCGCGCACCATCCACGGATACGGGTGCGGCCCCATGACCGATCCGAGGCAGTAGTGGGTCTCCCCGACCGAGGCGACCCAGTCGCGCAGGGCCTCGTTGACTGCATCCTTCAGCGTCCGGCTCCCACTCGACACCGGCTGGACCTGGGCCCCCAACAGTTCCATGCGGAAGACATTCAGCTCTTGGCGCTGGGTGTCCACCTCGCCCATGTAGACCAGGCACTCCATGCCGAACAGGGCGGCGGCGGTGGCCGTGGCCACCCCGTGCTGGCCCGCCCCGGTCTCGGCGATCAGCCGGTGCTTGCCCATCCGCCGGGCCAGGAGCGCTTGGCCGATGACGTTGTTGAGCTTGTGGGAACCGGTGTGGGCAAGGTCCTCCCGCTTCAAGAGGAGGCGGATGCCGAGCTCAGCGGACAGCCGTCCACACTCCGTGACCGGGGTGGGTCGGCCCCCGTAGTGACGCAGGATGTCATCGAACTCGGCATGGAACGTCGGATCCGCCCATGCCGACCGGAAGGCGGCTTCGAGCTCCATGCAGGCCGGGATCAGGGCCTCGGGCACGAACCGACCCCCGAACTGGCCGAATCGGCCACTCGGACCCGGATCGCCCATGATGGGATCCGCAGGCCCTGAGCCGGCCTCGGTGCCTGATGGGCGTAGTCGCTCGGTCACAGCTCGTCCTGCCAGTCGAAGAGCCCAGGCCCGCCGGTGTCGCCCATCCCAGCCTGGGTGTAGGTGCTGGCCGCCGCCTGCCCGGCGGTCGCCGCCACCACGCGGGCGGCGGCGTGGGCGGCGGCGATGAAGTCCCGCAGCTTGCCCGGATCCTTGACACCCGGGGACGCCTCGACGCCCGACGCCACATCCACCCCCCAGGGATGGAGGTGCTCGATGGCCGCCCCGACGTTGTCAGGACGGAGACCACCCGAGACGATCAGCCGGGTCGGGTCGACCACCCCTTCGGCCAGCCGCCAGTCGAAGAGCTCCCCCGAACCGGGGTTGGCGCCGTCGATCAGCAGGGTCTGGGCGCCGTACTCCTCGAACCGCTCGATGTTGCGGTGGCCGGCAGAGAACGCCTTGATGGTCCACCGGGTCCGAGCCCGGATCCACTGGGTGTCCTCGATGGACTCGACCCCGTGGAGCTGCACGGCACCCAGCCCGATCTGATTGGCGATATCCACCACCCGCTGACGGGCCTCGTCTCGGAACACGCCGACGGTGACGATCCCGTGGGGCAGCCGCTTCACGATGTCGGCCACCGCCGAAGGAGCCATCTGGCGGGGAGACGGCGCAAAGATGAATCCGACAGCGTTCGCCCCCATCCCGACGGCCAACAGCGCGTCCGCCTCCGAGGTGATCCCGCAGATCTTGACGAACAGCCCTTCGGTGTCCGAGTCGTGTTCGGGACCGCTCCCGATGCCGAACCCGCTCGACCCGGTGGGTGTCACGCTCCGACGCCGAGCATCGTCTGGACCGCGGTGCGGCGGTCACTCGAACGCACCAGGCGCTCCCCCACCAACACGGCCTGGTAGCCGGCGTCAGCCAGGCGGCGTACGTCGTCGGGGCCGGTGATGCCCGACTCCGCCACCGCGGTGACGCCTCCGGGGATGGTTTCGCCCAGGCGCAGGGCACGTTCGTGATCGACCTCGAAGGTCCGTAGGTCCCGCTGGTTGACCCCGACCACCTCGGCGCCACAGGCAAGCGCCCGCTTCAGTTCCAGGTCGTCGTGCACCTCGACCAACGCGGTCAACGAACACTGTCGGGCCAATGCGAGCAACGCCGCCAACTCGGTGTCGTCCAACGCAGCCACGATGAGAAGCACGGCATCGGCTCCCATCAGCCGGGCGTCACAGACGTCCAGGGCGCTCACGGTGAAGTCCTTGCGGAGCACCGGGAGGCCGCACGCGGTGCGGGCGGCCTGGAGGTCCTCGACGCTGCCCCCGAAGAAGTCGACATCGGTCAGTACCGAGAGGCAGGAGGCGCCACCGGCTTCGTACTCCCCGGCTACCCGTGCGGGGTCCAACGTGGGATCGAGGTCGCCCTTGGACGGTGAGCGGCGCTTGATCTCGGCGATCAGCGCCATGCCGTCACGAGCCGCCCCGTCGGTAATCGCCGTCACGAAGGAACGCGCCGGTTCGACCCGGGCAACCTGCTCGAGGACATCGTCGAGCCTCCGTTGGTCCTCCGCGGCCGCCGCCCGATGGGCAGCGATGATCGTCTCGAGGTAGGCCGGCATAGCCTTTCGATCCTACCAACCCCGCCCACCGGCTCCGTCTGATGGGGCTGGTGCCGTCGAGTCCGAATTGGCCGCATGTACCAGGCCGGACAGCTGGGGAGCGTGCCCAGAACGGCCAGGTGGTGGGCCAGGACCCACACCGATCGTCACGGTCCGGCTGGTCATGATCTGGCCGCCGTCACGGTCCAGGGGAACCCAGGGTCACGCCACCCTCTTCCCGATCACACTTCCCTAACCATGACCGGCGATGATGGCCTGCCGATGGCAGGCTGGAGGGCATGGTGGCAGGCGAGGACACGGTGGTGGTGATCGAGGACGACCACCACATCTCCGATCTGGTGGCGATGTATCTGCGTCGGGACGGCTTCCGGGTACTGCAGGCCGACGACGGTACGGCCGGGCTGGCCCTGGTGGACCGGGAGCAGCCCAAGCTGGTCATCGTGGACATCGGGCTGCCCGGTGAGCTCGACGGCTTCGACGTGTGTCGACGACTACGGGGCGAGACCTTCAGCGCTCGGCACCGGTCCGGCTCGGCGGGGACGACCAGCGGAGGGATTCCGGTACTCATCCTCAGCGCCAGGGACGACGAGGTGGACCGGGTGCTGGGCTTCGAACTCGGTGCCGACGACTACGTCACCAAACCGTTCTCCGCTCGCGAGCTCGTCGCCCGAGTCCATGCCATCCTGCGCCGCAGCGAGGGTGCCCCGGCCGCCGAGGCTCCGACGGTGGTGGCCCTCGGCAGCATCGAGGTCGACACCGGCCGCCGGGAGGTCCGCCGCTCCGGTGAGGTGGTCCCTCTCGCCACCCGGGAGTTCGACCTGCTGACCTATCTGGCCGGCAATCTCGGGCTGGCCCTGTCGCGCCGCCAGCTGCTCAACGGGGTGTGGGGCGACGACTGGTACGGCGATGAGCGGACCGTTGACGTCCACGTACGCCAGCTGCGCAAGAAGCTGGGCGAGGATCTACCCCTGGCCACGGTCTGGGGAGTCGGCTACCGAATGGGATGAGGCGACGCCTGACCATCTCGATCCTGGTGCTGATCGCCCTGACCCTGGTGGTCACCACGCTCGGGGGGTACTTCTTCATCCGGCGGGCCGCCATCTCCACCACCCAGAACGAGCTCGCCGGCCAAGCCAAGGCCGTCTCGAACACCTTTTCGTCCACGCCGCTGACCAGGGTGTCGTTCCAGAAGGAGAAGAAGATCATCACCGAGGCGGGGGACTTCGCCGGCGCCACCGTCCTACGCCTCAATCCCGACGGGACCTCCACGGGGAAGCTGCCGGCCGGGATCACCCTGGCCGACCTCGATGTCGGTGCACTCCAGGCCGGACTCCAGGTCACCGGCCACACCCGCAGCCTGCTGGCCTACTCCGCAGTGCCCACCCCCATCGTCGGTGTGTCGCGATTCACGCCGGTGCTGGTCGTCACCCGGCAGATCCACAATCCAGCCAACGGGCTCCGCTACTTCGTCTGGGTGGGGGTGATCGCCCTGGCCGTGGCGGCGCTGGTGGCCGCCGCCCTGGCCCGGCGGTTCACCAAGCCCGTTGTCGCCGCGGTGGCCACCACCCGCCGTATCGCCTCCGGTGATCTCGATGCCACCGTCCCGGTCACCCGCCGGGAGGACCCCGAGTTTGCGCAGCTGGCCGACTCCATCAACGCCATGGGGGCCAACCTGGCTCGGGCCCGCGATCAGGAACGCCAGTTCCTGCTGTCCGTCTCCCACGAGCTCCGCACGCCACTCACGTCCATCCGGGGCTACGCCGACGCCGTGCTCGACGGGACGGCGGGCGACGCCCAGGCCGCCGCCTCGGTCATCAGCGCCGAATCCCGCCGACTCGAACGACTGGTCGAGGACCTCTTGGACCTGGCCCGACTGGATGCGGACCGGTTCTCGTTCCAGCTGCAGACAGTGGACGCCGCCGCCCTGGCCGCCCAGGTGGCCGAAGGATTCCGCCCCCGGGCCGAGGAGCTGGGCATCGGGCTCGCCATCGCTGCGGGGACGGACGTCCCCTTGTGGGTGGTGGCTGACGCCGATCGTCTGGCCCAGATCGTGGCCAACCTGGTGGAGAACGCCTCCTACTTTGCCCAGGGCCAGGTGGCTGTGGGGGCAGGGGATCTCGGGGGCATCCCCACCATCTGGGTAGTGGACGACGGGCCCGGCATCCCCCCCGACCAGCTGGGCCGGGTGTTCGATCGCCACTTCACCTCGGACCGGGCCGTTGGCCGCCGGCAGGGGTCCGGCCTGGGTCTGGCCATCGTCTCGGAGCTGTCGGCGGCCATGGGGGCCGGTGTCCGGGTCGAGTCACCCGTTGCCGACAATCGGGGAACTCGAATGCTCATCGGCTTCGGATCCCACGCCGCACCTCCGGGTGGGGACGGCGTCGCAGGTGGGGTGATCCGAACCGGCCCGGCCCCCGTGCCCCCACCCCCGACGTCGACGCCGGCAGGGGTCGGTGCCACCCCCCGCCCTCCCCCACCCGTGCCCGATACCCTCGGTCCGTTCGGAGTGAAGGATCCCCAGGGCCAGCTCGGAGGTAGACACGGTGGCTGAAGTAGTGGTGGTCACCGGAGCTTCGTCGGGTATCGGGCGGTCCTGTGCCGACCGGCTCCACCGCGAGGGATGGACCGTGATCGGCGCCAGCCGGCGGGGCACCTCGAGTGGGGAGTGGACTCCTCTGGTCATGGACGTCGACGACGACGTCTCGGTGGCTGAGGGCCTTGATCGGGTGGTGAGCGAACACGGCCGGATCGACGCGGTGGTGACCTGTGCCGGATGGGGTCTGGCCGGGGCCGTCGAGGAGACGCCTCTGGCCGACGCCCGCGACCAGTTCGAGACGCTGTTCTGGGGAACCGTCCGGGTGGTCCAAGGTGTGCTGCCCGGGATGCGGGAGCGTGAACGGGGTCGGATCGTCCTCATGAGCTCGATCGGAGGGATCGTGAGCCTCCCCTTCCAGGCCTTCTACAGCGCAGCCAAGTTCGCCCTGGAGGGCTACGGGGAGGCACTGGCCTACGAGGTGGCCCCGTTCGGTCTCGACGTGACCCTGGTCGAGCCGGGCAACGTCCGCACCGGCTTCACGGCGGCCCGGCGGGACGTCGCCGAGGGCCCCAGCGATGGTGGTCCGTCCGCCTACGCGGCGGCCGCCTCCAGGGCCATCGGCAAGATGGCCGAGGACGAGTCGAACGGGGTGGATCCCGACCAGGTGGCCGAGGTGGCCCTCCGGGTGCTCACCGCCCGCCGTCCGCCCCGGCGCGTCTCGGTGGGCAGCATGGACGAACGGGTCGGCATCGCGGCCAAGCGACTGTTGCCCTACCGCCTCTTCGAGCGGGCGGCCAAGGGTAGCCTCGGCGTCTGATCACGACGTCGGGCTCCTCGGGGCCACGGGGTTCCCTGAGCTGCAGGAGGCAACGACATGGCCAATCCCCTCGGACCCCTCGGTCCGGCGGACGAGCGCTTCGACCACCAGATCGCCGACACGTTCGCCACGGTGGGGCCGAGCGACCCGTCGTGGACGGAGAAGGTGTGTGCCATGGCGGCCCGGAAGGACGGGGGGCTCCAGTTGGGCTTCGGGATGGGTAAGTACACCAACCGGAACGTGCTCGACGGGTACGCCGGAGTGTCGCGGGGACCCGAGCAGCTCACCGTGCGGGGCAGCCGGCGCCTGTTCCCCGATCCCGAGATGACTGCGGTCGGACCGATCCGCTACGAGGTGCTCGAACCCATGAAGCGGGTCCGCTTCTCGCTCGAGGCCAACGACTGCCAGCCCCTCGCCTTCGACTGGATCTATGAGGCGGTCCTGCCTCCGGCCGCCGAGGATCGGACCCACCAACGTGTGCCGTTCGGGTACCGGGTCAGTGCCGAGCTCGTCCGCTACCACCAGATCGGCACGGCCTCGGGCTGGGTGGAGCTCGACGGCGAGCGCCACGAGATCACCCCCGACGAGTGGGTCTCGACCAGGGATCACTCCTGGGGTGTCCGCTACGACGTGGGTACACCCCCGACCGACATCGACCCGTTCAATCCCGTGGCGGCCATGGACTTCCAGATGATCTGGTGCCCGGTCCTCATGGCCGACCCCGACGGGAGGTCATGGGGCCTGTTCATGCATCTGGTGGACATGACCGGCTTCGGCCGTCACCACCGCACGGTGATGGGGAGCATCGAGCAGGTGGACGGGACGGTGGCGCGGATGGCCGACATCCGGCCCGACTTCGCCTACGACCCGGTCAACCGCCGGCTGCAGGGTGGTCGGGTCGAGGTGACGATGGAAGACGGAACGCTACGCCGGTTCGAGGTCGAGGTACCCAGCGATACGGGATTCCACCTGGGTGCAGGGCTCTACTTCGGCTGGCAGGGCCATCACCACGGCGAATGGCGGGGGGAGCTGCATGTCGACGGTGAGCGCCTGGCCGACTGTCGGGATGCCGACCTCGTCCGCGAGCTGCACCAGATCCGGGACACCGTCGTCCATGTCCGCGACCTCGACACCGGGGCCGAGGGGTGGGGCAACTGTCAGCCCATGATGTGTGGCGGGTTTCCGGACAAGGGGCTGAGCGCCGATTCGTCGTTCTGGTAGGCCCCGGCCGGCCGCGACCGGGGTGAGGCGAATCGACGGGTGCGATGCTCACAGGGCGATGCCGGCCCAGTAGGTGCCGTCGAGCATGCCCCGCAACGTTTCTCGGTGGATGATCAGGTCATCGACCTCGTCGGGCATGACCGCCTCGCCGAAGAAGACGGCCCGTTCGGTGACCCGGCGCATGATGGCACCGTGCCTGACGGCGGCGAACGCCACGAACCAGGTGAGGTCGGTGGGCGTGTAGCCCGTGACCTCGGCGTAGGCACGGGCCACATCGGTGGGCCGGAACAGGTCAGGGAGGCCGGGTAGCCCCATATCGGTGGCGATGTCCTGGAAGAACAGGTGCAGGTAGCACATCCATCCGAGATCCACTTCGGGAGGCGCCACCGAGGCCATCTCCCAGTCGAGGACGGCCACCACCCGGTTGTCCCGGAACATCATGTTTCCGATGCGCCCGTCCCCCCACGACAGGGCGTCGGCCCCGAAGCCGGACGGTCGGTGCTCCTCCAGCCATTCGAAGCAGTCGGCCAGGAGCGGAGAGGGGGTGTCCCGCCCCACCCAGTCGGTGTACTCCTTCCACCGCTGCACGAGCCGGTCGAGCGCGGTGGCACCGGCCCCACCGACGTCGAGGAACCCGAGATCGTGCTGGTCGGCGGTGAGCGAGTGGATGCCGGCCAGGGCGAGAACAGCGGACTCTTGGAGGATCTGCTGGCCGGCGGGTCCGGCGTCGAAGAGCCAGTTGTCGCCGAACGTGTAGGGCAGCACATCCGGCGGGACCAGGCCCTCCACCCGCTCCATGACGAGGAACGCCCCGCCCAGCACCGCCGGATCGCCTTCGTACCAGAGGGTGCGCGGCACCGGCACCCCGGTGTGCTCCCCCACGAGACGCATGACCCGGAACTGCATGCCGAGGTCGTAGGAGGTGAACAGGGGGTAGGCCGTGGAGGGGGGCTCGATCCTCGCCACCAGCCGGTGCTCTACCGGTCCGACCCCCTCGTCCCAGGTGCCTGTGAACAGCACGGTCTCCGAGGACATGCCGTTCGACTCGGGGCTGGACACGTCGGTGATCGAGGGCCGGGCGCCGGCACCGAGCGTGCCGGCCAGCCACTGCTCGAGCTGGCGGGCGGTCTCGTCGGGATCGCGCGTCGTCGTGGTGATGCGGTCCACGTTGATGGAGGCCGTGCCGTGCGGCTCGGGGCCTCCCGGTGTCTCGGTGGTCATGGTGTCCCCTTTGGGCGTCCGGTGCCCTGACGGCGGTCAGGTCGGAAGGTCTACCACTGCCCGGATGGAGCAGCCCGAACCTACGCGGATGCGCTCACCGCTGGTCCGGGCCGGCGAGCGGCAGGGCCCGCGCCTCAGCGGCCAGCTGCGACGTGGTGCCATCGGCGAGGGTGGCGACCACCAGGACCGGGGCAGGCGGCTCCACCCGGCGGTGCAGGGTGGCGAGGGCCACCACTGCGTGGAGGCCCGGCGACCGGGCCACCGAGGCCAGGTAGCCGACCTCGTGCTCGCCGTCGGCGGTCAGCACGGTGGAGCCCACCAGCGAAGCCATGGCTGTCCCGGTCGACTCGGGGTGGTCGGTGAGCACCACGGCCCGCAGGCGACGGGCCACGTTGGAGCCCCGGGCATCGAGTCGAGCCACCAGCTCCTGACCGGTAAAACAGCCCTTGGTGAACGACACGGTCCGCTCCACCAGACCCACCTCGGCGGCGATGGTGCCCTCGACGAGCTCCCGCCCGTTGCGGGGAATGCCGGCTTCGATGCGGACCGCCTCCCAGACCCCTTCCGGGCAACGGATGACCGAGTCGTCGACCCACTCCCCGAGACCTCCGACTGGCCGAGGTCCGAGAAGATCCACCCCGTCGAGGCCGGTCCACGAGACAGGGAGGACCAGGTCGGGATGGCCCCGGAGTCGAGAGGGGGCCTGTGGGCCACGGACCGAGGCACAGACCCAGTCGAGCGATTCGAACTGGACGTCGGTCCGGAGGCGGAACCGTTCGAGACGAGCCACCATGGCCGGACCGGATCCCCCGTCGGCGTCGAGGACGAATCGGTCACCCGACTCCCGGGTGATGCGCAGATAGACCTCCACTTTGCCCTGAGGACTCAACAACAGGGCCTCCAAGGAGGCGCCGTCGGACAGTGCGGCCACGTCCTGGCTGCACTGCCCCTGGAGGTAGCCGGCAGCATCCGGGCCCGACACCCGAACCACGTCACGAGGGACGAGGGCGACGGCCGCCGAGGTGTGGAGGGCCTCGTAGGCGGTGTCCGGATCGGCCTCGGGCGGTCCGTTGTCGGCGACCGTGCTCACGTCCGCACCGGTGCGGCGGCGGCACGGGCCATGGCCACGGCCGAGAGCATGGCGGCGGCCTTGTGCGCGCACTCCGCGTTCTCCGAGGCGGGATCGCTGTCAGCCACGATGCCCGCACCGGCCTGGACCGATGCCCGGCCGTCGGGACTGACCGTCATGGTGCGGATGGCGATGGCCGTGTCCAGATTGCCCGAGAAGTCGAGGTAGCCCACCACGCCCCCGTAGACGCCGCGCTTGGTCGGCTCGAGTTCGTCGATGATCTCCATGGCCCGGACCTTCGGGGCACCGGACAGGGTGCCGGCTGGGAGTGTGGCCCGCAGCACGTCGATAGGGCCCTTGCCCGGAGCCAGGCGCCCGGAGACCTGGGAGGTGAGATGCATGATGTGGCTGTAGCGCTCGACGATCATCATCTCCTCGACCACCTCAGTGCCGAAGGTCACCACCCGGCCGACATCGTTGCGGGCCAGGTCGACCAGCATTACGTGCTCGGCCACCTCCTTTGGATCCTCGACCAGTTCGGCCTCCAACCGGCCGTCTTCCTCAGGGGTCGAGCCCCGGGGCCGTGATCCGGCGATAGGACGGGACACCACCGTTCCCTCACGAAGCCGCACCATGGGTTCGGGGGAGGCACCCACCACGGTGACCTCGGGAAAGCGAAGGAAGTACAGGTACGGGCTCGGGTTGACCAACCGGAGTACGCGGTAGACATCGAACGGGTCGACACCCAGCGTGCCGAGATCGAACCGCTGGGACAGCACTACCTGGAAGATGTCGCCGGCGGTCACGTGCTCTTTGGCCGCCCGGACGGCGTCCTCGTAGAGGGAGTCGGACATGGTGCGGCTGACGTCATCGGGTATCCCGGCGCGCTCGGGCCGGAGCCGGCCCGGCTGGTCGAGTGGACGGAAGCACTCGGCAGCCAGCGCGTCGAGGCGATCCAGGGCGTCGCCATGAGCCCGGTCGAGTTCGTCGTCCGACCAGGCCGGGTCGACGACCACGTTGTCGATCAGCACCACCCGCTGCCGCCAGTGGTCGAAGGCGGCCAACTGGCCGATGACGGCAAGGACGGCATCGGGGTGCCCGAGATCGTCAGGGGGGACCTCAGGGAGGTGCTCCACCTCGCGCACGACGTCGTAGCCCAGATAGCCGACCAGTCCGGCATGGAGCGGTGGTAGGTCCGGGAGTTCCGGCGAGTCGAAGGTGGCCAGGATGGCCTCCAGGGCGGACAGTACGCCGCCCTTGCCGCTCACCCCCCCGCCGGTGGCGGCATCGAGGTCGAGCTCCCCCTCGGTGGTAACGGCCGAGCCCCGGGCGGTGATGGTGGCCAGCGGATTACGGCCCACGAAGGAGTACCGCCCCCAGCGCTCACCACCTTCTACCGACTCGAGCAGGAAGCCGGTGCGATTCTCGGCTTCGACGATCTGGAGGAACGCCGCCACCGGGGTCGTGGTGTCCGCCACCAACTCCCGCCACACCGGGACGATCCGGTGCCGGGCAGCCAGCGCGCGGAACCCGACCGGTCCGGGTCCCTCGGGGTCCTCACCGGCGGACGGTGTCATCGGTCGGCCGGGCTGTCACCGAAGGCCCGGAAGAAACAGCTCCGGTTGCCGGTGTGACAGGCCCCGGCCCCGGCTTGGTCGACCACGACGAGCAACGCATCCCCGTCACAGTCGTAGTGCACGCTTCGCACGTACTGGCGGTCGCCGGAGGTCTCACCCTTGCACCAGTACTCCTGGCGGCTACGGCTCCAGAACCACGTGCGTCCCGTCTCGAGGGTCCGACGCAGGGACTCGGGGTTCATCCAGGCGAACATGAGCACGGCGTGGTCCGTGGCGTCCTGGACGATGGCGCCGACCAGTCCATCGCTGTTGTAGGCGATCTGGCCCAACTCCTCCTCGGTGAAGTCCACGGGCGTGGCCTCGAAGGTGTCGGCGGTGCTGCTGTCGGTCTGAGCGGTGGTCACGAGCGGTGCTCCCTGGTGCGCTGGTCTCGGTGAAGTGTTTCGTTGGTGTCGATTGGCTGTCGTGGGTTTCGCTGGCGTCGTCGTGCGACCCGCCGGTCAGTGCACGCGATGCCGAGCCACTGGAGTCTGAGGTCGGGGCGCCCGTGCCGGTCCCACGCTGGGAGCCGGTCCCGAACGACCCGGGCCCGACCGTTGGTCAGAGGTAGAGCCCGGTGCCACCGTCGACGTGGGTAGCGGCCACGGCATGGATGTCCCGCTCGCGGAGGATGACGTACTCCTCACCTTGTACTTCCACCTCGAAGCGGTCCTCCGGATTGAACAAGACGGTGTCGCCGATCTTGACCGACCGGACATGGGGGCCGACGGCGACGGCCTCGGCCCAGGCCAGTCGTCGGGAGACCTGTGCGGTGGCAGGAATGAGAATGCCCGACCGCGAACGACGCTCGCCGTCGGCCTGGCCCACCTGGACGAGCACCCGGTCGGCCAGCACGGAGATGGCCAGCTTGGCCGGGCTGCTGTCGCCATTCTGGCTGGTCGTCGGGGCATCTGGTGTTGCGGTGGCCACGGGGCAAGGCTACCGCAGGGGCGGTCCGATCCGATCCCGATGGCGACGGTGCAGCCGGATGTCCTAGCGGCCCACGACGCCGTCACGCCGGCCGGACATCGACACCGGCGGCCAGCAGATGGTCCTTGGCCTGCCCGATGGTGAACTCCCCCAGGTGGAAGATGGAGGCTGCGAGCACGGCGTCAGCCTCCCCGAGTGTGGCCCCTTCGACAAGGTGGTCAAGGGTGCCCACACCGCCGGAGGCCACGACCGGGACCGGGCACCGGCGGCTCACCTCCCGCGTCAGTTCGAGGTCGAACCCGTCGCGGGTGCCGTCGCGGTCCATGGACGTGAGGAGGATCTCCCCGGCTCCGATGGTCGAACACCGCTCGGCCCACTCGAGGGCATCGAGTCCGGTGGGCCGGCGACCCCCGTGGGTGTAGACCTCCCAGCCCGATCCCTCGGCGCGATCCGGGGCCTCGGCACGCCGGCGGGCGTCCACAGCCACCACCACGCACTGGCTGCCGAACTCCTCGGCCAGCTCCGCCACGAGCTCGGGACGGTCGACCGCTGCGGTGTTGACCCCCACCTTGTCCGCCCCGGCCCGCAGGAGGAGCCGGGCGTCCTCGACCGAACGGATGCCCCCACCCACCGTGAAGGGGATGAACACCATCTCTGCGGTGCGGGAGACCACGTCCACCATGGTGCGCCGGTCGTCCGACGATGCGGTGATGTCGAGGAAGACCAGCTCGTCGGCGCCCTGTGCGTCGTACCGACCGGCTAGCTCCACCGGGTCTCCGGCATCGAACAGGTCGGTGAAGCGCACCCCTTTGACCACCCGCCCGGCGTCGACATCGAGACACGGGATCACTCGGACGGCGCGCATGCAGCCACCCCCTCGGCAACGGTCATCCGACCGTCGACCAGTGCCTTCCCGGTGATCGATCCGGCCAGACGCCGTTTCGGGTCGGAGCCGTCCGGGTCGACGGCCAGCCGGGCCAACGCGGCGATGTCGGTGACCGCACCGACCCCGCCCGAAGCGATGACCGGGATAGCTGTGGCCGCGAGCACCTCGCAGAGGCCCTCGATGTCGGGCCCCAGCAAGGTCCCGTCCCGGTCGATGGCGGTGACGATCACGGCGGCGACCGCGGTCCCGTCGAGTTCACGCAAGAACTCGGGAACGGTACGGCCACTCCCGTGCGCCCACCCCCGCACGGCTACCTCGGTTCGCCCGTCGGGGCCACGTCGGTAGTCGACGCCGACGGCGACCCGGCCCGGATGGGCCTCGGCCAACTCCGCGGCCAGGTCGGGGTGGTCGACGGCCACCGTCCCGAGCACGACCCGGGCCACGCCGCCGTCGAGCAGCTCGGCGACGTCGTCTTCGGACCGGACTCCCCCGCCCGTCTGCACGGGTACGTCGACGGCACGGGCGATGGCCAGCACGCTGGCCCGGTTGGCCGGATGCCCGAGTCGGGCGGCGTCGAGGTCCACGACGTGGAGCCACGGGGCACCCCCGGCGACGAACCGCTTGGCCAGATCGATCGGGTCGCCGTACTCGCTCTGGCGGTCGAAATCGCCTTGGGTCAGCCGCACCGCACCGCCATCACGGATATCGACGGCCGGATAGAGCTCCATCACCGTCGACCGTCGTGGACGGCGTTCACGAAGTTGGCGAGGATTCCGAGACCGACGGCCCCGGACTTCTCGGGGTGGAACTGGGTACCCCACACCGCGCCCCGCTCGGCCGAGGCGGTAACCGGCCCGCCGTAGTCACAGGTGGACGAGGTGTCCGAGCTGAGCTCGGGAGCGAACGAGTGGACGAAGTACACCCACGCCCCTTCCGGCACACCGGCGAGGAGGCCCGGGGCGGTGGACCCGGCTTCTGCGGCCTCGGTGTCCACCGGGTCCAACCGGTTCCACTGCATCTGGGGGTGCTTCACCCCGGAGGGCAGGCGCCGGACCGTCCCGGGGAGGATGCCCAGCCCGGGCTGGGAGGCGTCCTCGTCCGACCCCTCGTAGAGCAGCTGGAAGCCGACACAGATCCCGAGAAACGGCACACCGCGTTCGACGGCCGATCGAGCGGCCCGGTCGAGGCCGCTCGACGTCAGCGCCTCCGCACAGCGACCGAACGCACCGACCCCGGGCAGGACCACACCGTCGGCCTGCTCGGCCTGGTCGGGATCGTCCACCAGTCGGGCATCGGCTCCCAGGTGCTGGAGGGCCTTCTCGGCCGACCGGAGGTTTCCGATGCCGTAGTCGAGTACCGCGATCACCGGCGCGAGGTGGCGAGCGGATCCGATCGCCGGACGGCATTCCTAGTCAGCCACTCGCAGGGCGTCACAGCGTGCCCTTGGTCGAGGGGATCCCGCCCCCCTCCACGCGCACCGCGTCCCGCAGGGCGCGGGCCACCCCTTTGAACGAGGCCTCGATGATGTGGTGGGTGTTCTTCCCCGAGCGCAGTCGGATATGGAGCGTGAGTCCGGCCGCGGTGACGAACGCCCGCCAGAACTCCTCGGCCAGCTGTGGGTCGAACGGGGGGGTACCGAGCGGATTGGTCTCGGGCGGGAAGTCGATCTCGTAGACGAGGAAGGGTCGACCCGAGAGGTCGAGCGCTACCTCGATCAGGGCTTCGTCCAGCGGTACGGACACCGACCCGAACCGCCGGACCCCGGACTTGTCGCCCAGCGCCTCGGCCAAGACCTCGCCCAGAGTGATCCCGACGTCCTCCACCGTGTGGTGGGCGTCCACATCGAGGTCTCCCCGCGCGTGGACGGTCAGGTCGAAGCCACCGTGGCGGCCGAGTTGGCTGACCATGTGATCGAAGAAGGGCAGCCCCGTCTCGACGTCGGTGGTCCCCGACCCGTCGACATCGAGGGTGATGTCGATCGAGGTCTCCTTGGTGGCCCGACGGGCACTCCCGGTCCTCGGTGCGGAAGGCGTGGGGGTCGTGGTGGTCATCGCAGGCTTTCGTGCAGTCCGGCCAGGAACCGGTCGTTCTCCTCGGGGAGGCCCACCGTCACCCGCAAGCAGCCGGTGAGCCCTGGCCACTCCGAACAGTCTCGCACGAGGATCGAGGCGTCGAGGAGGTGGGCCCACACCTCGGAGGCCGGCACGGTCAGAGGGCGGAACAGGATGAAGTTCGCATCCGACGGCCAGGTCTCCACCGGGAGTTCGGCCAGGGTGGCCGCGATCCGACCTCGCTCCTCGTTGATGAGGGCCACCCGGGCCTCCATCTCATCCACGTGCTCGAGGGCCAACCGGCCGGCCAGCTGTTTGGCCGCATCGAGGTGGTACGGGAGGGCCACGAGCTCGCAGGCCTGCACGACCCCGGGGGCGGCGATCAGGTAGCCCAACCGCATCCCGGCCATCGACCAGGTCTTGGAGAAGGTCCGGACCACGGCCACCCGATCCGCCTCCGATCCGGGCTCGGCCATGAGGTCGAGGGCCGACGAGGGGGCAAAGTGCCCGTAGGCCTCGTCCACCACCAGCAGTCCGGGCGCCAGGTCGAGCACCGCTCGAATCTGGTCCAGGGGGTCGGCCCGACCCGTCGGGTTGTTCGGCGAGCAGAGGAAGGTGATGACGGGCCGGCTGGCGTCGGTGACCCGTCGCACCTCGTCGAGGTCCAGGAGGAAGTCGTCGGTCCGGCTCCCGGAGGCCACGTTGGTCCCCGTCGTGCGGGCGATGTGCCGGTGGAGGGTGTAGGTCGGCTCGAACAGCGCCACGGTACGGCCCGGGCCGCCGAAGGCGAGGAGCAGCGACTGGAGGACCTCGTTGGACCCGTTGGCACAGAAGACCTGTTCGGGACCGACGCCGTGACTCTCGCCGATGGCCCGACGGAGTTCGAGCGCCTCGCGGTCCGGGTACCGGTTGAAGTCGATGGCTTCGAGTCCGGCCCGGAAGTCCGCCAACCATCCGGCCGGCGGGGACATGGGTGACTCGTTGGTGTTGAGGCGCACATCCACGTCGACCTGTGCGGAGTGGTACCCGACCAGCTCGGCGAGGTCCGGGCGCACGGCGGGCAGGCCGTCGACCCCCGTGACCGGTCCGGGCTGTGGCTCACCCGGTCCCGTCCCGGCTACCGAGGCCATCGGAGGCGCACCGACTCGGCGTGCGCGGGCAGCCCCTCGGTCTCGGCCAGGGTCACCACGTGGGGGCCGAGCACCTCGAGCGCCTTCTCGCTGATGGTCACGGCGTGGATGTGCCGTCGGAAGTCGTCTACCCGCAGCGCGCTGGCGAAGCGGGCGGTGCGATTGGTCGGGAGGACGTGATTCGGCCCGGCCAGGTAGTCGCCCACGCTGGCCGGCGACGACGACCCGAGAAATACCGCGCCGGCCGAGGTCACCTGGGATAGGAGCGACTGGGCGTCCCTGGTCATGATCTCCAGGTGTTCGGGAGCCACGATGTTGGCAACGGCCATCGCCTGCTTCGGACCGTCGACGACCACTGCGTACCCACCGGCGGCGAGGGTGGCTTCCAGGTCGGCCCGGCGGGGCGACGCCTGAACGATGCGGTCGACTTGGGCGGTGACGGCCTCGGCCACCGCCTCGGACCAGGTCACCAGCCAGGCCAGGCCGTCGGGTCCGTGCTCCGCCTGGACGACCAGATCGATGGCGGCCAACTCGGTCGGGGCACCCGGTCCGGCCACCACCACCACCTCGGAGGGCCCCGCGAACGCCGACGCCACACCGACGACGCCCGAGACCTGGCGCTTGGCTTCGGCCACGTACCGGTTCCCCGGCCCGACGATGACGTCGACGGCCTCGATCGACTCGGTGCCATAGGCCATGGCGGCGATGGCTTGAGCGCCGCCAACCCGGTAGACCTCGTGGATCCCGGCCACGGCTGCCGCGGCCAGTGAGGCATCGTCGATCCGACCGTCCGGGCCCGGCGGCACACACAGGACGATCTCTTCGACCCCAGCCACCTGGGCGGGTACCGCGCACATGAGGACGGTCGAGGGATACCGGGCCCGTCCTCCCGGTGCGTAACAACCGGCACGGCCGACCGGGCGGACGAGGTGGCGGACGTCGATCCCACCCGATTCGAAGTTCTCCGCCTCCGGGTCGGCCGACTCGTGGGCGTGGTAGGCCAGGATCCGGTCGTGCGCCACGTCGAGCGCCTCTTGGAGCGGTGCGGGAATCCGGGCCAGCGCGGCCTGGATCTCCTGTTCAGGGACTCGCAACTCGTCGATATCCACGCCGTCGAACTTGCGGCTGAGCCTCCGCAGGGCGGCATCCCCGTCGGCCCGCACCTCCGCCAGGATGGCCGCCACCGCCTCGGACGATCGGTCCTGTTCGTCGGTCGGGACGCGGCAACGCATCCCGCAGGGCCTTGCGGTTGCCGGTGAAGCCGCGGAAGTCGAGGCGGCGGAGCGTCATAGCCCATCGATGCTACCGGACCGCCGCTGGAGGCCTGCCCGGCCGGGAGCAGCGATCCCTCTGGATTCCCTGGGCCGGGGTGTCACGACCCCGAGCGGATGTCATGATCGGTGCATGGCCACCAGCTCCGCCGAACTCTCGTCCCTAGCCACCGCTCTCGATGAGCTGAGCAGGAGAATCACCGTTCACGCCGATGCCGCCGATGCCGCCAAGGACGAGGAGACCGCCCGCGAGCTGTTCGCCATCGAGCGGTCGCTGAACAGCGCCAACCGCCGTTTGGCCAAGCTCTCCCTCGCCCTCAGTCGGCGCTGATCCTCCGCCCTTACGGACTCATGGAGCGGCGCGCCGGGTTCGGGGCTGGTGAACCGTCGGCATGGCCACCGGTCCGGGCGTCCGAGCCCGGACGCGGCGAAGGCACCCCGAAGGGTGCCTTCGCGCGAGCGGGTCGGGCGGCGGATCCCGAACACCGCTCTGCGGAACCAGTTGGCGGGAACCGGTTCCGAGACCTCTAGATCATCACGTTTTCGGTGCGATTGCCAGTCACGAAGTTCCTCGATGTGATCGCTGTTCGCCGACCTGTCCGCCATCATGTGACAAATACCCTGCTCGTGGGCTTCTTTCGCCGAGCCTGTCGCCATCGCTAGGAAACGGGCCCGACGATTGCCCCCGGCCGCTGTGGTTTCGCACCCCCTGACGCCACCGTTGGTCCCCTCGTGACCACGGCCGGTGACTGTACCGAGGGACAGAAGTCGGCCAGGACGCACCGTTCACAGTGAGGGCGCCGCGCCGAGCAGGTCGCTCGGCCATGGAGGATGAGGCGGAGGCTGAAGACGCCGCGCCCGGCGGCCGGGATCATGGCGTTGAGTTCCAACTCCATGCGCACCGGGTCCGAAGCCGTGCTCAACCCCAGTCGGGCCGAGAGCCGCTGCACGTGGGTGTCGACCGGCAACCCGGGCAGGCCGAAGGCGACACTGCGCAGCACGTTGGCCGTCTTGCGCCCCACGCCCGGAAGGGTCACGAGGTCGGCCATCGACGAGGGGACCTCGCCACCGAACCGTTCGACGACCGCCGCGGCCATCCCGATCAGGTTGCGGGTCTTGGCCCGGAAGAATCCCGTCGAGTGGATGATCCCTTCGACCACGGCGGGATCGGCCACGGCCAGGGCTGAGGCGTCCGGAAACCGGGCAAAGAGGGCCGGCGTGGTCAGATTGACCCGCTCGTCGGTGCACTGTGCCGACAGGATGGTGGCGCACAGCAGTTGGAAGGGGTCGGCATAGTCGAGGGCGCACAGCTCGCGCGCCGATCCAGGGAACACCGTGGCCAGGCGCTCGGCCGTCCGCCGGGCCCGCCCGGCCGGAGTTCGGGGTCGGGCCACGACGGGGAGACTACCGGTAGCGTGCTGTCGATGGTGGCCCTGGAGCTCGGCGTGGCGGACGAACCGACCGCCGAACTGCGAGAGGCTGTCGCCACCCTGGCTGGGCACGTGGCGGCGGGCCTCGGGCACGCCCCCTTGAGCGAGCACCAGCAGATGGCGCTCGCCCGGACGGCATGGCACCCGATCGATGCGACGGACGGGCGTCGAGTAGCGGGCATCACGGCCCGGGAAGCCGGTACCCGCATGCTGCGCGGGTACGCCCAGGTGACGAGAGAGCGCGTCGGTGGCGAGTACGCCGTCGAACTCCTTGTCGATCCCCGCACCGGGCCACGCTCGGCTGTGGCCGACGCCCTGTTGGGTGCCGTGGTCACCCAGGTGGCCGGCTGGGGAGGCGGGACGGTCCGTCTCTGGGTGCCGAAGGCATCGGCGGCCGCTGACGCCCTGGCGGCGGGGCACGGGTTCGCTCCCGAGCGAGACCTCATCCAGATGCGGTGCCCACTGCCCCTTCCCGCCTCGGTACCTGGTTCCGGGGTCGAGTCACCGCTACCCACGCGGGCGTTCCGGCCCGGCGCCGATGACGATGCCTGGTTGCAGGTGAACAACCGGGCCTTCGCTTCCCACCCCGAACAGGGCGGCTGGGACCGGGCCACCCTCCACGAACGCGAGAGCGAACCGTGGTTCGACTCCCGTGGCTTCCTCGTCCTCGAGGCCGAGGGGCGCATGGCCGGATTCTGTTGGACCAAGATCCACGCCACCACCGACCCGCCGATGGGCGAGATCTACGTCATCGGCGTCGATCCCGACTTCCACGGCCGCGGTTGGGGACGCGCCCTGACCCAGGCCGGTCTCGACTGGCTGGCCGGCCAAGGCCTCTCGGTGGGCATGCTCTACGTCGACGGCGACAACGTGGCTGCCGTGCAGCTCTACCGGTCCATGGGCTTCACTGACGACCACGTCGACCGGTCCTACCTCGGGACGGTCGATCCCGCCTGAGCGGTGCTGGGTGCGTCGGGTCGGGTCGGCCCGGTCAGCGTGTGCCGATGAGGTGGCCCACGCCGTAGGTGACCCCGGCGGCGAACCCCGAGATGAGCAGCTGGCGTGTCGCCGACCACAGCCAGGGGCGGCCGGTGAACGCGGCCAAGGCGGCACCGACTGAAAAGGCGCTCACCGCGGTCAGGGCGACCGACCACAAGATGGCCGTCGTCCCCGAGGTGATCAACCACGGCACCAGGGGAATGAACGCTCCGAGGGCGAACATCACGAACGACGAGAGCGCCGCCTGCAGCGGATTTCCCGTGTCGTCAGGATTGATGCCCAGTTCCTCACGGGCGTGGGTCTCGAGGGCGAGTTCGGGGTCGCTCATCATCTTCACCGACAGCTCGTCGGCCATGTCATTGTCGAGGCCGCGGCTGCGGTAGATGGCGGCGAGCTCTCGGCGCTCGTCCTCGGGCTCATGGCGGATGGCGTCGCGTTCCACGTCGAGTTCACGCAACATCAGCTCGGATTGGGCCCGCATCGAGACGTACTCGCCGGCGGCCATCGAGAACGAGCCGGCAATGAGGCCGGCCACGCCGGCGAGCCGGACGGCCGAGGCCGACGAGTGGGCGCCGGCCATGCCGAGGATCAGGGCCACGTTGGACACGAGGCCGTCACTCACCCCGAACACGGCGGCCCGGGCTCCGCCGCCTTGCAGGTTGCGGTGACTGTGTTGCATGGCCACGAGTGCAGCGTACCGACCAGACCCGGGTAAGGACGCTCTGCGAAGCGGACAAAGGAACGCCTCACCCCAGAGGACGGCGCCTTAGGGCCGGGGTGGTCGGCTCCCCCGCTCTCCCGTACAGTCTTAGGTCATGGCAACCACCGTGCAGGGCATCGACAAATTCCACGAGCTGGTCGGACAGCATCTCGGCTACAGCGAGTGGCACCGCATCGACCAGGCCCAGATCAACCAATTTGCCGAGGCCACCGGAGACCACCAGTGGATTCACGTGGACCCCGAGCGGGCCAAGAGCGGTCCCTTCGGCACGGCCATCGCCCACGGCTACCTGACACTCTCCCTCGCCCCGGTCTTCCTCGGTGAGGTCCTGGTCGTCGAGGGAGCGTCCATGGGCGTCAACTACGGGTGCAACAAGGTCCGGTTCCCGGCCCCCGTACCCGTCGACAGCAACCTGCGCCTGGGCGTCACCGTGGCGGGGGCCGAGGACGTGAAGGGCGGGGTCCAGGTCTCCTTGGACGTCACCTTCGAGACCGAGGGTTCCACCAAGCCGAGCTGCGTGGCCGAGGTGGTCTACCGGTACTTCTACTGAGCCCGGCCCGGTGAGGCCGCTCCTGCCCAGGAGCGCCTCGGCCCGGTCGGCCGGTAGCCGGATCTGAGCTCGCCACCCACCCCGGAACGCCGCGCTCGGATAGTACGAGCGTTTACTCCTAGAGTGGTCGGTATGGAGATGCGCGTCGAGCAGCTGTCGGCACGGGCCGACGTGACGGTCGACACCATCCGGTACTACCAGAGCAAGGGCCTGCTCGATCCGCCCCGTCGGGAGGGCCGTGTGGCCTGGTACGGCGATGAGCACCTCGAGCGACTGGCCCGGATCCGCTCCCTCCAGGGCCGGGGATTCACCCTGGCGACGATCGTGCGCCTGGTCTCGGGTGACCTGGACGCGGCCGACGAGGCCCTGCTCGGCGAGCTGTCGGGCTGGCGGGACGAGGTGGGCCCGTCGGACCCGTCGGGGACCGCGTCGGAGCCGGATGCCGGGCCACGCCCCGGGACCACCCGTGACCTCATCGGCTCGGAGTCCGGGCCATCGCTCACCCTGGATGACCTCGCCGAGGCCACCGGCATGCCGCTCGCCCTCCTGAAGGCCGTCGAGGCTGAAGGGTTGCTCATCCCCCGCCGCATCACCGGCCAAGACCGCTATACCGAGGCCGATGTGGCGGCCGCCCGGGCCGGGCTCTTGTTGCTGGAGTGGGGCATCCCCCTCTCGGCCCTCCTCGACCTGGCCCGTCGCCACCACGAGGCCACCGAAGCCGTGGCCCGAGAGGCGGTGGCCATGTTCTCGACGTTCGTGCGGGGGCCGCTGCGAAACGAGCACCCCACCGATGAGGTGAGCCCCGCCGCGGACGAGCCCCACATCGATCGCCTCTTGCAGGCCTATGCCGAACTCCTCCCAGCGGTCAACACCCTGGTGGGCCACCACTTCACCCGAACCCTGATCAGCGTGGCCCTCGACCATGTGGAACAGGAGGGCTCCGATGCCGAGCGGCGGGCCATCGGGGACCAGGCCGGTATCGAGATGGGCGGGCCCCTCAGCCGGCCCTCCGAGCGCGTGCCCGACGAGGCCACGCCCGATGGTGCCCTGTCGGGTGGGCGATGAGCCACTCGACGGTGCCGGAACGGCACGCCGTACCCGGTCCTGACCGGTCGGCCGGTGCCGGGTTGTCGCCGGGCACCCACCCGAGCTTCGACGTGGTGGCGCGGGCCGCCGAGGCCGACCTACCCACCGGGGCGGAGAAGACCGCACTGGTGCGCTCCATGTTCGACACCATCGCCCCCCGGTACGACCTGGTGAACCGGATGATGACCTTCGGGCTCGATGTGCGCTGGCGAAAGCAGTCGGCCCGGGCCCTCGGACTACCCGATGGATCCCGGGTCCTCGATCTGGCCTGTGGCACCGGCGACTTCCTCCGCATCCTGTCCGCGGCCGGCCTGTCTCCGGTGGGCATGGACCTGTCCTGGGGCATGCTCGTGGCCAACGGCACCGGGGCGCCCCTGGCCCAGGCCGACGGCGCCGCCCTCCCCCTCGCCTCGTCGTCGGTCGACGGCATCACCTGCGGCTACGCCCTTCGCAACTTCACCGAGCTGGCAACAGTGTTCGGCGAGTTCGGACGGGTGGTCCGTCCCGGTGGACGGATCAGCCTGCTGGAGGTGGCCGAACCCGATCACGGCCTCCTCCTCGTCGGGCACCGGATCTGGTTCCGCCGGGTGGTTCCGGTCATCGGCGGCCTGCTCTCGGACCGCGCCGCGTACCGGTACCTGCCCCGCTCCACCGCCTACCTGCCCGGAACCGATGAGCTCCGGAGCATGCTCGGCGATGCCGGTTTCTCCTCGGTGAATCAACGGCCCCTCTCCGGCGGGTTGAGCCAACTCATCACGGCCACCCGAACAGGCCGGCCGTGACACCAGGACCGGCACTCGTCGGGATCCGGCTCCCTCTCGATCCGGGTCCGCCACTTGACCCGTTCGCCCTGGCCGGATCCACAGGAACGGTCTTTCGCACCGAGGACCGCACGTTGGTCGGGTTGGGCACGGCCCGCTCCTTGGATCTCCCCCACGGCCTCGACGGTCCCGCCGACGTGGACGGGGTGGCCCGGTCCCTGGCCGGCATCGAGTGTGACGACCGCTTCGACCGGTCGACGTCCGGGGTGATCGCCTTTGCTGCCCTCCCCTTCGACCGCACCGGTCCCGGATCCCTGGTGGTTCCGGCGATCACCTACGGCCTCGAAGCCTCAGGTGCGGAGTGGGTGACCGTGCTCACCACCGACCCGGCCCAACTGCCGGTGAGCTCGGTGGGAGTGCGATCCTGGCTGGTCGACCAGTACGAGCACCGCACCGGGGCAACGCCTCACCGGTCCGGGCGGGGCCCGACCATCGTCCCCCACACGACCGACTCGTCCTTCGAGGCCATGGTGGCCGAGTCGGTGGTGGCCGTCGAGCGCCACGAGGTCGACAAGGTGGTGGTGTCGCGTCAGGTCGACGTCCGGATGGACGAGCCCATCGCTGTCGCCGCCCTGCTCGAGCGGTGGCACGGGATCGAGCCCACGGCGTCGCTGTTCTCCTTTGCGACCTCCCGGGGACAGCTGGTCGGAGCCAGCCCCGAGCTCCTGGTGGAGCGGACCGGGGACCGGGTTCGGTGCCGCCCACTGGCCGGAACCACGGACCGAACCCATGGGGCGACGAGTGTCCTGCCCCGTGAGCTGCTCACGTCGAGGAAGGACAGCGCCGAGCACCGACTGGTGGTCGAGGCCATCGGGGACATCCTCGCCCCCCTGTGCACCGATCTCGACGTTCCCACCCACCCCGACCTCGTCCACCTCCACAACATCACCCACCTCGGGACCACCGTGGTCGGCTCGCTGGCCCGCCGTGCTGACGGCTCGACGCCCACGGCGCTCGACCTGGTCGCCGCCCTCCATCCCACTCCGGCAGTGGGAGGGGTCCCGCGCGACGCCGCCCTCAAACTCATCGACCGCCTCGAGCCCGAGCCCCGCGGGCACTTCGCCGGACCCGTGGGCTACGTCGACGCCAATGGCGATGGGCGCTGGATGATCGGGATCCGGGCCATGACCGTGGCCGACTCCGACGCCCACCTCGCCGCCGGGGTCGGGGTCGTGCGGGGGTCGGACCCGAAGACCGAGCTCGTCGAGGTGAACCTCAAGTTGACGGCCGCCTTCCATGCCCTCGCCCCGGGTGTCGCGTTCACCACGGCCGAAGGACCGGCAGCCCAGCACGCGGTGGGCTGACCGCTCCTTGACGGCTCCCTAGGCCACCCGGTCGGGCGTGGTCATCGATCCCGCCTGGTCGGCCCAGCGAATCACATCGACCAACGAGGAGGGGTCGTCGCGGGCGACGAAGTGCCCGGCACGGGCCAAAAAGACCAGTTCAGCTCCTGGAATGGCCCGGGCCAGGGTCTCAGCGGCCTGCGGGGGCACGACCAGATCCCACTGCCCGGACACCACGGCCACCGGAAGGTCGAGTCGATCGAGAGCCGCCACCACGGCAGGAAGCTCCTCGGTCAGGGCGCGTTGTTCGACCATGAAGGTCCGCCGATGCCGCCCGAGTGCCCCCCGCCCACCTCCGAGGACCCGCTCGTCGGGAAGGAGGGTGGCCACCTGTTGGCGGTAACGCCTCGGAACGTAGCCGGTGAAGCGGCGGAGTCTCGGCAGCACCTCGCCGATACCCACCAGGCCGGCGACGGTCAGGACGTCGCCGACGCCGGGGTAGGTCAGCCAGCCGGTCGAGAGCGTTCAGGCTGTCCGGCGTGCACGCCGCTCCCACCAGCACCAGGCTCTTCACGAGGGACGCATGGCGGGTGGCCAGGAGGACGGCCGCCCCACCCGACCAGCTGTGGGCGACCACCGTGGCCGGAGACGCGTCCCGTTCCTCGATGAACTGGGCGATCAGGTCGGCGTTGGCCTCGAGGCCCCGGGCTTCGCCGGCCGAGCGCCCGTACCCGATTCGGTCCGGGGCGAGGACCCGGTACCCGGGTACCAGGAGTTCGGTGACCGGGTCGAACGACGCCCCCGAGCCGGGCTGGCCGTGAAGCAACACGATGGGAGGTCCCGAGCCGCGGTCAATGGACGCCAGCATCCCGGGGGCTTCCACCTCCCGACGTAGCCGCTTCGGTTGGCATCGAATCCCCATGGTCGTTCGGGGCCGTGTCGCCGTCGACCGGGGCACGCTCACCGGAACCTGGTCCGAGGCCGTGGCCGTCGACCTGGCCGTGTTCGGCCCAATGGCCCACGTCGCCCTCGAACAACGGCAGAACCACGGTGAAGTTGGACCCCTCACCTACCACCGTGTCCACCCGGGCCGAGCCCCCGAACGTACGGGCCAAGGTGGCCACGATGAACAGTCCCAGCCCCGAGCCACCATCGAGCCGATCGGTGTCACCCCGGTAGAAGCGGTCAAAGACGTGCTGGGCCTGCTCGGGAGTCATCCCCGGCCCACGGTCGCGGACCTGCAGCATGGCTTCGTGACCCTGGACGGTCACGCCCACCTGGACCGGCGTGCCCGCCGGGGTGTGGGCCAACGCGTTGTCCACCAGATTGTGCACCAACTGATGGAGGCGGACGTCGTCCCCCGAGACCGGTACTTCTTCGGGGGCCCACAGCTCGATGGGCCGGCCAGGGTCGACGGTCCGGGCGTCCTCGACGGCGTCGGCCGCCACGGCGGCCAGGTCGACACGGTGCCGGGACGGTGCAGGCCCCTCGCCCTCCCGGGCGAGGACGGCCAGGTCGCCGACGAGCGATCCCATCCGTGCCGCCTCCTTCTCGATTCGGGACAGGGCCCGGTCCCGTGCGGCCTCATCACCCAAGGCGTCCTTGCGGAGCAGTTCGGCATAGCCCCGGATCGAGGTGAGCGGCGTACGCAGCTCGTGGGATGCGTCGGAGAGAAAGCTGCGTAGGCGATCCTCCGAGCGGGCCCGTTGCGAGAAGGCCGTCTCGATCTGGGCCAGCATGCCGTTCAGGGCCCGTCCGAGCCGGGCGATCTCCCCGTCGCCCTCGGTGGGCTCCACCCGCCGGGTGAGGTCGCCGGCGGCGATGGCATCGGCCTGTTTGGCCATGGCTTCGAGCGGTCGCAGGCCCTGGCGGATCAAGAGGGTCATCAGCAACAACAACGCGGCCAACAGGCCGAGGGAGACCGCCAACTCGATGGTCCGCAACGAGTTGAGGGTGGCGTTGACCGTGGTCAACGGCGTCGCCACCACGACGGTCTTGCCGTTCACGGAGATGGCCTGGAGGCGGTACTGGGGGCCTCGACCGCCCACCGAGGCGACGGTGACCGAGTCCGACGCCGGCCGGTAGGCCTGATCGGGTCGACCGGCGACGGTGTGCTGGGAGGTGGCAATCGGCAGCGATGCCGGCAGCTCCGGTGCGGGGTCCTTGCCCCCGAGGGAGTCCGACGGGCGTGCGATCACGACGTGGTGGGTCGGATCGATCAGCTCCACGTACACGTCGGGGCCGACGTGGGTGCCGATGGACGCCGGGGTGATGGCGAAGGCCCGGCTGTCGGCCCGGGACACGAAACTGGCCATCTGGTGGCTGGCCGCACTGAGTTGGTCGTCGACCCGACCGTAGAGATAGGAGTGCAGGGAGGTGAGGGTGATGATGTCGACGGCGGCCAGTCCGAAGGCCACCAACCCGATCATGGTGACCACGAGTCGGCGGCGAAGCGTCACGGTCTGGGTTCTCGCAGGCTGTACCCGACCCGACGGATGGTGTGGATCAGGGGCGGGTCGTAGCAGTCGACCTTCTTGCGCAGGTAGGAGATGTAGATCTCCACGATGTTCGAGTCCCCGACGAACCCCTCGTCCCATACGGCGTCGAGGATCTGGGACTTCGACAGCACCTGGCGGGCGTTGCGCAACAAGAAGTGGAGGAGTTTGAACTCGGTGGCGGTGAGATCGATGATGTGGTCGCCCCGCCAGACCTCGTGGGTTCCGACGTCGACCACCAGATCGCTGAACTGGAGGCGGCCCACGTCGAGGTACTCCTCCAGTCCGGTGCGCCGGAGGACGGCCCGGATCCGGGCCACCAGCTCGTCGATGCTGAAGGGCTTGGTGACGTAATCGTCTCCCCGGGCCAGTCCGGCCAGCTTGTCGGCCGTGGCGTCGCGTGCGGTCAGGAAGAGGACCGGGGTCTCGATGTGCTCGGCCCGGAGGCGTTGGCACACCTCGAACCCGTCGATGTCGGGGAGCATGACGTCGAGGACGATCAGGTCGCACCGTCCCGCCCGGGCCTTGTCCAGGCCTTCGAGGCCGGTCGAGGCCTCCTCGGTGGTGAAGCCCTCGAACCGGAGGGCGGCGGTCACCACATCGGTGATGTACGGCTCGTCGTCCACGACGAGGACCCGTCCCTCGTCGGTCATGGGAGGGTGGCGTCGCCAGCGACCGCCGGTCGACCTCGGAAGCCCTCGACCAGCCGGAGGAGTGCCCACCAGGTGACGAGGCCCAGGGCCTCGACCACGATGACCATGGACATCTTCGACTCGCCTTCGACCCGGTCGATGAATCGGATGGGCACCTCGACGATGGGGGCCCCGGCCCGCTTGGCTTGGTAGGTCATCTCGATCTGGAACCCGTAGCCGTCCGCCCGGATGCGATCGAGATCGATCCGCCGGAGGATGGTGGCCGAGTACGCCCGGAACCCCGATGTGGAGTCGGCCACCCCGAGGCCGAGGAGCGCCGACGCGTAGAGGTTGCCACCCCTCGACAGTAGACGACGGTGCCAGGCCCAATTGGGGATGATCCCGCCGGGAACGTAGCGGGAACCGACGGCCAACTCGCAGCCGCCCGAGAGCGCTTCGACCAGTTGGGGCAGGGCTTCGGGCTCGTGGGAGAGGTCGGCGTCCATCTCGATGCAGGCCTCGAACCCGCGTTCGAGGCCCCAGGCGAACCCGGCCCGGTAAGCGGTGCCGAGACCCGACTTGCCCGCCCGACGGAGGATCTCGATCTTGCCGAGCTCCTTGCCCAGGACCTCGGCGGTGTCGGCCGTGCCGTCGGGGCTCCCGTCATCGACCACTAGCACCGTGGCGTCGGCCAGGGCGGCCCGGATCCGGCGGAGCACCTTGTCGATGTTCTCCACCTCGTTGTAGGTGGGTAGCACGACCAGCACACGCATACGCCCAGCTTAGGAGACCACACCTCACTCCACCGGTGCAGGCCCGAACCGGGGAGCTCAGCCTGGTTCGATACCCGATCCGCCGCTCTCGACGGCCAGGCCGTCGGGATGCTCACCGGTCGGCAGGTCGGCACTCCCCTCGTCGGCCACGGCGTCGACGGCCCGGGTCCGCTGCCAGATCTCCCGGGAGATGACCTGGACGGCACCGGCCACCGGGATGGCTACCAGGGCCCCGGTCAGACCGCCGAGGGTCGAGCCGAACACGCCACCCAGATTGGCCCCGATGAGCACGGCCAAGAGGACCCAGAGCGGATTCATCCGAACCGTGCGGCTCATGACCACGGGGTAGAGGAAGTGGTTCTCCACCAGCTGGAACCCCACGAACACGATGGCCATCACCACGCCTGACGTCGGCGAGTGGAGGAAGGCGATCAGCACGCTCGGCACGCCGGCAATGAGGCCGCCCACCAGGGGGATCATCGCCACCAGGGCCACCCACAGCCCGATGATGAGGGCGAAGGGGACCCCGAGGATGAGCAGCGTGATCAGGACGACCACGCCGAAGAGGACCGAGAGGGCCACGGTGCCGAGCACATAGGAGGTGACCGACTTGGACACCCGGTGGGCGACATCGACGACAGTCTGGCGCCGGTCGGGCCGCATGGCCCCGAGAAGGCCGGCCCGGAGTTTGGGTGCTTCGAGCAGCATGAACAGGCTGAGGAAGCCGATGGTCGTGACAGCCAGGATGGTGGAGGCCACCGCCTCGCCGGCGCTAAGCGCCGGTTTGGCCAGGTTCTGCGCCGCCGTCTTGAGCTTCGGGGCGTTTTTTTGCACCCAGGACAAGAGGTGGAGCCGTTGCAGGGTGTGGGCCAACCACCCGTGGCCCTTCTCCACCTGGTCGACCATGGTGGGCAGTCGCCCGGCCACGTGGGTCAAGGAGTTGACCAGCGGGTAGCCGAGCAGGCCGAGCAGACCGAGGAAGACGAGGAAGGCCACGGCCATGACCACCCCGACCGCCGTTCCCCGCCGGAGACGGCGGCGCTGGAGGAAGTTGACGGCCGGATTGAGCACGAGGGCGATGAATGCGGCGATGAGGATCCACAGGATCACCTCGCGCAGGCGTCCGATCAGGCGGTAGAGCACCCAGGTGACGATGACCACGGCGTCAATGGTCAAGATGGTCCGGAGCGGGACCCCCTTGGCCGACGCCGCGGCGAACAGTCGCTCCCGGCGTGAGGCGTCGGGACCGACCTCGCGGTCCTGGCGTTCGACGGTCGTCTCGTTGATCACCGTCGTGGTCGCCCCGTGCGTGGTCACGTGGGAGACCGTCACGGGATCGTGGTGGGTGGTCCCACCCGGCGTCGAGCCCTCGGGCCGCACGCCGTTCGGCGGGTCGTCGAGGCCCCCGGTGGGCGCCCCACCAGGCCCTCCTGTGGGCGAAGCGGTGGGCTCTGGATCCCGCTGGACCGGCTCCGTCACCCGGCCAGCATGTCAGGTTCGGAGGGTCGGGCGTGTCAACATAGTCCTGATGGAGGGCGAGGAGGAAGACGTGGCGCCCCCCTCGCGGCGGCGGTGGTGGTACCGGGGGCCCTTTGTCCGGCGCGAGGTAAGGCTCAGCGTCGGGACGCTCTTGGTGTTCCTCTTCGTCTTCTACGTGGCCCTGCCCCTCCTCGCCAGTCACCGGGCCGAGGTCAACTCCCTCGCCCACATCAACATCGGCTATCTGGCCCTCGGCGTGCTCCTCGAGGTCGGCGCCCTCGTCGCCTACACCCAACTCACCCACGCCGTACTACCCCCCGACGGCCCCCGGAGACTCCGGCTCTTCCGGATCAACATGTCCACCCTGGCCTTGAGCCACGTCTCCCCCGGTGGCACGGCCCCCGGAGCCGCCCTCGGCTACCGCCTGCTCACCCAGTCCGACGTCTCGGGCTCGGATGCCGGCTTCGCCCTCGGCACCCAGGGCATCGGCTCCGCCGTGGTCCTCAATGTCATCTTCTGGTGCTCGCTGGTGGCGTTCCTCGTCACCCACGGCTTCCACGCACCGTCCAGCCACCACGGTGGCCAGTCCCAATCGGCCTCGATCCTGGTCATCGTGGCCGCCGGGGTCGGCGTCGTCCTGCTCGGGGCCTTCGGTGGCCTGTTCTACCTGCTGACCCGGGGACAGGAACGGGCCAGTCGGGTGGTGCGCCGGGTGGCCGGGCGGATCAGGTTCCTCGACGCCGACCGCACGACCGCGCTGGTCGAGCGGCTGGCCGAGCGCTTTGCTGCGCTCATGGAGGACCGCTCCCTCACTCGCCGAGCCATCGGTTGGGCGGCAGCCAACTGGCTCCTCGACGCCGCCTCACTGTGGGTCTTCGTCGCCGCCTTCAGCCACTTCATCTCACCGATCGACCTGCTGATGGCGTACGGGCTGGCCAACATCTTGGCCGCCATCCCGGTCACCCCGGGCGGGCTCGGCGTAGTCGAGTTCGTCCTGGTCTCGATGATCACCGGCTTCGGCCCGACCGCGGCCCAGGCCCTCTCGGCCGTGCTCGCCTACCGTGCCGTGAACTTCTGGCTCCCCATCCCCTTCGGCGGCCTGGCCTACGCCTCCCTCGAGTTCGAGCGACGTCCGAGCTACCGGAAGCTGCAGGGATTCCTCCGCCACCGCATCAGCCTCCGACGGAGCGGGCCCTCGGCGACGACCACCGACACCGAGATCCTGGACCCGGCGACGGCCGAGCCGGGTAGGGCGCCGACGGGCCCGGGGTCCGGACCGGTCATCCTCGGCGCGGACGCAAGGTCCACCGCCGCCACCAGCGCCCCGGCCTCGACGCCTGGGCCCGGGGTGCCGATGCCGGTACGGACCCCGGTGTCGGCCACCCACGGTCGACACGGGCCTCGGGAACCGACGTCGGCGCCGTCCCCCGGATCGTGGGCGCCCGCGGGCCGACGTCCAGGCGAGTCCGGCGTGCGGCCCGGGCCTGCGTTTGGAACTGATCCTGCACGCTGAGCCCCAGGCTGTGGGGCGGGACCTCGGGCGCGGTGCGCATCCAGCGTCCGCTCGACCGGAGCTCCCAGCTGGTGGCCTGGTCGAGGAGGGCCCAGTCGAGGAGGCCGGCCACCCGACGCTGAAGGGCGGGATCGTAGATGGGCACCACCACCTCGACCCGTCGGTCGAGGTTCCGCTCCATCAGGTCGGCCGAGCCCACCGCCACCCGAACCGGCCGCCCGGCCGCGCCGCCGAAACAGAACACCCGGGAGTGCTCGAGATACCGGCCCACGACCGACCGGACCCTGATGCCCTCGGACAGTCCCGGCACGCCGGGCCGCAGACAGCACCGTCCCCGCACGACGAGGTCCACCGAGGCCCCGGCCTGCGCGGCCCGGCACAGGGCGTCGATCATGGCCGGGTCGGTGAGACCGTTGGTCTTGATCACGATCCGGCCGTCCGGACCGGCCCGCCGTTCCTCGTCGATGGCGGCCAGCAGCCCCGATCGCGTGGTCAGTGGTGAGACGAGGAGTCGGCGGAACTCGGGCGCCTCGCCCGACCCCGAGAGGAGGTTGAACAGCTCGCCGACATCGGCCCCCACGTCCGGGTCCGAGGTGAACAGGCCGAGGTCCTCGTAGACCCGGGCGGTCTCGGCGTTGTAGTTGCCCGTTCCGATGTGGCAGTACCGCCGAACCTCAGCCCCCTCCCGGCGTACGACCAGGCAGATCTTGGCGTGGGTCTTGAGGGAGGCGAGGCCGTAGATGACCTGCACGCCGGCCTCTTCGAGCACCCGGGCCCAGGCGATGTTGATCCGCTCGTCGAACCGGGCCTGCAGCTCGACCACCACGGTGACCTGCTTGCCCGATCGTGAGGCCCGGATCAGTGACGCCACGACCGGGCTGTCCTCGCCCGTCCGGTAGAGGGTCTGTTTGATGGCGAGCACCGACGGATCCTGGGCTGCCGCGGCGACGAAGGCCTCGACCGAGCCGCTGAACGACTCGTAAGGGTGGTGGACGAGGACGTCCCGCTCGGCCAGCACCGAGAACAGGTCGGACGCGCCGCTGAACGAGGGCGGCACCACCGGCGTCCAGGGATCGGGCGAGAGATCCGGACGGTCCAGTTCGGTCAGCGAGACGAGGCCGCTCAAGTCGAGCGGCACGTCGACCAGATAGACGCTGTCCTCGGGCACGTCGACCTCGGCGACGAGCTGGTCGAGCAGGTCCGTCGAGATGCCCGACGACACCTCGAGCCGCACGGCCTGGCCGAACCGGCGGCGGTGGAGTTCGAGCTCCACGGCAGCCACCAGGTCGTCGGTCTCGTACTCGTCCACCGAGAGGTCGATGTTGCGGGACACCCGGAACACCTGGTGCTCTTCGATGCGCATGCCGGGGAAGATGGTCCCGAGGTGGGCGGCCACCAGCTGCTCGACGGGCACGAAGCGACGTCCGTCGGCCAGAGGGAGCAGGCGGGGCAGGAGCGGTGGGACCTTCACCTGGGCGATCCGCTCCTCGCCGGTGGCCGGGTCGGCCACCCGCACCACCAGATTCAACGAGAGGTCGGCGATGGCCGGGAACGGGTGTCCCTGCCCCATGGCCAGCGGCGTGAGGATGGGGAACACGCCTCGATCGAACACCTCCCCGAGTGCGGCGCGATCCGCAGCGTCGAGGGTGTGCCAGTCGGTGAGGACGATCCCGGCCGACGTCAGAGCCGGCTTCACCTGGCCGAGGAAGAGATCGCTGTGCCGTTGGACCAGCTCGGTGGCCCGGGCGGTGATGGCGGCCAACTGCTCGGCGGGTCGCATCCCGTCCGGTGACGCCACCCGGATCCCGGCGGCCACCTGATCCTCCAGACCGGCCACCCGCACCTGGAAGAACTCGTCGAGGCCCTCGGCGAAGATGGCCAGATACCGGACCCGTTCGAGGAGGGGAAATCGGGAGTCGGCCACCAGGTCGAGGAGCCGGGCGGCGAAGTCGAGCCAGGAGAGCTCCCGGTTGATGAACCGTTCGGGATCTACGAGGGTGGGAAGGGGGCTCGATGACTCGGCGATGAGCGCCTGGGCCCCGGGGGGCGTGGGACGCCGCCGCTCGGTCGTCGGCACCACATCGGGATCCGGCCAGCGGGCACCTCGGCGGCGATCTGGGGCCCCGCTCCTGCGGTCACCTCCGGGATCCCGGGACGACGGGGGGGCAAGGGTGGTCTCGGGCTCACTCACACCCGAACCCCCGCGATCAGGAGTCCCGGGGCCCCGATACCGGGGGGCCCGGCTCCACCGTCTGGGGTTCTAGCGCCGATAGGCTCGCCCGGATGCCGGTCATGACGTTGCGTTCCTCCACGACCAAACGTCCTCACCGGGCCTTCAAGGCTCGCCGGCGCACCGAACTGGGCCTGCTGGTGGGGGCGTCGATCATCATCATCGCCGCCTACACGCTCATGATCCTCGGGAACACCTCGAAGGTTCCGGCCGACGTGGTCCCCCTCATGGTGGCCATGCTGATTCTCGGAGGGGTGGCCCACGTCGCCAACCGTATCTTCGTACCCAGTGCCCACCCGGTGATCCTCCCCATCGCCTTCCTGCTCAACGGCATCGGCTACGTGATGATCTTCCGCATCGACCTCGGCAAGGCCGAGAACTACGCACCCCTCCAGGCGGCCTGGACGGCCGGTGGTGTGGCCGCCTACGTCCTCACCCTCGTCATCGTCCGACGGTCCCGTGACCTCGACCGCTATCGCTATCTCCTGTTGGCGGCCGGGGTGGCCCTGCTCCTTCTCCCCTTGGTGCCCCACGTGGGGGCCGACATCAACGGGGCCCGCCTGTGGGTCAAGTTGGGCAGCTTCGAGTTCCAGCCGGTGGAGCTGGGCAAGATCGTCCTGTGCATCTTTTTTGCCTCCTACTTCGCCGACAAGCGGGAGCTGTTGACCATCCCGACGGCCCGGTTCGGAAACCGGCTCTTCCTCGACCCCCGACCCCTGGTCCCCATCTTGTTGGCCTGGGTGTTCGCCATCGGCATCATGAGCCTCGAACACGACATCGGCTTCTCGGCCATGTTGTTCACCCTGTTCATCGGGCTCTTGTGGGTGACGACTGGGCGCACCGGCTACCTGTTCCTCGGGATCGTCCTGTTCGCCATCGGCGCCTACCTGGCCAACAAGTACTTCAACCAGACCCACATCCGGGTCGAGACCTGGCTCGATCCCGGCAAGTACGCCAACACCTCGGGACGCCAACTCGTGCAGTCGTGGTACGCCCTCGGTAGTGGCGGCATCGGGGGTTCGGGTCTCGGCCTCGGGTTCGGTGCCTACCAGATCCCCATCCCTCAGACCGACTTCATCTTCGCCATCATCGGTGAGGAGATGGGGCTGCTCGGGTCGACCATGGTGGTCGTCGCCTTCTTGCTGCTGGTGGGCGCGGGCCTGCGGGTGGCCCAGGCCGCCCGCTCCGAGTTCGCCAAGCTCACGGCGGTGGGGCTCACCATGATCCTCGGCTTCCAGGCCTTCTTCATCATCGGTGGCGTGGTCCGGATCCTCCCCCTCACCGGCATCACGCTGCCCTTCGTCTCCTACGGAGGCTCCGCGCTCATCGCCAACTACGTGCTGATCGCCGTGCTCATGCGCATCTCGGACGAAGGCGGGGCGGCGGCCGACGCCGCCGACCAGGCCCAGTGGGAGAAGGCCGAGGAGCGCAGGGAACGCCTGCTCAGCGGCGGGTAGCGGCGCGCCCGGAACGCGTTCAGACGTTCGTGCCCGGGCCCGGTGGGAGTACGTCGCCATCGATTTCGAACAGGCGGCGGTCGATGAGGATCGGCACACTCACCGGCTGGAGGAGGGCCACGGTCAGGGCGTCGGAGGGTCGGCACGAGTGCACCGACCGGCCGGTGCGCCCACGCAGGTCCAGCTCGGCGAAGTAGATGGCCCCCTGGCGGCCGACCAGTCGCACCGCCACCACGTCGATGTCGAAGCCCTGGAGTACCTGGCTCATGAGCTCGTGGGTGAGGGGCCGTGGCGTCGGGATCCTCCGCATGGCGTGGGTGAGCACGACGGCGTCCTGGAAGCCGATGGAGAACGAGAGCTGCCGGCGGGGCGACTCCGACTCGCGCAGGACCACGGTCGGATGCTGGTTGGGCAGGTCGACATTGACGGCGGCCACGATGGCCATCCGGTAGTCCCCCATGACCGGGGCGGTCCCGACCCCCGTCGGTGTCGGGTCGTCGGATGCTCCCCCGCCGTCCTCAGCGGGCTCGGCCACCGCCTCGGCGGCAGTGGGCACGACCTCGAGTCCGGTGTCCGGTTCGACGACGTCCGTGTCGGCGTCAGGGGCGACGTCGGACACCGGAGGCGGAGGGTCGACCCCGTCCACGGGAGGAACGTCCACCTGGCCCGAGGCCGGTTCGCTCACCGGGCGCTCCGTGCGTTGACGCTCGCTGTGATCCCGATGGCGGCCATGAACACGAACATGGCCGAGCCGCCGTACGACAGGAACGGGAGCGGGATGCCGGTCACCGGCATGATCCCCATGTTCATCCCGACGTTCTCGAATACCGAGAACACGAGCAGGGCGAAGATTCCGGTGCACAGCAGCCGGCCCAGATTGTCCCGGGCCAGCTGGGCGGCTCGGAGGATCCGCCAGGCCACCACGCCGTAGATGGCCAACAAGACGCTGGCCCCGACGAAGCCCACCTGCTCCCCCACGGCCGAGAAGATGAAGTCGGTCTGTTGCTCGGGCACATAGGCCAGATTGGTCAGGGCCCCGTGGCCGAGCCCGCGTCCGAACACCCCGCCGTGGGCGATGGCCTCTTTGGCCTGGGCCACGTTGTAGCTGGCGGCCTGGCTGGCCCCGTTGGGCGAGATGAAGCTGGTGAGGCGGTCGATCTGGTACTTCTGGAGGATCCCCACGTTGATGGCGAACAGGACCAAGAGCACCGCCGCGGCGATGAGGGCGAGCAGGTAGCGCCCGGGCATCCCGGCCACGGCCAGCATGACGAGGAGGATGACCGACATGACGATGGCCGTTCCGAGGTCGGGCTGCTTGAACACCAACAAGATGGGCACTCCGGCCATCAGCACCATCCGCACCAGATCGCGGAATTCGAGACCCTCGGGTCGGCGCGAACAGTAGGTGGCGATGGCGATGATGAGGACCACCGTGGCGAACTCGGACGGTTGGAGCTGGATGGGGCCGAGAGGGAACCAGCGCTGGGCACCGAGGCGGGCCGGCGTGGCCAGCACCGCCACCAGGGCCACCACGATCCCGATGTAGAGCACCGTGCTGACCTGTTCCAGACGCCGGTAGTCGAACAGGGCCATGATCACGAGCACCACCCCCCCGATGACCAAGAAGACGGCCTGGCGCTTCAGGAAGTACCGGGGGTCCTCGCCGGCCAGGGCCAGCTTGCCCTTGGTCGCCGTGTACACGGTGACCACACCGATCACTCCGAGGAGGAAGGTGCAGCCCACCAGGACCATGTCGAACCGGGCGCTCAGGGTCCGGATCCGAGGCCGGGCGGCGACGGTTGCGGGGGCATAGTTCACCAAGGGACTCTGATCGGGGAAGGTTACTCGCCTCCCCGGGCCCCCTTCTCGCGCCCGTCCCTACCGGTCACGGACCGCTGCCCACATGGCCTCGACCGGCGGTTCGAGACCGGTCCAGGCGGCCAGCTGGAAGGCGGCCTGGTGCACCAGCATCCCGAGCCCGTTGTCGACCGTTGCCCCTCGAGCCCGGACCGCAGCCATCCAGGGCGTCTCCGAGGGGTGGTAGATAAGGTCCACAGCCCGCTGTCCGGCGCCTATCAGGGTGGGGTCGATCGGCCAGGGCTGGGCATCGTCATGGTCCGTACCGGCCATGCCCATCGGGGTGGCGTTGACCACGAGATCAGCGGACCGCGCGTCCGACGGCTCGCCGGCTCGCCCCACCGGTCCGGCCAGGCCGAGGGCGGCCACAGCCCGCTCGGGGGTGCGGTTGACCACCACGACCTCGGCCGCACCGGCGTCGGCCAGTGCCGCGATCACGGCCCGGGCCGCACCTCCTGCCCCCACCACGAGACAGCGCAGACCCCGGGGCTCGAAGCCGTCCCGGTGCCCGAGGGCAGCGAGGAACCCGGCGCCGTCGGTGTTCTCGCCCCGCCACCCGCTTCCCGTGTCCACCACACAGTTGACCGCCCCGAGCCGTTCGGCGAGCGACGACCGGTCCGTGACCAGCCGGGCTGCCTCCCCCTTGTGGGGCATCGTGACCGACAGGCCCACCACCCCGAGGGCCCTGGCCCCACTCAGGGCCGCGGCCGTCTCCCCGGCGCGCACCCGGAACCCCACCGACACCCAGTCGATACCCAGGTGGGCAAAGGCTGTGTTGTGCAAGAGGGGCGAGAGCGAGTGGTCGACCGGATCACCGATCACCCCCACCACGGTGGTGGCCGCCGAGAGCTGCCGGTCGGTCGGGAGGTCCCGGGGCATCGGAGCGGCGGCTGTCATCCGAGACCGCGCTGTTTGGCCAGGGCTTCGTTCTGCTGCTGTTCGGCGAAGGTGTCGGCAAAGGCCTCCGTGCCGTCTTTTTGCACCACCACGAAGAACAGCCACGTCCCGGGGGGCGGATCGAGGGCCGCCTGAAGGGCGGCCTTGGACGGGAAGCAGATCGGGGTCGGGGTCAGGCCCTTGTTCAGGTACGTGTTGTACGGGGAGTGGATGGCCAGGTCGGCCGAGGTGACCGGCCCCCCGTCCCGGCCCTCGGAGTAGAGGACCGTGGAATCCATCTGGAGGGGCATGTCGTTGGCCAGGCGGTTGAGGATCACCCGGGCCACCGGTCCGAGGTTCTTTCCGATGACCCCCTCTTTTTCGACGATGGAGGCCACGGTGATCACCTGGTAGGGGGAGAGACCGAGCTTGGCCGCCCCGGCCCGGAGGTCGACGTCGTCGGCCAGTCGGTTGAACCGGTCGACCATGCTGGCCAGCAGCTGGGTGTCGGTCTCCCCGGGCACCACGATGTACTGCCCGGTGCCCAACAGGCCGTCCAGGTTGGTCGACCCGGCCGGCTGGAACGGCGAGGTCACCTTCCCGCTGGTGGCGACAGCCGAGAAGGCCGACGCGGAGTGGCCGGGCAGTTGGCCGACCTGGGTGGCGACTTCGGCCACGGTGAAGCCGGGGGGGATCTCGATCGGGTACACGTTGGGGCCCGCCCCGATGATGCGGTTGACGGTGGCGAAGCTGCTGTTCTTGTGGAAGGCGTAGGAGCCGGGCAGGACCGAGGGGGACGAGTGGAACTGGCTCCAGATCCGGTAGGCGAGGGAGCTGCCGATCACCCCGTCGGACTCGAGGGTCGAGGCCAGCTGGCTCGTCCCGCCGCCGGAGTGGACCGTGGCGATGACCTGGGACCCGGGCGGGCCGCCGGGGCTGGCTTCGTGCTGGATCCAGAGGAAGCCCCCGAGCAGGACGATCACGGCCACCACGACCACGATCAGGACGGCCAGCCGCAGCCGATGCCGCGGTCGGGGGCGGCGGTGGTCGGCCGGGCTCGTCCGCCGTGCCGCGGGCGCAGCACTGCCCGGTCCGTCGCCGTCCTCGGGGTCCATCGGGCCGGTCGGCCCCGTGGTGCTCACGGCCGCCCCGGAACCGAGTCGAGCCACGCCGACAGCAGGACGGCTGCGGCCGCCTGGTCGACGATCCCCCGCCGCTTCCGGCTGTCGGCGCCACCCGCACTCAGGGACTGATGGGCGGTGACCGTGGTCAGCCGCTCGTCGAACAGCTCTACGGCCACCCCGTGGGGCTCCAGCAGGGAGGTGAGCGCTTCGGCCTCGGCGGCTGCCTCGGTGGCTGCTCGTCCCCGGGTGCCGTCGAGCGACAGGGGGAGGCCGACCACGACCACGACGGCATGCTCGTCCAGGATGAGGTCGACCAGGGTCCGTCGGTCACGGGCGGCGTCGCCCGTACGCACGAGGGTGGTCCGGGGCAGGGCCATGGTGCCGGCGGAGTCGGACACGGCGATCCCGATCCGACGTGAGCCCAGATCGACGCCGACGGCCCGACCCCGACGGGTCGGCTCGTCGGGGCTCATGACCGGTCAGTCACCGCGAAGGACCCGCCGCGCCTCGTCGAGGGCCCGGTCGATGCCGTTCGGATCCCGGCCTCCTGCCACCGCCATCTCCGGCGAGCCTCCGCCACCGCCCCCGAGGAACGATGCCACCTGTTTGACCAGCTCACCGGCGTGGATGGCGTCGGACCCGGACCGGTCCGCCGAGACCGCGAGGGAGGCCTTCTCCCCATCGGGACTGCCCCCGAGGACGACAGCACGCAGTCCGGCCGTGGTGCGGGTGGTCTGGGCCAGGTCGCGTAGGGCATCGGGGTCGAGCCCGTCCCGACGGGCCACAACGACGCCGGTGACCGCCTCGGCGGCGAGCGTTGCGGCCTCGTTGGCCAGCTCGCGGCTGCGGGACTGTTCGAGGGAGCGCTCGACGGTCCGCTGGCGTTCCAGCAACCGGTCGATGGCTTCGGGCACGTGCTCGGGCTCGGTGCGCAACAGCGCAGCGGCCTCGGTCAAGAGGCCCTCTCGGGCCATGATCCGATCGATCGCACTGGCACCGGTGACGGCGAACAGCCGCCGTGTGTTGGAGCCGATGGACGACTCCGAGGTGATGGTGATCGGTCCGATCATGCCGAGGGCGCCCACGTGGGTCCCCCCGCACAGCTCGATGGAGTGGGGACCGGCCCGCACGACACGGACCCGCTCCCCGTACTTGTCGCCGAAGAAGGCCAGGGCTCCCATGGCCTCGGCCTGGGCTTTGGTGGTCTCCTCCACGATGACGTCGGCGTCGGTCAGCACGTCGCTGTTGGCCATCGACGCCACTGCGCCGAGCTCTTCGGGACCGATGTTCCCGTGGTGGCTGAAGTCGAAGCGGAGGTACTCGGGGGCCACCCGGGAGCCCTGCTGTCGGACGTGGTCACCGAGCACGTTGCGGAGGGCGGCATGGAGCAGGTGGGTCCCGGTGTGGTTGCGCCGGAGCGAGTCGCGCCGCACCCCGTCGATGGTGGCCAGTGCGTCCTGTCCGGCGAAGATCTCCCCGGTGACATGGGCCCGGTGGGAGGTCAACCCGGGCAGGGCCGATACCGTGTCGTAGATCGTGGCGGTACCGGTCTCGGTCACGATGGTGCCGGTGTCGCCGTCCTGGCCACCCCCCTCGGCGTAGAACGGCGTCCGGTCGAGGAAGATCTCGGCCTGCCCCTCGTGGTCCGGGTCGAGGTCGACCAGCACCGCCACCACCCGAGCCGGAGCCGAGTAGCCGTCGGGGCGTTGCCCGACGAACACCGTCTGGCCCTCCGTGTCGAGGACCGATCGGTAGGCCTGCTCACCGGCCGGCGTCTTGCTGGCCCGAGCGGCGGCACGGGCCTGCGTGCGCTGGACCTCCATGGCCGCCTCGAAGGCCTCGAGGTCGACGGTGACCCCGGCCTCCTCGGCGATCTCGACGGTCAGCTCCACCGGGAAGCCGTAGGTGTCGTGCAGTCGGAAGGCCAAGTCCCCCGAGACCGCCCGCGATCCGGAGGCGAGCTCCTCTTCGAGGATGGTGGAGCCGGTGGCCAGCGTGCGCAGGAATCCCTCCTCCTCGCGTCCGATGACGTCCAAGACGAGGTGGTGCTGCTCGGCCAGGGCCGGATAGGCCGACCCGAGGATGCCGACGGCCGCATCGACCAGTCGCGGCGTCACCGCGCCGTCGAACCCCAGTTGCCGGGCGCGGCGCACGGCACGGCGGATGATCCGGCGCAGGACGTAGCCCCGGCCCTCGTTGGCCGGTAGGACCCCGTCGGCCACCAGCATGGACATGGCCCGTCCGTGGTCAGCGAGGATGCGCAGGCCCACATCGGTGTTGGCGTCGCTGCCGTAGGTGTGTCCGGTGATCGACTGGGCCGTCTCGATCATCGGGAGGAACAGGTCGGTAGCGAAGATGGAGTCTGTGCCCTGGATCACCGGGAGGATGCGCTCCAAGCCCGCACCGGTGTCGATGCTCGGCCTGGGCAGATCGTCCATCGAGCCGTCGGGATTGCGGTTGTACTGCATGAAGACGAGGTTCCAGATCTCGACGAACCGCTCGGCACCGCCGAAGGCCGGCCCTCCCTCGTGCCCGTAGCCGGGTCCCTTGTCGAAGAACAGCTCCGAACTCGGGCCACACGGGCCGGTGTCCCCCATCTTCCAGAAGTTGTCGTCCCCCAGGCGCTGGATGCGCTCGGACGGGACCCCGACGACGTCGCGCCAGATCTGCTCGGCTTCGTCGTCGGTCTCAAAGACGGTCACCCAGACGCGCTCGCCGTCGATACCCAGGACCTCGGTGACCAGCTCCCAGGCAAAGGGGATGGCCTCGGACTTGAAGTAGTCGCCGAAGCTGAAGTTGCCCAGCATCTCGAAGAAGGTGCAGTGGCGCTCGGTGGTCCCCACCACGTCGATGTCCACGGTCCGGAAGCACTTCTGGACCGACGTCGCCCGACTCCAGGGTGGGACCTCGTCCCCGGTGAAGAACGGTTTGAAGGGGACCATGCCGGCGATGGTGAACAAGACCGACGGGTCGTGGGGAATCAGACTGGCCGAGGGTACCGGCGCGTGTCCGCGCTCGGTGAAGAACCGGGTGAAGGCGCCGCGCAGGTGATCGGCGTCAGGCGCCGTGCCAGAGGTCACGACCTCTAATCCTACCTGGTCAGGTCGGAGGTGGACTTCGCCGTCAGGCGCAGACGCCTGCGTCCTGACGCCCGGCGGCGGGAGGGGGCATCGCCAGGTGACGGCGATGTCTGGACGACCAGGACGGGCTGGGCGGGTGAGCCCGTCGCACCGACGACGAGGTCGCCGGTCATTCCCTGAGCCGCCAAGTCGGACCACAGCTCTTCTTCCCGGCGCAGCATCTCGTCGCGGCCTGAGCTCAACGCGTCCCGGAGCCGGTCGCCGGCACCCCCGGCCACCTGACGCGCCGAGCGGCCGACCTCCACCACCAGCGCGTCAGGCTGCAGGCGGGCGGCGGCCTGCTGCACGGTGCGGCGCACCCGGCGCTCGGCCCACAGCGACGAGCCGGCCCCGAGGGCTGCTCCGGTCACCAGCCAGAACGTGCGCTTGGGCATGGCTCAGACCCTCCCGTTGCGGGTGGGGGGCGACACGGTCCCGTGACGGTCCTTCGCCTCGTTCCCCGAGGCCAGTCGGCGGATGCCGGTCGCCGCACCGGCCCGCACGGCCAGCACCTTCACCACCGGATTGGCGAAGGCCCGGTAGGCCAGCTTCGATGCCGAGTCGACGGTGGCATGCACGGACTCGGTGGAGTCGAGGACGGCGCCGACGCGCTCCATCTCGGTGGCGGCCTGGTCCACGACCCGTTGGGCGTCGGCCACGAGGGGAACGGTCTGGCGTCGCAGGTCCTCGGCCACTCGGCGCAAGGTGCGCACCTGGAGGTGGAGGGAGCGCAGGGCGACGAGGAGTCCGGCCACCGCCACGAAGCACAGGATGGAAGCAACGAGTACGGCGATCTGGCCAGCGGACATGATCCGGTCAGTGTAGATCCTCGAGGTTCACCGCCCGGTGGGTCTGGGGCGTGGGGGTCGAGCCGGGTCCGATCCCCGGTCCCCCCAGAGGCCCGCACGGCCGCCCTGACCGGCCCGGCTACGTCGACGCCATGCCCACGATGGGCCGGTTGAGGTGGATGCCGCCGGTAGACCCGGCGAAGGGTGCGTCCCCGAAGGAGAAGATGCCGCCGTCCCGGGCCACCAGCCAGTAGCCGCCCCCACTGATATCGGCGGCCATGCCCACGATGGGCTGGTTGAGATGGATGCCGCCGGTTCCCCCGCGGAACACGGCATCGCCGAAGGTGAAGATGCCGCCGTCGCTGGCCACCAGCCAGTAGCCGCCCCCACTGGTATCGGCGGCCATGCCCACGATGGGCTGGTTGAGATGGATGCCGCCGGTCGAGCCGTGGAACGCGGCATCCCCGAACGAGAAGATGCCGCCGTCTCGGGCTACCAGCCAATAGCCCCGGCCTGAGGGCGTGGCCGCCATACCCACGATGGGCTGGTTGAGATGCATACCGCCGGTCGAGCCGAAGAAGCCGGCGTCGCCGAAGGCGAAGATGCCGCCGTCGCTGGCCACCAGCCAGTAGCCCCGTCCCGAGGGCGTGGCCGCCATGCCCACGATGGGCTGGTTGAGGTGCATACCGCCGGTCGAGCCGAAGAAGCCGGCGTCGCCGAAGGCGAAGATGCCGCCGTCGCTGGCCACCAGCCAGTAGCCGCCGTCATCGGCGCTGGCCGCCATGCCCACCACGGGCTTGTTGAGGGTGATCCCACCCGTCGACCCCTGGAATCCGGCGTGACCGAAGGTGAAGATCCCGCCATCGCTGGCCACCAGCCAGTAGCCCGGTGGGGCGAAGGTGTAGTGGTCTGCGGCCACCAGGGGGCTCGAACCCGCCGAGTTGGCCACCGAGATGTCCACCGTGGTCCCGGTGGACGGCCCGGCCGGGGCCCGGGCCACGAGGGTGGTGCCTGACGTCACCGAGTACGACGCTCCCGTCCCGCCGAAGCGCACCGAGGTGGCCCCGCTCAGGTTGTAGCCGGTCACGGTGACCGAGTTACCCCCGCCCACCGGGCCCTTGGTCGGGAGGACGCCGGTCACCACCGGACACACCGGAGGCGAGGTCAGCACCGAGAGCAGGCGCGATCCGGCCGGCGAGCCCCACCCGGTGGCCACGTCGTAGTTGGGCGTGGCCGCGAACTTTCCCGCACTGGACGAGAGGAGCGCGTTGTTCCCTGTGGTCACGTCGTTAAAGGGGGTGCCGGCGCACGATCCGGCGTCGTAGAGCACCGGGTTGACCATGCCGGCCGGGCTCGAAAGGTGCTGGTCGATCACGGCCACCAGGGCCCCCCACAGGGGTGAGGCCCCACTGGTGCCGCCCACGACGCCCCAGGTGCCCCCCCGGAACGACCAGTAGATGGCGTAGCCGTGGGCGGGGTCGGCCGATGCGGCGACGTCGGGGACCTCCCGACAGCTGGACCGGCCGAGGGCCGAGCACTGGGCCACGGCGGCCGGGGCGTCCACGCCCGGTCCGGACTGCCACGACGGTTGGTTGAAGTCCGAGGAGACACCCCCACCGCTCGAGCCGTAGAAGTCGTTCCACACCGACTCGGCGGGAGGCGAACCCGCCGAGGTGAGCGACGTCCCCCCCACCCCGGTGACGTCGGGTTGGTCGGCCGGATCGTCGACGGTCACCGTCGAGGACGGCTGGGTCGGGTAGCAGTCCGTCGAACCCGAATCGCCCGAGGCCGCCACCACGGTCTGGCCCTGGGCCGCCGCCTCGGCGAAGATCGAGGACTCGACGGCCTGTTGATTCCCCTGCATGGCCATCTGCGGCTCACACAGCCCCCAGCTGGTGGTGATGACCTTCAAGGAGAGGTCGGTCACCATCTGGTCGTAGGTATCGACGGGGCCGTTGCCCGTCTGGGGCCCGGTGTACACCTTGACGGTGGCACCCGGGGCCAGTCCGATCACGTCCTCGATGTCGAGGGCCGCCTCGCCCTCTTGGGCCGAGGTGCCCGCTCCCCCGTCGACGAGCGTGTTGGTCACCGTCGTGGTGATGCCGTAGCAGGCCTTGTACGCGGCGATGTCGGCGGTAGTGAAGGGCTCCAGCTCGTAGACACCGATGGACACCCCGGTCCCGTCGAGGCCCTGGCCGTAGAGCGAGTTGAGCCCGTAGGCCGCGGCCAGCTGCGTGGCCGTGTAGCCGCCGGTGTTGGCGGCAGCCTGGCAGGTTCCTGGCCCGACCGCGGGCACGGCGTGCGGGCTGTCGGCCGGCGTGCCACCTCCCTCGGCCGACGAACCGCCCTGTGGGGTCGTCACCAGCGCAGGTTGGGGTGTGGCCACCGTCGACAGTCCGATTACCCCGGCGACCGACGGGGCGAGGGCGGCGGGAACGGCGGGCTGCTGCGAGTTGAATCGGGCCACACGCCCGTCGGGAAGCCGGGTGGCGACGAGGGACACGTCGAGGGCCTGTTCCAGCTGGACCGTCGATCCGGTGACGGGGACGAGGAGCCCGTCAGGTGACGTGGCCCCCGGGTCGAGGCCGGCCGAGGTCAACCAGGCCCGGGTGGCGGCAATGGTCTCGGGGGTGGGACCGAAGGTGGAGGCGAACTGACCGGCGCCCAGATAGTGGTGGTACTGCGCTGATCCCGGCGTCGACACGGCGGCGACGAAGGCGTCGAGGGCGGACTGGTCCCGGGGGTGCAGGGCCACATCGACGGTGACCGGGGCCGACGCGTCGGCCGGGCCGACCACGGCCGCCCCGGCCGGCAAGGAGGGCGGGGGGCCGGCGAGGCGGACCGAGGGCCCGGCGCCTCCGGTTGTCGCCGCCCCGGCTGTCGAGCTGAGGCCGGTGACCGACCCCGCCACGACGAGGCAGCACAACACCGCCACCGCCCACCACCGTCCCTGCCGCGTCATGGCCGACAGTCTGTCCTATTCCGGTGGACTTGCCGCGCCGGGGGGTGTCCCGCCGCCGTCGGGCTCGGCCGCGTCTCCCGGATCCACCGGTGGTGCCGGCTGGCTCGCCTCGTCACCCTCGCCGCGCCAGCGGGCCAACCGCTCGGCCACCACGGCCTCGTGGCCCCGATCGCTCGGCTCGTAGTACCGGTGATCGGCCAGCTCGTCGGGCCGGTACTGCTGGTCGGTCCAGGCGCCAGGACGGTCGTGGGGGTACACGTAGCCCTCGCCGTGGCCGATGGATCCCGCACTCCGGTAGTGGGCGTCCCGGAGATGAGCGGGCACGGTGCCCCTCGGCCCTTCCCGCACGTCCCGCTGGGCCAGTCCGAGCGCCACGGTGACCCGGTTCGACTTGGGGGCACAGGCCAGATGCACGACGGCCTGGGCCAGGTTGAGCTGGGCCTCGGGCAGCCCGACGAACTCCACGGCCCGGGCGGCGGCGTCCGCCACCACGAGGGCCAACGGGTCGGCCTCACCGATGTCCTCGCTGGCCAGGATGACCAGCCGGCGGGCGATGAATCGGGCGTCTTCGCCCGCCTCCAGCATGCGGGCCAGCCAGTAGAGCCCGGCGTCGGGGTCCGAACCCCGCACCGACTTGATGAAGGCGCTGACCTGGTCGTAGTGGTCGTCTTCGCCGTAGTGGTGGAGCCGGGAGTGCCGCGCCCGCTCGACGTCCTCCACGGTCACCGGATCGGGACCGGCCAGGGCCATGGCCACCTCGAGGGTGGTGAGGACGGCTCGGGCGTCCCCGTCGGCCAGTCCCACCAGTGCGGCCACCGCCTCGGCATCCGCGGTCGCCGACTCGGCGGCCAGGCCCCGGGCCACCACCTCTCCCAGTTCGTCGAGGGTGAGGGGCTCCAGCCTCCAGAGCGTGGAGCGGGACAAGAGGGGCGCGTTCACCTCGAAGAACGGGTTCTCGGTTGTCGCCCCGATGAGCACCACCAACCCCTCTTCCACCGAGGGCAGCAGGGCGTCTTGTTGCGAGCGATTGAACCGGTGGACCTCGTCGAGGAACAAGATGGTTCCCCGGCCCTGCTCGCCGAGGAGCCGGCGTGCCCCCTCCACCACCTCGCGCACGTCTTTGACCCCTGCGCTGACCGCAGACAAGGGGACGAAGCGCTTGGCGGTGGCCGTGGCCACCACCGAGGCCAAGGTGGTCTTGCCCGTCCCGGGTGGGCCCCACAGGATGGCCGAGGTCAGCCGATCGGCCTCGATGAGGGCCCGCAAGGGGGCCCCCGGACCGACCAGGTGCTGCTGGCCGATGATCTCGTCGAGTGAGGTGGGCCGGAGCCGGGCGGCCAGGGGCGCTCGGCTCGCCAGGCGCTCCTCGGCGGCGCCGGAGAAGAGATCGTCACCGGCCATGGTGGCGAACTAGTCCCGGGGCGGCAGGGAACGCAGGCCGAGGTCGGCCAGCACCCCGTCGGCCAACGGCTTCGGAGCACCGGTCATGGGGTCCGACCCGGACTGGGTCTTCGGGAAGGCGATGACCTCGCGGATGGAGTCCTCGCCGGCGAAGATCGCCGCCAGGCGGTCGATGCCCACGGCGAAGCCGGCGTGGGGCGGAGCCCCGTAGCGGAAGGCGCCGAGCAGGAAGCCGAAGCGGGCCTCGGCCTCCTCGTCGCTGATGCCGAGGACCGAGAACACCCGGCTCTGGATGTCGGCCCGGTGGATCCTGACACTGCCCGATCCGAGCTCCCACCCGTTGAGGACGAGGTCGTAGGCCTGGGAGCGCACCGACGCCGGGTCACGCTCCAGGCGGTCGATGTCGTCGGCGTGGGGCATGGTGAAGGGATGGTGGGCCGAGACCGGGTGGCCGGCATCGTCGGTGCCGTCGAACATGGGGAAGTCCACCACCCACAGATAGCGGTAGGGACCCTCGCTCACCGGCCGGCCCCCGAGCTCGACCCGCAGGTGCCCGAGGACGGTGCTGGCCAGTCGGTACTCGTCGGCCACCACGAGCACCAGGTCACCGGCGACGGCTCCGGTGACGGTGAGGAGCCCACGCCGCTCGTCCTCGGAGAGGAACCGGTCGAGGGGTGACTCGAGAGCCAACCCTTCGGCATCCCCCTCGGCTGTCGTGACCCGGAACCAGGCCAGACCCTTGGCGCCGAGCGAACGGGCCCGGTCGGTCAGATTGTCCAACTTGGACCGGGTGAGCGCAGCGCCGCCTTCGAGCACCAGGGCCTTCACGCACGGTGCCGCGAACGCTTTGACCTCGGTCCCGTCGAAGACCCCAGAGAGGTCGATGAGCTCCATGCCGAAGCGCAGGTCGGGCTTGTCCGTGCCGTACCGGTCGATGGCCTCGGCCCAGGTCATGGTGGGAATGGAGGAGGGCCGCTCGCCGGTCACCGCCTCGGCGGCGTCGAGGACCGCCTCGGAGACGAATCCGAGGACGTCCTCTTGGGAGACGAACGACGCTTCGACGTCCAACTGGGAGAACTCGAACTGCCGGTCGGCCCGCAGATCCTCGTCGCGCAGACAGCGGGCGATCTGGTAGTAGCGGTCCACGCCGGCCACCATCAGGAGCTGTTTGGCCAACTGGGGACTCTGGGGCAGGACGTAGCAGCTGCCCGGGGTGAGCCGGCTGGGCACGGCGAACTCGCGGGCTCCTTCGGGAGTGGGCGCCCAGAGCAGGGGGGTCTCCACCTCGACGAAGCCCTGGCGGTCCATGGCCGCCCGCAGGGCGCGGTTGATGGCGGCCCGCACCCGCAGGTTGGCCTGCATGCGGGGACGGCGCAGGTCGACGAACCGGTGCTTGAGGCGGATCCCCTCGTCCACCTCGACCCGGTCGTCTACGGCGAACGGCGGTGGCTCGGCCCGGTTGAGCACCGTCACCGTGCAGTCGCCGAGCTCGATATGGCCGGTGGGCAGCTCGGGGTTGACCGTGCCGTCCGGACGCGGCCGCACCGTTCCCTCCACGGCGAGCACGTACTCGCTGCGCACGTCGACGGTGCCCGGGATCACGCACTGGACGATGCCCGTGTGGTCCCGGAGGTCGATGAAGGCCAGGTGCTCCCCGTGCTCTCGTCGCTTGGCCACCCATCCGCACACCCGTACCGTGGTCCCGACGTCGTCGACGCCGAGCGAGCCGCACAGACGGGTCCGCATGGAGGTCGCTTGGGTGGGGACGGGGACAGTCACGGGAGATCCTTTCGGGGGTGGGACCCGATTACGGGACCCTGGACACAGTAGGGGCAGTCGGGGCGGTCATCGACCCACACCTCCCCCGCCGCCACCGCCCGAGGAGCTACGCATCGTCCCGTGCGTGGCGTACGGCTTCCACCACCTCGGCGCGTGGCACCGTGCGCTGGTCCCCACCGCCGCGCAGGGGTCGGATCGTGACGGTGGCCGACGTCGCTTCGTCGGGCCCCACGATCAGGGCCATCCGGGCGCCGGAGCGGTCAGCCGACTTCATCTGGGATTTGAGGGACCGCCCGTCGAAGGCCCGGTCGGCCCGCAGGCCAGCGGCCCGCAGCTCGGCCGAGAGATCACGGGCGGCATCCCCGCCGTTCACGTCCACCACGAAGGCGTCGAGTGGGGTGGGGTCCACGGCGAACACCCCCTCGGCGTCACAGGCCAGCAGGATGCGCTCGATGCCCAGGCCGAACCCGATGCCCGGGGTCGGAGGCCCCCCGAGCATCTCCACCATGCCGTCGTAGCGACCACCCCCGCCGATCCCGTTCTGGGCCGACTCGAGGGCGCCCGAGGAGAACTCGAAGGTGGTCCGGGTGTAGTAGTCGAACCCCCGGACGAGCCGGTGGTCGATCGAAAAGGGCACCGACAAGGCAGTGAGTCCGGCCGTGACCCGCTCGAAGTGGGCCCGACAGGGATCACAGAGGTGGTCGGCCAAGGCCGGGGCACCCGACGTCGCCTCCAGACAGGCCGGTCGCTTGCAGTCGAGGACCCGGAGCGGATTGGCGTCCATGCGGTCGCGGTGGTCGGGACACAGCTCGTCCCGGCGCTCGGCCAGATAGCCCCGCAGGAGGTCGAGGTAGTCCGGGCGGCAGACGTCGTCCCCCATGGAGTTGATCCGGAGCGTGAACGTGGCCAGGCCGAGGGCCCGGTAGAAGCGGTCGGCCAGGGAGACCACCTCGACGTCGAGATCGGCATCACCCGTGCCGATGACCTCGACCCCGAGCTGGTGGTGCTGGCGGTACCGCCCGGCCTGGGGCCGCTCGTAGCGGAAGGCGGGCGTGGCGTACCAGGCCTTCCAGGGCAGCGGCGGGCGGTGTTGGACGTAGGCCCGCACGATCGGGGCGGTTCCCTCGGGGCGGAGGGCGAGGGACCGTCCCCCCGGTCCTCGAACTCGTACATCTCCTTGCCCACCACGTCACTGCCCTCCCCCGTGCCGCGGCGGAACACCCGTACATCCTCGAAGGTCGGCGTGTGGGCGAGTCCGTAGCCGGCCGCCTCCACGTGGGAGGCGAAGGCGGCGAGCAGGGCCTCCCACCGCACGGACTCGGGGAACAGGACGTCGTGGGTGCCGCTCGGGCGCGCGCGCGGCCAGCGACTCGTCGCTCACGGCGCCTCAGTCCTTCTTGCCGGGGAGGATGCGGTAGACGTCGTAGACCGCGTCGAGGTGGCGGATGAGGTTGAGCACCGACTCCAGGTGGCCGGGATCGGCCAGCTCCACGTCGAAGCGCATCCGGCTGATCCGGTCCGAATCGGTCTGGGTGTTGGCGCTCACGATATTCAGGTGGTGCTCGGAGACCACCTTGGTCACATCGGTCAACAGGCGGGAGCGGTCGATGGCCACCACTTCGATGGTGGCCACGAACACCCCTGAGGAGCGGTGGTCCCACTCGACTTCGATGAGCCGCTCCCGCGACCGGCTGGCCAGCGAGGCCGCGTTGGCGCAGTCGGCCCGGTGCACCGAGACCCCACGCCCCCGGGTCACGAAGCCCACGATCTCATCACCGGGCACCGGCGTGCAGCACCGGGACAGCCGCACCATCAGGTCGTCGAGGCCCTCCACGTAGACCCCGACGGCCGAACCCCGGCCCGGGCGGGGGGCGGTGGGCTGCTGGCGGGCCGTGACCGGGAGCTGCTCTTCGTAGACGCCGCCCCGCAGGTCCCGGAGGATCCGTTGGGCCACGGCCCGGGCCGAGACCCGGTTGTCACCGATGGCGGCGTGCAGGGCGTCCACGTCGGCGTAGTTCATGGCCGCGGCCACGTCGCCCAGGGCCTTCTCCGAGGCCAGCTTCTGCACGGGCAGGCCCTCGCGGCGGAGCTCTTTGATCAGCTCGTCCCGCCCGAACTCGATGGCGTCCTCGCGCCGCTCCCGGGAGAACCACTGGCGGATCTTGGTCCGGGCCCGGGACGAGGCCACCATGCCGAGCCAGTCCCGTGACGGACCCGCGGTCGGGGCCTTGGAAGTGAAGATCTCCACGGTGTCCGCCGAGTTGAGCCGGGTGTCCAACGGGACGAGGCGCCCGTTGACCTTGGCCCCGATACAGCGGTGACCCACCTCGGTGTGGATGGAGTAGGCGAAGTCGACCGGGGTGGCGTTGGCGGTGAGGGCGATGACCTTGCCCTTCGGGGTAAAGACGTAGACCTCGTCCTCTTCGAGATCGAGCTTCAGGGCCTCGAGGAACTCGATGGGGTCGGTGGTCTCATTCTGGAAGTCGACGATCCGCTGCATCCACTCGATCTCGGCGGTCGTGGACGAGGTCTCCTTGGCCAGGGCCAACCGTTCGGCCCGGCGGTCGCGCTCGGCCAACTCGGCCCGCTGGGCCGCCGTCATCGATGAGGGCTTCTTCGCCGACTCCCGTTTGCCGTCGGTCTTGGCACCGTCTGTCGTCCCGGACGACGGACCCCGTTTGGACACGGCCTTGTCCCCACGGGCCTTCGTGGTCCCTGTCGCCGACTCCTTCAGCCCCTTGGGGGAGGTGGCCGGGCGCTCGGGGCGGCCCGGATTCTCCTTGTACCCCCAGTGGGCGGCGATCCCGTACTCGGCCCGGCGGTGCATCTCGTGGGTCCGCACCTGGACCTCGATGGGCTTCCCGTCCAGCCCGATGACCGTGGTGTGCAGCGACTGGTAGAGGTTGAACTTGGGCGAGTTGATGTAGTCCTTGAACCGGCCCTGCACCGGGGGCCAGATGGCGTGGATGGAGCCGAGGGCCGCCCAGCAGTCCTTCTCGGCCTCCACGATGACCCGGATGCCCACCAGGTCGTAGAGATCGTCGAACTCCTTGCCCCGAACGACCATCTTCTCGTAGATGCTCCAGAGGTGCTTCGGCCGTCCGGTGACCTCAGCGTTCAATCCCGACGCAGCCAGCCGTTCGCGCACCGACACCAATACCCGGGCCAGGAACTCGTCCCGCAGGGGGGCCCGGCTGGCCACCATCTGTTCGATCTCGGCGTACCGCTTCGGATGGAGGGTGGCAAAGGACAGGTCCTCCAGCTGCCATCGGACCTCTTGGATCCCGAGGCGGTGGGCCAGCGGAGCGTAGATATCCAAGGTCTCCTGGGCCGACCGGCGCTGCTTCCACTCCGGCATCACCGACAGGGTGCGCATGTTGTGGAGACGGTCGGCCAGCTTGATGATCAGCACCCGCCAGTCGTTGGCCATGGCCACCAACATCTTGCGGACCGTGGCGGCCTGCTGGGCCTCTTTCGAGTCGAACTGGAGCCGGTCGAGCTTGGTGACCCCGTCCACGATGAGGGCGACGGCCGGTCCGAAGTCCCGATCGATGACCTCGGTGGTCACCCCGGTATCCTCCACGGCGTCGTGGAGGAGGGCGGCGGCTACGGTCAGGGCGTCGAGACCCAGGTCAGCGACGATCCCGGCCACGGCGATGGGGTGGGTGATGTAGGGCTCCCCCGAGCGTCGCAGCTGGCCGGCGTGGGCCACGGTGGCCGTTTCGGCGGCCCGGACGATGAGCGACGTGTCGTCGCCGGGGTGCCGGCGGAGGAACGACTGGATGACCGGGGCCAGCAGGGCGGCCTCGTCTGCGGGCAGCGTCGAGTCGATGAGGGCGCTCTCGCCGGTGGCGGTCCCCTCGGCTGGTACGGGCGTGGCCAGGGCCATCTCTAGAGGGTACCTGTCGACGTGGCCCTGTCGGTACCTCATCGACGAGAAACGGCGCTGCTCAGGGCCGTCGGGTCAGCGGCGTTTTCCCTTGCCGCCCTTGCCCTTGCCCTTCCGGGGGCGGGGTGGGGGCCGGTTCCCCGACGCCTGGGTCGACCCGCCTCCGCCGGACGTACCGGCACCGGCAGAGCCGTTGGACGCCACGGACTCGGTGGCCGTCGACGTGCCGGCCGATGCTCCGCCGGGCGGGGCGGACCGCTTGGCCGTGCTGGCGGACCGTCGGGCCGCCGAGGCCGCTCCGGGACGGATGACCCCGGTCGACGGGGCGACGGCCCGCTTGCCCGACCGCCGGCCTCCCCCCGATGCACCGGCCATGGCCGCGGCCATGGCCGGGGTCAGGGCGCCGACCCGGTCCCCCCGGGTCTCCAGCCGCTGGCGGATGGTGATGTAGCGGGGCTCGCGCTCCTTCATGAAGGCGAGGAGCGGCGAGGCGATGAAGATCGAGGAGTAGGCACCGCTGGTGAGACCGATGACCAGGGCCAGTCCGAAGTCCTGGAGGGAGGTCGCACCGAGGATGAACGACCCGACCACCAGGACCGAGAGGACGGGGATGATGGCCACGAGCGAGGTGTTGATGGAGCGGGCCAGCGTCTGGTTCATGGAGAGGTTGACCATCTCGGAGTACGTGATCCGCCCCGAGGCGCCGAGGCCCTTGGCGTTGTCGCGTATTCGGTCGAAGACCACCACGGTGTCGTACAACGAGTACCCGAGCACGGTGAGCACGGCGATCACCGTGTCCGGCGTCACCTGGAACCCGGCGATGGAGTAGATGCCGACGGTGATCAAGATGTCGTGCACCACCGCCACGATGGCCGCCACCGCCATCTTGAACTCGAAGCGGAACGAGATATACAGCGTGACGGCGATGAAGAAGACCACGAGGGCCTCGATGGCCTTCGAGGTGACCTGAGAACCCCACGACGCCCCCACACTGTTGAAGCTGACGTCCTGGGTCGAGATATGGGCCGCCTTGGCCAGTGCGTCGGTCACCTTGTTCTGGATGGCCGTCTGCTGTTCGAGGGACTTGGCGTTGAGGTCGGCGGTGACCTGGATCTCTTTGGTGTGCTTGACCTCGTTGGTCAGCTGCACGACGGTCGGCTGGGTGACGCCCGCCGCCTCCACCGCCGTCGTGGCCTCGGCCACGGTGAGGCTCGGCGAGGCGACCAGCCAGGACTGGCCCCCCTTGAAGTCGATGCTCTCGTTCAATCCCCGGGTGGACAGCGAGATGATCCCGATGAGGATGATCAGGGCCGACACACCGAACCACCACCGCCGGTTGCCGATGAAGTCGAATGAGGTCTCGCCGCGGTAGAGCCGGACGAAGACGTTGTGGCGCTTCTCCCCCGTCTCCTCGGCGTTCAGTTCCTCGGCGGCGAAGGCCAGCTCCTCGTCGAAGGCCTCCTCCAACTCGGTGGCAGCCTCTTCCTCGTCACCGTCCAGTCCGTCCCCGGGCAGGCCGTCGTCGGTCGACTTCGGGCTCATGACGTGGCCCCGGCGGTGACGCCCAGTCCGCTGGACATGCTCATGGCGCTGGCCTCGTTGCCGCCCCGGCTCTGGCCGATGAGGATGACGAACGGCCGGGTGAAGAAGTAGGTGAGGACGAGGTCCAAGATGGTCGAGATGCCGAGGAAGAGGGCGAAGCCCTTGACCGGACCGATGGCGATCTCGTACAGGATGACTGCGCCGAGCAGGGAGACGGCGTCGGCCGCCACCACGGTCCTAAATGCCGACGCGAAGCTCTTGTCCACGCTGCTCCGGACCGTCCGGCCCGACCGGGTCTCGTCCTTTAATCGCTCGAAGTAGACGATGTAGGAGTCGACGGTGATGCCGACGGACACGATGATGCCGATGATGCCGGCGAGGTCGATGGTGGTGCCGAGGGTCTGGCCCATGATGGCGATGATCGCCCACAGGGCGGCGCCGGTGAGCGCCAGCCCGGCCAGCACGACCAGGCCGAGCAGCCGGTAGTAGAAGATCATGTAGAGCATGACGAGCAGGAGCCCGGCCAGGCCGGAGATGAGCCCGGCCTGCAGCGAGGACTTCCCGAGGGTCGGCGAGACACTCTGGACGTTGGCCGGGATCAGCTTGACGGGCAGGGCCCCGAAGGTCAGCTGGGTGGCGAGCAGCTTGGCCTGGGTCTCGGTGAAGCCTCCGGAGATCTGCACCTGACCGTCAAAGGAGGTGAACGAGGACTGGGTGGGCTGGGTGATGGGTGCCGAGATGACCTGGCCGTCGAGATCGATACCGATGATGGCGTGGAACTGCTCGGAGGCCAGCGTGTCCCACTCGGACGCCCCCTGGCTGGTCAGGTTGAGGTTGACGGCCCACTGGCCCCCGTTCAGCTGGGCGTTGGCCGACTTGACGGCGGCACCGGTCATCCCCGCCGGGGCCAGCACGTAGCGCACGGTCGATCCGGTGCCCGGGGACCCGGGCAGGAGCACGGTGGCGTTCTTGTTGTCGTCCGCCGACGGGGTGCTCTTGTACGGCTGGAACTGGGTGTCGGGCTGGATGTTGGTGTTGCTCGTGTAGCCGTTGACGTTGCTCGAGTCCGGGGTGACGTCCAGGTTGGCTTTGGTCAGCTGCGTGGCCGCCGCACAGGTCGGAAGGGCCCCGGTGGTGGCCTTCACCCCCTTCGCCACATGGAAGGCCGGGGCATAACACTCGGCGGCGCGGAAGTAGAGCTGAGCGGTCTGGCCCAGTTCGGCCAGCACCTGTTGGGAGTTCTTCTCACCGGGGATGGACACCGAGATCTGGTCCTTGCCCTGGCTCTCGACCGTGGCCCCGCTGGTGCCGGCGTTGACCCGCTCCCCGAGGATGGTGACGATCGTGCTCAGCTCGGCCGCACTCACCGGATGGGCGGTCTGGTAGACCACCGCCAGTCCCCCATCGAGGTCGAGTCCCAGCTTCGGTGACCACCCGGCGGCCAGTGTGGCGCTGAGGGCAATGACGATGATGGCCACCACGGACAGCAGGCTGACCCACAGCGAGCGTTTTCTCTTCATGGGCGCTCAGATGATCGGCGGGACGTCGTCGCCACCCTGGTCCTCGCCGTCGGCGGACTGGTTGCGCAGTCCACGCCGCCGGGCGCGCCGGTTGCTCGCTTCGGGAGCCGGTTCGGGTTCGTCCTCGTGTTCCGTCGCTTCGTGCTCGTCGTCGGCCTCGTCGGCGACGTCGTCCTCGTCCTCGTGTCCGACGTCGTCGTGCTCGTCGTGCTCGTCGTGGTCGTCGTGGTCAGCATGGTCGTACTCGTCGTCATCGTCGTCGAACTCGTCCTCCACCGGCACCACGGGCTCGATCTTCCTGAGCACGTACTGCTTCAGCACCACGAAGGACGCTCCTACGCTCGTCTCCAGGGTCACCCGGTCCCCGTCGATGTCGATGATGTAGCCCACGATCCCGCCGGCGGTGAGTACCTCGTCGCCCACCTCCCAGGCCGCGCCCTCCTCCCGGGCCGCCTGGGCCTTGCGCTTCCGGGGCCGGTAGTAGAGGAAGTAGAACGCGGCAGCGATGACGGCGTAGATGATGATGATCGGACTGAAACTCGACTTCTTGGCCGCGGCGGCCCCCACCGTCCAGGCCACGGCTACGAGCGCGCCAGTCATCGGGAAAGGGAGGGGAGGTCGGGGGTCATCACAGCGGAACGACTGTAGCCCAGCCCCGCCGTCAACTGATGCCGCCTAGACCCGGGTGCCCCACGCTTCGGAGGTCGAGGCCCGCAGTGCGGCGAACCGTCCCTCTACGATGGCGGCCCGCGCGTCGGCCATGAGGCGCAGGACGAAGGCCAGGTTGTGGATGCTTACCAGGCGCCAGGCGGTCGGCTCCCCCACGCCGAGCAGGTGGCGCAGGTACCCCCGCGACCAACGGGAACAGGTGAGGCAGCCACACCCCTCTTCCAAGGGCCCGTCGTCCTCGGCGTGGACGGCGTTGCGGAGGTTCACCTTGCCGGTCCGGGTGAGCACCCCCCCGTGCCGGGCCATTCGGGTCGGGGCGACACAGTCGAACTGATCGACGCCGAGGGCGACGGCCTCGAGGAGACCGACCGGGTCGCCCACCCCCATGAGATACCGAGGTCGATCGGCGGGCAGGTGGGGCACGGTGGCGGCCAGCGCCTCGAGCATGGCCGGCCTGGTCTCACCCACCGAGAGGCCGCCGATCCCGTACCCGTCGAATCCGATGGCGACGGTGCGCGACGCGCTCTCTGCCCGGAGGGCGGGATCGGTGCCGCCCTGCACGATGCCGAAGAGCGCCTGTCCCTCGGGCCGTGCTTCTAGGCGGTCGTGGTGGGTCCGGGCCCGTGCCGCCCAGGCCGCCGTGCGCTCCACGGCTACCCGCAGCACGTCAGGCGGAGCCGGCAGGGTGGCACAGACGTCCAGGACCATCTGGATGTCGGCTCCGATCAACCCTTGGGCCTCGACCGCGGACTCGGGTGTGAGACGGACCCGGTCGCCGTCGTAGACCGAGGCGAACGTCACCCCGTCGTCGTCCACGCTCGGGCGGAGGGAGTGGACCTGGAAGCCGCCGGAGTCGGTCAGGGTGTGGCCGTTCCAGCCGGTGAAGCGGTGGAGGCCCCCGAGGCGGGCCACCGTGTCGGCCCCCGGTCGGAGCATGAGGTGATAGGTGTTGGCCAGCACCACCTGGGCCCCGAGCGCGGCGAGGTCGAGGCTGTCGAGGGCCTTGACCGCACCTCGGGTGCCCACCGGCATGAACGCCGGTGTGGCGTAGGAGCCGCGTGCCGTCCGGACCGTCCCGGCCCGGGCCTCCCCCTCGGTCGCCTCGACCTCGATGGGGGTCCGACTCACGGCCTGCCCGCAGCGTCGGGGGGGACGGTTCCGAGGACTCCCCCGCGCCGGCCGACCACCATGGCGTCGCCGAAGGAGAGGAACCGGTAGCCCGCATCGAGGGCGACGTCATAGAGCCGCCGCCACCCCGGGCCGTAGAACGACTCGACCAGCAACAGCAGACTGGACCGCGGCAGGTGGAAGTTGGTGACGAGCACGTCCACCATCCGGAAGGGGAACGCTCCGTGGATGTAGAGGTCGGAGCGCCCGGCCAGCGCTCCGGTGGCCGCCGCCGACTCGAGGGCCCGGACGGCCGTGGTGCCCACCGCCACCACCCGCTGTGCCGCGGCACAGGCGTTCATGGTCGCTTCGGGAACCGAATAACGCTCGGTGTGGATCACGTGCTCCTCGGCCGTCTCGGTGGTCACCGGTCGGAAGGTGTCGAGTCCGATGGCGAGATCCACCCGGGCCAGGGTGGCGCCACGGTCCTCGCAGGCGGCCAGGAGCTCGGGGGTGAAGTGGAGGCCGGCGGTCGGGGCCGCGGTCGACCGCTCGCCCAAGGGCAGCGGCGCCGAGTACACCGTCTGGTAGCGCTCGGGATCCTCGAGGGGTCGATGAATGTAGGGCGGAAGCGGCATGACTCCACTGCGCTCCACCACCGAGGCGTCGAGCACCCGAACCGAGCGGCGCCCGTCGTCGACCCCCCCGAGGACCGGACCCACCTCGACCACCGGGGGGTCGCCGGGCGCGGCACTCGGTTCGTAGAGCGGCGTGGGCGACGGCAGACGACGGCCCGGGCGGACGAGGGCCTCCCAGAGGTCGCTCCCGCCGCCGATGGGCTCGAGGAGCAGCACTTCGGCACTGCCGCCGGTCCCCTTCTTCAGGGACAGTCGGGCCGGGAGCACCCTCGTGTCGTTGACCACCAGGACATCCCCGGGTCCGAGCAGTCGGGGCAGATCGGCCATCGTGCGGTGTTCGGGCTCCGCGTTGCCGTCCAGTCCGGGGGCGACGAGCAGACGGGCCGCACTACGGGGCTCCATCGGCCGCTGGGCGATTGCCGCTTCAGGGAGCACGTACTCGTAGGCGTCCATGGGCGTGGCGCCGGTATCGATCCGGTCCTCGCTCCCCTCCGACATGGCTCCATGGTGGCAGACCGGCCAAGGGGCCCGGTCACGACGGAGCGAGATCAGAGCAGGGTCGCCTCCACCGGCGTGAGGCCGAGATGGGCAAAGGCTCGGGGTGCGGCCATCCGCCCTCGCGCCGTGCGCTGCAACAGGCCCTGCTGGAGCAGGTAGGGCTCGTAGGCGTCCTCGATGGTGTCGGGCTCCTCGCCGATGCACTGGGCCAGCGTGGTGAGGCCGACGGGACGCCCGGCGAACCGTATGCAGAGCACGTCCAAGATGGCCCGGTCCACCTTGTCGAGGCCGAGCTCGTCCACACCGAAGACCTCGAGGCCGGCCACGGCCGCCTCCGAGGTGATGGTGCCTTCCGCCCTGACCTCGACGAAGTCCCGGACCCGTCGGAGAAGGCGGTTGGCGATGCGGGGCGTACCCCGGGAGCGCTCCGCGATCCGGAGGGCCCCCTCGGGATCCACGGGAACGCCGAGAATGCCCGCCGACCGGTCGACGATGGTCCGGAGCTCGTCCACGTCGTAGTGGTCGAGACGGCCGACGAAGCCGAAACGGTCACGGAGGGGACCGGCCACCAGACCGGTCCGGGTGGTAGCCCCGACCAACGTGAACCGGGGCAGGTCGAGACGGATGCTGCGGGCCGTCGGGCCCTTGCCGATCAGGATGTCGAGCTTGAAGTCCTCCATGGCCGGATAGAGGATCTCCTCCACGGCCCGATGGAGGCGGTGGATCTCATCGATGAACAGGACGTCCCCCTCCTGGAGGTCGGTGAGGAGGGCGGCAAGGTCCCCGGCCCGGACGAGTACCGGGCCCGAGGTGATGCGCAGACCCACGCCCATCTCGGCGGCCACGATGCCGGCCAGCGAGGTCTTTCCCAGCCCGGGCGGGCCGGCGAAGAGCAGGTGGTCGGCCGGCTGGTCTCGCTTGAGCGCTGCTTCGATCACGATGCGGAGGTGCTCGGTGAGCTGGCGTTGTCCGACGAACTCGTCGAGTGTTCGGGGTCGCAGCCCGGCGTCCTCGACCTCTTCGGCCGGCGCCACGCTCGGATCGACCGGGCGGACCTCCCCCTCTCCGGCGGTTCCCGAGCCGGTGGCGGCGTCTTCGGTGATCAGGACCTCTCGACGGGCCTCCGGCGTCATCGGTTCCGGGCCAGTTCGCGGAGGGCCGACCGGACCATGTCCTCGACCGAGGTCCCGTCGTCGACCGTCTCCAGGGCCCCGCGGATCTCATCGGGCCCGTAGCCCAGTTCGGTGAGGGCGGCCCGGGCCTCGCCCCGTGGGGAGCCGGTAGGGGCCGCCACCGGGCCGGGGTCCCCGAGGGTCGGGAGGTCAAGCCGTGCCTTCAACTCGAGTAGCAGCCGGGCCGCGGTCTTCTTGCCCACCCCGGGCACCGAACACAACGTGTCCACGTCGTCTTCTAGGACGGCCGTCGAGAGGGACGCCGGCGACAGCGACGACAAGATGGCGAGGGCCAGGGAGGGCCCGACGCCGTGGGCGCCGAGCAGGGCCTCGAAGCACCGCCGCTCGTCGGCGTGGGCGAAGCCGAACAGGACGATGGCGTCCTCGCGCACATGGGTGTGGACGTGGACGAACACCTCGCTCCCGTTGGGGCCGAGCGCGGCCAGCAACGAGGTGGTCACCGAGCAGCGGTAGCCGACGCCCCCCACCTCCACGATGATCTCGCCGGGGGCGGGCCGGTCGAGCAGCGAACCTCGCAACGAGCCGATCACGATGGCTCACCGGCGGTCGACGCCGCGGCCACCGCCCGTCGGAGGGGTTGGGTGGTGAGGTGGCAGGCTGCCAGAGCGAGGGCGTCGGCCACGTCAGGGGGGCGGGGCGGCTCCGCCAGTCCGAGCACCGAGGCCACCATCCGCTGGACCTGATCCTTGGTGGCCGAGCCGTAGCCCACCACCGCCTGTTTCACCTCGTTGGCCGTGTACTGGGCCACCTCGCAGCCGGCCTCGGCCGCGACCACCATGGCCACCCCGGCCGCCTGGCCGGTGGCCATGGCCGTGCGGGCGTTGACCTGGAAGAAGACCCGCTCGACGACCACGGCCTCCGGACGGTACTCGGCCACCAGCGAGCGCAGCTCGTCGGACAGGATCCGCAGCCGCTCCGGCAGGGGCACCGTGGGCTCGGTCGAGATGACCCCACCGGCCACCGCGACCAGCGACCCTCCCCGCCGGGTCACCACGCCGTACCCGCAGCGCGACAAGCCCGGATCGATCCCCAGGACGAACATGCGTTCGACGCTACCCCTCCCTGGCCGTCGGAGGGCGGATACCGGGAGCGGGGCTCACCCCTCGTAGGCAGCCATCACCGAGTCGGCGATGTCGAAATTGGCGTAGACGTTCTGCACGTCGTCGTGGTCGTCGAGTGCCTCGAGCAGGCGGAGCACCTTTTTCGCCTCGGACTCCGCCGTGACCTCGATGGTCGTGGTGGGGACCATGGAGAGCTCGGAGGCACCCGGCTCGAGACCGGCGTCCTCGAGGGCGGTGTGGACGGCCATCAGCTCGGCCGGTGCGCTCGTCACCAACCAACGGTCCCCTTCGTCGGCAAGGTCTTCGGCACCAGCTTCCATGACCACCTCGAGCACCCGGTCCTCGTCGAAGGTGCGAGGCACGGCGATCACCCCTTTGCGCTCGAACTGCCAGCTCACCGCGCCAGGTTCGGCCATGCTTCCGCCGTTCTTGGAGAAGAGGTTGCGGATTTCGGCGCCGGTTCGGTTCCGGTTGTCGCTCAGGCACTCCACGATGACGGCCACGCCGGCCGGGGCGTACCCCTCATAGGTGATCGATTCGTACCGGACCCCTTCGAGCTCACCCGACCCCCGTTTGATGGCCCGCTCGATGGTGTCGATGGGCACCGAGGCGTCCCGGGCCTTCGTGTACATGGTCCGCAGGCTGGCGTTGGCCGACATGTCGCTCCCACCCTCACGGGCGGCCACCTCGACTTGGCGGATGATCTTGGCGAACACCTTGGCCCGGGCAGCGTCCTTCGCCCCTTTTTGATGCTTGGTGGTCGCCCATTTGGAGTGTCCCGACATCGACTAGCACCTCTCCTCTTTGGTCATCTCCACAAACAGCTGATGCAGCCTACGGTCGCCGGTGAGCTCGGGGTGGAACGAGCTGACGAGCACCGGACCCTGCCGACACAGCACGGGCTGTCTGGCCCCCGGGCCCGTCGGGTCGTCAGGCAGCGTAGCCAGGACCTCGACGCCCGGACCGACCCGCTCGACCACCGGCGCCCGGATGAACACGGCGTGGACCGGATCGGCCCCCACCCCGGCCACGTCGAGGTCGCACTCGAACGAGGCCTGCTGCCGACCGAAGCCGTTGCGCCGGATGGTCAGGTCGACGATGTCGAAGCGTCGCTGGTCGGACCGGCCGTCCAGCACCTCGGTGGCGAGCAGGATCATGCCCGCACAGGTGCCGAAGGCGGGCAGGCCCCCGTGGAGGGCACCTTCCAGGGGTTCGAACAGCCCGGAGGACTCCAGGAGCATCGAGAGGGTGGTCGACTCCCCACCGGGCAGCACGATCCCCGAGAGGCCGTCGAGGTCGTCGGGCTCCCGGACGAGACGCACCGTGGCACCGAGCGCGGCCAGGGTGGAGGCGTGCTCGCGCACGTCACCTTGGAGGGCGAGGACCCCCACGGTCATGGTCGCACCCCTCGTTGCGGCCGGCCCTGTCGCCGGTCACCAACCACGCTCGGCCAGGTGCACCCCGAGGGTCGAGATCTCCTGGCCCGGCATGGCCTCGCCGAGCCCGGTAGACACCTTGGCCACGAGGTCGGCATCGGCGTAGTGGGCGGTCGCCTCGACGATGGCCCGGGCCATGCGCGAGGGATCACCGCTCTTGAAAATGCCCGAGCCCACGAAGACGGCCTCGGCGCCGAGCTGCATGACGAGCGAGGCGTCGGCGGGGGTGGCGATGCCTCCGGCGCAGAACAGCGGTACGGGCAGACGCCCGGTGGCGGCGATCTCCTGGACGAGTCCGATCGGGGCCACCAGCTGCTTGGCCCACCCGTACTGCTCGGCCGAATCGGCCTCGGTGACCCGTCGGATGTCGCCCAGGATCGACCGCAGGTGGCGCACGGCCTCCACCACGTTGCCGGTCCCGGCCTCACCCTTCGAACGGATCATGGCCGCACCCTCCGAGATGCGCCGCAGGGCTTCGCCCAAGTTGGTGGCGCCGCACACGAAGGGAATCTCGTAGCCCCACTTGTCGATGTGATGAGCCTCGTCGGCCGGGGTGAGGACCTCGCTCTCGTCGATGTAGTCCACCCCGAGGGCGGCCAGCACCTGGGCTTCGGCGAAGTGTCCGATGCGGGCCTTGGCCATCACCGGAACCGTTACGGCCGCCTTGATCCCCTCGATGAGGGCGGGATCGCTCATCCGGGCCACGCCACCGTCACGCCGGATGTCCGAGGGCACTCGCTCGAGGGCCATGACGGCGACCGCACCGGCGTCCTCGGCCACCTTGGCCTGCTCGGCATCGACCACGTCCATGATGACGCCGCCCCGGAGCATCTCGGCCAGGCCCCGCTTGACGGTGAAGGTCCCGGTGGGACGGCTGTCGGCGCTGGTGCGGGAGTCGTTCGGGGATTCGGCCATAACCGCCATTCTACTCCGCACGCCCCCTGTGGCCGCCCGGCAGCCCGAGCGCGACCACGCCGTCGTTCGACCCCGCCACGCGACCACGACCGCCCCGTAGGGGACGGTCGTGGTCGGTACTGCGGTGAGGGTTGCTCGGCTTAGGCCTGGAGCGTCGCCTCGGCGTCGATGTCGATGTCGACCTTCTTGCCCACCACGAGGCCGCCGGCTTCCATCACCGCACCGAAGGCCACACCGAAGTCCTCGCGGTTGATCGAGGTCTTGGCGCTGAAGCCCACACGGTGGTTGCCGTAGGGATCCTGCACGACACCTTCGAGGGTGGCGTCGAGCGTCACTGACTTGGTCACCCCACGGATGGTCAGGTCGCCCTCGACCTTCCATTCGGTCGGGCCCTCGGTCTTGATCGAGGTGCTCTCGAACGTCCAGGTCGGATGGTTGGCGACGTCGAAGAAGTCGTTCGTCCGCAGGTGGTTGTCCCGGTTCTCGTCACGGGTGTCCACGCTGTTGGCATCGATGGTCACCTTGATCTGGGAGTCCTCGGGGTTCTCGGCCAGCACCAACGTGCCCTCGAACTTGGGAAACGAGCCCCGGACCTTGGACACGGCCATGTGCCGGGCCTGGAATCCCAGGTTGGTGTGGGACGGGTCGAGGACGTACGTGCCGACGGCCGGGTACTCGACGCCGTTTACCGTCCGACTGACTACTTGGGTTTCTGGCGACATGGCCACTCCTTGGGTCTCGTGCTCCGGGCGCCGTCTGCGCCCTATGTGCTTGTACAAACAACTATACCACAGTTATTTGTGTTAGCAACTACCTCTGCGGCTGCCTGTAGGATGTCGGCATGGGTGCGACGGCCAAGATCGACGACGAACGACTCACGACGGTGGGGCTCCTCATGGAGTCGGCGGCCGGGCTCCGGCGCGTCTTCCAGCGCCGCCTGGAAGACGAACAGTCACTCTCCAACCAGTCCTTCGACGTGCTGATCCGGTTGGCCCGCAGTCCCGGGTCCGAGCTCCGGATGAGCGAACTTGCCGCCCAGACCTCCCTCACCCCGAGCGGCCTCACCCGTTCGGTCGACCGGCTCCAGGAGCAGGGGCTGGTCGAACGCCGGGTCTGCCCCGAGGATCGGCGGGGATCGTTCGCGGTGCTCACCGCCTCGGGGCAGGCAGTGATGGACCAGGCCATCCCCAATCACATCGCCCACATCGACGAGGTCCTGAGCGACCTGTTCACCCCCGGCGAAGAGGAGACGTTGGCGGCCCTGTTACGTCGTCTACGCGACCACCTCTACGACAGCGGCACGGAGTGGGCCCTCAGCCACGATGACGACAGCGAGGTCTGTCCCGGGCGCCGAGTGAAGGCAGCGGGCTGCTCCACCGGATACCGACTCGTCGACGGCTCGGGGCGATCGCGTGGGGCCCGGAGCTCAGTACAGGGCCTGAGCCGCGGCCCGGACCCGGGTGTCATCGAGGTTTCCCTCCGTCGACTCACCGGGCGGGGTGCCGACCATGGGGTCGATCCACAGCCAGCGGGTGAGCGCAGCCGTCCGCCCGTGTCCGGGGGGCCACGCGGTGGCCCGACCAGGAGCATCGAGCATCGTGCTCAGGGCCGAACCGATCCCGGGGGGATACCGGACCACGGCGGCGGCCCGCTGGTCGGCCGAAAACTCCCGGCCCCGGCCAATCTGCGAGTGGACCCGCTCGACGGCCCGGGGCAGGCCGATGAACCAGGACAGCGGAGCGGCGACGCGCACCGCCACGGTGGCGAGCACGGTGTCGTGGCGCTTCACGTGGACGAGCTCGTGGGCCAGCACGCCCTCGAGCTCCACCAGCGTGAGCGAGTGGTCGAGCGCCGAGGTCACGACCAAGGTGGCGGTCTGGGGGTCCCGACCGACGGCCATGGCGTTCGGCACCGGACTGTCCACCACGCAGATGTCGGGCTGAGGCAGCCCCATGGTGGCGCAGAGGCCGTCCACCAGATTGTGCAGCCGTGGCCGGTCGCTCTCCTGGCTGGGACGTGCCCCGAGAGCCCGGAGCACCGCGGCAGGCGCAGGCTGCCACAGAGCTGCCAGCACGCCGACGGCCACCACCACGAACGCCGCTGCGGCCAGGAGTACCGGCAGGCCGACCGCGGCCAACACCACACCGACGACAGCGCCGGCGATGACTCCCGGCACCAGGCACATCCGCATGGCCCGTCGGTGGTTGGCGAGGGTCGCCCCGGCCTCCTCGTGGCCCTCGCTGCTCCGGTCGACCGTGGCCACCACCGGGGTCGCCACGACCGCGGGCTCCTCGTCCCGTCCTCCGGATCCTTGTCGTCCCGAGCCCTGTCGCTGCCCACCCGAGCCTGAGCGAGCTCCACCGGAGCCCGACGTATTGCGTCCTCCCCCTCCACCGCGCGACCGGTTCCCCCCCGAGCCCGAGCCGCCGCTCCGTCCGGTCCCGCCACCTCCCCCGCTGCCGCCTCCGGCGCTCCCGCCGCGACTACCCCCGTTGGTCGACGATCCCGACCGGTTCCGGTTCCGGTTGCGGTTGCGGTTCCGGTTGGACGAGCCACCACCGCCCGACCGACTGGCGGATCCGCCGTTGGACTGGGCGCCGCTCCCCGATCCCCCACCGGTCCGGTCGGAGCCTCCCCCCGATGTCCGGTCGGGGCCGTTGGAGCCGTTCTGTTCGGGAGGAGCCATGGTCGAAGCAGTGTAGGACCGCTCAGGCCTCGGCCCGGACCACAACGGTGTCGTAACAGGCCTCGTACCACTCGGCCAGGCGGGCCATCGACCAGTGGGAGGCCCACTCCCAGGCCTCATCCAGCCAGACCTTCCGACCGACGCCCGTCTCGGTCATGGGTTCGTCGCTACCCGTGCCCGGGTCTGGCCGGGCAGTGAGGCCGAGGGCGGCTTCGAGGCTGGCGGTCAGGGCGGCACTGTCCCCGGGAGGGACGAGGAACGGCGTGGCCACCCGACGCCTGGCGGTACCCGTCGATGTCGCTCGCCACGACGAGGGAGCGGGCCGCCATGGCCTCCACCAGGACCATGCCGAAGGACTCCCCGCCGAGCGACGGTGCGACCAGGACGTCGGCCCCGACGAGCCTCCGGGTCTTCTCCTCCTCGCCGAGGACACCGAGCCAGTGGAGATCAGGGGCCTCAGGGTAGAGCCGCCGCAACGTGTCGGTCTGCGGTCCGTCGCCGGCGATCCACAGCGTCGGGGCCGGCTCGGCGTCGTTGGTGCCGGGCCCCGGCGTGGGGCGACGGAGCTGGGCGAAGGCGGACAACAGGACGCTCAGGCCCTTTCGCTCCTCATGGCGACCGAGAAACAAGAGGGTGGGTCCAGACCGCGGCCACGCCTCCACCTCGATGTACCGGTCCATCTCGACGCCGTTGAAGGCCACCTCGTACTCCCCACCGAGGGCGTGCTCGGCGGTCGAGCGGGCCGCCGCCGAGACGGCGCAGCGAATGGCGAAGCGATCGGCCAGTCGGCGCACCAACGGCCGGAGCACCTTGTAGAAGGGGCTGGTGCCGCTGCGGTGGAAGGTGGCCACCACCGGAGGCAACCCGCGTCCGACGAGCAGACCGAAGGGAAGGCCGGGGGCGAACGGCTCGTGGACATGGACGACGTCGAACTCGCCGGAGCGCAGGGTGGCGAGGGCCCGCAGGACCGCCGGGACCGAGAGACTGACCGGGGCCACTGAGCCGTTGGCCCGAAGGGAGACCGACTGTCCGCTCGCCTCCAGTCGGAGACCCGGAGGGGCATCGGTCGTCGCATCGAGTGGGGCGAAGACCGTCACCTTGTGGCCCCGGAGCTCGAGGGCACGGGCCAGACCCACCACCTGGCCTTGGACCCCCCCGGGCCGAGAGAGGCTGTAGGGGCAGACGAGGGCGACGGTGTGCTGGGAGGCGGGGCCGGGGCCGCTCGGATCCACCGGGCGGTCAGTCGGCCGTGGAGCGGCGCTCCCGGCGCCGGCTCCACTTGACGCCGTACATGGCGTCATCCGCCCGGCTCAACAATTTGGACGGATCGGTGTCGGGATTGTCCACGAAGACGCCACCGACCGACGCCAACACCGAGAGCGTCCGACCGTCGATCCGGTACGGACGGGCCAGCGCGGAAGAGATCCGCTCGTTGATGAGGAGCATCTCTTCTTCGCCACTCTCGATATCGCAGACCACGACGAACTCGTCGCCCCCCAGCCGGGCCACGGTGTCCGACGGCCGCACGAGAGCAGACAGTCGTCGGGCCACGGCGATCAGCATGTCATCCCCTACGTCATGGCCGAGTTCGTCGTTGATCTCTTTGAACTCGTCGAGGTCGAGCAGGAAGACGGCCACGCCCCGCCGTCCGTCCCCGGTGTCGCCGCCGCTGGTCGCTGACTCGACCGATCGGGCCAGTCCGTCGATGGCCTCTTGGAGTCGCTCGGCGAGCAGGGTCCGGTTGGCCAGACCGGTCAGGGGATCGTGGAGGGCCAACTCGGCCAGACGCTCCTCGTTGCGCTTCTGTTCGGTGACGTCGTGCATGGCCACCACTGCGCCGAGCATCCATCCGTCGTCGTCCACGAGCGCCTGCCCGTTGACGCTGACCTTCCGGTGCCCGCCGGCCTCGGAGACGAGGACGATCTCCACGTCACGGAGGTGCTCGCCCGACATGGCCCGCAGCAGGGGGTCCTCGTGGCGGTCCATGGGTGAGCCGTCCGCGCCCAACAGCCCGTGGTCGGCCGGAATGGTCCCGATGGGGTCAGACTCCTCGGACAGCCCGTGCAGGCGCCGGGCGGCCGGATTGAAGACGGTGATCCGTCCTTCGGCGTCGCTGGCCACGATGCCCTCTTCCAGGGTGTCCAACAGGACCTGGAGGAACTGCTCGGAGCGGTGGAGCTCGACGGTGGCCTGCCGGGCCGCGGTGATGTCGCTGAAGGAGGCCACGGCCCCGGCGATCCTTCCGTCCGCCCCGACCATGGGCTGGATGTTGATCCGGACCCACCGGGGAGGTCGGTCCTCACTCAGGATGCCGAGGACCACCCCGACGATGCGCCGGCCCTGGCGCAGACCGACCAGCACCGGGTGCTCGGAGGCCGCCACCTCGGTCCGTCCGCGTCCACGAGGACGTCACCCTCGGCCTCCCCTTCGGCCAGGATCGCCTCCAGTCGCCGACCCACCACGCGGATGCGGGGGGCTTCGAACATCACCTCGAAGGACTCGTTGACCCGGACGATGGTGCCGGCGGCGTCCACCATCATCACGCCGTCGGCCAACGAGTCGATGAGGGTCGTCTGGCGGCGATCGTCCTCGCTGATCCGCTGTTCCAGCCGCTTGCGGCCGGTGATGTCCCGCACGTTGACCACGATGCCCCCGATGGGCGCGGCCAGGTGGTTCATGGCCACCACGTCGATGTCGACGACGGTCCCGTCGGCCCGGACCGTCTGCATCTCGAGGGAGACCGATAGCCGGCGGCGGGCCACCAGGTCCTCGAAGAGGCGACGCACCGGTCCGACGCTCTGGGCGTCGAAGAGGCTGAAGGCGTCCATCCCGATGGCGGCGGTGACGTCGTAGCCGAAGAGGCGCTCCGCCGAGGAGCTGACGAAGATGAACCGGCCGTCGATGTCGACCACCGCCACCACGTCGAGTTCGTGCTCGACCAAGTGGTGGAACGTGGGCTCGATGACCGACGGGAGGTGACCGTTCTCGCCCCCGGGCCCGGTGAACACCGTCGACTCCCCGGCGTGCCCATTGGTCCGAACGCTTCGATCCTCTTGCAGGTGGGAGGCGGCGACGTCGGTGTCGGCTGGCAGCGGTCGATTCTCGAACCGGGTCACGCCGCCACCCCCGGCCGATCGGCCAGCCAGAGGGGCTGGAAGACGTGCCACTGTTCGGGAGCCCGGCGGATCAACCCCTCGAAGCGGGTAGCGATCTCCTGGGTCAGTCGGGCCACGTCGGCCCGGAGCGATCCCTGCCGGGTGGTGTCGAGCGGCGGCTCGACCAGGGCCCGGTGGTCGGGGCCGGGGCCGCTGTAGACGGCTCCGGTGACCAGACGGGCCCCGGTGCGGAGGGCCAGTGTGGCCGGCCCGGCCGGCATGGTCGTCGGTTCGCCGAAGAACTCCACCTCGATGCCGTTCCCGGCCACGTCCCGGTCACACAGCAGGCCGACCAGGCCTCCGGCCCGGAGGGTGGACATCACCGAACTGCCCGACGACGCATCGAGGGGCACGATGGTGAGCCCCATCGCCGCTCGCTGTTCGACGAAGAACTCGAAGAGCTCGGGCGGCTCGAGGCGCTCGGCCACCGACGTCATGGGGAGATTCTGGGTGGCGAGGAACGCGCCCCCGAACTCCCAGCTCCCGATGTGGGGCAGCGCCATGATCACGCCCTCACCCGAGGCGACGCCGTCGGCCAGGTATTCGAGTCCCTGGACGTAGGTCCGGGCCTCCACCTCGGCCGGCGACGTCCGGCCCAGGCGAGCGCCTTCGACCCAGTAGCGGGCGTAGGAGCGGAAGGAGCGGTGGGCCCACCGGTCGAGCAGGGCCTCATCGCCCTCGCCGGCATCAAGCACCCGGCGCAGATTGGCCGTCACCATCCGGCGCTGGTCGGCCCGCACCGAGAACAGCACGTCCCCGACCCGGTTGGCCAGACTGAGCGCCACCGGCTCGGGAAGCGCGGCGAGACAACGAGCCAGCGTGGTGTACGTCCGAAACACCATCGCTCCCTGGTTCACGAGCCCTCGTCCCCGTCTGCTTCTCTGAAGGTCCGACTCAGGTATGTCGTCGACCGGTGCGCTGGCGGGGACCCTGCCGGGCCTGCCTGGCGCGCCACGTCCGACCGGATCGGCTGGCCAGCTCACCCTGGCGACGGGCCCGCCACCGAGAGGGCGTGGTCGACGACTTGCGGGTGCGCGAGCGCGCCGTGGTCCGACTACGACGCTGACGACGCGGGGTGGCCACCGGCACGGGGGCCTCGGCCAGCCGCCACACCTTGGCGAACCGGCCCACGGCCGTGGCCATGGTCAGTGCGAGCATCACCCAAAGAACGGGTACCAAGAACGCCGCCGTGATGAAGCCGATGCCGAGGAGGATCATGCGTTCGGCCCGTTCCATGAGTCCGCCCTTGGCCGAGATGCCGAGGGACTCGGCCTTGGCTCGCTGGTAGGACACGAGGGACGTAGCCCCGAGGACGGCGAAGGGAAGGAGGACGAGATGACCGGGGTGTGTGGAGACGAGATACCAGGCCACACCGCCGAGGATCAGGGCGTCGGACACCCGGTCGGTGACCGAGTCGAAGAACGCTCCACGTACCGAGGACGTCCCCGAAGCCTTGGCCACCGGGCCGTCCAGGAGGTCGTGGAGGCCGGTGAGGATGAGCAAGAGGATGGCCAGGTGGAGGTGGCCCGTGGCCACGGACACCGCGGTCGCCGTCGCCGAGACGAGCCCGGTGGCGGTCAGCATGTCGGCGGTCACGCCCATGCGCTGCAGTTTGTGGCCGACGGGACCGGTGCTCCGGTCTACTGCGCCGCGCCATCGTCCGTCGAACATGCGGATCCTCCAGAATGGTCTCTCCACTCTACCATCTGCTTGCTGGAGTAAGCAGGGAATCCTCTGGCCAGGGCACGGTCGCTGACCGGGCCGATGACCCGGGGCACCCGGGAACCGACGGGCTCGCGCCCGGAGGGCTCAGAGGGCGAGCGGCCTGGTGGGAGCCATGATGAGCGAGGGATCGGACTTCCAGTCGACCCCGGCCACGTCGATGTACAGCTCGATCTCGTTCCCGTCGGGATCGAGGATGTAGAGGCTGTGGGTGACCGTGTGGTCGCTCGAGCCCACGATGGGCACGCCGGCCTCCTCCAGGCGGGCCACGGCGGCCCGCAGCTCCTCGTCGGTGTCACCCACCTTCAGTCCGAAGTGGTAGAGGCCGAGGTGACGGCCCCGGGGTTGGGGGGTGGCGTCCTCCCCCACCTCGATGAGGAGCAGTTCGTGGTGGGTGCGTCCTGACGAGAACGCCGCGGCGGGGACCCCGAGCGTGGTCGGGAAGGCTACGTCCCAGCCGAGCACGTCACGGTAGAAGGCGGCCGACCGCTCGACGTCTCTCACGTACAGCACCAGGTGCCCGAGTTCTTTGATCTCCATGGTCAGTCCCTTCGCCTTGTCCAACCCGCCCAACACCGGGCTCGGCCCTTCGATTCCTGCGGAGCCGGGAAGGCCCCGGCAGCTCCTAATCGGGCCAGGCGTGGTGGAGCCGCTCCCAGGTCACGGCCAACGTCTCGGGCAGCACCCGGGTGCCGGCCACCGCGGTCATGAAGTTGGTGTCACCGATCCAGCGGGGCACCGCGTGCATGTGGAGATGCCGCGGGATGCCCGCCCCGGCCGCCTCCCCCAGGTTGGCACCCAGGTTGATGCCCTCGGGACCGTAGGCCGACTCGAGGGCGGACACCCCGCGCCGCAGGGCCGACCACATCTCGGCACCCTCCTCAGGGGAGAGCTCTCCCAGCGACCGGACGTGGCGGACCGGCAGCGCCATCAGATGGCCGGAGGCGTAGGGATAGGCGTTGAGCACGACGAAGGTCTCTGCTCCCCTCCACAGGACCCCGTTGTCCGCCGAGGGCGGCCCACTGGCGGCGATCCGGCAGAAGACGCACCGCTCCCGCTCGTCGGCTGTGTCCCCGTCCCCGGGAGGCCCCGGATCGGTCGACCCGACCGAGGTCACATAGGCGCTGCGCCATCCGGCCCAGAGGTGATCGAGGCTCACGACCCGGCTTCGGGGAGGCGTCGCTCAGCGATCTCGGCCTCCAGTGACTCGGTGAACTCGACGAGCGCCACCCCGCGCTCGGGGGGCCCGCTCCCCCGTCGGTTCACGCCGACCGTACCTGCGGCGACATCGTCGTCCCCGACCACCAGGATGTAGGGGATCTTGAGGACCTTGGCCTTGCGGATACGGGCACCCAGCTTCTCGTCAGCGGGGTCTACCGACACCCGAGCGCCAACGGCCCGGAGCCGGTCGGCCACCTTGTGGGCGTAGTCCTCGTGGTCGTCCCGCACCCCGAGCACCCGGACCTGTTCGGGACAGAGCCAGGTGGGCAGGGCCCCGGCGTAGTGCTCGAGCAGGATGGCAAAGAAGCGCTCCACCGTCCCGAACAGGGCACGGTGGATCATGATGGGGCGGTGCCGGGCGTTGTCGGCCCCGATGTATTCGGCCTCGAACCGCTGGGGCGTCTGGAAGTCGAGCTGGATGGTGGACATCTGGTGGGTCCTGCCGATGGCGTCTTTGGCCTGCACCGAGATCTTGGGGCCGTAGAAGGCACCACCGCCTTCGTCGAGCACGAGGTCGAGATCCATGGCCAGTGCCGTGGTGCGCAGGGTTTCGGTTGCCTCCTCCCACTCTTCGGGCGTGCCCACCGCCTTGCCCTCGGGACGGGTCGAGAGCTCCAAGAAGAAGTCCTCCAACCCAAAGTCGCGGAGCAGCGAGAGCACGAAGGTCAAGGTGGTGTGGAGTTCGGCGGCCATCTGGTCGCGGGTGCAAAAGATGTGGGCGTCATCCTGGGTCATGCCCCGCACCCGGGTCAGTCCGTGCACGACACCGGACTTCTCGTAGCGGTAGACCGTCCCGAACTCGAACAGCCGAAGCGGCAGTTCGCGGTACGACCGCTGGCTGCTCTTGTAGATGAGCACGTGGAACGGACAGTTCATGGGCTTCAGGTAGTACTGCTGGCCACCGTCGAGTTCCATGGGCGGGAACATCCCCTCGGCGAACCAGTCGAGGTGTCCCGACGTCTCGAACAGCTCGGCTTTGGTGATGTGCGGGGTGGTCACGAACTCGTAACCGGCCGCCTTGTGCCGCTGGTAGGAGTAGTCCTCCATGAGGCGCCGGATGGTGCCACCCTTCGGGTGGAACACGGCCAGCCCCGAGCCGATCTCCTCGGGGAACGAGAAGAGGTCGAGCTCCAGACCGAGCTTGCGATGGTCCCGTCGCTCGGCCTCCTCCAGGCGGTGCAGGTGCTCGGCCAAGGCCTTCTCCGACTCCCAGGCCGTGCCGTAGATCCTCTGGAGCTGCTGGCGCTTCTCATCGCCGCGCCAGTAGGCCCCGGCCACCCGCATCAGGGCGAAGTGGCCCAATCGACTGGTCGACGGCACGTGGGGCCCGCGGCAGAGGTCGGTGAACGACGGCGAGTTCCAGTAAGTGGAGACGAGGGCCTCCTCGCCCCCTTCGGCGGGGGCGTCGACCTCGTCGTGACCGGCGCCGACGGCTTCGATGATCTCCCGCTTGAACGGCTGGTCGTCGAAGAGGGCCAGGCCCTCGTCGATGGAGTGCTCGTGGCGGATGAAGGGCTGGTCCTCGGCCATGATCTCGCGCATGGCCGCGGCGATCCGCTCCAGGTCCTCGTCGCTGAAGTGGGCCCCACCGGGCAGTTCGAAGTCGTAGTAGAAGCCGTCCTCGATGACCGGCCCGATGGCGAAGTGGGCGCCCGGCCAGAGCCGCAGCACGGCCTGAGCCAGCACATGGGCCGTCGAGTGGCGGATGACCGCTCGTCCCGCATCGGACTCCGCGGTGAGCACGCTGACCTGAGCGCCGTCCCGCAACGGCGTGTCGAGATCGACCTCGGTCCCGTCAAAGGAGGCTGCGACGGCCGCCCGGGCCAGGCGGGGACCGATCGACTCGGCGAACTGGAAGGCGGTGGTACCGGCGTCGAACTCTCTTCGTCGATCCATCGGGAAGTCGGACGGTCACGGCTGGCATGGGTGGTCTCTCTCCATCGGGTTCCTAGCGGGGCGGGGCGGGCGTGCAGGTGCGGAGCCGGGAGGGCCCCACCGGGGCGGACCCTCTCCCTGTCGCCGTCGGCCGTCTCTCGACGAGCAGGCCCCGGCGCACGGGGTTCCGGGCGCACTGCGTGCGGTGGTTACAGGGTAATGCCCAACAGCGCGGCGCCTTGGACCACCGGCCGGCCGGCCGCCGCCTCCTCGTCCAGGACGACGAGGGCCCCAGGTGTGTCGAGGTCGTCGTCGAGCCGGGCACGCACCAGACCCGATCGCCGCCTCAGAAGCGGGGTCGGCGCCGACCGGGGCGGCTCGCCAGGCCTCCAGGCGACGAGCGGCCCGGGGCATGTCCTCAGCACCCCACTCCCAGTCGACTCGGTAGTGGTGGTGCAGGAGCGCCGAGCGCACGGCTGCGGGCTCCCACTCCTTCAACAGGTCGCCGACGAAGACCAGATTGCCGAGTGACTTGGACATCTTGGTGCCGTCCAGCCCGACCAGGCCGACGTGCAGCCAGTGGCCGACGAAGGGCCGCCCGGTGACCGACTCCGACTGGGCGGTCTCGCACTCGTGGTGGGGGAAGACCAGATCGCGCCCACCCCCGTGGACGTCGATGGTCTCGCCGAGCTCTCGGAGCGCCAGGGCTGAGCACTCGATGTGCCATCCGGGCCGACCGGGGCCCCATCGTGACTCCCATGACGGCTCGTCGGGAAGCGACGGCTGCCAGAGCACGAAGTCCAGCGGATGGCGCTTGTTGGGGTCGTCGGGGTTTCCACCGTGCTCGGCGGCCATGGCCAGCATGGTGGCCTGGTCGAAGTGGCTCACCGCACCGAACCGGTCGAAGGTGGTCACATCGAAGTAGACCGCACCCCCCGCCTGATAGGCACGCCCCGAGTCGAGCACCGCCCCGATCAGGGTCAGGATCTCGGCGATGGCCGAGGTGGCCCGGGGCTCCGACCACGCCGGGATCAGATCCAACGCGGCCATGTCCGAGTCGAACCGGGCGATCTCCTCGGCAGCCAGGTCGAGGTAGTGGACTCCGAGTTCCCGCGCCTTGCGCAGGATGTCGTCGTCGACGTCGGTGACGTTGCGCACGCACCGGGTCTCGTGCCCGAGGTCACGGAGGCGGCGCTGGAGGATGTCGAAGGTCAGATAGACCTGGGCATGGCCGAGGTGGGCCGAGTCATACGGCGTGATCCCGCACGAGTACAAGGTGACGACCGGCCCCACCTCGAGCGGTGCGACCGCCTGTCTGGCCGTGTCGAAGAGCTGAACCACCGGTCGCAGGTCTGGCGTACCCACCCCGTCCTCCTCCCCCATCAGCGGTCGCCGTAGCCGGCCAGTTGCACGGCGGCATGCACCTTGTGGCGGATGTTCACGGTGATCAGCACCGCAGTGAAGGCCTCGATGGGCGCGGCCTGGGAGAGACTGCCGGCGTCCACGCCGCGGAGACCGTCGATGCGGTCCACCAGGGCCACGGTCGCTTCGGTGGCTTCGGTGTGGTCGGAACAGACGAGAACGTCAGCTACGAGTGGTGTGGTGAGCTTCTCCATCTCCGAAGCCGGAAGGTGGTGGAAGGACGCCGAGACGAGTGAGTTGGGCAGGGCGGCCTGGATCGATGCCGCCACCGAACCGCGCGGCGGGACGAGGGCGAGGAACTCCCGGCCCTCTTTGGCCAGCGCATTGGCCATCGAGACCACCACCTTGCCGGCCAGGGCCGCAGCCAGCGGTTTCACCGTCGGGATGGCACTGTCCCAGGGGGTGGCCACCACGACCAACTCCGCCGCGGCCGTGTCCTCGTTGGACGCCCCGGTAATGGCCAGCCGGTGATCGGGCCAGGCCGTAACGAGGCCACCGGCCACCTCTTCGGCGCGCGTGGCATCCCTCGAACCGATGACGACCTGCTCACCGACGGCGGCCAGACGGACAGCCAACCCGCGTCCAGCCGGGCCGGTTCCTCCCAGAATTCCGACTCGCATGTGCCTACCCTTCCACACCGCCCCGTCACAGCGGGACGAGGCCATGACGATAACCTGACTCGCTGATGGGACTCCTCGAGGGTAAACGGATCTTGGTCACGGGCGTGCTGACCGACGCATCCCTGGCGTTTGCTGTGGCCCGACGGGCCCAAGGTGAGGGGGCCGAGGTGGTGCTGTCGGGGGCCGGACGGGGTCTCTCACTGACCCGCCGCACGGCGCGCAAGCTCCCCGATGAAGCGGAAGTCCTCGAGATCGACGTGACCGAGCCGTCCCAACTTGCCTCGGCGGCCACCACCCTCGGTGAGCGGTGGACCCGCATGGACGGCCTCCTCCACGCCATCGGCTTCGCCCCGCCCGAGTGCCTCGGCGGCGACATGTTCCAGGCCGGATGGGACGAGGTGTCAGTAGCCCTCCGGGTCTCGGCCTACTCACTGAAGGCCCTGGTCGAGGCGTTTCGCCCGCTCCTGGTGGCGGCCGGGACCGACGGGGGATCCGGAGCGTCGGTGGTGGGTCTTGACTTCGATGCCACTGTGGCGTGGCCCGCCTACGACTGGATGGGCGTGTCCAAGGCCGCGCTGGAGTCCCTCTCCCGCTACCTGGCCCGGGACCTCGGCCCGGACAAGATCCGGATGAACCTGGTGGCGGCCGGACCCGTCAAGACGTTGGCGGCCAAGTCCATCCCCGGGTTCGCCACCTTCGAGGACACCTGGGCCGACCGGGCGCCCCTCGGATGGGACGTGCTTGACACCGACGTCGTGGCCCGGGCCTGCGTGGCCCTCTTCTCGGATCTGTTGCCCATGACGACCGGGGAGATCATCCACGTCGACGGCGGCGTTCACGCCACGGGGGCCTGAGCGGTGCTCACCGGTGACGAACTGCGCCGACGGATCGTCGGCTACGTGGACGCCATCAACTCGAGGGAGGCGACAGCCATTGCCGAACGGTTCACCGAGGACGCCGTCCACGCCGACCCGGTGTCGAATCCCCCGAACCTGGGCCGGGCGGCCATCGTCACCTTCTTCGAGAATGGAATAGCCGCCAGCGACACCTGGACGTTCACGGCCAAGGCCGTCCACACCTGCGCCGACCATGTGGCGGTGGACTTCGCCATCGTGGTCGAGACGGGCGGCACGACGATGACTATCGACGGGATCGAGGTGTTCGCCGTCAACGACGACGGCCTCTTCCGATCGGTACACGCCTACTGGGACGACGCCGACCTCACGTTCGGGTGAGGGGAAACCGATGACCGAGAGCGCCGTAGCGGTCACCAATCTCATCTACCGCTATGCCGAGCTGATCGACCTCGGCGACTTCGACGGCGTGGCCGACCTCCTCGGTGACGCCGCCGTGGGCGATGGAAGTAGTGCCGGCGACTCGAGGCTCCTGACCGGCCGGGATGCCATCTTGGCCATGTTCACCTCCACCACCCGGCTCTATCCCGACGGCACCCCGGGGACCAAGCACGTCACCACCAATGTCATCCTCGACATCGACGAGGTCGATGGGCAGGCCGGGGCCCGCAGCTACTGGACGGTCCTCCAAGCCGTTCCCGGACTGGCCCTGCAGCCCATCCTGGCCGGCCGCTACCACGACCGGTTCGAGCGGGTGACCGGCACCTGGCGGTTCACCGAGCGCCGCTATCTCATCGACCTGGTGGGCGACGTGAGTCGCCACATGCTGGCCAACATCCCCGACTGATAGCTGAGCACCTGGCGCCGCCGGCCTTGACCGGTGGCGGCGGCGACCCCTACGTTCCCTCAGGTTGTCGGAGCGAAAGGGGGAGGCTCATGCCTACTGTCACCGTCAACGGGCCCGAAGCGGCCCGGACCCTCCGCACCGTGGTGGCCGAAGAGTCGGCCGACTCGGAGCGGCTGCGCACCTTGAATCCGGCGACGGTGGCGGCGCTGTGGGGCAGCGGGCTTCTGCAGTGGGCCAACCCCTCCGAGGCCGGTGGGTGCGAGCCCTCCTTTGCCGAGATGATCGACACCTGGATCGAGCTGGCCTGGCAGGACGGCTCCCTCGGCTGGATCGGCATCGCCAACCTGCCCTCGGCCGCGGCCATCGCCGCCTACCTTCCCGACGAGGGATTCGATGAGGTCTTCACCGCCCACGACAACCGGGTGACCGCCGGCGGCCAGTTCTTCCCGAACGGTCTGGGCGAGACCGTCGAGGGTGGCTACCGGATCACCGGCGCCTGGAACTTCGGCTCGGGTACCGGCCACTCCGAATACGTGGCCGCAGGCTTCATGCCCACCGTCGGGGGTGAACTGGTGGTGGACGAAAGCGGGATCCCCCCGCTGTTGGTCGCGGTCATCCCCCGAGCGGAGATCAACTTCACCGACGGATGGCACGTCCAGGGCCTGAAGGCCACCGGCTCATTCGACTACAACGTGGCCGAGCTGTTCGTCCCCGAGTACCGCACTTTCGAGCTGTTCTGTCGTACGCCCCGTCGGGGTGGGTCACCGGCCTTCCGCATGGGCCTGATGCCCATCACCGCCGCCGGCCACGCCTCGTGGGCCCTCGGTGTGGCCAAGTCCATGCTCGACGATGTCACCGAGCTGGCCCGCACCAAGGTGCGCATGGGCGAGTCGGAGTCCATCGCCCACAAGCCCTCGTTCCAGCGCAACCTCTCCCACCACCAGGCCATGTGGAAGGCGGCCCGACTCCTCGTGGTCACCACGTTCACCGATACCGAGCAGGCCGTGAAGAATGGCCAGGACCTCACCCCCGAGCTGCGGGCCGAGATGCGGGTGGCGGCGACCTACGCCACCGAAGCCAGCCGTGAGATCGTGCAGTGGGCCCACCTGGCCGCGGGCACCGCGGCCATACGCGAGGGCAGCCGCCTCGAGCGGGCGTTCCGCGACATGTACACGGGCACCCAGCACGTCTTCATCGGCGAGAAGACCTACACCGACGCCGCCCAGATCCACCTCGGCCTCCTCGAGGACCAGCTCGGCCTGTGAGCCCGGGTCGGCCTCGGGCGGGTCAGAGTTGGAGGGACTTGACCTCGAGGTACTCCTCCAGGCCGTAGGCACCGAGCTCACGACCGTTGCCTGACTGCTTGTAGCCACCGAAGGGGGCCAGGGGGTTGAACCCGCCCCCGTTCACCTCGACCTGGCCGGTGCGGAGTTCACGGGCCACCTTCCTCGCCCGGTCGGCGTCACCCGACCAGACGCCTCCGGCCAACCCGTAGTCGGTGTCGTTGGCGATCTCGACGGCCTCCTCCTCGGTGTCGTAAGGGATGATGACCAGAACCGGGCCGAAGATCTCCTCCCGGGCGATGGTCATATCCCGGGTCACCGACGAGAACACCGTGGGTTGCACGAAGAAGCCCTGGGTGAGCCCGTCGGGCGCCTCGACGCCACCGGTGACGAGTTGGGCACCTTCGCCGACGCCCTTGTCGATGTAGCCGCGCACCCGGTCCCGCTGCACGGCAGAGACCAAGGGCCCAAGCCGCGTTCCAGCTGCGAAGGGGTCGCCCGGAACGTGGGACTCGGCCGCCTCCCGGGCCAGGGTCTCGACCTCGGCCAGCCGGTCGCGAGGTACGAGCATCCGGGTCAGCGCACTGCACGTCTGGCCGGAGTTGGCAAAGCACTTGGCCACCCCGTCGGGGACGGCCTTCGTGAAGTCGGCGTCGTCGAGGAGCACGTTGGCCGACTTGCCCCCCAGCTCGAGCGCCACCCGCTTGACGGTGGCCGATGCCACCTCGGCCACCCGCCTACCCGCCCGGGTCGAGCCGGTGAACGAGACCATGTCGACGCCGGGGTGGGCGGCGATGGCCTCCCCCACTACGGGTCCGACTCCGGTCACCAGGTTGAAGATCCCCGGAGGGGCACCGACCTCGTCGAAGATGTCAGCCAGTACGAAGGCGTTCAACGGAGCCACCTCGCTGGGCTTGAGCACGACGGTGCAGCCGGCGGCCAGCGCGGGAGCCACCTTGGCGGCGATCTGATGCAACGGGTAGTTCCACGGGGTGATGGCCCCGACCACCCCCACCGGCTCCCGGACGACGAGCGAGTTGCCGACTTCCTTCTCCCAGGTGAAGTCCGCGGCCACCGAAGCCATCGACCCGAAGCTGGCCATGGGCAGGCCCACCTGCACGAGTTGCGAGAGCGTGTAGGGCATCCCCACTTCATGGGTGATCAGATCGGCCAGGCTGTCCATGCGGGCCCCGAGCGCCTCGCTGATCTTGGTCAGTAAGGCCGTGCGCTCGGCCACCGGGGTCGCCGACCAGGCCGGGAACGCCCGCCGGGCCGCCTTGACGGCAGCGTCGATGTCCTCGGGAGTGCCCTCGGGCACGGTGCCGATGACCTCTTCGTTGGTCGAGTCGATGACATCGATCGACCCGCTCCCGGCCGAGGGGACCCATCGCCCGTCGATGTACAGCCGGTCACGGACTTCGGTCTTCATGGATTCCATGGTGATGCCTCCCCGGATGGCACGATCGGCAGCCCGACCCGCCTACTTGGTCTGTGCTTCTCACTGTACGCGCCCGGAAGCGATGCGCACCGGCCTACTCACTGACGACCAGCACCCCTGCGCGACGTTGCATAACGATTCCAATATAAGTACGGTCTAGGAGAGCTCGGGAGTCGAGTCGTCATCAGTCGGGGGACCGTGTCACAGACCCAAGAGGAGCGGAAGGCCGAGACCCGAGCACGGCTACTGGCCGCCGCCGCCCAGCTCTTCTCCGAACAGGGGATCGACGCGGTGTCGGTGGACGCCGTGGCCGAGGCGGCCGGTCGGACCTCGGGTGCCGTGTACGCCCACTTCGGAAGCAAGCAGGGCCTCTTGCTTGCCCTCCTCGACTCCTGGAAGGACTCGGTGCTCACCGTGCTGTTGGCCGAGGTGGCGGTGACCGAGTCGCCCCTCGGACAGCTGGCGGCGGTGTGGGGCAACGTCGGGGGCGCCGTGGCGGACGGTCCGGGCAGCTGGTCACTCCTCGAACAAGAGCTGTGGCTCCGGGCCGCTCGAGACAACGAAGTAGCCACGGTTGTCCGCACGAGAAACGCCGAGGCCCGTCAGTACACGGCTCGCCGCCTGGCCGGCTGGTCCTCGGCCGTCGACGCCCACCCGGTGGCCGGACCCGACGACCTCGCCGTACTGGTCAAGGCGCTACTGACCGGCCTCGCCATGCAACGACGGCTCGACCCGGAATCCGTCGACGACGATCTCGCCGTCCGAGGGCTGGCTGCCCTCTTGGGGATGCCCGTTCCGACCAGCCGGGACGTCGACCCATCGCCGCGTTCGACGCCAACTTCTAGTGCAGCACCGACCCCACCGACAACACCAACCCCACAAGGAGCCACCTCATGAATACCGAGATCCGACAGAAGCTCGGCATCGAGTTCCCCATCTTCGCCTTCACCCACTGCAGGGACGTGGTGGCCGCGGTGACCAATGCCGGCGGGATCGGGGTGCTCGGGGCCATCGGGTTCTCCCCCGAGCAGCTCGAGGTCGAGCTCACCTGGATCGATGAGCACGTGGGTGACCGCCCCTACGGCGTCGACATCGTGATCCCGGCCAAGTACGAGGGCATGGACGAAATGGACCCGGACAAGCTCGAAGCCCAGATCCGCGCCCTCGTCCCCCCACAGCACAAAGAGTTCGCCATGAAGATCCTGGCCGACCACGGGGTACCCGAGATCCCCGAGGCCGAGCGGAACTCGAACGGCATGATCGGGTGGACGGCCGCCCATGCTGCCGGACTGCTCACCGTGGCCCTCGCCCACCCGAACGTCAAGCTGATCGCCAATGCCCTCGGCACTCCCCCGCCCGACGTCGTCGAGCGGGTCCAGGGAGCCGGTCTCATGATCGGGGCCTTGGCCGGTTCAGTGAAACACGCCCTCAACCACAAGGCAGCCGGCCTCGACTTCATCATCTGCCAGGGATCCGAGGGTGGAGGGCACACCGGGGACGTGGGAAGCATCGTGCTGTGGCCCGAGGTGGTCGAGGCGGTCGCCCCGATTCCGGTGCTCGCCGCCGGTGGGGTTGGTAGCGGAAAGCAGATGGCCGCCGCCCTCGCCCTCGGGGCTCAGGGTGTGTGGTCGGGAACCCTGTGGCTCACCGTGGAAGAGGCCGACATCCCGCCCAAGCAGATGGAGACCTACCTGGCCGCATCCAGTCGGGACACCGTGCGGTCGCGCTCGTTCACCGGCAAGCCCTGTCGGATGCTGAAGAACGACTGGACCGATGCCTGGGAGGCCGAGGACACCCCCGATCCCCTGCCCATGCCCCTACAGATGATGGTGGCCATCGAGGCCGTCTCCCGGGGCCACCGCTACCCCGAGCAGGCCAAAGACGTGAACTTCAATCCGTGCGGTCAGGTCATCGGCCGCGCCACCACGGTGCGCAAGGCCAAAGACGTGGTCTTCTCCATGGTCGAGGAGTACGTCGATGCCACCGAGCGCATGCAGGCCGGCTTGGCGGTCTGAACACACCCGCTGTGCCCTCCCGGCTCGGAGGGCACGGCGGGCGCCGAGTAGAGTCAGGTGATGCCTCCTCCGGTTCTACAGCTGGAGAACCTCCGTACCGAGTTCCGGATGCGTTCGGGCTCGGTGGTGGCCGTCGACGGCGTCACGTTCGATGTGGCCGAAGGCGAGAGCGTCGGCATCGTGGGCGAGTCCGGATGTGGGAAGAGCACCACGGGGCTGTCGATCATGCGACTGCTCCCCGGGACAGGCCACGTGACCGGCGGGACCATCTCGTTGCTGGGACGCGACCTGGCCACGCTGGACGAAAAGGCCATGCGGCAGGTGCGGGGCAACGAGGTGGCGCTCATCCCCCAGGACCCGATGACCTCGCTCAACCCGACGATGTCCATCGGCCGTCAGATCGCCGAGGGAGTGAGGCTCCACCGTGACGTCTCCCGCCAGCAGGCTGGCCAACGCGCCCTCGAGGTGCTGCGGCTGGTCGAGATGCCTCAGCCGGCCGAACGGCTCGACCAGTATCCACACGAGCTCTCCGGGGGCCTCCGCCAGCGGGTCATGATCGCCATGGCCCTGGCCTGCGAACCGAAGCTGCTCATCGCCGACGAGCCCACCACGGCCCTCGACGTGACCATCCAGGCTCAGATCCTCGATCTCATCGACGAGCTCCGTCAGCGGCTGGCCATGGCCGTGGTGCTCATCACCCACGACATGGGTGTGATCGCCGGTCGCACCGACCGGGTCATCGTCATGTACGCGGGCAAGGTCGCCGAAGAGGCCGAGACCGGCGAGCTGTTCAACCGGATCCGCCACCCCTATTCGGAGGCCCTCTTGGCCTCCGTGCCCAAGCTGGACCAGAGTCGAGACGAGCGTCTGGCCTCGATTCCCGGGCTGCCTCCTGACCTCTCGCAGACCATCACCAACTGCCGGTTCTCGCCCCGCTGCCAGTACGCCACCGACCGGTGCCGGGCCGAGGACCCACCCCTCGTCGACACCGACGACCGCGGTGACCTGGTCCACCGCTATGCCTGCTTCCATCCGGTTCAGCCCACGGCGCCGGCGGGTCCGGACGGGTCGGCCGGTGTCACGGTCGCTTCGACCTCGCCCTCTGACTCCCCGGCCGTACCGGTGGCGATCTCCGCCGACCAGGCGCAGCGGAGTGAGGCCCTCGGACAGGCCGACCGCATCCTCGAGGTACGCGACCTGGTCAAAGAGTTCCCGGTCATGTCCGGGGCCGTCTTTCGTCATCAGGTAGGCAGCGTCAAGGCCGTCTCGGGGATCACCTTCGACATCCGTAAGGGTGAGACCTTCGGACTGGTGGGCGAGTCGGGCTGCGGAAAGACCACGGTCGGTCGGTTGCTCGTCTCCCTCGACCGGGCCACCTCAGGGTCGATCCGGTTCGAGGGGGACGAGATGTCGGCGCTGAGCGCGGGTGACCTCCGCAACCGCCGTCGCGATCTGCAGCTCATGTTCCAGGACCCCTACGCCTCCCTCGACCCCCGCATGCGGGTGGGCACCATCATCCGAGAGCCCCTGAAGGTCCACGGGGTGGGCAGCAGCGAGGCCCAGGCGGAGAAGGTGGGCTCCTTGCTCGACGAGGTGGGATTGAGCCGGACCTCGGTCAACCGGTACCCCCACGAGTTCTCCGGAGGACAGCGTCAGCGGATCGGGCTGGCTCGCGCCCTCGCTCTCGATCCCAAGATGATCGTGGCTGACGAGCCGGTGTCGGCCCTCGACGTCTCCATCCAGGCCCAGATCCTCAACCTCATGAAGGATCTGCAGAGTCGCCACGACCTCACCTACGTCATGATCTCCCACGACCTCGCCGTGGTTCGCTACATGGCCGACACCATCGGGGTCATGTACCTCGGGAAGATGGTGGAACGGGGGCCTGCCGCCCAGATCTATGCCCATCCGGCCCACCACTACACCCAGGGCCTGCTCGACGCCGTGCCGGTGGCCGATGTGGTGACAGCCCGGGCCAAGGCCCGGAGCGACACCACGGTCAAAGGCGAGCTGCCGTCACCGATCAACCCTCCGTCGGGCTGCCGGTTCCGCACCCGCTGCCCCGCCGCCCAGGACATCTGCGCCGAGGTCGAGCCGCCCCTGTCGGACTTCGGGAACGACCACGTGGCCGCTTGTCACTTCCCCCTCCAGACCCCGGTCACCCTGTCCACGGTGGGCCCGGCGACCACCGCCTGACCCGACCGCTCCGTCAGTCAGCGCTGCTGCAGCCGGACCTCGAGCGAGTCCCGCAAGGCGTCGCCCACGTAGTTGAAGGCGACCACGACCAACACGATGCACAGCCCGGCCGGGTAGATCTGCCACCAGTAGCCGTTACCGGCGGCGTCGACCCCGTTGGAGAGCATGGTGCCCCAGTCGGTCTGGGGGGAGGGCACGCCAAGCCCCAGGAAGCCGAGGGCGGCCAGCAACAGGATCGAGTCGGCCACCTGGAAGGTGGCGAAAACCACGATCGTCCCTATCGAGTTGGGAATGATGTGCCGCCCGATGATGCGGGACCGGCTCCCACCCATGACCCGCACCGCCTGCACGTACTCCCGGTTGCGCAGGGACAGGGTCTCCCCCCGTATCAATCGGGCCGGTATCAGCCAGCTGACGAAGGCGATGACCACGATGAGCAGTGCCTCGGACTGGTGGTAGATAGTCACGAGGGCGATGAGCAAGAAGAGCACGGGGATAGACAAGAAGATGTCCACGATGCGCATGGCCAACGAGTCGAACCAGTTGCCGAAGAAGCCCGACATCGCCCCGTAGAGGGTGCCGAACACCGTGGCCACCAGGGCCGAGGCGAAGCCGACGATGAGGGAGGCCTGCCCGCCGTACATGAGTCGCCCCAGGATGTCGAAGCCGGTCTCATCGGTCCCCAACGGGTTCCCGTTGCCCGGCGGCGCATTGTCGGTCGAGTTCTGCAGGGCCAACTGAGCGTCGGTCTGATTGGTGTGGTAGATGTGCGGGCCGAGGAAGCAGAACAGCAGGAAAAAGACGATTACGGCGAGGCCGACTACGGCCAGCTTGTTCTCGCGGAACACCCGGGACATCTGGCGGAAGGTGCCTCCGGTGGTCCTCGAGTCGCCCCCCTCGGGAACGAGGGGAACGGTGTCGCTCAGATCGCCGGGAGTCAGGGTGGGACCGTGCCCGATAGGCAGCGGCGTCCGACTCTCGTCATCGTTGAAGATCCGATCGGGATGGATGTCTTCGGGATCGTTCACGTCACTCCCCTCCCAGGCGGATGCGGGGATCGGCTACGGCGTACAAGATGTCGGCCATCAGGGACCCGATCACCGTGGCCACGGTGATGACGAGGGTGGTGCCGAGCACCACGGGGATGTCGTCGTTGAAGGCCGACTGGACGGTAAGCAGGCCCATGCCTGGGTAGTTGAAGACGTCCTCGACGATCAGGGCGCCGCTGACGATGGCCGGCAGGGACAGCCCGAGCAAGGTGAGCAACGGGATGAGGGCGTTGCGCAGCGCGTGTCCGTAGAGGACTCGGCGGTTGCCCGCCCCCTTGGCCCGGGCCGTGCGGATGTAGTCCTCGGCGAGCGCGTCCATCATCGAGGACCGCATGTACCGGCTGAACGATGCGATCGTCGTGGCCGCCAGGGTCACGACCGGAAGGACGAACGCCCTCGGATCAGTGAACACGGCCCACGCCGAAGCGTCGGAGGGAGGCGAGACAGGGAACCAGTGCAGGTCAAAGCAGAACCAGATGATCAACAACGTGCCCAACAAGAAGTCGGGCATGGCGTAGAAGAAGAATGAACTGCCGGTCAGTGCGTAGTCGATGGGCTTGTTCCGCCGGACCACCTGGAGGATGCCCAACGGGACGGCGATGACGATGGCCAAGAGGGTCGACGCACCCACCAGAGTCAAGGTCTTGGGCAGGCGCTGGCCGATGACTTGGCGGACCCCTTCGTTGTATTTATAGGAGTACCCGAGATTGAGGTGGGCGAAGATGCCCTCGACGTACCGCCAGAACTGCAGATAGAGGGGCGCGTCGAGCCCATTGAGCCGGTTGAAGCGAGCGATCCCCGACGGTGTGGCCTTCGTTCCGAGTACGGCCTTGGCCTCGCCACCAGGGATCAGCTTGGCCAGAAGGAAGGTGATCAGGATCACGCCCAGGATCACGATGATGGCCTGGCCCACGCGGCGCAGAAGGTAGCCGGTCATCGCCTGTCAACCATGGGATCCATCCTCCCTACGCAAACGGGCAGGCGCAGAGGCGTGAGCCAGATGGCGAGTGTAGGTCCACCGGCGAGGCTCCATCCCCTAACCGTTGCGGCTCCGGTCGATGGTGCATAGGACCACCGACCGGAGACCGCGCTGGTCAGTACCGCCAGTCTTCTGGGGTGATGGCCTGCAGGGGGTTCTGCGGCAGGACGCCGGTCAGGCCCTTCTTGATTTCCGTCAAGGAGGTGACCTGGTTGGGCTGGTAAACGACCGGAACCTGTTCGGCCAAGTAGTTCTCATAGGCCGTCAGCGGCGCCTGGGTCACGTTGGTGGCCAGGATGTTGGCGTCGTTGGTGGCGTCGGAGTAGCTACCCGAGTTCGAACCGGCGTTGGTCTGGAAGATCGACTCCCCGGACGGATAGAAGTCCGGGGCGAAGATCCAACCGGCTCCCCAGTTCTCCAGCTGCCACGAGCACGACTTACAGGGGATGGCGTTGCCGATGACCGTGTTGAACGAGGCCTGGGACAACGTCATGTTGATTCCGGCCTGCGACCAGGACGACTTCTCCGCGTTCATCAGCTCCGTGGTGGTGGTCGTTCCGCTGGCGAACTGCAGGTTGAAGGCGAGCTTGGCTCCAGCTGCGATGCCGGCGCCGCACTGGTTGGCCCCCGTTCCCGGCGACTGGCAGGTCGACGTGCCCCCGGGGACGACCTTCCATCCGTGATCCTTCAAGAGCGAGATAGCCATGGACGGGTTGTACTTCAGCGGGTTGTCCTGGACCTCTTGAGATACGAAGGAGTTGGCCGGGGTGACCGGGACGGGACCGTATGTCCCGACGCCGTAGCCCTTGAAGATCTTCTTGATGTACAGGGGTTGGTCAACCAGATACTGCACGGCTTGGCGGAAGTAGAGCTGATTGAAGATCTTTCCGACCGTGCCCTTGGCGTGGAAGTTGTAAGGGAAGTAGTTGATCGACCAGGTGTACAGCGGATCGATCACGAAGTTGCTCAATCTCGGATTGTTGGGACCGGCCTTCAGGGCATTGGTCGTCGGCTTGGTCACATCCTGGAGGGGCAGATACCCCACGTCGACCTTGCCGCCGACCAGCGCGTTGAACTCGGCGTCGTCCGTGGTGAACGGCAACTCGATGAACTTCTTCAAGGTGGGCTTCACCGGGCCCGAGTACGTCGGGTTGGGCACGAAGGTGACGTTGCCCGAGGCGTTGAAGCTGGACAGCTTCCAGGGTCCGTCGACCACCGCCCAGATGGGGTTGGTGGCGTAGGTAGACAGTGAGTTGTTGGTCGCCTTGGGGTTGTTGGGGTCGTAGCCGGCCTGCTTCGACAAGAACGTGTAGACCGCCTTGCACTGGGTGTCGACGGTCCCGTAGGCGCCGGCGGCACAGCCACCGGAGTTGGGCGCGCCACCCTTGGCCGTGATGTCCCAGGCATTGGGCATCGGAGTGATCTGGGACAGTTCGTTGTAGGTGAACCAGTAGGTGTTCACCGGTGCCGTCAGGTTGAACGTCAGCTGGGTGGGACTGTTCTCCGTGATCGAAGCAACGTCGTCGGGGAGGGCGCCCGCCGAGTAGCCGGCCCAGTTGGCCTTCTCCGCGTGGAGCATGTTCATCCAGAACATGACGTTCTCGGCGGTCACGGTCTCACCGTTCGACCACTTGTAGGGATCGAGATTGACCACGACCGACTTGCTGTCCGTGGAGTAGATCGGGCTCTGGGCGAGCGAGATCGACAGATTCAAGTTGGGGGTCGATCCGTTGCCGAACCAGTACAGCGGCCGGTACATCAACTGTTGGAACGTGGAGATGTTGTACACGCTGAAGAACGCCAGGCTCATGAACGGGAAGATGTAGTTCGGAGGTGTCTGGGGGAGCTCGGCGTACGTGGCCGACGTGGGCGTTGCCGCCCCGCTCACCGACGCAGGGGCCAAGGTGACCATGGCGGCGGACATCGCCACTACGGCGACGCCCACTCCTACCGTTCTCCGCAGTCTTCCTGTGATTTTCATGTGTGCACCAACTTCTTTCCAGTGATCTGAACAGGTCACTTTGGATTGGGCTTGGATTACCCGCCAGTAAGGCCGAACCGTAACGCAAATGACACCTTCGCGCCGAATTTTTTTTCCTTCGTAATGTGGCGTTCATAGTTGTCCAGGCAACGGATCAGAGGGCGTCAGGCCCTCTGCATGCGTGATTTCGTTCCCGAACTGCGGTTCCGCCTCGCCGGCGGGATAACTGAGCTACGCAGACTGTTCGCTCATACCCGCACCCCGATCGGAGCAATCACGCCGTGGACCCTGCGCCCTCCACCCGTTCGACGACGAGCCGAACGCCGACGACTCGGCTCAGGACTCACCGTTCATGTTGTCCCATGTCGTTCTCTGGTGATCCGCTCGCGATCTACGCCCGCTCGCGGTCTCGGTCTGCCAGGAACTGGACGGCAGTGTCAGGGCGTCGGTGCAGCAGACAGACCCCACTGACTCTCAACGGGGACGAACCCGACCGCCTGGTACAGCCCTGCGGCGATCCCACCGGCGTCGGCCACGATGACGAGGCGCCGGGCCCCGAAGCCGTCCATCCCGAACGCACCCGCCCGGGCGAGCAAGTGTGAGGCCAACCCGCGTCGTCGGAAGTCGGGGTGCGTCCCCACGTTCTGATAGCGGGCCACACCCCGTCCGTCCGATGCGATGCCGACCACCGAACCCAGACGATCCTCGATGAACGCGCCGAAGTATTCGGCGTGCCCGGCCTCGACCAGGCGTCGGGACTCGTCGGTGCTGCGCCGGAGGAAGTCCAGGTGGGCCGATGAGTGGGGCTCGTCCTCCTCGTCGAGGGCGAGCCGGAGCAGGTGCTCTTGGTCCCAGTCGCGGTCCGATCGGAGCGGGCGGACGGTTGGTACGGATCGAGTAGCCCTGGACTCGGGAGGTCGCTCCGAGGTCATCACGACACTGAGATCGGAAAGCAGCCGCTTGTCCGGAAACGGCTGGTCGCCCTCGGGGAAGTCAGTGCCATCGATCCCGAAGGCCAGGTGAGCCGCGTCAGGAAACTGGTCGGTGAAGATCCTGATCCACTCCTCCACCTCTCCTGGGCGAGGGGGGCCGGGCCACAACACGAAGTTGCCCCAGTGGAATCCAGGGTTGTCCGGGGTGCGGACAACAATGAATCGGCCGTGATCACTGATGGTGGACCCGGCCAGGCGGCGGACCATGAGGTCAGTTCGATACGCCAGTGACCGGACCTCCACGTTCGGAATCTACCTTCCGTAACCGGCGCCCCTAGGGTCCATGGAGGCCGATGCAGTACCTCTACGTGTTCCTCATCGTGTTCGGGGTCAACCTTCTCCCGGCATTCGGTCCTCCCACCTGGACCTTGCTGGTCTTTGCGCGGCTCAACTGGCACCTCAATCCGGTGGCCCTGGTGGTGATCGGGGCGGTCGCCGCCGCATCGGGCCGGTATCTCCTGGCCCTCGGTGCTCGGCGATTTCGCGGACACTTGAGCGAGAAGCGACGGGAGAACCTGGCTGCGGCCAGCGATGCCCTGCTCAAGAAGAAGGCCAGCCTCATCGCCACCTTGGCGTTCTTTGCCATCTCGCCACTTCCATCGGCCCAGCTCTTCATCGCGGCCGGGCTGCTGGAGATGAATCTGGTCCCGCTGACGTTGGCCTTCCTGGCCGGGCGCCTGCTCAGCTACTCCATCTATCTGGCCGGCGCCTCCTTGGCCGAACGGCATTTCGGAGACGTTCTCGGGCGGATCTTTGGATCGCCCTGGTCCATCGCCATCCAACTCGTCCTCCTTGCTGCGGTCTCGGTCCTGCCCTTCATCAACTGGAAGGACATCATCGAACGCCGGGCCGCGAAGCGGGGCCGCGGCACCCGTCCGGTGGATGGCTGAGGCGAAGAATGCGAACCCGGCCACGTAGCCCCCTTCCCTATTCCCTAGTTAGTCCATCGGATTACCCTGATACGGTGGCCGCGTACCCCACCGGCGGGTCGATCCACCCTCGGCGGATCCTCCGCCCCATGAGAAAAGGGAGAACCCCATGACCATCCTCGACGAAGTGCTCGCCGCCAATGAGGCGTATGCCTCCTCCTTCGGCGCCAAGTCCGAGCTCGCCCTGCCCCCTGCACGAGGCTTCGCCATCCTCACGTGCATGGATGCTCGCCTCGACCCGGCTCAGTACGCCGGGCTCAGCGAAGGCGATGCCCACGTGATTCGAAATGCGGGGGGACGGGCCAGTGACGATGCCATTCGGTCCCTGGTCATCTCGTACAAACTGCTCGGGACCAAGGAATGGTTCGTCATCCACCACACCAACTGCGGCATGGAGTTCTTCACCGATGAGGTCATGCGCGGACTGTTGGCCAGCAGCCTTGAGACGGCAGCACTCGGCGACGACGGGTTTCACGATGTCGGGGCCGGACCCGGCTCGGCCGAGGCGCAGTACATCGACTGGCTGACCATCGGTGACAACGCCCAGAGTGTGGCCGAGGACGTCGCCCGCATCCGCTCGCACCCGCTTGTGCCGGGAAGCATCCCCATCTACGGGTACCTTTACGATGTCACCACCGGCCGCCTGGTCGAAGTCCCCGAAGCCACCAAAGCCGGTCTGCCCACCTAGCGGAGCGATCGTACGGTGCCGGTCAACCCCCCGTCTTCGGGGTGCCGTCAACGGGTCCGTGCGTCGGGGCCAGATACTGCTCGACGGCTGTGGCAATACCCTGGGCGATGACCTGCTGCCCGTGCTCCGAATCGGCAATGGATCCTTCGTAAGGGTCGGTCAGATACAGCGGCTCGATGACCGCTCCTGGCATCGCACTCGGGGTCGCAAAGAAGCCGGATGCGGCCGGACCGAGGAGGAGCAGGTGCTGGTAGGAAGCGGCGGCGCCGGCGATTCCTCCCGCGTCGGCATCGCCCACGAACGATCCCAGGCTCCCGTCGGTCTGCACCCCGTCGTCGGGGATTGCCCATCCCTGCGCGTCCATAGCCGCCACCACGTCGTGCTGCATGAGAGTGGCCAGCCGTTGGTTGTCGTCGGCAAACGGGCGGGCAGCGTCATAGGCGGTCAGGCTGCCGGCATCGGCGGGAGAAGCACCGGCGTCGTAGTAGATACCGACGAGTACTTGTGCATGGGCGTCATTGGCGCAAATGTCTCTCGCCGCTACGTCGTCGTGGGAACCGATGAGCGAGAGCTCGTTGCCTGATCGGTCGGCCGGGGTCAGCCGGACGACGGTGTCGTCCGTGGTCCTCGAGACCACCACCCGGAACCCCTTGGCCCGGAGTAGGGCCGCCACCTCGAGTTCGACCGGAAGGGTCTCGGTTCCCTCGTCGATGGACCTTCCAGACTCCGTCGTTCCTACGCCGCCGGGATCGATGCCTCCATGGCCGGCATCGACAAACACCGTCTCACCACGATCCCCCGCTGTAGGGGCGAATGCCATACATGAGCCGTCGGCGAACTCGGCCGAGTCAAGAGGCTGACCCGTGGTCGCCGATGCCGAGGACCCGGGTTTGGTCATCAGTACGGCACCCACCACGACCACCACGAGCACCAGGGCGGAGATGCATGCTCGCCTGCGGCGAAGAGCCCGGCGGCGGCGTTCGCTCCGCTTCGTCGTGCGCTTGTGGTCAGGACGTGGCTCCATGGCACCTGTGGGATCAGCTGGACCGGTCCGCACAGCGAACCATCGAACCAGGGACGGCGACACTCCGATGAGGTCGTCAACCAGCTCAGCCGAATCGTACCGAGACCTAGGCCCGAACTGGTGGCGGCCCGAACAGTCGTCGGTACCGGAGATCCCGCGGTACCGGCGATACCGTGACTCACCATGACCACCGAGGAACGGAGTGACCGGATCAGTGGTGGGGCCGCCCTGCTCCGCCACGTTGACCTCGCAGCGACCGCGGTCTTCGCCGTCGAGGGCGCATCGGTGGGGATCGTGGCGCACCTCGACATCTTCGGGGTGGTGGTCCTCGCCTGCGTGACCGCTCTTGGGGGTGGTGCGCTTCGGGACGTACTCATCGGCGCCACTCCCCCGGCCGCCATCACCGACCGCCTTTATATCCCCACCGCTGTGGTTGCTGGGCTGGCCACGTTCGCACTGCACCGCCCGATCGGGCTCGTTCCGGCGTGGCTCCTCACCGGCCTGGATGCCGCCGGGCTGGCCTTGTTCTGTGCCTCCGGCACGGCCAAGGCCGTCGACTACGGCCTCAATGTCGTGAGCGCGGCCTTCATGGGGACCCTGACCGCCGTCGGGGGAGGCGTCATGCGGGATCTTCTCGTCGGCCACGTACCCGCGGTCCTCCGCGTGGATGTCTATGCCGTGGCCGCGCTCTTTGGTTCCTCGGTCATCGTGCTCGGCCTTCGCCGAGGCCTGTCACGCCCGCTCGTGATGACGGTCGGCGGCGCTGCCTGCTTTGCCCTCCGGGTCATCAGTGCATGGCAACACTGGAACCTCCCCACCGTCGCCCACTGACCGGGCGGCTGGTGCGGACGATCGATGCACAACCGGGTGCAGGCGGGGTGGGCCCGCCGACGTAGCCTGGCGCCATGCGTTTTGTGATCATCGGAGGCGGCCCGGCTGGAAATCAGGCCGCCACCCACGCTGCCCGCCTGGGTGTCGAGGTCACGCTGGTCGAACGGGACGTGGTCGGAGGGGCGGCCAATCTCTGGGACTGCATCCCCTCCAAGGCCATGATCGCCACCGGAGGGGCCATGTCGTACCTGCGTCGGATCGACGGTATGGGCGTGATGGCCGACGACGGTCACCTCGACCTTGAGCGTCTCCGCCACCGGATCACGGCCATCGTCGATCACCTCGAGCAGACCAACGAGAAGATCCTCCACAGCCAGAAGGTCGCCGTGTTCCGAGGTACGGCTCGGCTGCTCGACGCCAACACGGTGGCCGCGGACACCGCCGAAGGGCCCATGACCTTCGAAGCCGACGCCGTCCTGGTCAGCACGGGGAGCCGCCCGCGTGTGCCCCCGTGGGCGGATCTGACCGGAGGCCGTCTCCTCACCACCCGGGACGCCTACCCGCCGACCGTACTTCCCGACCATCTGGTCGTGATCGGCTCGGGTGTCACCGGGGTGGAGTTCGTGCACATGTTCTCCTCCCTCGGCTGTGAGGTGACGCTGATCGTCAGCCGCCAGCAGGTCCTTCCCCAAAAGGATCCCGAAGTGGCCGCGGTCCTCGAAGCGGACTTCTCCCGACGCGGGGTCCACCTGCTGAAGGGGGCGCGTGCTGTGGGTGTGGACCAGGGCGCTGACGGTGTGGTCGTTCGCTGCGACGACGGCCGGGTGGTCCGAGGCTCCCACGCATTGTTAGCCATCGGCTCGGTGCCCAACTCTGAGGGCCTCGGCCTCGCCGAGGCGGGGGTCGAGGTGGCCGAGGACGGGCATGTCCCCATCAACCGGCACTGCCAGACCAACGTTCCCCACATCTTCGCTGCCGGCGACCTGTCGGGAAAGCTTCCGCTGTCGTCGGTGGCCGCGATGCAGGGACGCAAGGTGGCCGAGTACGTGGTGCGGGGACATACGGTGTCTCACCGGCACCCCAACTACGACAGTGCGCCGTCGGCCATCTTCACCGAACCGGAGATTGCCGACGTGGGCCTGGCTGAAGCCGACGCCTTTGCCGAGGGACGGAAGATCCGGGTCACCAAGGTACCTTTTGCCGCCAGCGCTCGGGCCCTCATCGACAACGACTCCCGGGGCTTCGTGAAGATCATCACCGATCCGGCTACCGGCATCGTCCTCGGTGGTTCCATCGTGGGGAAGAACGCATCCGAGCTCATCTCGGTGCTGGCGGTGGCGGTCACCGGCGGCCTCGGTGTGAACGACATCGTCGAGTCGATGCTGGTTCACCCCACGTTGGCCGAGGCCCTTGCCGAAGCCGCCGACTGACCGGTCGACTCTTCCCGGCAGGGAGTTGGTCATCAGTTCGCCAGAAGGCGGCGGTTAGGGTGACCGGGTGACCGGTGCGACCACCGACGACGGCACGGGAGCAGTCCCTTCCGGCCTCGCGGCACCGAACGTCGCCCACCAGGGTGACCGATCCCCGGTCGGCGCACCGCCCACCAGTCGCATGGACCGTCGCAACGCTGAGGCCCCCTGGCTCCGTCGACACCGCGACACGTTCGGGACGGTGGCACGAACGCTCGGAATCTTCACCATCTCCCGCCTGGTCGTCGCCATGGGGCTCGGATCGGTCCTTGTCGTCAACCAGGGACTGGCCACCCACCACTTCACCGGACCGTGGCCGAACCCACCCCGAGCATCCCTGTTCCTGCAGGCGCTGGGGTCCTGGGACGCCAGCTGGTACCTCCTCATCGCTCAGCACGGCTATTTCCCCCCGCCGAGCCAGTTCCCCATCGCCCACGGATCGGCCACTGCGTTCTTCCCGGTCTGGCCGCTCCTCGTGAGGGGCCTCTCCGACCTGACCGGCCTCACCCCAGTCGTGGTTGGGGTGGCTATGGCCTTCGTGTGCGGAGCGGCGGCGACGGTTGCCCTCTGGTACCTCGTGCGTCACCTGTGTGACGGGGCGGTTGCGGACCGAGCCGTTGCGTTGTGGGTCTTCTTTCCCGGTGCCGTGGTGCTCTCGATGGTGTACTCCGAGGCCCTGGCCATCCTGCTCTGTGCGGTGTGTCTCCTCGCCCTCTTGAAGGGTCAGTGGCTGCTCGCCGGAGTGGCCGCCGGTGTGGCTACCGGCGTCCATCCCGAAGCCATCGTGTTGGTGCTCTGCTGTCTCTGGGCCGCTGGGGTGGCCGTACACCGAGACAGGGACTGGTGGGCGCTCACCGCACCAGTGCTCTCGGTCGCCGGCGTGGTCGGGTACTTCCTCTACCTGCGCAGTACCACCGGCGACCTCTTCGAGTGGTACCACGTCGAGCGAAATCAGTGGGGTGGCACCGGCTTCTACCACGACACCATCTACGTGCTGCGGGAGTCCGTGACGCATCCCCATGACCTCGAAGCGGTGATCCCGGCGCTCGGCCTGCTCTTCGCCGTCCTGGGCCTGGTCCTGATGATCCGGTGGCGACCTCCGGTGATCATCTGGATCTACACCCTCGGCATCCTGCTGTCGGCCTTCGACTCCAACATGGTGGGGGCCAGGCCTCGAGTACTGCTCACGGCGTTTCCGCTCATCGTGGCGGTGGCGCGGTGGGTCCGACCGGCCGCGTTCGGGACGGTGGCCGCGGTGTCCGGATTCCTTCTGGCTACGATGACGTTCCTCCTGTTCTCCCTGGTGCTGGTGGCCCCGTAGTCCACCGGCCCGATGGGCGCTACCGGAGTCAGAGTCCGACGACGGCGCACCGACGCAGTGCCCAGGGGGAAAGACGTGACCGACGAACGGCAGGGACGAGTTGGCGGAAAGGTGGCCATCGTCACCGGGGGCGCTGGGGGTATCGGAGGGGCATCGGCACGGGCCCTGGCCCGGCACGGCGCCGCGGTGGCCGTACTCGATGTGGATGGGGCCGGGGCAGAACGGGTCGCCCAGGAGATCGAGGCGTCAGGGGGTACCTCCCTCGCCGTCACGGTTGACCTGGCCGAGGAGGACTCCGTCGTAGAAGCGGTCCGGACCGTGGCTGCGCACTTCGGACGGCTTGACGTGCTCCACAACAATGCCGCCCTTACCGACTCCGACTTCCTCAACCGTGACACCCCGGTTACCGACCTCGACCTGTCGGTGTGGAACCGCACCCTCGATGTGAACCTCACCAGCCAGATGCTGATGTGCAAGCACGCCATCCCCGAGATGGTCCGCAACGGCGGCGGCTCGATCGTCAACATGTCCTCGGGCGCCTCGTTGAAAGGCGACCGGACCCGGACGGCCTATGGGGTGTCCAAGGCCGGCGTGAACACCCTGACCATGTACGTGGCCACGTCTCACGGGAAGAAGAACGTCCGGGTCAACACCATCGTGCCCGGTCTGATCATCACCGATGCCGTCCGGGCCCACCTGAACGATGAGATCCTCGCTGGGCTCGGCCGATCCATTCTCACCACCCATCTCGGTGAGCCCGACGACATCGCCAACCTGGTGGTCTTCCTGGCCTCCGACGAGTCCCGCTACATCACCGGTCAGATGATCTCCGTAGACGGCGGCATGTCGGCCCACGTGGGCAGCTCCGGCCCGGAGGAGTAGGCCGGCCCCACCCATGGTCGGCCGCGTGCCGGGTCAGGCCGAGCCCAGGATGTAGGCACCGGTATCGGGATGATGGGTCCAGCCGCTCGAAGCCTGGGTGCCGCCGTCCACGTGAATGGTCTGTCCAGTCACGTAGCTCGACAGTTCCCCGGCCAAAAAGACGGCAGCACCTGCCATCTCATCGACGTGACCGGCCCTCCCCATCGGCACGGTGAGTCCGAAGCGCTCCTCGGCCCCGGGAGGAGCCACTGATCTCATTCCCTCGGTCAGGGTGATGTCCGGGGCCAGGGCATTGACCCGAATCCCGTGCAGGGCCAGTTCGAGGGCTGCGGTCTTGGTGTAGTTGATGACTCCGGCCTTGGCCGCCGCGTAGGCGGCGTATCCCGGTGCGGCCCGGACACCTTCGATCGAGGTGACATTGATCACACTGCCCGGCGTGCCCGACTCCACGAGGCTCCGGGCCACCCGCTGGGTACAGAGGATGACGTGCTTGAGATTGGCCCGGTAGAGGGCATCCCACCCATTTTCCGAGGTCTCGAGCATGGGCGAGAAGAACACGCCGCCAGCGTTGTTGACCAGGATGCTGACCGTTCCCAGCTCATCGGCCGTGCGGGCCAGCGCGGCATCCACCTGTTCGGACTCCCGCACGTCGGTAACGATCCCGAGGGCTCCGATTTCCTCTGCGGCCGATGCCGTGGTCTCGGGATCCCGCTCCCAGATGGCCACCTTGGCCCCGAAAGCGGCCAGGCCACGGGCGATGCCCCGCCCGATCCCGGCGCCCCCACCGGTCACCACGGCCACACGGTCAGTAAGGAGAACAGAGGAGGGATTCATGGACAAGGGGACCTCGATCCTTATAGGTTCATTGCTGAAAGCTTCATTATCACGGACGAAGAACGATCGGTCACACCGATCGAGAGGGGGAGTGTATGCCACGCATCGAACCAATCCCGATGGACCAGCTCGCCGACGAGCCACGGCGCATCATCGAAGAGGGAGTGGCCGACGGCACCTACGCCACACCGATCCCCCTGCAGATCTTCGCCTATCGCACGGCTCAGATCATCCAGACCAGTATGGCCCGCACGGCCTGGGGCAAAAAGAGCCTCCTCGGCGGCCGAATCCTCGAGCTCATCCGCATTCGCAGCGCCCAGCTGGGCGAATGCCAGCCCTGCATGCAGTCACGCAAGCACGACTCCATCACTGACGAGGACGTGGCCTGCCTCATCGCGCCCGGTCATTCGGACCTGACGGACCAGGAGCGGCTGGCCGTCGAGTTCCTGGACCTCCTGTCTGCCGATCATCACGCCATCGACGACGAGACCTACCGGCGACTCGGTGAGGTCTTCACCGCAGCCCAGATCATCGAGCTGGGCTTCACCTGCGCCACCACCATGGGGACGCACCGATTCATCCACACGCTGGACCCGTTCGGCACCGCTCCCCCGGTGATCACCTTCGATCCCGACCAGGTGGACACGGCCTACCCGGACTCGGCGGCCGTGGCCAAACAGGCTTCGGCATGAGCGAGACCGTCCTCGTCACCGGGGCTACCGGCCTGGCGGGCGCCAACATCTGCAAGCTCCTGGTACAGCGGGGCGACACCGTGCGGGCCCTGGCCAGGGCGGGTGCCGACAGCGGACCGCTCTCCGAGTTGGGCGTCGACGTGGTCACCGGGGACATCACCGATGCCGATGACGTGCTGCGGGCCGCGACCGGCTGCGACTCGGCGATCCACAGCGCGGCACTCTTGGGCGGCGCCAGCCAGGACATCGAAGCCTTCCGGGCCGTCAACGTGGACGGGACCAGGTTCGTGTTGGACGCCGGCGAAGCGCTCGGCATGCGCCGGGTGGTAGCCGTGAGCACGGGGACCTTCTTTGACACCTCGGGGGGCCTCGAACGCGAGGATGCCCCGGTGAGCAAAAAGCCCAGCTCGGACCCGTACACCATCACCAAGATGGCCGCATTCGAAGACGCCATGGCGCGCGCCGCGGCCGGACAGGACGTCGTCACCACCCATCCCGGAGCCATCTTCGGCCCCTCCCCGGTGGTCAGCAACGCGCTCGGACGGACCAGCTTCAATCGCGTCCTGCTCTCGGCCCTCCGCCAACGCATCCAGTCCTACCTGCGGTTCCCGGTCAGCTGGGTCTTCGCCGACGACATCGCCCGCGGTTGCATCCTCGCCCTCGACCGGGGGGTGTCCGGGGAGCGCTACATGCTCGATGGCCGCCCCGAAGACGTGGTCAGTACGGCCGAAGCATGCAGCAGGATCTGTGAGTTGGCCGGCATGGACCATCGGGTCGCCGATATCGAGCCGTCCGACGACCCCGAGCTGGCCAAGGTATTCGGGCCCACCTTGGTGGCCATCGCGGCGAAGGCCGCCAAGGACAAGCGGGTGCGCCGAGATCTCTCGGAGTCCAAAACCTACAAGCGCCTGGGCTACGACCCCATCACCCTCGACGAAGGGCTCACAGCCACCACCGCCTGGCTGCGGTCACTCGACAAGTTCTGAGCAGCTGCCCGGCCTTCGGTGGGGGCCGGGCACTGCCAACCCTCCCAGGGTCGGGAATACGCTGCTTGGCGCGCGGAAGGGCGATCTTCGCCGAGATGCGATTGGGCCGAACGCCCGTGACCCATTGCCGCGCAGCGAAGCTCGAGGATCCCGGAGTCACCGTGCCGCGGTGGCCCGCGCCCGACCAGGACCGTTCTGCGTCGGTGATCCCGGCTACAGCCTCAGGGGACCGCCCATTCCGTCATGGGACGGAACGTCGTCCCTGCGTAGCTGCCGATCGATGATTTCCGCCTGTGTACGAATAAGGGAAGCGAACTCCCTGTTCGTCATAGCTCGGATCTCGTCCTCAGTCGGGTATTCCATACCGCAACCTCCACCCAAGGACCCTCGCACCCCAGATCATGTCCAAGCTAAGGCCGGTCCGCAAATGTGTCTGTCTCCGACTGGCAGATGGCGGCAGACGACGAGGCCCCCACCGGTCCGTTGATCGTCGCCCGAGGTGGCGTTGACCAGGTCTCGCCGTCCCTCGTCGAGGACCGTTAAGGCGAAGAACCGGCCTGCGACTCGACGGCTGCGTACACTCGTCGGCACCAGGCACCATCGTGGTTCCGAGGACTCCCTAGAGAGGGCCCGACTGATGAAGCTGCAACGAGTAAGCACCGGTATGGCCGTGGTAGCCCTGAGCGCCGGAATCGCCTGCCTCGCCACGTCGCCGGCGTGGGCCGGCTCGAAGGGTTCGAACCCGAAAGGCGCCTTCTGCCAGCTGGAGAAGAAGACGCAGGCTGCGGCTCAGACGGGCCCCGAGGTGGCAGCCACGAAAGCACTGATCAAGGGCAACTGGCCTACGGCTCAAAAGGACCTGCTGGCCGCCGAGAAATCGCAAGGCAACCTGGAGTCCAAGTTCATTTCGGTCCTCTCGTCGGCGCCCTCCAACGTGCAATCAGCGGCCCGGGTGCTCATCAAGCAGGTCCCGGCCCTGGAGAACATCGTTCGCTCGTCGACCAGCATCGCGCAGTTCGAATCGAAGGAACAGCAGTTCACTACCGGGCGCTCCTACTCCAAGGCGGCCCAGACCATCGAGAGCTACTACACCACCCAGTGCGGTTCGCTCACGACGCCATCCACGTGACCCGAGTGCCGGTGGTGGCCTCAACCAGACCCGAACTTTCTCGCTTGGGTTTGGTCGAGCTGTGCCGGCCTAGCCACGGTTGAACGTCCGGTGAACCGGGTAGCTGGTGGTCATGACGACGACACCAAGCAAGCCGCCCCCGTCGATTCGCCGATCCCAGCGGGTCGATGACGGGACCGGCATTCCCGATCCGCGTGAGGTGGCCCCCGATCAGCCAGCGGCCACACTCACCGCCGAGGAAGAGATCGAAATAGAGACGGGGGGCGTCAGCCACTGAGCGACAGAGGAGCCACAGGCGCCAGCACTCGATGACGAGTGGGAACGGTCCCGACCTGCCCCAAATCCCACGTCAGCCGGTTCGGCTCCACACATCCACCAGGAAGTCTGTCTCTTGGTAGCGGGACCGATGCCGGAGATGAGGGTGCGAACCGATGATTTCGTGGGCCTGATCACCACTCAGGGGGTAGTTGGTGGTCCCACGCCAGTGGACTCCGACAAAGGTGGCCGTCGCTGAACAGGTAGCGAGCGCCCTCGCCATGATCCCGTTGAGGGTGGTGAGGTCGAAGTAGTAGGCGATCTCGCTGAGCACGACCAGATCGAACGGCCCTGTCGGCCACTCCTCGGGGATGGCTCGAAGTTCACATCGAACCTGGGGAAGTGCTCGGCAACGCTCACGAGCGGATGCCACAACCCCAGGAACGATGTCCGTGGCCAACAGCTGATCGCACCGTTCAGCCAGCAGCGAGGTCAGCACCCCGATCGAACAGCCAGGTTCGAAGGCTGAGCGGTAACGCCGATCAGGAAGGGCCGCCATAGTCAGTGCGTACTTACGCTCCTCGTACCAGCTGGACCCGAACTCCCATGGGTCCGGGTCGCCTCGGTACATCTCGTCAAAGTAGGCCCGGTTCATAGACGTCATCGGCAACACCTAGCTGCGTGAAGCGGCATCCTGGTCCGAGTCACCGGCACTGACCCGCGGCCTCGACCTTCCCGATCCATCAGTTGGCGCGCTGGCGCTGGATGGTCAGACGTCCGAGACTGGCGGCGTCAGCACCCTCGTGGTGTTGGGCCAAGTACACGTAGAGATCGGCGGCCCTGCGGGCCTGGCTGGCATCATGACAGAGGGGGCGGGCACCACCGGCGGCGGCGGCATGTCTCAAGATGGCCTCACACGAGCTGTGAACCACTTGGCGCACCACCAGCGCCTGCAACCTCGCCTCAAGCCGCTTGTCCTCGGGATCGGTGTCGATCGTCCCGGCCACGTCGCGGAGCGCGCTCCGCATCCCAGCCAGTAGGGCGGCTGCCTTGCCGATCTCCGCCAGGATGAGCTGGTCGGGATCAGCTTTCAGTTGACCTACGACACCGGCCATCAGCCCCCTGGCGCCGCCGTACCAGCAGGCCGCCACACCGCAGGCACCGAACCAGAAACCCGGTCGTTCGGTGTAGAACTCCGGTGGTCCGACGGCCGCATCCCGGGCCAGCACCGGACCGCCAAAGGTCAGCGTCTCACTGGACGAATCGGCCATGCCGACGGCGACCCATGAGCCCGGTTCCGTAGCGACGACCGCGTCGGCCGTGCTCACATCGAACAGTTGATAGCCGTCGGGCGTCTGGGCGGTGATCAGCGCCCGATCGAGGATTCCGCTTCCCGAGCAGAATGGCTTACGCCCACTGAGCTGCCAGCCATCGCTAACCGGCGTGGCCGTGACCCCGCCCGTAGCTGGTCGGGCTGCCCAGACGCCATAACTGGCGTCGGGGTCACGAGGATGGTCGCCTGCCTCGTCCAGGATGGCCAGGGCATCGGCATGGCCCTCACCGAGTCTGGCCAGGGACAGATCCTCTTCTGCCAACGAGGCGAACAGCTCGAAACGCTCCCAGGTGTCACCGTGCCCGGGGAGCGGCAGCCGAGCGAATGCCGATACGACGTCGTGAAAGCGGTCAATCACGCCTGGCGCGGCCGGTGTCTGCTGTCTCACGGGGTGCAATCGCCTCGTTTTTTCAGCGCCTGGTCGACTATCGACCCAGAGCGGTGAGGAGGTCCTGCACGTGCTCCTGAGTCTGTTCGAGCAGCGGCCGGAGCGCCTCACCCACATCGGCCAGACCCAACTCATTGGCCTGGGCGAACCGCTCACGGTACCTGGCGAGCTGCTCTTGCTCGAGCTGCAGGTCGGCCTCGAGGGCACCTCGCGAGTCCGTCGTCGGGGGCACCTGGCGGACCGACGTCGTCGGCTCACCTCCGAGGAACGAGACTTGGGTAGCCAGTACCCGGGCGTGGTTGAGCTCTTGGGAGAGGTGTTTCGTCAACTCGTCGATAGTGCTGACGAACTCCGGTCCGGTGACAGTGGAGATGTGCAGGTTGTACTGGACGATCGACTGGTATTCAGTGCTGAGGTCCTCATTTAGGAGTTCAGTGAACTTCTCTTGATCCACGGTGGTCTTCCTTTCTGATGGTCATATCGGTACCGCGTCAGTCACCTGTTGGGCTCATGCCGGCGGGTCGTTCGCTCGGTTGCTCGCTGCCTCCCGCTCCGAGAGCGGCTCACCGGCGCCCTCGAGCGGGTGGCCGGCACCCACGGCTGCCCCCGCCGGTTCGTCCGGCGGAGCGCTCCCTCCGTCGCTCGATGCCGTACCCGTTCCTTTGGTTTGGGAACGTTGCCCGCGTTCAGTCATGACTGCCGTCCGAGTGGGGCAAGTGGCCGAGTAGCGAGTGCCGCTTCGATAGACGCCAATGCGTGAGCGAAGCCAAGGGGAGCCCGGGCCTCTCGCCGTGCGCTGGTCACCACCTGAATCGCCGGGTCGTATCCGACGGTCGCCCCGAGAGCCACGGCGCGATGGAATAGCGCTCGATCTTCGCCCGTGGGGAGCCCCTCGAAGCCACCGGCCCGGAGATACAACAAGGCGTCGATCCCGAAGTTCGCCCCATGAATGGGTCCGTGCTCTTCTGCGTAGTCACGAAGCCAGGCCTCCGCCGTTCCCGACAGCCGATCGGCCCAGTCCTCAACACGAACCACGCCCGCCCACAGTTGAGCGCGCTCACGCCTCATCCTCAGCTGTGCAGTGATCCAGTCTGGAGGGACCTCGGAATCGGCATCTGTCGTGGCCAACCAAATAGTCTCAAGGGGAGCTCCCGACCAGTGGTCGAGGAGTGCTGCGCACCCCACCCCCCGGGCCGTTCCCACGTTGCCGACATCGATCTCACTGATGTCGACGTGTCGGCTGTCGCCGAGCGCGAGCGCTCGCCTATGCCAGGCCATGACCACATCCCGGCTGCCATCTCGGCAGGCATCGAGCACGATAGCGACTGCGACCCTTACCGAAGATCCGACGGCGTGATCAATCGCACGGTCCAGGGCATCAAGGGCAGCTCGAACGAGCTCCTCTTCGTCGTGGATCGGCAGCACCACCCCGAATCGAACCTCCTCACACGTAAGCTCGGTCGCGCTTTGGTTCCTTCCGTGCGCATTCTCGGTAGTTATCGCAGGTGTGTGGAGCATCACGCCTCGGCTCCAGGTGGCGTCATGGACCGATCCCAGTGTCGGTGCCAACCGATGGCCTCGATCAACCCCTTACTGAATGTGGAGGTTGCCGATGGCCCGGTCACGACGCCCGGTCCGTTGTCGGGCAACCCGCAGGCCGACAGTACGTCGACCCCGCCACCCCAAGCACCAACCGTCTTGTAGTGACGGAACGCCTCGGCGAGGTTGACGGCGAGATAGGGGTCGTGGGCCAGGTCACCTGCCGACGACCCACCGGCCACCACCAGGGCGTCGTACTCAACCGACTGAGTGGTCAATGCGCTCTTTGTCACCGCAACGGCCGGACCGCTGGCAGCTTCAATGGACCCACCGTGATTGGCGATGACGACCACCGACGCCCCTGCTCGCTCCAGGGCTCGGGACATGGCTGAAAGGCCCTTGCCATCAACCCCGTCACCGGCGAAGACGCCGATCACGCGTCCCTCGATGGAGCTCGGCGCTCCCGGGAGTAGCGACAGTGCGGGTGATGGTTCGATGTGCCGGGCGGGCTTCCCCCGGGGGGCTGTCCTCCCCAGGCTCGAGGCCACATTTGACGCCAGCGTTCGATCGACATTGGCCAGATTGGCCAACATCCGATCCTGGATCTCCTCGCTCAGGCACTTCCCCAGCTCGAACGAGAAGGCCGACACAATGTGCTCCCGTTCGGGTTCGCTCATGCTCTCCCAGAACATGGTGGCCTGCGAGAAGTGATCGGAGAAGGATGCGGCCCGAACCCGCTCGCGTTTTCCTGTGACGGTGCGAGGGACATGGACGTAGCCAGCGGCTCCGGCCGGAACGGGGCACCCGCCTCCGAGGGAGTTCGGATTGTAGGGCGCGACTCCCTCAGCGACGGCCTGCTGGGCAAACCCGTCCCGCTGGGTCGTATTGACTGGCGAATGAGGTCGGTTGATCGGAAGTTGGTCGAAGTTGGGACCACCGAGCCTGGTGAGCTGGGTGTCCAGATAGGAGAAGTTTCGGGCCTGCAGGAGGGGGTCATCAGTGAAATCGATGCCTCGCGGCACATGGGCCGTGCAGAAGGCCACCTGTTCGGTCTCAGCGAAATAGTTGGCTGGGTTCCGATTGAGGGTGAGGCGACCGATGATCTCGACGGGGGCAAGCTCTTCGGGTACCAGTTTGGTCGAATCCAGCAGGTCGATGCCCTGGAAGGTCTGTTCTTCGGTGTCCGGAAGGAGTTGGACACCGAGATCCCAGGCGGGAAACGAACCCGATTCAATTGACTCCCACAGATCCCTCCGATGGAAGTCAGGATCGATGCCACCCAGTTTTTGACTCTCCTCCCAGACCAGCGAAGCCAGCCCGGCGACCGGCTTCCAGTGGAACTTCACCAGCGCCGTCTTTCCCTTCGCGTTGATGAGGCGGAACGTGTGCACGCCGAATCCCTCCATGGTGCGGTAGGAACGAGGGATGGCTCGATCAGACATCGTCCACATCAGCATGTGGGTCGATTCCGGGGTGAGCGAGGCAAAGTCCCAGAACGTGTCATGAGCGGTCTGGGCCTGGGGGATCTCACGATCAGGTTCGGGCTTGGCTGCGTGGATCAGGTCGGGAAACTTGATGCCATCCTGGATGAAAAACACCGGCATGTTGTTTCCGACCAGGTCCCAGTTGCCTCCATCGGTGTAGAACCGAACGGCGAATCCCCGAACGTCCCGTGCGGTGTCAGCAGAACCTCTCGACCCTGCGACCGTGGAGAATCGGACAAAGACCGGCGTCTCGACACCCACATCGCAGAGAATCGGGGCACAGGTCGCCGACTCGAGGGATTGAGTCAGGCGAAACGTCCCGTGAGCCGCAGCCCCACGTGCATGGACCACGCGCTCGGGAATGCGCTCGTGATCGAAGTGCATGATCTTCTCGCGGAGATGGAAGTCGTCCAGCAACGTGGGGCCACGCTCGCCGACCCGCAGGCTGTTGTCGGTGTCATCCACCGGCACCCCGCCCGCCGTCGTCAACACGTCGCCTCCTTGGGCCCAGGTAGGGGCGACAGCCTCCTTCGGCGCGCCGGGCGATAGTGACGGCTTCCGTCGAGTCGAGCTAGGTGGGGTCGTACGGCGTGGGCTGGCGGCCATGGTCTACTGCCTCTCGGGAGGGGGAAGGGAGATGGCCGATCCTGCAAGCGATCTGCGATCTAGCCAGCCAAGACATACCCATCAGCATTTGGCTCAAACGACCAATGGACTGAGCCCACCTCGCGTGCCATCGGTCAATCGACAGGATCGGGCGGCCGACCCGGTACGTCGGGCTGCAGGGGCTGGGGGGCAGGATCTGCTGGGGTGGGATCAGTTGGCGCAGGAACGGTCATGAACGCGCCATACCCGTATCCGCCACACCCAAACGAACGCCTAGTCCCCCGAACGGTCGCCTTCACTATCAGCAGATGTCCGGTGTCCCCTCCCTCGCTTCCCCCACCTCCTTCACCAACGTGGAAGATCTGCGATCCATGTCAGAATCCTCACGCACCCGGCCTTCAGAGTCGGAGATGGAGGCAAGTCATGATGGCTGCGGGTCCAGAGGTACCGGAGATGAGGCTGGAACTCGTGCCCATCCCCGTGTCTGACGTCGATCGGGCCAAGGCGTTCTATGAACAGTTTGGATTTGGCAACGTTCAGGACCATCAGATCTCCGAGACGATGCGGGTAGTCCAGCTCACTCCTCCGGGCTCAAGCTGCGCCATCGTGTTCGGCACGGGGATGGGCCCCATCACCGACATGTCCCCGGGATCGGTCAAGGGGCTCCACCTAGTAGTGACGGACATGGCGGCGACGAGAGCAGCCCTGCAGGAGCGCGGCTTGGACCCGAGTGAGATCGAGGACATGGGAGGCGTGCTCTACTCGTATCTCAACGACCCCGACGGGAACATGTGGGCACTACAGCAGTGGCCCGCCGACTACCAGCCGTAGCCCAGCCATCCCCCGGGTTGAGCGCTGTCAGCCCACCCGGTTCGGTACTCTCGAGCCCTCTTTGGTCCCCGACCGCGCCGTCATCGGGTACGACGTGATCACCCTCATGGGATGAGGACGACTTTGATGACCCCGTCTGCCTTCTGCTGGAACGACTCGTACGCAGCGGGAGCCTGCACCAGGGGTAGGTGATGGGTGGCGAAGGCATCGACGCCCAGTGGGTCCTCGTCGGTCAGCAGTGGAAGGAGCTCGCCGATCCACCGCTTCACATTGGCCTGGCCCATTCGCAACTGAATTTGCTTGTCGAAGAGGGTACGCATGGGGATCGGATCCATCGTCCCTCCGTAGACGCCGCTCACCGAGACGGTTCCGCCCCGGCGGACGAGGTTGATGGCCATGTGGAGGGCCGCGGTGCGGTCGATGCTGACTCGGCTCATCACTATTGCCGCCACCTTGTTGGGAAGCAGTCCAGTCACGTGCTGGGTGGCCCCGCCGATCGGTGACCCATGGGCCTCCATGCCGACCGCGTCGATGACCGCATCGGGACCCCTGCCCTCAGTCATCTCTTTGATCTGGCCAATCGCCTCCCGTTCGCCAGCCGCGAGGTCAACGGTCTCAACGCCATGACCTCGGGCCCGCTCGAGGCGCTCCGGTACGCGGTCCACTCCGAACACCCGGGCTGCGCCCCGGTGTTGGGCAACCCGTGTCGCCATGTCGCCAATAGGTCCGAGGCCAAGCACGGCGACACTCCCTCCGGCGGGGATGCCGGCATAGGCCACGGCCTGCCACGCGGTAGGCAGCACATCCGAGAGAAAGAGAAATCGGTCGTCTTTCGGACCCTCGGGCACCTTGATGGGACCGAAGTGCGCCTGCGGTACGCGTAGATACTCCGCCTGGGCTCCGGGGATCTGACCGTAGAGCTTGCTAGAGCCGAACAGGGCGGCGCCTGAGCCATAGGCCGCTACCTGGGTGGTCTCACACTGCGAGAAAAGACCGTCGTCACAGGTAAAGCAGTGTCCACACGAAATAGTGAAGGGGACGACCACTCGATCGCCCTGCTTCAGATTGGTGACGCCGGCCCCAACTTCCTCGACGATCCCCATGGCCTCATGACCGAGGATGTCACCGGGGTCCATGAAGGGACCCAATACATCGTAGAGATGGAGATCGGAGCCACAGATGCCGCTCGAAGTCACTCGGATGATGGCGTCCGTCGCCTCTTCGATCACGGGATCCGGAACCTGGGTGACCGCGACTGTCCGCTTGCCCTGCCACGTAACAGCTTGCATGAGCGCCTTCCTTACACACGGCTTCTGGGCCCGACCCAGTTCGGTCGGCCACTTGATTCTGGCAAGCTTGGGCAATGCGTGCGACTTCAATGCGGTGCACAACTTCTGCCCGAATCCTGTTGCCAGTCGGTCGCAATCGGGAGAGGTGAAGAACGTTGTCTGACACGAGATCCGGATCGAACGTTTCGATCGACCGCGTCATAGCGGACATCCTTGGTAGGTACGACACCATCACCGTTGTCGGGGCAAGCGACACTCCGAGCAAGCCTGCCCACTATGTGCCCGAACACATGCAGCAGCACGGATGGCGCATCATCCCCGTCAATCCGACAGCTCATCGGGTACTGGGCGAGCGGGCCTTCCCGACACTCGCCGACGTACCCGAACAGGTTGGCTTGGTCAACGTATTCCGTCCCTCGCGCGAGACGGCAGACATCGCGAGCCAAGCTGTCGCAGCCGGTGCCACGGCCTTGTGGCTCCAACTCGGTATTGCATCCCCGACGTCTCGGGCTATCGCCGAAGCGGCGGGGTTGCTGTACGTCGAGGACCGCTGCTTGATCATCGAGCAGCGCCGCCTCGGATTGGATGCCCCCGTCTAAGTCAACGTTGCCGATCTAGGCAGCGCCGCCATTTCCCTGCGTCGAGAATCCCCAACGGCCGGGGCTAGGCACCGATGCCCACGATGGGGTCGTTGAGGGCCTGACCGCCGTGCGAGCCCAAGAATGGCAGCGTGGCCGGGTACGAGAAGATCCCGCCGTCGGAAGCCACCAGGTAGTAGCCGCCGGCCACGCTGTCCATACCTACCACCGGCCTGTTGAGGTTGATCGAGCCCGCCGAGCCGTAGAAGGGCAACGTAGACGGGTACGAGAAGATCCCGCCGTCGGAGGCCACGAGGTAGTAGCCGCCGCTGACCGGCACGGTCATCCCGACCACCGGCTTATTCAGAGGGATCGACCCGGCTGAGCCCTCGAATGTGGCGTTGCCATAGGTGAAGATGCCTCCATCGGAGGCCACTAGGTAGTAACCCTGGCCGTTGGGGGTCGCGGCCATACCAACGATGGGCTTGTTGAGTTTGATGCCGCCCGCCGAACCGTAGAACTGGGCGTCGCCGAAGCTGAAGATGCCTCCATCAGAGGCCACCAGCCAGTACCCGCCGCCGTCGTCCGTCACCGCCATGCCTACGATGGGTGCGTTGAGGTGGAACGAACCGGTCGAGCCGTAGTACTGCGCGCTACCGAAGGTGAAGATGCCCCCGTCGGATGCGACCAGGTAATAGCCGTCACCGGCTGGCATCACCGCCATGCCCACGATGGGCTTGTTGAGGTGCTGGCCGCCCATTGAACCCAGGAATGGGGCGCCGTAGCTGAAGATGCCACCGTCAGAGGCGACGAAGCGGTAGCCACTGCGGGCGATGGAGGCAGAGGCCTCGAGGGGCAGGCTGGTCGCTCCATTGGCGGAGTCACCCACCGCCACACAGGCCCAGTTGGTCAAGCAGTCCACGCCGTAGAGGTCGCTCCGGTTGGACGTCGCGGGCCCCGTCGGAGTGGTCTGCAGCGTCCAGGACGCACCGTTCCAGGTCACGGCCAATGCGTTCGGGGTGCCGCCCACAGCCGTGCAGGAGGTGGCACTGAAGCAACTGATGTCGCCGAGACTGGCCCCTCCAGACACGGCCGGGAGACCGGTTGCTACCGTCCAGGCTGACGGGTCGAAGTTCTCATCCCCGTTCCAGGTCTGGCCGTACATGACGGGCGGCTGCCCTCCCGTCTGGGTGGCCCCCACTGCGGTGCAGAATTTCGTCCCCACGCACGCCACGCCATAGAGGTGGTAGTTGGTCGTGGGCGAGGTGGCTGGCTGGAACGTCCCAGTCCAGACAGACCCGTTCCAGTAATCGGTGAATGGCCCGGTGTTGGACGTGCCGGCGAGTATCGAGTCGCCAACGAACATGCAGAACGAGAGGGTCGTGCAGGACACTGAGTACGCATGAATGTTGGTCTGGAACGCCTGCGTGACGGTGGTCTCCGTCCAGATCGAGCCGTTCCACTGCTCGACCAGTACCGAGCCGCCAGTCGCCCCGATCCAGCCGACGCCCATACAGAACGAGCTGCTGACGCAGGACACACCGGACAAGAAGGTTGGCGTGGAGGACGACGGGCTGGACTGGACAACGCTCCATATCGTGCCGTTCCACGTTTCGATCAGTGGAGCGAAGGTGGTGGTGTCGACCGCACCGACGGCCACACAGAACGACGTCGTCACGCAGGAGACGCTGGTCAGGTAGATATCGGTCTCACCGGACACGACTGGTGATGTCATAGGCGACCACGTCGAGCCGTTCCAGAACTCGATGATCGCCGCGTCCGTGTTCGCCTTTCCACCGCTGCCCACCGCCACGCACCATCCCGACGTCACGCAGGACACGCTGGTCATCCCATTGGTCTGGTTCACCATGCCGTTGGTGTTGGGCATGGTCGTCCAGTTCGATGCACTGACCTGCGCAGGCACCGTCAGATCGTGCGGTGTGGCCGCCTGGGCGCCGACCGGGTCGATGAGACCCACTGCCATAAGCGCCGCCGCGCTCGCTGTGAGAATCCGTAACAGTGCTCGCATGACTACCTCCGCCGTTTGTAGTGTGCTGCCACCCGCTCCGCGCCAGGTGCACTATCTTCAGTCGGCGCATAATAACGCGGCGCCACACCGTGGGGCATCCAAACGATCACCAGAAGGGCAGGCCAACACCACTAGAGATGACCGAGAGGGCCATGACGGCGACCTTGTGAGCCACAAAGGGGTCGCCGACGGCGACGTAGCTCGTTTCGGGAGGATCCCTGGTTGGCTTAGGGGGCCAGACCTGGTGGGCGCTAGAGGACTCGAACCTCCGACCTCAGCCGTGTGAAGGCTGCGCTCTAACCAACTGAGCTAAACGCCCGTGTGCTCCGGGCAGGCCGGCCGGGCCCGATGGAGCAGAGGGACATGGTAGCCCGAGAGACACACCGTCGAGCCGCCGTGGAGCCGAATCACTGATCAGTGGTTCTCGGGGTAGGGAGCCACGGCAGCGAACCCCAAGGCAGCTTCCAAGGCCGCTGCCGACCGCAATACCACCAGGTCGGCGTGTTGGGGTCCCACCAGCTGCAGGCCTACCGGCAGTCCCGATGCCGACAGACCGGCACATATGGAGGCCGCCGGCGAGCGGGTCATGTTGAACGGATACGTGAATTTGACCCAATTCACGTGCTCGGATCCGTTGATCAGCCCGGCGCCCCGCAGTGACCGAGGCGGTGGCAGCGCCGCCATCGTCGGCGTGATGAGCAGCCTCACGTCGTGGAACAGCTCCACGAGACGAAGATTGAGCTTGTGACAGACGTCCTCGGCGCGGACCAGATCGAGTGCGGAGGTATCGAGCGAGCGCTCGATCAGCACGGCGAGCACCGGATCAACCTGGCCCCACGCATCGGTACCCCGCAGTTCGGCGTGCGTCCGGAGGTTGTACACGCTTGAGAGCAGCAACCACTCGTCGACTGGATCTTTGTCGAAGACGGTGTCGATCTCGATCACCTCGGAGCCCAGCGACGCCATCACTTCGACGGCACGCTCGCAGATGGCCAACACCTCGGCGTCGACCTCGGCATAGCCAAGTGTCGGAGCCCAGGCCACCTTCCGCGGCGGCCGAGGATCCTCCAGGGCCGCCAGCCACGATGCCTCCGGGCGGGGCAGCGACCGGAGATCGGTCGGGTCCGGCCCCACCACGACCTCCAGGGCCGCCACAACATCGGACAAACGCCGGGCCATTGGACCTTTGGTGGACAGATGGTGCCAGTCAGGTGGGGTCGCTCCCCCACTCGGAACCCGGCCGAGCGAAGGTTTCATCGCCGAGAGGCCACAACACGCGGACGGAATGCGCAACGAGCCTCCCCCATCAGAACCGGTGGCGAGTGGGACCATCCCGGCGGCAATGGCGACAGCGCTGCCTCCCGAGGAGCCGCCCGGGGTGTGGGCCAGGTTCCAGGGATTGTGCGTCGGTCCGAACGCCGGGTTGTCCGTGTCCGCCTTCCACCCGAGCTCGGGAGTATTGGTCTTACCCACCACCACGCAACCCGCCGCCACCAGACGGGCCACGAGCTCGGAATCCGAAGCGGCAACCGGATCGTCCACGAAGCCCATCGACCCGTGGGTCGTTACGTAGCCTGCGGCGTCCTCGAGGTCCTTGACGCCGAGGGGGATCCCCGCCAGTGGCCCTGGATCCCCACCGGCGGCGACCGTGGCATCCACCGCAGCAGCTGCGGTCCTGGCCCTGCCCTCGTCGACGGCCACAAAGGCATTGAGGGAAGCGTTGTGCGCGGCGATCTGGGCCAGCGCATGATCGACCAGTTCAGCCGCCGTGCGCCGTCCGTCCCGCACCTGCGCTGCCAGGCCCACCACCGACTCGGTTCGGAAGTCCATGGATTCGACGGTACCGGCGACCCCGCCGCACCACAACCGTTGGGACCACAAGTCGCCCTGTGGTTTCGACAGCGGTGGTGGCCGACGAGCAGTGTGGGGGCATGACCGAGACGATCGAGGGTGTGACGATGGACCATGTGGCCCATGCCGTGCCCCGCTGGCAGGACGTATGGCACCGCTACGCGGTGGATCTTGGGGCCGAATGGAGCTCGGGGGGCTCGGGCGGGGTTTCGCACCCGCCCAGCTCCGCTTCGGCAACGGGGCCCGGGTCGAGGTTCTCATGCCCAACGATTCGCACCTCAACGACTTCCTCCATCGGTTCTTGACCGCCAGCGGTCCCGGGCCACACCACCTGACGTTCAAGGTGCCCGATCTCACCTTGGCCGTGGAGGCCGCCCGGAGCTCCGGCTTCGAACCCATCGGCATCGACCGCCGGGACCCGGAGTGGCTGGAGGCATTCCTCCATCCCCACGAGGCGACCGGAGTAGTCGTCCAGATGGCCGAGGCGTATGGGACCTGGTCCAGTCCCGCACCCGACGACTTTCCAGTGGCACGGCGCCAGCGTGTCGACGGTGGAGGCCCCGTATCGGCTGCCGAACTCCGATGGGTCGTACACGCGGTGGCGGACCTTGGCGCGGGACTGGCACTGTTCGGTGGGCTCCTCGGAGGGCAGGTTCTGAACCGAGGTCACCAGTCTGATCACCGATGGGTCGAGCTCACCTGGGGTGGCCCTCTGGGCCTTCGGCTGGTGACCCCGATCGAGGGGTCGCAAGACACCCCTCTAGACCGATGGTTGGCTGGACGCTCGGGCCGCGTGCACCATCTCGCCTTCCGAGCTGATGAACCTGGGCGCATCCCGGGAGCGGAATCGGCCGACCACGAGCGTGTCGGCCTCGACGTCGACGCAGGCACAAACGAACTGTGGGTCCTCGGACCGGAGGTCAACGCCGGCCTCCAGCTGGTGATCGCAGCTCGCTGAACTGCATTCATTGCCTTCTGCTGCACGGCTCGGTCGGCACGAATCGAAGGCCTGAAGAAGGCCCGATAGCCTGGCCCTGATGGCACGCCGATCCCACCACGGAGACCCGGTCGGGGAAGAAGCCGACGCCGATGTCGACGATGTCGCGTATGACGACGACGCCTATGACGACGACGCCTATGACGACGACGCCTATGACGACGACGCCTATGACGAGGCGGACGATGACGAGGATGGCAACGGCACCGAGACTCCGGTAAGGCCCTCTCTGGGTGATCGGATTCGGTCGGGACTTCAGCCCGGTGGCGCCAACAAGTCCGTCGGACGCGACCAGACGACCTCCCCACGGTCATCCAAGCAGATCGTGGAGCGACTTGACGACCGAGAGCGCCTGTTCTGTTTCGCCGCCGCCGCACTGGCCGTGGTGGCCGGGATCGCCATCTATGTGGTGGAGACGGAGAACAAGAACTTCCGACTGACCAAGGGTGAGCTCACCCCGGAGACGACGCTGGTCCTCGGATTTGTCGTGGGAGGACTCCTTCTCGGGGCGACCCTCCTCGGCCGACGGGCCCCTGTGGGCTTCGTGGCCCTCTTCGGCTTCCTCTTTTTTGGCACTCGGTACTTCGCTGGGATCCCGTTCCTGGTTCTGGCCGTGTGGCTGCTGGTCCGGTCCTACAAGTTCCAAAAGGAAGCGGCCGCCACCCGCAAGGCGGCCTTAGCCGATGGCACGAGCGCGGCCCGTTCCGGTACCCGGGGGGCGAGAGGTGCGGCATCTGCCTCCACCCGCTGCCAAGGGCTCGGCCAAGGCCAGTGCGGCCAAGGGCCCGAGCCGGCCCGAGGCCAACAAGCGCTACACGCCCAAGCGGGCTGCTCTCCCTCCTCCGAAGCCCACCCGGCGCGAACGGAAGGCGGCACAGGCCTCGGACTGATGTTCTTCCGTCAGTGGGACTCGGTCACCAGGGCCGATCGGAGCAGGTCCAAGATCTCGGTGCGTCGTCGGACGAGCGAGCGAGCGGTGGGTTCCTCCCCGAAGGCACGCAACACCTCCACCTCGGTCACCATGCCGATGACAGTCGAGTAGATGGCCAGGAGCAGCAGTCGAGGCTCGTGACGGCGCATATGACCGGCGTCCATCTCCGCTTCGAGGAACTCAGAAGCCCGCCGGACCATGGGGTCGAGTGCCGTGACCAGCCGGGTGGCCGCGGGGTTACCCAGGCGCCCCATCTCCCGGACCAGCCCGAGCAGCTCCGGTCGACGGGCTGCCAGGCGGAACACCGAACGGACCACCGCCTCTACCCGGGCCCATCCCGAACCGGCCCGAGACAACGAGTCCTCCAGAGCCGAGGACAGCTCCACGGCACTGCGGTCGATGACCGCCTCCAACAGGACCTCTTTGCTCGGGAACCAGTAGAGAATGGTCTGCTTGCGGATCTCCAGCCCGGCCGCCAAAGCATCGAGCGAGGAGGCGTCGTATCCCCGGGTGGCGAAGGAGATAAGTGCGGCATCGAGGATGCGCTCCGAGGTGCTGGCCGCAGCGGGCGAACCGTCGCTCCGATGCGTCGGGCGACTCGGTGCCGGCCGCGGCCGACGTCGGTCCCGTCCCCGTGGGGCTCCGTCGCCCATCCTCGACTCGTTCACTTACCATATGGTAGACAGATCTCGTGACACGCGTTCGCCAGGCCCTGGCCGGCAGACAGTTCTTCATTACCGGGGCCACCGGGTTCTTGGGAACGGCCCTGGTGGAACGCATCCTCCGGAGCGTGCCGGACAGTCGCGTGGTTCTCCTCATCCGCCCGGGGCGGCGTGCGTCTCCCATGCAGCGGGCGGCCAAAGAGATCCTGAAGAACGACTGCTTCGATCTTCTCCGCGAACAGACCGGTGACGAGTTCGACGCACTCGTGGCCTCCCGGGTGTCGGCCGTGGCCGGCGATGTGGCCACTGACGGTCTGGGGCTCGATGATGCTGGCCTCCAGGTGCTGTCCGAGTGCGATGTCGTAATCCATTCCGCTGCCGCGGTGAGTTTTGACTCCCCCCTCGACTCTGCGGTCGAGGTCAACCTGCTGGGGCCCTCGCGGGTGGCAGCAGCCATCGTGGCGGCGGGCGCGCTGGCCGCAGCGGAGGGGCGCTCTGGCCCCGTCCACTTCATCCCGGTGTCCACGGCGTATGTGGCCGGCACTCATCAAGGCGAGGCCCGAGAGGAATTACTGGAGGGCAACCCCTTCACCGTCGACGTGGACTGGCGGAGCGAGGTGGACGCAGCCCGTCGTCAGCGGGGAGACACCGACGCCGAGTCCCGCCAGCCGAAACGCCTGGAGGAGTTCGCCAAGTCCGCACGAGGGGAGTTGGGCGGTGCGGGACTGCACCTCCTGGCCGAACGGGCCGAGCGACTCCGGGAGGACTGGGTAAAAAAGCAGATGGTCGCCGTCGGCCAGGCCCGGGCCCAATCCCTCGGCTGGCCAGACGCCTACCCCTACACGAAGGCCTTGGGGGAACGGGCCCTCGTCGCCCAGTTCGCCGACTCCGTGCCGATGACCATCGTGCGGCCCTCCATTATCGAGTCGTCCCTGGCTGAACCGAGGCCCGGGTGGATCAGGGGCTTCCGCATGGCCGAGCCCATCATCGTCTCCTACGCCCGAGGCCTCCTCAGGGAGTTCCCCGGGGTTCCCGAAGGCGTAACCGATGTGATCCCCGTCGACCTCGTCGTGGCCGCGATCATCGCCGTGGCCGGCGAAGCGCTCCTCGATGCCCTCGACCCCGATGTGACCTACCCGGGCCCCACCGTCTACCACGTGGCCTCGGGCGTCAGGAACCCTTTCCGCTACGGGCGCTTGGTCGAGTTGGTGCAGGCGTGGTTCACCGAGCACCCCCTCTACGACAGTGACGGTCAGCCCATCGTGGTACCGGCCTGGTCCTTCCCTGGACGCGGCCGCGTCCAGCGTCAACTGAGCCGGGCCTCAGCGGCCATGGATCTCGCCGAGAAGGTCGTGGGCTCCCTGCCTATCCGGGGCCGCCAGGCGGCCTGGATGGCCGCCCTCGAAGAGCAGCATCTGCTGGCCGACCGCGCTCTCGGCTACGTCGAGCTCTACGGGGCGTACACCGAGACCGAGGCCCGCTACCGCGTCGACCGATTGCTCGCCCTGTGGGACCGAATGGACGCCGACGACCGCCAGGCCTTCTGCCTCGACCCCGCGGCCATCGACTGGGAACGCTATGTCCGCGACATCCACCTGCCGTCGGTCATCGAACACGCACGTGTGCGCACGACGCCCGGGAAGTCGACGAAACCAAACCGGGCCGATCGGGCTAGGAAGGCCATCCTCTCCCCTGACCGACACCTCGCCGCATTCGATCTCGAGAACACGCTGATCGCCTCCAATGTGGTCGACTCCTACGCCTGGCTGGCCTCCCGGCACCTGGCCCCGGCCGAGCGTGCCGCGTTCGTTGCCGACCTGGTGGCCGAGGCCCCCTCCCTTCTGCTGTTGGACCGCCGAGACCGAGGCGACTTCCTGCGATCGTTCTACCGCCGCTACGAAGGTGGACCCGTCGACCGGCTCCGAGACGACGGCTGGGAGCTCTTCCACCACCTGCTGCTGGCCAAGTCGTTCCCGGACGGATTCGCCCGAGTCCGACAGCACCGGGCCCTCGGACACCGGACGGTACTGATCACTGGGGCCTTGGACTTGGTGGTCGAGCCACTTCGTCCCCTCTTCGACACCATCGTCTGTGCCCGCCTGGGCGAGGCGGACGGGAAGTTCACCGGACGGCTCGCGGAGCTTCCACCCATTGGCGAGGCACGCGCCCTCGTGCTGGCCGACTATGCCGAAGCTGAGGGACTCTCGCTCGAGGAGTCCATGGCCTACGCCGATTCGGCCAGCGACCTGCCCATGCTGGAGGCCGTCGGCTTCCCGGTGGCCGTCAACCCGGAAGCCAAGCTGGCCTCCATCGCCCGACGGCGCGGTTGGCACGTCGAGCACTGGCACAAGGCCGAGGGTGGCGCCCAACCCATGCTCCCACTGGGCCCGGTGGACCGCCGTGGCTCCCTCGGGCGCGGCCGCACCAGTGCCGCAGCGCTGGCCGGGGCCGTGCGTCGCCTGCAGTCCGGGGTCGGTTCGGGACCGGCGTCGTGAAGGCCCTGGTCTTCGAGCGGAACCTTCCCCGCTTCGCCGCCTCTCGGATGGCCTCCCTCCTGGGCTCAGGCCGGGGGGCGGGCATTGGTCCACTCCAGCTGCAGGATGCGGTCGCCCCCGACCTCCCCTCTGACGACTGGTATCCACCTCACGCCCCTGCTCTCGGGCATCTGCGGATCCGATCTGGCCACCCTCGACGGTCGGAGCTCCCGTTACTTCGAAAACGTGGTCAGCTTCCCGTTTGTCCCCGGCCACGAGGTGGTGGGTGTGCTCGAAGGCGGCGGTCGGGACCATGCCGGTCACGAGTTGGCCCCCGGAACGCGGGCAGTAATCGAGCCAGTACTCGGCTGCGCCCCCCGTCACATCCATCCCGAATGCCCCTACTGCGCATCCGGCCGCACCGGGCTGTGCGGAAACGTGGCCTTCGGCGCCCTTGAACCAGGGCTGCAGACCGGCTTCTGTGCTGACACCGGCGGGGGGTGGTCGACCGCCCCGCTGTGTGCGCATACCTCCCAGCTGCATGCGGTTCCCGAAACGTTCACCGACGAGGACGCCGTCGTGATCGAACCCACCGCCTGTGCCGTCCACGCCGTGCTGTCGGCCGGCGTGGCTGACGGGGATGTCGTCGCGGTGATCGGCGCCGGTACCTTGGGGTTGGCCTGTACCGCGGCGCTCCACTATCTCGTGCGCCCCCACGTCGACTGCACGGTCACCGTCGGGGCTAAGCACACCCACCAGCGACGGCGGGCCGAGGCACTGGGTGCCGACGCTGTGGTCGCTCCTGACCAGTTGGCCCGAGCCGTGCGACGTCAGGCGGGCTCGCTCGTCCTAGCGGGGCGACTGACCGACGGCGCTGACGTGGTCTTTGACTGCGTGGGCTCGTCGGAGTCGATCACCCAAGCACTGGCCATGGTCCGGCCTCGGGGCCGCGTGGTCCTCGTAGGCATGCCGGCCAAAGTATCCGTCGACCTGGCACCGCTCTGGCACCGAGAGCTGACCCTGGTCGGGGCCTATGCCTACGGCACGGAGACCCCCTTCGGGGCTCCCGAACCCCATCGCACCTTCGCCATGGCCATCAGCCTCGTGGCCTCGGCCGAGCTCGGATCCCTGGTGTCGGCCGCCTACCCCCTCGAGCGCTACGAGGAGGCCATCGCCCATGCCGGCGGGGCCGGTCGCCGCGGTGCTGTGAAGGTGGTCTTCGATCTCCGCAACCGGAAAGGAAGCATCCGATGAGCCCCAGGCCCGGATTCGTGCTCGACGTCGACCGCTCCACCCCACCCACCTTGTTCTGGCGAGGCGAACGGTTCACCCTGGAGCGACTTCCCGAGGGGAGCCGGGTCATCTACGCCCCCGAGCCCATCGAGCCGTTGAAGGATCCCTCGGCCGCCATCCGGGCAGCTCTGGTAGATCCCGTGGGTGACCAACAGCCGCTCCCCTCGCTCCTGCGACCGGATATGAAGCTGACCATCGCCTTCGACGACATCTCCTTGCCCCTGCCCCCGATGGAACGACCCGACATCCGCCAGTTGGTCATCGAGCAGGTGCTCGACATGGCGGCTGAAGCGGGCGTGGACGACGTGGCCCTCATCGTGGCCCTGGCGCTCCACCGCCGGATGACCGAGGCGGAGCTCCGCCACGCCATCGGGGATCGCATCTACGACGCCTTCGCGCCCTCGGGCCTCCTCACCCAGCACGATGCCGAGGATCCCGACGCCCTCACCCATCTGGGGCTGACCGACGAGGGCGAGGACGTGGAGATCAACAAGCGGGCCGCCGAAAGCGATCTGCTCGTCTACGTCAACATCAACCTGGTGGCCATGGACGGGGGCCACAAGAGTGTGGCCACCGGCCTCGCCAGCTACAAGAGCCTGCGCCACCACCACAACCCCGTGACCATGCAGCAGTCGAAGTCCTTCATGGACCAACACCGGTCCGAACTGCACTCGGCCAACTGGCGGATGGGTCGGCTCATCGCCGACAGCGGGGTGAACGTCTTCCAAATCGAGACCACGCTCAACAACGACACGTTCCCGGGTGCCTTCAAGTTCCTTCAGAAGCGCGAGTGGGAGTGGAAGGCGAAGGACCGGCTGGCCTACGTAGGAGCCTCAGCAGCCCTCGACCGAACGCCGGCCCGATACGCCCGTCAGATCTTCCACTCAGTGAAGGCCCCGCACCGGATGACCTCGGTACAGGCCGGCGAGGTCGAGGCCGTCCACAAGGTGACCACCGACAACGTCTGGGCCCAACAGGGGGTTGTCGTCGAGGGCCAGACCGACATCTTGACCATGGGCTTGCCCTACATCAGCCCGTACAACGTGAACTCCATACTCAACCCCATCCTGGTGGCGTGCCTCGGCCTCGGCTACCTCTTCAACATGTACCGGGGCAAGCCTCTGGTGCGGGAGGGTGGCGTCCTGATCATGACCCACCCCACGCCATGGGAGTTCAACCCGGTCCACCATCCGAGCTACATCGACTTCTTCGAACAGGTCCTCATCGAGACCACCGATCCCATCGAAGTCGCCGAGCGCTTCGAGGAGTCGTTCGCCACCGACCCGTGGTACATCCACCTCTACCGCACCGGGCACGCCTACCACGGGGTTCACCCGTTCTACATGTGGTACTGGTGTGCCCATGCCCTCCAACACCTCGGGGGCGTGATCATCGTGGGCGGCGACGCCCCCGCCGTGCACCGCCTGGGATTCCGGGCCGCCTCCACGCTGGCCGACGCCCTCGAGATGGCCCAGGACGTGGTCGGACGCTCCCCCACCCTCACCCACCTCCACGCCCCGCCCATCCTGATGGCCGACGTCCAGTGACGACCGACACCACCCGGTCGGGCTCGTCCAACTCGCTGCGGCCGAAGCGATCGGTCCGCACCGACGCCACCCTGGGCGGCACCGCCGGCGAGCAGGGAGGCCGCTCCCGATCCGACGCTCTGCGCAGGCTCGCCCCCGCCGCCCTCCTCGGCCGGGCCGGACGGGCACGGTTCCCGTTGGCCGCACCCAGCTGGCCCGAGTCCGTACCCCGGCCGCCCCCCGGTATCCGAGTTGGGCGTGCACTACGACACCGCCTGGTCCCGCAAGTACCCGGTGCGACTGGCCCGGGCCGTGGTCCTCGACACCGTGGCCCGACCGCTGGCCCGAGTGGTGGCTTCGCCGCTCATTCGCGGCGAGGAGGCGCTGGTCGGCCTGGAGGCACCGGTCATCTTCGCCGCCAACCACGCCAGCCATGCCGACACACCGCTGCTGTTGAGCTGTCTCCCGCTTCGGTTCCGCCATCGAACCGTGGTGGCCGCAGCAGCGGACTACTTCTTCGATCGGCGCTGGAAGGCCGACACCTGGTCGTTCCTGCTCGCCGCCATCCCCTTCGAGCGGACCAAGATCAACCGACAGTCGGCCGACTTGGCCGCCGAACTGCTCGGGGACGAGTGGAATCTGGTCATCTTTCCCGAGGGCGGGCGGTCTCCGGACGGCTGGGGCCAGACCTTCCATCCGGGCGGCGCCGCCTACCTGGCCACCCGCACGGGGCGCCCGGTCGTGCCGGTGCACCTCGACGGCACCCGGCACCTCCTGCCCAAAGGGGCGTCCGGGGTCCGCCGCACCCGGACCACGGTCACCTTCGGCACCCCGCTCTGGCCCGACGAGGGCGAGAACGCCCGGCGGTTCAGCACCCGCATCGAGGCCTCCGTCGCCACCCTGGCCAACGAGTCGTTACCGACTGGTGGACGGCGCGCCGCCAGGCAGCTGCGGGCACCACTCCCCCACTGCAAGGACCCGACGTGGCGGCGTGGCGACGGTCATGGGCACTCACCGAGGCTCCTGCCCAACCGACCGGGACACAGTGGTCGAAACCGAGTGGCCCCTGCGATCGCACTGAGGGTCACTGACCCGGGACCGCCACTGCTTCGTTAGCCGGCTGACTGAGGGCGGCCATCATGATTTCGTTGAGGATGCTCGGCCGTGGGCCGGAACCTCATGCGGGTCGGCGTCGGCGAACAGCGGCGCCCAGCCAGAGCGACCGGGAACGTCGAAGCTCAGCGTCGAGGAGCGAAGCCGGGCCCGCCAGCCCGAGTCGACGGGTCGCGCCACGGCCGCCAGGCGCTCGGCCCGCAGGGCCAGCTCCTCGTGGTCATCCAGAGCGACCAACGCCTCCGGCCCGACGGGCCCGTCGCCTGCGGTACCTCCCCTCCGCCGACGTCAGCGCCCATCCCAACAACAGGTCGGCCAACGCCGTGTTGCGGGCGAGGAGCGGACCGTGGAGATAGCTCCCGATCACCCGTCCGGACCACGCACCTTCGGTGCCGTCCCCACCGCCGTTGCCCACACCCCGGACGACGCGGGCCAACGGTCGGGCTTGGGGGCCGAGGGCGGTCACACCGCCATGGTTCTCGAAGCCGGTGAGTCGAGGGAGCACCGACCCGTCGGCCAACCGCGGTGCGTCGGTGCCCGTGACCGCCATGAGCTCCCCGACGGCGCGCGGAGCCACTGCCCTTGCGGGTGTGCACGTCGAGGAGACCAAGCCCGGGGTGAGGTCGGTCGGCGCTGTCGGGAAAGTGGTGACCGAGAATCTGGTAGCCGGCGCACACCCCGAGGACCACCGCACCCGAGCGAGCCGCCGACAGGATCGTCCCGTCGGCGAGCAGGGATTCGGCCGCCCGAACCTGGGGCCCGTCTTCGCCACCGCCGATGCAGTAGATGTCGGCCTCGGGTAGGGCGCGGTCCGACGGTGCCTGGATCAGTTCGGTCTCGATTCCCCGCCATTCGGCCCGTCGGGCCAGGATGAGACCGTTGCCGCCGTCCCCGTAGGTGCCGAGCAAGTCGGGATAGACGACGGCCACGGTGAGGGGACCCTGGTCCGACGCGACATCACGTCCGCGCCCGGAGATCGGCGAACGCGGTGTAGTTCCCCACGAAGTCGATGGGCGGTCCCGTTGACCCGCCGGCAGCACTGCCCCGGGCCCATTCGACGGCGGCGTCGACCGCGCCGATCGGGTCGGCAACCACCGTGGTGGCCACCCCGGCGTAGCGGAGCCGTACGGCCAGATCGAGGCGCCGATCACCGGTGGCCACCACGTGCCGCCCGGCCAGCCGCTCGAAGGGGACGTCCCACAGCCAACTGGTGTCGAAGCCGTCGGCGGTGCGGGCGTTGACCGACAGCACCACGGGCTGGTCCCCGGCCCGCTCCTCGTCCAACAGGTCGAAGAGTGCTGTCCAGCCGGCGGGGTTCTTGGCCAACAGCAAGCGCACGGTCCGGCCCCCGCGGACCGTGGAGGAGAACCGCCCGGCCACCTGGTCCACCCCGGCCAGACGGGCCAGGACGTCGGCCACCGCCGTCGCACCGATCGACCCCTTCGGACCATCGAGCATGAGTGGCGCGGCCAACGCCACCATGGTGGCGTTGGCTCGGTTGAACTGTCCCGGCAGTCCGAGCGTCAGCGCCAACCGTTCCCCGTCGGCCAACACCAGATCGGTGCCCTCCAGCCAGGCGGCCCGGGGCGGGCGGGCGAACGGGCAGCGGTCGCAGGCCCATCCACCGCCTTCCTCGTCGAAGACGATCCTGCCCCCACAGGAAGGGCAGCCGACCGCATCGAGATGCCAGACCTGGCCCGCCCCCACCCACCGCACGGCGGGTGCGGCCATGGCCGCCCACGCCACCATGGGGTCGTCGGCGTTCGCCACGACCACGGTGGACGTGTCGGCGCCGACGGTATCCGCCGTGCTGTGGATCCGGCCGAGCGCGGCGCGCCACCGCTCCACCATCATGCGGACCTCGGAGATCCGGTCCAGCTGGTCGCGGGACAGGTTCAACAGGACCACGACACGGGGTGAGGTCGACTCCATGACCTGATCGAGGTAGCCCTCGTCCACTTCGAGCACGACCGGGGCGCCGGACGGTGCACCGACGAGAGCCGCCACGTGGCCGGCCGGCATGTTGGCCCCTGTGGCGTTGGAGACCACGGTCGGTCCCCCGGCGCGGGTGAGGGCCGCCGCCAACAGCCGTGTGGTGGTCGTCTTCCCGTTGGTCCCGGTAACGAGGGCTACCCGCCTGCCGGAGGCCAGCGAGGTGAGCAGGGCGGGATCGACGGCCAGTCCCACCCGTCCCCCGGCCACCGTCCCACTACCGCGGCCGAGCGACCGGGACAGCCAGTTGGTCAGTCGGAGCCCCGCCACAGCCACCGAACCGCGTGCCGAGAGCACGGGGGACGATTCGTCGGTCGTCCTGATCACGCGGAGGGTTGGGTGCGGGCCAGGTCCTCAGCCGTCGGGATGTGGGGCATCCGGGCCTCGTCGGGAAGTAGGTCAGCGATGGCAGCCATGAGTGCGGTGGTGTCGGCCACCGCATCCTCGAGCTCCAGGGGTACCGGCTCTCCCACGGTGACCGTCACCCGTGGAGGATGGGGCAGGGCGGTCATGATGGGAACCTTGGACGACCGGGGCCAGACCCGTTCGGTGCCCCACAGGCCTATCGGGACCACCGGAGCACCGGTCTCGGCAGCCAGACGGGCCGCTCCGGTGTGACCGTGGAGGACGGGGTCGAAGAAGGCCTCCCCCCGTGGGATGGTGCCCTGCGGGAGCACGATGACCACTTCGCCGGCCCGGAGGGCGGCGGCGGCCTGACGCATGGGCTCGGTTGATCCCGTACCCCGTTCGACGGCGATACCGCCGAGCGAACGGGCGAGCTGTCCGACCACCGGGGCATCGAAGACCTCTTGTTTGGCCAGGAACCGGACCGGGCGGCGCAGACGGGCGGCCACCAGCCCGATGGCCGCCACGTCGAAGTAGCTCCGGTGGTTGGTGGCGAGCAGCACAGGCCCGCGACTCGGAATGTGCTCGACACCGGTCACGGTGAAACGGGCATAGGGAAAGGACTCCGGTCGGAAGAACGGTCGGACCAGGTGGTAGGGCTCGTAGCCGATCACCGAGGGGATGCCTGGCGGTCGGTCCCAGTGTTCGAGCGGCCAACGCCGGGCCAAGGCCACCGCCACCAACCGGGGGTCGGCGTTGAGGGGGTGGGGATGGCCCACCGCCGTCAGAAGCGGGAGGTCGAAGAAGCTGTCGGTGTAGGCGTGGGAGGCGGCGAGTTCGACGCCATGGTCGACAGCCCACTGGCCGACAGCCGAGCGCTTGCCCAGCCCCCAGACGAACGGGCCTTCGAGATGACCGGTGTAGCGCCCATCCGTTTCGCCGTAGCGGGTGGCGATCACGTCGTCGAGGCCCAGGGCGTCGGCCAGGGGCCGGACCAGATCGAACGGCGAGGTGGTGGCGAGGACGATGGGAAACCCTTCGGCTCGGTGGGCCTGTAGGGCCTCGAGGGCCCAGGGCTGCACCAGCTCCACCAGTGCCTCGACGGCGCGTTGCCGGCGCGACGGGTGCCCTCGGCCGATCGACCCTGCATATACCGGGCCGCCGCCCGGGCCAGGGCGATGGAGGGGACCGATTCACCGAACCGGTTGTAGAACCGGTAGAGGAGGCCTTCTCCGGGGATGTGGTGGCCACCCTTGACCACACCCTCGGCCACCAGGGCCTCTTGGACCACCGGGCCGCTCGCCGACCGGAGCAGGGTGCGGTCGAGATCGACGAACACGGCACCGGTCGTTGCAGCCATGCCCCACGCTACCGCCCGACCACCCTCCCGCACGCTCACAGATGCGACTTGCTGATGCCATCTCGTCGACCGACCCTGGACCACCGGCCACGGGACGTATCGGCCCGTGCGCAGGAGGGAAAGGCAAGGACCGCGAACTGGCCCCGGACGCGGCAAAGGGACCACCAGGGGGGGAAGGCGGTCCCTTTGCACTGACTCAACAAGATAGGAGGGGGATTCCTGTGTCCTGTGGTCTGAAGTAAGTGTATAACCAGCGCTAGCAATCAGTCAAGCAGCTAATATCGATAGCTGCTATCATCTAGAGCGATGGAGCTACGACACCTGCAGGCGCTCACCGCCATCAGTGATCACGGCACCTTCTCGGCGGCGGCGGAGCACCTGAGCACCGTGCAGTCGAACATCTCGGCTCACGTGGCCCGCCTGGAGCGGGAGCTCGGGGCCCCACTCGTCGATCGGGCCGACGGCAGCCTCACCGAAGAGGGAACCGTCGTCGTGGCCCGGGCCCGGCGCATCCTGTCCGAGCTCGACGCTCTGGTGGCCGACGTGGCTGCGTGCAAAGACGAGGTCACCGGCACCGTCCGGGTGGGCATGATCGGGACCACGGCCCGTTGGCTCGTGCCCCGCCTGATGGACATGGCCCGCCAGCGCCACCCGAAGCTCCGCCTGGTTGTGGTGGAGGGCATCGGAACGGGTCTCGAGCCCCAGCTGGCCAGCGGCCAGCTCGACCTGGCCGTCCTCAACCTTCCCCTGTCCGGACGCGACCTCGTGGCCCGCCAGCTCTTCGAGGAAGACCTCATGTTGATGGTCCCCGAAGGCCATGCCATGGCCGATCCGGACCATCCGTTGGGACTGGAGGACCTGGCCGACATGGAGCTGCTGCTCCCGCTACCGGGGACTGCCTTCCGCGACGAGCTCGACGCCGTGACCCGTCCGCTCGGGATCACCTTGCTCCCCGCCGCGGAGATCGACGGGCTCCGCCTGATCGCCTCGCTGACCTTCGAAGGGTACGGCCCGGCCATCCTGCCGGCCACGGCCATCCCGTCCTATCTGCGCTCGCAGTTCCACCCGGTGCCGATCGTCGGGCTACCTCGCCGTCGGGTCGGTGTGGCCCAGCGGAGTCGCGGCCTCCCCTCGGCCCCTACCCGGGCCCTGGTCGAGCTGTTGCGGGCCGTCGTGGGCATTCCCGAGGACCGTCCGAGCGGCGTCCACGTACGCAGCTGAGCGGCTGACCGGTCCCCGAACCGACCGGGCTCGACCAAGAGTCGTGCGGGAGTCAGCCTTCGGGTGGACGGGGCTCTCGCCACATCCGCCACAGCGGCGGATTGCCCGGACGGGACCGCAGTTCTTCGACTACCTGGAAACCGAACCGGGAGTAGAAGGGGACGTTCCGCTCCTTCGACGACTCGAGGTAGGCGGGCATGCCCTCCTCGTCGGCCCGATCCAGTACCGGCTGGAGGAGGGCCGCACCCACCCCCTTCCCCTGGCGTTCGGGTGCCGTGCCCAGCGTGGCCAGGTACCAGTGAGGCTCCTTTGGGTGGAGGCCGTCCACCTCGAAGACCAGCCGGAGAGCTGCCACGGCCCGGGTGCTCACGAGGAACGGTGCTGTCGGTAGGAGCTGTGCCAACTCGGCGAGGCCGTTGCGATGCCGGTCCGGTGCACCCCAGATGGCCGCACCGGCCAGATCATCGGTCGTGTACACGTGGCCGCCGGGAAGGTACTGGTGGCGCATCTGGGAGGTGAAGAACGAGTGCAGACCGCGCCGGCGTCGGCGCTCACCGGCGAACATGAAGTTGGCCACGGGATCGTCGGCGAAGGCCCGCACCAGGCACTCGGCGAGCACAGGTACGTCACCCCCCTCGACCAGGCGGACGGTTGGTCGCGACGCTCCGGTCTCCACGCCGTGATGGTAGCTGTCACACCCGATGGGGCGTCGTGCCCCGGCGGGTTCCTCAGTTCATGGCCGGGTCCTCGGGGAACCCGGCGACCACGGCCAAGGCGCCCCCCTGACGCCGGAGGACCCGGCGCCAGAGCCCCTCGGGATCCGCCGAGATGGGGTCACGCGCCTCGGCCGGCACGACGTACCACGAGCCTTCCTCGATCTCTTCTTCCAACTGGTTCGAGTCCCAGCCGGCGTAGCCGGAGAACAGACGGGCCCCGGTGATCGAGGCACCGACGACGGAGGGGTCCGACGAGAGGTCGACTGTCCCGACCGGGCGCTCGGCGTCCACGAGCAGTCTCCACCCGCACTGCTCGAGCAGGGCCTGGTCGGCCAACTCGGGCCGGGACGTCAGCCGGACCAGCCCAATGAGGGCGTTACGGGCCACCGGTCCCCCGGTGAACAGTTCGGCGGGAGCGGTAGCCAATGCGTGCCACTGGGGAAGCAGCTCCCCGACGGCGACCCCTCCGGGACGGTCGATGACCACACCGAGGGCACCGTGGGCACCGTGGTCGAGGACGAGGATCACCCGTCGGGAGAAGTTGGGATCGTCCAAGCGGGGACTGGCCACCAGCAGGTGACCGGTCATGTGGTCGGGTGGGGCCAGGCCCCCGTAGGGCTCGAACGGGCTGAACGGATCCATCGGCACTCCACGATGATGGCCCAACCGGGGCGACGAGTGGCGCCGGCCGGCGCCGTCGGTGAGGCTGTGGCATGGCCATCGTCACCGTTGTGCCCGCGGCACTGGCCTGTGGTCACCGTCGGCCCACGAGTCCCGTGACCACGCCAGGTGGACGCCTGAGTCGTCCGGTCGCCTCCGAGTAGCAGGCCGGCGCACCACCGTGACCAAGGCTCGCAGGGGAGGAAAGCGCTCCCGACCGAACCGTCGTGCCGATGGACCTGACGGGGGCGGAACCGGCCGGGAACACTGGCGGGCCGACGGACGACCGAAGACCCGGTTCGCCACCCGTGAGGAGGCCAATCGGTCGTCCCTCCAGGCCCGCTTGGACCGTGGTGCCGACCTCGATCCCTATCAGTGCACCTTCTGCCACGGCTGGCATCTCGGGAACCGCCCTGGCTGACGCACGTCGCCTAACTGTACCGTCCAGACGGTATACTCAGGAGCATGGTGACCACCCCCACCCTCGGCGACCGCGCCCCGGGCCGCTCACGGAGCGGCACGAAGGCCCGCATCCTCGACGCCGCCGAAGAGGTGGTGTTGCGCGACGGCGTAGCCCGGCTCACGCTGGACGCCGCCGCCGCTGAGGCCGGACTCTCCAAGGGCGGGATCCTCTACCACTTCCCCACCCGCGACTCGCTGGTGGCCGGCATGGTGGCAAAGATCATCGACGAGTTCGACCGGGATATCGAACGACGGCTGGAGGACGATGTCGCCGTGGGCTGCTTCACCAGGGCCTACATCGGCGCCACCATGGAACCCAGTGCCACCCGGCCCGACCGGGAAGACCGTCTGGGCGCCGCCCTCATCGCCGCCGCTGCGGCCGAGCCCGATCTCCTGATCCCGCTCCAACAGGCGGCGGACCGCTGGCAGGACCGCCTGGAACAGGACGGCCTCGACCCCACCACGGCCACGGTGCTGCGCCTGGCCTGTGACGGCCTGTGGATGTGCGACCTGTTCGGTCTGGCTCCTCCCGCGGCAGCTCGCCGCGCCGCCGTCGGCCGCTGCCTCGACCAGCTGGCCCGGACGCCGTCATGAGCACCGTGACGACGGCACCGGACCGGTCGCGTCGGCTCATCAGCACACTTACGATCACCGTCTTCCTCCAGTGGGCGGGGGCGACGGCGATCGTGCCGATGCTCCCGGTCTACATCCGCCACCTGGGCGGAAGCGATGCCTTGGCCGGCGTGGTCATGGCCTCGTTCTTTGCCGCCGGCGTGCTGTCCCAGTACCCCATCGGCAGGGTGGCCGACCGGATCGGACGGCGTCCGGTACTCATCGCTGGGCTGATCACCTACGGCGTAGCCAGCATCTCATTCCTCCTACCCATCACGGCGTCGATGGCCATCGGGCTCCGCTCCCTCCAGGGAGTGGGCGCCGGCGCGGCAACCGTGGCGGCTCTGGCCATGATCTCGGGCTCGGTGCCCGTCGAGCGACGCGGCCGGGCCTTCGCTTCCATCTACAGCGGCGAGCTGGCCGGCATGGCCATCGGTCCACTGGTCGGGAGCATCGTCGGCGTCCACTACATGTGGGCCATGTTCCTCGTCTCGGGACTGCTCTCGATCGGGGCGTGCGTTCCTGCCCTTTCGCTTCGGGAGTCCGACGACGTGGCCCTGGCCCGCTCGGCCCGAACCCGGGCCGACGGAAGCCTGCGCCCCTCACGCGTGTCCGGGCCAACCGGTCCATGACCGGGGCGCTCATCTGCGGGGCAGCCCTCGGCCTCACCAGTGGGGTCTACGACATCTGCTGGACCCTCCTGCTGTTAGCCCGCGGGGCCAGCGGGCTGGCCATCGGCATCTCGTGGACCCTCTTCGCCGTCCCGTTCGTCCTGGCCGCCAAGCCCAGCGGATGGTTGGCCGATCACATGGACCGGCGCACCCTGGTACTGGTGGGCATCGGCACATCGACAGTCCTGTGTGCGACCTATCCGTTCATCCACAATGTCACCGCCCTGGTCCTGCTCGGGGCGGCCGAGGCGGTGGGCTTCGCTGCGGCCATGCCCGCGGTCCAGTCCCTCCTCACCCAGGGCTCCGCGGCATCCGAGGTCGGTCGGATCCAGGGCCTCTTCGCCACCAGCCAGACGGCCTGTACGGCGCTGTCGGCGGCTGCGGCGGGTGCGGCCTTCGCCGTGGCCTCCTGGCTGCCCTTCGTCACCGCGGCCAGTCTCTGCGCGGTCGGCCTCACCGTGGCGACTGCGGTGTGGTGGGCCGTACCCGGCCGGGTCGACCGGTCCCTCGGCTCCGACGATCTCGACGCGACCTCGGCCGGGCCGGGCGCAGTGGTCGAGCCGGTGGTGAGACTCCCTCAGCTGGCGGTGCCGGAAGCGATGGGAGTCAGCGTCGAGGTGCAGTAGGCGCAGCGGACCGCCTCTTCGGGCACCTTGCTGAGGCACTCGGGGCACTCACGCAGGACGTCCTCTTTGGGCAGGCGGCCCATGCGCTTCATCAGTGCGTTTACCGGCTTGACGACCAGGAAGTAGATCACCAGGGCCACGATGAGGAACGAGAGCACGGCGTCCAAGAAGTTGCCGTAGGTGATCTTCGAGCCGTTGATCGTGAACGCGAGCCGGTTGAACTGGGTGCTGCCCCCGAAGATGGCCTTGATCAGTGGCGTGATCAGGTTGCTCACGAAGGAATTGACCACGCCGGTGAACGCCGCACCGATCACCACGGCCACGGCCAGGTCGAGCAGGTTGCCCCTCAGCAGAAACTCCTTGAACTCCTTCACCATGGGTGTGGCCTCCTTGTCGTTGTGTCCTTCTACTGGTACCCGCCCTTCGGGTGCCACAGCAAACCCCGGCCCGGGCCACCTACCACCTGAACGGGACCGATGGCGCCCGGCAACCCGACCTTAGGACAGGCCGACGTGGACGGCGGCCTCCCACCGACCGGTGGCCGGTACCGTGCAGACGGCGGCCGCCACGCCGAGCAGCCACTCCATGACGCGGCGATGGCCGGTACCGGCCGGCACCGTGGCCACCAGGCCCCGCCGGGGGTGGTCTTGGGTGATCCGCCATCCCTCCGGCAGGGGCAGACCGAGGTCGGGAAGCTTCCAGGCGAGATGGGGACCCGCGGCGTGCTCGATGCCGACCGTGGTGGGCTTGGTGGTGCCGTCAGGCATGTGCTTGCCGGGCATCCAGGTCAGCGTCGGGACCTGGTGGGTCGAGCCGCCGAGGAACGCGAAGGGTCCGGGGGGCGGCGGTTCGTACTCCTCGTCGATGACCGGCCGCACGTTGATCCAGCCGGTCCCACCCGCCTCGATCTCGTCCATGCGGGCCAACAACTCGACGTCGTCATGGGCCACGAACTCGAACTCGAGGGGACGGCTCCGCGTCATGTCTGCAGATCGAGGACGCCCGCGGCCAGTGCCTCGAGCTCGGCCCGCCACGACTCAGGAGGGGTCAGCGGACGGACAACGAACTTGGAGAAGCCCACGGCCAAAAACTGCTCCAACATCGAGCGGAGCCCCCCGATGCCCACCGGGACCACCTGGGCCGGATCGACCCCCCGCCGGGACGCCCCGATCGCCCGGGTCATCGACGGCGTGAGCGGCTCCGCGGCGTAGGCCAGGGAGACCCCGAAGTGTTCCGGGCTGATGGACCGGCCGGCCTCGGCGGCCGCCTCATCGATCACCACCCGGGCTGCGACCACCTCCTCGGGGGTGCACGACGAAGGCAGCCAGCCGTCGGCAAAGCGGCCACAGCGCCGTAGGGCGGCGGGAACCATGCCGCCGGTCCAGAACTCAAGGGGCTCCTGGACAGGACGTGGGGCCACGGTGACATCGTCGAAGTCGGCGCTCAACCCGTGGTGGGAGACGGTCTCTCCGGCCCACAGCTTGCGGAGCAGCGGGAGCATCTCGTCCATCAGGGCCGCCTTGCTGCGCCCCCCGACCCCGGTGGCCCCGGACTCGGGCTGGCGGGGCAGGCCGGGGACGAAGGTGGTGAGGAGTCGCCCCTCGGACAGCACGTCGAGGGTGGCCAGCTCTTTGGCCAACCGGACGGGGTTGCGGCCGGGCAGAAGCATGGTGGTGCCCAACTTCAGGTGGCTGTTGTGGGCGGCCGCCACGGACAGGGCCACGAGCGGGTCGAAGGTGGGTGCCGTGAGCACCTCGGGCAGCCACAGCGAATCGAATCCCAGCTCGTCGAGGTCGTCGACCATCCGGGTGAACGAGCCGTAGCCGCCGTCGGCGGCCACCCCCGTCCCCACACCGATGCGCACTTTCATGCGCCATCACCGTTGACGCGGCGGGCCACTGTCGCATCGTCCGGCCCGGCGAGCGGAGCGCCATCGAAGCGGTCGACCGTGGCGAAGGAGGCAACCGGCCCGCGACGCAACTTGGTGGGTTGACTGACAGGCACACCGAGGGCCAGCAGTCCTACCACTGAGACCGTGTCGGGCACGCCCAGCGCCTCTCTGACCGCATCTTCTTCCCGCACCACCATGGTGGTCATGACACCACCGAGTCCTTCGGCCCGGGCAGCCAACAGCAGGCTCCAGGCGAACGGGTAGATCGACGCCCCCCCGACCATGGTGTAGTGACCGCAGTCGCGGTCGACCGTCGACAGCCTGGCCAGGTCGGCCAGCAAGACCAGCATCACCGGAACCTGGTCGAGGTGCTCAGCGAAGCCGGGGGCGCGTCGTCGGGGTCGGTCTCCATATCGGGCACGCCGAGTATGGCCTCGTGTTCCAACTCACGATCGGTGACCACCGCCCACGGGGTCAGGCCGACGGCGGCCTGGGCCAGGTACTGGTACCACGAGGGCAGGTAGAGGTCCCGGAGCACGCGCCGTATGGCGGGGTCCTTCACCACGATGATCCGCCAGGCCTGACGGTTTCCACCGTTCGGGGCGAAGCGGGCGGTGTCGAGCAGCCGGTGCACGGTGGCATCGGGCACCGGGGTGTCCAGGAAGTCGCGTACCGCCCCGGTGGTCCGCAGGGCCTCGATCAGTTCCACAGACCCGACGGTAGCGGCCTCGTCGGTCGCCCCGCACCATGCCTGACGTCCAACGCCGCGTCCTTAGAGGGCCTCGAGGATGTTGTCAGCGGCACTGACGGTGAGTCCCGCCCCGGGCTCGACGTTGAGGACGGTCACCACCCCGTCCTCCAGCACCATGGCGTAGCGCTGCGACCGGGTGCCCAGGCCGAATCCGCTGCCATCCATCTCGAGGCCCACCGCGGCGGTGAACGCCCCGTTGCCGTCAGCCAGCATGGTCACGGCGTCCCCGACTTGGTGGTCCTTGCCCCAGGCGTCCATGACGAAGGCGTCGTTGACCGAGATACAGACCACCGCGTCGACGCCTTTGGCCTTCAGGTCGTCCTGACGGATGACGAAGCTGGGCAGGTGGTAGTCCGAGCAGGTGGGGGTGAACGCACCGGGTACCGCGAACAGGACAACTTTGCCCGAGCCCAGCACGTCGCCGGTCTGTACGTGGGTCGGTCCCTCGGGACCGAACGTCATCACTTCGATGTCAGGGATGGTGTCGCCGACGGCAATGGCCATAGTGGAGAGTCCTCGTTCCTACGTCGCGGGGTGAACACGGTGCAGCATACGGCGGCCCGCCGGGAGCGATTACCAAGGAATGTGGGGACCTCCCCCATCCTCGGTCGGGAGCGTGACCTCGAGACCGTCTTCCCTGGCCCGGCGCCGGTGCACGGCGACCAACACCGCCGCTCCCACAACAAAGGCCACCGCCGAACCCACCAGGAGGCCCAGCTCGGAGGCGGCCACGAGGGGCGGATTGGTGGCGAAGGCCTGTTCGGCGATGAGCAGAGGCACGGTGAATCCGATGCCTGCCACCGCAGCACCCCCGGCGACGTGGCCCCACCGAACCCCTTCGGGCAGCCGGCCCAGCCCTAGGCGCACGACGAGGTAGCAGGCGAGGGAGATGCCTACCAACTTTCCCACCACTCGGGCCACGCCGATCCCGAAGAAGACGGCCTTGGCGCCCGGGGGCGCCAGCATCCCGGCGTGCAGGACGATCCCGGCATTGGCCAGCGCGAACAGGGGAAGGACGACAAAGGCCGATATCGGTGCCACCCGGCGCTCGAGGAGCTCGGCCGGATCCCGGTCGGATCCGCGGAGCGCATTCGGAACGAGCACGCCGACCACCACGCCGGCCAGTGCCGGTTCAACACCGGCGGCGGCCAAGAGGACCCAGAGGGCGACGCCACCCACGAGGACCGGCACCACCCCGGAGCGGGACCACCGGCGGAAGGCCACCATGGCCGCCACGACCACCACGGCCCCGATAAGGGGAAGGGCCCGGGTCCGTGCCGAGTAGAAGATGGCCAACACCAACACGGATCCGACGTCGTCCGCCACGGCCAGGGTCAACAGCAGCAGACGTAGCCCTCGAGGCACCCGCGGCCCGAGCAAGGCCAACGCCCCGAGGGCGAAGGCGATGTCGGTGGCCATAGGGATTCCCCACCCCGAGGACCCCGGCCCACCGTGATTGAACAAGACGTAGACCAGCCCGGCCCCAGCCATCCCCCCCGCCGCACCCACCACCGGCACCACGGCGGTCCGGAGGTGCCCGAGCTCACCGGTGCGATGCTCTCGACCAATTTCGAGGCCCACCACGAAGAAGAACACGGCCATTAGGGCGCCGTTCACCCACGACTGCACCGTGGTGAAGTCGGAAAAGGTGGTGCCGCCGAGGTGCACCGGGTGGTCCCACACCGTGGTGTAGGTCGAGCCCCACGGGCCGTTGGCCCACAAGAGGGCGGCACCGACGGCGAGGACCAGTACCCAGCTCCCGGCGATGTCCGAGCCGAAGAACCGCCGGAGCGGTGCTCGCCAATCCCCCCGGTCCGTCACCCTCACCGGGAAGGGTCGGCCAGCTCCGCCAGCCACGACGGCATACGGCGGCCGTGGCCCTCGGCGTCGACTGCACCATGGACCGTCACCGCGGTGGCCCGTGCCTCGGCGTCCACGGTCAGGAGGTAGCCCACCTGGAAGGTGGTTCGGGTCAGACCGCCGAGCGCTACATGGACCTCCACTACCTCATCGAACCGGATCGCCCTGCGGTAGCGGACGTAGACCTCGAGCACCGCCAGATCGACACCTGCGTCGCGGACGCCGCCGTAGGGGCGGCCCCGGTCCCGGAGCAGGGCTACCCGGGCCTCCTCCAGGTAGGCGACGTACGCACCGTGATGGATGATCCCCATCGCGTCGGTCTCACCGAACCGGGCCCGAATCGGGTGGACGAACGAATAGTCGGTCGGATCGATCGAGGGGCTCAGCGAGAGGCGCACCCGATGACGCTACCGTGCCCCGTCAGTGCCCTCGGGCTGGTTCCACTCGATCCAGCCGAGCCCGGAACGCCCATCAGCGGCCACGAACCGGGCCACCGCTCGCGGGAACCGACTGATCCTCCCGTCCGTGGCCTCCAACATCACCGGACCGAAGGCCAGGGGCTCGATGCGCAGGTCCAGGCTGTCCGGTTCGATGCGGGCCCTCGCCGACCGGGGCAGGCCCTCGTCGCCCAGCTCCTCGGTCACCTCGAGGGACACCACGGAACGAACGCCCGGTTCCCCAGGGGACCCAGGGGACTGCAGATAGCCGAGGGCGAGCGGAAGGCCGGGGATGCGGATGTCAGCCAGATGCACCCGTGTCCCGTCGTCGAGGCGGGCAGCGGCCCAACACCAGCCGAACGCCCACCAGTCCCGCTCGCCCCACGAGTGGTCCCGTTGGCCTTGCCCGTCGATCGCCACTCGCTCGTCGCCGATGGTGATCTCGCCACGGACGAGACAAGGGATCTCGTAGCGCGTGGTCACGTCGTACTGGTACGGAATCCCGTCCGTGGTCCAGGTGAGGTCGAGGCCGATCGTCGTGGGCTCCCCCGGTACACGTCCGTAGGTGTCCTCGGCACGATCGAACCGACGGCCCGGAGCGGTCCCCCGGAGGCTCATCGACGCCAACGGATCATCCACGACACCGTGCACAGCCACGCCATCGGCGTCGATGACCAGACCGGTCCCGTCGGCCACGGGCAGGTCATAGGCGACCGACGACACGACCGGTCGCCCCTCCCCCACCAGCATGGTGGTCCACCAGGTGACACCCAGGTTGGGATAGAGCCCGATCCGGGCGTAGCCGGCGATCCGGCCGTCATCGGCCACGAAGTCGAGGTAGTGGGACTCGTTCCACAACGGCTCGGGTCCTGGTGCGTGGCGTTGCTCGTCAGCGGGATCGACGGCGTGGGGATCCCCGACGGTCCGGGTCGGCTCGGTGGTCACGAGATGCTCTCAGCGGGTGACACGGTCGTCGCCCGTGCAGGTTGACGAGCACCATCGTCGGCCCCGAAGACGAGGGACACCCGGTTGCCACCCCAGAGTTCGAGGCGCTCCCCCGACGTCGTCATCGTCTCTCCCCTCCTGGCCGACTCGCTCCAACCCATGGCTCGTCGGTACTCCGGTCCGTTGCACTGCGCAGACGCGTTCCGATATCCCACAGTATCGGCCTGTCTGGTGGTTGGCTGGGAGGAAGCGCAACGCCCAACAGAAAGGCAAAGATTCCGCTTGGGCTGGGACCCGGAACTGCCGATGACCCCCCCAATGGGTCGACCTGGCGGCGACAGTGACGATCGGCCGGCCTGGCGGACAAGGGCTGGCCTCAGCCGGAGATTGGTCGCGGGCGCGATGACCTCACTGTGCCTTCCCCTGTTCGTGCTGGGCAGTGGCAATCGCCCTGCCGCGGCACTCTCGCTCGGCGGTATGAGTATCCAGGCGTCGATGACGCCCGCCTTCAATCAGGATGCCCCGGACCCCGACGTGGTCCAGAGCGGCTCGACCTACTACGCCTTCACCACAGGAACGGCCCTGGGAAACCATCTCCAGGCCCTGGTCGACCAGTCAGGGTCGCCTCAATCGGGATGGGCTTCGTTCACGGGACAGAACTACGGGTCGAGCGCCCTGCCTTCGGTCCCGTCCTGGGAGCAGATGGACACCCAGACCTCGCCGGGAGTGTTCCATTGGGGCGGGCAGTGGCTCATGTACTACGACACCTCTCAGTCCGGGCACCCTGCCGGCACCGGATGGAACTGCCTCTCCGTAGCCACCGCCGCCTCGCTTTCCCCCACCCACCCGGTCTTCACCGACCACTCAACCCAGCCGCTGCTCTGCCAACCCGGCCTCGGAGGCTCGGTCGACCCCAGCCCCTTTGTCGACCCGGCCACGGGCCTGGCCTACCTCATCTGGAAGTCCAATGACGGAGGATCGCTGGAGCCCGCATCGTTGTGGTCCGAACAGCTCAGCCCGGACGGCCTGTCGCTCGTGGGCTCGCCACACCAGCTGGTGAACCAGGACATGGTGGACTTCCCGTTCGAAGCCACCATCGAGAATCCGGACATGGCCTATTCGGACGGCACCTACTTCCTCATGTTCTCGGCCGGCATCTGGGACTCGTCGTCCTATTCGGAGACCTATGCCACCTGCGACGGACCCGTGGGGCCCTGCGTCCAGTACCAGCCCGCTCCCGTCCTCTCCTCCTACGCAGGCGCCGCCGGCCCCGGTGGAGGTTCACTGTTCCAGGATGCCTCGGGGAACTGGATGCTCGCCTACGCCGCCTGGCAGCCCGACTGCACCTCCTACTCCTGCGGTGGGGCCCGCCGCCTCTTTGTGGCTCCGGCCACGCTGCGCCCACCGGGGCTCGCCGCCCCGGTGACCGGTATGGCTTCGACGCCCGACGGTGAGGGGTATTGGCTGGTCGATGCGCAAGGTGCCGTGTCCAGCCACGGCTCAGCGGTGGGCTATGGCTCCATGGCCGGCCAGCATCTCAACGCGCCGATCAGCCACATCGTGGCCACTCCCGACGGACGGGGCTACTGGCTGGTGGCAGCCGACGGCGGCATCTTCACCTTCGGCGACGCCGGCTTCTTCGGCTCGATGGGGGGCAGGCACCTGAACGCCCCAGTGGTCGATATCGCGCCGACCAGTGACGGCAGGGGGTACTGGCTCGTCGCCTCTGATGGCGGCGTATTCGCGTTCGGGGACGCCGTCTTCCACGGATCGATGGGCGGAGCGCACCTCAACGAGCCCGTGGTGGGCATCAGCGCCGACAACGCCACGGGCGGATACTGGCTGGTGGCCTCCGACGGCGGCGTATTCGCCTTTGGGGCGCCGTTCTTCGGCTCCACCGGTGGGAGGGTTCTCAACCGCCCAGTCAACGGCATGGCGGCGACGGCCGACGGTGGTGGCTACTGGTTCGTGGCCTCGGACGGTGGCGTGTTCGCCTTCGGCGATGGAGCGTTCAAGGGCTCGGCCGGGGCCACGCCCCTCAATGCACCGGTGGTTGGGATGGCCGCGGATCCGGTGAGCGGTGGGTACTGGCTGGTGGGATCGGACGGCGGTGTCTTCAGCTACGGATCACCCTTCGAGGGCGCCGATTGATCGAGGTTCGGTCAACAGTCCAGAAGGGAGCGGCTCCGGACCTGGGCGCCTCACCGGGCTCCACACCTGGTCACTTGGTTACGGATCGGCCTCATGGCGACAGGCCAGATCGTCCATCGACTCCGATGATGGATCCTGAAACCACTTCGACCAGCAGGCGGCGACACCCGACGGCCGGTCAGATCACCAGCCCATGCCAATAGTGCCCGGCTGCCAACCCTCGACCTTGCGAAGGGCGAGCCAGGACCGGTCACAGCTCACGATGAGGGTTCGCATCAACGACGAGGCCTGCTCCTCCCACACGCCCCGCTCGACCTCGTAGCCGGCGATCAGGGCGATGGCCGGATGGAGACCGTCGGGCGGGGGAAGCACACGACGCAGTGTCCAGCGGATGGCGTCCTTGGGCTCCAGTCCGGCTTCCCGGCGGAGCGCATATTCGTATCCGATGAGCCTCGAGTACCCGTTCAGCAGGTGGATCGGATCATCGTCCTCGGGCATGGTTTGTCGGAGGAGGGCCATTGGGTCCTCATCGACCACTCTCCGGACGAACTTGAGGTGGTTGTCTCGGATCGGTCGAGCGTGCCAGTCCAGAACGACCCGTCGTGAGACCGACGTGCCTCCGGTCGACCTGAGCCCTCGTCCGTGGACTGCGCAACGAGATACAGGACGGCGACTGGCCCAGCGAGTGTGTGGTCCCCCTCCCGTCGCTCCACCGTGTCCGTTGGGAGGCGTCCGCGAAGGGTGGGGTCCGCCACCAATGGACCCGAGCAGGGGATGAACGTTGGATCGGCTCTCAGGCTCCGCTTCAGCCGGGATACTCGTCGTGGCCCTCGTCGGGCTGGTTCAAGCCCTCCTCGGGGCAGGAGGCCGAGAGGGCGGTGGTCGGCACAACTACTAGTGGGGCCTCCCGGTGCCCCTTACCCGTTGAAGACCCTGCCCGGCGGGAATGCTGGCACGAGTTCTCTCGTCGGAGAGAACCTGACGGGAGGGACTGGGATCATGGCAGATGGACTCGTGGCCAGCATTGTGGGGTTTGCCGTGGGAGCGGTACTCGACTTCGCTCTGACCGTGGATCCGGATCAGCGCGGCCTCAATATGCGTACCGTCGGTGTCATCCTGATGATCGTCGGTGTAGTTGGGGCGGTTCTGTCCCTGATCGGCTTGTGCGCCGAAAGCGGTCCACGTCGGCCTCGGATCACCATTGACGGTGGTCGGGCACGGTCGTCCGCAAGGATGACACCTCTATCTGCGAGGCATGTCCGGCCGGGATCGAGGCGCTCTGCGCTCGGTCCCGGCCTATGACTCAGACCGACTCCCGAACAGCTGGGTAGAGTCGAATTAACGGGAACGCCGCCTTCGAGTCATGTGGGACGAAGTGAAAACGGCTCTCGGGATCGAACTGCATCCGGTCGGTGCGGTGACAGATGGTGCAGGTTTTGGGGTCGTGGTCCATGGCGCCTCCGTGAAAGTGAGCGCCCCTCAAGGTCATGCATCGACCCAGCAGTGCCACTACTTGAACCCGGCCCGCCACGTCTGGGTCGATGGTTCCGACTCGCGGGATTCATCAACATGGTCCGGTGCTCGCCAGATGGTGAAGCTGACCAATCCAAAACCCCAACCCACCTGGTCAGGGGATACAGGCGACGGCTCAATCAGGCCGATCTAGTTCGGCCTGGAGGTTCAGCTCTTCGACTTCCGACCTGCGCCCAGCACGAGACCAACCAGCCAGGCGACGAAAAAGATCACCGCAACGATCCAGAGGACGTGGACGGCGAATCCGACCCCAGCCAGGATCAATGCAATCACGAGCAGTACGAGGATTAGTCCCATGCTCCGGGCCCTACCCGCCGTTGAACTGGGCAAACGTAAATCCACTCCTTCTGACGGCGCGATCTTTCCGGGCGCTTCCAGCTGGCAACGAAAACGTAAGGCCCCTGGCCAGATGCCGTCGTACGCACAGCAGAGCGGCCATCATCACCGAGAAAGGGCTTCCGAGGGGCGACCTGGGCGGAGACGCCCCGTTCGAAAGCCCCTCGTATTGGGTGGTTGACCTTGTCCAATCCGGGTACCGCTTGGAGTGGCGGATCGATGGAAAGGACAGATCGTGGTTACGAAAACCCAGAGTCCGACAACGAAGCGCAGTATTAGAGAACTTCAGGCAGCAGTTGACTTCAGAAAGTCAGTGGTAACGCTGCCCAAGTCACCCGGCCCGGCGGTTGGCTCCACAGCTGACAGTTCTGACGAATCTCAACGGCGGTAGCTGGAATGTCAGATGTGGGAAGAACCCCAGACGAAGCGAGTCCTCCTGCGCCTTCCGGTCGGACTTCGAGGCCCCGCCCTACCGACCACGTCGATCCGGGGGTTCAGCACTCTGTATCTGGGTACAGCGGGACCATGCCGAACCCTGCGCCCACAGCGGAAGGCGACACTGCCGACTCTGGGCCGGCGTTGCTCCCTGATCAAGTGCCTGCCGCTCACGGTGCGCACCATCCCTCGCCAACTCGCGTCAGTGCAAGCTGGACCGCTGTGGTGATCGGTCTGGTGATCCTCGTCCTGCTGATCATCTTCGTTGCCGAGAACTCCCAGAGTGCCCAGGTCAATTTCTTTGGCGTGCACGGCCGCGCCCCGACCGCCGTCGTGCTGTTGATCGCCGCTGTAGCAGGGGCGGTCATCGTGGTCGCCGTGGCAGCCTCCCGAATCCTCCAGTTGCGAAAGCGGGCCAAGCGGGCCGAACAGGCCCTCACGTAGACGACGGCCGACGGGGACCAGTGGCACGCTCCAATTGGTTGCCGTTTAGTCGACTGGGCGACTGCTCATCCAGACCAAGCCAAGGCTACGTGTCGCCGCACCCGAACCCGGCCGTTCGTACGCACGGTGCTCAGTATCCTTAGCATCGGTGCCATCTGCGCCATCTCCGACTGACCCCCCGAGGTAGGCGCTCCCAACCTGCACCGGCCCAGGGGCTTCATACGGGGCGTTCGTCTGTCGCCCATACTGGTGATTGTGCTGATCCGCATCGAGGCTCACGACCTTCCCGGCCGGTCCTGCGGTCCGTCCCCGGAGCGCCCCAGAGGCCATCACGGAATCGAGGTGGGCGTACAACGTAAGAACCGCCCCGACGAGTTGATGGGTCGGGTAAGCGCTGACGTGGAGTCGGTCACTTGGGAGCTGGAAGCCAATCCCGTATCCCCGGAGGCCGCCGATTTCCGAGGACCGTACATCTCAGGACCACCAGGTGGTCGGTTCATCTATTTGTCCTGGGGGGTGGTCGAGGACCAGACGAGTTTCGAGATGTTCCGGCGGGCGAAGATCATGCTTGACGCGGTGCCGCCCGACATCCTGAGGGCCGCGGTGAGATCAGGTGTGCTGGTAGGACGGCTGGGCCTCACTGACTCCAAGGGGAACCCGACCTGTGCAGCCGTCCGACCTCCCCTGATTCAATGGACCAGCGCTACCGAGTAGCGAGTCTTGTACTACCAAAGGTTGGCGCGGTGATTTCTAGGCCTCCCGGGCCGGGCAGATGGGATACTCAACAGTGGCCCGAGATCGCCTAAGCCCGAATATTCGACCGGCACGTCCAGATGAGTTTGCCCATCTGCGCACGATTGAGTCTGCCTCTGAGCGACTCTTCGCATCGGTGGGAATCGGTCCGTTCACCAACGACGACGCGGAGAACCATTTAGCCAAGGCAGCACTCGTGCTCGTGACCGGCGAGCCGCCCGTGGGATTCGTGTGTGTGGAGTTGGTGGATGGCATCCCCCACATCTGGCAGCTCTCGGTACACCCTGATCACGGCCAGCGCGGTCTCGGCCGTTCGTTGGCGGAAGCCGCCTGCACCTGGGCTCAGTCAGAGGGCTTTGATGCGGTCACGCTCACCACCTATCGGGACGTTCCTTGGAACGGACCGTTCTACGCGTCCATGGGATTCATCGAGGTTGACGACCTAACTCCCCAGTTGGAGGAGATTCGTGAGCACGAGCGGGCCATAGGAGACGACGCCTACGGAACGCGGATAACGATGAGGCGTTCATTGCACTGAACCAATTGCACCCTCAGCCTCAGCCTTGCTCGCCCCATGCGGTGTCGGCACCTCCGATTCGACAGGCCAGGATGCTCGCCCCGTGCCGCGATCGTTCTGGCCATCGCACCACGGGGCCGACGAATAGCACGGACCGTGTCGTGAATCAGCGCCACCGCATCGACCAGTACCCGGTCGTGGCACAAGGGATTCGATGCGGCACCACCGTGTCACGCTGGCGTGCCAGCGAGGACCGCTTCAATCTGTGAGAAGACTGTGCGCATACCTTCTTCGATCCCCATAGCGAGCACCTCGTCCATACCCGCCTGCGAGTCGAAGTGGATGCGGATCGCCATCACAACTCCCCCGGCGTCCAGTTCGTCGATGGTGATGATCATGGCCGTCATCGCATTGCCGTCATTCGGGCGGCCGTCCTCGTCGACGTCGGCATCCCGCAGCTCGAGGTGGCGCGGCGCGTCGGCAACAAGGACCTCCCATGCACTGTCGTGCCGCCCGCCCTCAGGGCCCACCATGAAAAAGGTGATTCGCCCGCCAGCCCGTAGGTCGTACTCGACCACCGTCGCCGGATAGTCAGGGGGTCCCCACCACAGCTCGAACTGGCGAGGATCGGCCCACAGCTGCCACACCCGTTCGACCGTGGCGTCAAGCTCTGCCGTGACCGTCATGGTCAGGGAGTCCGGGTCCTTTTCGACGTTCGTCACGCTCATCACTTGCCTCCAGTAGTTTGCTTCTCGGTTGCCAGAAGGTCGCTGATCCGGTCCATCCGTTCGCGCCAACGCTCTTCGATGCTGTCGAGGAGTACGCGGGCTCTCTGGACGCCGTCGACTTCGGTGCGCACGAGCCGCTCTCGCCCCCGTCGTTCCTTGGTAATCAGCCCGGCACCTTCCAGCACCGCAACGTGCTTCTGTACGGCGGCGAAACTCATCGGAAATCGCTTCGCCAGCGCAGACACGCTGTAGGTGCCCCCGACGGCGATGGCGAGGATGTCGCGACGCGTGCGGTCGGCGAGAGCATGAAAAATGCGGTCTACGTCATCGGCGTATGTCTGATCTACAACCATCTAGTTGTAGGTTAACGCTGGGAGGCGACACACGCAAGACCCAGGTGTGGATCACCACGATCAACCAAGCAGGCAGGAAACACATCGGCCGGAAGCGCTTGAGACGATGGCAGGGGTGGACAATCGATCGTCGAGGTAGTGCCGAGAACGGCAAGAGCTGATTGCGTCAGGATTCCGGTCCACAGTTGGTACGTCGAAACCCACCAAATGGTGTCCCGGACGCCGCGCCGCTTGCACTGTTCAGTGGTAGTCCCCGATGATCGTCGCCCCCCTAGCAACAGGTGGAACCTCGCATCGCTCCGAAACCCTGGCGACGAAGGCTTGAAATGCTGGCAACGTCTGTAATGAGTCGGGGTTATCACTCTGGTGCTCAACCACCACATGGACGAAGCTCACACCATCCTCGAGCCGGAAGACTTTGTACGTAAAGCCCTTTGGCTCCCGTTCGCCCAATTCAGCGAACACTTGCTCAATCAGCCGCTGATTCTCATCGGCATACTCGGGCTTGGCCCGATACTGCACCACGGTCGTCGTCATCTTCGGGTCCTCTTCTCGTCGGGCCGATCCATCATTGGACGGCGGGGAGAGACCGAACTCATCGGAGCGGCCCCTCGGAGCCTCGGATGCGGTGCAAAAGGGCCTTCCTATGCGCTCCGGCCACGATCGGCGGTAGAGCGATCGATAGGGCGTCGTGCCCCGAGCTTGCCGTCAGCTACGGTCCACGTGCCGTCTCATCTGCCTGCCATCCGACGCTGTTCTTCTGCGCGGACCCAACAGAAAAGGGCGAAGTCCCACCATCAGAACGCTTTGGCCGCCGTCCAGCTGCCTCGTCGTCAGGCTGCCTGGGGAGGGTCGAAGGGGTGCTCATTCGGACGGTAGGCCAGAGCAGGTACCTCATGTTCCTGGTCCTCGAATATCGGCTCCTCATCACCAAGGCGGGTGAGTGCTAGCCCAACCGCGAAGCAGAGGCCAATAGGAAGGGAACTCAGCGCAACTACAGCAGCCAGAGGGTTTCGCACGCAGCATCTGTGCCCATCGGGAACCACCGGCAAACCAGCCAGGTTTCCCGACAACGCGGAGCCACCCCCCGACTACCCGACGGGGGGTGCTCCGAGCGGACACCGAGGGATTAGCGGGACCGCTGTCGCCAAGGTAGCCGGAGGGTGTGACATCCATCGAGAGCTACGACTCGGCACAGGTCGTTCCGGTCGGTAGTTGACCGCCAAGCGAATCCACCTGTCAAGGATTGAAGGCTCTGAGCTGGGATTTCAGTGGTG
>CAWFQI010000005.1:0-121332 GCA_963817985.1 uncultured Acidimicrobiaceae bacterium | reverse complement strand
GTCAACCCTGATGGGAGCCGGCCGGAACCGATCAGGCCGTGGCCAGGGAGGAAAGCACGGCCTCGGTGTCAGCCCCCAGCGCACGGGCGACGGTCGGCGTTCCGTCGGCCGGCGCGGAGGGCGGCGCGGCCGGTCGGCCGGCCAGAGGAACCGGTGGCCCGGTGAGCCCGCCGGCCACATCGGCCATCGATGCATCGAGCACCCAGGTGCCACCCTCGGTGAGGGCGGTGTACACGGCCACGGCCGAGGCCAGACCGGTCAGGGGGTCGGCCACGGCGTCGGCACAGAAGCAGGGCCCCCGGTCGTCCCAGACCACCAGCCCGCCGGCCACGGCTGCGTCGTCCCCGAACGCCACGCGGTGCTCCGACCCGGCGCCGAGCCCGTAGCCGGTGATGGACAGCCACACCCGCGTTGGCCCGTCGCCTACACGTTCCACCGGGTCAAGGCCCAGCTGTTCGAAGGCCCGGGGCGCGAGGCTGCGATGACCACGTCGGCCGCGGCCACGAGGTCGCTGAGCTGGTGGCGTCCGACCGCCGTCGTCAGGTCGAGGGCCACCGAGGCCTTCCCGGCGTTGAGGCGAGCGAAGAATCGGGGGGGCCCGAGGCGGGCGCCGTCGGGTCGACGGACCGACTCCACCTTCACCACCCGGGCGCCGGACTCGAGCAGCAGTCGCCCGGCCAGCGGCCCGGCCCAGAGCGAGGACAGGTCGAGCACCACCAGCTCGGAAGCGGCGGTGCTGGCCGGGGCCGAGCCGATGCGTTGCGCACGGATGCCCCGGATCCGCCCGACCTCCGCCGGCCGGTCCGGGTCGGCGTCGTTCCCGCGGGCATCGCGCTCGCCGAGCACCGCCACGGGGAGGCCGAGCAGCACGGCCCCGTCCCGGAGCTGCTCGCACGACGCATCGGCCACGCCGGCGGCCACCGTGTCCCAGGCGCCCTCCGCCACCGGGTGGAGTCGTCCCGAGCCAGGCGGCCACCAGATCCCAGTCGTCCGGCCGGGTGAGGGACACCGCCACCCAGCCGTCGGCTGAGGGGAGGAGGCGTGAGCCGCCTCCACAGCTGACGTCGCCGCCCCGGACGAGGCCGGTGAGGGCGGCCCGCTCGGCCAGGAGGCCCAGCGGGTCGACACGCACGACGCTGCCGATGGTGCCGCTCCGCTCGGCGAGCACCCTGGCCCATGCGGCCACTCCCTCGACGAGAGCCCGGGGTGCCGAGGGAGCTGGGCTGGGGCGGCGTCCGGTCAGGGCGGCGAGTCCCGACGAGGACCATGCTTCCGCTGCCTCGTCGTCCCGGTGGCTCTCGGTCACGCTCCTGGCCCCCACTTCCCGCTGCTCTGTTCCAACCCGGCGCCGACGGCGACTCGTTACCATCGGCCCATGGACCCCGTGGAGCTCGCCGGACCGGAGTTCGTGGCGATGCTCGAGACCGGCGAGGCGTTCGAGAGGATTGTAGGACTGGAGTGTGGAGCGGTCCTGGTGGCCGGGGACACCCTTCCCGACGGGCCGGCCCCCGACCCCACCGGCCGTCTGGCCATGCTCCCGGCCGTCGTGGTGGCGGTGGTGTCCGATGCGACCCGCCGGCCGTCCTGGGCCGACCTGGTCGTGGCTCCGGGCAGTGAGGAGCTGGCCACCACCCTCGACACGGTGCGGGCCAATCCGCTCGCCTCGATGACCCTTGCCGTGCTGTTGCGCGGGGGCGACCACCGCAGCGTGGCCGAGGGTCTGGCCGCCGAGTCGATGGCCTACGGCATCCTCCAGGCCGGGCCGGAGTTCGCCACCTGGCGTCGGAGCGTGCCGGTGCGTCAACACCGGGCCGGGGACGGGCCGCCTGTCCTGGTCGAGCGTCGGGACCACGAGCTGGCCGTGACGCTCCACCGACCCGAGGTGCACAACGCCTTCTCGGCCCCGATGCGCGACGGCCTGGTGGAGGCGCTCCAGGTGGCGGTGGCCGACCCGTCGGTCACCTCGGTCGTCCTGCGAGGGGCGGGTGAATCGTTCTGCAGCGGCGGCGACCTCGATGAGTTCGGCTCCCGCTCGGATCCGGCCACGGCCCACCTGGTCCGCCTGCAGCGGAGTGCCGGCCGGGTGCTGGCTGAGCTCGCCGATCGCACCGAGGTGCACATCCACGGATCGACCGTGGGGTCGGGCATCGAGCTGGCCGCCTTCGCCGGCCGGGTGGTCGCCGAGCGGACCACCCGCATCTCCCTGCCCGAGGTCCACCTGGGGCTCGTCCCCGGGGCCGGCGGGACGGTCAGCCTGCCCCGACGTATCGGCCGACACGCCACCTTGCTCGTTGCCCTCGGGCGCGGATGGATCGACGCCGACACCGCCCTCGACTGGGGGTTGGTCGATGGGCTCGAGGGTTGAGCGGTTTCGGCCCCTGGTCCGGCCGTGGCTGCCGGTGGTGCTCGAGTGCAATTGTTCTCGGTGGACCCCGCTCATTAGGGTGACCACGCTCATGTACTCCCCGGGATGCCCACGTTGAACATCGCCATGCTCCTCGACCTGGTGGCCGATACCTTCGGCGACCGCGTCGCCCTCACCGAGGACGGGGTGTCCATCACCTACGACGAGCTGCGGGCGCTGGCCCGGACGGCGGGGGGCGAACTTCGGGCCAGTGGGGCGGGCACCCTGGCCTACGCCGACGTGAGCTCGGCCGCCGTGCCGACGGCCCTGTTCGGGGCGGCCTGGGCCGGAGCCTCCTACGCCCCCCTCAACTTCCGTCTGCCCGCCGAGGCCCTGCGCAGTCAGGTGGCCCGGCTGGACCGGCCGTCGGTGGTGGCCTCGGCCACCCTCGCCCCCGAACTGGCCGATCCGCCGGCTGCCGAGCGGTCGGTGTGGCTGGAGGGGCTGCGAGCGGGCGGTGGCGGCAACGCCCTGGCCGAGTACGAGGCCGAACCGGAGCGTTCGGCCGTCATCTTGTTCACCAGCGGCTCGTCGGGCTCGCCCAAGGCCGCGTTGTTGAGCCACGACAACCTGATGTCCTACATCATGGACACCGTCGAGTTCGTCGGGGCCGGCGAGGACGAGGCCCTCATGCTGGCCGCACCCCCGTTCCACATCGCCGGGGTGGCGGCCGTGTTGAGCTCGGTCTACTCGGGCCGACGCCTCTTGCCGTTGGCCGCCTTCACCCCCGAGTCCTGGCTGACCGTGGCCCGGGACGAGGGAGCGACCCACGCCTTTGTGGTGCCCACCATGCTGGCCCGCATCGTCCAGTGCATGGAAGCCGACCCCGACCTCCGGGTGCCCACCCTCCGGGCCATCTCCTACGGCGGGGCCCGCATGGCCGCCCCCATCCTCGAGCGGGCCCTCGAGCTCTTCCCCGACGTGGGCTTCGTCAACGCCTACGGCCTGACCGAGACCTCCTCCACCATCGCCGTCCTCGGCCCCGACGACCACCGCCTGGCCCTGTCCAGCGACGAGCCGGAGGTGAGGCGACGCCTCGAGTCGGTGGGCCAACCCCTTCCTGGCGTGGAGGTGCTCGTCGTCCACGAGGAGACCGGCGACGAGGTGCCCGTCGGGGAGCGGGGCCTCATCCGGGTGCGCGGCCCCCAGGTGAGCGGGGAGTACCTCGACACCGAATCGGGGACCGACAGCGGCGGTTGGCTGATCACCGGGGACGTGGGCTCCATCGACGAGCACGGCTACCTGTTCGTCGAGGGCCGGGCCGACGACGTCATCATCAAGGGCGGGGAGAACCTCTCGCCGGCTGAGATCGAGGACACCCTCCTCCGTCATGCCCGGGTACAGGCGGCCGTGGTGGTCGGGGTACCCCATCCCGAGTGGGGCGAGTCGGTGGCCGCCGCCGTGGTGCTGGTGCCCGACGCCGAGGGCGTGGAGCACGCCGTGGTGATCGAGGAGCTGACCGTGTGGGTCCGGTCCTCCCTCGGCTCCCTCAAGACCCCGAGCGTCATCGAGGTCCGCGACGAACTCCCCACCACGGCGACCGGCAAGGTGCTGCGCCGGGTGGTGCGCGACGAGCTGGCCCCGCCGCCTTCGTCCTGATTGCCGGTCGAGCCACTTCGGGCTCGGCCACCCGCCCGGGCTCGGTGCCCGACGGAGCTTCGAGCTCGGGCGCCCTGCTCAGTCCGACGGCACCACCAGCACCTTGCCGAGCGCCCGGCGCTCGGCCAGGTCGGCGAGGGCCTGGCCCGCCCCATCCAGTGGGTACCGCGCCGAGATGTGCGGCGTGAACCTCCCGGACCGGTAGAGCTCGGTGAGCTCGGCCTGGTCGCGGGCGAAGTCCTGGCGCTGGTGGTCGGCGAAGCCCCCCATGGTGAAGCCGGTGACGATGACGCCCTTCAACAGCACGAGGTTGAGGGGGATCTTCGGGATCTCGCCCGAGGCGAAGCCCACCGTCACGAACCGTCCTCCCCAAGCCAGGGCCCGGAGCGACGCCTCGGATGCGGGGCCACCCACCGGGTCGATGACGGCATCGGCCCCGCCCCCGGTGATGGCTTTGATCCGCTCTTTCAGATTCTCCCGGGTGTAGTCCACACCGGCCACCGCCCCGCGCTCGGCGCACAGGTCCAGCTTCTCCTGGGTGGAGGCCGCCGCCACGACCCTGGCCCCGAGCAGGGTGGCCAGCTCGACGGCGGCCAGTCCCACCCCACCGGCGGCGCCGAGCACCACCACCCACTCACCCGGCTGCACCCGGGCGAAGGTGCGCAGTGCGTGGTAGGCGGTGCGGTGAGCCACCCCCGAGGCCGCCGCCGAGACCAGGTCGATGGCCGGATCCACCGGCAGGAGCGAGCCGGCCGAGACGGCCAGCCGGTCGGCGAACGCCCCGAACAGGACTGACCCCATGACCCGGTCACCCACGGCCACCCCGTCGACGCCCGGGCCGATCGAGGACACCGTGCCGGCGAACTCGCTGCCCACGGTGAAGGGCACCGGGATGCTCACCTGGTACTTGTCCGCCACGACGAGCACGTCGGGGAAGTTGGCCGCGGCCGCCACGACGTCGACGACCACCTGGCCTTCCCCGGCCACGGGCTCTTCCACCTCGGCCACCACCACCGAGGTGGGTGGCCCGTACTCCTCACAGCGGACGGCGCGCACGCTCCGGCCTCAGGAGTTCCCGACGAGGTGCTCGATGTGGGCGGCCAGCTTCTGTTTGGCCTCCTCCCGCTTGGCCGGAAGGTGGGCGGTCGGCCACAGGCCCGGGGACGGCTCGTAGCCTTTCAGCACCTCGCGGGCCACGGTCACCTTGTGGACCTCGGTCGGGCCGTCCACCACGCTCATGATGGGGGCCATCATCCACATGGAGCCGAAGGGCATCTCGTTCGACACCCCGAGCGCCCCGTGGGCGTGCATGGAGCGCCACACGGCGTCGTGGGCGACCTTGGGGGTGAGGGCCTTGATGGCGGCGATGTTCTTGCGGGTGCGGCTGTAGTCCCCGACTTGGTCGATCTCCCAGGCGGTGTAGAGCACGAGCAGCCGGAACTGCTGGAGCTCGGCGTACGAGTCGGCGATGTCCCCCTGGATGAACTGCTTCCGGGCCAGCAGGCTGCCCTGGGTCTCCCGGCTGAGCACCCGCTCGCAGAGGAGGTCGAGGGCCCGCTGGCAGGTGGCCACGGTCCGCATGGCGTGGTGGACGCGACCCCCGCCCAGACGGGTCTGGGCGATGGCAAAGGCCTGTCCGGCCCCACCGAGCAGGCTGTCGGCGGGGACCCGCACGTCCTCGTAGTGGATGAGGGCGTGCATGGCCTCGTCCTCGGACTCACCGGCCAGGCCGACGTGGCGGGTCATGTTCACCCCGGGGGTGTCCGTCGGCACCAGGAACATCGAGGCGCCCTGGTAGATGCTCACGTCGGGATCGGTGACGGCCATCACGATGAGGAACGAGGCCGTGCGGGCGTTGGAGGAGAAGAACTTCCACCCGTTGATGACCCACTCGTCGCCGTCCCGCACGGCCGCGCAGGTGAACTGCTGGGGGTCCGACCCCGCCTGGGGCTCGGTCATCGAATAGCAGGAGAAGACCTCGCCGTCGAGAAGGGGCTGGAGGTACTTCGCCTTCTGCTCATCGGTGCCGTAGTGGGCGATGATCTCGGCGTTGCCGGTATCGGGGGCCTGGGTCCCAAAGACGATGGGGGCCCACGCCGACACACCGAGGATCTCGTTCAACAGAGCCAGCTTGACCTGCCCGTAGCCCTTGCCACCCAGTTCGGGCCCGAGGTGGGCGGCCCACAGGTCGTGGTCCCGTACCTCTTGTTTCATGGGGTCGACGATGGGCCGCAGCTCGTCGTCGAGGGGGTGGAACTGCTTGTGGGGGTAGAGGATGTCGAGCGGCTCGACCTTGTCGGCGACGAACTGGCGAGCCCAGTCCAGCTTCTCTTGGAACTCCGGTTCGGTGGAGAAATCCCAGGCCATCGGGTGGTCCTTTCTGTTGGGTGCTGCTCGTTAGTTCGGCGAGACGTGCCGCTGCCGGGAACGCCGGTCGGTCGGCCTTGGCGCGGTGGGGGTCGGGGTGCGGATGCCCAGGCCCGAGAGGAAGCGCTCGTTGCACTCGGCCATCTCGCGGCGCGCCACCTCCGGGTCGGCGGCATGGGCGACATAGAGCGCGGCCCCCCGGCCCAATGCCGCCAACAGGTGGGCCAGGGGCTCGAGCGGCTGAGGCGGGAGGACGCCCTCGGCGACGGCGTCGGTCAGGTAGCCGATGATCTGGTGGGTGGGCCCGTCGGCCCGTTCGGACAGCGCGTCCCATCCGAGCACGGCCGGCCCGTCGATGAGCACGATCTGGCGGTAGGCGGTGTTGGTGGAGGCGGCGTCGAGGTAGACCTCGCTGTTGGCCACGAACAGGTCCCAGGCGCTGTGGTGCCGGTCCTCGGACCGCCGCCAGAGGGAGCGGCTGACCTCGTCCGAGAGCTCCTCGTAGACCGCCCGGAAGAGGTCCTCTTTGTCCCGGAAGTGGTGGTAGAGGGCGCCCCGGGTGAGGCCGGCCCGCTGGACGATCTCCTCGGTCCGGGTGGCCTGGAACCCGTCGGTGGCGAACAGCTCGCGGGCCGCGGTGAGCAGGGCCTGGCGGGTGTCCCGGACGTGGGCGGCCCGCCGGCTGCCGGCACCGTCGGCCACCTGGTCCTCTGCGGGTCGACTCACCGCCTCGGAGCTGCCGGTTTGATTCATGACGTATCCAACATACAGAATGTTTGTGCTCGGGGCGAAGTCAGGCCCGGGCGTCCGGTCCGACAGGTGTCGGCCGGCGGGGGAGACGAGCGTGGACGATCTGGACGGCAAGGTGGCGCTGGTGACCGGGGCCAGCCGCGGGGTGGGTGCGGCCACCGCCGTGGCCCTGGCCGAGGCGGGGTGCGACGTGGCCTGTGCCGCCCGGTCCACCCTCGACCAGCCCCAACGGACCTCGGGCACCCTCGAGGAGACGGTGGCCCGGGTGGAAGCAGCCGGACGGCGGGGGCTGGCCGTCCCCACCAACTTGGCCGTCGACGCCGAGGTGGAGGCGATGGTGGCCACCACCCTCGAGCACTTCGGCCGCCTGGACATCCTCATCAACAACGCCGCCATCACCTTCATCGGCGACCTCGACATCCCATTGCACCGGTTCGACCTGGTGATGCAGGTCAACATGCGCGCCCCGATGATCGCCCTCCGCCAGGCGGTGCCGGCCATGCGTCGCGCCGGCGGGGGATCGGTGGTCAACGTGTCGTCGGTGGCTGCCCTCTACCCCCATCCCTCGCTGATGGCCTACGGCATGTCGAAGGTCGCCCTCGAGCGGCTGACCGTCGACGCCGCTTCGCAGCTGGCGGCCGACCACATCGCCGTCAACTGCTTCCGGATCGACCTGGCCGTGGCCTCGGAGGGCTTCGTGGCCAACACACCGGGGGCCGACCACTCCGACTGGGAGCCCTCGGAGGTGGCGGCCGAGGGGATCCTCTGGATGGTCCGCCAGCCGACGTCGTACTCGGGCCGGCGCGAGTCGATGTTCGCCCTGCGCCAGCGGGAGGGCATCATGGCCTCCCGGGTACCCCATCCCTCGACGGTGGCACCGCCGACGGAGCTGACCAACGGTCTGGTGGCCGCCACGCCCACCGCGTTCGAAGAGCCCTACCCCGACGATCCCGCCCCGGCGGGTTGATCCCCGTGTCCGACATCGCAGCATCCCCCACCCCCAAAGGAGCATGAAACCCGTGGCCAAGCGCACGCCAGAAGAGGAAGAGGCCATCAAGGTCCGCACCGCCGGACTGGTCAATGAGGAGCGCCTGGGCGCCTGGATGGACACCCAGGACCTGCCGGGCAAGGGCGAGCCGGTCACGTCGTCGTTCATCAGCGGCGGGGCCTCCAACGAGATCTTCGAGATCCGGCGTGGGGAGTTCCGGGCCGTGTTGCGGCGGCCGCCCCGGGTGGTGCCGAAGGGGCGTAACGAGACCATGCTGCGCGAGTTCCGCGTGCTGCACGCCCTCAACGGCACCGACGTGCCCCACCCCGAGGCCTATGCCGCCTCGAGCGACGACTCCATCATCGGCTCGTCCTTTTACCTCATGAGTCTGGTGGACGGTTGGTCGCCTATGAACATGGACGGCTGGCCGGCGCCGTTCGACACCGACCTCGAGGCCCGGTCGGGCCTGGCCATCGAACTCGTCGACGGCATCGCCCGGTTGGCCCGCGTGGATTGGAAGGCCGTGGGTCTCGAGGGCTTCGGCAAGCCCGACGGCTTCCACGACCGCCAGGTCGACCGCTGGATGGCCCACCTGAACGCCGTCAAGTTCCGGGACATCCCCGGACTCGAGGTGACCGCCGACTGGCTGAGCCGCCACAAGCCCAGCCAGTGGGAGCCGGGCATCATCCACGGCGACTACCAGTTCGCCAACGTGATGTTCCACCACGGTGCGCCGGCCCGGCTGGCCGCCATGGTCGACTGGGAGATGTCGACCGTCGGTGACCCCCTCCTCGATCTGGCCTGGGTCATGAACGGGTGGACGGACCCGGATGAGGACCGCACCAAGGGGTACGTGGACACGACGGGCATGCCCAGTAGGCAAGAGATGCTCGACCACTACGCCAAGGTCAGCGGCCGCGACGTGTCCGAGATCGACTACTACATCATCCTCGCCCGCTTCAAGCTGGCCATCGTGTTGGAGGCCGGGTACGCCCGGGTGGTGGCGGGGGACGCCGACAACCCGGCCATGGCCGCCTACGAGTACGTGGTGCTCGACACCATGGCCGCCGCGGCCGAACTGGCCCAGACCACCCCGCTCGGGCAGTAGCGGCACGGTGGGCGCCACCCCCGCCGTGTCGCCTTCCTCCTCGTCCGCCCTCGTGGAGGCGCGATGAAGATCGGGATCTCCCTCGGCGTGCTGCGACCCTCGGCGTGGGAGGAGGTCACCGTGGCCGCTGACCGCCTGGGTTACGAGTCGGTGTGGATGCCCGAGCACATGGTCATCCCCGTGGCCTCCGAGGGCAGCCCGTTCGCCGGCGCCGACCACCCGCCCATCCCGCCGAACGTGCCCATCTACGACGTCTTCAGCTATCTCGGCTACCTGGCCGCCCGGACCGAGCGGATCCACTTCGGCACCCAGGTGTACAACATCGGCCTCCGCCACCCCTTCACCGTGGCCCGTTCGGTGACCACCCTCGATGTGCTCTCGGGTGGCCGGGTGGAGTTCGGTGTCGGGGCCAGCTGGCTGGAGGCCGAGTGGCAGGCGGTGGGCCTCGACTTTGCCTCCCGCGGGCGCCGCGTGGACGAGGCCCTCGAGGTGTGTCGGCGGCTGTGGAGCGAAGAGGTCATCGAACACCACGGCGAGTTCTTCGACTTCGGCCCGGTCATGTTCGAGCCCAAGCCGACCCACGCGCCGTGGCCGAGCCTCCACATCGGGGGGGACGGCCCCGCCGCCCTCCGGCGGGCCGCCCTGCTCGGCGACGGGTGGATACCCATGAACCACACCGTCGAGCAGATCCCCGACCGGGCCGCCCAGATGGCCCGGGTCCGGGCCGAGGCCGGACGCCCCGGGACCGTCGAGATCACCCTCGGCGCCGGCGCACTCGGCCTCGACGACCTGAGGGCCTACGCCGACGCCGGCGTGGGGCGGGCACTGGTCAAGCCGTTCCGGAGCACCAAAGACGCTCTGGAGGGCCTCACCCGGTTCGCCGACGAGGTACTCGCCGACATCACCGAGTACCCGGTGGCGGCCCCGTCGTGACCCGTCGACCTACCCGACGGGCGCGGCCGCACCGTGGAGCACAGGGGTAGGCTGCCGCCTCGTGCGCATCGTCCTCGATTCCGATCTGTGCACCGGCCACGGCCGGTGCTACTCCCTGGCCCCCGAGCTCTTCGACGCCGATGACGAGGGGCACAGCGTGGTGCTGGCCACCGAGGTTCCCGAAGGTCTGGAGAGCCAGGCCTGGCTGGCCGTCCAGAACTGCCCGGAGCGCTGCATCACCATCGAGGAGTAGAGCCCGGGCCGATGGAGCTCTGGGAGCTGGTGGCCCGCGAGTCCATCCGCGATCTCGTGGCCCGCTACAACGCCAACGGGGATGCCGGCCGGTTCGCCCAGGTGCTCGAGCTGTTCGCCGACGACGCAGCCATGGAGCTCGTGAGCACGGAGGGCCAGGTGCAGCGCTATGAGGGTCACGACGCCATCGCCACCATCTTCACCGGGACGAAGGAGCGCTGGGATGCCGAGTCGGCTCCCGATGGCCCGCCGACCACGGGCCCGGCCCGACCCTGGCACGTCCGCCACTTCACCGCCACCCACCAGATCGATCTCGTGGACCGCTGCCACGCCACGGGCCGGAGCTACTTCGCCGTGCTCATGCCCCACGGCCTCGACCACTGGGGCCGCTACCTCGACGCCTACGAGGAGCGCGACGGGCGGTGGCTGTTCACCTCGCGTCGCGCCCTGCCCGACGGTCGACGGGACCCGATCCGAGACTGACCGCGCCCTCGAGCCGGTACCATTCGCGTTGACCACATCTGGCACGGATCGACACGATCCAGGGGAGAGACCGATGTCCGACACCACGCTCAGCAGACCGCCGGTCGAGTTCGACCCGTTCTCCACCGAGTTCTTTACCGATCCGACCGAGCTCTACCGGCAGATGCGCAACGAGGCGCCGGTGTACTTCAACGAGGAGTACGGCTTCTACGCCCTCTTCCTCTACGACGACGTGTGCACCGCCCACAAGGACTGGCCCACCTTCACCAGCACCCACGGCGTGGACCTGTCGATGCTGACCAAGGACCCCAAGCTGATCGACCTCTACCGGTCGATGATCATGATGGACCCGCCCGAGCACGACCGCATGCGGGCCTTGGTGAGCCGGGTGTTCACCCCCCGGGCCGTGGCCGCGCTCGAACCCATGGTGCGTGAGGTCATCGTCTCGTTCCTCGAGCCCTTCGACGACGCCGACCACTTCGACCTGGTCAAGGACTTCACCGGACCGTTCCCCGTCGAGGTGATCTGTCGGATGCTCGGGGTCCCCGAGGGTGAGCGACAGAACCTCCGTCACCTGCTCGACGTGATGCTGCACCGTGAGCCGGGCGAGATGGATCCCACCCCCGAGGGCGCCGCGGCAGGCTCGGAGTTCGGGGCCTACTTCTGGACGCTCACCGGTGCCAAGCGCGCCGACCCCGGCGACGACATGATCGGCCGCCTCATCCAGGCCGAGGTGGACCGGGGCGACGGGCAGATGACCAGTCTCACCGACGAGGAGATCGCCGGGTTCACCGCGCTGCTCGGTGGAGCCGGGGCCGAGACGGTGACCAAGCTGGTCGGGAACGCCGGGGTGCTCTTCCACCGCAATCCCGATCAGTGGCAGAAGGTCCTCGACGACCCGGGCCTGATCCCCGGGGCCGTCGAGGAGACCCTCCGGTACTACCCGCCCTCGCAGTACCAGGGCCGGTTCTGCACCCGGGACGTCGAACTCAGCGGCGGGCCGGTGAAGGCCGGCTTCCCCACCTTGTTGGTCTCGGGGTCGGCGTGCCGGGACGAGCGCTTCTACGAGGACCCGGACGCCTTCAACATCGAGCGTCCCGCCAGCCTGGCCATCGGCTTCGGGTACGGCATCCACAGCTGCCTCGGCGCGGCCCTGGCCCGGATGGAGAGCCGCATCGCCATCGAGGAGTTGGCCAAGCGCTGGCCGTCCTACGAGGTCGACGAGGCCAACTGCACCCGGGTGACCATGTCCAACGTGGCCGGCTACGCCAGCGTGCCGGTGCACCGGGTCGGCTGACCCGAGCGAGGGCCTCCGGCGGGGTGGCCTCAGGCGCGGGTCGGGCGGCGGCGTCCCGGGGCGCCGATCTCCGGGCCGGGCCCCGACGGCAGGCCCGGCTCCGACGACGGCTCCTGGGTCACCATCGGGTACTGGCGGGCGTCGAAGGCGGCCACGAAGTCACGCACCGGCTTGGGCAGTTGGATCTGCAGCCGACCGGCCGGCCGGTTGTCCACCGGCCGCACCAGGCTGATCATCATCGAGCACGGACCCACGGTCACCGAACGGATCGAGGGCTCCGAGCCGACCACGGCGGACACGTAGCGGGCCACCGCGCACGAGTGGTTGTCCCTCGGGACGCCCTGGACCCCGTTGGAGGCCAGGGACTGCGCCACCTCGTCGGGGCTGTTCCCGAGCTCCGCCAGCAGGCCACTGGTCTGCTTTCTGATCTGTCGAAGGTGGTTCATCAGCACTCCCTGCGTGTAGTGCCATGGTAACGGTACGACCGAGCCCGGGCCTCGGCCGGGTCACGGTCGGTGAGCGGCGTCAGTCCTCGATGGTGATGGCGACCTTGGGGCACGCCTTGGCCGCAGCCACGACCTTGTCCCGCAGCTCCTCGGGGGGCTCCTCGTTCAGCACATAGAGGAAGTCGTCGTCCCGGACCTCGAACACCTCGGGGGCGGCGGCCATGCACAGCGCGTTGGATTCACAGAGGTCGTAGTCGACGATTACCCGCATCACCGGAGTGTACCCAAGCCGCTGGGCCGGGTCGTGCTCGAGCCGGCCCACCCCGGGTGGTAGGACCGCTACTTCACCCGGGGCTCGCGGGGGAGCCCGAGCCCCATCTCGGCCACGATGTTCAGGTTGATCTCGGTGGTGCCCCCGGCGATGGTGGTCTGTCGCGAGGCAGCCAGATTGGTGGCCCACGAGTCGAGCGTGGCGCCCATCCCGAGCACGTCGAGGGCCAGCGCCGACAGCTTCTGCTCGGCCCGACCCCAGGCCAGCTTGGTCATGGATCCGTCGGCCCCGGTCGGCTGACCGCTGCGCATCCGGGCCAGCGAACGGTTGGTCATCCACCGCATGCAGGCGATGTCGGCGTAGACCGACGCCACCCGGTCCCGGAGCCTCGGGTCGGCGAGCGCGCCGGCGGCCCGGGGATCGGCCAGGAGCCGGTCCAGCTTGCGGGAGAGGCCGAGGTGGAGCTTGGCCACCCCGGCCCGCTCGAAGCTCAGGGTGGTCATGGCCACGGTCCAGCCCCCGTCGATGGGACCGAGTGCGGCCGATGCCGGGACGTGGACGTCGGTGAAGTAGAGCTCGCTGAAGGTGCGCTCCCCGGTGATGGTCTGGACCGGTCGGATCTCGATGCCGGGCGTGCGCAGGTCGACGAGGAAGCAGCTGATCCCTTTGTGCTTGGGCACGTCGGGGTCGGTGCGCACATAGAGCTGGCACCAGTCGGCGATCGATCCCATGCTGTTCCAGGTCTTCTGGCCGTTGATCACGAAGTGGTCGCCGTCGGCCACGGCCCGGGTCCGCAGGGAGGCGAGGTCCGAGCCGGCATCGGGCTCGGACATGCCCTGGGACCAGATCTCGTCCCCCCGCAGCAGCGGCCGGAGGTAGCGCTCCTTTTGCTCGGCGGTCCCGTAGGTCATGATCGCCGGAGCGATGTTGGCCACGCCGATGGTGTTGATGGGTCCCGGAGCGGACCGGTCGCTCATCACCTCGAGGTAGGCCAGCTGCTCGTCGATCCCCGCATCGCGGCCTCCGTGCTCGGACGGCCAGGCCGGGGCCGCCCAGCCGGCATCGGCCAGCCGGCCGTTCCAGGCCCGGTAGGCGCTGAGGTCGCCGTCCTCGGGCATCCCCTGGCCCAGGCGGACCACCTCGTCGGTCAGCTCCCCGTCGAGCCAGTGGCTCAGCTCGGCGCGGAACTCGGCGGCCGGGTCGGCGTCTGAGGTGTCGGCCGTCGGCCGGTCGGCGAGATCAGTCACGGGAACCGGTCCGTGAGGCCCATGGGTCCGGACCGCCGGGAGGTCGCTCAGGCGAGAAGGTAGTTTGCACGGCTGAAGAGTACCGTTTCTCGACCCGGGCCCGCCTGCCGGGGCGGGGAGGCGTCGGACTCAGGCCGGGGTACCGGGGGACATGACCCCGGCCAGGCAGAAGCGGACCAGGTCGTCCTCACTGAGGAACTGAGGTGACATCTGGACCCCGAGAATGCGCATGTCCATCACCGAGACCACCGTGTGCATGACCAGTGCGGCCAGCACCGGCACCTCGATGTCGTCCCGGAACACGCCGCTCGCCACCCCAGCCTCCAGGATCTCGGCCGCCATGGTGACCTGGGGGCTGAAGATGGCCGAGAACTCCTCGGTGCGGGTATCGGCCAGGTGCCAGGAGAACAGCACCATCCCCCGCGAGGAGGAGCTGGACAGGTCGGCGGCGCTGAACATGGTCTTGACCAGCAGTTGGAGCATCTCGACGGGGTCGGTCTCCGGCGCGATGCGGGCCCGGATATCGGCCACGTAGTCACCCACGGCCTCTTCGACGAGGGCGAGCAGGAGGTCGTCTTTGGTGGCGAAGTACTGGTAGAAGGACCGAAGGGACATCCCCGAGGTCTCCACGACATCCTGGACGGTGAAGTCGGCCTTGCCCGTCTTGCGGATGAGTTCGTTGGCGGCACGGATGAACTTCCCACCCCGGGAGATCGCCTTTTGGCGCGCGTCCTTCAGCGAGTGCTCGACGGTGCGCTCCTGCCACTTGCTGGTTTGACTCATCACATCACTTCGCCGTCGGGAATGGGTTGCCGGTCCGCTCGCCACGGTGGAAAGCGCAGAGTCCTGCCCCGGCCCGTCAAGAACGTGAGTATAGGAGCCAAACCGGTCCCTACCTGGGGCGCCGTCTGGGGGGCCGGGTCCCGCCGCCGCCGGGCGGCACCGATCGTCACCGGCCACGGCCCGAGCGGTCGGTGGGTGCCATGGGCCCGAGGCCGCCAGGACGGTAGCGACCGGCCTGACAGGAGCCGTCTCGTGAGCCGAGAGGGATCCTGTCCACCGTGGGAAAGCGGCGGTGCCCGATTGCGCCCGCCGTGGGCACTCCCTACATTGTGGGCTGCATCGCCGCGACACCCGCGGTCCACCCCTCGTTGTCATCCCACAGACGGAGCTCCCCACCATGGCCGATGTCCACGCCGTTGATCTCGCGCTTCTGATCTTCCGGTGCGCCGTGGGCGCGGTGTTCATCGCCCACGGCGTCAACCACATCTTCGGCGGGGGCAAGATCGAAGGGACCGCCCGCTGGTTCGAGAGCCTGGGCATGAAGCCCGGCATCGTCCACGCATGGGTGGCGAGCATCACCGAGATCGGCGCCGGCGCCCTGTTGGTGCTCGGTCTTCTGACCGCGTTCGGCGGGGCCGGCGTGGTCGGCGTCATGCTGGTCGCCTGGATCACCAACCACCTGAAGAACGGGTTCTTCATCTTCCGCCCCGGTGAGGGTTGGGAGTACGTCATGGTGCTGACCGTCTGCGGCCTGGTGCTGGCCACCGTCGGCCCGGGCGAGTGGAGCATCGACCATGCGGTCGGCCACACCCTCACCACCCTGTGGGGGTGGAAGGGGCTGCTCATCGCCGTGGTGGCCGGCGTCGGGGGAACAGCCCTCTTGCTGCTCACCTCGTGGAGGCCCGAGGCCAAGCCTTCGGAGTAGCCAGGCGGGCTCACCCGGTCGCCGACGGGTGAGGCACATCGGTCAGGGGAGACGAGGGGCGGCACCCCGGACCCGAACGTGCAAAGCTGCAATCATCGATTGCAACGTGACGCAGCCATGACGGGTGGCGGTCCGCCTGGCGAGGTGACGGCGGCCGCAGAGTTGACCGTGACCATCTCCCAGACGATGGCCGCGCTGTTGGCCGCCTCGGGGGCCCATGAGAGCGTGGCCGAGGTGATGGCCATGTCCGTGGCCGATATCGAAGCCTGCGACCTCGCCGCCGTGGTCACGATGGACGAGGACGGCCTGGTGTCGACCCCGGCCTACAGCGACCGGGCGGTGGGCGAGATCGGATTCATCCAGAGTCCGCCACGAGGCGGGGCCCTCATCAACGCACTGGCTTCGGAGACCGCCCTCTACGCCGCCGACCTGGCCGACGGCTCGTGGCCGGACATGTCCCAAGAGGCCGAGGAGGCCGGCGTCCGCGGCCTGCTGATGCTCCCCTTGGACGTGCACCCCCAGCCGGCGGCCCTCGCCCTCTTCGCCCGCTATCCCTCCGCCTTCGGTGTCGTGGACCGGGCCCGCGGCCTGCTCATGGCCTACCTGGCCGGTGTGACGCTGGCTCGGACGGTGACCGTCGACGAGGGCCGACTGGCCGGCGCGCTCGAGGCCTCGCTGGGCGTACGAGAGCTCATCGGCCAGGCCCAGGGGATCCTGATGGAGCGAGAGCACATCCCCGCCGACCAGGCGTTCGACCTCCTGGTTCGGGCCTCGATCCATCTCGACATGAAAACCCGGGACGTGGCCCGGGCCATGGTCGAGTCGGGGGAGTGGCCCGACCCACGCCGGAGACCGGGGGAGCCCTACCGCTGAGCCCCGGTCCCTGGAGTGGGACAGCCACCCGAGGGCCTCGGGTCATCGGCGACGGGTGCCGGCGTGACGCATGGGGTAGACAGGTTGGCCATGACCTCGATGCCCAGCATCTACCTCCCGCACGGTGGCGGTCCGGCCTTCTTCATGGACGGGCCCATGGGCGATCTGTTCCGTCCCATGGCCGAGTTCCTGGCCTCGGTCGACTCCCTGCTCCCCGCCACACCGTCGGCCATCGTCGTGGTCTCGGCCCACTGGGAGGCGCCGGTGGTCACCGTGACCGGAGGGCCCCGGCCCGAGCTCATCTTCGACTACTTCGGATTCCCCCCCGAGACCTACGAGCTGACCTATGGCGCCCCCGGGTCACCCGACCTGGCGTCGTCGTCGGCCGACCTGCTCCGTGCCGCGGGCATCGACGCCGTGGTCGACCCCGGGTACGGCTGGGACCACGGGGTGTTCATCCCCCTCAAGGTCATGTATCCCGAGGCGGACATTCCGGTGGTGGCCATGTCCCTCCAGGCCGGCCTCGACCCCGACCGCCACACCGACATGGGTGCCGCCCTCCGGCCCCTGCGCGACGAAGGGGTGCTCATCGTGGGCAGCGGCATGAGCTACCACAACTTGCGCATGATGGACGGGGCCGTCCCCTCCACCGAGTTCCACCGCTGGCTCGACGGCGCCCTGGCCGGTGACGCCGCCCACCGCCGCGCCGAGCTGGCCCGCTGGTCTGCGGCCCCGTCGGGGCGCGCCTCCCACCCGAGAGAGGAGCACCTGATTCCCCTGATGGTGGCCTCAGGGGCCGGAAGCGACGACCCCGCCGCCAAGCTGTGGGCCGGATCGTTCGGCGGGACGCCGGTCGGGGCCTGGGCCTTCAACTGAGTACGCCCCGCTCCGGGTGAGCGGTCAGTCGCGCCGTCCGAGCATGTTGGCGTTGGGGGCGGCCTTGGCCACCAGGTCGGGCACGATCGACCCCAGCTCGGCGCTGTCCCAACGGTCGTGCTTGTCGGCGGCGGGCCCTTCCACCCAGCCCTCGGCCACGCTGATGTGGCCACCGAAGACGTTGAAGACCCGCCCGGTGATGTCCTTTGACTCGGGACTGCCCAACCACACCACCAAGGGGGCGATGTTGTCGGGGTCGTTGGGGTCGAACTGGTCCGGCTTGGGGGTGGCGTCGAAGCCACCGCCCAGGTTCTCGGTCATCCGGGTGAGGGCGGCCGGGGCGATGGCGTTGACGGTGACGCCGTAGCGGCCGAGCTCCATGGCCGCGATCACCGTCAGCGAGGCGATGCCGGCTTTGGCCGCTCCGTAGTTGGTCTGGCCCACGTTGCCGTAGATACCCGAAGGCGAGGTGGTGTTGATGATCCGGGCGTCGTTGGTCTCGCCCGCCTTGGTCCGGTTCCGCCAGTACTCGACGGCGGCCCGCATCGGGGCAAAGGTGCCGCGCAGGTGGACCCGGATGACCGCGTCCCACTCCTCGACGGTCATGTTGACGAGCATGCGGTCCCGGAGGATGCCGGCGTTGTTGACCAGGACGTCGAGACCCCCGAAGGTGTCCACGGCCGTGGCGATGAGGCGCTGGGCCCCCTCCACGTCGGAGACGTCGTCGCCGTTGGCCACGGCCTCGCCCCCCATGGCCTTGATCTCGTCGACCACCTCACCGGCCGGCCCCTCGGACCGGCCACTGCCGTCCACCTCGGCACCCAGGTCGTTGACCACGATCTTGGCGCCCTGGCTGGCGAACTCGATGGCGTGGGCCCGCCCAATGCCGCGTCCCGAACCGGTGATGACGACCACCCGTCCCTCGTTGATGCCGGCCATGGTTCTGCTCCTTGTGCTGGTTGGTTCGCTGCGCTGACGTCGTCAGCGCAGGGTTGGTGCTAATCGGACTGAGGAGTTGTAGCACGCCGGAACGGCGGTGCTCCTCTCGCCGGTCACCGACTCAGACGTTCTTCGGCAGTTCCGAGAACGGCGTGGTGCGGTCGTTGTTGGGCTCCTTGGGCAGGCCGAGGACCCGCTCGCCGATGATGTTGCGCTGGACCTGGTCGGTCCCCCCGTAGATGGAGGGGGCCTGAGCCAACAGGGCCAGTTCGGTCACGATGGGCAGGGAGGGCTCGCCGGTGGCCTCGGTGATGGCCGCCCGATCCGCCGCGTCGTAGGCATGGAGCATCCCCGAGGCTCCGGCGATGCTCATGCCCAGGTCGCGGGAGAGCCGCATGATGTGGCTCATCGAGAGCTTGGCGATGTTGGGCATGCCGGGGATGTCGCCACCGGCCTCTTTGACCGCCTTCAGGCGCAGGCCGTTCATGCGGCCCAACTCCCCCCAGGTGTAGAGCTGGGCCAGGCCCTGGCGGATCACGGGATCGGAGCCGGTGCCGTTGCGCGTGGCGAGGTCGGTCAAGAGCCGCACCCCGCCCCCCATGGCCTGGAGCATGGTGGTCTCGCGGGCTCGCCGACTTCCCCTTGCCGTTGCTCCGGGGACTCTGCACGAACTCCCCCGCCCGTCGCTCGAGATCGCCGCCGACCGTACCGGGCACGGCGACGCCGCCGGCCCCGCTGCCCCCACCCGAGCCGAGCCCGGCCCGCTCGTTGGCCAGGGTGGTGTTGGCCACGGCCCAGCCGTGGTTGACCTCGCCGATGAGTGCCTCGTCCGGCACCCGGGCATCGGTCAGGAAGACCTCGTTGAACAGGGCCCGCCCGGTCATCTCCCGCAACGGCCGGATGTCGATGCCGGGCTGCACCATGGGGCAGGCGAAGTAGGTGATGCCCTGGTGCTTGGGCACGCTGGCGTCGGTGCGGGCCAACAGCATGCCCATGTTGGCCTTCTGCCCGTTGGAGGTCCATACCTTCTGCCCGTTGACGATCCATTCGTCGCCGTCCCGGATGGCCCGGGTCTGGAGCCCGGCCAGATCCGAACCGGCCGACGGCTCGGAGAAGAGCTGGCACCACGACTCCTGACCGGTGACGATGGCCCGGACGTACCGGTCGATCTGGGGCTGGGTCCCGTGGGTGGCGATGGTGGGGGCGGCGAGCAACAGGCCGAGGCCGTTCGGAGCCCCGAGGGCGCCGAAGGCGCTGATGGCCTGGGCCACCTGGATGGCGTCGTTGCGGGTGAGGCCCTTGCCGTAGGCGTTGGCCGGCAGCGAGGGGGCCGACCAGCCGGCCAGCCCCAGCCGCTCCCACCAGGCCCCGACGGTCAGCTCGGGGTCCCACTGGGCGCCCAGCCACTCGTGGAGCTCGTCGAGGACCTGATCGGTCGAGGTGGTCACAGTGGTGTCGGTCATCGTCTCCCCTTGGGCGGGGCCGGTTCGGCCGCTGTCCCCGGGCAACGACGGTAGTGGGAGGAGGCCCTGTTGTGCCATGCTCGGGCCATCCGGGGGACCGGGCGGGAGCCCCGGCCATGGGCGGTGGACCGGGGCCGCAGACGCCAGGGAGGGTACCGATGCCGACGGTCGAGACGGTGCGGGGGCAGGTCGAGACGAGCGATCTCGGCACCACGCTGATGCACGAGCACGTCTTCGTGCTGACCCCGGACATGCTGGCCAACTACCCAGCCGGTTGGGACGAGGAGTTCCGGGTCGAGGACGCGGTCACCCGGCTGACCCGACTGAAGGCCCTCGGCGTCGACACCATCGTCGACCCCACGGTGGTCGGGCTCGGGCGCTACATCCCCCGTATCGAGCGGATCAACGCCGAGGTGGACCTCAACATCGTGGCGGCCACCGGTCTCTACACCTACAACGACATCCCTTTCGCCTTCCACTACAGCGGCCCGGGGACGGTCATGGACGTGGGCGAGCCCATGGTCGACCTGTTCGTCCGGGACATCACCGAGGGCATTGCCGGCACCTCGGTCAAGGCGGCCTTCCTCAAGTGCGCCATCGACGAGCCGGGCCTGACCCCGGGCGTGGAGCGGGTGATGCGGGCGGTGGCCCAGGCCCATGTGGCCACCGGCGCCCCGATCACCGTGCACACCAGCGTCAACAACCAGGGAGGGACCACGACCCAGCGGGTGCTGGCCGAGGAGGGTGTGGACCTGAGCCGTGTGGTGATCGGGCACTGCGGCGACACGGCCGACATCGGCTATCTCACCGCACTGGCCGACCGCGGCTCCCTGCTGGGCATGGACCGCTTCGGCCTCGACCTCATCTTGCCCTTCGAGCAGCGGGTGGACACCGTGGCCCACCTGTGCCGGCTCGGCTACGCCGACCGCCTGGTGCTCTCCCAGGACGCCTCGTGTTACATCGACTGGTTCCCCGAGGGACTGACGGCCCAGTTCGCCCCCAACTGGCACTACGAGCACGTCGTCTCCGACGTGGTGCCGGCTCTGGCGGAGCGCGGGGTGACGACCGACCAGATCAGCGCCATGCTGGTGGAGAATCCCCGCCGCTACTTCGAGCGCCCCTAACTCGGGGCTCGGGGTCCATCCCCGGCTGGTGCCCGGTACCGTGGCGGGAGAGCGACGAAAGCACGAGGCCACCATGACCACCACGGACACCCCGGCCACCGCGGTACGAGACGGCGGTCCTCCCGACGTCACCGCCACCTTCGATCGCCTGGGGGCGACGTTCGCGTCGGGAACCACGCGTCAGCTGGCCTGGCGAACAGCCCAGCTGCGGGGCATCGAAGCCATGATTGCCGACCACGAGTCCGAGTTGCTCACGGCGATGGCCGACGACTTCGGCAAACCCCGGTTCGAGGCGTGGATGACCGACCTCATGCCGGTGGCGGCCGAAGCTGCGCACGCCCGTCGTCACCTCGCCCGCTGGATGCGTCCCCGTCCGGTCTGGCCGGGCCGGACCAATCTCCCCGGACGGTCCTGGACGGTGGCCGAGCCCAAGGGCAGGGTGCTGGTCATCGCCCCGTGGAACTACCCGGTCCAGCTGGCCCTGTCCCCGCTGGTGGCAGCGGTGGCCGCAGGCAACGCCGTGGTGGTGAAGCCCTCGGAGCTGGCCCCGGCCACCTCCGACACCCTGGCCCGCCTGATCCCCCGGTATCTCGATCCCGACGGGGTGGCCGTCGTCGAGGGCGGGGTCGAGGTCGCCACCCACCTTCTCCAACTGCCCTTCGACCATCTGTTCTTCACCGGGAGCACCACGGTAGGGAAGGTCGTGATGGCAGCGGCGGCGGAGCACCTGGCGTCGGTCACCCTCGAGCTGGGTGGCAAGAGCCCGGTGGTGGTGACGAGCGATGCCGACATCGAGATCGCCGCCCGCCGCATCGCCTGGGGCAAGCTCATCAACGCCGGCCAGACCTGCATCGCCCCGGACTACGTTCTCGTCGAGCGGCCGGTGGCCGACCGGTTGGTGGATGCCCTGGTCCGCTCCATCGAAGCGATGCAGGGACCCGACCCTCGGCTCACGCGGACCCAGATCGTCAATGACGGGCACGTGGCCCGCCTTCGCTCCCTCCTGGCCGGATCGGGTGGCCGGGTGGCGACGGGCGGTGGGATCGACGCCGACGACCGCTCGATCCAACCCACGGTGGTGGTCGACCCCGACCCGGGTTCGGCGCTCATGAGCGAGGAGATCTTCGGTCCGATCCTTCCGGTCGTCACCGTCGACTCGCTCGAGGAGGCGACCGGGATCATCAACGGCAAGGACAAGCCGCTGGCCCTCTACCTGTTTACCGGGTCGAAGGACACCGAGCGGCGGGTTCTCGCCACCACCACGTCGGGCGGGGTGTGCGTCAACCACACCGTGATGCACTTCCTCGTGCCCGAGCTTCCCTTCGGGGGCGTGGGTGCCAGCGGCTCGGGGGCCTACCACGGGCGGGCCGGGTTCGAGGAGCTGAGTCATCGCAAGCCGGTGCTCCGCCGGGGTGTGCGCCCCGACCTCTCGCTCGTGTACCCACCGTTCACCGAGGCCAAGGAACGACTGCTCCGACGCCTCCTGTGACCATCGGTCATAGGAGGCGCCGTCCTCCTCCCTCTGCTTGAATGCCGGATGTGACCGACACCTACCGACGCATCCTCCTCACCTCGCGGCCGCAGGGCCTGGTCGACGAGGGGAACCTCCGCCTGGACGACTCGGCCCCGGTGCCCGAGCCCGGGGAGGGGGAGGCCCTGGTTCGGACGCGCTACCTCTCCATCGACCCGACCATCCGCACCTGGATGGACGATGCCCCCGGGTACCTTCCCCCCATCGCCATCGGCGACGTGGTGCGCAGCGGCGGGGTCGGCGAGGTGGTGTCCAGCCGCAGCGATCGCTACCAGCCCGGTGACCTCGTCTTCGGCATGCTCGGCTGGCAGGAGTACAGCCTGGCCGACGGGGGCGACGCGTCGCTGACCGTGCTGCCCGCAGGCCTCGACCCGACCGTGGCCATCGGCGTCCTCGGGGTGACCGGGATGACCGCCTACTTCGGGCTGCTCGACATCGGGCGTCCCCAACCCGGTGACACCGTCGTGGTGTCGGGTGCGGCCGGTGCCACCGGTTCGGTGGTGGGCCAGCTGGCCCGCATCGAGGGGGCGGGCACGGTGGTGGGCATCGCCGGCTCGGCGGAGAAGTGCGCCTGGCTCACCGACGAGCTGGGCTTCGACCACGCCATCAACTACCGGGACGACGACGTGGGTACGCGCCTGCGGGCCGCCTGTCCCGACGGGATCGACGTCTACTTCGACAACGTCGGGGGAGCGATCCTCGACACGTGCCTGGCCCAGCTGGCCATGAAGGCCCGCGTGGTGCTGTGCGGAGCCATCTCCCAGTACAACGAGGACCGCCCGGTCGGCCCCCGGAACTATCTCAATCTCATCGTGAAGCGTGCCCGGATGGAGGGGTTCTTGATCCTCGACTACCTGGATCGGTTCCCCGAGGCCCAGATGCGCATGGCCGGCTGGGTGATGGAGGGCAAGATCCACCACCGTGAGCACGTGGTCGACGGGCTCGACCATGCCGGTGACGCCCTCAACCTGCTGTTCAGCGGGGGAAACACCGGCAAGGTGATCGTCCGCCTCTAGGGCGCCCCGCCTGCTCGGGCATTGACCGGTCACCTGTCCCGGGTTACGGTCCCGCGGTGCCCTCCGAACCGGCCGCCACGCCCTCCCCGACGGCCGGACCCGACGTCGTGGGCTACCTGGCTCCCCCGGTGGGCGTCGGACCTGGGTCGGACTGCAGGCCGAGGTGTGGGCGATGCCCACAGCCGATCGATTGGCGCTGGTCGATCTGCGGATCGCCCAGCTCCTCGGGGACGACACCGAGTCCTGGGCCCCGACCGGGGCCGCCCCGGTAGTCGGGGCCTCCCGCCGGGCTCACCTCCGGCAGTGGCCGACCTCCTCGCTGTTCTCCGACGAGGAGCGGGCGGTGCTGGGGTTCACCGAACAGTTCGTGATCGATGTGGCCGGCGTCGATGACCGCCTCCGCACCGAGTTGGCGACGGCTGTCGGGTCATCCCAGGTGCTCGATCTCGTCGTCCCGCTGTTCGTCCTCGACCTCGGGCGCAGAGTCTCCATGGTGCTCGAGCGCCTCTTCCCCGAGTACCCCGAGGTGGGATCGGGTCTCGCCCCCGCCCGCGACCCGGCGACCGGACCGGCGACCGGCATGACGGTGTTGGACGGCTTCGACCGGCTGTCCCGATCGGTGGCGCTCCTGGATGCCCTCGACCCGGTGACCACGGAGCTCGTGCGGCTGCGAGGGGCCCGTCAGCACAACTGCCGGCTGTGCCAGTCGACGCGTTCGGCCCGGGCCCTCGAGAGCGGGGCCGACGAGGCCCTCTTCGACAGCACCGAGCGCTACGAGTCGAGCGATCTGGCCGAGGCGCAGAAAGTCGCCCTGCGCCTGACCGACGCGGTGATCACCGGACCGGGCTCCCTCGCCCCGCGCTGGTCGACCAGGTGCACCGGTGGTTCGCCCCCGACCAGGTGGTGGAGCTGGTGATGGACGTCATGCGCAACAGCGGCCAGAAGATCGCCGTGGCCATGGCGGCCGACGATCCCCATGTCAGCTCGGGCATCGAGCGGTTCGAGATCACCGCCACGGGCGAGGTCGAGTACCTGGCCTGACGGGTACCGAGCCGGCATGGTCGGCGTGGACGCCCGGATCAGGGAGACTCGCACCATGGCGTTCGGACAGCAGACGGGCCCACCGGCCACCGGCCGCCAGATCCAAGAGCTCCTCCAACTCCTCCACGATGCCGGGCACGTCGACTTCCGGGACGCCCGCGGCCCCATGGGGTTCACGCAGCGCCAGGCGGGGGGAAGGTTCACCCGGGACGAGGCCGAGGCCTTCATCGGTCGGCTCCAGGAGACCGAAGCCGACCGGGACGAGCTGCCGGCGACATCTCCGAGGCCACGAGTGGCTCGGAGGCCGGTCACCGGACCGACCCCTCGTTCCCCGCTCGCCGCCATCACCAGCGCACAGCTGGCCGCCGAACTGAGACGCCGGGGCTGGACGGTTACGGAGCCGTAGGGGCGGGGGGGTCGACAGGCCCGGTCTGGTCGCGTACCTCTTTGGCGAAGCGGGCGGCGAGCTGACGGGACACGCCGAATGCCCGGCCGATGTCGCCGATGCTCATGCCCTCTTCGAGTCCGGCCTTCGTGATGGAGATCCGGAGGCGATGGCGGCACTCGTCGAACTCGGCCAGAAGGTCCGTCATGCGCTCCCTGCGGTCGGCGGTGTTGAGTTCGGCCAGGGCCTGGCTGAGCGGCATGTCGCGATCCAACAGGTCGAGTCCCTTTTCGAACCCCTTCCGACTCTCTACGAGCTGGTCGCGCAACAGTTGGCCGGACGCCATCAGCCGGTGGATGTCGCTGATGACCGCGTCACGCGCTTCGGACATGGAAACGATCCTACGACCGGACCCGGCGCTCTGGCGGCTGACCGGGAGGCCCGGCCCGCCGCCGGAACGTCACAGGTCGAGCTGCCACAGATCGTGGGCCACGACCACCGTGCCGTCGAACCCCTCCCGCGCCTCGGCCGCCCACTCCGGCTCCGAGCCCGGAGCGGGGGCGGGGACCAGGTGGGTCAGCACCAGCGTGCCGACGCCGGCCCGCGACGCGGTGGCGGCGGCATCGGTGATGGACGAGTGGTAGTCGAGGATGTCCTGGAGCCGGGCGAAGGGGATGGGCTCGATCAGGGACCGGCGGATGACGGTCTGCACATAGACGTCGGCGCCGGCACAGAGGCGGTCGAGGCCCTCGCAGGGCACCGTGTCGCCCGCCACCACCACCACCTTTCCCTCCGCTTCGATCCGGTAGCCCACCGTCGGGTGGACGGGGGCGTGGTCGGTGGGGGCGGCGGTGATGCGGACCGTGCCGTCGTCATAGGCCACCCCGTCACCGACCTCGGTCACCGAGCAGGTCGGCTCCCAGTTCAGGTCGTCGTGGTGGGAGACCCGGTAGCCGATGTCGTCGGACAGCATGGCCAAGGTCCGATCGGCCAGTCCCCGGGTCCCGTCGGGGCCTATCAGCGGGAGCGGGTTGGGCTCGAGTGAGGCGACCCACCGCATGGTGATGACGTCGTTGAGGTCTGTGGTGTGGTCGCTGTGCAGATGGGTGAGGAGCACCGCGGCGAACATCGCCGGGCCCGTTCCCGCCGCGGCCGCCCGCATCAGGACGCCTCGCCCGCAGTCGAAGAGGAAGTCGCGCCCGCCGGCCCGCACCAGCGTGGCCGGACCGGCCCGGGCGGCGTCGGGGATCGGACTGCCGGTACCCAGGGTGACTAGCTGCACGGTCGACGCACCGATGCACCGGCGGGGAGGTGGGCGGGGGTTCTGTGGGCCACAACCGTCATAGTAACTGCCAAAAGATGCTGTAGCCGGGGCCCGACGCCGCGTTCCGGCATGGGTCAGGGCCGTCGCCCGATTCGCTCGCCGGCCCGGACGAACGAGTTCACGTAGTCGATCCGGAGGGCTGGGTGGAATCCCCAGGTGCGGAAGGCCTCGGTCAGGCCTCCCGATCCGGCCTCGAACCGCTCGGCCCGTGAGTCGTCTTCTGCGTCGAGGAGGTCGGCCATCGGCGTGCCCCCGTCGTTGAGGAGTTGTTCCACGAGAGGGGTCATGGAGCGGAACGCCGCCTCGGGTTCATCGGTGTCCATCTCGTAGAAGTGGAGGAAGCGCGGGTCGCCACCGGTGGCGTTCTCGTACGGCGTGATCATGGTGTAGCCGGGCACGTTGGCCTCGACGATGTACCGGATGTGGACGAAGTCCCCCCAGTCCCGGAGCTCCTGGGCCCGGTGAGGCTCGGTCGGCGAGATGAGGACGAGGGAGAGGCCGAGGGTGGGTCGACCGCTGATCCGCCCCTGTCCGGGGCGGGGGTAGTGACGGAAGTGGTGCCCAGTGATCCCGTCGGGCACGGCGGGAGCCTTGAAGTCCTCGCCCACCTCGTAGACGGCCAGGTATTCGAACTCGGGCAGCGTGCGGGGAAGGTCGGCGCGGTCGCGTTTGACGTTGCGCCACCAGGTGGCCCGCTCAGCACCCGACCGGCCGAGGATGTGGTCGACCCGTCCTTCGACGTACTCGTCCAACGGCCCCTCGGTCATCTCGAGGTAGAGCCCGGCGGTGATCCTGTCCTCCATGGACAGGGTCGTAACACGACAGTTCCCTACCGTCAACGGGTGCCCTCGGAACGAGTGTCCAGGCCACGCGGCCCGGTGGTGGCGGGCGTGTCGCTCAGCGGACCCCGCTCGTCCGCGACAGAGCCTCGGAGCGAGCCACCGCACCTCGCCGTCTGCGCCCCCCGGACATCTGCAGCGGTGCGGGTGCGGTGAGCACGGGAAGGGTGGAGCGCCGGATGACCCGCTCACGCGTGCCGCGGCCGAACGGGTGGGCCAGGCGGGACCGACGGGTCGGACGGTGTGATCCGAGGACGATGGCGTCACAGTGCCGGGACCAGGCGGCATCGGCGATGACCTGGCCGATGGTGAGGCTGCTGGTCCGACACACCGACCCGGTGGCCCCGACTCCCTCTTCGAGTAGCTGGAGGACGGCGGTGTCGACCAGCGCGGTGGCGGCCTGATCGGTGAGCTCGGTGAATCCCCGGCCGCCGACCACCAGTCGGTTGGCGTGCATGACGTGCACGGACGCCTCGTCTCCCCTGGCCAGGGCGGTGGCGAAGCTGATGGCCACCGGGGCGGATGGGGTGTCGTCGATGGCTACGAGCAGGTGGCGGAACATGGATGTCCCTTCAGTTCGAGGGGATGGGTCTGCGGAGTCGGGGACCGGATCCCGGTGTTCTCCCGATGGTAACGCCCGGTTGCGAACGTGGTGAGGTCACCCGGCACGAGCAGGCCTGGTGGCCTCAGGTGGGGGGTGGTAGGAACGTACCCAGGCCAGATGACGCACCGCCGAGGGGGCGTTTCGGGATCGCTGGCCGCAGAGGAGAGCATTCGATGGACGAACAAGCTGCCGCGGCATTCCAGTTCGCCGGCCAGGACATTCCGTGGCTGCTGGCCTACTGGGCCGAGACCCAGCCCGACAAGACCTTCCTGATCTGGGAGCCCCGCAGTGGCGGCACCCGTCAGTGGACCTACGCCGAGTTCTGGCTGGAGGTTCGCCAGATCGCCGTGGGCCTGACCGGTAGGGGGGTCTCGGTCGGGGACAAGGTCCTCATCCATGCGGACAACTGCCCCGAGATGGTGCTGGCCTGGTACGCGTGTGCGACCATCGGCGCCGTCGGTGTCACCACCAACACCCGCTCGGTGCAGGCGGAGCTCGAGTTCTTCATTGCCAAGACCGGGTGCGTGGGTGCGATCACCCAACCCCAGTACGCCTCGCTGGTCGAGGCGTCGGGCCCCGACCTGGGCTGGACCGTGGTCACCGAGGACGACAGCGGCGAGCCAGCTGCGTCGCCGACCACGGCCGATCGGTTCGACTCGCTGCGGGGCAACGAAGGGGATCTGGTGGCCCGCACCCCCGACCCCATGGCACCGGTCGGCATCCTCTTCACCTCAGGGACCACCTCCCAGCCCAAGGCGGTCGTCCACACGCACGCCAACGCCCTGTGGGCCGGACGGGTGGGCCCGACGAACATCTCCATGGGACACGACGACATCTATCTGGTCTTCCTGCCCTTCTTCCACGTCAATGCCCAGAGCTGGTCGTTTTGGACCACGCTGGGCGTCGGCGGAACGGTGGTGCTCCAGCCCAAGTTCTCCTCGTCGCGGTTCTGGGAGGTGGTGACCACCCACCGGGTCACGCACCTCTCCCTCATCCCCTTCGTCTACAACGCCGTGGCCGGCCAGCCCATCCCCGATCACTCGGTCAAAGTCGGTGTGTTCGGGCTCATCGTGCCCGAGCTCGAACAGTGGCTCGGCTTCCGGGTGGTCCCCGCCTACGGCATGACCGAGACGGTCATCCACGCCACCAATGACAACCCGGGACGGATGGTTCCCAAGGGCTCGATGGGGAGGCCCACGCCGGGCTACGAGCTGCTGTTGGTGGACCGTGACACCGGCGAGGTGTGTCGGGATGGACAGCCCGGTGAGCTGTGGGTGCGCGGGACCCGGGGCATCCAGCTCTTCTACGAGTACTACGACAACCCCGAGGCCATGGCCAAGAGCTTCACGGCCGACGGCTGGTTCAAGACCGGTGACATCGTGCGGCTGACCGAGGACGGCAACTTCGTCTACTGCGACCGCGACGGCGACGTCTTGAAGGTGGGGGGCGAGAATGTCTCGGCCCGAGAGGTCGAGGACGTGTGCCGCCAGGTGCCCGGCCTGGCCGACGTGGCCGTAGTGGCCCAGAGCCACCCCATGCTCAACGAGGTGCCGGTGGCCTTCATCATCAAGGGACCAGGGGCCGACGAAGACGACAGCCGCCTGGAGAAGGCCATCATCGGGCAGTGTGCCGCCAATCTGGCCGACTTCAAGGTGCCCCGGGCCGTCTATGTGGTCGAGGAGTTCCCCAAGGCCACCCTGGACAAGGTGGCCAAGAACCAACTTCGTGAGCGTGCCGACGCCATCGCTGCCTCCGAGGCGGAGCAGGCCTGAGCGAAGTCGACCGACGTTCGCCCCACCGACGGGCGTCCCCGTCAGCCGTGCATTGCGAAGGCGTTGAGCCCCGACTCCCACACCGACTGGCCTGCATGCCCCTGGAGGGCGGCATCCACGAGCATCAGGGCCACCCCGTCCGCCGTCGCCCGGTCGAGGCTGGTGGCGTCGGACTGGCTGAGGGCCTCGGCGATGTGGCGGCGCGCCTCGGCGACGAAGCCACCGTCCCGGTTGGTGCGGAGGAGTTCGACCAGCAGAGGGGTCGTTGAGGCCTGCTTGGTCGTGGCGATGAGCAGGTCGCGGATGGCAGCCAGCTCGGCCCCTCGAACGTTGACGGCGATGGCCTCGGTCTCGACCGAGCTCCCCACCGCGTAGTCCATGCACCGTTGGGCCAGGACGTCGTCGTCGGGGAAGAGCTCTCGGGCGTCCTCGATCGGGACGCCACAGTCACGCGCCAGCTCCTGTAATCCGGGCTTCCGATGCTCGGCGAAGGCGGCGAGGGCCGCCTCGACCAGATCTCGCTCGGGAGGGTTGAACCGGTCGGGGGGATCGAGGAGGCCGGGTTCGGTCAGGCCCCAGATGATGCTCCACTGGGTTTCGACGACGAGGTCGGCGTCCACCAGATCTTCCTGGAGTTTGTGGAAGAGCAGAAAGCCATCGACATTGGCCATCACGGCCAGGACGATCCTCTGCATGGTGCAGCCCGACTTCGGGCGACGGCGGAGCCGACGGAGTGCCGTGGTCAGCCCCGCCGTGTAGGAGTCGATCATCTGTGCGCTCAGGTGCTGACGCATGGCGATCACCTCATGGGCCGCTCGCAACTGATCGGAATCGGCGGCGACCGACGGTTGTGACTCGATGTAGGCGCACGCGGCTGTTTGCACGATCATGGTGCCCAAGAGTCCTTTTTCCTTACAGGCCTCCTCGAAGTTGGCCCGCAGGAAGACCCTGAGCGTCTCCCCGATCTCGTCGGCGTCCCGGAAGCTCTGCTGGACGGCCTCGAAGACGGCCTGCAGCGTGGTGGCGGTTCCGGCATCCATGCTGCAGAGATGGTGGGCGGCGAGGTCGAACGGCGTCCGCCCCCGTTCGTCGGGGAAGGCCCGCTTCACGGAGCGGTCCACCGTCGAGACGTCGACGTCACGGAACGCACTGCGCGGCACTGCACCTCGGCTGTTGGGTCCCCGCATGGCGGCGAAGGCGTTCCGCTCCAAGATGGCCACCGCCTCCCCGGCCAGGCTGGGCCCGGGCGGGCGGCCCCGGGTAGCCGGTGTCTCCTCGCTCGTCATGAGGCCTCCTCGGGGCGCTCGAACCAATTACGCGACAGTACTACCGCATAATCAGAGAGAAATTCTCTCGTGCTTTTCGCTGGCCGCTGCGCGACGATTCCTCTCGGCGGGAGCCGGTGGTGAGTCGCCGCCCCGGGCAGCGCGCGACAGAGGGCATGGCGGTCACGCCCTCTGTCGCGTGGGCCACCGAGGTCGGTTCGGGCTGGAGCCGCGGACCCTCAGGTCCCGACGCCGATAGCGTGAACATCCGGCGGGGCGTTCGTGCCCCGACGGAGAGGACGGTGCCCGTGCCCGACGCTTTGACCGCTGTCACCTCGGACGCCCGCTCGGGACCTGAGTATGCATGACCTGGTGATCGGCGGCGCCGAGGTGGTCGACGGCACCGGCACCCCGGCCCGGCGGGTCGACGTGGCCGTCCAGGGCGAGCACATCGTGGCCGTCGGTCACGATGTCGGCAGTGCTCATCGGACGATCGACGCCGACGGTCTCGTGCTCACCCCCGGCTTCGTCGACATCCACACCCACTTCGATGGCCAGGCCACGTGGGATCCCTACCTCACGCCGTCGTGCTGGCACGGGGTTACCACGGCGGTCATGGGCAACTGCGGGGTGGGGTTCGCCCCCGCCCACCCCAGCGGCCACCAGGCGCTCATCGACATCATGGAGGGTGTCGAAGACATTCCCGGTGCCGCGCTCTCCGAGGGCATCCGATGGGAGTGGGAGAGCTTTACCGACTATCTCGACGCCCTGGAGCGAACCGGCCACAGCATGGATCTAGCCGCCCAGGTCCCCCACTCGGCCGTCCGCTCCTATGTGATGGGGGAGCGGGCCCTACAAGACGCCACCGCAGAGGATCTGACCGCCATGGGAGCCATCGTCCGCGATGCCGTGGCGGCGGGGGCCGTCGGCTTCGCCACGGGCCGGACAGAAGGCCACCGAGACATCGGAGGCGGTTCGGTTCCGGGAACGTTCGCTCCCGAGCGCGAGCTCGAGGTGATGATGGACGCGCTGGTCGCCGCGGGCGGCGGGGTCTTCCAGTTGACCCCGGCCGGGGTGGGCGGTGAGATGGCCGGCGACCGGCGGGGCGCCATGGCCGAGGAGCTCGAGTGGATCGTCCGTCTCGGTCGGGCCAGCGGGCAACCAGTGACCTTTCTCGTCATGGAACAGGGTGGTCCCGAACCTGAGGACTGGCATCCCTGGTTCGATGCCGTCCACCGGGCCAACGCGGCCGGGGGCCGGCTCCATCCCCAGGTCGGATCCCGCTGTTTCGGAGTCTTGATGGGACACCAGTCCAAACTCAATCCGTTCCGCTACCGACCCTCCTATGCCGCCCTGGCCGATCTCCCCCTCGACCGCCGGGTGGCCGAACTGCGGCGCCCCGAAGTCAGGTCGAGGATCCTCGGTGAGCAGGCCGACCGCAGCGGGCCGTTCGCGCTCGACCGGTTCGGAAGGAGTGGGTTCGAGAACCTCTTCCCGCTCGGCGCCGACCTCGACTATGAGCCCGCTCCCGAGGACAGCGTGGCGTCGATCGCCCGCCGCCAGGGCAAGGATCCGTGGGAGGTGGCCTACGACCTCCTCCTCGACTTCGACGGCCGCGAGTTCCTGCTCCTTCCGCTCCTCAACTACGGCGGTGGTTCCTACGACGGCCTCCGCGAGATGATGCTCGACCCCTCGACCGTGCAGGGGCTGGGTGATGGTGGCGCCCATGTGGGCCTGGTGTCCGACGCCAGCATGACCACCTACCTGCTCACCCACTGGGCCCGGGACCGGCACCGCGGGCCCACCCTGCCACTGGAGGCAGTGGTTCGTCGGCTGACCCGCGATCCCGCCGAACTGTACGGATTCGCGGACCGGGGGGTCATCGCCCCGGGGATGAAGGCCGATCTCAACCTGGTCGACCACGGGCGGCTGCGACTGGTCCACCCCGAGCAGGTCAACGACCTCCCCGGCGGCGCCGGACGGTTGGTCCAGCGGGCCGAGGGCTACGTGGCCACCTTCGTCAGCGGAACCCAGGTCATCGACCACGACGAGACGACCGGGGCACTCCCCGGTCAGTTGGTGCGGGGACGCCGGTCGGCCTGACCGGCGTGGACTGGCCTGATCAGACGCTGTCGGCAGTGGTACTGATCGTCGAGTCGATCACCCGCCATCCGGTACCGGGTGAAGGCGTTGCCTAGGAGGACTCGGCCAGGGCCTGGCGCTTTAGGACCTGTGCGCTCGGGCGCACGTTGCGGTCGGGGTCGATGATCCCGAAGGCCACGTCGAAGCCGTGGAGCCACTCGTAGTTGTCCACTGCGGTCCAGTGGAACAAACCGCGCACATCGATACCGCGGGCGATGGCCTCGTTCACCACGACCAGCCCGCGTTCGAGGTAGGCGGTCCGCTCGGCGTCGTCGTGGGTTCCGATGCCGTACTCCGCCACGAGCAGGGGTGTGCCCGGGAGTTCGGCGTGCAGGCGGTCGAGCACCAGCCCCACTCCGTCGGCCCAGATGCCGTAGACCAGCGGGGACACCGGTGCGTCGGGGGGATGGATGGCCAGCCGGCCGTGGCGTACCCCCATGGCCGCGTAGTACGAGAACCCGATCATGTCCACCGATCCCGCCAGGTCGGGTCGGTCGACCGGCGTGCGTCCGGGCACCCGGAGCACGCCGTCGCGGAACAGACCGATACCTGGCTCCCAGTAGTAGTCGAAGAGCGTTTGGGCGAGGGCCACCGTGTCGGGGTCGTCGTCGTGGGGCACGATGGGCGAGAGGCCCGCGATGGAGGCGACCGGGGCGCCGGTCTGGCCGAGGAGGAGGCCGGCTTCGGCGGCGGCCAGGTGGATCGCCTCGTGGACCAGCGCCACCTCCGTGCGATCATCATGGCCGGGGGGCCAACCGCGCCCGCCGTAGGCGGCCCGGGCGTAGTAGTTGGTCTCGTTGACAGGCTGCCACCCCCCGACCAGATCACCGAATGTCTCGGCCACGAAGTCCACGTGGCGGCGCCAGGTATCGGTCCGGTTGTGCTCGATTGTGAAGCCGCCCGCGTCGAGAAACCACGCCGGCAGGGTGAAGTGGTGCAGGCAGACCCATGGAGTGACCCCGGCCTCCCGGGCTGCAGTCAGCACGTCCCGGTAGTGGGACACCGCCCGGGCATCGTGGGTGCCTTCGACGGGCTCCAGCCGGGCCCACTCGAGGGACAGGCGGTGGTGGGTTAACCCGAGCCCGGCCAACAGGGTGAAGTCCTCGGCGTACCGGGAGGAGAACCCGTTGCCGTCACCGGACAGCGGGGCATGGCCCGAACGCTCCCATGCCCACCAGTCAGACGCTGGCGCGGCGCCTTCGCACTGGGTCGAGGATGCCCCGCTGCCCCACAGGAAGCCGGCCGGCCAGGACAGGTCTGTCCCTGACCGCTCAGACGAGGGGTCAGGCACAGCGGGCCCCCGGTACGTGGAACCCGAAGGCGCAGGCGGTGGTTAGCTCGACGCTGGCGACATGTACTCGAAGCCGGCCACGGGGGACTGCACGCCCCAACCCGAGCGACGTCGGCCCCACGATGGGGTCGGGGGGCTCGACGGGACTGGTGGGAGGTGGCCGGACCCGGAGATTCGTCGCTGACGCGTCGGTGGCCTTACCCACACACCTACGAGGACCTTGCCCGCCCCCGTAGCCCTCGCAATGGCCAGTCACCGCTGCGACGATAGCTCCAGGCCCACTCCTGTCGCCGAGTGGGACAGGCCCGACCCTCCAACGTGGTCGGCGTCAGCCCAGCCGGGGATAGGGTTCGGGAATGGAGTCGGTGCCGTCGACCACGTCGTTCCGGCTGCGCCCGTAGTGGTCTTCCTCCCCGAGGCCGCGGGTCCGCACGATCCAGTGCGAACCACGGTCGGCCGATGCCCCGGTTCGGTCCGTAGGACCTCCAGCATCGATACGACCCGGCCCGACGGGTTGGCCGGGGACTCGGTCGTCGTGGCCCGCGCGCGTGATCTCCGAACCGGACCTGACCTCGCGGGCTTGGTCCTCGCCGAGGTGGAGCTTCGGGCCCGTATCGACGGGGCCAGCCGACAGCTGGTCGAGATCGTCGCCACTCCTCATACTCAAGGGTTGGAGGAGCTGCTCGGTACCTTCGTGGGGTCGGGCTTCCGGGCGAAGATCAACGAGCTCTTCCCCGAGGAGCAGCGAGCCGGGACACTGCTCCACCTCCTGTTGGATGACCTGCCCGGGGCCACGTTGGTCTCGGGCTACGCCCTGCAGCGGGCCGGGACCTTCCGGCGAAGCCGCCACCCACAATCGACCAGCGGTAGAGAACTGCCCGACCTGGCCCGGATGATGGCGGCCCAAGACGACCTCTCCGCGGGATGGGCCCACGAGGGATCCATGATGGTGTCGATCCGCAAGACCGGCGAGATTCCGGTCCCGACCGGGCCTCCCCGCGCCGGTGCTCGAGCCCGTCGACGACCCGCTGGCCTGGCACGTCATGGAGCCGCTCCCTCCCCACGGCATGCGCCGCCGCCGCCGGCTGGATGTGACGGCACCCGAGGGCACCAACCACCGGTACGGCATCGATGCCCACTTCCGGGACAGCCACGTGGACGAGTCGGGGGACGAATCCGTGGTGCATGAGTACTCGGTGGTCGGAACCGTCGACCGGGACGGGTCTCGGGTGGAGGACATCGAGGCCCGTGCCCAGGTACTGCCATGGATGGAGTGTCCGGGTGCCCTGGCCAGTGCCGGCCGGCTGTCGGGTATGCCCGTCGCCGAGCTCCGAAACTACGTCCGCCGGGAGTTCAAGGGCACGTCGACCTGCACCCACCTGAATGACACCCTGCGGTCGCTCGGCGACGTTGACGTCCTCGTCCAGGCGCTGTCGGCTCCGGCCGGATCAGACTGACGGCGACTGCACAACGACCGACCGTTCGAGGAGGTCGTCGATAGCCGAAGGGTCGAGACCCACCTCGGTGAGGACCTCGACGGTGTGTTGGCCGAGCGAGGGGGGCGCCCGGTCGAGGGACACCTCGAGCTCCCCGAAGTCCCAGAAGGCACCTACCTGTTCGAGCAGGCCCCATTCGGCGTGGTGATAGCTCGCCACGAGGCCAAGCTCGCGCATCACCGGGTCGTCGAGGAAGGACTCGCCCTGGTCGAAACGGACTCGCTCACAGGACACGCCGACAGCCCGCAGGGCTTCAACGGTGGGATCAGTTGCCTTGCCGGCCAGTGACTCTTCGAGCGCGTCCGGCCGGTGTGCGCCGAGGACCGAGCAGCACGCGGCCATCTCGGCTTCGCTGACGGCGTGGAGCGCCATCCATCCATCGGACAGCCGGTAGAGCCGGTGACCGGGTGCTGTGCCCATCTGTTCGTGGTCCACGGTGGGCACCGGGGCGGCCCGACCAGATCCATCCAGGTAGGTCTCGCTGTTGGTCAGCACGCCGGCGCCGAGAAGCGAGCCCGTGACCTGCTGGCCCGTGCCGGTGCGGTCCCGGTGGAACACGGCGAGCAGGGTGGCGACGGTCGACGCCATGGCGCAGAGGTGGTCCATGAAGCCGAACCGGAGCCACATGGGATCGTTCTCCTCGCCGCCACCGAGGACCTCCCATCCGGCCGACGCCTGGAAAAGCTGGTCGTAGCCGGGCCAGTCAGCCCGCTCACCCTTCGGCCCGTACGAGCTGGCGTGGCAGTAGACGACGTCAGGGTGGATGCGCTGCACGCGCTCGTAGTCGATACCGAGCCGGCGGGCTGCCGGCAGGCGCAGGTTGTGGTGGACCACGTCGGCCCAACTGACCAGAGCCTCCAACGCCGCCCCGGCGTCGGGTGACTTGAGGTCGAGGGCCACTCCTCGCTTCCCTCGTTGGCACGAGGCGAATACCCGCTGGATCGGACGCATCTGGTCACCGGAGGTGGCTTCGACCTTCACCACGTCGGCTCCGAGATCGGCCATGAGCATGGGGCTGAGCGGCCCGGCGAGGAAGTTTCCCAAGTCGAGCACCCGGAGGCCTTCGAGAGGTGCGCGGACACCAGGTCCGACCGGTGTCGATGGGAACCGACGGGAAGGTGGCCCGTGATCCAGCACCTCGTCAGTGTGCTGACCGAGTCGGGGGGCGGGTCCGGTGACCCTGGAAGGCGGCTCGGTGGCAAAGGGTGTCCCGGCCTGGACGAGCTCACCGAGGGGGTCTTTGACCCGGGTCACATAGTCGTTGAGCTGGGCCTGGTGGTCGGACAGGATGGCCCCGAACGGGGCTGCCACCTGGGCCGGGATGTCATGGGCCCAGAAGTCATCCAGCCATTCCGTGCTGGGCCGGGTGTCGAACACGGCCTGGTTGGCACCGAAGTTGGGGAACCCAGGCATCGTGAGCCCGCTACACGCGGCATTGGCCCGGGCCACCCCGTCCTCGCCCAAGATGGCCAGACCGGCCCTCATGAGCGGGGAGTCGGCGTCGGCACAGCGCATGAGATGGACCCAGATGCCGTCACCACATCGGAAGAGCGATGGCCGGAGCTCTTTTGGCAGGCCGAACTCGAACATCGGCCCGGGCTGCTCCGCCCGGGCCCAGTGCATCATGGTCGGTAGGAGTGCCCCCTGGGCCAGGCTGGTGTGGACGGGTCCCCCTCCGGCCCCGCCCCGGTGGCGCTGGACCAGGCGGGCGAGGATGCCGATCGTGACCAGGTAGGCGGCGCACCAGCTGCCGATGGGTGCACGCAGGAACACCGGTCCCTCGCGGTGGCCCTCTTGTTCGTCACACAGCCCGAGCCTGGCACTCACCAAGAGGTCATCGGCGGCACCCGCAGCACTCGGGTGGCCTTCCGGCCACGCCAGCACCGACGCCGTAATCAGATCGGGATGGGTGTGGGCCAACGACGTGTCGCTCAGCCCCAGTCGGTCGGCTTCGGTCGGCGTGAAGCCGTGGATCAGGATGTCGGCCCCGGCGAGCATGCGGTGGAGATCGGCTCGCCCACCCTCGGTGTCGAGTTCGACCACCACGCTCCGCTTGCTGCGGTTCCAGGTGAGGAAGGCGGGCGTCCCCCTCGTCGGGTCGCCTCCTGGACGCTCCACCTTCACCACGTCGGCACCCGCTTCGGCCAGGAGCAGCGCAGCGACCGGGCCGGCGAGTCCCTCGGAGCAGTCGACCACGTGGAGGCCGTCGAGGATGCGGGACGACGGAGGGGCGGAGGTAGTGGCGGAGACGTCAGGTTCCGTTGTGCTCATCGGGGTTCCTCCTTGTGCGAGCCGGCGCAGCAACCTGGGCGGTTACCCCACCGGTGGGCCTCGTCGGATGGGCCCAATCAGGGGGTGCACGTCGTACTATGCACCAATGCCGGTCTCCCGACGTCTCGTAGTCGGCCTAGCCGTCATCATCGCCCTGGTGGGGATCACCGTTGGTTACGCGTCGGAGTCGTCGAGCGGGGTCAAACCCCTCCCTGCCGACGACACCGTGGTCTCGGGACCGCTCCAGGCCCTGGGAGGGCCGTATATGACCGACGAGCATGGCCGCGTCGTCTTCCTCCGCGGGGTGAACGCGGTCTACAAGCGGGCCCCCTATGAGCTGTACGCCGATCCCGGCAAGCCGTGGAACTTCACTGCCGCCGATGCCGCCCGCATGGCCTCGCTCGGCTTCAACGTGGTGCGCCTGGGCATCATCTGGCAGGGCATCGAGCCGGGGACCCTCGGTCCCAACAGCCCCGAGGTGTGCACGCCGGGAGCACCCCACGATCCCCACCAGTACAACCAGTCCGTGGCTACCGCCTATCTGGCCAGGGTGGCCAAAACCGTTGCGCTACTGGGGAAATACCACATCTACACGTTGCTCGACATGCACGAAGACGTCTACAGCTCCGAGTTCGGAGGCGAAGGGGCACCGGCCTGGGCGGTGTGCAGCGACGGCCACACCATCGGGACGCTGCCGGGACGCTGGTCGAACACCTATAACGATCCTGCCCTGATCTCTTCGGTCCTCAACTTCTGGACCAACGACGTGGTCGGTGACCTGCAGGGGGAGTACATCCGATCGTGGAAGGCGGCCGCTTCCCACTTCCGGAACAACCCGTGGGTGGTCGGATTCGACCCCATCAACGAGCCCTTCACCAAGACCCTCCTCCCTGGATCGACGGAGGTGGCTGACCACCTCGAGTGTCTCTACACGGGGGCGGCTCATCCCGGGCGCAGCATCATCGACGGAAGCGTGCTCACCTGTCCCTCCGCCGACCCGGCGGTCGGCCTGATTGCCACCATGCGGAATGTTGCTCCGAAGAAGCTGGTCTTCTTCGAGCCGGACATCTTCGCCAGCTCTGGCCACCCCAACGACATCGGGCCCATGGACTTCAAGAATCTGGTCTTCAACTTCCATGACTATTGCGGGCTGCGCAGCGGGGTCACGGGCAACCCCACCGACCTCAACGCCTGTGCCGACCAGGAGCTCCGTACCATGCAGCGACGCAGCGAGGAGCGACCGGACATCGCCACGGTCAAGCAACCCGAGGGCCCGGCCTGGTTCATGAGCGAGTTCGGTGCCACCACGAGCGAGCCACTCATGGAACGCCTGACCAAGATCGCCGACGAGCTGCAACTCGGCTGGACCTATTGGCAGTGGAAGTACTACCGCGATCCGACGGGGAGTTCGGCCGAAGCTCTGGTCGAGTCGGACGGATCGTTGTCACCGGCAGCCAGTGCCCTGGCCCGCGTCTACCCCCAGGCGGTGGCGGGCACACCGGTTTCGTTCGCCTTCGATCCTGACACGAGGGAGTTCCACCTGTACTACGTGCCCACCCCAGACATCGAGGCACCGACGGTGATCGCCGTACCGGTGTCGATGGTCTATCCCCACGGGTACCAAGTCACGGTCTCGGGCGGTGTCGTCCGTTCGGCTCCCGGCGCGGACCGGGTGGCTGTGACCAACAGTGCAGGTGCGGCCACCGTGGCCGTCACCATCACGCCGACAGGCTGACCCGTCCAGCCGTCAGCCGTCAGCCGTCAGCCGTCAGCCGTCAGCCGTCAGTCGTCAGCCGTCAGCCGTCAGCCGTCAGCTGTCAAGGCCGCTCAGCTGTCACGCCGTCAGCCGTCAGCCGTCAGCCATCAGCCGTCAGCCGTCAGCCGTCCGATCGGTCATGCGTGCGATGCGGGGTCCAAGTCCGGCACCCACGGTGCCTCAAGGGAGGCGGCCGACCTGGTGCCGTAACGTCACTCGAACGGGTGCAACGAGCTCCCGACGGCCCAGGTGCTGAAGTACTGGTTGTTGGCCCCATAGGCCATGCCGATCGCCACTTTGGCCCCGTCCACCTGGTGCTCACCGGCGGCACCCCGGACCTGGTTGGCCGCTTCGGCGAACCGGAGGAGGCCGGACGCCCCGATGGGGTTGCTCGAAAGAACGCCCCCGGAAGCATTGACGGGGAGTGAGCCACTGAGCTCGGTGGTGCCGTCGTCGACCATCTTCCATCCTTCGCCCTCTTCGGCCAGCCCGAAGGCCTCGAGCCAGATGGGCTCGAGCCAGGAGAACGGGACGTAGAGCTCGGCCATGTCGATCTGACCGCGTGGATCGGTGATCCCGGCGTCAGCGTAGACGTCGGCTGCACACTGGAGGGCGGCGGCGGGCCGGACCGGGTCACGCCCAGGAAAGCTCGGAGGCTCGGATCGGGAGGACGACCCGAGGATCCACGCCGGGGGCCGTCCGTCAGCCGCAGCCGCCTTGCCGCCGGCCTCATCGGTGAGGACCACGGCGCACGCTCCGTCGGAGGAGGGGCACGATTCGAGGAAGCGGGTCGGCTCCCACATCATGGGCGAGGCCTTCACCTTCTCGATGGAGATGTCCTCGATCTTCAAGTGGGCGTAGGGGTTCTTCAGGGCGTTGAGCCGATCCTTCACCGCCACCTTCCAGCCGATGTGCTCAGGGGCCCCACTTCGCTGGATGTAAGCCCTGATGAACGGGGCGAAGGCGCCTCCGGCTCCAAGGGATGCTCCCTTGCCACTGCCCAGGGCGAACTGGGCGTTTCCCTCGGACTGCTTCTCGAAGGCCACCGCCATCACCGTCCGGTGCTTGCCCGCCTGGACGTGGGAGGCGGCCACGATGGCCGTCGTCCCCCCTACCGATCCGGCCGTGTGGACCCGGAACATGGGCTTGCCCACCGCCCCGAGGGCATCGGACAGATAGAGCTCGGGCTTCATCACCCCCTCGAAGAGGTCGGGAGCTTTGCCGAGCACCACCGCATCGATGTCGGCCAGGGTCATGTGCGCATCGTCGAGTGCACGGAAGACGGCCTCGCGGACCAGCCCGCCGAAGGACACATCGAGCCGTCGGGACTTGTGGTGGGTCTGGCCCACACCGACTACGGCGACCGGCGAGGTGCTCATGATCGACCCTCCAAAATGCAGACGAGGTTCTGTTGTAGGCATGGACCGGAGGTCGAGTGGGCGAGGGCCCGGTTTCCACCCCCGAAGATGTGATCGGCGGCGAAGCCGATCCGGCACAGACCGGTGGCCATGATCGGGTTGGCCCGGAGGGCTCCGCCGGACGGATTGATGGCGACGTCCTCCCCGAGTCCGAGGACGCTCCTCAAGAGCAGCTCCTCGTGGGTGAATGCGGCCTGGAGCTCGGCGACCTCGACGGGGGCGTCGCCCAGTCCGGCGGCCGCAGCGGCAATCCGGGTGGACGGGGAGTCATCCAGGGCACGGAACGAGGGATTGTGACATTCGGTGCGATGGTCGAACCCGGTGATGTAGGCCGGCCGAGCAATCAGCTGACGCGCCCGGTCGCCCGTGGCCAGCACCATGGCGGCGGCTCCGTCGGTGATGGGCGGCACGTCGTGGCGACGGAGCGGCTGGCGCACGAACTCGTCCTCGAGGAGGGAGTCGACGTCACCGGTACCTCGGGAGCGGACCGCTACCTCGGCCATCGAGCGCTCGTCGGCCAGGCCCGAGGCGATCACCGCCCGGGCCTGCAGGGCCGCGAAGGTCAAGGGGTCGGCGCCCAATGGGGCCAGAAAGTAGGGATCCATCTCCATCGGGTAGATGAGTGCGGGATCGCCGGTGGACGAGCGCCCCGATCCGGTGACCACGGCGATCTCGATATCGCCCTCCTGCAGCCGTAGCCACGCTTCATAGAGGGCCCAGGCCCCGTCCATCTCGACGTGGGAGTCCCGCTTGGGCGGCCAGGCGCCGATGGCATCCAGATTGGAGACAAAGGAGAAGGCCTGGCCGGTGATGTAGTCGCAACTCCCGAGGCAGGTGAAGTCGATGTCGGCCCGGGTCAGCCCCAGAGGCGAGATGGCGTCGGTGATGGCCTCCATGAGCAGCTGCGTCTCGGATTTGTCGGTGTGGCGGACCATGGGGGTGTGGGCCCAGCCGATGACGGCGATATCGGGTGAGGGTGCGCTCATGATCAGAAGATCCGGTTCACGAGATCGGGGTCGTTGTGGTCAGGTTCGCCGTTGGGTATCCACCCGAGCAGCGAGCCGAAGTTGCCGCCCATGCCTCCTCCTTCGTCGGTCTCCTCGGCCGGCGACGCCCACACGGCGTCGACCCGCTGACCGACCCGCACCTGATCTGCTGGCAGCTCGATCACCGGCGTGTAGGGGATGATGACGTCGGTGCCGTCGAGAAGGACGAACGCTCGCACGAACGGCTCCGTCTCGGTCTGTCCGGGGTACGGCACCGGGGTCACGATGGCGAAGTTGGTGATCGTTCCGGTGTGGGGAAGGTCTTCTTCGCACTCAGGACCCAGCTCGATGGCGTCGATCGGGCAGTAGCCCCTTCCGCCCGCGTACACCCGGGAGCAGACCGGACAGCGCAACCCGAGGAGCCGGTGCTCCTTCGATGCTGCAGTAGCCCGGTCAGCGGCCTCGGGAACCGGATTCCGATAGGTGATCGAGGCCAGATAGTCCATGCGGGTCACCGGCTCGGCCGGCGCCACCGGTGTCCTCACCCTCGACCACGGGAATCTCGCCAGGGACGAAACAGATGATGTCGTCGATGCGGCCCTCTCGAGCGCCTCGCCAGCGGGGAGCGACCCGCATCCCCTCGGCCATCGCTCCAGGGTTGTCCCCATCGACGGCATGGAGCAGGGGCGTGGTCGCCCCGTCGAGCCGGATGAGGGCGAAGGCGAAAGGATGGTCCAGGGGGTGCTGGATTGAGGGAACCGGTACCCAGGTCCACGATTCGACCGTGCCCGCCGGTCCCACCTCCACGAACTCATGGGGCAGCTCAGCTCCGGTAGCTGGGTCCCATTCCATGGGGGGTACGAGCACCGACTCGCCCGAGCGGATCCCGAGGATCTGCTTCTCGGTCAGTGCGGTCATGAAGGCGCCGACGACCGGGCCGAGCGACCGCTTGTACGGGAACGTGATCGTGCTTTCGACGAATCGAGTCATCGGGCCCCCTTGGTCCTTGCCTGTGGATCGTGAAGAACGTGAGCACGATAGCGCGGAGAGAATCACTGGGCTCCCTGGCGGGCCAGGGGCTCAAGCCCACCCATCACTCCCTACGAGGGCCCATCGGGGGGAGCCCGGTGGGCCCTTCGGATCCGGGTGCCGGGGCGAGGGCCTGCCAGACGACCGCCGGGCCGGGGCCGACCCGTGCTGTGAGCCTCAGTGGGCCACCGCACAGGTGACCGGAGCCCGGCCCGATTTGGCTCGTCGACGCATGACCGCGGCACGAGCCAACCGCTCGAGGGTGGCGGTCGTGTCCTCCCAGCCCATGCAGGCGTCGGTGACACTCTGTCCGAAGGTCAGAGCCGTTGGTCGGCCCGGTAGGGCGCTCTGTCGGCCGGCGACGAGAAAGCTCTCGAGCATGATTCCGGCGAACCCAGGTTCAGCCCGGGCTACGGCCGCAGAGACCTGGGCGGCCACGGTGGTCTGCTTCCGGTGGTCCTTTCCGCTGTTGTCGTGGCTGGCGTCGATGATCACACCGCCGGCCAGGCCCGCACTGACCATGGTGGAGTGCGTGTGCTCAACGGTGGCAGCATCGAAGTTGGGGCCACCGCTGCCACCCCGAAGCACCACGTGTCCGTCCGGGTTTCCGGCCGTGTCGAAGGTGGCGGCCCGACCTTCGTCGGTGAGGCTGAGGGCGAGCTGTGGAATCGCTGCGGCCCGCGCTGCGTCGATGGCCACGCCCACCTCGCCGCTGGTGGCGTTCTTGAAGCCGATGGGCATGGGCAGGGCGCTGGCCAGCTGGCGGTGAATCGGGCTCTGTGAGGTTCGTGCCCCTACTGATCCCCAACTCATGGCGTCAGCGAGGAATGGCGCCGCCAGGGGATCGACGAACTCGCCCCCAACCGCAAGTCCCATGTCGAGAATGTCCATGAGGAGATGGCGCGCGGCCACGATCCCCTCGTTGACGAGGTACGTATCGTCCATCCCCGGATCGGTGAGGAGTCCTTTCCAGCCCACCGTGGTGCGCGGTTTCTCGAAGTAGGTGCGCATCACGATCACGAGCTCGTCGGCGAGGTCGTGGGCGACGTCGGACAGCCGTCGTGCGTAGTCGAGCGCCGCCACCGGATCATGGATCGAGCAGGGACCGACGATGACCAGTAAGCGGTCGTCGGTGCCGTGCAGGATCGAGGCGGCCGATCGCCGGGCGGCCTGGACGACCGCGTGGCTACGAGGCCCGATGGGCAGCGCGCCACGCACATCCCCCGGTAAGACGAGTGGGCGACGTTCGGTCATCCGCCACCCGTGTGCGGTAATGCCTGGTACCACGATGTTCCTTCCCGCAATCCGATCGACCCGGGAGGTGACCGGCTTGCCTTGATAAGGGGCAAAGCAAAAGGCAGAGGCGGTGAGCCTCTGCCTTGGAGCCGGTCCTGGATGGGTGTGCGCTCAGTGCGGGATGCCGCTCCGAGGCCCGTCCTGGGCCGGCCCGTTAAACCACCAATAAGAACGCACGAGTTCATTGTACTTCCCGACTCGTCGGTCCCGCCACGCACACTGAGGAACCCCGTTTTGCGGCGACGCCCGAGTCGCCGTCGTGTCGTGCGGGCAGCGAGTACCGTGAGCGGCGGTGCCTGCTCGGTCAAACACGGTGTCATCCGCTCCTTCGGATCCCAGATGGTCCCCTCGGTCCTTGTGCGAGGTACCCGTGATCGCTCCTGGGTGTAGCCGATGAGCCCGAAACCGCTGGTGCCGTACTTCCACGTCGGGATCGTGGTGCCGGACCTACCCGCAGCACAGGTGGAGTTGAGTGAGCAGCTGGGCGTGACCTGGGGACCGACACTCCACCTCGACAGCGTTGCCTACCGCGATGCCGCCGGTAACGATGTCGAGCTGCCCACCACGATGTGCTACTCGACAGACGATCCCCATCTCGAGCTGATCGAGGAGGTCCCAGGGTCACTCTGGGTCTGCAATGAGTCCTCGAATCTCCACCACATCGGGGTCTGGAGCGAGGACTTGGAGGTCGACGGGGCCCGCCTGGCCGGATCGGGGTGTCCTCTGCAGCTCTGCGGGCGCGCCGGTGATCAGGCGCCCGTGTCGTTTTCCTACCACCGCAACGGCCTCGGGGTTCGGATCGAGATCGTGGGTTCCGGCCTCAGAGAGGCGATGTCGGCGCTGTACCAGCCCGAGGCAGGCTGACGAGCCAAGGAGTCCCGGAACCGGCGAGACGAGAGGTTGGGATGTCATCCTTTGCGGATGGCTGCGTACCACCCACTGGCTTGGCACGACTTCTTCGTCGGGACCATCGGCGCCTCGGCCGCGTTCACCGGTCTCCTGTTTGTTGCCGTCTCGATCAATCTCCAACAGATTCTCAAGTTCCCCTACCTTCCTGGCAGGGCCGCCGGAACGCTCGGTGTCCTCTTGAGCGCGCTCCTCATTTCCGGGTTCGCCCTGGCCCCGGCGCAGGGAAATCGAGTGCTCGGCGTGGAGATCGCGGCCACCGGAGTGGTGGTGGCGGCCCAGGCCGTGCGGATCACTCCGAGGAAGCCGGCAGCTGGCGAGCAGGAGTCGCCGAGATTCAGACACCTCATAGTGCTCCTCCTCCCGAGTCTGGCCGCCGTCGCCGGCGGACTGAGCCTCCTGGCTGGCGGGGGAGGCGGCCTCTACTGGGTGCTCGCCGCGGTGCTCCTGGCCTTCGTGGCGGCGTCCATCAACGGGTGGGTGCTGCTGGTGGAGATTCTTCGGTAGTGCCAGTCAGGAGCTGCCCACTCGTGTGCGAGTGGGTCATCCAGCCTCCACCGGTTAGGGGCCCGGTACCCCGCGGGCGTAGACCAACGAGGTGACCGAATCGGTGGAGGTGTCGATGAGACGTACCTCGACCGATGAATCGGGTCCGCTCCCGAGCAGCCTGCTCTGCGAGCGCACCGGCCCCAATTCAGTCTTTCGGAGATAGCGGATATCGAGGTCGGTCACGACTACAGGCGCCCCGAACCGTGTGGTCAGCAGATCCTCGGCAGCTGCTTCGGCCAGCAGGGCCACCATGGCTCCCTGCATAGTTCCGGCGGGATTGCGGAGGTCTGCTGTGACCTCGACCTCCACGATGCCCTCAGTGGGATCGATCACTACGATGCCCGCTTCTTCACGCAACGGCTTATCGAGAGCAGTCGAGTCACGGAAGATGACCGGGGTCTGTCCGAGTGGGACATTGGGCTTGGGTGGATCGGTCTCCTTGCGGGGAACCTTGGCGAATCCGATGGCGCCCGTGGCAACGGGCGCCCCCACATCGGATAGCAACTCCACGAGGCAGGTGGCCGATCGTCGTCCCTGGCGCACGATCCGGCTGGTGGCATCGATGCGAGGGGGCGCGGGGATCGGTCGCATTCGCACGGACATGTCCGAGGTGAGCGTCCACGCCTGCGCATCCTGATCCAGGGGGATACCGGCTACAACGTCGATGACGAACGAGAGGACGCTGGCGCGGACGACGCCACAATGCAGAGCTTCCGGCTGCGGCCTGAGCTCGAGAACGAGCTCGTTGTCGGTGAACCGCGCCGTAACCCCGAGCCGGCTCGGGACTGAGGTTCCGGGACCGGAGACGTCGGTCACGTGGTCAACCGTTTCGGCATAAGGAGAGGATGCTACCGGCGACGGAGCCGGCCCTTACCGAGGCAGGTCTTGCCTGGGCCTACGTTGCGATCCCCGGGGCGATTTCTCCTGGAACGTCGGGTCCCCCTACCATCGCCTATATGACCTCCGAGGAGATGGCTGATCTTGCCCACCTTCGTCGGGCGCGTGACTTCATGGACCGGAACTACGCGCAACCGCTCGATGTGCCGGCAATATCCAGTGCTGCCCACATGTCGCCAGCGCACTTTTCGCGGAAGTTCCGGGCCACCTATGGAGAATCGCCCTATGCCTATCTCATGACTCGGAGAATGGAACGGGCCAAGGCCTTTCTCCGCACCGGGATGTCGGTGACCGATGCGTGCATCGCCGTCGGCTGCACATCACTCGGCTCGTTCAGTTCACGCTTCACCGAGATTGTCGGTGAGACCCCATCGCGGTACCGCGCACGTGATCATCGAGACAGCGAGTTCATCCCGTCGTGTGTGAGCATGGTAGTGACGCGGCCTCGACGTGCTGCAGCGGTGGCCTGATCGCCCGAGCCCTCCCGTACTAAGCACGATCGGAGAAGCAAACAGCCGATGAGGACTTCTACCATTGGCCTATGCCAGTCACCGTTTCCACCATGTTCATCCCCGTCCACGACCCTGATGTCGCGCTCGGCTTCTATCGAGATGCCCTCGGCCTCGAGGTCCGCAATGACGTCAAAGCGGGCGAATTCCGTTGGGTCACCGTTGGCGCCCAAGGTCAGGACGTCGACGTCGTGCTCTCCCAGCCACACGGCGGGCGCTCCGAAGCTGAAGGGGACGCCCTCCTGGCCCTCGTGACACAGGGATCGCTCCAAGCCGCCATCTTTGCCTCCGACGATCTCGATGCCACGTTCGACAAGGTTCAGGCGTCGGGTGCGGAGGTCCTTCAGGAGCCGGCATCTCAGCCTTGGGGAGTTCGCGACTGTGCATTTCGGGATCCCTCAGGGAATCTGGTCCGCATTCAGGAGCGACGTTGAGGTTTGTGACAGCCGGTGGTTCGCACCGGCGGAAAGAGGAGCAGATCTTGTGAAGACGATGACCTGCAGACAGTTGGGTGGGCCATGTGACCTCCCTCTTCAGGGAAACACTGCTGATGAGGTGATCAAGGCCGAAGACCGCCACTTGCGGGAGGTGGTGGCGGGCGGTGACGCCCTGCACGAGCCTGCACTCAAGGCGATGAAGGGGAGGTGGCGAAAGCCCATCTCTGGCATGGGTTGGTACAAGAAGACCAAACGGGAGTTTGCTGCACTTCCTGAGGACTGATTGGCCGTGCGGCGCCCTTTGGGTGGCCGTCCTTCTTGGCGTGCGCCTGGGTCGTGTACTGGGAAGCGGGGGTGAGCACCGTGGTCGCCGTAGTGATACTCGCGTGAGCGTTTGGCCGGCAGCGTCTCCGCCTCTCCCAGGGGATAGGTGTCAGTGGCTCCCTGCTTCTCGCTTCGCTCTATCGCCGATGCACGTCCACCCAGCCAAGAGCGAGGCGGCTGACCCACGACCGGCAGCCGACCAGGGGTAGGCGCACTTGGTCGTGCCCCGATCCAGAGGCTCCGTATCGTCCGTCCGGTCCGTAGACTCCACCGATACGGATCCTTCCCCGGCGTGGGCGATTCGAAGCGGGGTACGAAAGCACGGAGCGCAATGACGGTGAAGGTGGCATGACAGAGATCGATCCACAGGGCGCTCGTCCAAAGAACCTGGTGGTGGTGCTCCTCGACAGCCTCAATCGCCACCTGCTCGAGCCGTACGGTGGTTCGGAGTTCGAGACTCCGGTGTTGGCCGAATTCGGACGTTCGGCGCTGCGCTTCCAGCGTCACCATGTCGGTTCACTGCCGTGCATGCCGGCCCGCCATGACATCCTGGTCGGCGCGCTCGATTTCTTGTGGCGGCCCTGGGGCTCCATCGAGGTATGGGAAGAGGCCATCACCCGTGCCCTCCGCCTGAGCGGGGTGACGGCGATGTTGGTGTCGGATCACCCTCACCTGTTCGAGACAGGTGGTGAGAACTACCACACCGAATTTACGGCTTGGGACTACCAGAGGGGACACGAAAACGACCCGTGGCGCACCCGACCCGATCCCACATGGATCGGAGCGCCGGCTCTACCGGCCGAACCTGGCCGCATGCACATGTACTACGACGACTCACGTACCTACTTCCGCAAAGAGGAGGACTTCCCGGGCCCCAAGACAATGGCGGCAGCTGCTGAATGGGTGCGGACCGCGGCACCACACCACGACCGGTTTTTCTTGTTCGTAGACGAGTTTGATCCTCACGAGCCCTTCGACACTCCCGAGCCCTATGCAGGGCGCTACGACCCGGACTGGCAAGGGCCACTCCAGATCTGGCCGCCCTACCTCGTCGATGCGGTGAGCAGCGGTCAGCTCTCGGCTCGTCAAGGCCAGCAGATCCGAGCGAACTATGGCTCGAAACTCACCATGATCGACCACTGGCTCGGTCGTCTTCTCGATGCCATCGACGATGCCGGGCTCACCGACTCAACCGCGGTGGTCCTGTGCACCGACCACGGGCACTATCTCGGCGAACATGACCTCTTCGGTAAGCCGTCAGCGCCGGTCTACAGCGAACTGGGCAGGATCCCCCTCATGATTCGTTGGCCCGGCGCCGCCCCCCGAGACATAGGCGCCCTCACCACCTCGGTGGATTTACACGCGACGATCGCCGATTTCTTCGATGTTGATGTAGACCACCCTACGCACGGACGGTCACTCCTTCCCCTCGTTGATGGTCGTTCGACGTCCATTCGAGATCTGGCCCTGTTCGGGTACTGGGGCAGCCACGTTGGGGTCACCGATGGCCACCGGCGGTATCTGCGGGGTTCTGGCGAATCGAACTTTCCCATCTCTATGTGGTCCAACCGGTGGTCGACCATGCCGGTCCACGCGTTTCCCGGACTCCGCCTGCTCCCGCGTCCGGATCGACGTGCGGAACTGCGGTTCATGCCAGGTACGGATGTCCCTGTCATCCGACAACCCTTTGAGCCGGGGGATCCGCTGCCCTTTTGGGCCGCAATGGGATCGTCTACCTCGTCGTGCCTCTTTGACGTGGATTCGGACCCCGATGAGTCGGAGAATCAGGTTGGCAGCTCTACCGAAACCGAGTTTGCCGATGCGCTGGCCGGGGAGCTTCGCAGTGTTCACGCACCGTCTGATGTACTTGAGCGGGTGGGCTTGGCTTAGGTCTCCAGGCGAGGGACTCGCACGCCCGACCCTCGACCGAGACCGAGACCGGACCCCGCCGACAGTCGAACGGTTGTCGGTTCCCATGGCACAGATTCGCCGGGCGAGCTGTGATCGGACGAGGCGGGAGGAATCCGGCTTGCCGTGCCGTCAGTCAAGCCACTGCTTGGCCAGCAGTTGGTAGGAGCGCACTCGATCGGCGTGGTCATGGGTGATCGTCGTGATGACCAGTTCGTTGGCACCGGTCGCCTCTTGCAGGCGTTCGAGGCCGGCTACAACTGTCTCGGGTGACCCCACAAATTGGGTGTCGACTCTGTCGGCCACGAGCGCCCGGTCCTCATCGGTCCAGTGATGGCTTGCGGCCTCCTGGGCTGTGGGGAACTCGATGGCTCCTTCGCCACGTCGGATACTGCGCACCCACAGCCCGTAGCCGGCCGACAGGTCACGGGCTGTCCTGTCGTCGGCCCCCACGACCACGTCGGCTGAGACCACCACATAGGGTTGGTCGAGGTCGGGCGACGGAACGAAGGCGGCGCGGTAGCCGTCGATCGCTTCCAGAACTGTGGCTGGGCTGACGTGGTAGTTGGCGGCAAATCGCAGACCGAGTTCACCGGCGACCGATGCGCTCTCACCGCCGCTGCTGCCCAGGACCCATAGCTGCACCTGGGCTCCTCGACCCGGTACCGGTCGGGGGTCGAGACCGTCGGGCGAACGATAGGTGCCACGCAGCAGGCCAACGATGTCACGAACTAGCTCCGCGTAGTCGCCGGTGTGAGCGCCCGCCTGTTGCAGGAGTTCTGCGGTGAGTTTGATACGAGGGGAGCGGGCCAGTGCTGCAAGGTTCTGGCGTTCGGGGATCAAGAGCCCGTTGGCTGTGTAGTGGCGCTCGGTCACGGCGGAGGGAGACATCTGGCCACCCGCTCGCGATCTGCCGTGCTTGATGACCCGTCTGGTCGACCATCGCTCCTGGGTGTATCCGTCGGCCGGCTCTGTCCTTTGAGAAAGTCACGGCCGCCCGAACGGCCCAGACCCAGATCGAGCCGACCAGGGTGGAGTGCGTCGATGAGGCCGAACTCCTCAACCACGGAGAGCGCAGTGCGATGACCGCTCTGGACTCCGCCTGAGCCGAGCCGAATGTGCTGGGTTGCCGCGGCCACCAGGGCAGTCAAGACAGCGGGCGAGGATCCGGCCACGCCGGGATTGAGATGGTGTTCGGCGAACCAGTACCGCCGATAACCGAAGCTTTCGGTCTGCTGTGCCAGGTCCACGGTGTTGCGTAGTGCCTCCCCTGGACTCGAGCCCGAGGAGATCGGAACAAGGTCGAGGACATCGAGCGGGACCCGCTCGGACGTCATCCGTCTGTTCCGGATCGGAATGTCGACCCGTCAGCGACGCGCCGGGCGGGGGGAAGGTCGAGATGGTCGCGCAAGGTGGCCCCGCGGTACTCGCTGCGGTAGTGACCCTGATCCTGGAGGATGGGAACCACCTTGTCGGCGAACTCGTCGAGGCCACCCGGTGTGACATGGGGAACGAGGATGAATCCGTCGGCGGCGTCTTCTTGGACGTACTCGTCGATTGCCCTGGCGACTTGAGAGGGTGTCCCGATGAATGACTGGCGGGCGGTCACCTCGATCATGAGGTCGCGAATCGACAGATGTTTGGCTTCGGCCAGTTCACGCCACTCGCGGGCGGTCTGAAGGGGATCCCTATACATCCGCACGCTGGCCCGGCCTTTGGCGATCACATGCTCACCGGGGTCAGGGTCGATTTCCGGAAGGGGGCCGTCGGGGTCGTAGGCGCTCAGGTCGCGGTTCCATACGTGCTCGAGGAACAAGATGGCCGTCGGCCCGCTGACCTGCTGGCGTCGCACGAGTGCGGCCTTCTCCTCTGCGTCGGATTCGGTGTCACCCAGGACAAAGGTGGCGGCCGGGAGGATCTTGAGCTCGTCCGGTGAGCGGCCGTAGCGGGAGAGCCGTCGCTTGACGTCGACGTAGAACTGCTGGCCCGCCTCCAACGTCGCATGGCGGGAGAAGATGGCGTCGGCAGTAGACGCTGCGAACTCTCGCCCCTCGTCGGAGTCGCCGGCTTGGAAGATGACCGGATGGCCCTGGGGGGGACGGGGCGTGATGAACTGGCCGGTGATGTCGAACTGTGAACCGTGGTGTGCGAACACCCCGGGTCGAGGGTCGTTCAGAAATCTGCCGCTGGCAGGATCGGCAGTGATCGCGTCGTCGGCCCAGGAGTCCCAGAGCTCCCGGGCAGTCTGGAGAAACTCCTTGGCCCGGGCGTAGCGCTCGTTCTGGGGCAGGAACCCACCCCTCCGGAAGTTCTCACCGGTGAACTCGTCCCAGGAGGTGACCACGTTCCATGCCGCGCGGCCTCCAGAGAGATGGTCCAGCGAAGCAAACTGTCGGGCCACTTCGAACGGCTCGTTGAACGTCGAGTTGATGGTGCCAGCGAGCCCGAGGCGATCCGTGACGGCGGCCAGAGCGGCGAGGACGGTGAAGGTGTCGGGGCGGCCGACGACGTCGAGGTCGTGAATCTGGCCACGCTGCTCTCGCAGGCGAAGGCCCTCGGCCAGGAAGAAGAAGTCGAACTTGGCCCGTTCGGCGGCCTGCGCCAGGTGAGCGAACGAGGAGAAGTCGATATGACTGCCTGCATCAGGATCGCTCCATACGGTCGTGTTGTTGACCCCGGGGAAGTGTGCGGCGAGATGGATCTGTTTGACCCGTGTACTCACGATCGTGCTCCTGTCACTCCTGAAGACCTTCGTACTTCCGTTGTCACCACTGTCGGTCAGAGCGTCGCATAGCGGTTGGCCGGGCGGCCCAGCCCGAGTCGCTCTCGCAGCGTGACGTCCTGGTAGCACTCCCGGAACTCGGCCCGCTGCTGGAGCAGCGGCACCAGTCGGCGGGTGACTTCCTCAAGGTCATGTGGCTGCGTGCCCGGTCGCAGCCGGAATCCGGTAAGCCCTTCAGTCGCCCACGACAGCAGCAGATCGGCGAGTTCGGTTGGAGTCCCACTGAAGATGGAGGCGTCCGAACGCATCGGCGCACCGTCGAGTGCGTCCAGGTCATTCTTGCGGCTGAAGGCGGCACCCGGCTCGTCGTCGAGGAAGACGACGAGGTCTGCGAAAATCCTTAGCGGATCCAGTTGGCGGGCAACGGCAACCTCCTGGGCCCGAATGTCGGCCACGATGCTTGGAATCTCATCCACGTCGTGGGGTGTTATGAACACCGCGTCGGCCTGCCGGGCCGCCAACCGGTAGGCGGTCGGGACGTGAGCGAGGGCGGTCACCAGCGGTTGGCCCTGTGGTGGCCGAGGCGTGATGGATGGCCCCCGCACAGAGAACCACTCACCCTCGAAGTCGATGTAGTGCAGTTTGTCCCTGTCGATGAACCGTCCGGTAGTTACGTCACGGACCTCGGCATCATCCTCCCAGCTGTCCCAGAGGCGCCGCACGACTTCGACGAAGTCGGCAGCCTCGTCGAAACGCTCCGCTATCAGTTGGCCGACGACGGGATCGTTCACCTTGTCGGCGGTGAAGTCGATCTCGGGTACCACCCGCCGCCCGAACTGTTCCGCTTCGAGACGGGTTCCAGCGACCCGCACCTGCACCCCGGCCCGTCCGGTACTCACGAAGTCAAGCGTGGCAATGGCTTTGGAAACGTGGAACGGCTCGGTGTGCGTTGTCGTGGCCACCGGCACGATCCCGACGTGAGACGTGACGGGCGCTACTCGTGCGGCGACGAGCACGGCATCCAGACGCCCGCGCACCTGATCGACGCGATCGGGCTCGCCACGGCGGGACGACTGCAGCGTCAGGGAGTCATCGATCGTTACGAAGTCGAGCAGCCCATGTTCGGCTTCGCGTGCGAGGTCAGCCCAGTAGCCCGGGGTGAAGAGTGCACCCGGCCGAGCCTCCTCGGCTCGCCAGGCGGCGGGGTGCCACCCGGCCCCGTCGAGGGCGACAGCCAAGTGAAAAGAGGACGTCGGCACGGTGGTTGCTCCGTTCGATTCGGACCGGAAGCGGCATCTCTCGAAGGTGCGCTGTCCGTCAGGCTATCTGTGGACGTACGATCACTGCAATTCCGATCGGCTTAGTCGGGAATCGCACACCGGCGAGGCTCCTGAACTCAACTTGTGGCGAGCTCGGCAGCCCAACACGCAGGCCAGGTGAGCACCAATATCGCATCCGGTGCTGCCCTCGACAGGAACCGGTCACCCGGGGATGGACGGATTCGTCGGTGGGCGGCGTTGAGTGGTCAGTCGGGTCGCTTCTTGATCAGGCCGAGCGCTGCACGCCCGGCATCTTCGATGCCCACGGTGACCACCAGTGCAACGGTAAACCCAGTGCCCAACACGATGAATCGGACCGTCGAGAGTCGGTCTTTCATGGTGGGCTTACCAGCCCAGGCTTCGGTCACTTGCGTTCCAGATGGTTGGAGATGGTCGGCGAATCGGCGCGGGACCAAGTCAGTGAGCGCCTCTGGGTCGACCCGACCCCGTGGAGGCCCCAGGCCTCGACGTACTCCTGTCGATCGAGCGGCCTCGAGAACCAGCTGGCCAGTGCTCCGTCTCGGAGCGTGCAGAAGTTGACCGTGTCGAATCCGCGCACGGTGCCTTCTCGGGTGAACCGATGGCGGAGGATGACCATGTGGGACCGTTCGTCGGGCAGGGTCAGAACCACTTCGGTCACCAGCGTGCCTTCGGCGAGACGGTGGAATCCCTCCCACCAGGTAGCGAGTAGGGCGGGGGGGATCGTGTTGCTCAAGGGGCTGGTGCCCCACAAGGTGATCAGTAGCTGGTCGGAACAGCCCGCAAGGAACTCGTCAAGCCGGTTGGCCGCCAGGGTGGCAAAGAGCGTCTCGACCTGCTTCTCTTCGGTGATGACTTGCACGAGCGACCTCTCTCCAAGCCTGCAACGGACTTAATGCCTATAAACCCGACTGATTTAATCAAGAATAGCACCTTGGAATAATCTGTGCAGGTGTTCAGGCTCGTGCTGCGGAGGCATCGAAGCTGAAGTGGTCTTTCGAGTGGGGGCACTCGGCTTCAGGAACCGTGGGACCAGGACGGCCGGTCGGCTGATGGTCAAATCGGTACACGAGGACGGATCCCCCGAGCTGACCTACCGGGCAGTAGCTGCGCAGCCAGGCAAGCGGCTGGGAGTTGGCGCTTGTCAGATCGGTGTCCGATACGGCGACCCAGCCCCTGATCCGGGCCGGCGCCGTACCAATGAGCGGGCGGGCACCAGGAACGTCGCCGACTCCTATGCCACGCGGGCCGAAGTACGCCACCCAGGGGTGCTTTCCTCGCGCCCAACTCTGCAGTTGGTAGAGCCCCTGACCCCAGTCAACGTCCGAGTTGGTGACGGCGCGGTAGCCGGGGGCGAATGGGGGGCTCACCCAGGAGAGCGACTCAGGAACGGACAAGGCGGTAGCCAGACCAGCCACGGCTACGACCACGACAAGGAGAACCGAGCCGACCACGTGTTGACGGGCCACCGAGACGATGGAGCTCGCTGCCACTAACCCCAAGGCGACAACCGGAAGCAGGTATCGGAGCCCGATGTCCCGGGGTGTGAACAGCGTGAATCCGAGTAGTAGGGCGGCGGGAAGCACCAGCACCAGTCCGGCCCGCCAGCGGGTGGACCGCTCGGTGAACAGAATGGCGATCGGTCCGATAACCAAGAAGAGCAAGGTGGTGGGCACGGTCTTGACCAACAGGCTCCCGGGCCAGTACCACCAGCGACCACCTGTCCATGCCTGTCCGAGCAGGTAGCCAGGACCGGGGATGGTGTCGTTGTGAGCCAGGTAACTCAGGCCGTGCAGGTAGGGCAACGGGAGAATCACTGTCGGCACCACGAGGGTGTGAAAATCCACTATGGCGTAGACGATCCATACCGAAGCCCAGGCGACCGCCAGAGCGGCGATCGACTGATAGATGCCGCTACGGCCCGATCGGCGCCACCCGATGCCAGCAATGGCCAGACCTGCGAGGCCGGCTAGCAGTAGGCCGGTGACGTCGGAGAGGACAGCAAGCCCTGAGGCGAGACCGGCCACTGCGGCGGTGCCTGTGCCAGGGTGCCTGGTCCATCTCAACAGGGCCCAAGCCCAGAACCCCACGGCGAGCGCGAACGCGATATCCATCGAGTCCAGATGGCCGAGCCCGAGGACGAACGGTGACAGCAGCCACAAGAGCCCGGCCACCGTCCCTGCGACCCGCCCGAACAGGTCACGACCGATAGAGCGGAGCACGAAAGCCAGCGCCACCACTTCAACCAGGGGTACCAGGCGCGAAGCGAACGTAACGGATTGGAGCTTGCCGGCCCGCAGTTGGGCCTGGAGGAATGTCGCGCTGTAGGTGCGTTCGTTGTTGCTCGTCCAGTTCCCGTCCATCGGGATCACCGGATGGACGAGCAGAACGGGTAGCGCCGCCAATAATTTCGGAAGCGGAGGGTGCTCGTCGTTGAGGTTGACGTCGTGGTGGAGGATGCCGGCCAAACCTGAAGCTACGTACACTGGCTCGTCGAAGGTGGGGGCATCGGACAACGCTTCATGGAGACCGAGGGCGATGAAACAGATTGCGACAGCTACCAACAGTATTTCTGACCACTTCCGGGCCACCGTGTGAGCTCCCCGGCGTGCTCGGGAACCGATTCCGCCCCGAGCCGCTCGGTCGAGAACAACGGCGTGATGCCCGGCCAGGTTTGGTGGGGAGTCACGAATCACGATAAGATCTATTACTTTACTAGGGAAACGCCGGAGGCGGGAGTCGAATGAGCGAGAGTGCTGACCCGCCGCCGACAGCCAACCTGTCGGACTCGGCCGCCCAGACCGGTCGAGCCAGGAGTTCGTCTCCGGGTCTCGCTCTCGACGATCCGGCCAACACCATTGATCTTGGACGCGGCCGACCACTTGTGAGCAAGCTGACTCCACGCCAGCGACTGGTGATCGGCTGGTCGGTCTTGGCGGTGGCGTTCGTCCTCTACGTAGCCTTCCTCGGCGTTCCCTACAGTGAGGACGACATCCTTCTGTGGCTCACGGCCGTCCTGTTCGTATCCTGCCTGGGCAACTCGGACCGGTCGAAGATGGGTGTCTTGCGGGATTGGTTGCCCTTCTACCTCGTCCTCAGCTTCTACGCGTTGCTCCGTGGTTACGCCAGTCGCGTGTTGTGGGGACCATTCGTCCGCCCTCAGGTGGCCTTCGACACGATCATCGGCGACGGCAGGGTGCCAACCGTGACGCTCCAGCGGTGGTTGTTCAATCCCAACAACCTCCACGTCTGGGACTATGCAGCCTGGATTGTGTATATGAGCCACTTCTTCGTCAGTTTCGTCGTTTTGGCCATTCTGTGGAGGCGTGACCACCTCGAGTTCCGTCGCTACATGTTTCTGTTCGTGTCCCTGACGTTTCTCGGATATCTCACCTATGTCCTCTATCCAGCCATGCCGCCATGGCTGGCTAGCGAGACGCATCACATCGCGCCGATCACCCGGATCATTCCGGTCATGTGGAACCACGTCGGGATCCACGGTGCTGCCGCCCTCTTTACTGGGGGCAACGAATTCGACAACAACATCGCCGCCATGCCCTCACTGCACGCCGCGTATCCCATGCTTCTGCTCCTGTTCTTCTGGGGGCGGTCCGGTCCTCGGGTCCGGGCTGTCTTGGTCTCGTACGTGGTGGCCATGGCATTCACGTTGGTCTATACCGGTGAGCACTTCGTGATCGACGAGTTCGTAGGCTGGTCGTACGCGGCATTCGTCTACGTCGCGGGTTCCCGGCTGCTGGACCGTTGGACCGCCAACCGGGAGCATCTGTGGCTGATCGGACCCTTACCCGACCTCCCACTTCTTACCGCACCGGTTGGGTCCCAAGCCGCCTCCCCGCGGTGAACTCCACTGAGTGAGTGGCCTGTCGGATCCCGTTCAGCAAATCAACCCAATCGCGTTACGTGATTCTGCTGGGTCCCGCTATGCCGGAGGAGCCCATTGCGTCGGATGTGGGGCGATGTAGGAGGTGGCTCAGCAGTCGAGCAGGAAACGCCCAAGGACTCGGACACCGAATTCGAGCGACTCGACCGGCACCCGCTCATCGACACCGTGAAAAAGGGCAGTGAAGTCCAGATCAGGCGGAAGCTTGAGCGGCGCGAATCCGAAGTTCCGGATGCCGAGTGACTGGAACGATTTGGCGTCAGTGCCGCCTGAGAGCATGTAAGGCAGCAGATGAGCGTTAGCGTCCTCAGCCAAGATCGCCGCCGTCATCCGATTGACTAGGGCCCCGTCGAAGTTTGTCTCGACCGAAGGGAGGCTGTCCCACTCCCACTCCACACCAGGGCCAAGGATCGCGGCCAGTTCCCGTTCGAAAGCCTCTTCCCGGCCAGGCAGGATCCGACAGTCCACACTGGCCTCAGCCGACGAGGGTATTACGTTCATCTTGTAGCCGGCATGGAACATGGTCACATTGGCCGTGTCGCGCAACGTGGCGCCAACCATCCGGGCCAAGCCTCCGAGCCGGGCGACGGCGTCCTCGGGATGGTCGGGGTTGAAGGGAATGCCAGTGAGCTCGCCCACGCCCGTCAGGAAGTCTCGGACGGGTCCGGTCAACGTGAGGGGAAACTGGTGCTGACCGAGTCGACTGACTGCTGCAGCCAAGATGGTGACGGCATTGTCGTTGTGCACCATCGACCCGTGCCCCGCCGTTCCTTCCGTGCGGAGCCGAAGCCACCGGATCCCCTTCTCTGCTGTCTGAATCAGGTACGCCCTCACGTCGTCGTCCAGGGTGACCGAGAACCCTCCCACCTCGCTGATCGCTTCGGTGGCCCCTTCGAACAGCTCCGGACGGTGCTCGACCAGCCACTTGGCTCCGGAGAACCCGCCGGCCTCCTCGTCGGCCAAGAAGGCGAAGATCAAGTCGCGGGGAGGTACGGTCCCATCGCGACGGAACTGTCGGGCCAGCGCCAGGGCCATGGCCACCATGTGCTTCATGTCAATAGCCCCCCTACCCCATAGATACCCATCGGCGATGTCGCCGGAGAATGGGTGTCGAGACCACTCCGAAGGATCCGCCGGGACGACGTCCAGGTGCCCATGGACCAGAAGCGCTCCTCGGTCCGGGTCCGCACCGGGGAGTCGGACGATGACGTTGCCGCGTCCCTTGGCGCCCGACTCCACATAGGTTGGTTCGTAGCCCGCATCGGTGAGCTTGGTCGCCACATACTCTGCAGCCTTGCGCTCACCTACCAGGGTGTCGGGGTCGCCAGTGTTGGTGGTGTCGATCCGGATCAGATCGCTGGCCAACACCGCTACCTCGGCAACCGCGCTCCGCCCCGGACTTAGGTGCTCAGCCGAGATGGGATTGTTCGGTTCTCTCCCGGGAGTCACGTCGGGTCACCTTGATGGGTCTCTGATGGCCCGGCGAGGCCCCTCGGGGAAATCCTGGGCTCAGGGGTTCTGGCAGTGGGAGAACGAACGCATCGGCCGTGGGCGATCCGGCGGGTGGTCCGACTGGCGTGTGCTTGCATACGGGAGGCGATCCCCCGAGTCTACGGATGATGGATGTAGAGACGATGACCCCCACTGCCGAACGAAAAGGGGGACTATCGGCCGGCAGTGGGAGCACATCTTCGATAGGGCGCTTCACGGCTGCCCTTCGAGCTCTGGTGATTCAGAGGTTCCGCCGGACTCAGATCACCTCAAGGGGGTGTGGTCGGATTGCAGCCGAGTCGTGGGAGCTGGCTTGAGGGACCTGTTCAGTCACTGCCTTGGTCCGCAACCGCTCGCAGTCGCTGTCGGTGTGGAGAGTAAAGAACGAGATCTCCGCTAATGGCGGTGAGTACACATGGAGCGTGGTGGCATCTGCTCCCGAACGATTGGCCAGGTCGTGGACGAAAGACGGCTTGGCCAACACGGCGTCCCCTTGTCGAAGAATTCGGGCTCGAGGAGGGTGCCGGTCCACGTAGTCGGCGCCGATCTCGACCAGCTCGCCTCCGATGACATGCAACACGCTCCGCACTCCGCCGTGGTCGTGCGGTTCGAGACCCGATCCATCGGGCCAGGTGATGAGCCACACGTCATAGGAGGCGGTGGCGAGCAGTCGCAGTGAACGGGGTAGGGACGGATCCTCCGCACCGAGGGGCACGGGTCGCAACACTTGGGCGAGACCGGCGGCTATCGCCCGCAGAGCGTCGAAGGTGAGCGCCCGGGCGAGGCTGGGCTCGGAGAGGCTTGATGCACCGTGGTTCGCCGGGTGGGCAGCGCGACTCGACGGACCAACTGAAGGGTTTGGGTGGTCGGTTGACTTGACGATGGTCAGGGGCACGATGGGGATCTCCGCGGCTGGCACGAGGTTGGAGAGGACTTCTATCGCAGCGTTGAGGCTGCTCAGTAGTCAAGGACAGTGCTCGTCCAAGGTGAGGCGGGTCTGCTCTTCCCACGTGTCGTTCACGTTCCACTCGTACCTCATGCCTCGATTGTAAGGAAGAAAAGCTGACTAATCAAGTCGGGATTATAGGCAATCGACCCGGGCGCATGCTCGTTGATCCGCGGCGTGGCTCCGAGCCCCGACCCACCACGGTTTGACGGGATCTAGGGTTTGATTACTGCCCAGCGTGTTCCCTAAGCAGAATCTCCACTGCCCGGAATCAATTAAGAGCCCGGGTTCGCCATTCGGCCGCTTATTGACCGGCACTGGACGATGCAGGACTGTTGTGTCTCCATTTCATCGTCGAGCGGTGAGAGACGAAGGGGAGTATGGGCAAGTTTGGCGAGGGCAGACCGTCGCAGTTCACGGTGCTCGCACCGAATCCGACGCCGCGGACGAGCGGACAAGCGGGAATCCCGCCGTGTGGCTCATGGCGCGGTCAAATCCGACAATCATTGCTTCGAACCCATCGATGCTCGCCACCATGTCGAGGCCTTCTTCGCCCGCCACAGCCACGGCGGTGGCTAGGGCATCGGCTAACCCAAGGTCAGGACCGCTGACGCTCGCCGATGCGACCCTGGTGGTCGTCAGCCCGGCGTGGGGATCGAACAGGTGTGGCCCACGCTCGTAGGTCGCCGAGGTGGCGAGCATGTCGGTGCCGGATACAACGCACAGAATCTGACGACGGGCGAATGGGTTGATGATGCCGAAGCGAAACCTCTGACCAACTCCGCCTCCAGATAATCCGCCGAAGCTCGCAATATCTCCAGCGGCATTGACGATTGCTCCTGTGACTGGTGGCTCCTTTAGCAATCCGAGAGCGCGTTGAGCAGCCCACCCTTTTACGTACCCGGTTGGGTCCACGCCACCGGGTAAGGCCCAGGGATCGAACCAACCATGTGTGAGTTCTTTGGCGACAGCGCACTGGCGCAAGACGTCGATCAATTCGAGGGGGACCTGGCCGATATCGATCTCGGCTCGTCGTAGCTTGCTCATCGGGCTGTTCGGCATCCATGTGCTGAAGAGTTCATCAGCCTGGTGCAGGGACCGCGCTGCTCCGTCCACCAGGCGGTGCAGCACGAGATCAGAGGTGCCGCCTTCGGCGAAGACGTCGATGACAACCACGGTTCCCATTACTTCGACCTGGCGCATCACATGCGCTTGTGGAGAACATGTTCTGCTGGGGGGTCGGGGGTCTAGCATCACGAGTTCAGCTTGCTGAGCGCCGACTGCAATGACTGCCGGAATCCCGCGCTGGTGTAGCTGGCCCCGGAAACCCCCTGAATGTCGGCACTCTGGGCAGCTATGGCTTGCTGTTCGAGAATGGGGATGGACTGCTGGTCGATGGACTGGGACCGCGGGTTTCCCTGGTCGTCCACAGAAGCGATTCCCACCTTGGTGATGGTGTTGCCTTCCTTTGTCACACTGACTGAAAGGACACCCCAGCTGTAGTTCACCGGCACGCCGGTGGCTGTCCGGGGGGAAGTGGGTGCCGTGGTGGTCGCCGGTGTAGACCCCGCTGTTCCACTGGCCCGAGGCCCAGTCGGTGAAGAGGGTGCCGCGATCGTTGGTGGAGGTGAGCCGCCGGTGCCGGCGGCTGGGGGGACAGACGTGCTCGCCGACGGAGCCGATAGCCCGCCAAGGTTCAACCGAGCCGGCGTCGTATGGAAGGCAAGCACGCCGACAAGGCCAAGTGCAGTGGCGCCGGATACCATCCACGCGCGCTTCATCAGAAGGAAAACCTCTCCTGGTGGATGTTCTCAGGGGGGATATGAAGCCTCGATGCGGCGGTGGCCACAAGCTCGTTGAAGCCCTCGGGACCACAGATGTAGAGGTCGCGGCGAGCGATATCCGGTATGAGCTGCAGGAGAGCGGAGGCACCGAAGCGAACCTGACTTCGAGGTCCCACCACTTCGTGCAGGCGACCACCACGCAGTTGGACTAGCTCGGCTATCTCATCACGGTGCACCAAATCAGTAACGGTCGACGCACGGACCACCACCTCTACGTCGACTGAAGGTGGGAGATCCTCCAGGAGAGCACGCAAAGGCGTGATACCGACTCCAGCCCCGATCAGTACGACGAGGTCGGAGGTGCGGGCGTGTCGGGTGAAGGTTCCGTAGGGGCCCTCAACGAATACGCGTGTTCCACGAGTGAGATGGGCCAAGGCGCGACTCTGATCGCCCAGACCCTTAACGGTGACCCGGACGTAGGGCGGCTGAGGAAGCGCCGAAAGGGAGTAGGGATGGGCGTGCCACCAGAGCTCTCGGGTCATGAAGCGCCATTGGAAGAACTGCCCGCCAGAGGCGGCGAGCCGCGAGATCTTTCGCCCTTTGCACACGATTGAGACAACACCGGGTGCGACCTGCGTGACGGACTCAACGCGCAACTGATGACGCAGACTTCTCATGACCGGCAACATGACCCGGAACACGAGGACCATTCCGGCGGTAGCGACCCAAATGCCAATCCAGACTGTACGGGTGAGCGGGTGTCCGATAAATGCGACTCCGGTGACTATCTGGTGAGCAAGTGACAGAGCCAGGGCTAGGTACAGGTAGAGGTGGACGACCCACCAGGTCTCGTATTTGAGTTTGCGGCGAGCAATCCTGACGGAAGTGATCCCGCCCATGATCAACAGGCCTGAGGCCACCGCTGCCGCCAGCATGTCCGGGTACGAGGCCAGGAACTGCCAGAACTGATGGAGCGCTCCCGACCTCGCTAGTCGGGCGTATCCCAAGGTGGTCAATACGATATGCAGACCAATCAGGGCCAGAGCCCAGGGGGCGATTCGTCGGTGCCAGCGCACCAACCGGTCTTGACCCACTGCCCGCTCGAGCCAAGGAAGTCGTGCAACCAGCGCCACCATGATCAAGAGGAGATAGGCACCGGCGAGTCCCGAGAAGCGGCCCCCAGCTAAGAGAAGACCACCAGGAGCAGCGATGGATCCCCGACTCTCACCCGTGACAGCAAGCCCCAGGATGATGCCGAACCCAAGGCCTGTCACCGTGAGGAGTAGGTCCACGATTGCCGGTTGAGTATCGCGTCTTTGTTGATACCGCTGCGTAGAATCGTCGTGCCGAGTCGGCTGCGTCAATGGGCGGGCGACGTGGGGGGTTACGGGTGCCACCCTTCGACCCTACGGGCCGGACACTTAAGGGATCATGACAACGTTTCGAAATTCGATTGATCATGGTGTGTCCGTTGACTACCTTCACGTTGCCGTCATGAAGCGCCCCTACGATCGACGCGTGACGCCGAAATGCAGGACGCTGTGCGATGACGAGACCAGGCTGTGACTCGCACAGGAAATGGACGAGTCCGGGCTTCTCGGGCGTTTAGCACCCTGACTCCGGACGTATTGACCCCTGTGACCACACAGTGCCCGTGATCAACCGGGAGCCGACCGTCGACCATAGGTCCGGCTCACAAGACGGGGAACCTGATGCCCGGGACTTCGACGACCGATACCGAGGACGACCCCGATCAGCCTCCACGACAGGTCGGCAGGGCCCCAAACATCGAAGCCTCTATCGCCGCCGACGGTTGAAGGTGACGGTTGCCGCTGTCATGGCTGGATTGTTGATTTGGCTGGCCGTGTCGCTCGGTGGCGCGCTCACCGATCCTTCCCTAGGCTCCTCGATCAGCTCTCGGTTCGCCGAATGGGCTCGGGAACACGGAGCTTCCAGCGTCGTCAACTGGGTTGAATCTGAGTGGTACAGCCACCACCCTCCTCCGGTGGGCGGCAAGCCTCCGGCCGGCGCCATCCGCAGACCAGCGTCCAAGCCGGTCGCAGCTCCATCGACACTTGCACACCTTCCGGCTCCCACGCCGATTGTTCCCCCTGTCAGCCCGGCGCTACCCGGCGAGGGACAATGGTCACCGGCCGGTCGCCTGGTTGGGGGCCTGCCTGCCATCTATGAGACCACGCTTCGGCCGGACCTCGTTCACACAAGCTATGTGGCCGGCGTGGCCTGGATGGACACCAAGCTTCTCAAGGCAGCCTTGTACTCAGGGAGCCAGATACCTGGCGGTGGACCCTTCACCCACTCTGCCCCGATCGCTGGGGCTGCTGCGACGAGCCTGGTGGCTGCCTTCAATGCCGGATTCCTCATGTCAGCGGCGAACGGGGGCTACTTCACCGACAATCGCACGGTGTTCCCCCTCCGCAGTGGAGCGGCCTCATTCGTAGTCTTCGCCAACGGAACGTCATCGGTGGGCATGTGGGGCCGGGACGAAACGATGACCCCAAATGTGGTGTCGGTACGACAGAACCTTGATTTGGTCGTCGACGGCGGTCAACCGGTTCCCGGCTTGGACGCATCGGATACGACCCGATGGGGTGCCACATTGGGAAATCGGGTCTACGTTTGGCGCTCCGGCCTGGGAGTGACGGCCACCGGAGCATTGGTCTACGTAGCGGGACCCGGACTGAACATCACCGATCTCGCCGATCTCCTGGTTCGGGCCGGAGCGATCCGAGCCATGGAGCTGGATATCAACACCGACTGGGTCAACCTGAGTACGTACCAACCTTCGTTGCCGAATGGTCAGGCCACCCCCGCAAACGGGACCGAGCTCCTGCCTGGCATGACCGGGACTCCTGGCCGTTACTTCCAGCCGTGGTGGGCACGGGACTTCATCACCATGTCGGCCACGACTGGCTGAGTTGAGTGGGCCCTACGACGTCGCCTCGTCGGCTGGGCTGCCATGAGTCGACGGTCGGACCGGGGCCAGGTGGACAAGGGCGTTGTAAGTCACGAGAGCGATGGCCAGATGCATGACCATGAGAACGGCGACTGCCTTGCCGGGTTGACCCTGCTTCAAGATGTACAGGTCGGGGAGGAGGAGCACAAGTGTCACGATGATGGCCAATCTGAAAAAGAGCCACCGTGGTTCAGACGACACGCGAGTCACAATCGGCCACGCAACGCAGGCGATGACGACACCGATGATTGTCAGCTTGGCGTAGTCGCTGAACTGGAAGTGCCCGTAGCCCTTCGTTGACGGAAAAACCGCCACTCCTATGGCGACAATTGCGGCGTCGGCGGCCAGGGAACCAATGAGTGAGACTGCAGTGGCCAGGAGGACACGGGCTGGGGATGGCTGTCGATGGGTAGGGGCGAAGTCGACCCTGGCCAACTCCAATGAGCGGTCGATGATGGTGTCGAGTGCCAACGGTCTCCTTCTCGGCTGATGGGTCAGAATTGGTGCGTTCGCAAGCTATGCCAAGAATAGGAGCGGACAATTACGCCAAGATGACAACAATGATCCCGGTGCCGGACCCGTGCAGTTGTCTTTACCCCTTGACCACACGGGGGGAATCTATCTGGATGCTGTCCGACAGGTCTGATGAGACCGAATCGAGCGAGGCTTATCCAATCGTTGTGTCCACCGTGCGCTCTGCCATACCCGATGGAGAAGCAGGCGCTTTCCGGTCACCCGGGTCTTTGGCGTCAGAAGATCGGTGCCAACGGACCTCCATGTGTGCACCACCCAGGTCAGCCTCTCCGACTATCCATTCTCCTGAGGTTGCTTGGACCACCGCATCGGCAATGGCCAGACCCAGTCCGGCACCGCCGCCTTCGTCGGTCGCTCGATGAAAACGATCAAAGAGTGAGGGTCGTTCGTCCGGGGCGATTCCAGGACCACTGTCGTCGACGCTCAGGCTGACCCGACCGCCAGCCACGGTCACCGCGATCCGAACCACCCCTCCGGTTCCGGCATAGCGACAGGCGTTGTCGACCAGCACCGCCACCAATCGGTCAATCCACTCAGGTGGTGCGTTGATCCACGGTCGACCTCGGTCATATCCATAGACGGAAAGGTCGATGCCACGGTGCTGTGCTACGGCTTGGAAGCGGTCAGCGCATGCCGAGGCGATTGATGACACATCGACGGGTTCGTTTCCGGGTGGTGGGGGCTCCGAATCGAAGCGTGAAAGCCATAGGAGGTCTTCGACAATGTCACGCAGACGCATGCTCTCGGCATTTACCCGTTCCAACGTCGACCGGTACTCCGAGCTACTTCGTTCGCCGCTCAAAGAGAGGCTCACTTCAGCCTCGATGACGCTCAGAGGGGTGCGGAGTTCATGGGACGCATCGGCAGTGAACTCGAGCTGACGGCGCCGGGCGAGCTCGACGGGCCCAGCCGCCTTGAGGCCGATGAGCAGAGTCCCGAAGAACACCGCGATCATGAGAAGTGGACCCGCGATGACCTCAAGAGCGGTGAGATCTGATGCGACCCGGTCCTCATTTGCCAAACTCTGGCCGACAACGAACCACTGCTCGCCCACCCTCTCGGACTGGAGTCGAAAGTGTTCGGATCCAAATCGTCCCTCAATCGATCTTGTGGACGGGGACCAGGCGGACCACTGCAGTGCGGGTGCTCCCGGAGTCAGGGCGACCGGACCACCCGATTGGGTCACGCGCCACAAGAACACGGGAGCGTCATCCACGTCATGGTCATTGTCGTAGTTGTCGATCGAGCCTGCGGCAGACGGCTGATGGGTGGCCCGATGAAGCCGCTGTGTGAGTCGAGCGTCGACCTGAGTGACAAGCCGGTGACGGTCGACTGCGTCGAAGCTGACCACCACGCATATGTACAAGGCTCCGATGATGACAGTGACCACGACGGCTACTCGCAAGGCGTGGGCGACGTAGGAGCGCCTCAGCGAATGGATCCTCACGTCGGGACCACCCGGTAGCCCAGGCCCCGTACTGATTCGATTTTGGCACCGCTCGCGGCGATTTTTCCTCGCAGCCTGGCAAGGTGAACATCCAGTGTGTTGGAGCCGAGCGCGTCGGCCTCCTCGTCCCAAACTGCTAGTGCGATCGAACGGCGAGACACAACGGCAGGCGAGCGTCGGATCAGAATCTCCAGCAGCGAGAGTTCGGTGGCGGTTAGGTGCGGATCGTGTTTTCCGACGCGCACCTCGCGGGTGGTGGTATCCAGCGTTAGGTCGGCCACTTCAACAACTCTCGATTGCAGAGACTCTCCTCGGCGCTGCAATGCCCGCACTCTCGCCAGGAGTTCCGTGAAGTCGAACGGCTTGACAAGATAGTCGTCGGCCCCCTCGTCGAGTCCAACGACTCGGTCGCTTGCGGCATCGCGGGCGGTGAGCATCAAGATGGGAAGAGCCGACCCACGGCGGCGCAATCGTTGAATTAGCTCGAGGCCGCTGACCTCGGGCATCCGCCAGTCGACGATGGCCACCTCGTACTCGTAGGTTTCCAGGTAGCGGAGGGCCAGCTGGCCGCTGGCCACGGCATCGACGACGTAGCCATGCTCTTGGAGCCCGCGGCGGAGCACGGACCGCAGCCCCTCATCGTCTTCAGCGATGAGTACTCGCACGACCCTTGTCTAGTCGCACAACATGACGCGGACATGACGCCCAAACGCTCAGATCGCACGGTCTGCGATCCTTTCCTACAGTCGGCCGACCGAGTCCGGAAGGTCGCCGACCGGCCAGCTGAATTGGATGTGCCGGTCGTAGGAGTGGAGTCCCTGGGGTCCGACGTACCGCTACGACCTTGAAACCCGGCCCGATGACAGTCCGCCACGGGTCTGGACGCTGCGGCAACGTCGCGAACTCTCTTAGGCCAGCCAAATTTCAACCAGAATAGGGCTGTGAAGTGGGGTGATGCGTCAAAAACGGACTGACGCTCCGCTTGCTCTCGTCGGGCGTTCCAGACACGCGGTCGGTGGCAGCGGGACGGGATCGCTGGGTTCTCCGAGGAAATCCAGCTGCCATCGGGGATTCGGTTCAACCCGCACGCTCAGAATGTCGATATGCAGGGATGGACATCCAGGAGGCCGAGGGTTCGGTAGAGGAGCCCGCAACGAACGTGAAGGGTGATCCACGCACGTCCACCGAGAATGTTTCGGCACCCAATCCGCAGACGCCGGCGCCTCGCCCCCGGGTGGCAGTCCTTCATCATCCGCGCTCATTCTTTCCGCTGGACCTCTTTGCACAGGTCGGGGAAGCAGCAGAGCTGCTGTGGGTGATCGATGGATCAGAGTACGACGCGACGACCCTCCGCCTACTGCACCGGCTAGGGACTGTGGCCGATCTAGCCGGTCTGGATCACGATGCCGCGGCCGGCATACTGGCTCCGCATCGACCTGAGGGCATTGTGACCTACGTGGACGATCTGGTGGAGACCGCGGCTGCTCTGGCCGAGCGTCTTGGCTTGCGCTACCACACCCCGGAGGTGGCTCGAGTGTTGGTGGACAAACGACTCCAGCGTGAGTGCCTTGATCGAGCGGGCGTTCCTGGTCCAGCCTTTTGGCCGGTAGAGACCGATCTCTCCACCGAGGCCATCGATGACTTGTGCGACCGAGTCAGCTTCCCACTGGTCCTCAAACCAGCGGAGGGAAGCGGGAGCAGGAATATCCGGCACCTGGTGTCAGCCGAGGAACTTCACGCCGTTCTCACCGAGGAGACCAGCGAAGGCGGTTTCCTGCTCGAAGAGTATCTGCTTGACGGATCCGACCACGAGGCCTGGACAGCCAGCTACTTCTCCGTGGAGAGTGTGGTCAGTGCCGGTCGGATCAGCCATGTGGCGTTCACCGGGCGGTTTCCGTTGGCGGAGCCGTTCCGAGAGACCGGAAACTTCATTCCTGCGCTTGTTCCGCCGTCCATGCAACCCCATGCCCTCGAACTGGTCGATAGTGCAATCAAGGCTCTGGGCATTCTCGATGCGGTGATCCACACCGAGATCAAGGTCACTCCGGATGACCTGAGGGTCATCGAGGTGAATGGGCGCTTGGGCGGCAGACCCCCGTTCGTGCTCGGCAGTGTCTCCACGGTCAACCTCTTCCAGACGTCGTGCCTGATTGCTGCCGGGATACCCGTTGTGTTCGACGACCTGGTCGAGTGCGAAGGCGTGGGGTTCTGGTTGATGCTGCAGCCTCCGATGGCAGCGGAACGTGTGGCCGCGGTTGGTGGACTCGATGGGATCGCGGCCTTGGCTGTTGTGGAGAGCGTGAGCACCAACAGGGGTCCCGGCACTTCCGTCTCGTGGAAGGACGGCACCGAATCCCATGTGGTCTGTGTTCGTGGCCGGGTGAGTGACCACACCGAGTTGGCCGACGTAATCACCACCATCCGCCGAGAGGTAGTCATCGAGTATCTGCCTTAGTGCTGCAACGTCGCGGACGGGGTAGCGGCGAATCCCGTTCCGGCCCACGGCGAGGCGGAACGACCAACCTCACTCCTGCGCGAGGAAACGCACAGCCAAGCGGATATCGAGACGCATGTGCTGCTCGATCTCGGCCGGCGACGCGATCCACCCGGCCCGCAGAAAGCTGGGCCGGGTGGAGGGTCGCTAAGGGGTGAGAGTCCTGGCTCAGGCGGGGGCCAGGACCTTGGCGTCGGCGGCGTTAGTGTGGACCGCCAACTCCTTGGCTTCGTCGGTCCGACGAGCGTGCCAGAAGCCGAAGCCTGCCAGGAGTGCGATGAGAGCAGCCAAGACGAAGGCGGCGATTCCGGCGACCAGGGCGATGGTGGCAAAGGTCCCGAAGGCGTAGGCCTCGAGAAGAAGTCCACGAAGCGTGGTCCCCTGGAAGACAGACTGGACCTTGGCCTCGGCCGCCGTGTAGGCCGCAGAACCCTTGGGCAGAGCCATGGCCGCGGCACTCAGCTGGGCGTAGGTTTTACCTCCTCCGATCTCGGCCAAGTGCACGGCGATGAAGTCGTTGGCGTAGACCTCGGCCTGGGCCCCCGTCGTCAGAGGTTGACCGGCATACTTGCTTACCGTGCCGACCATCGAGGGAGTGATCTCACTACCGGCGACGGGGTGGGCGAAGGCCGCCGCTGGTGGAAAGGTGATCTGCTGCTGGGCCAACTGATTGTGAACGTTTGAGTTGGCGAAGCTGTAGCCCCACATGAGCAGTCCGCCCGCCACGACGAGGACCACCACCATGGCTACGCCGATGACACTGGCCAGCACGTCGAATAGCTTTCGGTTCATGTTCTGCTCCTTGATTGAGCGCTGCCTCACTGGCACACGCTTTTCCCTATCCTGCGCTGAGTCAGTACGTGGTCCTAGGGCCTAAGGTCACAATCGTGAGACCGTGCCCAGCCAGCCGATTCCTCCTACCTGCCCCATCTGTCGATTCCAACTGCACCGGGGAGGTTTGGGCCCTCAATCTCACCATTTGGCCCACAGCGACGGGGTGCACTTCGGGAGCGCTCTAGAAGCAATCATCAGCGGCCGTCCGACGGCGCCTGAACTTGCACCGCAAGCACCGGTGCCGGGGCACATGAATCACGGCCATCTCGTGTCGCCGCGAATCTCCGCAACGAGAGTCCCTATCCGTCGCTAAGGGTCAGGCCGGAGTCTGTGGTGCGAGACTTCTGATCACACTGAACGGGTACTACTCGACTGATTCCGCCGGGGTCCCTCATGGGAGCCCTAATCTCGAGCACCCCGTCGGCATACGTGGCAGTGACGCTCCACTCGTCGGTTCCCGGAGGAAGCCGGATGTCCCGTACGAACCTCCCGTTGCGAAGGTCCGATCCCCGTACGTCCACTCGACTGGTTCGTTGCGCGGAGATATGAAGGATGTCTGCGGTGATCGAGACTGAGATCTGGTCTGGTCCCAGGCCCGGCACATCGGCCATGACGAGCAACTGCTTGTCATCACGAAACTCCTCAGCCATTCGACACTCCATTCTGGTTTGAGGTGACACCGGCATTGAAGAACTTCGCTGCCAGGCACGGTAGGTAGAAGTGATGTCCCCCGCCGGGCAACGGACAGTCGAGGACCGAACGATCGTCGCGTTGAGCCTCTAGTCCATGCATAGGCGCCGTATCCGAGGTCGTCGTTGGGCGAGGTAGCTACCTGGTCAACGATTATTCCGACGTCGTTCGAGGAACCGCAGAATGGTGGCGTGCTTCTTGGTGTCGAGCAGCATGAGGTCCACCACCAGCACCCACAGTGTGGTGTCGGCGAAGGGCCTCAATCGTCGCCTTAGGCCTTGGAGTGCCCGATAGTCGGCCTCCTCCGAGTTTCGCAGAAGCTTCGTCTGCTCCAGCAGCGCACCATCGATAGCCCTCGGCAGTCTAGGAACCGCCGGCGACGGAGCCTCCGACGCCACTCCCCAGGCCATGGCGTTGCCGAGTTCAGCGAGCAGCCGATGGTGCCGGTGCTCGTCCTCGAGGATCAGGTTGATGAGGTACCGCACGCTTTCATCCGGTGACTCGGTGGCGAGCGTGCCATAGGTGGCAAGCAGGGCGCCCTCCTCTGCCCCGTGTTGGACGATGAGCTCCACCAACTCTCGCATGTCGACGCTGGCTCCCGTTGCGGCCAGGCCGTCGAGAGCGGCGCTGAAGGCTGCTTCGGGCGTCCCACCCTCCGACGTAGCCACGCCAACGTCGGAGCGATGTCCAATGGTGGGCGAGGCAACCGCCTTCGTCATCTTCGAATCCACGTTCTCTCCCGTCTCCAGCACCTTCACCATTCATGATGAGGACGAAGCCACAGGGGCAGTAGGGCCAAAAGTCCCTCTACCGGACGCGATCTGACCTCACCAACGAAGCCGCCGTAAGTTCGGTGATCCGATTCTTCTGATCGGTCGCCATGATCGAGCTCACCCCCACGTTTCATGGTGACGTGAAGTGATCGATCAGCCAGTGGAGGTAGATGACGTCGGCCGGCGATCGTCATCCGCATTCGCCCGGAGGAGATCGAGATGCACGGTTCTCCTGTTGCATCAACTCCAGGGTCAGCTAGAGACTCCCCGACTCCGGTCCCTCTGCCGGTGCGTTGCATCGAGCCGCGGAGGTTGTGTTCCAGGAGGTTTAGGTGCGCTGGACTGGGAATGGGCGCACGAATCCTGGGAACGCTCGCCCGAACATATTGTCTGAGCTGAGTCGGAAGACCTGGGTGTCGCCCGGGGCGACGGACCAAATCTTCGACGTCGGAAGATCGGTACCGTCGACGGCCTCACGGAGGTCCACTGGAGCAGCTATCCCCTGGAGCAATACCGTCCACCAGGTGTCAGCTACCGAGTCGTAACCATCAGCTTGAAAGGCGATGACCGCACCGCTCGTCGCGGTGTCAACTCGCGTGTTCCTGGTGGTACCGAACTGGATCAGCTCGTCCACCACTGCGAAATGCACGGGGAGAATTACGGGAAGGGCATGCACGGTTACGCCGATGCGCCCCAGCTCTGTCGAGGCCAGTCGGGTCAGGCACTCCTGGCGCGACAGCCTGCCCATCTCCGTATCGGTACCACGTCCCATCCGGAGGATAGTGAACCCCCACGAGCGGAATGGTCAGGGTCAAAGGTCCCTAGTTGACCAGGACTGCAGCCCCCGTCACCCGGTCGTGAGCCAGATCGGACAGGGCCCGATCCGCCTCGTCAAAGGGGTAGGGCACCGTGGACACGTGCACTGGCACCTGGGCAGCCGCTCGAAGGAACTCTTCGCCATCCCGGCGGGTATTTGCGGTCACACTGCAAAGCGACCGTTCCTCAAAAAGGTGCTCCTGGTAGTTGAGACTCGGAATGTCGCTGAGATGTATCCCCGCTACGGCGAGCACTCCTCCACGCTCGAGTGCTGACAATGCGGGGAGTACCAGCGTGCCGACTGGTGCAAAGAGAATCGCAGCGTCGAGTGGTTCTGGGGGCGGGTCGTCGGCACCTGCGGCGCTTGTCACGCCAAGCTGAAGGGCAAGATCCCGCGCTTCGGGCGCTCGGGTCATGACGTGGACGCGCGCTCCTTCAGCCATGGCGATCTGGGCGGTCAAATGCGCGGAACCGCCGAATCCATAGATCCCCAGCCGACCGCCGGGTGGAAGTCGGGATCGTCGAAGGGCCCGGTAGCCGATTATTCCCGCACACAGCAGGGGCGCAGCCTGTTCATCGTCGAAGACCTCTGGGATCGGGTAAGCAAACTCCTCCTCGACAATGACGAACTCGGCATACCCGCCATCGAGGTCCCATCCGGTGAACAGTGGGTTGAGGCAGAGATTCTCCCTTCCATCGACACAGAAGTGGCACGTTCCGCACGTCTGGGCGAGCCAGGGCACTCCCACACGATCTCCGACCCTGAAGCGGACACACATCGCGCCCAGATTTTCGACGATCCCGACAACTTCGTGACCGGGGACCACCCGGCTGTGCTTGGGCCTGAGGTCCCCCTCGGCCAGATGGAGATCGGTCCGACACACCCCGCAGGTGCGGACGTGCACACGCAACTGTCCAGGTCCCGGTTCCGGGATGTCCCGCTCGACTCTCCGTAGAGGGTTGGTATCGACCGGGCCGGGTGTATCCACTACCCATGCGCGCATTGACACCGAATGTAGCTACTTCGGGTCTGTCGCGCCGACAATCTGTAGCGCGTGTGCTCATCAAAACCGCCCTCAGGCCCGCCAACCGTTCGAGGCTGAGACGAGCACGATCTCAAAGAAACATGCTGCCGGTCCGATAACCGCCCTGTCCTGCCACCGCCGGAGGCTACTGATCGATCGGGACGAGCCACACCAGCCTGGTCCCACCGCCATCGGGGCAATCGAAGGTGCACTGCCCGTGAAGCTTTTCGGCTCGGCGTCTGAGGTTGCCGAGTCCGAGGCCACCATCGTCCAACTGGGTCCCAGCGAGTCCCTGACCGTTGTCCACCACCTGTAGACGGCACTGTCTATCGGTCAGATCGACGCTCACGGAGGCAGCTGAGGCCCTGGCATGACGGCCGATATTGGTCACGGCCTCGCGGATCACCGCAAGGAGATTTTCTCTCACCATGTCGGGAACGGCGGTATCGATGGGGCCATCGAGCGACACCCGGATATCGAACCCGACGACCGATCTGAGTTCTTTTACGAGGGCAAGAACCTGATCCCTGGTTCCCTGTCCCAGCCCGTCCGAACCGAGTTCGAAGATGCTGGTGCGAACCTGACGGATAGTGTCGTCGACATCCGTGATGGTCTTGGCCAATCGCTCCGCATTCCGTTCGCCGTCCGTCGTCGACGTCATACTTTGCAGTGCCAGACCGATGGCGAACAGTCGTTGGATCACTGTGTCGTGGAGATCTCGGGCCAGACGGTCCCGCTCCTCGTACACCGCCACCTCCTGCACTCGAGTGTGGAGGCGTGCGTTCTCGATGGCGATGCCAGCCGTAACGGCCAACGCCTCGATCAAGGCCTCGTCATCGCCGGTGAACTCCGACCAACCGACCTTGTCGGTGAGATAGAGGTTGCCGTAGACCTTCCCCCGGACGGTGATGGGAACGCCGAGGAAGGAGGTCATTGGCGGGTGGCCCTGAGGGAATCCGTAACTCGATTCGTGGGTCTGCAGGTGCGCGGACCGCATCGGCCTCGGGTCGGAGATGAGAAGTCCCAGCACGCCGCGCCCGGTTGGCCGGACTCCGATGACCACCTCTTCCTCTGCATCCATTCCCACCGTAATGAACTCCGAGAGAGCGGTCCCGTGCTCGTCGAGAACGCCGAGCGCCCCGTATCGTGCACTGGTCATGGACTGGGCTTCGTCGACTATGTGGCGGAGCAGGGTGGGCAGATCGAGATCTGCCTCGAGCAGTAGGGTCGCCTCGAGGACCCGACGAAGCTTGGCTGGATCCTCTATCGAGTGGTAGGGCACGATGCCTCACAGGAGGAGCAGAAGGCTACTAGCCTTGTCCAGGCCGTCACGACACCCTACCTCAGCACGGAAAATGCTCCGACCAGGATCACCAGTGGGCGGGATGAGCAGAAGGGAGTGGGTGTGCCCAGTGTAAGAATCTTCCTTCTTGACGATCATGAGATCGTCCGCACGGGCCTTCGGTCACTTCTGGAGTCCGAGGACGACCTTGTTGTCGTTGGCGAAGCGTCAACTGCAGCTGAGGCTTTGGACCGTATCCCCCCGACCCGCCCTGATGTCGCTCTTTTGGACGTTCGGCTTCCTGACGGCAGTGGAATCGAGGTGTGTCGGGACATTCGCTCGAGCCAACCGGCTATCTCCTGCATCATGCTCACGTCTTACGCTGATGATGAGGCGCTGTTTGCTGCGGTAATGGCAGGCGCATCGGGCTACGTCCTGAAGCAGGTGGGAGGGAGCAGCTTGGTGGATGACGTTCGGCGAGTGGCTGCCGGACAGTCCCTGCTCGATCCGTCGCTGGTGGATCGGATTACCAAGCAGATGCATAATGGCCCTGTCGAGGACCCGCTCATGGCTTCCCTTACTCCTCAAGAACGTCGCATTCTCGACCTGGTGGCTGAAGGCCAGACGAACCGACAAATCGCTGCCACTCTCTTCCTGGCCGAGAAGACCGTCAAGAACTACGTCTCGAACCTCTTGGCCAAGCTTGGTATGGAACGACGGACCCAAGCGGCAAGTTACGCAACCAGAGTGGCCGAACGCGCCGCCCATGAGCAGCGCCGCGACGCGGCTGGTACCTGAGAGACGGTGGGCGTCGGCGGTGACCGGTGGGCCTTCGCCTGAGCTCTCAGATGCAGTCAGACCAGTGGGATAAACGTGGCCCTTGAGTCCACTTGGGTGAGACGGTGGGTCAGCTCGCCTGTAGCGTGTCGCTCGGTCCACCGGTACGGCAAGTTGTAGTCGCTCCCTCAGCTCCCCGGCCGAGTAGAGGACCACTCCTCATTGCAGCTAGCAACGATGCTCCAAAGTACCGTTGTACTCCAGCTGTTGTGCTCTGCCCCAGGCTCTAAGTCGTGCGTACCTTCGGGGATCGGGGACCTATGGCCCTACCTGAACAGATCCTTGTGACGTCCAATGGAGGGGCGGGATCCACGAGGCGTCGGGACAAGGAGAATTCGATGAAGTACTCGATAGGCCACAGATACGAGGAGAAGGCCTTTGGCGCCTTCCCGGGTCGTCTTCAGCCCCTTGCCAGCGATGATGTCGGCATGATCTTGCGGAAGCTCGAGCGGCTGCGGCGGCGCGACGTCGCAGTGAGTGTTCCCCGGTAGTCGGAAGCAGTCCGAAATGGGAGAGAAGACACCTCGCACCAGGCTGACCAGCCAGAACGGTAGGGCCACGAACACCATTGTGGTGGGCATCGACGGCTCTGAACATTCCCACTCTGCTCTCAAGTGGGCGTGCGACGAGGCGGATCGCCGTGATGCGTTCTTGTTGTTGCTCTTCGCACAGATCGGCAAGCCCGACCACCTTCCTGCTTGGTACGAAGCAGAAGACGGGAAAATATCGGCTGGAAATGCGATCGTCGACGATGCCTACGGGCTTGTAGTGACGCGCCACCCTTCGGTGGTGGCCCGAACTGAAGTGGTGAAGTGGCCACCCGCTCTTGCGCTCACCGTGGCTAGCCGATCAGCACAGCTCCTCGTAGTGGGGGCTCGCGGCCTTGGCGGATTCAAGGAACTCCTCCTGGGCTCGGTCAGCGATCAGTGCATCCAGTATTCGCACTGCCCGGTCGTCGTAGTTTCAGAGGATCCCGACGAGCGCCTTGGGCGAAAGATTGTCGTTGGGATCGACGGATCATTCGGGTCCTCTCAGGCGCTGCGCTGGGCACTGAACGAGGCAAGAGTCCGTAGCGCAGCCGTAGAGGCAATCTATGCATGGCAGTACCCGCCTATCGGTGCTTACATCCTGGGTCCGCCAGAAGGCTTCGAGGCGTCTGGCCAGGAAATTGTCGACGGCGCGGTCGAGTTCCATGACAGATGGGGCCCTGACGTCCCGTTTGCAGCTACAGCCCACCTGGGCGCTACTGTCCCGGTGTTGCTCGGCAGTTCACGAGACGCAGATCTTCTGGTCGTGGGTTCGAGAGGGCACGGGAATTTCAGTGACGCCCTCTTGGGATGCGTAGCCCATCAGTGCGCGCGACACGGCCGTGGGGTCGTGGTCGTCACAAGGCCATCGGTCTCCCCGGACACGTCCACCTCCAATGACACGTCAGATGGCCGTGGAAGCGATACCGCGGACCCCGTTTGGGAAAAGGGGTCGGCCTCGTCGCCGATGGGCGGTTTGCGGTGAATGGATGTCGGCTGGGCGCAGGAGACCTCAGTCGGGGCCGCCACGAGTGCCGCATCGCCCCCTATGCAATTCCCGGAAGTCGTAGCCGGCGGGACCATGTCCGGACCTGATCTCGACCGGTGGTCGTTCTCAATGGCAAGCAATCTCTATCCATCGGAGTTGGAGTGTGATGCGCGGACGAATGCTGGCCACCTCCTGCATCTGAGACCGATTCGTCCCGACGACGCCGGTAGCCTCCGCCAGTTTCACAGCGAACTCTCGGCACACTCGGTCTACCTTCGCTTTTTTTTCACGCATCCAAGACTCTCCGAGGCTGAGATAGATCGCTTTACTCACGTCGATTACAAGGACCGGTTGGCCCTCATCGGAGAGGACGGTGGCCGCATGATTGCTGTGGGACGTTACGAACGACTTCCTGAAACCACTGAGGCGGAGGTGGCCTTCGTTGTCGCCGATGAAATCCAGCACCAAGGCGTTGGGTCGCTGCTGTTGGCCCGATTGGCCGACGCGGCGATTGCCAATGGACTCACATGCTTCGTGGCTCAGACACTGGCAGAGAATCGCGGGATGATCGACGTGTTCTTGAACTCGGGGTTTCCCGTCGTCACTTCACACACGGAGCACGGAATCGTCGATATCAGGTTTCCGATCTGCTGACTTCGGGCCAAACCTGGCTAACCGTCGCGAGAGTATGGAGGGGTCTGGCAGCGGTATTGGTTCGTACCCGGACCGGTTAGAGATCCAGCCTCAGACTGGGCTGGGCACGGCATCAGGTTCCGCTCCCAAGCGTTGAGCGCTCCTGTCCAGGTTCTCGGCGACCCTACTGATGCCCGTTCACCGTTTCGACCTCCCTGCCGCTAGCCACGCGAGCGAGGCCGACGATGGTGCTTCGGGTTACGAGGTGAATGGCCCGCTCTGCCGGCGACCTTCCCGGGGCATGGCGAGGGATACGGACACGTAGGACCCCCGGCATCGTTTCGAAGACGAGCGGAGGATCCATCGTCAAAGCCTCGCCATCGACTCCGATGGCGACCGGCCCGCCGGCATCGACCTCGAATCGTCCGGCCGTCCACTCCAGCCAACCGGGAAGGCGTTGCAGCTGACCGGTGAGCTCGAACGAGACAAATTTGGCGGCGTCATCAGCACTGTCGATCGTGGCGATAGCGACCCCGAGCACCCCTTCGTCCATCCGGGCCCGAGTTCCCGCGTCCAGCGAACCGATGCAGTTCATAGGGATTGTTCGATACCAGCACCAGATCAGCAGACGAATGGGCGGATCCCTCCGGGCCGGTGAAGCGAAGCTCCGCTCCGGGTGCATCCGGACCCAGGAGGTCTGGCAACATGGCCATGGCCGTCTTGCGCTTTGCATCTCGGTACTCCGGCGATTGAACGATCTCGGCGTAAAGGCCGAGTGTCGCATTGTTGACGAAGACCCTTCCGTTGACAGACGCCAGGTCGATTCGACGCTCGATCCCGTCAGCGAAAGCATCGAGAGCACCGACCACGTCGTCCCGATCCAATCCAAGATCGAGGGCAAAGTGGTTCCGGGTGCCGGCCGGCACGACCACGAGGGGAACGTCGTGACGGATGGCCACCGTGGCCACCAGGGCCTGGGAGCCGTCGCCACCGGCCATCCCGATGATGTCGGCACCCCGGCCGATGGCATCGGCAGCCAGTTGCAGCATGTCGTCTCCAGGACGGAGGACGATCGGCTCGATGTTCCGGTGCCGGCACTCTTCTTCGAGATGGAACCGTTCGGCCTTGCCACCACCGGACTTCAAGTTCATGATGAGCACTGGGTGAAGGTAGGAAGTTCTCGTTGCTTCCTGGCCCGCCTGATTGGGGGGCGCACCTTTGCCTAGCGCAAAACGAGCCAAGACTGCTGAGAGCAACGCGAGTACCAACAAGGCCGTGGTCCTGAGGAGGCTGAAGTCCGCGATGATCAATCCGGCGATAAGAACTCCAATTCCGACTAGCAACACGACGAGGGAGACGACCCTCACCACGCCTCGGCGAGTCAATGAGTCCCAGCCACCGAGCACGGCCACGACGAGCCCAACGATGAGGAGCACGAGGGGGCCCAGGTTGGCCACGCTTCCGACGAACAGGACGACTATCGCGCCAACGAGTGACGCCAAAGCCACAACTGCGAGGATGCGATGGATCGGCCGCTGACGGCTCTCAGTCATGGCGTTACTCCCTTGTTTCGATCGAACTGGACGCAGACTCTCCGACCGGATCTGGCAGTCGAAGGTACGCATCGACCGCCGTCTCTAACGTTGGAAAGAAGTGAGCCGGATCGATAGTCCGGGTCAGCTCATACCGCTGGATCTTCTCTCGCACGGGTCCGTTCAGCTCTGCGAACACTAGTGAGATCCCTCTGCTGTTGAGATCCTGGTCGAGGTCCTCAAGCACGTCGGCCGCCGTGGTGTCGACGTCGGTGATCGGTTCGCCGGCAATAATGATCCAGCGCGGCCGTGGTTCCGCTGAGGCGAGTGAACGTACCTGTTCCCGAAACGCTCGAGCGTTGGCAAAGAAGAGGGGCCCGTCGAATCGGAGGATGGCCAATCCGTCAATTTGCTTGGCCTGCGGATAGGTCCGGACATCGTGATACCCCGGTATTCCTTGCACCTGTCCCAGCGTGGCACTGTACGGCCACCAGGACCGGCGGAACACGTTGAGGATGGACAGGCCGACGGCGATGCCGATCCCAGGGAGCACGCCGAGGAGCGCCACCCCCAGGAATGCCGCTATCGAAAGGGCGAATTCGGTTCGACGCACAAGCCAAAGCCGCCGCATGCCGCCGATATCGGCAAGAGAGAAGGCTGCCGCCATCACCACCGCCGCCAGTGTGGGCTGAGGGAGGTTGCGAAACAGCCCGGGAACGGCGACGAGCATTACCAGGATCACCGCGGCGCCGACGAGCCCGCTGACCTGGGTCTTTGCCCCAGACTGCTCCGCCACCGCCGTTCGTGAGCCACTAGTGCTCACAGGGAAGCCCTGGAAGAGACCTGCTGCGATATTGGCGGTTCCGATGCCGATCATCTCCTGATTAGGTTGCACCTCGTCACCGCTGCGAGCGGCGAACGCTGACGACGTGGAGATGGTGTCGGTGAGGGCCACGAGCGCGATTCCGAGGGCTCCGGCGATGAGGAGGCCGAAGTCGGAAGCCGAGACCCGCGGGATGGTAAACGGGGGAAGCCCCCGGGGAAGGGTGCCGACTAGCGAGACTCCGTGATTGCCCAGATCGAACACAACTGCGGCAACAATCGAGAGCACCACGGCCACGAGCACCCCTGGCACTCGCGGAAGCCAATGCTGGAAGATAAGGATCACGGCGAGCGCAAAGAGTCCAATCCCGATTGCCGCCAGTACCGTCTCGCCTGACGTGAGCCCTCTGATGAATCCCGTGATGTCCCCAATCAGCGTGTCGGAGTCGACGGAGAATCCGAAGAGCTTTGGGAGCTGTCCCACCAAAATGGTCAAGGCGAGCCCGGTCATGTATCCGATCTGGGTCGGTTTGGAGAGCAGGTCGGCTACGAATCCCAGCTTGGCCATCCCGGCAAGGATCATGACTGCGCCCACCAGAATCGCCAACATCGACGCGAGCTCGACAGCCCGGGCTGCGCTTCCGTCTGCCCCGACCAGAGGCAGAATGGTGGCCGCGATCATGGGGCCGAGTGAGGAGTCTGGCCCCAGGACGAGGATGCGCGATGGGCCCATGACCGCATACCCGGCCAGACACAAGACCGACGTGTACAGGCCGGTGATGGGAGGCAGCCCAGCCAGTTCGGCATAGGCCATCCCCTGGGGGACCAAGATCGCGGTCAGCACGACACCAGCGACCAGATCCTTGGCCAGCCAGCCACGTTGGTAGGTGGTAACGGTGCGGAGGCCAGGCACCCATGCCAGCATTTCGAACGCCTTCAATCTGCACTCTGAACACCTGGAGTCAGGCGACCCGGCAACGGTCAGCTGGGCGTACCATGATGGCATGTGTGGATGATCAACCGGAGCACATCGAACCACCGACGTCGGTTGAGGATGTCGGCACCGAGGTTGTCAGCAGTGATCATCCCGGAACGACCCCGACGTTGAAGTCCCTCTTGCGCGAGCTATCGCAGGTTGATCAGGCTGTCTACCGGGCGGTGGCCTCAACCCCAACTCCGAGCCTCGACGTGCCGTTGCGGCGTCTTTCCAACTCCGCCAACTACTCCGTCGTCTGGGTGGGTGCGGCAGGGGCTTTGGTGATCCTCGGTGGCCCTCGTGGCCGACGAGCGGCCGTCGCCGGATTGACATCCATTTTGGCTTCTTCTGCTGTAGTCAATCTCGCCCTCAAGAACCTCCACGAACGGGAGCGCCCCGACCGAATCGCCGCTGGAATGATCAGCTCCCGACACACCCGGATGCCGAAGTCGCCATCATTTCCGTCTGGTCACTCTGCATCTGGATTCGCATTTGCGACGGCGGTCGGCTGTCAGATCCCACCGCTCTCCTTTCCGCTCCGAGTAGTGGCAGCCGCCGTGGCTTACTCTCGAGTTCATTCCGGCGTTCACTACCCCGGCGACGTCATCGTCGGGTCGGTGGTGGGTGGTGGTATCGGCCTGATGGTCGGAGCTCGATTTGGACGTGCATCGGGTTCCACCAGGGCCAGCTAGGTGTGTGCCTCAGATCGTCGCTCGCTCGATCCCCTGCTGACACGCCGATCATGGGGATATTCTCGGAAGGCTGACTGAGTGGGCAGCTGTCTCACGTCGGCTTGAGGAATCGGAATTGTCAAAGCCGAGGTCAACAATCAACCCCGACGAGGTGAACGTGAGTATCCGGACCAGCGAAGAGATCGTCGTTCGAGGGGGGACGCTCATCGACGGCAGCGGGGCTCCAAGCCGAGTGGCCGACATACGAACGCGGGACGGTGTCATTGTAGAAATCGGAACGGGGCTCAAAGGGTCGCATGAGCTGGCTGCATCTGGTCACGTCGTGTCGCCTGGCTTCATCGACATTCATACCCACTACGACGCCCAGGTCTTCTGGGACCCTCAGCTGACTCCCTCTTCTCAGCACGGCGTGACGACTGTAGTGGCAGGCAATTGTGGGTTCTCGATTGCGCCAGTCCAGAGTGATGGAGTCGAGACGCTTGTTCGGACGCTCCAACACGTTGAGGACATGAGCTTTGACACGTTGATGGCAGGCGTTCCTTGGGAGGACTTCAAATCCTTCCCCCAGTACCTGGACGCAGTCGAGCGGCGGGGGGTGGCTCTTAACTATGGCTGCTACGTCGGACACACCGCAGTCCGGCTCTATGTCATGGGCAGGGACGCCTACGAGCGGTCGGCCACCGAGAACGAGCTTGCCGCCATGGTTCACATTGTTGATGAGGCACTCGAAGCGGGCGCTATCGGATTCGCCTCCAGTTGGTCCCCGACCCATAACGGTGATCATGGGCGACCCGTGCCGTCACGGGTCGCTGACTTCGAAGAGCTGAGTGCGCTCCTCGAACCCCTGCGCACGCAAGACCGAGGAGTCGCGGCACTCTTGCCAGGCGGAGTGATGTCGCACGTTCAGATGTTTGATCTGCAGCGCCATATCGGGCGCCCCTTCACCTGGACCGCTCTTCTCACGTTCGCAGGATCTGACTACCACGAGGGAGTCATGGCCGAGCACGCCACGGCCAGGGCCTCAGGGGTGGAGGTGTGGCCCCAAGTATCCTGTCGGCCGTTGGTGTTCCAGATGAACTTGGCCGAACCCTTCTCGCTGAATACCTTCCCAAATTTCGCAGCTCTCATGGACTCCCCGGTGGAGGAACGCTTGATGGCCTACCGTGACGCCGCGTGGCGGTCGGCGACTCAGTCGCAAATTGACTCCGGTTCGTTCAGCCTGTTCAACCCAGCCTCATTGTCGGTTGCCGAATCGTCGTCAAGGCCAGACCTCATCGGTCGCTCGGTGGTCCAGCTGGCGGAGGAACAGGGCGTGACCCCTCTCGATGTCCTGCTCGATCTCTCCCTGGTCGACAACCTCACGACGCGCTTTTGGTCTGTACTGGCCAACAATAACGAGGAAGGCATCGCCTACCTGCTGCCGAGAGACGACGTCCTTTTGGGCCTGGCCGACTCCGGTGCCCATGTCAGTCAGCTGTGCGACGCCTGTTTTGCTACAGACCTACTGGGCACGTGGGTCCGGGATCGTGAGGTGATGAGTCTGGAACGCGCGATTCACAAGCTGACGGCGGAGCCGGCCCGTGTCTACGGCCTGGACGACCGGGGCCGAATCGAGGTCGGGATGGCAGCAGACCTGGTGGTATTCGATCCCGACACGGTGGCACCTGGCCCAATCCGCCGGGTTGTGGACTTTCCCGCCGGAGGTGAACGGCTCACCGCGGACGCACCAGTGGGAATGGTTCACACACTGGTAAACGGAGTGCCGATTCGGGTCGATGGCCAATCGGTGTTCGAACGTCTGGAACGGGGTCCGGGTACAGTCCTTCGCTCCTAGGTGCAGCAAACTCCTGATCGGTTGATCAGGTTGCATCGGAATAAAACTGTCGAAACCACCGCCGATACTGCGCCACCGGGCCATCGCTCGTGGTGAGCATCGGACGGTCCCGATAGATCTTGTTCTCCCATATCGGCACGTCCTGGGTGAACTGCTCGTTGGTGATCCGGTCGTTCAGCGCACTGATCGACTCGGTGGCCTGCTCATCAGGCAGCGCCTTCATCGAGAAACAGAGGTTGATCTCCGTAAGCTCTTCGTCGATGGGCGTCTGGGTGATGTAGGTCAGCATTTCGATGGGGTCCTGGCTGACCTCGACGGCCACGATGCCGGGTCCACAGCTGGTCGAGGTGGTTTGGATCTCGTACCCGGCGACGTCCACGGCGGTGACCTTGAGGCTCTGTTCCACAATCATGGACGGGCCCTCGAAGCGGACTTCGAAGTGGTCGCGGTCGGGTGCCGCCATGTCATGGACCGCCGAAAAGTGCGATCGATCAATGATGTTCTCGGTGAGGTCCTGGACATGGACGTGTACCCGGTAGGAGTTGGACCGCCACGGTGTCCACTCGGATTCATCCGATCGGTAGCTGGTCACCTCGTAATGGGGAGGCAGGCCCTCTGCGTGGTTCCAGACGAAGATACGACCGTTGCGCTCGCACAACGGCCACGCGTTGGCACTGGCCCTCGGGGTGCGTTCGAGCCCAGGGACCTCGACAAGCTGGCCTCCACCATCGAAACACCACCCGTGGAACGGACAGGCGAGCCCTTCTCCACGCACCCGCCCACCGATGCCCAGATGAGCCCCGAGGTGGGGACAGTAGGCGTCGAAGACCCGGGCTGCTCCATCCTCACCCCGAAAGAGCACGAGCTCCCGCCCGAGGTAGGTCAGCGGCCGCACATCGCCCGGTGCGAGGTCCCCGCCGGCGGCCACGCTGAACCAGCCGTTGGGCGCAGCGGGGAACGGGTAACGGGAGCCCACGGACTAACTGCCTGAGGCTGTTGACGTGGCGGTGTCGGCGAATCGGCCTACGAAAGCGCGGAGGGGGAGATCCGCACTGGTGATCAGGCCCGGTTTCGCCTCACACACCCACCGGATGGCGTTGAGGGCGGGCATCCCGGTGATGGTCATCCCCACCGATGCGAAGTACTCCGGCGTCCAGGACCCGTGCGGCATGCCGGTGGCTGGGAAGATCATGTGACGGTTCACGATGGTGGGATCGCCTTCGACCGTGGTGATGTAGCAGCCCTGGACCTCCCAGCTCGGTTCGGTCTTCGGGGCCATCTGCCATTCGAGGTGTACCTCGATCTTCGGCTCACCACCCGACATGCCCTTGAACTTGGCCAGGCTGGCCCCTACCGACCCCTTCGGCAGCGTCCACCAGCCCAGATCGGTTTCCTCTGTGCAGGCACCGAGTTCGCACTCGAACACGATCTCGTCAATGGTGAGGTCGAAGCAGTCCGCCATCAGGTAGATCGAGTCCGCAAAGACGGTGCAGCCAGTCTCCAGGAGGCCGGGGACCTCCGGGTCGTCCACCGATCGTCCGTAGCCCACGTTCTTCCAGGTGTCCACCGAGTGATGACAGGAGACGTCGACTGTTTCGAGCACCGTGATGTGGTCCACCCGCCCCATTCCTGAGGTGGCCACGACGCTGAGGATCTGGGCCAGTCCGGGGTTCATCCCCGTCCCGTAGAAGCTCGTCCCGCCACGCTGACACGCAGCCTCGATGAGCTCGGTGGGCTTCGTTCCGGAGGGATGAGGATGGTTTCGGTCACGGTGGTAGCCGGTGATCCAGTCCGACGTGGTCACGACGTTGATGCCCGCCTCGAGCAGTTGGCAGAACAGGTCGATGTCCGGCCAGACGCCGTTGAAGTTGACCACGTCGGGCTGGGTCCGGAACACGTCGGCCACATCACCGGTGGCCACCACCCCGAGCGGGGCCATCCCAACAATGTCCCCGGCGTCACGGCCTACTTTGTCGGCGGAGTAACAGAAGAGGCCGACAAGCTCGAGATCGGGGTGCTCGACGATCCGACCCACCATCTCGGAGCCGACGTTGCCGGTGGCGAACTGGAACACGCGGAGTTTCCTCGTTGGCACTGATCGATCCCCCCTAAGGAGTTGGTTCATTTCAACCCACGTCCACACCTTACGGGACGGTTGGACATCTGTTTCTCTTCGTCAATAGACGCTTCAATTGTTTGATCGACAGAATCACATGGTGGGGAGGCCGCCAGCGAGGGTGATCTTCCAGGCCCCTGGTGAACTCCGATTCCAACGGTTACACGGCATTTCGATGTGGGCCCATGGAGCTTGCTACCGGTTGAGTCAGTGGCAGCTGGCGGCGGGGGGGTCCTCGACGCTGCGTTCTTTCGGATCCGCTGAATGATTATCTGCTGATCGTCGGAATCCTGTGGACCGATGGCGACCTCGCCCACCAAATGGTGATCGACGAGGGCGGCATCTTCACCTTTCGGTGACGGGCTTCGCCCCGAAAGTCTGCGGGCCAGGGCCTATCCGTGGTTGTGAGAGCTGTCGGCTGACGGGAGAAGCGGCGGAAACCAGCCGGCCCTGACGGTGACCAGCCGACGCGGTTATTCGATGCTCTGCAGTAGAACCATGGAGCGGTCCTCGACGGTAAACGCGGATCCCGCCTCCAGTTCGGCTGCCGGGGGCTTCTCGCTGGTGCAGACGACCACGGCCCAGGAGGATCCGAAGGCAGCATCGGGAACGGTGAACTCAAGGGCTTCGCTGTGGGCGTTGAAGCACAGGAGAAATGAACCGTCAAGTGTTGGCTCGCCTCGAGCATCCCGATCGGGGATGCTCCTACCGTTCAAGTGGACCGATAGCGACCGACCGAAGCCCGACTCCCAGTCTTCATCGGTCATCTCCGTTGCATCTGGGGCGAACCAGGTGATGTCGGCAATTTGATCACCTTCACCATGATCGACAGACCTTCCCTCGAAAAAGCGCCTCCTCCGGAAGACCGGATGAGCGGAACGAATCGCCGATACGTCGCGAGTGAACTGCAACAGCTCCTGGTCGGCCTCGGCCCACTCCAACCAGGTGATCCGGTTGTCTTGGCAGAACCCGTTGTTGTTGCCACCCTGGGTGCGGCCGAGTTCGTCCCCATGGCAGATCATCGGTACGCCTTGGGAGACGAGCAGCGTGGTCAGGAAGTTCCGGACCTGTCGTTGTCGGAGATCGATGATCGCCGGGTCGTCCGATGGTCCCTCCTGTCCACAGTTCCACGATCGGTTGTTGGACTCACCGTCGTTGTTGTCCTCACCATTTTCCTCGTTGTGCTTCTCGTTGTAGGCCACTAAGTCGGCGAGCGTGAAGCCGTCATGGGCGGTGATGAAATTGATGGACGCCACCGGTCGCCGTGTGGAGTGCTCGTAGAGGTCAGCTGAGCCAGTCAGCCGGGCGGCAAACTCGCCAAGGGTGGCCGGTTCTCCCCGCCAGAAGTCCCGAATGGTATCCCGGTACTTTCCGTTCCACTCCGTCCACTGGGGAGGAAAGTTCCCGACCTGGTACCCGCCGCTCCCCACATCCCAAGGCTCAGCGATCAGTTTGACCTGGCTGACCGTGGGATCTTGCTGCACGAGCTCGAAGAAGGTCGACAGCCGGTCTACCTCGTAAAACTCCCGGGCCAAAGTGGACGCCAGATCGAAGCGGAACCCGTCAACATGCATGTCAGTGACCCAGTAGCGCAGGGAGTCCATGATCAGCTGCAGCGAGTGCGGATTACGCACGTTCAGGCTGTTGCCCGTCCCGGTGTAATCCATGTAGTAGCGCTGATCGTCGTCAACGGTCCGGTAGTAGGCGGCATTGTCGATCCCACGCATGCTCAGCGTGGGACCGAGATGGTTTCCTTCGGCGGTGTGGTTGTAGACCACATCGAGGATCACTTCGATGCCCGCCTCGTGCAGCGAGCGGACCATGGCCTTGAACTCCTGGACCTGTCCGCCCGGACTGGTGGAAGAGGTGTATTTGGAGTCGGGCGCAAAGAAGCCGATGGTGTTGTATCCCCAGTAGTTGGACAAGCCCTTGTCGACCAGCGTCGAGTCATTGGCGAAGTGGTGGACGGGCATCAGTTCTAGAGCGGTGATACCGAGCGAGGTGAGGTGGTCAATGATGACCGGGTGAGCGATGCCTCCGTAGGTCCCGCGCAGCTCGTCGGGAATGTCTGGGTGCAGTTGGGTCAGACCCTTCACGTGGGCTTCGTAGATGACCGACTCGGCGTACTCCCGCCTGAGGGGGCGATCGGTCCCCCAGTCGAAGAAGGGACTCACCACCACACCTTTAGGCATCAGAGCGGCCGAGTCGTCGTCGTTGCGGCTGTCTGGATCTCCAAAGTTGTAGCCGAATAGGGCCTGGTTCCATTCGAAGGTGCCTTCGATGGCCTTGGCGTACGGGTCTAACAGCAGTTTGTTGGGGTTGCACCGGTGACCGGCAGCGGGATCGTAGGGTCCGCGCACGCGGAAGCCGTAGAGCTGACCCGGCTCGACCCCAGGGATGAAGGCATGCCAGACGTAACCATCGACCTCGGACAGCTCCACCCGGCTCTCGGTTCCAGCAACATCGAAGAGGCACAGCTCTATACCTTCGGCCACCTCGCTGAAGAGAGCGAAATTGGTGCCGGTTCCGTCGTAGGTTGCTCCCAGTGGATAGGCGCGACCCGGCCAACTGGCTGGCGACCGGAGTGCGGACTGGCTGGGGGTGGTCACGTGCGAACTCCCGATGGGAACGGCGGCGAGTGGGATCAAAAGCCATCGGTGAGATGGCGCCGAAACTCTTCCCCTGCAGGCGGACAGCTAATCGTGGGTATCCGGCTGTGCCGGGTTTACCGAACAGTTTGTTTGACCTAAGTGTCGGATGGGCACGATGGGACGTGGACGGCAGAACCCCCTAGACCGAAGGAACCGAATCGATGACGCCGACCCTGGGGCGAGAGAATCTGACGTATGGGAATCGGCGATGAGCGAGGGGGGACAGCCCGGTCTCCTTTTTGACACCGATGGAACGCTGGTCGACAGCAACTACCTCCATGCCTTGGCCTGGTCCCGATCGTTCCGCACAGCCGGAGAGTGGGCCCCGATGAACGCCATACATCGCCTGGTGGGAATGGGTGGGGACAAATTGATCCCGACGCTGCTGGGACATGAGTGCCCACCAGCCAATGAGGCTCGTAGCTCCTACTATTCAGAGCTGATCGGTGAGGTTGTGCCCTTCCCCGGCGGGACTGAACTTGTCCGCGTGACCCATGACCTCGGCCTGCGGGCTGTGCTCGCTTCCTCGGCCCCAAAGGCCGAGTTGGATGTCTACATCGAGCTGCTGGACATCGACAGCCGCCTCGACGCGGCCACCAGCGCTGACGATGTTTCCGAGTCCAAGCCAGCTCCTGAAGTGTTCGAAGTGGCCATGGAAGCCGGTGGGATCGACCCACATCGGGCCTTAGCTATAGGTGACAGCGTGTGGGATGTACAGGCCGCCCGGGCCGCGGGCATCGGCTGTATCGGAGTCGAATCCGGAGGGTTCAGCCGACACGAGTTGGCAGAGGAGGGCGCAATCTGCGTCTACACCGACGTGGCCGAACTACTGACCCAGATTCACACCAGCCCGATTGCGTGGCTAGCCCGATAAACGTCGGGGATACTTTCGGCGGCCTGCCGCGCAACGGAACCTGATGAAGGAGACCATCGTGGCCCACCTCAGCGTCAGCCAGAGTGGCCGCCAAGAACATCGCTGGCGCTGTTTACCGGATCCTGTCGCTGGTCCCGACAAGGAGCAGGGCCCGAACCGATCAACTGAGACCCAGGATGACTCTTGAGTGAGGTCGAGTTGGTCAGGTAGCCGAGGCCGTCCGTTGCGGCCAGAGCCACGTGAGTGCCCCGGACCGGATCAGCGCGCCGTGAGCTCACACGAGGGGGCGGGTGGTCCCGGGCCGTCTAGCTATTCGGCTACGTGGACGCGCAGGATGACCGCTGACTCAGGTGGGACCACGATGCCTTCCCCTTCCATCCGAGGGCCAGGGTCGGTGGTCAGGACGACGGTCACCTCCGGCTCCCGGACCGGCACAAGCCGGGGCACTGACGACAGGTTGGCGATCACTCGGTAACTGCCTCGGGTAATCCGAATCCACCGCTCGGCCTCGTCGAATTCGGCCTCGACACGGTCCAGCCGAGGGTCGGCCAGGTCAGGGTACCGGTGGCGCAATCGGAGCAGCCGCCCGTACAGACGAAGCACCGAACGATGGGAGGAGTTGGTTCGCTCATCCCATCGGAGGATGGCAGAGGCGAAGGTGGCTGGGTCCTGGGGGTCCGGGACCTGGTCAGGGTCCCAGCCGTGGTCGGCGAATTCCGCCACCCGCCCCTCCCGGGTCGCCTCGGCCAACTCCGGCTCCGAGTGGGATGTGAAAAAGGGCCACGGGGTCGAGGCTGCCCACTCCTCGCCCATCCACAGCAGTGGCGTGAACGGTGAGGTGAGGAGGAGTACCGCTGCCACCTTGACTAACCCGAAGGAGGCGAGTCGAGGCAGCCGCTCACCGGCAGCCCGGTTCCCGACTTGGTCGTGGTTTTGCAGGCAGACGATGAACCGGTGGCCTGAGGTGCGGTGTCGGTCGACGGGCTTTCCGTGCACGGCCCCTCGGAACGTCGAATAGGTGCCGTCGTGGAGGAAGGCGCCGGTGAAGACCTTTGCGACAGCGGCGAGCGATCCGAAATCGACGTAATAGCCCTGTCGCTCCCCGGTGATGGCTGCGTGGAGCGCGTGGTGTACGTCGTCGTCCCATTGACCGGCCAGGCCGTACCCGCCTTCATCCCGAGGAGTGATCATTACGGGGTCGTTGAGGTCCGATTCGGCGATGAGGGTGAGGGGGCGGCCGAGGCTGGCCGACAATTCGTCCACGCGGCAAGACAACTCGGCCAACAGGTGAGGCTCAGAACGGTCGTGGAGCGCATGCACGGCGTCGAGGCGGAGGGCATCGACGTGAAACTCGGCGAACCACATCATGGCGTTGTGGATGATGAACTCGCGCACCGAACGGGATCCCTCCCCGTCCAGGTTGATCAGGTCGCCCCAGGTGTTCCGCCCCTCCCTGGTGTAGGGACCGAATCTGGGAAGCACGTTCCCACTCGGCCCGAGATGGTTGTAGACGACGTCGAGGGTCACGGCCAGTCCTCGGTTGTGGCAGGCGTCGACCAGCAACTTCAGGCCGTCAGGGCCGCCATACGCTTCGTGTACCGCGTACCAGAGCACCCCGTCGTACCCCCAATTGCGCGGGCCGTTGAAGTCGTTGACCGGCAGAAGCTCGACATGGGTTACGCCGAGCGCCACGAGATGGTCGAGCCGGTCGATGGCGGTGGCGAAGGTGCCTCCCGGTGTGAATGTCCCGATGTGTAGCTCGTAGAAAACTGATCCCAGCAGAGCACGCCCCCGCCAACCGCCGTCGGTCCACGGGAAGACGTCACCGGTAAGGCGGCTGGGCCCGTGGACACCCTCAGGTTGGCGCCGGGAACGGGGATCGGCCAACAGGGTGGGGTCGTCGTCGAGCAGAAACCCGTAGTCGGCGTCGGCCCGGGCCGGAGCCACCTTTCCCGAGAACCATCCGCCGCCAGCCGCTTCGAGGGCGGCAGTCGAAGCTCCGGGGCCGTCGATGCCGCCTGCCTCCGCCACCCTGACCCGTACCCTCGACGCCAGTGGCGCCCATACCGAGACCTCCTTCACCGCTCCTCCTTCGGCAGGTCGTCCTCCAAAAGCAGCAGGGCGGCCGGATATCGATCCAGCAGCTCACAGAGGGCGACGGTACCGGCAACGGAGTCACCGGTGAGCACCTCGCGGTACTGCCCGCTCGGCAGCGACAGTTTGGTGTTCCGCCACCCACCCGCCCGATCAAGGGTCCGGGGCATCCGGGTGGCGACGGTCACGGCTCCTCCCCGGTCAAAGGCGATCAAGTGGAGGTCTGCGGGCCCCTCGGCTCTCAGCGCCTGATACGTGGAGAAGAGTTCAGGTCGATTTCGTCGGGCGTGGAGGGCGCAGTAGGTGACCCACTGCTTGGCCTCGGGCGAGTCGGCCCGTTCGGGCCCGCTACCAGAGTTGACCCGATCAGCTAGGGCGGCTGCCCGGGTGGTGAAGTCCACCGGCCGTCGGTTGTCCGGGTCGACTAGTGAGTCCTCGATCCATTCGCTCCCCTGGTAGACGTCGGGTACGCCGGGCATAGTCAACTGAACAAGCTTCTGCGACAAGCTGGTCGGCCACCCCCACCGAGCCAACTTTGCAGCGAACGCCTCGACTGACTTCCGGAGATCAGGTCGGTCGTAGACGAGGTCCACCGCGTCGTGGACCGACCCCTCAAAGGCTGGGTCCGGATCGATCCACCCGGTGTGTTCGGCCGCCTCGCGCATCGCCTTTTCGGCGAAGGCGTGGAGGCGCGTACGCTCTATGAGCCCCGAAGACACCACCGTCTGCCAGAGCAGATACCCAAAGGCGCGATCGGGCACTGGCGCCTCCACGAGCAGGAGACGGGCCACCGCCTCCCACTCGGCCGACGATTCGGCCAGGACCGCCAGACGGGCCCGGAGGTCCTCGCCCCTCTTGGTATCGTGAGTGGAGAGGGTCGTCATTCCGCTCGGCGCCCGCTCCATCCGGCGGGACTGGGCGGTGTGGAAGTCGTTGAGCCCAAGACCGATGGTTCCCGGGTCCCCACCAACTTCGTTGGCCCCGAGGAACCGCGTGTACCGGTAGTAGGCGGTGTCCTCCACTCCTTTTGCCGCAACCGCGCTGGTCAGCTGCTGAAACCGGACGCACAGTTCGTCGGAAGGGTCCCCCAGACGGGGGAGGAGCGTGTGGATGGTGGGGGCCAGGTCAGGATGGCGATCGACCGCCGACTCGGCCGCCCGGAATAGACGGTCCAATCCTGCTGGGGCATAGGAGCGGTAAGCATCGAAGGCGACAGCCAGGGCGGTTATCGCCTCGGTGGCGCGGGGCTCCGAAGTCAGTCGGGAAAGCCGGGCTGGCTCCGATCGGAGGATGGTGGTGGCTACCTGCGCCTTGCCGGCAGTGACGTGCTCCTTCCAGGTCCGCCCGTCGCCTGTCAGGCGGCGGTAGACCCGGTCGAGCTCCTCGGCGCCGGCCGGATCGACCAGGACGCCGTTGACCTCGGCCAGGGCGTCGTAACCGGTCGTGCCGGCCACCGGCCATGACTCGAGCAGCTCCTCACCGGGCTGGAGAATCTTCTCGACGATGATCCAGGTCCCAGGGGCCGAGGACGCCAGCCGGTCGAGGTAACGGCCGGGTGCGGCCAGTCCGTCGGGATGGTCGATTCGCAGCCCGCTGACCCCGTGGTCCGTCACCCAGCGAAGGATCTCGCGGTGGGTGGTGTCGTGAACGGTATCGTCCTCGACCCGCACGCCGGCCAGCTCTGACACGGCAAAGAACCGCCGGTAATTGAGGTCGGTGTCAGCTCGGCGGAAGTTAGCCAACTCGTAGTTCTGGCGTGCCAATACGTCGGCCATGGGCTCATGGGCCGAACCGGAGCCTGGAGTCAGAGGGAACCGGTGCTGCAAGTAGCGCAGCTCGCCGTCGGCCACGACGAGATCTCGAGTCAGATCGACGTCGTCGGCGAGTACCGGGAGGAGGACCTTCCCCTGGCCAGCGTCCCAGTCGACGTCGAACCACGCCGCCGCCCAGCCGGTCCGCCCGGACCGGAGCAACTCCCACCAAGCCTGATTCTGGGAGGGATCGGCCACACCCATGTGGTTGGGGACCACGTCCACTACGAGACCCAGGCCGGCGTGGTGACACGCGTCGGCCAGCCGGGCCAGGCCCTCGGGGCCGCCTCGGTCAGGGTCGACCACGGCGTGGTCGACAGTGTCATAGCCGTGCTCGGAACCGGCAGCCGAGCGGAGGATCGGTGATAGGTACAGGGCCCCTACGCCGAGGGCGGCGAGGTACGGCACCTGGTCTGCGGCGTCGTCGAGGGTGAACCTCGCTGAGATCTGGAGCCGGTAGGTGGAAATAGGCGTGGCCTGTTCACTGGGGGCTATGTCGTGATGGGTCATGGTCCCTCGCGGTGGTCGAAAGGTGAAGTCTGGTGTCTTGCCGGCCGGACGTGATGCCGATCCGGTCCTACCCCGGTGGGTGCGACTCCACCCACAATGTCGCAGCCGCATGCGACGGCCCGAGGTGGAAACCGACCGAGTCGACGGCACTGGGCGCGATCGCAGGTGTAGCCGTGCGACGACCGGGTACACATGCTTTGAGGAGGTCGTTGTCGACATGGCCAAAAAGCAGGTCCGGAACGACGTCCGGACAATTTCGTCGGGTCCGCGCGCGGACTGTGCTCTCCCCGACCGCTGGGCTCGGCCGGTCATCGAACGGGTGCGGCCTCAGGTAGAGGGCGGAGCTTTCCCCGCCAAAGCAGCGGTGGGCGACGTCGTGGTGGTCGAAGCCGACATCTTCATGGACGGCCACGATCTGTTGGCCGGCGATCTGTGGGTCCAGCACCCCGGTTCGGACGACTGGTCGACCCTTCCCATGGAGCCGCTGGTCAATGATCGTTGGCACGCTGGGTTTCCGGTCACTCGAACTGGCCTGTACCGATTTCGCGTGCAGGCTCACGTTGACCCGTTCGCCACCTGGGCCCGCGACCTGCGGGCCCGGCTGGCGGCCGGCCAGGTTGCGGCAGTCGACGCGGCGGTCGGGGCAGGTCTGGTGGCCAACGCGGCTCGGAAGGCCAAAGGTGTCGATCGGCGGAGCCTCGAGGAGACGGCACGGCGACTGGGCGAGTGGGCCGAGGGTCGGGCGGTCGGAGCGCCGGGCGTCCTCAGCCAGGACGAGGCCGCGGTACTGGCCGGTTTGGTCCTCGACGATGCTCAGTTCACCGAACGAATGCGTCAACTCCCCGACACCGGGACGTCGGTGACCACGGCGACCTTCACCGTGGATGTCGAGTCGTCCCTGGCTCGATTCGGCACGTGGTACGAGATGTTCCCCCGTTCGGCGTCACCGGATCCCGAGCGTCCGGGAACGTTGGCCGATGTCGTAGACCGCCTCGACTATGTGGCTGGGCTGGGGGTGGATGTGCTGTATCTCCCACCGATCCACCCAATCGGACGCACCCATCGGAAGGGTCGAGACGGCGCTGCGGTGGCGGGTCCTGACGACCCTGGCAGCCCCTGGGCCATCGGATCCGAGGAGGGGGGCCATACGGCCATCCACCCCGATCTCGGAACCCTCGGAGATTTCGACGCCCTGATCGCAGCGGCAGGGCAACGGGGCATTGCCGTAGCCCTCGATTTCGCCATCCAGTGCTCCCCGGACCACCCGTGGGTGACCGAACATCCCGACTGGTTCGTGCATCTGCCCGACGGGACCATCCGTACCGCCGAAAACCCACCCAAACGGTACGAGGACATCTATCCGATTGATTTCGAGACTGAGGATTGGCGCTCGCTGTGGTCAGCGCTGCGAGACGTGGTCGAGTTCTGGATCGGTCACGGGATCAACGTCTTCCGGGTGGACAACCCGCACACCAAGCCGTTCGCATTCTGGGAGTGGCTCCTCGCCTCGGTGCGGGGCGAACATCCCGAAGTCCTCTTCCTGTCGGAAGCGTTCACCCGCCCACGGGTCATGGAGCGGTTGGCCAAGCTCGGCTTCTCGCAGTCGTACACCTACTTCACCTGGCGAACGAGTCGCTGGGAACTCGAGACCTACCTGGGCGAGCTGATCGGTACCGAGGTGACCGACTACTTCCGACCGAGTTTCTGGCCCACCACCCCCGACATCCTGCCCGAAGAGCTCCAGGTCGATCGGTCCAGCGTTTTCGTGGCTCGGTTGGTCCTGGCTGCCACCTTGGGCGCCACCTATGGGATCTACGGCCCATCGTTCGAACTCCAAGAGCACTTACCCCGGAATCCCGGCTCGGAGGAGTTCGCCAATTCCGAGAAGTACGCGGTGCGGCACTGGGATCTCGACCGGGGCGACAGCCTGGCCCCTCTGATCAGCCGGGTCAACAGCGTGCGCCGCCAGCACCCGGCTCTCCAACGCAACGACACACTTCGGTTCCATGCCGTTGACAACCAGCAGCTAATCGCCTATTCGAAGACCCATCTGGTCACCGGGCGGCAGTGGGCGACCCGGGTTGACGGATCGCAGCCTCCGGATCCGGATGTCGTGTTGGTCGTGGTCAATTTGGACCCGACCGCCACCCAGTCGGGGTGGGTGACCCTCGACCTCGAGGCGCTGGGCCTCGAAGATGGGCCCTTCGCCGTTCACGATCTGCTGACCGACGCCTATTTTGCCTGGGAGGGCGCTGTCAACTTCGTCCAGCTCGATCCGGATGCCGTACCCGCCCATCTCTTCGCGGTGCTTCGGCCCGAACCCGTGCCAGCCGGCGGTGGGCGGTGACCGCGCTCGACGAGCGGACCTTGGGCCCAGGCGCGGAGCGGGTTCTCTCCAGCGGCCCGGTCGGGGAGCCGGCCCGCTGGTACCAGGACGCGGTGATCTACGAGCTGCACGTGCGCGCCTTCAGCGACAGCGATGGCGACGGAATCGGCGACTTCCGGGGCCTGATCAACAAGCTCGACTACCTGCAGCAGCTCGGGGTCACCGCCCTGTGGCTCTTGCCCTTTTATCCGTCGCCCCTGCGTGACGACGGCTACGACATCGCCGACTACCGGCGGGTCCACTCGTCCTACGGGACGCTCCGCGACTTCCGTGCCTTCTTGCGCGAGGCCCACCGGCGCGGCCTGCGAGTCATCACCGAACTGGTGCTCGCCCACACCTCGGACCAGCACCCCTGGTTCCAGCGGGCGCGTGCAGCGCGGCCCGGTTCGTCTCACCGCGATTTCTATGTATGGAACGACAGCCCGGACAAGTTTCGCGAGGCGCGAATCATCTTCAAGGACTTCGAGAGCTCGAACTGGACCTACGACGACGCTGCCGCCGCCTATTTCTGGCACCGCTTCTACTCCCACCAACCCAGCCTCAACTACGACAACCCTGCCGTGCGAAGGGCCATGTTCGACGTGGTCGACTTCTGGCTCGGCATGGGGGTAGACGGGCTGCGACTCGATGCCGTGCCTTACCTCTACGCCCGCGAGGGGACCTCGTGCGAGAACCTTCCCGAGACTCTCGAATTCCTGACCGACCTGCGGACTCACGTTGATGACCGCTTCGAGGACAGGATGCTCTTGGCCGAGGCTAACCAGTGGCCCGAGGACGCCGTCGAGTACATGGGGGACGGCGACCGGTGCCAGATGGCCTTCCACTTCCCGCTTATGCCCCGCATGTTCATGGCCGCCCGCCAGGAGGACCGTTTCCCCATCGTGGACATCCTGGCCGAGACACCGGCAGCGCCCTTAGGGTGCCAATGGGCCCTGTTCCTCCGCAACCACGACGAGCTGACCCTCGAAATGGTCACCGACGAGGAACGGGACTACATGTACCGGGCCTACGCCCAGGATCCCCAGGCCCGGATCAACATGGGGATCCGCCGCCGGCTGGCCCCGTTGCTGGGCAACGACCGGGCCATGATCGAGATGATGAACGGCTTGCTGTTCTCCCTTCCCGGCACGCCCATCCTGTACTACGGCGACGAAATCGGGATGGGGGACAACATCTACCTGGGGGATCGGGATGCAGTCCGTACGCCCATGCAGTGGGACGACGACCGCAACGCCGGCTTCTCCCACGCCAATCCCCAGCGCCTCTACCTTCCGGTGGTCATCGACCCCGGCTACCACGCCGGCGCCGTCAACGTCGAGGCTCAAGACGAAAATCCGAGTTCGCTTTTGTGGTGGATGCGCCGACTGATCCAGTTGCGGAGGCGGTACCAGGCCTTCGGGCGCGGGTCCCTGGAGATCCTTCGAGCCGACAACCGCAAGGTGCTGGCCTTCCTCCGGCGTTACGGCGACGAGCTCATCTTGGTGGTGACCAACCTGTCTCGTTTCGCCCAGTGCGTCGAGCTGGATCTTTCCGAATTCGTTGGTGCCACACCGGTGGAGGTGTTCGGGAACATGCCGTTCCCGTCTATCGGGGACCTTCCTTACTTCATCACGCTCGGTCCACACGGGTTCTACTGGTTTTCGCTGGAGACCGACCCCTCCCCCCAGCCCCGGGAGCGGACCACCCTGGTGGCCGAGCGGCGCTGGGACGAGTTGGTGACCGGGTCGCGTGCCGCTCAACTGGAGGAGGCTCTGCCCGCCTACATCGCCGACCGGAGGTGGTTCCGGTCGAAGGCCCGTGCCATCACCTCGGTCTCGATCGTCGACGCGATTCCGGTGTTGTCCCCGGGTGAGAAAGAGGATGAGGAGGGAGCTTACCTGGCAATCGTGCAGGTCGAGCTGGATCTGGGCAGCCCTGAGCGCTACCTGCTTCCTCTCGGCCTGGCCACCGGCCATCGCTCCGAAGAGCTCTGTCGGTGGTCGCCGACCGCGGTCATCTCCGACGTCCAGGTGGGAGGGAGTGAAGGCGTCATCTTCGACGCGGGCCTCGACCCCGAACTCGGGAAGGCAGTGGTCCGCCTCGTCGGTAGCCGTCGAGCCACGCAGGGTCGGACCGGAGCGGTCGTTGGGGTTCCCACCCGCAGGTACCGGTCGCTGGTGAGCCTGGTAAGCGATGAGGTGGTGGTGACGCCGATCAACGCTGAGCAGTCCAACACTTCGCTGACCGTGGGGGACCGTGCCGTCGTGAAACTCTTTCGGAAGCTCGAAGAAGGCGTCAACCCGGCGGTCGAAGTCGGCCGCTTTCTGTCTGACCGCGCCGGATTCACCCACTCGCCAGCAGTGGGCGGCAGCCTCACCTACCGCCCCCACAGGGGGGGCGAGTCCACCACCCTGGCCGAACTCGAGGAGCTGGTGCCCAACGAAGGGGACGGGTGGAACTACGTCGTCGATGCCCTCGGCCACAGCCTGGAGGAGGCACTGGCCCACATGGGCGAGCACGAGCTGCGGGGTGTCCCGGTGGTCCGGCTCCTCGACGACCTGGACCAGTCGTTCGCTTCTGGACACCTGCTGCTCGGATCCCACATCGAGTGGGCTGCGCTGCTCGGCCGTCGGATCGGCCAGATGCATCTGGCCCTCACCTCTGATCACATCGATCCCGACTTCGACCCGGTGCCCATGACGGCAGCGGACCGTCAGTCCCTCTATCACGGAGCCCGTCGGCTGACCCGCCAGGTCTTCCGCCAGTTCGGTCCCGGCACCCAGTCGGCCCTAGTGGACGAGGTCGTATCCCGGGAGCGGGAGGTGATCGACCGGCTCCACCGGGTCACCGACTCGGCGATCACCGTTGACCGCATCCGATGCCACGGGGACTGTCACCTGGGACAGGTCCTCTGGACCGGAAAGGACTTCGTCATCATCGACTTCGAGGGTGAGCCGGCCCGGTCGATGGCTCAGCGCCGTCTGAAGCGGCCGGCTGTCTTCGACCTGGCCGGCATGGTCCGTTCGTTCCACTACGCCTCGCGGACGGCGGCGGCGCGTCTTCGTCGGGACTGGACCGAGTCGTTCGACCCGGCCGCTCTGGAGGAGTGGGTCACCCTCTGGTACCGGTGGGTGACGGGTACGTTCCTCGGCTCCTATCGGGGCGAGGTCGATGGGACCGGGTTCCTGCCGACCGACCGTGACCAGCTGGCCGCACTCCTCGACTTCTTCCTGTTGGAGAAGGCGGTCTACGAGCTCGGGTACGAAGCCAACAATCGGCCCGATTGGGTCGAGCTACCCGCACGGGGAATTCTGCAGATCCTGGACAGCGACCCATGAGCCGGTCCCTGCTCCTGCAGCTAGCCGACGCGTTCGAAATAGAGACGGAGTACGAGGACGTCGACGGCGTACACCACGTGGCCGACCCCGAAGCGCTGGTTGCCGTAGTGCAAGCCCTTGGAGGTGCCATCGACGATGCCGGTGGGGCGGGGGAGGCACTGCGCTACGAAATCGCCCGCCGTCACCGCCAGGTCCTGGAGCCGTTCACCGCCCTAACCCAGGGCGCCCCTCCTGCCGTCCGGCTCCGGTTGCCGGCCGCTGTCGACCCGGATCGGTGCCACCTCGAGATCACCGATGAGGAGGGGACCACCTACCGACGACCGGTCGGCACCGGTCAACCGCTAGGCACCACGAGTCAGGACGGCACCGCGGTGATCGAGTACGACCTGCCGCTGACCCCCGACGGCGCACCGCTGCCGTCGGGCTACTACGAACTGGTCGCGGCCGCCCCGGGCCGTGTCGAACGTGGCCGCCTGGTGGTGGCGCCGACCTGCCCGGTGCCTGCGCGGTCCTGGGGCGGGTTCCTCCCCCTGCCCGCCCTGCGTACCGGGGACGACTGGGGAGTCGGCAGCTACGGCGACCTCGGTCGGCTGGCCGGGTGGGTGGCCGAGCAGGGTGGTTCCATCCTCGGGACTCTGCCCCTCTACCCGGCGTTCCTCCTCGACGAGCCCTTCGAACCGAGTCCGTACCTGCCGGTGACCCGGCTCGGGTGGAACGAACTTTTCATCGACCCCCGCGAGGTCCCCGAGGCCTCCGGCGAGCGGGCCCAAGGCCTTCTCTCGTCGCCCGGAGTGGCCCACGCGGTCGAGCGTCTGCGGCGGGGTACCAGCGTGGACTACCGCGATGCCATGCGGGTGCACCGGTCTGTCCTCGAGGTGATGGCTGAGTCCGTGACGGCCGGATCCTCCCGCCGGCGCCACGAGCTGGTGGCCTTCGCCGACCGGCATCCTGAGCTGGTGGCTTACGCCGCGTTCCGCAGCGCCCAAGAGCGGGGGCAGCTTCCCGACCCGGGCTGCGCCAATGCCGACGTCGCCTCGTTGGACGTGGCCGGTCGCTACCACCTGTATGTCCAGTGGGTAGCCGAGACCCAACTGGCGGAGATCGGGGACTCGCTCTACCTCGACCTGCCCGTGGGAGTCCATCCCCTCGGTTTTGACCCATGGCGGGAGCCGGATCTCTTCGTCGACGGGGTCGAAGGGGGAGCACCACCCGATGCCTTCTTCGCCACCGGTCAGTCATGGGGCTTCCGACCACTGCACCCCCGAGCCGTGCGGGATCAGGGGTACCGGTACCCGGTGGCCTGTCTGCGTCACATCATGCGCCGCGCCTCGGTGGTCCGGATCGACCACGTAATGGGGCTGCACCGGCTCTACTGGGTTCCCGATGGTTTCGACGCTGTCGACGGGGTCTACGTCCGGTACCGCCTAGACGAGATGCTGGCGGTCATCGCCCTCGAAGCCGACCGGACGGGCACCGCAGTAGTGGGAGAGGACCTCGGCACCGTGCCGGACGAGGTGCGTGCAGGTATGGAGCGCAGTCGGATGTTGCGGTCGTGGGTCTTCGAGTTCGAGGCCACCGCCGACGTGCCGACCGACCCGCCGGAGCTGTCGCTGGCCAGCATCGGAACCCACGACCTGCCCCGGTTCGCCGCCTTCTGGGAGGGGAACGACATCGACGACCTGGCGGCCCGCGGGGTCCAGACTGAGGAGTGGGCCAGATTCGAGTACCGGAGCCGTCTGGCCTGGCGGGCCTCGGTCGAAGTCGATCTGGCCCCCGACAGCGATGCGCGCGCCGCACTGCGGTCGGCGCTCGTCCAGCTGGCTGGGGGCCCGGCCCGTCTGGTCCTGGTCGACCTAGAGGACCTGTGGCTTGAGCGCCAGCCGGTTAACCGCCCTGGATCGGACCCCTCCTGGAACTGGAGGGCCCGGTCCCGCTACACCGTGTCCGAATTCGAGGGACGAGCTGAGGTGCTCGATCTGCTCGAAACGATCGACCAGGCGCGTCGTCCCGTCCGAACGTGGCCAGGGAAGGGAGACCGATGAGCAAGGACCGGGATCTCGTCGTCCCGAAGCTGATGAGTGCGGACGACGCCTACCTGTTTGGGGAGGGCACGCACCGGAGGCTGGCCCGGCACCTGGGCGCCCATCTCATGCCCACTCCGGAGGACGGAACCGCCTTCGCGGTGTGGGCCCCCAATGCCCTGGGCGTATCGGTGATCGGCGACTGGAACGGATGGGACCGCGGTCGCGACCCACTGCAGCGATCCGAGGGCGGCGTATGGGAAGGGATGGCGCGGGATGCCCGGGCCGGCCACCTGTACAAGTACGCGATTACTGCGGCCGACGGCACCCCTTTGGAGAAGGCCGATCCAGTGGCCTTCTTCAGTGAAACGGCGCCTCGGACCGGGTCGGTGATCTGGGACCTGGCTTATCAGTGGGGCGACGAGACCTGGATGTCCGAGCGGTCGACCCGATCGGAACGACACGCCCCGATGACGGTCTACGAGGTGCATCTAGGCAGTTGGATGCGTACCCCGTCCGAGCCCGACCGCGTACCCACCTACGCGGAGCTCACCCCGCTGCTGGTCGCTCACGTGCGCGACCTCGGGTTTACTCATGTCGAGTTCCTGCCGCTGATGGAACATCCCTTCTACGGCAGCTGGGGCTATCAGACCACCGGGTTTTTCGCCCCGAGCAGTCGATACGGAACGCCTCAGGACCTGATGGCCATGATCGATGCATTCCACCAGGCTGGGATCGGGGTCATCCTTGACTGGGTGCCCTCCCACTTTCCGTCGGACCAGTTCAGCCTGGCCCGCTTCGACGGCACCGCCCTCTATGAGCACGCCGATCCGGTCCGCGGAGTCCACCCCGACTGGGGCAGCCTGCTCTTCAACTACGGACGGCACGAGGTGCGTAGCTTCCTGGCCTCGTCAGCCGACCATTGGCTCCGCGCTTACCACGCCGACGGCCTGCGGGTCGATGCAGTCGCATCGATGCTGTACCTCGACTACTCCCGTAAGCCCGGCGAGTGGATCCCGAACCCCCAGGGCGGTCGCGAGGACCTCCAAGCGGTGTCCTTCCTACGAGACCTCAACACCGGCATCTACTTCGACCACCCCGACGTACAGACCACTGCCGAGGAATCGACGGCGTGGCCCGGTGTGTCCAGTCCCGTCGACGCCGGTGGTCTCGGTTTCGGGTACAAGTGGGACATGGGGTGGATGCACGACACCCTGGGCTATTTCGCCGAGGACCCGATCTATCGCCGCTTCCACCATGGCGAACTGACCTTTCGATCGGTTTACGCATTCAGCGAGAACTTCGTGCTTCCCCTGTCCCATGACGAAGTGGTCCACGGCAAGGGGTCCCTGCTCGCCAAACTCCCCGGCGACGACTGGCAGAAGTTCGCCAACCTCCGGCTCCTCTACGGCTACCAGTACGCCGTTCCGGGTAAGAAGCTGCTGTTTATGGGGTCCGAGCTCGCCCCCTGGCGGGAGTGGGACCACGATGTTGGACTGGACTGGACGCTGCTGGAGGATGAATCCCACGCGGGGGTGGCCCATTGGGTCGCAGATCTCAACGCCGCCTACCGTGCCCACCCTGCTCTCCACCGCTTGGACAACGAGACCGACGGCTTCGAATGGCTGCTCCGCGATGACGCCGAATCTGGCGTGCTCAGCTTCCTACGGCGGGATCGGTCCGGGGAGGTGGCAGTGGTGGTGTGCAACTTCACCCCGGTTCCCCGGCACAACATCCTGGTCGGCGCCCCGAACGGTGGCTTCTGGCGGGAGATCCTCAATAGCGATTCAGCGTTCTACGGGGGGAGCGGTGTGGGCAACCTGGGGGGAATCGAGGCGCAACCGGTGCCCTGGCACGGGTGGCCGCGGACCCTCAATGTGATCGCTCCGCCGCTGGGCTGCGTCGTCCTGGTGCCAGGGGGTCGGGACTAGACACGAGGCAGAAGCGAGCCGGCGTTGGCAGACCGACCGGCGCTCCGTCTATGAATGGCACCGTCGACCGACCGGGTGCTGGCGCCCACCCGACCAGGAGGAGAGCCCATTGCGAGTCTGGCCCGGAAGCCCGCACCCTCTCGGGGCCACCTGGGACGGCGAGGGCGTCAACTTCGCGGTCTTTTCCGAGCACGCCTCTGCCGTCGAGCTGTGCCTGTTCGACGAACCCAGCTCGGCGGTCCCTACCGAATCGATCTCCATGCCGCCGGCCACCGACCGGGTGTGGCACGCCTACCTGCCTGACGTGCGACCGGGTGCACTCTACGGGTATCGGGTGGATGGTCCCTACGCGCCGGAGGAGGGCCACCGGTTCAATCGGAACAAGCTGCTGATCGACCCGTACGCCAAAGGGGTCAGCGGAAAGATCCGATGGACCGACGACCTGTTCGGGTACACCATCGGCGACCCGACGGCCGACCTCTCCTTCGACCGGAGGGACTCGGCCGGAGCCATGCCGAAGTGCGTGGTGATCGATCCCGCTTTCACCTGGGGCGATGACCGACCGCCCAACACGCCGTGGAACCGAACCGTGATCTACGAGTGCCATGTCCGTGGAATGACCCGGCAACATCCGGGGGTACCGGTCCGGTTGCAAGGTACGTACCTTGGGATGGCCTCCGACCCGGTGATCGACCACCTAGTAGGGCTCGGGGTAACGGCCGTGGAACTGATGCCCGTCCACCAGTTCGCCGACGACAGACACCTCGTCGACCAGGGGCTTACCAACTACTGGGGATACAACTCGATCGCATTCCTTGCTCCCCACACCGGGTACGCCACCGGAGGGCTGGGCCAGCAGGTAACCGAGTTCAAGTCGATGGTGCGGGCCCTGCACCGAGCGGGTCTTGAGGTCATCCTCGACGTCGTCTTCAACCACACGGGCGAGGGCAGCCAGCTCGGGCCCACCTTGTCCCTGCGCGGCTTCGACAACTCGGTGTACTACCGGCTGAAGCCGGAGGAACCGAGGTTTCACATCGACTACACGGGGACCGGAAACAGCCTCAACATTCTTCACACCCGTACCATGGCGCTGATCATGGACAGCCTGCGGTATTGGGTGACCGATATGCACGTGGACGGATTCCGGTTCGATCTCGCCCCCGTGCTGGTCCGTGGTTTCGAGGCCGGCCAGCCGAGCGCCTTTTTCGAGATCATCCAGCAGGATCCGGTCCTGTCCACGGTGAAGCTGATCGCCGAACCGTGGGACGTCGGTCCCGATGGCTATCAGCTGGGTCGGTTCCCTCCGGGCTGGTCGGAGTGGAACGGTGCCTACCGGGACTGCGTCCGAAAATTCTGGCGTGGCGACCGAGGCCAGATTCCCGAGCTGGCCTCTCGGCTTACCGGCTCGAGCGACATCTACGCGCCGAGCGGTCGTCGTACCTACGCCAGTATCAACTTCGTTACCTGCCACGACGGCTTCACCCTCGAAGATCTGGTGTCTTACGAGGAGCGCCACAACGAGGCCAACGGCGAGAGCAATGAGGACGGGGCATCGGACAATCACAGCCAGAACGGAGGGGTGGAAGGACCTACTGAGTCCGTGAGGATCCAACGGGCGAGGGACCGTATGAAACGGAACCTACTGACTACTCTGATGTTCTCCCAAGGGGTGCGGATGCTGCTCGGCGGGGACGAATTCGGACGCACCCAGCAGGGCAACAACAATGCCTACTGCCAGGACAATGTGACGAGTTGGGTCAACTGGGAGATCGACGACAAGGACCACGAGTTCTGCAATTTCGTACGTGAGCTGGTCTCGATCTTCTCTGAGCATGCAATCTTACGACGGCGCGACTTCCTCTCGGGAACGGCGACCGGCGGACCGATGAAAGACGTGACCTGGATCCGGCCCGACGGACAGGAAATGACCACGCAGGATTGGTCCGATCCCGAGACCCAGACCATCGGCATGCTCCTGCTGGGCTCGGCGGCCGACGAGATCGACTTCCGGGGGAGGTCCACCCGGGGCAACACGCTGTTGTTGCTGCTGAACGCCGGATCGCGCTCACGTTCCTACGCGTTGCCAGCCATGGCCGAGCCAGGGCGTTGGGAGGAGCTCCTCAACACCGCCCGCCCAGCACCGGCCGGCCGGGCCGTTAATGCCGCCTCGGTGCACCTGGCCTCCCATTCAAGCTTGCTACTCCGAAGGAGTGAGGAGGCCTAGGGGAAATCGAGTGCTCGGGCTCGCCAGCAGGTGCACTCCTCGCAGTGCGCTGTCCGGCGTAGGCCTCTCTCCGGTGGCTAGTCAGTTTGGAGATCTCACGGATCCGATCTGCACGCCCGACACGATTCTCCCAGCGGACTTCCCTCTATCCCCGTCACCCAATCGAGGTGGGCGCTTGGGGTAGCTGGCCAACGTTCAGATGGGTCAGAGCTTCCCCGCCCGCGGGATGAGCTCTTCGGCTGCCCAGCTGATGAACGAAGACTGCTGATCGCCCCCCACCTGGACGAGGGCGAGGTGGCTGAAGCCGGCATCAGCGAACTTGCCTATGACTTCTAGGTACCGGTCCACATCTGAACCACAAGGAATTTGATCGGCAACATTCTCCTCGGTCACCGATGCCGATGCTGCAGCGAAGGCAGCCGTGCCCGGCAACTCGGCGTTTACCTTCCAGCCGCCGGCGAACCAGCGGAACTGCTCATGGGCTCGTCTGCGCGCTGCCTTCTCGTCGGGGTCGAAACTCACCGGTACCTGTCCATAGGAGGGCTTTCCCCCCCTCCTGCCTCGACGAAAGAGGTCAACAGCTCGGCCTTAGGCTCGACTGCGATAACCAGGTCGGCCAAAGTGCCGGCGATGGCCGCAGACTGGGTGCCAGACACGGCGATGCCGATAGGGGGAGGCTGATCGGGAAGGTCCCAGAGCTTGGCCGAGTCGAATTCGAAGTGGCGTCCCTGGTGACCGACGTACCCCCCGTCGAATAGTTCCCGGATGATCTCGACCGCCTCAACCAGCATCTCGTGACGGGTGTCGGCGCTGGGCCACCCGCCTCCGACCACGTGCTCATTGAGGTTCTCGCCGGCTCCGAGCCCGAGAGTGAACCTTCCGTCGGACAGCAACTGAACGGTTGCCGCCTTCTGGGCCACAACCACCGGGTGGTAGCGCCGGGTCGGACAAGTTACATAGGTCATCAGGGGGATTGTCGAGGTGGCCTGGGCCGCTGCGCCGAGGACTGACCAGGCGTAGGGGGAGTGGCCCTGCTCTTCGAGCCAAGGAAAGTAGTGGTCGGAGATCACCGAGTAGTCAAACCCGGCCTCTTCGGCCAAAACGAGATCGCGTACTAGTTCCTTCGGACCCGATTGCTCACACATCATCGTGTAGCCAATTTTCATGGGCGTGGTGTACCCAAGTCCCGATCTGGCAAACGTAAGCGCACACTTGCGTGGAGGCTCGAGCCGGGAACATCGCCTGGCGCTCATTCTAAAAAGCCCTGCCAAGAAGTGAGCTATTCCAGTTGGTGCCGAGCTCCCTCGGGTAGAACCCGTTGGAATCGCATTCGCGATCGCGTCGTCGTGAGCAATCCCACCGTGGTGCTCGACTCCGGGGTGATCGATCGGGCCACAGGCAACCAAGAGTTCCGCTGGGTGCTCCGTGATCTCATCGAGCATGGCTGGGAGCCCGTGATTCCGACTGTGACGCTCTCTGAGGCGATCACCGGTCGCCCTCAGGATGCTCCGGTGAACCCACTGATCAATCGGATCGGGTCTTATATACCGACCAGGCAACGGCTCGAAGGGCAGGCCAACTGCGATTTTGGGTCGAACGATCCGGTGCCCGTCGGACGCCGACTGGCATCGACCCCATCGTCGCCGCCCATGCGGCAGACGCCCAAGAGGCGACGGTGTTCACTACGGATCCTTCTGACCTTCACCGCCTACTCGTAAATTTTCCATGGGTGACGGTCGACAAGCCGTGACCAGCCAACTGAACTACCTGGCTGAGTTGGGTAGCTCTTGTAGAACAGCTCGGAGACATGGGCCATCCTCGGCAACCGAGCCGAGGCCCAGGTCGTAGCGGAAAGGAAGGCTCGCAACTTTGACGTGGTTCAGGAAGCCGAACCGTAAGTCGAGTGCCTCTATAGGCGGATCTACCTCGACGTGCCCGGCGATGAATGCCTCTCAGTTCGCACGAATCCGTCTACGGATAGGATGCACCGAATCTGCCGATGGCTGGTTCGCCGCTGCCTCCACCGGGTCAAGGTCGCCCGTGGCGAACATCTCGGTCACCATGGGGGTCTCGATCGTACCCGGACAGATGGCATTGATGCGGACGCCCCGAGGGGCGTACTCGAGGGCAGCACTGCGGGTTAACCAATGACTCCGTGTTTCGCGGCGTGATATGCAGCTCGTCCCGGGAGACCCACTAGTCCGCCGAGGGACGAACAGTTGACGATCGCGCCGGAACCTTGCTCACGCATCTCTACAAGTTCGTGCTTCATGCAAGTCCACACACCGCGCAGGTTGACGTCGATCAATCGGTCGAAGCGATCTGCGGGCTCGTCGGCGGCGTCAATAACAGGCGCCTGAATGCCGGCGTTGTTGTAGGCGAGATCAAGACCGCCAAACTGCCGAACAGTCGCCGCCACCGATTGGGCTACCTGGTCCTCGTCCGACACGTCGCAGTGCAGCGCCAGCACCCCACGGCCAACCTGCAACTCGCTGAACTGGGAAATCACCTAGGTTGCGATTTCTAGCCCGTTCACGAGATGGTGGGGTAACCGAATGCTGACCAACCTCGGCATACAGGCTATGGACGAATTCGCCGCTGTTGCCTCTGACCTAACTCTCGACGCAGTGCTCGCGAAAGTTTTCTGCCCATGAACGGCACTTACACGACTGGGATACCCACGAAGGAGTGGGAACAGCCAATGCGAAGGTCATTTCCGCCGGTGGATCTGGGGGTCCGCCTTGCCCTGACCCCGTCCGGTTCCAAGACGACGCCAGCGGCGACGGCTGATTAGAACAGTAAGAAGGCGATTGGATTGTCATGTATCGGGTACCAGATGGGGGAGGAAGGCTAAGTCCGACCAGGCCGATGGAAGGAGAGGTTTAGATCATGGCGAATGAGCTATCCGGCAAGAAGATCGTTTTTGTGGTCGCCAACGAGGGTATCGAGCAAGTCGAGTTGACTCGGCCCTGGGAGGCGGTTGAGCAGGCAGGCGGCCAACCCGTTCTGGCTGCGCCCAAGGCGGGGTCTGCGCAAGCCTTCAACCACCTCGACAAAGCAGATGTTTTCGAGGTCGACATAACAACTGAACGACTGGCGGTAGATGAGTTCGATGGCATTGTCCTACCTGGTGGAGTAGCAAACCCTGATCAACTGCGTACCGACGCAGCAGCGATCGACTTTGTTCGAGGTATGTTTCAAGCAGGCAAACCAGCAGCAGTCGTCTGCCACGGCCCATGGACGCTGGTCGAGGCCGACGTCGTTCGGGGCCGTCGCATGACGTCGTGGCCGAGCATCAAGACCGATATCCACAATGCCGGTGGAGTTTGGGTGGACGAGGAGGTTGTCGTGAGCACCGACGGGCCGAACACGTTGATTACGAGCCGCAAGCCCGATGACCTCGATGCATTCTGTGGCGCACTCGTGGATGTGTTCGCCGGAAATACTGTGCCCGCCACCAGCTGACATTTGCCACCCGATCGCGCATCCATCCACTGTGAGGTCGGCGGAGTCTGGCTCTCCACCTGTACCCCCTTTGGTCGCGGGTTCTGAACCGTCCGAGGCACTTTGGGCGTGCGGCTGCCAAGTGACCCACGACGCCGGCTCCAGGTCATCTACCCATCAGTCTTCGACGGCGCACCCAGAAGCGGTCGGAGCCAGGCGGCCGTGCGGTCCTCGTCCCACTCGATGCTGGACTCGACGAGGACCGCTTGCTCGCTTCGTCGACTCCTGGGTAGGTGCGCCACGTCCAGCCATTCATCTCGACGAACAGTCGAAGAGTCACCCACGCCGCCCGCTTGTGCCATCCAGTAGTGGGTGGTTCTTGGCCAACCGCACCAGGAGCACAGCGGCCTTGTCGATGAAATCCGGATAGAAGTCCTCGTTGCTCCAACTGCCGGTCGGTGCGTGAAGGGCGGAGTCGGCCAGGTCGGTCTTCATGCTGGCCAACACGACAGCGGGTTCAGCCCCGATGACCGCGCTGGCGACGGCAACGTATCTCTGGATACTCGACCGTCACCTGGCCAGGCGTTCGAGTAGCTCCCGGTCCTCCTCAATGATCCTGGTCAGTCTGGCCTTGAACTCTGGGCTCTTCCGCCGCCGCTCGACCTCTTTGAGCAAGGACTTCTTGACGGTCTCGTTCAGGCTCGTACCGTCGACACGGGCCAGCGCCTCAGCGTCCGCGGCCAGCTCGTCTGGGAGGCGCACCGTGATGTTCTTAGTCATGGTGTCATGATACCACACCACTGTCACCAAACGCCGGCTGCGGGTCGCACATCGGAAGATCGCTTTCGGGTATTCAGTGGGCGGTGCGAGTCTCGATCTCGCCGCCTTGGGATGGCGGGCCGATTTCAGGGCCCATCGGCATTCGCCGAAGCTGACCGAGAGCCGAACTGATTTTCCCAGCACTGATCCGGCTTCGTGCGCGTTGACGGGGACTTGTAGTCACGTTGTAGTCAAAAGGGCACTTCACGCGGACGCCTTCCCGTTCGGATTCACCGAGGACAAGTCCTGTTCAGGTGAGGATCTGGACGGACGTGGCCTCACGCCGAAGTGATTCCTTGAGGCGAGGTTGGGCGGAAGTGAGACGTCAGCCAGCAGATGGCGGCCAGAACCTCCATTGCTAGGAAATCGAGGTCATGCCGGGCGACCGTTCTGCAGACCGTGTCGGGTCCTCATGGCGGGTCCCTAGCTCTGAGGTGGTCAGGCGAGCTGCTGTTGGATGGCACTTCCATCGAGCCACACGTTTTCGCGACTGATCAACCCATCTCGAAACTCGAAGACGTGCAGTATCCGGAACGTAATTTGGCGACCGTTCCCTGGCATTCCAAGCATGGAACCGGTGACTGTCCCCGTCATCTCCTGGTCAAGGATCATCGCGTCCGATGAGCAGTAGCGGTGGGTCGGTCGTTCTTCCTCAGTTCGGAAGTTCGCGGTCAGCGCTTCGTAGAACTCCCGAGCTGCGTCCTTCCCGCGAGTTGGCCCTGTCGGCCAACCGACGACGTCATGCTCGACATCCTCCGTATAGACCTCTACTGCCCCCTCGACGTCGCCAGCGCCTTCTGCTTTGAGGTGACGCTCCACGAGGGACTCCATCACTGCCTGGTCCATGAAAGATCCCCCGGTTCGTAAGGTTGCCTGACTCCTTATAGTAAGGTAACCTGACGAATATGTCAAGCCCGACTTCCCTTTCAGCGGCGGTTCGGCCCTCAGCGCCATTCCTCGGGGGTATGACCCGGCTCATTTGGCAGTGGGTCCGACGACAGATCCATGCCCAAGTTCTGGCGGCTGGATATGACGACTTGAATCCGGCCCACGTCGCTCTCTTCCGTTACCCGACACCTGACGGCATGCGGCCAAGTGCCTTAGCTGAGGAGATGCAGATCACGAAGCAGTCGGTCAACGACCTCTTGGGTCACCTCGAACGTCAAGGGTATTTGGTGAGAGAACCCGATCCCACAGACAACCGGAGCCGACGTATCCGCCTCACCGACCGCGGCCACGAAGTTGAGGAACTCGTCTGGCGAGCAGCCGAGTCCGCCGAGGGTACCGTCGGGGAACTTCTCGGCGAAGACCGTTTCCAGGAACTTCACCGAGCACTGGTCGATCTCGTCGCCCTTCTCCGGCTATCCGGCGACACCGCCGCTCCGCAATAGACGTTCGCACGCCATTCAGGAAACGGGTATACGTCTGGGGGACCAAAGCTAACGAACAGGTCTGCCGAAGCAGATGCGGCCGCCGAAGGTCTGATCGATTGCGGTCGTCCGGCGTTAAGCGAACTGGTTCCCTGAACGCACTCGCTCCTACAAGCCGTCGAAGAACCGATCGTGCGCCTCGGGATCGGAGGGGATATCCCATAGATCTGTGATCTGGCCCTTGTCGTCGAATGAAAGCAGATGCACTTCGTCCATGTCGAGTTTGGCTCCATCGGGTCGACTTCCCGCTGTTCTTCCTGACCGATGCGGTGGTCCCCAAGCAGCTGCTCACCGGCTGGTTCTCAGCTATCGCCACCTACAACCCGGTGACCTACCTGATTGGAGCACTCCGGTCTCTCATTACTTCCGGTTGGCAGCTCCGCCCACTCTTGGAAGGCCTGGCGGCCGTGTCAGCCTTGGCCCTGGTGGGGATGACGCTCGCGTTTGCCGCCCTTCGGGCGAGGATCCGATTAGCCGATTGAAAACGCTACCCGCCTGGGAGGCCGTGCCATCGGCGACCGTGGATCCGTAGGTCTGGACTATCCGATTTAGTGACGTGGATCCGGGGTTGTAGTCACGAACCGAAGTCAAGCGAATAGCTGTAGGCCAACAAGTGTGTCTGAGCTGCAGATTCAGTGGGCCGTGCGAGTCTCGATCTCGCCACCTTGGGATTAAAAGTCCCCTGCTCTACCCGATGAGCTAACGGCCCGCCGTGGAGCGTATCGGCTCGGCCTGCTCCGGCTCGACGACCGGTACAGTCCAGGGACCCTTTCGCCACCGGCGCTTTGACCCTGACCTCTTCGGAAGGTGGATGCGGCAGCCGACGGGGCTGGAGGGGCGCCGTGTCCGTAACCGTGACCCCGGAGGGAGGGGATGTGCCAAACGAACTGGACAACCCGGTCTGGTGGGCCCTCACGGGCGGCCAACGCCACCTGGGACGGTCCGGATCCTTGGCCGCCCGATTCGACCCCGAGGTGTCTCCATTCGGGGCATTCGATGGGACGACGACGGATGCGCACTGGGACGAGATGGCCAGCCTCAACGATCCGGGCGGTGCGGTGGCCATCATCAGCGACGGGCAAGGGCGCCCGGCCCCTCTATCGGGGTGGTCGATGTCGTGGGGGAGTGGCGGCGTCCAGATGGCGCTCGACCTGGACCAAGCGGCCCTGCTCCCAGCCCATGACATCGCCGAAGACCCGGTCATAGCTCTCGGAGTAGGGGACGTTTCCGACATGCTCGCCCTGGTGGCTGAGGCTCGACCCGGGCCGTTCTCGGTCCGTACCGTCGAGTTCGGGGGCTATGTCGGCGTACGGCGCCACGGTCGACTGGTGGCCATGGCCGGTGAGCGCCTCCGGCCCCCAGGGTTCGCCGAGATCAGTGCAGTGGCCACCAGTCCTGACCACCGGCGCCAGGGACTGGCCGAACTGTTGGTCCGCTCTGTGGCCTCCAGCATCGTGGCCCGAGGCGATACGCCGTTCCTTCACGCGGCCGCCGACAACGACAATGCGATTCGGCTCTACCGGACGCTGGGATTCACCCTTCGTCGGACCGTGCAGTTCACCGTGTTCCAAGCCCCTGGGGTCGCATGATCGACGTTATCCCCGAGAACAGGCAGCACCGGGTTCATCGACTGCCCCCTTCCACCCCGGCTGGTCGGTGACAGGGAAATAGTCCCCGGTGGCCGGGTCCTGCTCATAGGGGACGGGTGGGGCGAGCCCCCCGGCCAGGTCGGCCACCGCTCCCACCAAGGCGTCGACGTCTGCTCCCGAGGTGCCGAGACCGGCACTGGCACGCACGGCACCGGGGACGTTTCGGTGGTCGCCCCGGAGCACCTCGTCGCGATAGTCGTGCACCACCTGATCAGGCAGGCCGAGGAGGCGGATCACGTAGGGGTGGGCACAGAAGCACCCGTGACGTACGGCCACGCCATATTCGGCGCTGAGGCGGGCGGCGACCAGGGCATGGTGCATCCCTTCGACGGTGAAGGTGGCCACGGGCAGCAGCTCGTTCCCACCGGCACCGGCGTGCTCCCGGTCCGGACCGAGGGGGCCGAGCAGGTGCACGCCGTCGATCCTTCGCAGCCCATCAGCCAGTCGACGGCCCAGGGCCCGTTCGTGGGCCATGACGGCTTCCCAACCGAGGACGCCGAGCGCATCGATGGCGGCCTCGAGGGCGACGGCCCCGATCACGTTGGGGGACCCGGCCTCCTCCCGGTCAGGGGGTGAGGTCCACACCACCTCGTCCAGGCCCACCAGATCCACCGCACCGCCTCCGGCCAGAAACGGTTCGCCGGTCTCGAAGAGTGACCGTGGCCCGATGAGCGCTCCCGAACCGAAGGGGGCGTAGAGCTTGTGGCCGCTGAAGGCCACGAAGTCGGCGGTGGCTGGGAGGGGCCGGTGAGGCGCCAGTTGGGCGGCGTCGACCACCACCGGGATGCCACGGTCGTGAGCGGCGTCGATGATGGCGTCGATGGGGGGAAGCCATCCAGTGACGTTCGAGGCCCCGGTGACGGCCAGCAGCGCCGGCCGTGGTCCTCGAGCATCGAGAGCAGCGGTCACCGCCTCCACCGAGAAGGTTCCCGTCGGGGTGCAGTCGACATAGCGCCGGGTGGCCACGCGGCCCCAGGGGAGCAGATTGGCGTGGTGCTCGACCACCGTGGTCACGACCACGTCGGTGGCATCCAGACGGAGCCGGTAGGCCAGGTGGTTGATGGCCTCGGTCGTGTTCCGGCAGAAGATGGCCACATCAGAGCCGTCGGGATCGCGCCCGGCGAAGGCGAGTACCGTCCGCCGGGCCGACTCGTAGGCCGCGGTCGCCTGTCGGGAGCGGAAGCCCGCACCCCGGTGCACGCTCGAGTACCAGGGCAGGAACTCCTCCACGCGGGCCGCCGCTCCGGGATGGGCCTGCGTCGAGGCGGCCTGGTCCAGCTCGACGGCCGGCCGGTCCCTACCGTCGAGGCAGGGAACCAACAGTCCGCTCCCGACCAGTTCGGCGAGCGGGGCAGTGGCGTCGTCCCCCGCGGTGACCGTGCTGCTCAGGTGAGATGCCACCGCTCCACCTTACGGGTGGCCGGGGCCACCGCGGGTACGCTCCTACTCATGGATACCGACGTGGTCGAGCAGTCCGGCACGAGCACCTCCTTCGGCGGGGAGCAGACGACCGCCGGGGAAACGCTGGCCGGGGAGGTCGAGGCCACCATCGACGAAGTCGACCACCTCCTCGACGAGGTGGAAGCTGCGCTCACCCGGCTCGATGAGGGCACCTACGGGGCCTGTGGGATCTGTGGCACAGCCATCGACGATGCGTCGTTGTCGACCGACCCGACGGCTAGGACCTGCGCCGCGTGCGATGGAGTGGTCGGCTCCTCCGATGAGCGCGCTGGTGACGAAGCGGCCGAGGATCGGGAGTACGTCGGGGACGAGGCAACGAGCAACACCAGGCCGACGCTCCCTCGGCTGTTCCGGCACGCCCCGAGGGCTGAGCCCGCTCAGACCCCTGGCGTGGTGATGGCCCGCCAGTCGTCATCAGGTGGCAGGGGGTGGCGAAACAGCCGGGCGGCGTTCCCCGATGCCAGCTGGCGAAGCTCGGCTGGAGGTAGCCCGGCGAACGTCGCAGCGAGAACAGCCTGGGTGTCGGGCCAGGTGGAGTCGGCATGGGGATAGTCGGTCTCGAGCATCACGTGGTGGCGCCCGATGCGATCGAGAACCGGGGTGATGGACGGGTCGTCGATCGAGCAGAACCAGAAGTTCCGGGCCAGGATTTCGCTCGGTCGCAGGTCCGAGGTCCAGGTCGCCGACCCGTTGCCTGACGCCGAGTGGTCGAGTACGTAGTCGAGCCGGTCCATCAGCATGGGAACCCATCCGATGCCCCCTTCGGAGAGGGCCACGTTCAGTCGAGGGAAGCGCACGGCCACCCCGGACCACACCCACTCCGCCGCGGCGATGAGGGCATTCACCGGGAACACGGTGGGGAGCAGTTCGAAGGGAGGGTCGGGTGAAGGCAGCGGTGCCCAAGAGGACGCTCCGGTGTGCAGGCAGACCACGGTGTCGGTGTCCTGACAGGCCTCAAAGAAGGTGTCCCAGTGCGCGGTGAAGATGGAGGGAAAGCCGAGCTGGGCGGGAAACTCGGGGAAACTGACGGCCTTGAAGCCCAGGGACGCGTTCTGCCGTACCTCCTGGGCCCCGAGGTCAGGATCGGCCAGCCAGGGCAGTTGGAGAGGGATAATGCGATCGGGGTGCGGGCCGGCCCAGCATTCCTGGTGCCACCTGTTCCAGGCGCGGATGCAGGCGAGTCCGAGCTCGGCATCGTCGGCCCGTGAGAACACCGCGCCGCAGAATCCCGCCACCAGTGACGGGAAGCACAGCGACGCCCAGACGCCGGCAATGTCCATGTCCCGTATGCGCTCATCGATGTCGAAGCACCCCGGGCGCATCTCGTCGAACCGGGCCGGTTCCATGCTCCACTGGTCGCGGGGCCTTCCTACCACGGCGTTGAGACCGATGTTGGGGTAGGTGCGGCCTTCGAAACGCCACGACTGCGAGCCATCCTCGCCTTCGTGGATGGCTGGCGCACGGTCGGTGAGACGAGCGGGCATCCTCCCCTCGAAGAGGTCAGGCGGCTCGATGAGGTGATCGTCGACCGAGATCACCGGGGCCACCATGGGGCGGGGATCGGGGTCCGGAAGCAAAGTGCTCACCACGGCCGCCGAGGCTATCGTCGCAGTCGCCCGGGATGCCGGGCCCGACCTTGGGGGAGGCCATCGTGGCAGTGCGAGCGGAACACCAGCTGGCCCGGTTGGGGCGGGGGCGTGCACACCCCGGGTGGAGCCGACGCTGGCAGGCCGGGCCCATCTCGTTTCGGTAGGCGCACGATGCTGGACCTGATCATCCGGGGTGGCACGGTGGTGGACGGCACCGGCGCACCGGGGCGGCGCCTCGACGTAGGGGTGCGGGGGGGAAGGATCGTCGCCGTCGGCCCGATCGCCGAGGAGGCCGACGAGGTCATCGACGCCGACGGGTGCATCGTGGCTCCGGGCTTCATCGACATCCATACCCACTACGACGCCCAGCTCTTCTGGGATCCGACGGCCAGCCCGTCGCCGCTGCACGGGGTCACGACGGTGTTCGGAGGGAACTGCGGATTCTCCCTGGCCCCGTCGGCACCCGAGCATGCGGCCTACCTCTCGCGGATGCTGGCCCGGGTGGAGGGCATGCCGCTGGCCGCCCTTGAGGCCGGGCTGGACTGGAAGTGGGGGTCGTTCGGCGAGTGGTTGGCCCGTCTCGACGGGAACGTCGGGGTCAACGCCGGCTTTCTCGTGGGCCACTCCACCCTCCGCCGCTCGGTGATGGGCGAGAACGCGGTCGGTCATGAGGCCACTGAGGCCGAGGTAGCCGAGATGGAAGCCGCCCTCCACCTGGCCCTGTCCGAGGGAGCCATGGGATTCTCCACGTCACGCGCCCCCACCCACAACGATGGAGAGGGACAACCCGTTCCGTCGCGCTCGGCCGCCATCGGGGAGTTAGAGCGGCTGGCCTCGGTGGTGGCCCACCATCCCGGGACGACCGTCGAGCTCATCGTTCCCGGCTGCATCAACGGTTTCACCGATGACGAGGTCCAGCTCCTGACCCGGATCTCGCTCCTGTCGGGCCGGCCGGTCAACTGGAACGTTCTGGCTGTCACGGCGGGCAACGCCGACGGCGTCTCCCATCAGTTGGAAGCCTCCGATGCCGCCACCGACGCCGGGGGCCGGGTCGTCGCCCTCACCCTGCCCCACACGATGTCCTTGCGGCTCTCGTTCGAGCACGGGGCCATTCTCGACGGGCTTCCCGGCTGGCGAGAGTTCTTCGCCACCTCCATCGACGAGCGCATCCGGGCCCTTTCCGATCCGGCGGTGCGCCGGGCCATGGACGAACGTGCCCAGTCCGACGAGGCCGGGGTCCTTCGATTCCTCGCCGGGTGGGCCCGCCTGGTCATCGCCGAGACCTTTGCTCCGGAGCAACGAGAACTCGAAGGCCGGACGGTCGGCGACGTGGCCGCGGAGTGGGGAATGGACCCGTGGGACGCTCTGTGCCGGCTCATCGTGGCGGACCGCCTGCGCACCGGTTTCGCCGTTCCCATTCCCGAGTCCGACGCCGACTGGGAGGCCCGGGCCGAGATCTGGCGAGACCCCCGAACGGTGGTGGGTGGATCCGACGCCGGCGCCCATCTCGACACGATGTGCGGCGCCGTCTACTCCACCTCACTCCTCGGTCACGGTGTTCGGGAACACGGACTGATCACCGTCGAGGAGGCAGTCCGACTGCTGACCGATGTACCCGCCCGGCTCTACGGTCTCCGCGACCGGGGGCGCGTGGCCGAGGGGTACTGGGCCGACCTGGTGGTGTTCGATCCCGAGCGGGTCGGGCCGTCCGAGTTACGCACGCGGGACGACCTGCCCGGTGGGGCCAGCCGGCTCTATGCCGAGGCCACCGGGATGGAGCACGTCCTCGTCAACGGGACCGAGGTGGTGACGAACGACCGCTTCACCGGAGCGCTGCCCGGGCGGGTCCTTCGGTCAGGGGCGGACACCGAGACGCCGACGCTGTCCGTCCTGGCCTAACCCCCTGGTGCCAGGGCCCCGGGGATGCCGGCCACGGGTGCGCCCCCCCCGACCGCCCCGAGAATGTTGAGAAGGTTTGTCGATTCGGGCCGTTCCCGTTCGACGTACAGGTGGGAGCGGGGAAGTGCCCCGTTCCCGACCGAAGGAGTCACCAGTGCCGCGCTACCTCAGCATGATCCGTGTCGACGAGCAGAACGCCCCACCCGAGGGACCCAGTCCCGAGCTCCAGGCCCGCATGGGAGCCCTCTTCGAGGAGATCACCAAGGCCGGCGTCATGTTGGACACCGCCGGCCTGGCCCCGACCTCGCAGGGAACACGCATCACCTGGTCGGGGGGAAAGTTGAGCTACACCGACGGTCCGTTCACCGAGACCAAAGAAGTGGTGGGCGGCTACGCCATTCTCCAAGCCAAGGACAAAGCCGAGGCTCTGGAGTGGACCAAGCGGTTCCTCGAATGCCACGAGGAGACCTGGACCGTCACGGCCGAGCTGCGCGAGATCGCCGAGGCCTGAACCCGTCCGGGAGTCGGACAGTTGCCCGACTCCCGGACGGCTGGTCAGATGGGGGGCGGTGACACCATCGGCCGAGCGCCAGGCGATCGAAGCAGTCGTCAGGATCGAGTACCCGAGGATCATTGCCAGTGTGGCCCGCATCGTGCGGGACCTGGGCATCGCCGAGGAGTTGGCCCAGGATGCCGTGGTGGTCGCTCTGGAGGTGTGGCCGGCGTCGGGCGTACCCGACAACCCGGGGGCGTGGCTCATGGCCACCGCCAAGCACCGGGCCATCGACCTCGTGCGCCGCAAGGAGACCTACGCCAGGAAGCTCGCCGAGGTGGGCCGCACCCTCCAGGACGTCTCGCCTCACGGACCCGACGACGTCGACGACATCGACGACGATCTCCTCCGGCTCATCTTCACCGCGTGTCACCCCGTGCTGTCACCGGAAGCCAGGATTGCCCTCACCCTGCGGCTGCTCGGCGGTCTCACCACCGGGGAGATCGCCCGGGCCTTCCTCGTCACCGAGCCCACCATCGCCCAGCGCATCGTGCGGGCCAAAAAGACCTTGGCCTCCTCGGGGGTGGCCTTCGAGATCCCCTCGCCATCCGAGCGGACCGAACGGCTGGCCTCAGTGCTCGAGGTCATCTACCTCATCTTCAACGAGGGCTACGCCGCCACCGCCGGGGAGGACGCCGTCCGGCCGGCCCTGTGCGAGGACGCACTCCGGCTGGCTCGCGTGCTCGAGGGGTTGATGCCCGAGGAGGCCGAGGTCCACGGTCTGGCTGCCCTCCTCGAGCTCCAGGCGTCACGGATGGGTACCCGCACCGACGCGGACGGATTCCCCGTGCTCCTCGCCGACCAGAATCGCTCCCGGTGGAACCGGATGCTGATCCTCCGGGGCCTCCAGGCGCTGCTGCGTGCCGGTGAGGGTCCCTACTCGGTCCAGGCGGCCATCGCCGCTTGTCACGCTCAGGCGGTGCGCTACGAGGACACCGACTGGGCCACCATTGCCCGGCTCTACGACCGGTTGGTGACCATGACGCCCTCCCCGGTAGTGGAGCTCAATCGGGCCGTTGCTGTCTCGATGGCCGACGGCCCCGAGGCCGGGCTGCGACTGGTCGATGCCCTGAACGCCGACCCCGCCCTCCGCGACTATCACTGGCTTCCGAGCGTGCGGGGCGATCTGCTCGAGCGCCTGGGCCGCCGTGACGAGGGCAGTGCGGAGTTCGCCCGGGCCGCGTCGTTGACCCGAAACGAGCGGGAGCGAGCCCTGCTGCTCGCTCGTGCCACTCGGGCCGCATCGGGACAACGGCCCTAGGTGGGTCGAACCCGAGCATGAGCGGCTGCTGGTGACGCACAGGCTCAGGACCATGTGGGACGAAGGTGGCCCTCGTGGAGGCCCGGTTCGTGGGGGTCGCCGGTGCTGTCAGACTCATGGTGTGGAAGACCAGCACGAGGGGAACCCGCCGTTGCAGCGGGCCGTCGAGCTGATGACCGCCTGGAAGGACAGCGACGACGCCTCCCTCATCATCGATTTGGTCAGCTCCGACCTCGGCCTTGCCCTCGTCGAGGATCGGTTGGTCGAAAAGGCCGGCGAGCTGATCGCCGGGCTGATGACCCTCTCGGCCCTACTGCTTCAGGAGCTCGAGCAGGTGACGGGAGAGTCGGTGGCGGCGATCCTGCAGGCGGCAGGGTGGCAGGCCGCAGGGGGGAAGGCACCCCCTGACTGAAGCCGGGTCAGTCCAGGCGAGACGGGTGCGACGGGGCCAGGCGCAGCTTGGTCATGGCGGCACCGCAGGTCGAGCACATGTACGAGCGCAGGTGCCCGGTCATGTCGTCGACAATGTCGGTGGGCAGCCCCGACCCAGCACAGGGGACCATCTCCGTAGGGATCTCGGTCACGCACGCTCCTCGTGGAGTTGTTGACCGTCACATCGGACATTGACGACGGAGTACTCCCTGCATAGCACGGGGGATGGGCTAAGGATCGGCCCGGCGGGATTCCGGGCCATCGCTCTGTCGACAAGTCCGACGGTTGGAACGGACTTTTCTGGGTATCTAGCTGGGTCATGGGAAGCTACGAGATCGTGGTCAAGGGCCGGCTCAGCGACGCCCTCGTCCGGGGGACCGGTACCGAGCTGATCGACTGCCGGGAAGGCCTGTCGCACCTGGTGGCGCGTGATTTCGACCAGATCCGGCTACACACGCTGTTCGAGCTGTTCCGTGACCTGAACGTCCACCTCGTATCCGTCAACGGCGTGGTGCCGGACCCGGTGTCGAGGTAGCGCTCCAGGTGGTGCGTCACCAGCCCTCCTGACGGACAACGGAACGAGCTGGGTCTGACCCGGTCTCTGCGTTAAAAGTGGCGGCCGGGAGGGCCGGCGGACACGTGGTCGGAGCCGGTTGCTCTCCGCCGTCAGTGGCCGGCCGACTGGGGGAGGGAGCCCATGAATGCGGCCCCGCCGAAGGTGAAGACCCCGCCATCGGCTGCTAGCAGCCAGTAGCCCCGACCGTTCTGGGTCGCCTCGATGCTCTCGATCGGAGCGTTGAGTGGGTGACCGGCCTCGGCTCCCTCGAAGGGGGCGTCGCCGAACGTGAACACACCACCGTCGGCGGCCGTCATCCAGTAGCCCTTCCC
>CAWFQI010000004.1:0-109637 GCA_963817985.1 uncultured Acidimicrobiaceae bacterium | reverse complement strand
CCATGTCACTTGACGTTACTGAGGCCATTGCGGCCGCAGGATCAAAGCCCTATGGATATATGGCCTTCATACCGGGACCCGGAGTGGGTGGGCACTGCATTCCGGTTGACCCTCACTTCCTTCTCTGGCAGCTCCGGAAGCAAAGTGTCTCGGCGCCCCTGATCACGCAAGCGATGGCCGCTATCGCCCACAGGCCGGGCAACACTGTCTACCGGATGATGGAAGAACTCTCAACTCACGGGCGGCCGGTGCGGGGATCCCGAATACTCGTAGTGGGAGTGGCCTACAAGCCCGGTGTCGAAGACGCCCGCCAGACCCCTGCAGTTGAAGTTCATCGGATCGCTTCGCAGTCTAGGGGCAGACGTGTCGTTTTTTGACCCCTACGTCACGCGTCTCGCCTTAGAAGACGGCTCTATCCTGAAGAGTCAATCCACTCTGGACCCAGCCGGGTTCGACGGTGTTCTGCTCCACACGCTCCATCCCGATCTGGATCTAGATCTGCTCTCCAAATGCCGTCTTGTGGTCGATGCCACATACAAGAGTGGGCTCTCTCCCCACTCTGCCGTTCTTGCATGAATTGACCATGGCTATGGCCCAGCGATGGTAGGGGCGCGTCCAACCGGGCAGATGTCGACGTCATGGGCGGGCTGGCCACTCAGTTCACGCCGACAGAGCATGACATCGCAGGATGGGAGCTTCGAGCCGACGCCTCAGACATTGATGCGGCAAAGGAAATGGAGCGGCCGATAACCACCTGGGCACTCCTTGCCATACTAATCCTCTGTCTGCTGGCCTTCCTGATCGCCAAGGCCGAGTTCCATTCGTCTGATCCAGAGCCACTCTTTTATCTCTACGGCCTGACCGTCACCGGCATAATCCTGATGCAGATGACGGTCGCTTTCTTTTTTTACAGAGATCCGTATGAAGAGAGCCTCGAGCATCATTTTCGCTAACCACCCCCCACAGCATGGCCGTTGGTGTCATGCCTAGTCGCGGTACACAATGACGAACTGATCATCGAAGATTGCCTTCAGTCCCTATACGATCAGCGCTACCCCAATATCGAGATCATTGTGATCAACGATGCCTCGACCGACGGCACTCAGGCGGTACTTGATCGGCTACAGGGTCGACTGCCGCTACACGTGATCGAGCTGACGGACAATGTCGGCAAAAAGGCTGCACTGGTACAGGGGGCCCTGGTAGCCGGCGGCGACGTCTTAGCGTTCACAGATAGTGACTCGACGTGGGCTCCTTCGGCGCTTGAGCGGATCATACGGGTTCTGCAATTTGATCCCCGAATCGGCGCTGTGAGCGGACATTGTCGTGCACGAAATGCGAGATTCAACCTCCTGACGAAAATTCAAAATACTCATGGTACGAGGGCCAGTTCTCGGTGCGGAAAGCGTTCGAAGATGTTTGGCGCCGTTACCTGCGTATCGGGCCCCCTAGCAGTATTTCGGCGGGAGGCGATATACAACCTCTTGCCCTGTGTGGGAGCGAGATCACTTTCTCGCACCTTTCGATTCGCGACAGACAGGACTCTAACTGGCTATGTTCTTGGCTCCCGAGAGCTGACAACTGGCTTGATCGCGGCGACTCCACCGGACTCACCATTTCTCTCAACGATTTATCCAGTGCAGCACTGGCGGGTGGCCTATTGCCGGTCAGCTCGAGCGTGGACGGAAGTTCCTGAGTCAATGGCGAGCGTGATTCGACAGCAGGTGCGCTGGAAGAAGAGTTTCATCCGCAAACATATTCTCCGACTGGCAGGTTCTGACCCGAGACGACCCCTCCCCCCCGTGTTCTCGTATTACATGAGAATTGTCTTTGTCCTGGCCGGACCCTTTGTGGCACTGAGGCACATTATTCTTCTTCCGCTACAGGGAAACACCACCTCGATGTTCCTGTATCTGTTCGGGATCATTGTGATCGGATCAGCCTTTGGCGTCGCACAAAAGGCTGCAGATCCCAAAAGCACTGGTTGGATCTATCGGCCTCTCATGAGTCTGATGTCAACACTTCTTTTTGCGTTCCTGATTTTCTACTCCATAAGCACGCTCAAAAAGATGACATGGTCTCGTGGCTGAGGTCGACCTCGCAGGAGATCCACCCCACGTCAGTCGGTGGCTTCGTGCAGCACAGTGGTTGATCCCTGTTGTGATCATCATCGTCTTCACGGGAAAGATGGCCAACTACCTCGCACCCCAGCTTCTCAGTCCTAGTCATTTGATCTCGGACGTCAAGCAGGACTACGACGATGTGTCCTTTCGCATCGAGCAGTTACCCGTGTTCAACAGTTGCAACTCTGGGTCAATCATGAAGGAAGTTCCCGGCGGCTATGTGTGCGCAAACGCGGATGCACCTCGATCGCCATGGAACGAACTGTACGTAAGCCGCCCAATCGACGTGGTAGCGCTTGCCAGCATCTACGCCTCAACCGACTCAGGAAGCATCGAGAAGGCAAATGACCTGTTAGCAGGCAAAGAGTGGATATTCCTCGCTATCGCCCTTATCTCATCAAGGGTCCGATCACCTGGGCCGAGGACCCGTATCAGGCGGTCTACTGGCGGCTCAATTTTTATTTCCTAAGACCGACTCTCAATCTCCTGTACGCCTATCGGACAACCGGAAATATCGCCTATGCGAAACGGCTCGTAGCCATCGACAACAGCTTTTTTCGGCCGAGTCCACTTCTCCATACGCATGGGAAGACGATCATGCGGTCGCCTTCAGAGCGATGATTCTTTCTGTAGATACGGTGGAAGCTTCGGCAAGGCCACGTCCTCAGCGAGTCCGAGAGTAAGCGATTCCTCCAGCAGATCCAATTTCGGTCTGGTGCGTTTCTGGCAGATCGCAATCACTACCAGCCTCAACACAACCACGGCATCAACGAAGCCGCAGCACTTATGCAGATCGCTGTCGACTTTCCCGAAAGTTTCCAGGTTCCCGGGCCTGGTTGAGCACGAGCACGCTCCGACTCAACACCTCGGTCAACTCACTGGTGGATCACGATGGCATTCTCGTTGAGAACTCTCCCTTTTATCAGTTCTACACGATGGACAAGCTATGGCAGATCCTTAGTTGGTCAAAGGAGGCTGGGGTATCGCTTGGGCCCGATTTTGAGTCCCAGGTGCGCAAAATGATCAACTACGCGACTTACATCCTCCAGCCAAACTCCAGCGTCCCTTTGCTCGGTGCCTCAATCGAAACCACGATCCATGATCACGGAACGTTTGCCGCAATGGCAGCGACCGATCCCTACTTCGAATACGTACTTACTCATGGAGCCAAGGGATCTAAACCGCCGAAGACGAGCATCTTCTTCCCAACTGCAGGGCAAGCCCTACTTCGATCCGGTTGGGGAGGACCATCCGAATTTACGAAGCAGTCCTTTCTCACCTTCAATGTCGGGCCCTATCGGACGACCCATTCAAATCTTGACTCGCTGGCGATCACCCTCTTCGGCGATGGCACCGATCTGTTGCCCGGAAGCCGGGCTGGACACTTACACGCCAGGGGTGATGCGCGACTACTTTCACGGCACCGCTTCTCACGACACCGTCGTCGTAGACGGACGGGATCAAGAAATAGGATCCGCAACTGCCGGTGCGTTTGGTCAGAAGGATGGAATCACGTACCAATCTGGGGAGAGTTCGCTTTATCCCGGCGTTACTCAACGCCGGGTTGTGATGATGTTGGACCAGTACCATTATCTGATCACCGATCGGATCACATCGAGCCAAGTTCACCAGTATCAACAGGTGTTTCATCTGTTCCATGGAGCACGGATCACGACTCACGGGTTGACCGTGACCGGCACAGCACAAAACGGGGCCGCCTCCCTGACTATTAAGCAAATCGACACGGCTGGCGTCACCGAATCGGCCGTTTTGGGCCAGATCAATCCCCCAGCAGGACTTTGTTCGGTTCGATATCAAGTCATCGAAAGTTGCCCGGGTGTCTTGTACTGCGCAGCGCTAAAGACTGTTGATTTTCACAACACTCCTGACAATCGGGAACCCTGGCCCAGCAGTAGCTGTGAGCCATCAGCGGACTGGTGACCTTCTACACATCACCGACGGACCACGGGCTATTCGCCTGAAGCTGACGAGTTCCCTGGCCCATCCAGAAATTGCTCTCTGGAACGGATACGAGCGTCCCAGCTGCTCTTGGGATTTCTACCCTCGGCGGACAAGATCCCAGTGATTGGGAGGTCACAGGAGGCCCGCCTGCAACGGGATTGCCCGCTTCGGACGCTTCAGGCGCACCGGGTTGGAGCTTCACCAGCAATGGCTCGACTACGGAGACCGCCACCCTCAAGGGTATGAGTACCTTCGGGACCGATGAGGATCTGAATCTAAGACTGAAGGTGTCGTCCATCGAACACCTTTCCCATCTGGACGTTGAGCTCTCGAACGACCATTGGGCCACCGTGATGTCCAATGACCTCCGCAATGCCTATTCTCCCGACTCGGACAAGGAGTTGGTGAATGTCTCGCTGGGTCGCGGCGAGACACTAGACGGAAAGGTCGGGCACTGGGCGGAAAGCGGTGCGGGCATCTTTGACTGGACAAGCTAGACGCGTCCGCCTCGTCATCGAAGGTAAAACGGGGCTCGCTCCTGTAACCGTCGAACTCGACCAGCTCGAGTCAGTCCCGGCACAAAAGTCGGGCAAAGTAGTGATCATCTTTGACGATAGTACCAATCGATCCTTCCGGCCGCTGCATACCTGCACAGACTCGGCCTTCGAGCGAACGTGGCGGCATCGCAAAGTATGCAGAGCTTCCGAGCCAAGACCACCTTGATCTCAACGATTTGAAGCACCTACAAAACGACTGGAAGTGGGACATGGTCAACCACACTCTGAATCACCTAGATGGGGTTGCCACTTATGCCGATACTGGAAATCTTGCAGGCTATGAGGAAGATGTGGTTGCGGGTGCACAGTTCTTGGAACGGAGCGGCCTCAATTCCGCCCCCAACTGGTTCATCACCCACATGGAACAACCCATGATGGTCTCGAATCAATCCTGGACAAGTTGTACAAGTTCCGCGAACAACCCAGAATGAGCCGGAGGCTTATCCCTTCGGCGATCCGTTGGCCGTCAAGACTCTAGAGGTACAAAGTGCCACCGACTCCGAGGCCGGAGCCCAAGGCGTATTCACGGCACCTAGCCAAGTAGCTGAAGCCGTTGACGACGCAAAGACCTATGGCAATACACTGATCCTTACTTTTCACCGAATTCATGCGACCCCCACTGACCCACCCGGGTACGCGCTAGCGGATTTCGAGGCCATTGCAGATCAGATCAAGCAATCTGGACTACCCGTTCTGACATTGAGTGGGCTTGACGAATCGAACGGAATTCCTGAGGACAATCGGATCCACGTCATCGACGCCCGCCCTTCCCAGAGTGTCGTAACGATCACCACAAGTGGATCGAACGCGGCGCCATCTGTCTGGTCGCGGTTGACCGGATGGCTTTAGTTCGCTCCGCTGGGTTGGAGTCTGGACCTGCGAAGAAGCTGCTGCCCTTAGCATTCCTGCTGCTAACAGTCGGATCCGGAATGCAGACGTCCACCTCGAGCCATTCGAGGAGCTACGACCGGGCGGTCCTCGCGCTAAGACCTATCGTCTATTTCCATCTCAGCGCTCGGGACCTGTCGAGCCCAACCTAGCGAGGCGTAGCCCGGGCGGAGATTGGTCGTCGCAAACTAAAAACCGCGTCGCGCTGCCCGATGGCACAAGAGTTGCAGTGTTCCAGGATCACTTGTATCTCCAGGCACGATCAAGTCCCGATTTCTCATCGGACGAACAGGCCAGCTCACCGTGATGTCGTGGATTCGGCCGTCAACTTTGCAGTTCAGGGATCAGGAGGGGTCGGGCTATGTCGATTGGTTGGGTAAAGGTCAATCGGGATCTCAAGAGTGGGCACTTAGAATATATTCGGCGGTCGACGCCGAAAATCGTCCGAACCGTATTTCCGGCTACGTCTTCAATCTTGACGGCGGTGAGGGATCTGGCGCATACGTGCAGGTGCCTGTTAAGCCAAACCACTGGATGATGGTCGTGCCGAGATCTCCACCGTTCCTTCAGAGCGCTTCCCGACTGGTTGGGTGGCGATCTTCTTCGATGGCGTAGAGCAGTCCCAAGTAGGACTTGATCAGTTCGATGTGGTTCCGAGAGCCAAACGCTCCATGCGAATCGGAACTCGCATTTTTGGTTCCTACTTTCAAGGAGGCATCGGGGATGTCGCCATTGACAACCGAAATCTTTCGGCGGTTGACGTCCAGCACCTCTACCGTCTTATGACCGGGTAACCAAACTGCGACATCATGGATACATCGTCGTGTATGTCTTCAGGATATCCGCTGGTGAGGACTCATAGTTGAACTCAGCGACTTTGCCAATGTCTCCTTGGAAGAAAGAGTCGAGTCGAGTCGTACCCACTCTGAATGGAGCGTTGCCCACCTCAGGGACCACGCCGAACTGATTCAGACCTTCAGTGCCTCGCAGCACCCCATTTTTGTAGATCTTTACAAAACCGGTGGGAAATGTGGGGCTCGAACTAGTGGAGATCACCATGTCAACCATCATCCATTGGTCCACGGTTACAGGGTCTTGGAAGTAGGAACCGGAGCCTTCGCCGCCCTGAGGATTGAAGGCGTAAGCCGACACCCGGTTCGGTCTAACTGGATCCTCCGAGTTCGTCAATGAGTACATCCTGAACTCGTATTCCTCTTCGTTTCCAGATCCCTTTCCCAGGAAGTTGACGTAACCCGTGCCTTCCTCATTAGGAAATTGAAGTGTCGTTGGTTTAATCCAGGCCTCGATCGTAAGCGTTCCGGTAGTTGGAACTGACAAGGCTGTCGATGAACTCACCTCGAGGTACTGATTGATACCGTTGAATGCTGCAGCTGGGTCACCGTTCGGAAGTGGCGTCGAGGCAGGTGCCGTAAAACCTACATAGGTTCCGGAGTGTCCATTGCCAGAAATATCTGGCTCGACAGCACCGGTGCCCGCATCAGCCAGATCTAAGAACATGATCGGACGTCGTGAGAGTACCTGCGTGTCATAAGCGTCAGCTGCAGTCGTGGGCAGAACACCCTTAATCGCTGTAGTCGGTGGCTGTGACGTTTGTGATGAATGAACTGTTGTGGTGGACGTAGTCACGGGAACTACTTGGGGTTTCGAAGGATCCGCGTCCACCAAAGCGATATGCCTGGTTGCGCGAGGAACGGAGTGTGTAGCCGTGTCCATCCGGAGTCGGAGTAATTCCTTTCAGATCCTTGGGCGCTCGACCCGCAAGGTCTCCGTACCAAGCTGCAGTTCCTTTAGCAGCGACCATCCCATTAGAAACAGCGTCCAGGACCCCTCGCTACCTTCCCTGGCGGTTGCAACCCGAAATGGTGCCGTTGGTCTCGGTCTGGGAGGAGCCTAAGGATTGAGTCTGGCCTGAAAGCATCAACACAACAGCGATGGCGGCCGCCACAATACCTGCCTGCAGAGTACGTCGACGCATCAGTTGCTCCCTCGACCCCACCAGATCGTGCAGGCTCCAGTGGTCGTATCGGCTCAGATTGTGTAGATCTTGAGGACGAATTCACCGAGGTACTGAGTTCCCAGGTTTGCCCTCCTGGTCGGCCGACCCGTCCACAGAACCAAGATCGGCATGGCCTACGATGGTGTCGAGGCCCGACTGCCCGACTGCCCGGCGGCTCGGTCCCACAGCCATGCGCACTCCTCCGGTCATCCGACATCCTCGATGCTCTGTCCCCAAGGTCATCCCCTTCCCGTTCCCGATTTCACGGCCAAGTTCTGTCCCACGTGCGGGGCAGCTCTGATCAACCCGTGCCCGGTCGGGCACGACAATGTGGCGAATGCCCGGTTCTGCCGTGAGTGCGGCCGGTCCATGGGGCTGGTATCTGGGACCCCCACAATGGCGGGGGTGTCAGTTGTGCCTCCCACGACAGCTGTGGTCCCCGCCGAACCCGCGGCCACGCCAACCATCGAGCGTGCTGTCGGGCAACGCCCCGCTGGAACAACGATGCTCCCCCCTCCATCGGACTACGACGACACCCAGGACGGACCTCGACACAGGAAAGGCCTACTCATCGCCATTGTCGCCGTCGCAGTGGCTGTCGTGGCCGTGGTCATTGCCGCGGTGGCCACGAACTCTTCAACTACCGCTGATCCATCCAGCACAACCCCCACCTCTGGCACGCCATCAACCACAATTCCGCCGACCAGCTCGACCTCTACCACCTCGACAACCCTTTCGCCGCATGCACTGACCCAGGCTCAGACCCTTTCCGCCCTGATCTCTCAGAGCTCCAACAATAGAAGCCAAGTAGGTGCCGCTACAGCCGCCATTGCCTCCTGCGGTGACCTGGTTGGTGCCCAGTCAACGCTCTCCGCGGCCCAGGCTTCTCGCCACACGTTGGTCAGCCAGCTCGGTCAACTTGACCTATCGGCCCTCCCGCAATCGACTGCCCTGCCCGCGCTCTAACGAGCGCCTGGCAGAGCTCAGCCAGCTCGGATGGGGCCTACGCCCAGTGGGCCGCAGATGAACAGGCCAAGACGTGCGTGCCGAACGACACCTCTGACCCCAGCTACCAGGTGGCCCTCGCCGCGGACGGGCGAGCCTCAAACGCCAAGGCGCAGTTCAGCTCGATGTGGAACCCGTTAGCCACGTCGCTTGGCCTGCAGCAGTGGCAACCGATCCAGTTCTGATCTTCCGACTCCACCGACCGGAAAATGGTCCCCGGTCTTCTCCGTCAACTGGGTGATAGGACGTCCCGCGTCGTGAACGGATCCCGCCCCAGGGTTCTCATTTGATTTTGGAGACCAGGAAGTTCCTGCGGCTTTTTAAAGGAGCACCGTGACCCTGCCACCGTTGCGGATGGAAGGGTCCCGTCTCCAAAGTTGGTCGGCGCGACAGGAAGCGACTCAACAGAGATTGCTCCTACGGTCGCCTATGCGCTGATTGTGCCTCTGACCTGCTCCGCCACCAGTCAGCTCATCCGGCACATCAAGCGGCCCGAAGGACAAAACTCAGACTGCACCGAGATCGCGACGTCGCCTGACTCGCAACCAACGGCTGGCTGAATGGATCAGTACGGACCTATCCGCTGATCCGGGTTGGTGTCGATCAGATGGTGGCCGTCGGTCGAAACCTGCGACGTCCATTGGGTTCCGTCCCACCAGCGATAGTGAAACCGCCCGCTCGGATCGGGTTGCCACGCTGGGGGTGAACTGTTCCCGACCCCCTGTGTTCCCGGTTGCACGGGTGCTCCGGGGCTGGGGAACGACGAGGCCTCCACGACGTCCTCGGGCGTGACCTCAGCCTGTTCCGGCTGGGAGTTCGCGGGTCGCGGGTAGGCCGGGAAGAGCTCTGAAGCCGATGGCGCCTTCCGTGATGCACTGGCCTCGCTCATCGGTGGCATCGGTGTTGGCCCTGGGAGACCCATGACCGGAGGGTTCTGCTGGGCTCGCCGTAGGCCGGAGAAGTGGGCAATGAGGTACAGCACCAGACCCAAGAGGAGGGAGAGGAACCAGAAGAAGGCCCAGAGCAGCGATGGGAGCCCCCACGGCGTGCGGCCAAGATTCCTGCGGTCCATCTCCGAGAGGCGATAGCCGAGGAAGGCCCAGACCACGGACAGGGCCAGCAAGACAACCAGCTGACTCCCGCTCACGTGTAGCACGCGTTAAAGCCTACGCCCCTTGGCCACTCCTTGTGATCACCGGTTATCCCTGGTGGTTGCCCACTCCCCTGCCGCTCACATGCCGAAGAGGCCGGCCCGACGACCTTTCTGGCGGTAGGCCGCCTGGAGGTCCCCCACCGAGTACTGACCCGGGGACTGATTGGTGACCGCGTACCAGTAGAGGGCGGCATTGAATGCCGCGGTGGCCACGGTAAGCACCAGCAGGATCGCTGCCAGACCAACAACGCCCACGACCACGCCCAACGGGGCGAAGACCACGCCGAGGACCACCGAGACCAGCACGTCCACCACGATGGCCGCCAAGGCCACCAGTCCGAGGACCCCGTTGCCCACGATGTTCTCCCCCCAGCGACTCCGGCACAGCTCGACCGAACGCTTGATGGCGCTGATTGCACCCTTGTCCTCGAACAAGATGACCGGCACGACGAAGAAGCTGGCCAGCATCCACCCGGCTCGCAGCAGCGCACCCACCAGGAACCCGAGAATCCCGCGATTCCCGATGTTCCGCAGGATGCTGATCACCACATAGTTGATGAAGGCCCAGCCCAGCAGTTGGGGGCTCTTGGTCAGGGCCGCTCGGGCCGCTTCGGCGTTGGTCACACTCTGGCCGTGGAAACGGGCCATCACCCTGGTGATGATGGTGGCGTGGGAGACCACGGAGACGAACATGACCAGCACTCCCACCACCACGGCCACCAGCCACTGGCCGGCCGAGAAGTGGGCGGACTGCCCATCGGTCGAGTTCATGGCCCGGAGGCTGGGCCAGAGGACCAGGAAGCCGAGGCCGCAGATCAGCAGTTGGACCACGAAGGCCACCACCGGCACCATCATCAGACCCGGCTCGTCCCGCACCATGGTGAAGCCGGTGCCCACCAGACGAAGACCGCGGCTGAACCGGCCACCGGGCGGGGACGGCACGATCGGCTGCCAGCCTTGTGGGTAGGAGGGCCCCGCCTGCCTGACCACAGTCGGGTTGGGAATGCCCGACGCATCGGCCAACGAGCCGTTACCCGGGTAGGCCGCCACCGGGGGCGCGTCCATGGGAGCGGCAGCAGCAGGCGCCCAACTGGCCAGCGCTTCCTCTGCCGCACTGCTCGACCCAGAGCGTTCGGCTGTCGCCCAGCCCGGGTGCGACTCGGGCGGATACCAACGCCCGTCCGATGCCAGCCACCACCCCGGTCCCTGCGACGTGTCGCTCATGCCTCTCCGCTCCTGACACTGCATCTCTGCGGCTCGAAGCCGCTGGCCACAACAGGCGTCTGTCGGCTCCCTCCTCCCGTCATGGGAGCAGTTTGAAGTGGTGTCGGCACGAATAGGCCGTTGGTTGAGAGACAAGTGGGCAAAGCAGACAGGCCATGCTCCTCGTCACCCTTAACCTTCACACTCGCTCTGCAGTCGATCAAGCAACCACCACAGTTCAGTAGCGAGTGCACCTCGGCTGGCCTTGTGACCCGCTCCCCCCGATCGAATGTTGTCTCTACACGCCCGCCTGGTCGTGCTGGCCGCTACGGTCCCGAAACCCGATAGGGCGACCTTTTCGCTCGTGACCTGCACAGATTCGCCGAACGTGCCGACGATCTGGCGAGCAGAGGCGTGGTACCGCCTTTCCCAGGCACCACCCGGAATGTTCGGATTCCAAGGGATCCGCTTCATTTCCTCGAAGTCTCACCTCCTGGACAGCGAACTGACCGTTCATGGTCGGGTGGAGTGAGGTCAGAGGTCTCAATCTGAGTGACAAAAGAGGATGAGGCGCCGTCCTTGCAGCTAGAGGCGCTACTAATTTCGACGCACCAAGAGGGGTGTACCGTGGCCACTATCGGGTATGGGGCAGCCAGGAAGTCGGGCCACGATGCCGGCTTTCCCGAGCAGACGTGAAGCTCTGCCCGAACTCTTCATTCATGTGGACGATCCGTTCAGACCACTCGATCAGCATTCGATCGGTCGCTGGCATTTCGCTGGTGACCGTCAGCCTGGCCTCGGTTTCGACCGACGAGAGCGCGAGCTGCGCCACCCCTGACAAGACGGGACCCACTTCGGCGTTCCCACCGGACAGTCCAACCATTGGAGCCACCAGATGAGACGTCGTAAGCCGCTCTACCTCATAGCCGCCCTCGTGTTCCTGATCGCGACGGTAACGGGCATCGCCATCTCAACCGCGTCCCCAGATACCACCGACCTCACCGAGACAGCCGTTTCGGCCACCTACGTCTCGGCCCAGTCCCGGACGACCAACTTCGACAACAGCCCCGTCCTCAACGCCAGTCGCATCTCCTATCGGGCGCTCCTCCAGTTCGATACCACCCTTCCCGACGGCGCTACGTTCGATTCGGCCACCCTCACCATCAACTCCGGCACCGGCAACGGCGGGATGTTCAGCGTGTACAGCGTGGCTCCCTACGACCCGACCACCGTCACCTGGAGCAACCGACCGGCGCTCCAAGGGGATCCGTTGGGCACGTCGACAGGCCCGACGGCCACGGGCAGCCAAGTCATCCCGCTCACCGGTCTGAGCATCGGGGGCGTGGCCAATCTGGCCCTCACCTACTCGGTGCCCCAAACCGTCGCCCGGCTGTCCGGCCTTACCGACACGCCTCCGGTGCTCGACATCACCTACACGCCCGCCGCGCCGGCCACCACCGATCCGAGCAGCACCACGACGACGTCGGCACCGGATTCCACCACGACAACGCCATCGACCACTCCGCCGAGCAGCACGTCGACGACGAGCAGTCCCACCAGTACGGACCCGTCGACCACCACGGTGCCGTCCACCACCACAACCGCCCCGCAGGCGGGTTCGGGTCACAAGATGCTCGTGATCATGGAGGAGAACCACAGCGAAGCCGAGTCGCTCTCGCAGATGCCGACACTGACCTCCTACGCCGACCAGTTCGGACAGGCCACCGACTACACCGGCATCGGCCACCCCAGCCTCCCCAACTACGTGGCCATCTTCAGCGGAGACAGCCAGGGCATCACCTCGGACTGCGCCGTCGGCCCGAGCTGCCAGCCGGCAGGCCCAACGGTGTGGAGCCAGACCATCGCCGCCGGCGAGACAGCCAAGGCCTACCAGGAGTCGATGACCACCAACTGCCAGACCTCGAGCAGCGGCGGGTACGTCGCCCGCCACGGCCCCTGGCCCTACTTCACCGATGCCACCGACGCCGCCGAGTGCGCCGCCGATGACGTACCCCTCGGGACGACGACGTCTGGCAACCTTCTCGACGACATCAACAACGGCAACCTGCCGGTGACCGGCGAGATCACCCCCAATCTCAACAACGACGCCCACGACGGCACCCCGGCCCAGGCCGACGCCTGGCTCGGACAGTGGCTTCCGGTCATCATGGCCGGTCCTGACTACACCTCGGGCAACCTCACCATCGTCATCACCTTCGACGAGGACGACTCCAGCCAAGGGAACGACGTCCAGTTCGTGGCCATCGATCCACGCCTCAGCCACGTCGTCGTCAACGCCGCCTTCAACCACTACTCGCTGACGCGGTGGCTGGATGACAACGCCGGGGTATCGCTCCTGAGGAACGCCGCCACTGCGCCCGACCTCCGCTCCGCCTTCGGGCTGTAGCGAAGGGCACCAGTCGCTCGAGCGCAGCGGGACGCCTTCCGCCACGTCGACAGTGTGGCGTCCGGAGGACTACTGGCGGAAGGCCACGGTGGCCTGGATGTCCCGGTGATCACTGCCCGGGCCGGTATCGGTGCGGATGGCGGTGACGGTCACCCCCGAACCGGTCAGCACGTGGTCGATGCGCACGACGGGCGGGATGATGGGCTTGGTCTGCGACCAGGTCATCTGGAACGGTCGGGCTCGAGCGGCGGCGCCGTCGGTCATCCCGGCCGACAGCACCTGGCGGAAGCCCTTGTTGTTCCACGTCGAGTTGAAGTCACCGACCAGCAGCAGACCCGGATGCGCCCCGCCGGTGCACCTGCTGATTGATGTCGGCCACTTGCCCACTCCAGATGGAAAAGGACCCGGGGGCCGGACCGGTGGTGTGGACCACCCACAGCGGCCTCGGGCCGCTGGGAAGTTGGATCGTCATCTTCATGATCAGCGGCGCGTTGTAGAGGTAGGAGGCGGTCACGCCGGTCAACGGGTACTTGGAAGCGATGAAGAAGGCGTGCGGGTCGTACCGCGGGATCTGCACGGTGTAGGGAAGGTTGGCCAGGGCCCCGCTGGCCTTGAGCTGTTTCACGTCGCTCGGGACGGCCTCTTCCATGGTCAGCAGCTGGGGTTGATAGGCCTTGATCTGGGCGGCGTACCCGGCCATCGACGGGTTGGAGGCGTAGACGTTGGCGTCGAAGAGCTTGATGGACGGTGCATGGGTGGCCCAGCTCGGAATGGGCTCGGCCGCCGTGAGCTCGGGGAGCATGAACACCACCTGCAGGACCACGATGACCAGGGCCGCAGCGGCCAGGACGTACCGCCTCCCGACGGCCGCCACCACCACCACGATCCATGCCGGCAGGTAGATGAATGCGGTGACCGAGTTCAGGATGGCGAACAGGTCGAGCGAATCCCAGGCGAACAGGCGCATGGCCGCCACCACGGCCAGACCGGCCACGATGATCCACAGGATGACGGTGATCCAGAGGGGTAGCTGACGCTTCGGGCGGGCGTGCCGGTGACCGACACCGGCCGCCCGTGGCGGGGCGATGGTGGCCTCGACCGTCATCGATGGATTGTACGGTGCCGACTCCCCCGTCCCAGTTCACCCACGATGAGCAGGACAGGACCGTCCCGAGGCGACCGGACTACCGGGACGATGACCCGGTTCGTGAACTGAATCACGAGCAGGCTCCGAGATGCGCCTCGGATCGAGGAGACGCCCATCGGCGCGTACAGCCCGATTCGGAGTGGCTGAAGGCTCGAATGCGTTTCGATCCCACCCTGTGGCCACCCGGGGGGCCTGATCCCTTTCTATCTGGGGTCCTACCCTCAAGAGTGCCTCTGACCTGGTCGATGAAGTGCCATGGGTTTTCAGAGCCTCCGGCGGCTCCTCTCGGGAGAGTCGCGGGGCACGCACTTCGCGGAAATGATTTTCATGGGGCCGCTGGCCGCCATCGCCATCGTGTCGCTGCAGGAACTCAACTGGGTCTCGCCGAGCCCGATCTGGCTCATCCCGGTGATCCTGGTGGTCGGGCAGTCGGCCTCCACCGCCAGCGGCTTCTGGTGGGACCGTTCCCACACCCGGGTCCGGCTGCACGCCCGCATCGGCACCCAGATCGTCCTCGTCACCGCGGTGATCTACCTCACCGGCTGGGGCCCCGCCCTCGCCGTCGGTCTGGTGCTGGTCGGCCAGGAGTCCCTCGCCCTCACCGGGTCGTCCTCCTACCGGGTCGTCCTCGGGTGGACCTTCGGCTGCCTCATCGCCGGTGAGGCGCTGATCGCCCTCCGCTGGTTCCCCACCATGCTCCCGATTCCGGCCGTCCACGGGCTCGCCCTCTTGGTGGCCATCGGGATCGGCTTCTCCTACCGGTCCCTCCAGTCCGCCCTCACCGAGAAGGAGCGGGCCGCCTCCCTGACCGAGAGCGGCGAGCGACGGTTCCGGGCCCTCGTGCAGAGCTCCACCGACCTGGTGTTCTCCATGGACCGGGACGGCACGGTCACCTACGCCAGCCCCTCGTGCACCACCGTCCTCGGCTTCGAGCCCCACGAGCTGCTCGGGTCGCTGCAGGGCGAGCACGTCCACGCCGACGACATGGAGCCGTTGCGCATGGGCATCAGCCAGGCCATCCACAACCCGGGGTCCTCGGCCGAGATCACCTTCCGGGTCCAGCGCCGGTCCGGGGAGTGGGTGTGGCTCGAGGGCGTGGCCACCAACCTGCTCGACGACGAGGACGTGGCCGCCGTGGTCATCAACGCCCGCGACGTGACCGACCGACGGACCCGCTTCGAGCGGGAGGCGGCCGTCGCCAACGTCGGACGGGCCGTCCTCGGGGCCACCACCTTGGGTGCGGCCCTCACCTCGGCCACCGACGCCATCACCGCCGTCCTCCACCCGCGCTCGTGCCGGATCGTCGACGTGGCCGCACCGGCCGGCCCCGACGACCCGGGCCCCGAGTTCGCCGTGCAGCTCGACGCCACCCGCCCCGGCGGCATCGGAGCGGGTGAGATCCCCCGCCTCCGGGTCCCCGTGGGTGACCCCGCCGTGCCTTCGGCCTACATCGAGATCTTCCAGGACGAGCCGTTAGGTCGGGACGACGTGCAGTTCGTCGAGGCCCTGGCCGGCATCGTGTTCTCGGCCACTGTCCGGTTCCGGGCCGAGGACGCCATCCGCCACCAGGCCATGCACGACCCGCTCACCGGCCTGTCCAACCGGGTGCTGTTCAACGACCGCCTGGAACAGGCCCTCACCCGCCGGACCCGGACCAGTGGCTGCGTCGGGGTGATGATCGTCGACCTCGACGGGTTCAAGAACATCAACGACAGCCTCGGCCACCTGGTGGGCGACGCCCTGCTCATGGCCGTGGCCGAACGGTTCCGCAACCAGCTGCGGGGATCGGACACCATCGCCCGGCTGGGTGGGGACGAGTTCGCCATCCTGGTCGACACCCTGGAGACCACCGACCAGGCCGGCATGGTCGCCCAGCGGGTGCTCGACATCCTGGTCGAACCCCTGCAGCTCTCGGGCCAGGAGGTGGCCATCGGGGCATCGGTGGGGATCGCCCTCACCAGTGACGACGACACCCGGGCCGACCGCCTGCTCTCCGACGCCGATGCCGCCATGTACCAGGCCAAGCGCGAGGGGAAAGGCTGCTACCGAGTGTTCCGGGCCGACATGCACGCCGCCGCCGTCGAGCGCATGAGCCTCGACCAGGATCTCCGGGGGGCCATCCGGGACCGGGTCCTTTCGGTCTACTACCAGCCCATCGTCGACACCGGCACCGGCGAGGTGATCTCCTTCGAGGCCCTGTCGCGTTGGCGCCACCCCACCCGGGGCTTCGTCTCGCCCAGCACCTTCATCCCCCTCGCCGAGGAGTCCGGCCTCATCATCGAGCTGGGCCGGTCGGTGCTGATGGAAGCGTGCACCCAGACCCGTCGCTGGCACACGAGCGGTCCGGGGTGGCGGCCGAGCATCTCGGTCAACGCCTCCCGGCTCCAGCTGGCCCATCCCCAGTTCATCGAGCACGTCACCGAGGCCCTGGAGGCAGCCGAGCTCGAGCCCCGTGCCCTCATCATCGAGGTCACCGAGTCGGTGCTGGCCTCGGAGTCGAGGCACATCATCGGCACCCTCGACGCGCTGCGGGACCTCGGGGTGCGGGTGGCCATCGACGACTTCGGCACCGGGTACTCGTCGTTCGCCGCCTTGGCCGACCTGCCCATCGACATCTTGAAGATCGACAAGCGGTTCATCGACAACCTGGTCCACGACGACCAGGGTCGGGGCTTCGTCAACGCCATCATGCAGCTGGCCGCCACCCTCCAGCTCGAGACCACGGCCGAGGGGGTGGAGCTCCAGTCTCAGCGGGACGCCCTCGTGCAGCTGGGGTGCACCCACATCCAGGGCTACCTGTTCTCGCCGCCGATGCCCGCCGACCAGACCTACTCCTTCCTGGCCCGGGACACCGGAACCACCCTCATCCCTGCTGTCTGAAGACCACAGCCCTCTGACCACCAGACGCCTGCGGTCCGCAGGTGTCGGACGCAGCAACCGTCACCCGCCACGGCTCGGTGGCATCTCGGCGTGCGGCTTCGGAGTCAAGGGACGCTCCCCGCTCCCCCACTTCGTTCCTGTCGATCTCGACGTGCCCCGGACCGCGGACCGGTCGGTGCGGGAGCCAGCCCGTCGAGTGTTGCCCCCGCCGCACTCCGGGAACCCCTATTCTCCCGGGCATGTCTGAACAGCGAGACAGTGCCGGCGACCGCAGCACCTCGGCCACGGCGGCCCATCTGGTCGACAACCTCAACCAGGCGCTGGAGAACCTCCGCCGCAGCACGAGGATCGTGGAGAAGGCGTCGCGGCGTTCCATCAAACTCCTGGAGCAGGGCGGCGGTGTGACCGCCGCTCTCAACAGCGCCTTCCCCTCCGAGACGCGGGCGGTGATGAACAGCGCCCTGAAAGAGGTGGAGCAGGCCCGACACGAGCTCCGCCTCTTCGTCTTCGCCGCCTGTCTGGACCAGGGCGTCTCCATCGCCGAGCTCAGCCGGCAGTACGGGTTCTCCCGACAGCTGGCCGCCCGCTACGCACGAGACGCCCGCGCCGCTCTACCCCAAGCGCCCACAGCGCTGATCGGGTCGACCGACCCACACCCCCGACCGCCAGACCGGGCACGCCTGGTCCGGTCCGCTCGTGCCGCAGGACCCCTCGGCGCCCGCCCACCCGCGATCCCAATTGTCACCGGCGCCTTTCTAGGATGACGGATCGTGGCGCCAGATACCGCGACCTGCCCGGGCCGACTCGTCGTCCATGCCGAGGGGACGGTCGCCTTCTGCACCGAGGAACCCGAGGGTCGTCCGTGCGTCGGCTACGACCGCCCCCACGCCTCGGAGCCCGATGCCTGTTGGGCCAAGGTGGCCGGTGGCCCGTGTGGCATCTGCGACCGGGACGCCTGACTCCGGGCGCCAGCGATGAACCGGCTACCCGGGGCTACCACCGAGCCGGCCAGGAGTGCGGCTCAATCGGACGCTTCGCACATCGGTGTCGCACCCGTCCGGTGCGGTCGCTCACCCCGCCGGGACCGGGGTCGAGGCCATGCCCACGATGGGCTTGTTCAGGTGGATGGCCCCGGTCGATCCGTCGAAGGGTGCGTCGCCGAAGCTGAAGATGCCGCCGTCGGAGGCGACCAGCCAGTAGCCGTGTCCCGTCGTCGTGGCGGCCATGCCCACGATGGGCTGGTTGAGGTGGATGCCACCGGTCGAGCCCTGGAAGGCGGCGTCGCCGAAGGTGAAGATGCCGCCGTCCGAGGCGACCAGCCAGTAGCCGTGTCCGCTGGCCGTGGCGGCCATACCCACGATGGGCTTGTTGAGGTGCATGCCGCCCGTCGAGCCGTAGAAGGTGGCGTCCCCGAAGGAGAAGATGCCGCCGTCCGAGGCGACCAGCCAGTAGCCACCGCCGTCCGGGGTGGCGGCCATGCCCACGATGGGCTTGTTGAGGTGCATGCCCCCCGTCGAGCCGTGGAAGCCGGCGTTGCCGAAGCTGAAGATGCCGCCGTCGGAGGCCACCAGCCAGTAGCCGCCGCTGGTGCGGGTGGCGGCCATGCCCACGATGGGCTGGTTGAGGTGGCTCCCGCCCATCGAGCCGAGGAAGGCGGCGTCGCCGAAGGCGAAGATCCCGCCGTCCCGGGCCACCGTCCAGTACCCGCCCCCGTCACCGGTGTTGGCGATGCCCACCATGGGCTGGTTGATGGTGATCCCACCGGTCGAGCCGCAGAAGGGCAGGTTGCCGAAGTTGAACACCCCGCCGTCGCTGGCCGTGAACCGGTAGCCGGCGGGTGGGCCCGAGGGTGCGCTGCACGGGACGTGGAGCCCGTTGCCGAGGGCGATGGGGGCCACGTAGAGCTTCCGCACCGCCCCGCAGCTGTAGTTGGTGCAGTTGCTGGGCCACCCGGCATAGGCCAGGTACCAGTTGCCCGAGGCGTCGGTGAACAGCGAGCCGCCGGCCGGGCCGGCCACGTTGCCGTAGGAGGTGAGGAACGGTCCCGACGCCGGCTGCGAGCACGGGCCGACCGGTCCGGCACAGGTGGTCAGGGCCTGGGAGTAGCTGGCCGAGAGGAAGTCCCCGGCCGAGAACAGGAGCTCGTAGCTCCCGTCGACCAAGACCATCTGGGGATCGTCGAAGGTGGTCTCCCAGGGCAGCTGGGCCTGGTCGACGGTGATGATGGCGACGGGCGTACCGGCGAAACCGGTCCCGCTGGCGTTCAGTGGGACCGACCACACCTGGGAGGGTGCTGTCGAACTGCCGTCGTTCGACTTCCACAGCAGGTAGGCCGTGCCGGTGGCCGGGTCGACGAACGGGCTCGGGTCGAGCACCCCTCCGGTGGCACAGTAGAGCGGGCCGGTCGAGGAGTCGGTGAACACCGGGGACGAGGGGGAGATGCTCGGGGTGGTGGCGACCGAGAGGCAGCTGTGCCCGCTGTCGGCGCCGTTGGGATTGACCGAGGCGTCGTAGAACATCACCCAGTGGCCGCCGTAGAAGAAGACCCCCGGTGACGTAGAGGTGTTGGGGGTCTCCCAGGCCGGCGTGACCGGCAGGGCGGTCGAGCCGAACGACTGGCCGGTATAGGAACGCCACCCGGTGGTGGGGTCACCGGTGGTGTCGATGAGGGCCTGGATGTGGTTGCCGAGCGGGGTACCGGTCGTGAAGGCGTAGTACGTCCCGGCGTTGAGGAGCACGTCAGGGTCGGGGGCGTCCCCGTTGAAGGCCGGGTTCGGGCTCGGGGTGATGGAGACATGGCCGTGGACCAAAGGTGCGGCCTGGGCCGACGTGGCCGGTGTCAACAGGACGAGTCCCGGGAGGGCCGCCAGCACGGCTGCCGCCGCGGTGAGCACCTTGACGTGCAGGGTCGATCTCATGCACTACCTCGTTCCGCCTCTAAGCCGCCGAACCGGTCCGTCCCGGCTCACGAGGGTTGACCGTAGCGCGAGTCAACGTCCGCTGCGAGGATCACGACTGTCGGCGATGGGCCGGCGACCGAGACCAGGTCGACGAGGAGACAGCCTGACCGATGGCGTCAGTTCGTCGGACTGACCTGTGGGGTCGAAGGGCTGCGAGCGGCCGAGGAGGACTGCGTAGGCAGCGACGACCGCTCATGCTGCATCGTGACGACAGGCGACGGTTGCGCCTTCGGGTCAGGCCGGCGACATGACCTCGATGCCGGCCGCGATCGCAGCAGCGGACAACCGGCGGTCGTAGACGACGAGCGCGGTCAGGTCTCCGCTGACCGACAGTGCAGTCGCAAGGTGAATGGCGTCGAGACTCCCCAGATTCGTAGGCACAAGGGATGCTGCGGTCTCGAGGATGGCGCGATCCAGCGGGAGGAGATCGATGCTTCTCCGCAGCATGGTGGCGTCCCCGACTCCGAGTTCGTCGACCCTACGGCAGGCTCGCAGGAGCTCCACGACCGACAGTTCGCTACTGATCGTCGGGGTCTCAGCCCTCTCGGACAGCCACCGGACGAGACCTTCGCTCTCCGCCTCGTCGAAGACCAGTTTCACCAGTGCCGAGGAGTCCAGATAGATCACTCGAGACGACATCGAGGGCGCGGCTCGGTCCGGAACGTTGGTCCCAGCTTGTCGGCGAAGGGTTCTGTGGGCGTCAGCGCCGTCTACCGAGTGTTCGTATCGTTGTGATACGGTCGTAGCATAATGAGACACTCACGAGGCAGTACCAATGCCCGCTGACCGCCCGACCCGATTCGCCGTCGACCTCCTGGAGTCCGCCGCCGTGGAGGCCAAGCGCGAGAGCCGGTCGGCCAAACAACAGCTGGACCACTGGGCGAGGGTGGGGATGGCCGTCTCCATGCACGAGACCGCAGCCCGACGGCGCGTCGAGGACGCCCTGGCCGGCAGGTTGGCGCTCAGCCAACTCGACGACCATGAGCGTGTGGTGGCCCATGCGGAGCTGGACGTGGCGATCCAGGAGCGGGCCGACGCCACCTCCTTCGGAGCCCGTCTGGCTGCCGAAGGCGTGACCACCGTGGCGCTCAGCGACGACGGCACCCTCGTCGAGTACCGACCCGACGGGTCGGAACGAGTCATCGCCGCTGCCACCGAGTGAGTCGCCTCGACCTCGTCGTCGGACCCAACGGCTCGGGGAAGTCGACCTTCGTCCGCCTGGTGCTGGCACCGACGTTGCCCACCACCTCGTTCGTCAACGCCGACGAGATCGCCGCACGTGAGTGGCCCGACGACCCCGAGGCCCACGCGTACGAGGCAGCGGCCATTGCCGCCACCACCCGATCGCGGCTGATCGAGCTCGGCCTTCCGCTGATCGCCGAGACCGTCTTCTCCCACCCCTCGAAGCTGGAGCTGGTCGACGAGGCGTCAGCGGCCGGCTACTACACCGCCCTCCATGTGCTCATGGTCCCCGAGGACCTGGCTGTGGCCCGGGTCGACTACCGCCTGGCCAGTGGCGGCCACCGCGTTCCCGTCGACAAGATCCGCCAGCGCTACCGACGCCTGTGGGCCAATGTGGTCGAGGCGGTGCCGAAGGCGGGGTCAGCGACGTTCTGGGACAACGCCCCGCTGGACGGGCCTCGGCGGGTGGCCATGTTCATCGAGGGCTTCGTCGTCGGGAGGCCGCAGTGGCCGGTGTGGACGCCCTCCGACCTCACCACCCGCTGGCCGGGGTGAGCGGGCTGGCTACTGCTACCTGACATCAAGGACGGTCGATGACGGCGAGTGAGCGGAGCCGCTCGATGCGCTCGTCGTCGGTCCCGAGGTAGCGCACCAGCACACCGATGACCCGGTCGAGGTCGAGCGTTCCCGCCCCGGCCATCTCTTCCAGGTCGGCCCAGTCCTTGGTTCGGTTGAAGAACGCCTTGAACACGGCCAGATCGGTGCACGAGAGGAACGGCACCTGGCCCCCGGCGAAGGACTCGGTGCGGATCCGGGTGGCCACCTGGTCGTGGTAGTCGGTGGTGTTGAGGAACACGTCGACCGGCGTCCCGTCCCACCACAGCCGGACCTGCCCGTCACGCTCGGTCTGGGTCACCTCGTCCTCGGACCACTGGACGCCCGGGGGCAGGGCCGAGAAGACCTCACGGGTCCGACCCACGCCGACAAAGACGTTCACGTCGACATCGATGGTGCCCCGGGCTCGCTCCGTGCACCAGGCCAGGGCCAGGGCGCCCCCGAAGGCGTGGGGGATGTCCGCACGCCCCAGGGCCTCGTCGATGGCCACGATCTGTTCGACCAGGCTGGTCACGGCGCGCCGAACCTCGGGTACGGCAGTCGACGGGCGTGACGGGCCGGGAACTGGGAGGCGAGGTCGAGTACCTGGATCAGCTCCTCGCCCCGGCTGCCGTCACCGGTGTCGACCGACGGGAGCAGCTGGACGGTGGGATCGAATCCGGCGGCCCGGACGATCCGCTGCACGGTGTGGATCGAGGGGTCGACCCGTCCGGCCTCGTAGGCGGCGAGGGTGGCGTGCGAGGTCCCGGCCCGCTCGGCCAGCTGGCGGAGGGTGAGTCCCGAGGCGGTGCGGGCCCGGCGGACCAGGGATGCGGCATCCATGGTCCAATGGTATCAGATCCGATACCATGTGTGTGGACAACCGGCGTCACGGCGGTGGCGTCGCCGGGGTACTCGACGACACCATCGTCGCCATGCCCACCTGTCAGCTGGCCTAAGCCCAGCCTCACACCAGGAACCCGGGCTGCCCAGTCAATCGAGCAGGCCACGGATGTCGGCCGCGGTGAGGGCTCCCGACTCGAGTCCCCCGGCGTCCATGACGTCGGCGAAGAGGGCCGACTTCTTGGCCTTCAGGGCCATGACCTTCTCCTCGATGGTGTCCTTGGCCACCAGCCGGTAGACCATCACCTTCCTCGTCTGGCCGATCCGGTGGACCCGGTCGACGGCCTGGGCCTCGGTCGCCGGGTTCCACCACGGGTCGAGCAGGATGCAGTAGTCGGCCTCGGTCAGGTTGAGCCCGAAGCCGCCGGCCTTCAGGCTGATGAGGAACACCGGGGCGTCACCGTTCCTGAACTCGGCGATGACCGTGTCGCGCTTCTTCGTGCTGCCGTCGAGGTAGCAGAGGTCGATGCCGGCCTTCTCGATCCGGTGGCGGGCCAGGGTGAGGAAGCGGGTGAACTGGCTGAACACGAGGACGCGGTGGCCGTCCTCCACGATGTCCTCCAACATCTCCATCAGGGCGTCGAGCTTGGTGGAGGGGACACCGTCGTAGGAGTCGTCGATGAGCGAGACGTCGAGGCTGGCCTGGCGGAGCAGGGTGAGGGACCGGAAGATGGCCATGCGGTTCTTGTTCATGTCGCCGAGCAGTCCGAGGATCTTCTGGCGCTCGCGCTGGAGGTGGGTCTGGTAGATCCGGTGGTGGCGCGGGTTGAGGTCGAGCTCTAAGACCTGCTCTTGTTTGTCAGGCAGGTCGCTCGCCACCTGCTCTTTGGTGCGGCGGAGCATGAGGGGCCGGACCCGGCGCCGGAGCTGGGCCAGGCGCTCGGCATCGGCGTTCCGCTCGATGGGCAGCCGGTAGTACTCGGCGAAGCGTTCGGGACTGGTGAACAGGCCCGGGGCGGCGATGGAGAGCAGCGACCACAGCTCCATCAGGTTGTTCTCGATGGGCGTCCCGGTCATGCACACCTTGAACGGCGCGGGCAGGAGCTTGGCCCGCTGGTAGGTCTGGGACTGGCGGTTCTTGGCGAACTGGGCCTCGTCGAGGAACAGGCCGGCCCACTCGATGCCGGCATACCCGTCGTACTCCAGGCGGAAGAGGCTGTAGGAGGTGACCACGAGGTCGCAGCCCGCCGTGTGGTCGGCGAGCGTGCTGGCCCGTCGCTTCTCCGTCTCGGTGACGGTGACCACTTTGAGCTGTGGGGCGAACCGTCGGCACTCGGCGGCCCAGTTGCCCACCACGCTGGTCGGGGCGACCACCAGCCACGGGGCGTCGGTCAGGCCGCGCTCGTGGGTGTGGCACATGAGGGCCAGGGCCTCCAAGGTCTTGCCCAGTCCCATGTCGTCGGCCAGCACCCCACCCAGGCGGTGCTCGTAGAGGTAGGCCAGCCAGTTGAACCCGGCCAGCTGGTAGGGCCGGAGGGTGGCCTCCAAGGTGGTCGGGCTCTCGTACTCGGTCCGGTCGGCCGCCTCGGCGAGCGAGCGGACCGATGCCTCCCACTTCTGGGCCTGGGCCGTGACCACGCCCAGGTGCTGGAGGTCCTCCCACAGACTGGCCTGGAAGCGGCTGAGGCGGATCCCGTCGTCGGTGGCATCGAGGAGGGCCCGGGCCTCGGCGATCAGCCGGGCCAGCTCCTGGAGCTCGTCGGAGTCGAGGGAGAACCAGGTGCCCGAGGGAAGGATGAGGTGGCTCTGGCCCGCCGCCATGGCCACGAACAGGTCGGTGAAGGGCACCTTCTCCCCACCCACCGAGACGGTGACGGTCAGGTCGAACCAGTCGTTGTCCTTGGTGGCCTTGCCGCCGAGGGAGACGACCGGGGCGGCGTCGGCCTCTCGGTACTCGGGCAGGGTGCCGACGTGCTCGACGGTCACCCCGTCGGTGGCCTCGAGGAGGGGCAGCAGCTCGGTGATGAAGCGGACGGCGGTCATGCCGTCGAGCTGGCTCTCGGCCGCCAGTCGGTCACCGGCCCGCCACCGTTCGAACAGCTCGGGCACGGGGTGGAGGATGTCGACCACCGAGGCCATGACCACCTCTTCGGCCGCCCGGTCCCGGAACCGGCCCCGCACTCCCCACAGGCGTTCGCGTCCGTCGATCCCCTCCCCGCCCATGGTCCACAGCAGGTGGAGCCGGTGGCCCTCGTCGTGGCGGAGGGAGAGGATCAGACTGGCCGGCCGGGCCTCGGGCAGCTCCACCGAGTGGTCGCTCGAGTCGACCCGCACCCGGCGGCGGAGCCGGGGCACCAGGGTGCGGATGAAGCGCTCCTCGTCGTGGTGGGGAACATCGACCGTGGCCGTGCGCAGAAAGGCCCGCAGGTCGTCGTCGACCGGGGTGTCGAGGGCGGCAAGGCCGAGGCCGGAGGCCGGGGGGACGGCATGGACGGCCCGGCTGGGGGCGACGGGCTCGGGCTCGTCCCACCAGGCGATGCCGTGGGCCGGCCGGCCGATGAGCATGGAGGTCTCGAGGGGGAGCTCGACCGTGTCGGTGCCGATGCGGGGCTGGGCCCGGAGCCCCGACTCGGTCCGGGTCACGTCGATGGTGACGGCGGCCACCCGGGACAAGAAGGTCACCGGCTGGGCCTGGCGGCCGGACTGGATGAGCGGGATCCCGAGGCCCCGGGCCTCGCCGAGCAGGTCCCACAGCCGCCGGCTGTTGATGGCCTCCAGACGGACCACCTCGTCGGTGTAGCTGTAGGTGTTCTGGCCCCCGGAGAGCCGGCTCAGGGCGAGGAGCTCTTTCACCAGGGCCAGCTGCTCGGCGAAGCGCGGGGAGCGCCGGCGCCCGTAGGAGAAGTACTCGAGGCTCGACCAGGACACCCCACTCCGCACCCAGTTCCCGGACTGGCCGGGGACGACCGGTCGGATCTTGATGCCCGGCCCGACCGAGGAGGTGCGACGCCCGCTGGCCTGGGGGGTCACGATGAGCTCGAACTGGAGGGCGATCTCGGCGCGGGAGGAGTCGTCGACCGGCTCGTCGGTGTCGGGGTCGGCGTCGAGCAGGGCCTCCAGGGGCAAGGCCCAGTCGCCCGGGTCGCCGTCCGTATCGGTGGCGCTCGACTGGTCGGAGGGGTGGGCGGCCCGGGCGGTGAGCCCGGCCCGGGTCGGGCCTGGTGCCGGTGGGCTTGGTCGGGCGCGGGTCGGGCGATGCGTCCCCCCGGACCAAGGTGAGGGTCGGCGCACGCGGGGCGTCCTCGGCGGGCTCCTCGGCCAGGACCAGGGCCACGGCGTGCTTGCAGTTGTAGCCCACCGGGCAGCTGCAGGTGGCGTCGATGGAGGACAGCTGTCGGTTGGGGGCCCGGGTCAGACGGACCGAGGCCACATAGGGACGGGCCGCCCCGCCCTGGACCTGGCCGACCACGTGGGTGCCGCCGGGGTTCCAGGTGCAGTTGCGCACGGCACCGTGCTCGGCGTAGGCCCGCCCCCGCTCGAAGGTCGTCGTCCCCACCAGGCGCTCGAGCGCCGACTCATCGCCCTGGGCGATCACCGCGCCCTCCTGGTGTCGGTTCGTCGGGTGATCCGTTCACGGTAGCGCCCAGGGGCCGGGATCCCGGCTGCGGCCGGTTCGAGGGCATCGCCTACCGGCCGTCGGTCGGTCAGCCCTCTCGCTCCTCGGCCTCACCGGTCGACTCGGCCGGGGTGTCGGGTGTCACCGGGCCGGTCGAGCCGGCCACCATCGAGGCGTAGACGGCCAGCAGAGCGCTCTTCTGACTGTCGTTCAGCCGGGGGTCACGACGGATCGACGCCTCGGTGGTCGACGGGGTCTCCTCGCCGGTCACGATGTCGGCCGCGTGGGCCAACAGGTCCCCGACCGAGAGGTTGAGCGCCTGGGCCAGCGACTTCACCACGGCGATGGACGGCTGGTGGAGGCCGCGTTCGATCTGGCTCAGGTAGGGGTTGGAGACCTTGGTCAGGTCGGCCAGCTGGCGCAGGCTCAACTGGGCCAGCTGGCGCTGGCTGCGCAGGTAGCCACCGAAGGTGTCCCACGCCCCGGCGGCCGCACCGGTATCGGCGCCCGCCCCGTCGTCCCCGTCGTCCCCGGTGCCGGCGTCGTCGGCTCCCGCGGTCATGGCCGGCTCAGCGGTACCGGTACCCGTGCTCGCACCATCCCTGCACTGTATCCAGTCGTCCCGATCGGTCCCTTCACGCCTTACCCATCAGTAGTTCACACGCCGTTGACACAACGGGCCGATTTTCCCTGTCATCGCTGTGATGTCCGTGGTTGACTGGAACAGCGATCACACGACGGACTCCCCGTTGCGGGCCGATGCAGGCGAAGGAGACATTGGCCACGAGTACTTCCCCAACACTGACGGCCCCCAAAGGGTTGATGCGACGGCTCATCGGACGCGTCGACCCCCTCGGACTCACCGACGCCACCCTCCGGGTGGGCGTGCGGTCGGCCACCGGGTCACTCCCCCGGGCCGTGGCCGGGGTCGGCCTCGAGCTGGGCAAGATCGCCATCGGCAAGTCGACCGTCGCCCCCGAGCCCAAGGACTGGCGGTTCAAGAACCCGGCGTGGACGAAGAACCCCGCCTACCGCCGGCTCGGCCAGACCTATCTCACCTGTACCCGCGCCTCCCTGGCCGTCGTGGAGCAGGCCCCCGTCGACTGGCGGACCAAGGAGCGGGCCCGGTTGGGCGCCACCCTCGTCTCGTCGGCCCTCGCCCCCACCAACACCTTGTTGTTCAACCCCGACGCCATGGAGCGGGCCTTCGAGACCGGAGGCCGCAGCGTGGCCAAGGGGGCGGCCAACTTCGCCCGCGACGTGGTCCACCACCGCGGCATGCCCCGCACCGCCGACCCCGACGCCCACGTGGTCGGGAGGGACGTGGGCATCACCCCGGGATCGGTCGTCTTCCGCAACGAGGTGTGCGAGCTCATCCAGTACTCCCCCACCACCAGCCAGGTCCACGCCACCCCGGTGGTCCTCGTCCCGCCCCAGATCAACAAGTACTACTTCATGGACCTCTCGCCGGGCCGGAGCCTGGTCGAGTACGCCCTCTCCCAGGGCCTCCAGATGTACGTCGTCAGTTGGCGCAACCCCACCATCGAGCACCGCGACTGGAACCTCGACACCTATGTGGCCGGGGTGGAAGAGGCCCTCCGGGCCGCCGCCCGGATCGCCGGCTCCGAGAAGGTCAACACCATCTCCCTCTGTGCCGGCGGCATCACCACCGCCGCCCTGTTGGGCCGGCTCGCCGCCCTCTCCGACGAGCTGGTCAACTGCGCCACCTTCGCCGTCACCCTGCTCGACTTCTCCGTGCCCACCATGATCGGCATGTTCGGCAGTCCGACCATCGTGTCGAACGCCCGGGCCGCGGCCCGGCGCCGGGGGGTGCTGCCCGCCCACGAGGCCGAGGCCATCTTCTGTCTGCTGCGGCCGAACGACCTCATCTGGAACTACTGGGTCGGCTCCAACCTGCTGGGCGACAAGCCCCCGGCCTTCGACGTCCTCTCCTGGAACGCCGACCCGACCCGGCTCCCGTCCGGACTCCACCTCGACTTCCTCGACATGTTCTCCAACAACTCCCTCGCCAAGGGGGAGGTCCACGTCCTCGGCACGCCGGTCGACCTGAAGCGCATCGAGTGCGACACCTTCGTCGTGGGCGCCCGCACCGACCACCTCACCGAGTGGAAGGCCTGCTACGCCACCACCCAGCTGCTCGGTGGCGACTCCCAGTTCGCCCTGTCCACCTCCGGCCACATCCAGAGCCTGGTCAACCCGCCCGGGAACCCGAAGATGAGCGTGTCCATCGCTCCGGAGTCCGGACCCGATCCCGAGGCCTGGCTGTCCGGGGCCGAGACGCTGCCCGGCTCGTGGTGGGAGCCGTGGAGCCGCTGGGCGGCCGAGCGTTCCGGTCCCCTCAGGGATGCCCCCTGCGGTCTCGGGAGCTGCGACCACCCGGTCAAGTACCCGGCCCCGGGCCGCTACGTCCTCGCCCCGTAGAGTTGTCACCACCTCCGGACCGCCCCGACACGGCGGTGAGGCCCCGGGGGCGGAGGTCGACGCCATGATGGACACCCCGCTCAACGCCTGGATGCTGTTCGACAACGCGCCGCTGCATGCCCCACTGGCCGAGCTCGTGAGCCGTGCCCCCGACGGCACCGTCGAGCGCCACACCTATACCGAGTTCGGGACGAGGACCCAACAGCTCATGCACGCCCTCGACCGGTTGGGCATCCCCGACGGGGCGACGGTCGCCACCCTGGCCTGGAACAGTGCGCGCCACCTGGAGGCGTACTTCGCCGTGCCCTGCACCGGGCGGGTGCTCCACACCTTGAACCTCCGGCTGTCCGGCGAGGACCTGGCCTTCATCATCGGTGACGCCGACGATCGGGCCGTGCTGGTCGACCCCGATCTGCTCCCACTGTTGGAGGAGGCCCTCAACTTCCTGCCCCCCCTGGAGCACGTCATCGTCCTCGGCGACACCGTCCCCGAGACGTCGATCGCCGGGGCCATCGCCTATGAGGACCTGTTGGCCGACCAGCCCACCACCTATCCGAGGAAGGCCATCGACGAGCGTCGCCCGATGGGCCTCTGCTACACCTCGGGCACGACCGGGCGTCCGAAGGGTGCCGTCTACACCCACCGGTCGACCTTCCTCCACGCCCTGGCCTGCACCAGCCACGCCGCCATGTCCATCGGGCCCTGAGACGCCGTGCTCCCCCAGGTGCCCATGTTCCACGCCAACGCCTGGGGCATGCCCTACGCGGCCACCGCCGTCGGGGCCAAGCAGGTCTTCTTCGCCGGTGCACTCGACCCGGCGGGCTTCCTCGACCTCGTCACCGACGAACGGGTCACCGTGGCCGCCGGGGTGCCCTCGGTGTGGCTCGGGGTGGCCGACGAACTGGCCAGCCGGGGTGGGTCGCTCCCCGACCTCCGCCACATCATCTGCGGCGGGGCCCAACCCCCGCGCAGCCTCATCGAGCGCTACCACACCGACTTCGGGATCCGCATCGTCCAGGCCTGGGGCATGACCGAGACCTCACCGTTGGCCTCGGTGGCCTGGCCCCAGGAGCGCATGCGGGAGTGGCCCGACGACGAGGTCACCACCGCAGCCCGCACCCAGGCCGGCCTCCCCCTCCCCGGGGTGGCCATCACCATCCGCGACGACAGCGGGGCGACGGTCCCCGCCGACGGCGACTCCATGGGCGACCTCTGCGTGCGGGGGCCCTGGGTGGTCGACGGCTACCTCCACGGCCACGGCAAGGAGGCCTTCACCGAGGACGGCTGGTTCAAGACCGGGGACGTGGCCATCGCCTCGCCCGACGGCTACTTCGTCATCGCCGACCGCACCAAGGACCTCATCAAGTCGGGCGGCGAGTGGATCTCGTCGGTGGACATGGAGGCCTCGGTCATGCACATGGACGGCGTCATCGAAGCGGCGGTCATCGCCATCCCCGATCCCAAGTGGCAAGAGCGCCCGCTGGTCTGCGTGGTCACCGCCCCCGGGGCCGAGATCGGGGTGGACGACGTGCGCGCCCATCTGCTCGGCTCGGGCTTCGCCAAGTGGCAGCTGCCCGAGCGGATAGAGGTCATCGACGAGGTGCCCAAGACCTCGGTGGGCAAGTTCGACAAGAAGGTCCTGCGGGTCCGGTTCGCCGAGTAGGCCGGCCCAAAAAGGGCCCAGGTGCTTGACTTCTGCGCTGTGCTTGATAAAGTAAGCACACGCTTGATCAACCACAGGAGACGATAACCATGAATGCACTCGAGATGACCGAAAAGGTCCAGGACGGCGTCGTGAAGGTCATGGAGACCACCCAGAACTGGACGCTCGGCGCACTCAAGTCGACGTCGGCGGCCTTCGACACCTTCCGTCCCGACACCTCGCGCATCCCCTTCGCCGACCAGCTCCCCACCCCGACCGAGACGGTGGAGTCCACCTTCTCCTTCGCCGACAAGCTGCTCGCCGCCCAGCACACCTTCATGTCCGGCCTGGCCGAGATCTCCATGCCCCCGGCTCCCGCCACCGTGGTGACGAAGAAGGCGTAGTCCCCTCCCCCGACCGCGCCGCAGCCACCGGCAACGGTGCGGTCGGGGCATCAGGGCCGTCCTCAACGCCTACTGGTGCGCCCGGCTCCGGTGACCTAATTTGAACGAGGAGCACGGCGGTGCCGTCACGGTTCGTCCGGCCCCGACAGGCCAGTGACGTGGCGACACCCGAACCCCGCGCCGAGGAGTCACCTATGGCCCAGGCAGTCCTCACCATCAACAGCCGGAACTACGGGGCGTGGTCGTTGCGGGGATGGCTGCTCTGCCGCTTCGCCGGACTCGACTTCACCGTCGAGGCCGTCGACAGCCAGGATCCCGGCGTGCGGGCCGAGCTGCTGTTGTTGTCGCCGTCGTTCCTCGTGCCGAGGCTGGCCCACGGCGACCTGGTGGTGTGGGACACCCTGGCCATGGCCGAGTACCTCCACGAGCTCGTGCCCGAGCGCCATCTCTTCCCCGAGGACCAGACCACCCGGGCGCTCTGCCGCTCGGTGTCGGGTGAGATCCACTCCGGATTCGCCAACCTGCGCTCCGCCCTCCCCATGAACATCAAGAGCCGCCATCCCGGCTTCCCGGTGTGGGCGGGGGCCCAGGCCGACATCGACCGCATCGAGTCGCTGTGGAACGAGTGCCTGGCTGCATCGGGGGGACCGTTCCTCTTCGGCGAGGCCCCGACCGTGGCCGATGCCATGTTCGCCCCGGTGTGCACCCGCATCCGCACCTACGACGTGAAGCTGGGCGAGATCGCCGGCGCCTACTGCGAGACCATCCTCGGCCTGCCCGAGATGGTGGAGTGGACGGCCGAGGCCGAGGCCGAGCACGACGACGTCGAAGAGCTGGAGATGGAGTTCTAAGACGGCCGGTCGGCGAACGGCAGCCGGCCGTGCTGACGCGCCGGCTGCGGCCTTAGGCGATGTCGTTGGCGGCGATGAAGTTGCGCACGATCGGGTAGACCTGGCTCTCCCACCGGCTGCCGCTGAACACCCCGTAGTGGCCCACGCCGGGCTGGAGGTGGTGGCGCTTCTTGGCCGGCCGGATGCCCGAGCACAGCGCCTGGGCGGCCATGGTCTGGCCCACGCCGCACACGTCGTCCTTCTCCCCCTCGACGGTGAGGAGCCCGGTGCGCCTGATGGCCCCGGGGTCGACCGGGTTCCCCCGCCAGGTCAGTGCGCCCTGGGCCAGCAGCTCCCGCTGGAAGACCCGGTCGATGGTCTCGAGGTAGAACTCGGCCGGCATGTCGAGGACGGCGAAGTACTCGTCGTAGAACTCGGAGATCTGGCGGGCCTCGTCGTAGTCGCCCCGCACCAGGTCGTTGTAGAGCTCGATGTGCTGTTTCACATGGCGTTCGAGGTTCATGAACATGAACCCCGACAGCTGGAGGAACCCGGGGTAGACCCGGCGCATGGCCCCGGCGTAGCGGAGGGGCACCGTGGTGATCACGTTGTCCTCGAACCAGGTGATCGGCTTGGAGTGGGCCAGATCGTTGACCTTGGTCGGGTTCACCCGGGTGTCCACCGGCCCGGCCATCAGTACCAGGCTCCGCGGCTGGGCCGGATTGTCGGTGGCCGCCATCACCGAGGCCGCCGCCAACGACGCCGGGCAGGGCTGGCACACGGCCATCAGGTGGGACCCCGGGCCCATGAACTCGAGGAAGGAGATGACCTGGCCGATGTAGTCGTCGAGGCCGAAGCCGCCGTGCTCGATCCCGACGTCGCGGGCGTTCAGCCAGTCGGTGACGTAGACGTCGTGGTCGGCGCTGAGCGAACGGACCGTCGACCGCAGCAGGGTGGAGAAGTGCCCGGCCAGGGCGGTCACCAACAGCACCTTGGGCTGGTACTCGTCGATGTCCTTGGCGAAGTGGATCAGCGAGGAAAACGGCGTGGAGACGGCCACCTCCTCACGCACCGGCACCGGCTCACCGGCCACCAGCACGTGGTCGATGCCGAAGGCGGGGCGCTCGTGGATGAGCCGGGCCCGGGCCACCATCTCGTAGCCGGCGAACAGGCGCCTCCCGAAGCGGTTCTCGGTGAGCCGGTCGGGCAGCTCGCCGAGCGTCCAGTTGGCCAGGCCGGCGAAGGCACGGGCCGGGGCGGTCAGGTCCCGCTGTGCTTGGTAGGCCTCGTAGAGCATGGGTTCACCTGCTGTCGGGTACCGGCGCCGTGCGCCGCCTGCGACCCCGATCGAGCGGGGAAGCCCAGGCCAACCGTACTCGCGGAGCTCTCCGAAGCGCACCTTGTGGCCTCGGTGGTGGCGGACTCGGTGAGGTCTTCAGATCTCGGTGAGGTCTTCGGATTCCTGTCGGTAGCCCAAGATCGAGGCTCGGTCGGTCCGCCCAAAGGTCCTACCCTGCGGAACGGTTTTGACCGACACCGTCGACCCGACCGGGATTCTCCCTAGCAATGCTTCGTCACGCGCACTCGGACGGCGAGGCGGAGCGCCTGTAGCACTAGGTGCTACAGTGCACTCATGGCCACCGAAATCACCCAACGGCAGCTGCGGAACGACAGCGGCGACATCATGCGGGGGCTGGACCAAGGAGAGACCTACGTGGTGACCCGAAGTGGCGTTCCCGTTGGTGAACTCACCCCGCTCCGTCGTCGTCGTTTCGTGCGCGCTGAAGCGGCCGTCGCCGAGTTTGCCAATGCTCCGAGCGTCGACCTCACCCGCCTACGAGCCGACCTCGACCGGGAGGCGAGACAGTCGCTCGAGCCCCGTGCCTAAGTCTGAGCGTCATCTCTCGGGCATCCTCGACACGTCGGTAGTCATCGATCTCGAACACATCGACCCGGCGGCCCTACCGATCGAGGTGGCTGTAACCAGTATCACCATGGCGGAGTTGGCCGCCGGACCCCATGCCGCTACAGACCTCGTTGAGCGGGCCCGGCGTCAGGACAGGTTGCAGCGGGCCGAGGCGGCCTTCGATCCGCTCCCCTTCGCCAGTGCCGCGGCACGGGCATACGGACGGGTCTATTCCGGCGTGATCGCTACAGGGCGCAGGGCGCGAGATCTGCGAGGCGTCGACCTCCTGATCGCCGCCGTCGCCTGCGCTGAAGGTCTGCCCCTCTACACGCGGGACAAGGATGGGTACCGAGGGCTCGAAGAGCTTGTGGAGATCGTGATCGTCTGACACGGTCGTCTGGCTGTTGGAGGCCAAGTGGGGTCGGAGGGCACCAGATTCAAGATCGACGATCTAGATCGGAGGTGAGTCCGTCGGTGACCCTGGCCTCCCAGAGGATGCCCTCCTCTCCTGAGGACCACTCCTCCCAGGCCTGTTTATAGGTAGGACCGAGTTCGGCAGCTCGGAGGAGCCTCACTGCCCGGCGAAGTACGGCAGACCGCGAACGAGGCCCCGTCGCAGTGCATATGCCTCCAGGAACTCGATATTTTTATCGGGGAGGCTGACGCTCACCTTCATGGCTCTGATCCTACGGGTGCAGGGAGAACCGGAGTATCCATCTCAAAGTTGATCGCCTCGTCTTCCCCTCCGTGGGGAAACGTAAACAACGGACCAGCATGAGAGCCCAGCGCCTTCGACGTTGTGGCCGGTGCCGTCGCCTGGTCGGATAGTCAACGGCTCTGCCCGCGAGAGCGAAGACCTCGGGGGACCGGCAGAACTCGAGGCACTGAACAGTCCGCCCGGTCGACGGCTAACTCAAGTGCTGCGGATCAGCTAGCCGGGAACACGGCTACGCCAGAGGCCCAGTACATAGCGGTCGGGAACGTGCCGCTGAAGGTCCCTGACCCGCCCGAGATCTGGTACCCGGTGGTGAGGGTGCTGATGCTGGTGCCGGCCGCTGACTGGACCTGTGGCTGGGGCGTGAGGCCGGCACCGAGCGTGATCGGCTCAGCGCTGCCGTGTCCGGCTACGAAGCCCACCTCGAGGCCGCCCGCCGATGCGGCACTGATTGCTGCTGTTCCCGTGTTCGAACCCGAACCTGACACCGGAACGGCACCTGGCTTGACGCCGCTGAAGTCCTGGACCTCGACGGCAAAAGACGCTGCCGCCGTCGACACCGTGACCGTCGAGACCGGGGCTATGGCATACGTGTACCAAAGCTCGCCCTCGGAGTTGTGCGACTGCACGTAGGGGTCCTGCAGCATCGTCCAGTTGTCGCCGGCGTTGTCGGTGATCGTCTTCACGTGGTTCGTCGCTCCGGTGTACTGGCTCACCGAGGCCACCAGCAGGTCGCCGGCCGGTGCCGCCTGAGGCAACGTGGCGACGGACGTGGACGCGCCGATCGACTGTGCCAGCTTGATCGACCCGCCGCCGGACGCGCCTGTCGTGGTCGTCGTTGAGCCAACGGTGGTCGACGTGGTGGACGTCGTCGTCGTGGTCGTCGGTGGCGTCGGCCACTGCCGTAGGTCTGCTGGTCGAAGGTCTGACCCAGGGCGTTCTCGGGTGCCACGGTGACCTGGCCGTTGCTGACCGTCACCTTCAGGAAGTTGTAGACGTTGGCGGCCGACTCCCCCGGCACGTAGGTTTCGCTTACGCCGTTGCTTCACACGCATGGCCGGCGCTGTCTGGCCGCAGTCCACTACGCCGCTGGACCCCAGGCCCAAGGCGTAGACCTGCTCGGTGGCGACGGCCGCGGCGCAGATGGCCCGACTTGTCGTTGGTACCGTCCACGGGCTCGAGGGTTGCCGCCTCCCCCACCGGTGACGTAGCTGGTGATTCCAGTGCTGGTCGAGCTGAATCGCTGGTACGTGTGGTTGTGGCCGCTGAACGTGATACCCCACTCCGCCGGCCTGCAGCACCGGCACCAGGTCCCGCTGGAGATACGGGTCCGAGGGCTGGTTGTTGCCCACGCTCTGGATCGGGTAGTGGAACACGGCCATCTTGATGCCGCCCGGGTGCGCGGCCAGGTCACCCTTCAGCCACTCATCTCGGCCGAGGTCGGCTGCCAGTGGGCCGATCGTCCATCTGATAGCCCTTGCAGTCACCGCTCACACCCTGCTCCGAGGTCGGGCACAGCGCGTTCGTGTCGGTGCCGTCGGCGCTGTCGCCCCACGCCACGTCGAGCACGTAGATCCGCACTCCGCCGTCGCTGAAGGCGTACCAGTTGTCCGGGTAGCTGAGTCGCTCACTCCATCCACGGTCTGCGGTGTCGAAGTCGTACGTGCCACCTGAGGCGGCTGCCGTGGTCTCCTCGGGCCAGGTCCGCAGGCCAGTGATGATCTGCGCCGTGGTTGCCGTCCCCGGCGAACACCGGGATGCCCTTCGTCTGGGGCCAGTACGCCTGGCCGAAGATGTTGCTGATCTCACTGGTCGAGCTGGTCGGCACCTTCGTCATGTCGCCGTAGTCGGTGTCGGTCCCACCGCGTGTAGCCGACATCGCCGGCCGTCACGACGAACTTGGCTCCCGACGTCCCGATCTCGTCGTCGATGGCCGCCTGGTCCTCGTTCACGAAGGTCGAGCTCTCGTCGGTGCCGTTCGTCTCACCGAGGTCGCCTACCACGTCGAAGGTCAACGGCGCCGTGGACGTCGTGGCGTCCAGAGTCGAGAACGACTGGCTCACCCCGCTGCCGAGCATGTCCACTCCGGCCGACGTGTAGACCTCGTAGCAGTAGCTGGTGCCGGCGTCAGCGGATGGTCGCTCCAACTCCACCGAGTACTGGTAGTCGTTCGCGGCCGTTGCGATCTGGTCGCGTCTGTGCATTGGCCGTGTCCACGTTGGGCGGAACGTCGGCAGCTTCTTGCCGGCCTGGACCTTGGTCTGGGTGCAGTTGCCGGCTGGGCCGTACTGGCGTAGCCGGTGTCGGAGGCGTGGTCTTCACGTAGGCCTGCGCCCAGTTCAGCTCAGCCGTCGTCTGCGTCAGGTCGGTCACGTACGGAGCCCGCTCGAGGCCTCCCGTCGAGGCGAACGTGGCGTTGAACACCGGACTAGCCGAAGCCGTCCCGATGCTGATGGCGCTCACTCCCACTACCGCCGCCCCCACTAACGCCCCTGCTACCCGCCATCTCCGCATCTTCAGCCCCTTCGGGTCCGTCGCCGTTCCGATTTGAACCTAGCCTGTCGGGCTAAGGGTCGGCGTGCATATTGGTGTTCTGATCGGCGGTTCTCTCGTTACGTGGTGATCCCAGCACTTATCCCGCGGCTTCAGGTAGTGCCGGGACCGGCCTTTGTCCCGTCTGGTCGACCGGCTGGGAACGTAGGCCACCCCAGGTGCCAAGTACACGGCAGCGGGAAGGTTCCGCTGAAGGTTCCTAACGTTCCGGTCGCTTAGAAGCCCGTGATTAGGGACCACGGATCGGGATCAATTGTCTGGCCGAGCCTGACGGCGCCGGACGATGGGGCAGTCCGATCAGGGGCCGATGCGGGCCAGGTGGTCGAGGATGGCGCTAGCCACCGCCTCGGGTTGTTCGGGGAGGAGGGCATGCCCCGCCCCGTCCACCACCACCAGACGGCCCCGGCCACCCACCGACGCCACCAGGTCGGCGGCGTTGGCCGGAGGCGAGATCCTGTCCTCCCTCCCGACCACGGCCAGCACGGGGAGCGGCTCGGGGGGCACCCACCACTCGTCCAGGGGCGTGGCCTCGGTGGCCCGGCCCTGGGCCATGGCGGCCTCGGGCCACCACCCGGTCTCCCAGGACGGCGGCACCTCGTTGCCGGGTGCGAAGAAGGCTGTGGCCACGGCTCCCGGTGCCCGCCGACCCCTCGGGCTCGGTGAAGCACTCGATGAGGGCGGCGCGTGCCTCGTCGTCGCCGGGGACCTTGCCCCCGCACCCGAGCAGGATGAGCGAGGCCACCCGGTCGGGTCGGTCGGCGGCCAGGCACCGGGCCACCCGGTTGCCGTAGGCGTGGCCCACCAGGTGGAACGGCGTCGCCGAGGTCCCCGAGGCGGTCGGCCACATCGGCCGCCACCGCGTGGAGGTCAGGCACCCACCGGCCGTTCGGCGGCATCGCCCACCCCGGGCAGGTCGAGGGCCACCGCTGTCCGGCCGGCGTGCTCGAGGGCGGCCACCAACTCGTCGAAGTCGGTACGCGGCCGGCCGAGGGAGGGCAGGAGCACCACCGGCCTCACCGGCCTGCCCCCGGTTCCGGCGCTGTCGGCCCGCCTGACCGCTCCGACGGTCGGCGTCGTCGCTCACCGCCGGGTCGACGTCGTCGGTGCCGAGACGGGCCCGCTGCTCGGACCGCACCGGGCCGCCGAGGACCCATCGCAGGCGGGTCCGCAGGATCAGGGCGGTGGCCGCCCCGGTGATCAGGAGGGACCCGACGAACAACACGGCCACGATCTCGACCCACCCCATGTGGTCACGGAGCCCGGTGGCGCCGAGGGCCGACCGGAGGAGGTTCAGCACCAGCACGTGACCGAAGAAGATGCCGCCGGTCAGACCGGCGAGCTCCTTGGCCGACAGGGCAGGGAACCGGGGGGCGTGGCCGGCCCGGGTCCGCTGGTACCACCACCAGGTCCCGCACTCGAGGGCGGCCACGGCGGCGGTGAACCAGACAAAGGCGATGGGCTGGTAGAGGTCTGAGGCCCGCCCCGTGTCCGAGCCGGTCCACACGGCCACCAGGTACCAGAGCGCGGCGATGGCCCCGATCGCCGCGGCCGCCCCGATGACCTGGCGCCACCAGCGCTCGATGAAGGTCCGGACCTGGTCGAGGTGGAGGGCGACCAGCACCCCGGCGATGAACTGCTCCTGGTAGGTGAGGAGGTTGCGCGACCAGGGCCAGTGGGCGGCGAGGCCGAAGGTGGCCCGTCCGACCGGCCCGAAGGCGTGGGGGTAGTGGAGGTCGGCCGCCAGCACCAGGGCGAACAGGGCGCTCATGGCCATGACCCGGGCGTGGTGCCGGCTGGCCCGGAGGAGACCCAACAGGAGCGGGAAGACCAGGTACAGCTGGAAGAGGACGATCACGAAGTAGAGCTGGTAGTACCCGAACCCGAGGTCGTTGGCGAGGATGGAGCCGGCCCGACTCCACGAACCCTGCGTGGTGACCAGGGTGTAGAGCCAGTAAACAGCGGTCCAGAGCAGATAGGGCACGCCGAGCTGGATGTAGCGGCGGCGCCAGAAGCCGAGTGCCGACCGGGGTCGTGTCACCTGGGAGTAGGTCAGCACGAGGGCGGAGAGGAAGAAGAAGGCCGTCCGGCGAGAAGTGCAGCAGCATCACCATCGTCCAGGGGACGATGTTCCCCTCGGTGGCCGTCCACAGCAACGAGTGCTGGAGTACCACGGCCGTGCAGGCCACCACCCGGTAGGAGTCGAACTGCCCGAGATAGGGGCCGGGCGGCCTCGCCCCACCCACGTTGACCTCGGCGACCGGGGCCGGGTCCGCGGTTGGGTCAGCAGGGCCCAGCGGTGTGGTCGGGGCCACCGAGGCGGCGGTCGTCGTGGGGGTCACAGGTCAGATCCAGAGTGGGAGGACAGGCGGGAGCCCCGTCATGGTGCCACCCGAACCTGAATCGCTGATGAGTGGAGACCGAAACCCTCGTGGGGTGGCCCACCCTCACGCTCGGTCCTACTGCATGGCGGCGATGGGCTGTTTCGGCGGATACCGCCCGTAGGTGATGAAGTGGTCGCGGATTCCACTGGTGAAGCTGTCGATGTAGGCCAGTTTGCGGATCATGTAGCTGTGGCTCTCCTTGGGATCGAGGTAGAGGTTGTACAGCCGTCCGTGGGAGTACTTCTGGGTCACCCCGGTGAAGCCGCCCAGGTTGAAGCAGTCCCGGTCGTCGTCGGAGGTGGAGGCCACCATGAACTTCCACTCCCCCACCCGCAGGGCCGAGAACACGTTGGTCAGCCAGTAGTACAGGTACTTGCGGTTGGACTGGCCGTCCGGATCGAGAAGGAACGAGGTCTGATCCACCCCGTCGATGAACCGGTCCTCGGGGATGGATCCCTTGGCGTCGGCCAGGGTGAGCAGGGTGTTGAACAGGTCCATCTGGGAGAACAGTCCGTCGGTGGCCACGTCGGCGGCGATCATCGACGGCCAGGTGATGATGGCGGGCACCCGTTGGCCCCCCTCCCAGGTCGAACCCTTGGCACTCCGGAACGGCGAGTAGGCCGCGTCGGGCCACGTCTCCATCTCGGGGCCGTTGTCCGACGAGATGAAGATCACGGTGTCCTCCATCTGGCCGGTGGCCTCCAACTCGGCCACCAGCCGGCCCACGATGTCATCGAGCTCGATGATGGTGTCCTTGTAGGGATGCTTGGCCGGCGACGAGCCGAGGAACCGCTCGTGGGGGTAGTTGTCGAAGTGGGCCCCTCGGGTGCAGTGGTAGAGGAACCACGGCGTTCGCTCGCCCGAGGGTGGCTCTCCCATCCGGCGGATGAACTCGAGTGAGTAGGTGGCCCACTTCTCGTCGAGCAGCGAGAGCACGGGCACGGTCACCTCCTCCACGTTCTCGGTCTCCCCGCCCCGGGTGGCGTGCACGAAGCACTTGTTGAAGGGAAGGTTCTCCACCCACGTGGTGCGCTCTTCGCTGTAGACGATCTCGGGGAAGAAGTTGGGGTCGCGCCACTCGGTGTACATGTCCGACACCGAGAGGAAGCCGTAGAAGTCGTCGAAGCCGACGTTCTGGGGCTGGGACTCCACGTTCTCCCCGATGTGCCACTTCCCGACGGCCTGGGTCACGTACCCCGAGTCGGACAGGAGCTGGGCCAGGGTCACCTCCCCGTCGAGGCCACCGGGCTGGCCGTACATGGGCGGACGGAGGAGGCCGTGGCGCATGGGTAGGCGCCCGGTCATGATCGAAGCCCGTGACGGGGTGCACGAGGGCTCCGAGTAGCAGCTGGTGAGGAGCTTCCCCCGGCGGGCCAGACGGTCGATGTGGGGCGTGGGTGCCCCGACGGCCACACCACCCCCGTAGCAACCGAAGTCCCCCCAACCCACGTCGTCGAAGAGGATCATGAGCACGTTGGGTCGTCGGTTGGCATCGCCCCGGAAGCGGGCCAGGGCCGCGGCGGCGGTCCCCTCCTGCTCCTGAAGGACAAAATGGGGCTCGAGACTGTCCCGCTCGGTGATCGTTTCGGCCACTACCGGATCGTGTGCCATGGCACCCCCCTGATCGACTCCCGGCGATGTTAGGAGATCAGGGGTGACCGAAGGCGTGTGAGGCGGCGGGCTGGACCCGTCCGAGGCCCGTCTCCCTCGTTGAGGGCCCGGCGGCAACGGCCGTTCGGGTCCGGGCGCTCGCGCCGAGCGCGGCCAGCCCGACGAGAATAAGGAGCGGCCCGGTGTTGGGATCGGTGGCCTGACCACCGAAGAGCTGGCCGAAACTCTGCCCGACCGCCCAGTAGAGGGCGGCGAGCACCACGCCGGCGCTGATGGCCACCGACGATGCCGGTTTCCGGGTCAGAGCCACCAGCCCGATGGCCACTTCGAGGCCCACCACCACGATCGTGGCGGTGGCCCCCAGTCCGTGCACCCCGTGACGAACGCCGTCATCGATCCGGCCGAGCCACCTCGGGACGGCAGAGGCGTTGGCGGCCAGTTGGGAGCCGAATGTCGAGGATGGTCGGTTGCCGGGGAGCAGGTCCAGTACGGCGGCACCCACCCAGAGCACCGCCCACATCGGGAGAATCCAGTGGGGTGGGCGCGCCGTCCGGTACTCGGCGGCCGACAGGTGGCCAGGCCAGGCGGCCACGGCCAGCACGGCGTACAGTGCCGCCGCCCCCGGGGCGCCGACCAGCGCGCTCACGTGTCCCCCGGCCAGTCCACCGAGCCCCTCTCCGGCGTACCAGACGCCGAAGGCCCAGGCGACCGAGGCCACGATGGCTGCGCGACGAGTGCGCCAGAGGAGAAAGCCGATCCCCAAGGCCAGCTGCACGGCGGCAAAGACCGCGTTGCACAGAACCGGTTGGTGGGCGATCAGCTCGGCGTTCCAGCGCACCGGTGCTGCCACGAACGAGGGCTGTCCCTCCGCCGCTGGAGCGATGACCTGATGGGCGAAGCCTCGGGTGAACATGAAGGACTGCAGTTGCAGCGCCCCGTCGAGCAGCCAGAGGAGGCCGAGGGCGTAGCTGAGGGATCGGCGACTGAAGAGGACCGGTCGAGGCTGGCGGTCCGACGCCGGGACGACGACTCGATGGTCGAGGGTGGCTGTCATGGTGCTCGTCTCTCTGGGATCGCCGCGGGACGGGTCGGTTGCCGGTGCGTGGGGACGAACAAGGGGAGGGGTTCTGCTCGAACCCCTCCCCTTGCGTCGGCCAGACCAGGGTCGCTTAGGCGGCCGAGCCGTAGAACGGCATGTTCTCGTTCGGCGGAGTGAAGGTGAAGACACCACCGTCGGCCGCGGTCAGCCAGTACCCGTCGTACGAGTTGTTGTTGAGTCCGGCAATGACCGGCGAGTTCAGCTTCAGATTGCCGGTGGACCCGTAGAACGGAGCGTTGAAGTCGAACACCCCGCCGTCCGAAGCCACCAACCGGTACCCGCTCCCATCCGACAGCGGGGCCATACCCACCACCGGCTTGTTGAGGGTGATGCCACCGGTCGACCCCATGAAGGGTGCATTGAAGGAGAAGACCCCTCCGTCGGAGGCCACCAGCCAGTAGCCACCGGTCGCCCGGTCGAGGCCCATGCCCACCACCGGCTTGTTGAGGTGGATGTTCCCGGTCGAGCCGGAGAACTTGGCGTCACCGTAGGTGAACACCCCGCCGTCCGACGCCACCAGGTAGTAGCCGGTGCCGTTCAGCGTGGGCGTGACACCCACAACCGGCTTGTTGAGGGGGGAGCCTCCGGCCGATCCGTAGAACGGCGCATTGAAGGAGAACACGCCGCCGTCTCGGGCCACCAACCAGTAGCCACCGGTCTTCCGGTCGACGGCCATGCCCACGATGGGCTGGTTCAGATGCTGGCCGGTCATGGCCCCGTAACAGGTGGCGGCACCGAAGGCGGCCACATCACCCTGGGCATCCGTCTCGTAGTAGCCGGTGCCGTCATCGAGGGCAGCCGAGCCGACGACCGAGCCGGCAGGCAGGTGGGTCATGCAGCTGGTCTGGACCGGTCCTGGTGTGGGCGAGCTGGCCCCAGGAAGCGTCTGGAACCAGAGGTAGGCGTTGGTCGGCACCTCGGTCACCGCCGGCGTCGAGCCGGATGCCGGGATACCGATGCCGCTTCCGGCCACTCCTTCGAGGGCGCGCACCGAGCTGTAGTTCTTGGAGCTCTCGATGGTGGCCAGTCCGGCCGGTGTGGTCACCGGGATGACGATGACGTTCCACCACTCGGGCTGATCGCCGTTACGGGTGGTCAGCAGGTGGTCGTGGCCGGGGAGCGGCACGTTGTTCAACGTCGAGGCGTTGCTCACCCCGAGGGTCGGGGCCAACAGCGACAGGTCGATGGTGGCCGGATGGTCGATGCAGGTGATGGCGCTCGAACACTGGTTGTAGGTCACCGGCGGACTGGAGTACAGCGGTACCGGGATGTACAGAGGATCGATAGTGCCATTGGCCGCCGCCGGGTACGAGTTGGCCGGTGTCGGGATGGTCGTGTCGCCCACGTTGGGGGGTACCGAGGTGGGATTGGCCCCGGCCTCGCAACCCGTCGACGAGTGGACCGTCACGCCGGTCGTGCCGCAGTAGTACTGCTCGGAGTAGAGCGCCTCGACGTCCTGACCCTGGATCCAGTCACGGCTGATGCCGACGTTCTGGCAGTTGGGGGCGGTGGCACCACAGTCGTTCATGAGGTTGTTGAACGTCGTGCCCGACTCCACCTGGCTGGCCGGCGGAGCGCCGGGAGCAGCAGGCAGCGAGGGTCCGGGCGGGGCGACAGCGGTCAGATTGGCCGCCATCGATGCCGACAGGGTTCCGGGCAGCACCTGGAAGAACAAGAAGGCGTTGGTCGGAACGGCGGTTGCGGCTGTGGCCGGATTCGAGTCGGCAGTCGCGGTGTTGATGGCGTTCAGGCTGGTCAGCTTGTTGAAGGTGGCCAGGCTCTTCGTGGCCACGATCTCCACGTTCCACCACTCGGGAAGCCCACCGTTGCGGGTGCTCACCACGTGGTTGTGGGCCGGGATGGGCACGGCGTCGAGGGTGGCCGGGTTGCTCACACCGAGATAGGAGGCGAGAGCGTGGAGGTCGATCGTCGAGGGATGGTCGATGCAGGTGGCCGTGCTGATGCACTGCGTCGGCGGTGGGGTGAACCCGATGGGGACCGGGATATACAGCGTGTCGCTGTGCTTGGTGTTGCCGAGGATCGTGCCGTTGGCCGACGGGGTCGTCGGGTTGGGGTTGGCCGAGGCGGCCGTGCCTGCCTCACAGCCGGTGGCCGTGTCGAGGGAACCCTTGCCCGGCTCGCAGTAGTAGTCCTCGCTGTAGAGGAGGTCGACGTTCGTGCCGTTGTAGTAGCCGTTGGACTCGCCCACCTGGCCACAGGTCGGAGCGTCGTTGCCGCAGTTGTACTGGAGCGGATCGATGGTGGTGCCGTTGTCACCGTTCGGAGCAGGATCCTGGGCGGCATGGGCCGAGCTGGTCGTAGACGCACCGGCCGGGCTTGTGGCCTGCAGTGAGAGACCGAACAGGACGGTGAGCAAGGAGGCCATCACCACGATGGCGGCCCGCACACGTCGTCGGGGTGGATGGGTGAGCGATTCGGTCAAGGGAGTCACCTTTCACTGATGGAGCTGCGAGTACCTATGCCCCCGTACCGGCCCTTGGTCGGACCGATCCCCTGCGGTTGTGGAGCCGCGTCCGACAGGACTTGCAGCACACGCTCCACGCGAGGTCTTCGGACCGACGGATGGTGACGGATGTCCAAATTCCCAAATTGACCACTGACCAGCATCGGGACCCGCCGATAGTGCCGAGCGAGGGCGTGGGTGGCGGCACGGGAACTCACTCCGTCGGATCTGTGCGACTGGAGTTGGACGAATCGAATCGGGTGAATCCCACCTGGCTCGTCGCCTGACTGGTCGCCGGCCGACGTCGAGTCCGGCGAAACCAAGGGTATATGCCCACCGCTCACCGGATTCAAACATATTTTCGGGAAATTCCGGTGAAGGAGTCATCCGGAGTCCGGTTCCTCTTCGAACCGGTAGGCGAACACAGCCCATCACCGTCCCTGCCCGGAGGTTCCCATGAGCGAACTCAGCCGTCGTGTGTTTCTGAAAGGTGGCACCGCCGCCGTCGTGGCTGCGGGAGCCATCTCCGCCCTCCCTGGGCTGCCCGCCCTCGTAGGTGCGGTCGAGACTCAGGGGCCGGCCGATGCCGGCGCGGCTGAGTCGGCCGTGGCCGAAGGGGAGTCGTCCCTCTCGATGACCGAGCCGCTCGTGGCCCACGTGAGGGACCTGGCCAGCGGTGAGATCGGACTGTTCTCCGGCACCCGGGAGATCACCGTGCTCGACCCGCATCTGGCTGAGGCCCTGGTCCGCGCCCTTCGCTGACCACGTCCGGAGCTCGGGCCCCGTCCCCCAACGTTCTCCATTCGCTTCTGTCCCTGTCCAACCACCACAACCCGCTACTGCACTGCCCTACTACCAAGAAACCGAGGTACCGCTATGTCGTCACACCGTGAAGCGCCGGAGATCTCCCAGGATCCCGTCGCCGACTCCACCGATCTGTACGCCTTCGTCTCGCCTGACCATCCCGATCACGTCACGCTGATCGCCAACTACGTACCCCTGCAGGCTCCGGACGGCGGGCCCAACTTCTACGAGTTCGGCGACGACGTCCTCTACGCCATCAACATCGACAACGACCACGATGGCGACATCGACATCAGCTACCAGTTCCAGTTCTCCAGCCAGATCACCAACCCCAACACCTTCCTCTACAACACCGGGCCCATCACCAGCCTGAAGAGTGCCAGCTGGAATCGCCGCCAGACCTACACCGTCACCCGGGTGGACAAGTCCGGGAGCCACGTGCTGGCCACCAACGTCCCGTGCCCCCCGTGCAACATCGGGCCCTTGTCCACACCCAACTACGTGGCGCTGGCCAATGCGGCCGTGACCCAACTGGACGACGGCATGAAGGTGTTCGCCGGCCAACGGGCCGAAGGCTTCTACGTCGACCTCGGGGCCATCTTCGACCTCGGCGACCTGCGTCCCTTCGAACAGGACCACAACACCTTCGGTCTGGCCAACACCGGACTGGGCAAGATGGCCAAGGGCGTGAACTCGACCGCCGGGGTGAACGTCCACACCATCGCCATCCAGGTGGAGATCAACGAGCTGATGGTCACCGGAAAGAAGCCTCTAGGCGTGACCGACCCCAACGCCACCATCGGCGTGTGGACGACGGCCAGTCGTCAAAAGGCCCGCATCTTCGAGTCGAGCCCGGGGACCAACGTCAACTCCGGTCCCTTCGTCCAGGTCTCCCGGCTGGGCAACCCGCTGGTGAACGAGGTCCTCATCCCCATGGCCTCCAAGGACTACTGGAACGCCGAGCAGCCCTCGGGTGACAGCCAGTTCGCCTCCCACGTCTCGGCCCCCGAGCTCGCCGGCCTGCTACCCGTCCTCTATCCCGGGGTCTTCCCCAACCTGGCCGCCTACAACGCCACCAAGGCGCCGCGAGCCGACCTGCTCGCCATCTTGCTGACCGGGATCCCCACCGGGGTGGTAGCCGGCTTCCAGAACTTCACCGGGGGGACCCAGGCCGACATGCTCCGGCTCAACATGGCCATCCCCGCCGCCACCACGCCCTCCAACCTCGGCCTCATCGGCGGGGATCCCGCCGGCTATCCCAACGGGCGCCGGGTCTTCGACGACGTGGTCACCATCGAGCTGCGGGCCATCGCCGGGGCCACCCTCCCGCTCGTCGACCCGGCCTACAAGCCCGATGCCGCCGCCGGGGCCATCTCCATGGGACTCACCTCGGGACCGACCGACCTCACCGCCCTCGGTACCGAGAAGTACCTGCCCAACTTCCCCTACCTCGGTGTGCCCACGTCGGGCTTCGCCGTGGGGGCCTAGATCCCATGGGAACGCACACCCACGCTCAGGCCGAGGTCGACCTCGGCCCGAGCGGCGAGGGCACCGTGGTGCTCGACATCGGGGGCGACAAGGGCGCGGCCATCATCTTCACCCCGGGCGACCTCGTAGGTGAAGAGATCGAGATCCGACCCGTGGGGGAACCATGGAACGGGACCCACACCGCCGTCCGACCCCGTGACCTCCGGGACACCGTGGCCCATGCCGGCGTCTTCGGCTCACTGGTGGCCGGTCGCTACCAACTGAGGATCCGTCGCAGCGACCCGACCCGGTCGGCGAGAGAACCGGTGGTTGATCTGGTGGTCGCCGGGGGCGAAGTCGCCCAGTTGACGTGGCCCGCCCCCGTGGGCTCTTCCACTGCCGCCGGGCTACCGACGTAGCTGCGTCGCTCGACCGCTCCCGGCCGGTCGCACAAGGATGCGACCGGCCGGGTGACGATCAGGGCTGGCCTCCCGAGTGGGTGCGATACTGCGTGGGCGTGGTCGACACCCCACCGACACCACTGGCCAAGAAGCTGGGCATCGTCCCCGGGACCCGGCTCGTCCTGGTGGGGACGCCCGACACGCTTGAGCTCGACCTACCACCGGACATCACACTGCGACGGCAGGCCCGCGGAACCGCCGACGTCGTGCTCGCCTTCTTCACCGAAGCCATCGCCCTCGAGGCAACCATCGACCGGCTGGCCGCCGTGGTCTTTCCCGCCGGCGGGCTCTGGATAGCGTGGCCCAAGCGGGCCTCGAAGCTGGACACCGACCTGACCGACCACGAGATCCGGCGGCTCGCCCTGCCTCTGGGACTGGTCGACAACAAGGTCTGTGCCATCGACCGCGACTGGACCGGACTTCGTCTCGTCTGGCGCCGGGAGCATCGAGGCACCGACGGTTCCCCCCGGTCGGACGGCTGACGGAGTCAGGTCGCTCGACGATCGTCCCGCCCCCTCGGCGTCTTGTGACTCCGTCGACGTGATCGATGCTGGCGCCCTCGTGGACCACGCCTCAGCGCAACGCGGCGTCAACCATTCGAGCTCGCCAGGCCCTCGACGACGACCGAGCGGTAGGGGTCGGCGAGTCGTTCGAGGTCCTCGGGGTCCCCGGTCAGGACGACACCGCCACCGGCCTCCACGGCAACCGCCACGACATGGGCGCCGACCATGTCCTCAGACCGCCCGCATCGCTTGGCGGACCCGTCGCTTCTGCGGCGAATCGGGGCCGGAAAGGGCGTTGACCGCTTCGGCGTCCAGAGTGAGGATCATCGGCCGTCGAGCAGCCTCTCGAAGTACGCCACGCCAGCCAGGTCATCGTCGGTCAGTGGGCCGTCCTCGGCGTCGAGACGCAGGAGCAAGTCTTGAAGCGCCCGCTGGCGCCGGCGCCGGGAGATCTCGACACGAATGGCCTCGTTCACCTGGGTGGACAGCGCCAGATCGGGATGCTCGGCCAACTCATCGACGAGATCGCTGTCGAGGGTCAGGGACACCTTCTTTTTGGCCGCCACCCTCGGCGTCCTACTCTGCCCCTACCACAGTAGGATTCGTGACCACACCGCCTCAACGGGCCCGGCCGCCGGCCCTCGTTCAAGCCCTTGTGGTTGGAACCGGCCCCAGCGGAAAGATGCGCCCCCAAGCCGGGGACCAGGCAATTCCCTTTAGGACCCTCGCCGAACTTCCGATACAGATCCCATGGGTCACAACCGGTGCGTCCCAGATGCCGTGGCGCTCTCGTCGGCCGCCGGCGGCCCCGTGGGGCTCGAGCGGCAAAGGGGTCGGAGCGGTGAGCGGTTCCGAACGGGCCCCGTCGGCCCGCGAGCTCCTGGCCGTGGCCGGCTCCCACCCCATCGTCCAGGGGTTCCCCGAGGGGGCCATCGTCGTCTTCGACCAGGATCTCCGGTATCTGTGCGCCGGAGGCCAGGGCCTCGCCACGGTGGGCCTTACCCAGGACACCATCCAGGGTCGGACCATCTACGAGGTGTTCCCGCCCGTGGTGTCGGCGAAGCTCGAAGGGCCCTACCGGTTGGCCCTGACCGGCGAGGAGGCCTCGCTCGAGATCGCCTTCGGGGAGCGGACGTACCTCCATCGCATCTCGCCCCTCGCCGACAACGACGGCTCGATCATGGCCGGCATCGGCTACGCCCTCGACATCACCGAGGCCCGTCGTTCCGAACAGGCCCTGCGGGACTCCGAGCGCGGCCTGCGTGAGGAGCGCCGTCGACTCCAAGATGCCGAGTCCATCGGGCACTCCGGATCCTGGGAGTGGGACACAGCGACCGACGTCATCACGTGGTCGGACGGGCTCTTCGCCCTCCATCACCTCGACCCCCAACCCTTCGACGGTGGCTACACCCAGGCTGCGGCCCGCGTCCACCCCGACGACCGGGCGCTGGTCGACGAGGCGTTGGATGCAGCCCGACTGAGCGACGAACCCATCCGGATCCGCTATCGGATGTTCCGGGCCGGCGACGGCCAGGTCCGCACCTTCGACTCCCACATTCGAGGGGTGTTCGAGAACGGCATCCTGCAACGGCGGGTGGGGGCGGTGGTCGACGTCACCGACCAGGTGGAGGCCGAGGCCGACATCAACGAAGCCAACGCCTTCCAGCAGGCAGTCATCGCTGCATCACCGGACTACACCTTCATCACCGACATCAGGACCGGAGCCACCATCTATGCCTCACGGGACGACGGGGTGCCCGGTCTCTCCGGACCGAGCGACGGCTCTGCCCCCTCGTCCATCGCCGAGACGATGGTGCACAACGACGACGTGGCCCGCCTCCAGAGCATGGACGAGCGGGCCCTCGACCTCGCTGACGGCGAGGTGCTCGAGGAGCGCTACCGGGTCTGCCACGGCGACGACGGGTGGCGGTGGCTGAGCCGGCGCATCGTGCCGTTCCGACGCGATGCGAGCGGAGTGGTGACCGAGGTGCTCGGCGTCCTCCGTGACGTGACCGACCTCGTCGTGGCCGAGGAGAAGCTCTCCTACGACGCCCTCCATGACAGCCTCACCGGCCTCCCCAACCGCGCCCTCCTCCTCGATCGCCTCACCGCGGCCCTGGCCCGATCGGAACGTCAGGGACGCGAGATCGCCGTACTCTTCTGCGACCTCGACGGCTTCAAGCAGGTCAACGACACCTCGGGCCACGCCGCCGGTGACGCGGTCCTCATCGAGACAGCGGAGCGCCTCCGCAACGTCGTCCGGGAAGGGGACACCGTGGCCCGTGTAGGCGGCGACGAGTTCGTCCTGATCATCGAGCCCTGGAACCGCAACAACGAGACCGCGGCTCCGCCAACGGCACCCGATGACGTGGCCTTCGACCGCAATTTGGCCCTCCGGGTCGCCGACCGCGTGGTCCAGGCCCTCCGGGTGCCCATCACCGTCCAAGGAGTGGAGCACCGGGTCACCGCCAGTGTCGGCATCACCTATCCGTCAGCGCTGGCCCTCGACCATACGGGCACCATGACCGCATCCGACGTGGTCGAGGAGGCCGACGCCGCCATGTACTGGGCCAAACAGGAGGGGAAGAACCGGGTCGAGGTCTTCGCCTGGACCTAGGAGTTGCGTCGCTTCCCTCGTTCCGTCGAGGTGGCCAGCCCGTTCGAGGGACCCGGTCGTTTGGGTGGTCGGCTGCCGTCCGGCGTGCTCGCAACCACCCGGAAACAGGCGTGAGCCCCGGACCGCTCAGGGCAACTTGAGAGCCACGAAGTTCGTCGCGTCTCCGTTGAGGGTTGACTCACGCACATAGACCGTCGCGTTGGCCACGGTGATATCGGAGAAGACATAGATCCCCGAGCCAACGGGATAGGTGGACAGCGGCGAGCACGTGCGCGGCGTCCCCGAGCAATCGGTGTTGCCCGCAGCATCGAAGGCGTACAGGCCGCCTCCGGCCGTATAGGCATTCCCGCCGACGTAGAGCACGCCGTTGGCCACCGTCGGCGAGGAGTACCCGCCGAGGCCGACGGTCCCACCGCTGACCGAGTCGAACCACAGGGGATCACAGACCTTGGGGGTACCGGAGCAGCCGTTCGTTCCCGAGGCGTCGAAGGCGGCCACGCCATTCTGCCCACCGAAGGCGGCTTCACCCACGTAGACGGTGCTGTTGGTGACCGCGGGCGAGGAGAAGGCGGTACCGGCCCCGGTCCAGATCGGGCTACAGACCTTCGGGGTGCCACCACAACCGTTGACTCCCGAGGCGTCGAAGGCGTAGAGCGTCCCGTTGGCGTAGTACACCGTTCCGTTGGCCACCGCGGGGGCGGTCTGCGGGGGTGGCGCCGAACCTCCGACGTGCGCCGACCACAGCTGGGTACAGACAACCGGGCTCCCCGAACAGTTGGTCTTGCCGTTTCCGTCGAAGGCGTAGAGGCTGCCGTCACCTGCGGCGATGTACACCACGCCGTTGGCGAACGCCGGGGCGGAGATCGCTCCTTGGCTGCCGCCCGCCGCCGTCGATCCCTGCCACAACGGCTGGCACACCTTGGGCGTGCCCGAGCAGTTCGTGGAGCCCGCCGCGTCGAAGGTGTACAGCATGGCCGAACCACCCCCGCCCACGTAGACCACCCCGTTGACCACGTTCGGCGAGGAGTAGCTCGCGGAGTTCACCTGGCCCTTCCACAGGGGGGTGCACACCTTGGGTGTTCCGCTGCAGTTGGTGTTCCCCGCCGCGTCGTAGGCGTACAGACTCCCGGCGGACACGTAGACGACGCCGTTGGCGACGGCGGGCGTGGAGTGGCCGGCTCCGGCCGGCAGCGTTGCCGTCCACAGGGGCGTGCAGGTCGGCACGACCCCACTGCAGTCAGTGGTGCCGCTGGCGTCGAAGGCAGCCAGCTCGGGTGGGCTCGACGAGGTGCCGAGTCCCTCTTCATAGACAACCCCGCCGGCCACGGTGATAGAGCTGTCGCTTTGCGACATCGATCCGGTGAACGCGGCCCGCAGATTCCCTACATTCGACGCCGAGATCGTGTTCTCGAAGGCATTCCAGCCGTTCAGACTCGGCCCCGCTCGATACATGGACCAGTCACAGGCGCTCAAGACCACTGCAGCCACAACGACGACTCCCACCGCTGCTGCTCTTCGACCCGACATGGCGTCCCCCCGACTTCAGCTCCGAGAACTGTATCCCCACTGGGATCACGGGGCCCGGGTGCTCGGCGCCGCCGGCCGGCCGGAGACGAGCGGTCCCTCCCCTCAGCCGAACACGGCCGGTCGGGCCTTGAGACCGAGGAACCGCTGCACGTCGGCGGCGTCCCGGGCCAGGGCCGCCCGCACCCGAGTCGACAGATCCTCGAGGGGCTCGAGCGTGACGATCCCGCCGGGAAGCGTCCACGTGGCAACGGCGCGACCCCGGACCAGCGCCACCGGCCGGAAGATGCCGTTGGTGGTCACGATGCTGCCGTGCTCGCCCACGGTCAGGTGCCTCGATCGCCATCCGTGCAACAACGGGTCGAACGGCCCGAGCAGACGAGGGGCTGGCGCGGGCGGAGTGCCGTGGTCCGTGGCAACGAGCCGGAAGCACGGTTCGTCGGCGGGCTCGGCCGACCCGCCACCGATGGACACCGGCTCGACCTCGTCGACGATGACGGCCAACCCTGTTCGGGCATCGGCGAGGGTGATCCCGGCCCAGGCGGCCAGATCGCGAGCCGAGGCCGGTCCGTGGCCGACCAGGTAGCGCCGGGCCAGCCGACCGAGCGCCTCGTCGGCCTCGAGCGGCTTGGGGGCACGACCGAGCCACTCCGCCGCCAGCACGTAGGCATGGGCGCCCTCGAGTACCGGTCCCCGCACCACCAGACCACGCAGGCTGGCTGCAGCCACCAGATGGATGAAGATCTGCCCCGGGCAGGGAACCGCGGCCGCCTCCATGCCCTGCCGGAGATCGTGGCGGGAGAGCGGGCCGGCCCCGTCGAGGGCGTCCACGATCACATCGATCCCCCGCTCGGCTTCACGCTCGCTCACCCCGAGCTGGCGTAGCCGACGGTCGTTCTCCCCCACCGTGCGGGGTGCGGTGACGGGGTGGAGCCACCAGTAGTCCTCGGTGGTCACGAGGTGCAGTGTCCCCCGGTTGAGCCAGGTAACCACCAGCGAACGTGTCTCGGTCAGAGCCTCGTCCACGTCGGTGGCGGCCAATCCGTCGCTCCGGCTGCGGATGGTCAGGCGGAATCCGCGCTCGTCCTGGGCCTGGACGGCGGCCAGCCGACGCACCACCTCCTCAGCCGAGGTAGCCCGAGGACCGGCCAGGAGTTGGGCACCGAGTCGGTCGAGGCGGAGCCGGTCGGGGCGGAGCCGGCCCGGTCGCGACGGGTCGCTCACTGCCGACCCCTGACGGGAGCCACGCCGGCGCCGGAACGGGAACGCGTCGCCGTGGGCGGGAGGACCGACACCTCCCGGATGGTAGTCAGGTGGCGCGCCGGGCCCAGAGGAGTACGCTCGTCGGAGGGAAGGGGGACGCTATGACCGACAAGTCACCCCGCAAGACCGCCTCCAAGAAGTCCGGCAAGTCGCTCAAAGAGAAGCGACAGGCCAAAAAGGACAAGGAGCAGACCCGCAAGGGGTTGACCCGTTAGCCGCCACTCATGAGGCCTGGCACGGGACCCACGGGCCGGCGTCGGGCGATCGGAGCACCATGGTCACACCCGAGGCATCGCAGGTAGGAAACCGGCTCGACGAGCACCACACTCCCGAGACGAACGGGCGCATGCCCGTGTGTCGGAAGTGCGGCGCACGCACCGACGCCCCCTCCGGCCACCACCACCAACCGGCCGAGCGTGAGCTCACCCGGTCGGACAACTGGCTGGTGGCCCAGGTTCGCATGAGCCACATCGAGCGGGCCCGGACGCTCCACCACCCCTGAGCTGATCCGGTCAGGGGCGGCTGGGGAGGGAAGCCGCCATCGTCGTGCCCCGAATCAGCGCTCACTGCTTCACGCAGCCGACGTCACTCCGAAGGTCCTCCCCACCAGGCGCTCGACCGAACCCGGATGGCAGTGGCCGGAGCAGCCGCACGCCCTCAAGTCAACGCCAGTGCACCGCCACGAAGTTCGAGCCTTGGTTCGGGCGGCCTGCCCGGATCCACGGCAGGACCGCCCGGAATACGGGCACACAACGACGCAGAGCTCGCGCGTTCCGCGGTTATCTCTACTTGACAAAGTCCAGGGACTTGGTATGGAATTGGGAGGTGCAGACCTCTCTTCGTTCCCGGTCAACCCGCAAGATCCGGATCGGAGGTGGTGCTGCGCTGCTGGGACTGACCCTCGCCGTGGGGGCCGCCATCCCCGCCACCGCCGGTGCGGCCAGCGGCTCGGTGGCTCTGGTGGCCTACTCCACCCCCAAGCCGGCCTACGCCGCCCTCATCACCGCCTTCAACGCCACCTCGGCCGGGAGCGGTGTGACCTTCTCCCAGTCCTTTGGCGCCTCGGGCTCCCAGTCGACGGCGGTTTCCTCTGGGCTCCCCGCCGACGTGGTCAACTTCTCGCTCGAGCCGGACATGACCAAACTGGTCAAGGCGGGCATCGTCTCGCCCAAGTGGGCCGCCACCCCCACCAAGGGCATGGTCACCAACTCCATCGTCTCGTTCATCGTCCGCAAGGGGAACCCCAAGCACATCACCAACTGGGCCAGCCTCATCAAGAGCGGCGTCGGCGTCATCACCCCCAACCCCTTCAGCTCGGGTAGCGCCAAGTGGAACCTCATGGCGGCCTACGGCGCGCAGCTCAAGCTGGGCAAGACCAAGGCCCAGGCCACGGCGTATCTGACCAAGCTGCTGAAGAACACGGTGGCCCAGCCGTCGAGTGCCTCGACCGCCCTTCAGACCTTCCTGTCCGGTGAGGGCGACGTGCTGCTCGACTACGAGGACGACGCCCTCTACGCCGCCAAACAGGGTGAGCCCATCACCATCATCACCCCGCCCCAGACCATCCTCATCCAGAACCCCATCGCCGTCTCATTGAAGGCAACCAACCCGTCAGCAGCCAAGGCCTTCGTGGCCTACCTGCTCTCCCCGGCCGGCCAGAAGGTGTGGGGCCAGCAGGGCTACCGTCCGGTGCTTCCGAAGGTGGCAGCCCAGTTCAAGTTCCCGAAGCCCCAGTCACTGTTCACCATCGACAGCCTGGGTGGGTGGACCAAGGTGAACACGATCTTCTTCACCCCCGGCACCGGCGTGGTGGCAAAGATCGAGCAGGGCCTCGGTGTCTCCACCTCCAGTAGCTGAGGCTGAGGCCCCAGCGCTCCCCACTCCGGCCACGCTGGCCGGGGCGGGAGCCTCGCCACGTCACCGCCACACCACCCGTCGGGCCATCGGTCGGGTGGCCGGGCCCACCCTGGCGGTCACCTACCTGAGCCTCTTGGTGGTGCTGCCGTTGGCCGCCCTCGTCGCCCACGCCTTCAGCGGGGGCTGGGGCACCTTCTGGGCGGCGGTCAGCCAGCCCGAGGCGGTGGCGGCGTTCAAGCTCACCTTGGTGTCCTCGCTGGCCGTGGCCGCCTTCAACGCCGTGGCCGGGCTGATCATCGCCTGGGTGCTGGTCCGGGACGATTTCCGGGGCAAGGCCGCCGTCAACGCCGTGATCGACCTGCCCTTCGCCCTGCCCACCATCGTCGCCGGGCTCACCCTCCTCACCCTCTACGGGCCGAACAGCCCGTTCCACCTGGACGTGGCCAACACCCGCTGGGGCATCCTGTTCGCCCTGGCCTTTGTGACCCTGCCCTTCTCGGTGCGGTCGGTCCAGCCCGTCCTGGCCGAACTCGACCGGGAGACCGAGGAGGCCGCCGCCTCGCTCGGGGCCTCGTCGGGCCGGGTGCTGTGGCGCATCATCCTGCCCAGCCTGGCCCCGGCCATGCTGGCCGGGGCGGGCCTGGCCTTCGCCCGGGCCATCGGCGAGTACGGCTCCGTGGTGCTCATCTCGGGCAACGTCCCGTTCAAGACCGAGGTCTCCTCGTCGTGGATCTTCAGCCTCTCCCAGAGCGACGAGCTCGGAGCGGCGGCGGCCGTGTCGGTGGTGCTGGTCCTCATCGCCCTCGTGGTCCTGTTGCTCATCGGGCTCCTGCGGCGGCGCTTCGATGTCAGCGAGGCCATATGAGACGGGGCCGAGTGGTGCGACGCCGCCTGCCGAGGGCCACACGATGAGCGGGCGCTGGCGGTGGCCGCTGCGGATCATCGCCCTCGGCTACCTCGGACTCCTCGTCCTCATCCCCGTCGGGTCCATCTTCTACCGGGCCTTCCAGCACGGCTTCGGCCGGGCCTGGGATGCCGTCACCACCCCAGACGCCCTCCATGCCCTGTGGCTGACCTTCTTGGTGGTGTTGATCGCCGTCCCCCTCGACACCGTCTTCGGGGTGGGGGTGGCCCTCATCCTGTCGCGGCACCGGTTCCCCGGTGCGTGGCTGCTCGACGCCTTCGTGGACCTGCCCCTGGCCGTCTCCCCGGTGGTGGTGGGGATCGCCCTCGTCCTCGTCTACGGAAAGACCGGGTGGTTCGGCAACTGGCTCGACGCCCACGGCATCACCATCATCTTCTCGTTCCCGGGCATCGTCATGGCCTCGGCCACGGTGGCCCTGCCCTATGTGGTGCGCGAGGTGCTCCCGGTCCTCCAAGAGATCGGTACCGACCAGGAGCAGGCCGCCACCACCTTGGGTGCGGCCCCGTTCACCGTCTTCCGGCGGGTCACCCTCCCGTCGATCCGCAGCAGCCTGGCCTACGGCGTGACCCTGACGACGGCCCGGGTGATCGGCGAGTTCGGGGCCGTGGCCGTGGTCTCGGGACTGATCGCCGGCAAGACCGACACCATGACCCTGTTCATCCAGGACGGCGTGGAGAACCTCGACCTCGTAGCCGCCTACTCTGGCGCAGTCATCCTCGCCCTGGTGGCCCTGGGTGTCCTCGCTGTGGTGGGGGCCGACCGCAAAGACCGAACCAAGGAGAGGAGGACCCCACGATGGCGATCACGATCCGATCAGTCTCCAAGCGATTCGGAACTGCCGTTGCTCTCGACGACGTAAGTCTCGAGGTCCCGAACGGCTCACTCACCGCCCTGCTCGGCCCGAGCGGGGGCGGCAAATCGACGTTGCTCCGGGTGGTGGCGGGACTCGAGGTGCCCGACTCGGGGACCATCGAGTTCGACGGCGAGGACGTCACCCAGGTGCCCGTGCGCGACCGGGGCATCGGCTTCTGCTTCCAGCACTATGCGCCGTTCCGCCATCTCACCGTGCGCAAGAACGTGGCCTTCGGGCTGGAGGTCCGCAAGCGGCCCAAAGCCGAGATCCGGGCCAAGGTCGACGAGCTCCTCGACCTGGTCAAGATCGACCATCTGGCCGACCGCTACCCCTCCCAGCTGTCCGGTGGCCAACGCCAGCGCATGGCCCTGGCCCGGGCGCTCGCCATCGAGCCCCAACTCCTGTTGCTCGACGAGCCCTTCGGCGCCCTCGATGCCCAGGTCCGCCAGGAGCTGCGGGTGTGGCTACGGGACCTGCACGAGAAGATCTCGGTCACGACGGTGCTGGTCACCCACGACCAGGAAGAGGCCATGGAGGTCGCGGACAACCTGGCCATCATCAACCAGGGCCGGCTGGAGCAGATCGGCCGCCCCGCCGAGATGTACGACCATCCGACCAATGAGTTCGTCATGAAGTTCCTCGGCCCGGCCACCCAGCTCGACGGCTCCTGGGTTCGTCCCCACGACCTGGTCATCCACCGCGACGAGGGTGTAGGCCAGTACGCCGGGACGGTGGAGCGGGTCACCCACCTCGGCTTCGAGGTGCGGGTGGACGTCCAGATGGACCGGGGCGAGCCCACCTGGGTGCAGCTCAGCCGGGGGGCCGCCGCCGAGATCGACCTGGCCGCCGGGGATCCGGTGTGGATCTCTCGGGCCGGATCCGGGCCAACAGCGGCGGCCGCTGACCGAGGCCGCTGCTCGCTGAATCGGCGCTCAGCCCCTCGAGGTTCGAGGGTCGACGAGGGTCCGGTCAGCGCTTCGGGTTCACCACCCGACGGCGCCGTCCACCAACTCGCGGACCAGGTCGGCGTGTCCGTTGTGGCGGGCGTACTCCTCGATCATGTGGTTGTAGATCCACCGGAGGGAGCACGGCTCCCCCTGCCGCGTCCCGGTGTGGTCGAGGTCCAACGGTGCCGCGGCGCGGCGGGAGGCCTCGCACTCGGCCTGCCAGGTAGCCACGTCCTCGTCCCAGTCGGCGTCGTCGAGCGAGAGGAACTCACCGTCGTAGGCCCCGGAGCTGGCCCAGATGTCAGGTGCGTCGGGCTCATCGAGCAGCGCCCGGCGGAACCAGTTGCGCTCGACCTCGGCCATGTGACGGACCAGGCCATGCAGCGAGAGGAGCGAGGTCGGGACGGGACGAGCCTTTCGCGCCGCGTCGTCGAGTCCCTCGCACTTGAAGAGCAGCGTGGTCCGGTGGAACTCCAGCCATGCTTCCAACATGGCCCGCTCGTCAAGCACGTACGGGGGCTCGGTGCGTCGGCTGTCCACGATGTCCTCGACCACGGCACCCTCCTCTGGTATCGACCCTGGGCGATGCGGACTCCCGAACAGCCGGTGAGAGGACCGTCCGAACCCGATCCCGTCCTGAGGCTAGCCGCCGCACTTGCCTACCCCGACCGGACGATCGGCCTGTCGATCCGCCGGACGGCGGGCATGGGTCGTCCCGCCTATCGATCCCGGAACGCCTGGCGCCGCGTAGCTTGACGGCATGGCGAGCGGGACGATCGCAACGGGCGACAGCGGCCCGCCCGCCGGCTCCGGTACTGCCGGCGTCCTATCCGGGTGCCTTCCGCGTCGAGCTCCGCCGGGCCTTCACCCCACCGTTCGAAGCCCCGCTGGTGGTCATGGTCAACGCCACCCTGGTCACCGTGGCGTGGCTGTGGTTACCGCTACCCCTCCAAGACCTGCTGTTCAGCCTGCACGGGGCCCTGGCCTTCCCCGTGGTCATGGCGAGCTGGATGTTGGCCGACGTGCCGGCCACCAACATCCTCGGCTCCGACGCCGAGAGGACCGTGGCGGCCATCGACGATCCCGCCGCCCTCCGACGGCTCATCTACGCCAAGAACGCCGTGCTCTGGCTGCTGGTCACCCCCGTCTGCGTACTGGTGGCCATCGGCATCGGCATCGACCGGGAGCGGTGGACGACGACCGTCGTGACCATCATCGGCATCATCGTGGTGCCCATCGGCAGCCTGGGTATCGCCGGCTGGCTCGGCATCTACTACCCCTACCACCCCCTCCCGCTGGCCGACCGGTGGCGGGACCGACGACCGTTCGGTCGGATGGTGGTGCGCTGGGCCACCCTCTGCCTCCTCCCCTACGCCATCGTGCCCGCCATCATCAATCTCCTGGCCGCACCGGCCTTCGTGGCCTGGATCGTGGCCACCGATCACGGAACCAGTACCCGGATACCCGACAGCGACCTCGCCATCGGCGTCGGCATCACTGCGGTGCTGTCGGCCGTGGCGTTCTTCCTCGGCCACCGTGCCGGGCTCCGGCTCATCCGGAGACGGCGTGACCGACTGGTCGAGTTCCTGGGGCGACCCGAACTGGGTTGACTGGGACCCGTCGTCCCGAGCGCCGAACCTGAACGACGGAGCTTCGTGATCCGATCCGTCCGGTCGCCGACGCCCGAAGCCCCTATCGGGCGTAGGCGACCGACTCGTTGTGCACGATGGCGACCAGGTTGCCGAGGGCGAGGTTGACGTCGTCGAGATGGAGCCCCCACCGGGGCCCGAGGGTCGGACTCGGCCCGACCACCGGCCGCTTGTCCCGGGGACCAGCGATGTCGTTCACCTGCAGCCAGGTAGCCCCGCCGGCCGATTCGCAGCTCGATGTGTAGAGGTTCGGGTACGTGACCCACGGCGTCCGCGTGCCGCCACCCGGAAAATACGGCGTGAGCGGCCTCGTGCCGCCGTTGAGGTCAGCCGGATTGGTGCAGAGGATCTGCAGTCCCGCAGTCGCCGTGGCCGAAACGCCCGCGATCGAGCCGATGCTCGTTCCCACCCGACCGAAGAACGCGTCAGCGGGCGGCGGGGTGGCAAAGGTGGAGTAGGCCACCACACAGCCGGTCTGGGCGTTCGATTGGCAAGCCGGAATGTGGGTGAAGTCGCCGCCCACGGTCTTGCCCACCGGCACCGTTACGTTGCCGCCCATCAACAGGGCCGATACCAGCAGGTGGCGTTCCGATGCATTCGGGTCGATCTCGCGCTTGATGAGGGCGATGAGCAGCGAAGCCCCCTGGGAGTGTCCGATCAGGACCACGCCGCGACCCTTGTTGTAGTGGGCCAGGTAGTTGTTCCAGGCCGAGAGCACCCCGAGATAGGCAATCACCGCAGCTTGTGCGGTGATTGCCCCCTTGATGGCGTTCACCGTCAGCTGCGGATACATCGGGGCATACACCCGACAGACCTGGGAGAACCGGGAAGCCTGGGCTTGGGCGACGAACCGCTCCTGCGGATCGATGTGGAGATTGGCGTTCACCGTCGACTGGGTACTGACGGTCGGGTAGACGTAGAAGCAGTCGATCGGCGGATTCCTTGGTTGGCGGGTCCGTTGGACGCGGGTGGACCCGTTGGCCCGAACGACCCTGGCGGTGAGGCTGGTCGTGCAGGGGTTATTGGCGAGACCGGGCCGACAGAGCCAGACCGTGGATGCAGCACTCGGCGTGGCCGCCCCTACGTGGCCGGCGGCCGACGTCTCCCCTGCCGCCGCGGCCACCACGAGGGCCAATAGCGTTCCCACCGCCATCATCCGTCGCACCGCCGACCGCATATCAGAACTATCCCACGTCACTGCCCACAGCGAGGAGGCTTCCTACCGAGCGGGCCCAACGACCTATGCCACCAACCGGAGCTCGTAGTCGTGCGCTTGCTGATCGACGACTCAAGATGTGTCTTACCGTTCGACCGGGAACTGTTCTCGTGCCTGGACCACCTTCCAAGGACGACCTCGGCTCAGGATGAGGCAACGACGAAGGTGCTCGCCGGACGAATCAACTGCTGGCGATTCCTACGATCGGCTTGTTGAGTACCTTTCCGCCCATGGAGCCATAGAAGATGGCATCGCCAAAGGCAAAGACGCCTCCGTCGCTGGCCACCTCCCAGTAGCCCTGCCCGTCAACAGTGGGAGTCAAATCGACAACGGGCTTGTTGATGTGTTGTCCGCCCATGGAGCCGTAGAAGGTCCCTTCGCCGAATCCAAATACGCCACCGTCCTTGGCCACGAGCCAGTACCCCGGCCCGTCGGGAGTGGCGGCCACGTTGACGATCGGCGCATTGAGGTGCGACCCACCCATCGATCCGTAGAACGCTGCGTCACCGAAGTTGAACACGCCACCGTCGCTGGCCACCTCCCAGTAGCCACCGCCGTCCGCCGTCGGAGCCAGGCCGACGATAGGCGCATTGAGGTGCGAGCCACCCATCGATCCGTAGAACGCTGCGTCACCGAAGTTGAACACGCCACCATCGCTGGCCACCTCCCAGTAGCCGCCGCCGTCGGCCGTCGGAAGCGAGGCCGACGATGGGCGCATTGAGGTGTGAGCCGCCCATCGATCCGTAGAATGCTGCGTCGCCGAAACTGAACACGCCACCGTCGCTGGCCACCTCCCAGTAGCCACCGCTGTCGGCCGTCGGAAGCGAGGCCGACGATGGGCGCATTGAGGTGGGATGCCACCCATCGATCCGTAGAAGGCGGCGTCACCGAAGTTGAACACGCCACCGTCGCTGGCCACCTCCCAGTAGCCCGGCGAGGAATCAACAGGCGCTCCACCGTTTGTCAGTCGACAAGAGAACGCCCTGGTACGAATCCACTCCTACGAGAGATGGTCCCACCGGCCCAACACGCGAGATGTCATCGGCGCAGGCCACCACGGACCCCGAATACTCATGTCTCGATGACCCCTTGCTTGGCAGGTATGCCCGTCGGTTGCACTCGCCATGTGGTGCCCCCATCGTCAGTCACCATGATCCCGAAAGGCGGCGAGATTGCCCAGCAATGACCAGCGGACGGGCAGTCGACGTTATTCACTTGAGCGAGAGGCGCCGACTCACCCTGCCAACTCGAGCCACCGTCATGACTGACGAGAACTGGAGTCGGATCCTGATCCGACTGCCCAGCAATCGCTGCTGTCCGGACAAGAGACTGCCCTGAGCGACGTCAGGTCCGTCGGTAAGGCGTCACTGACCCAGTGAGCTCCTCCGTCATCCGTGTGCAGGGCATCGGGAATTCCTCCCCGACCCACCGACGGCGACACAGTCCTGGTCTGTCGAACAGGAGAGGGCACTCACGCCACCGGCAGTCGGTGTGATCTGCCGAGACCAGGTATTGCCGCCATCGGTTGTCACCAAGATCGAGTAAAACGCCCCGACAGACCCGAGGCCCAGCAATCCATCGCACCACTACACGAAATGGAGGTCTAAGAAGGTGAAGTCGACGAGTGTCGCCTCGACCACCCAGGCGGCTCCACCATCCGTCGTGGCGAGGATGATCCCGCCAAAGCCCGATACCTGTTGCGTTGTCGTCCCGACAGCCCAGCAATGTAACTGGTCTGTGCAAGAAACGGCGTTCAGAGCCCCGGTGGCTGCGGGCAAGGTCTCGCTGGTCCAATGCACACCGCCGTCGTCGTTCCCTCCGCCATCGCTGGATGAAGGACAGCGCCGAATCCACCCTGATTCCCAACGCCGACAAGCTGACAGTCCTGCGGGCTGGAGCACGAGATGGAGCTGATCTCGCCGAAGTCATTCTGGTGGCCGATCCATCCCGGAGATGAAGCTCCCCCAGACGCAAGAGAATGGGCCTGACTAACGGTGAACGAGATTCCCACAAGTAGCGCGACGCAATATCGATCGGCCTACCCGCCGCTTCGTCATCAGTCCGCTCCGTCCATAGTCCAGGACTTCTGGCATGTCGTCCCCTCCCTACGCCCGCCGTAAAGGACGAGTGCCGAATTCTATCGGTGCACGCGCCGAGATATTCACTCACAGGCGCTACTCGAGCTGCTGCCTGCCGTGGCGGTCTTGCATCGCATGGTGGTCGACAGCGACACTGCGCGGGCGTCCCCGTGACCCCAGTGCAACGATGCCGTTTTCGACCACCACTCGATCCGACCACTTCGCCGCGTGGTCCACTGAATGGGATTCAGCCCAATCTGTGGGGACGGAGGGACTCGAACCCTCACTGGGGGCGGTTTAAGCGCCCTGCCTCTGCCAATTGGGCTACGTCCCCGTCACACTCGGCGCAGTCGGCGTCAGTCTCCGTGTGCGCCCTATGACAGTGCCAAAACACTAGGTGGTGGATCCGCCTCTGCTCCGGATAAAGCCTGAACCGCTGTGGCGATCACCCACCCACCCTGCACCAGCGGGCCAGCGGACCTACGTTGAGCCGATGGATAAACGCGTGGCCGTCCTCACCCAGACCGGGGACTACGTAGGTCCGGAACTGGCTCGACGCCTGGCCGGATCCCATCAACTGGTGCTCCACGACCCTGCCGCCGCCCTCGTCGACGAACTGCAAAGCCACGATTGTGAGGTCGAGGTGGTGCCGGGTGCCGAAGCCGACCTGCGGGGTGCTGCGGGAAACCAACTGCTGATCGAACGGGCACTCGCCCGGTTCGGTCGGATCGACGCAGCCGCCATCGTCACCGGCACGGGCATCATCACCGGGCGATTCCTCGACATCACCGAGAAGCAGTGGGAGCGAACCAAGACGGGCAACCTGGACATGGTCTTCCACGCGCTGCAGGCCCTGATTCCACCCATGGTGGCCCAGGGCTCAGGCGACATCGTGGTGTTCACCAGTGCCACCGGGGCTCGCCCCGAGCCGGGAGTCTCGACTTACTCGGCCACCCGGGCCGGGGCCAATGCACTCGTGCGGGCGACGGGTCAGGAGTATGCCCGTTCAGGCCTGTGCATCAACGCCATCGGCACGAACTTCATGGACTTTCCCGGATTCCTCACCGCCAGCGGGGCCGGTACCGATCCCGAGCGTCGGCGCCGTATCGAGACCCAGACACCCGCTCGCCGACTCGGCACCATGTCCGAGCTCGCCGAGTTCTCTGCCGTGCTCCTCGAAGGGAAGACGCGGTTCCAGACCGGTCAGTTCTTCAGCTTCAGCGGCGGATGGAGCGCCTGAGCCCGAAGAACGGAGCTCGCTCGGGGCGTACCCCTCACCACCGACCCGTTAGAGCGAGACGGGCGGCCGCATCACCGAGGAAACGGCCTCGAACTCCTCGGCCCGAGGTCGGTCCACCTGGTGCAGGTTGCCCTGGCGGCCGGGCCACGGTCCAAGGATCTCGGTAGGTTGCCGGTCGGGGTCCCAGGAGGGAAACCCTGCCGGTGAGCCGGTGTGGGCGAATGATGTCCAGGCCTGGCGGATGGCTGCCGAGAGCTCGAGCGGCTCTGCTCCCCCGCCGGAGAACCCCTGGACCGCCGGGTTCTGGACCGTGCCGAAGACGAAGGGGATCTCCAGTGCGTGGCACGAGGCCAGGTAGCCATCCAGCATGGGTGAGCTCCAGGTGAACAGGTACACGTAGGTCCCGACCCCCGGACTGGCCGCCTCTCGGTGGGCGTCGGCCAATCGCACCGACGGGATCCGGAAGACGTACTCGGTGGCGATGGCCACCCACAGGTCCCGGGGGGTGACGGGCTCGCCCCGGGCCGCCCGGGCCTCGGTGACCGCTCCGATGACGGCGTCGTTGGCGGCGTCGTCGGGACCGAGCCGGCGCATCCACCGGCGCAGGCCGTCGAGGTCCAGGGTGTTGAGCGTCGGGTTGCCGAGCGTGAAGAAGGTCATCTCGTCGCGGTTGGTCCCGATGAGCAACGGGACGTCGGCCACCGACCCGGCGGCCACCGCCATGGACGGGTCGACGGGAAGGAGGCCGCCGTCGACCACCGGCATCATGAGCAGTCCGCTGTCGTCCCGGTGGCCTCCCCGCGAATCGAAGTCGACCACCGCTTGGACCATGGCGTCGGCCGGCACCCGTTCCAAGGCCTCCCGGGTGAGCGGCACCCCGAGGTGGTCGGCCAGCTGTTCGGCCACCGAAGCGGCCTGGTCCGGCGTGTAGGTATACGGACCGCCACTCTCCACGATGGCCCGGTGGAACAGACCGTGAGCCGCGGGCACCCCGAGGAGGGCACTCACGCTCATCCCACCGGCCGACTCGCCGAACAGTGTGACGTTGCCGGGGTCACCGCCGAAGTCGGCGATGTGATCGCGGACCCAGCGCAAGGCGGCCACCTGATCGGCGAGCCCCCAGTTGCCAAAGCCTGTCCATGCCTCCCCATCGAGCCACGTCTGGCCCTCGGCCTCGAGGGCAGGATGGGCGAGGAAGCCCAGCATGCCGAGCCGGTAGTTGATGGTGACGATGACGACGTCTCCCTCCCGGGCCAGGGTGCCGCCCCGGTAGAGGCCTCCTGATCCGGACCCACCGACGAACGACCCGCCGTGAACCCAGACCATCACCGGGCGACGGGCACCGTCGAGGGCCGGCGTCCAGATGTTGAGACGGAGGCAGTCCTCGGACTGCACTTCGGGCTTCCCGCCGAGCGACACATCGATCAGGCCCGGGGCCTGGGGCGCGACGGGACCGAACCGGTCGGCGGGGCGGATGCCCGTCCAGGGCTCGGGTGGGCCCGGCGGTCGGAAGCGGGCCGGCCCGGCCGGGGAGGCGGCGTAGGGGATTCCGGCGAAGGACCAGTGGTCGTGGCGGTGCACACCGCGCACCCGACCACCCTCGACTTCGAGCACGCCCTCCACCATTGAGGCCTCCAGTTCTCCGGCCCAGGTGCCGATACAACCAGCAACTTACCGATACATCCAGCAGTGAGGGCCGCCGAACCAGCCGGCGCCGGGTCGGACGCCCGGGTTCCCTTCGTTACTGGAGCGTAGTGATGGGGCAGAAACCGCAGATCACACGGCAGTTCGACCACCGGGACGGTGGGGACGCACGGGAAGCCCCGTGGTCCCCCCTGTGGTCTTCCTCCGGGTGTGCAAGGAGAGTCACGTAGTGCAACAGGGGCAAGCGCCGATCCGGACGACGACGCCAAGGCGACGGACTTCTCGGACCACGACCACGGGCAAATTCCGGATGGCATCCATCCCGTTAGTCGTGGCCTGCGCCCTCGCCACCTTCGCCCTGCTACCCACCTCGGTGGCCGGTGCCAGCCCGGCCACGACCTCGACAACGACCGCGTCGTCGACCACCACCACCGTGGCCGGTCAGTCCTCCATCAGTGCAGCCGAGGCCCAGGTGAGCGCGCTCGAGGCTCAGATCTCCCAACAGCAGGCCGTCCTCGACCAGGCCGACGAGCAGTACAACCAGGCCCAGGTCAACCTGTCCACCACCCAGGCCTCGCTCAAGTCCACCACTGCGTCCATCGACGCGGCCAAGGCGCAACTGGCCACCGAGCGCGCCCACCTGCGCGACGACGCCATCCAGGCCTACATGAACGACACGGCCGGAAGTTCGATGGCCTCCCTCTTCGCTTCGCCGACGGACGCCACCCAGACCCGCGACTACTACCAGCAGCTCGGCTCGTCGACGGTGGCCGCCGACGTGGCCCGGGTGGCCGCCGGCCAGAAGCAGCTCACGGCCACCCAGACCAAGCTCATCGGCGAGCAACAGGCCGAGACGGCACAGCTGGCCGAGGTCAACACGGCCCGCCAGGGCGCCCAGACCCTCGCCGACCAGTCCGAGGCCACACTGGCGTCGGTCAAGGGGAGCCTCGCCACCCAGATCGCCCAACAGGCGGCCGCCCAAGCCGTAGCGGCGGCCCAGACCGCGGCCAGCGCCCCGTCGTCGGCGACGGCCCAGGCCGCGGCGGCCCAGGCCTCCCAGGCCGCCCAGGTGGCCACCACCCTGAAGGGTGGTAGCGCGGCCGCCGTCAATGCCACCACCGCCGCCAACCAGGCGGCCACATCGGCGGCCGGCTCCTCGGGTGCTTCGCCGGCGCCGGGGACGGTAGCCGTCTCGGCCAGCGGCAACGCCCAGGCGGCCGGGCTGGCCGCAGTGCACGGGGCCATCAAGTACATGGGCGTCCCCTACCTCTGGGCCGGGGCGAGCTCGGCCGGTGTCGACTGCTCGGGTCTGACCATGTTGGCCTGGTCCCAGGCCGGGGTGTCCATGGACCACTCCGCAGCCGACCAGTACGCCATGTTCCCCCACGTGGCCTTGAACGCCCTCCAGCCCGGCGACCTGATCTTCTACAACCTCGACGGGACCGGCATCGACCACGTGGTCATGTACGTCGGTCCCTACCTCGACGGGCAGGCCACGCCCTACGGCCAGGGGACCATCATCCAGGCCGCCCACACCGGCACCTTCGTGACCTACGACCCCATCTGGTACCAGGGCATCGTGGGGGCCGCCCGGCCGTAGTCATCGGCACCGTCGGTCGTCCGACCTGACGGCCGCCGGGGTCAGTGGCGGCGTAGGGTCGGGATCTGCTCATGGCACCGCGACTGACCATCATCGTCCCCGCCTTCAACGAGGCCTCCCGACTGCCCGCCGGCATGGGCCGCTTCGACGCCGCCGTCGCCGATGGGGCCGTCGATCTCGACGAGACCGAGGTCGTGCTGATCGACGACGGGAGCACCGACCAGACGGCCGCCGTGGCCACGAGACTGCTCGCCCCGCTCCCCCATCATCGGGTGATCAGCCTGCCCGCCAACGGCGGCAAGGGTGCGGCCGTCCGCACCGGGGTGAAACTGGCCCGGGGTCCGTACGTGGCCTACATGGACGCCGACATGGCCATCGATCCCCGAGCCGTCCCGCTGCTGCTCGACGCACTCGGCTCCAGCGAGGCGGCCATCGGGTCTCGGGCGCTGGCCAACTCCATGATGGATGGCACCTACGCCGTCCGGGCCGTGATGGGCCGGCTGTTCAACCGGTTGGTCACCACCGGGACCGGCCTCGGGCTGGAGGACACCCAGTGCGGCTTCAAGGCGTTCCGCACCCCGGCCGCCCGCCTCTTGTTCCACCTGGTGGGCATCGACCGGTTCGCCTTCGACGTCGAGGTCCTGGCCCGGGCCCGCCGGCTGGGTCTCGGCATCGCCGAGGTGCCCGTCCACTGGCAGAACGTACCCGGCAGCACGGTCCATCCACTGCACGACTCGGTCACCATGCTGTCCGACGTCTACCGCTCCCGCTACGGGTTCCTGGCCACGCCCCCGGTGCCCGCCGTCATGGTGGCCGAACACGGCCGCGGTGGCGACGGCGGCGGTCCCTTGGCCGAGCGGGTGGGAAAGGTGGTGGCCGACTCGCTGGAGGGCGTACCGGTGCCGTTGGTGGTCCGGGGCCCGACGGTGACGGTGCTCCTGCCCCTGGTCGAGCCGGTCGAGGTGGCGACGGTCCACTCGGCCCTGCGGGCCGAGTTCTCCTCCGGTGACGTCTCCCGGCGTTCGCTCAACCTGGACGGCCTCGCTGCCCTCGGCACCCTCGCCGGACGGCTCCGGGCCGCCACCGAACCCCACGGCGTGGAGTGAGGTCGTCGGCAGTACGATGGCGCGGGTGAGCGCGGAACCAGCCGATCGGACCCGGACGGCCAGGCGGGCCGACGGCGGCACCGACCACCCCTTCGAGCGAGCGACCGAGCCCGACCCCACCCCGGCCGCTGACGAGGGCACAGCCAAGGCCCGAGAGACCCCATCGGCGGCGACTGTCGAACCCGAGTCCGAGACGGATCAGCTGCTCGGTGACGATGACCACTCCGGGGACGAAGCCACGCACTCTGCGCCCAAGGCGTCGGTGTCCATCCTGCCGGTGGTCCGACCCGGGGCCGAGGCCAGCCTCCCTCCCGACCCGCGCCGTTCGGATGTCGACGAGTGGGGTCGGTCCGAGCACATGCGCTCGGTGGTGCGACGGCTCTACAACCCGATCTACAAGTACTGGTTCCGGGTGGAGTGGGAGGGTCTGGAGAAGATCCCCCTCCACGGCGGGGCTCTCCTCATCGCCAACCACGCCGGCGCCATCCCGTCCGACGCCCCGGCCATCATGCACGGGGTCGAAGAGGAGTTGGGCCGGCCGGTCTACGGCCTGGCCGACTACTTCTTCCGCACCCTCCCGGTGGTCGGGACCATGTGGTCGCGGACCGGGGGCGTACCCGCCCATCCCGACAACGCCTACCGGCTCCTCCACGACCAACAGCAGTTGGCCCTGGTCTTCCCCGAGGGCACGAAGGCCACCTCCAAGACCTACACCGACCGCTACCGGCTGCGGCGCTTCGGCCGCGGTGGATTCGTCGAGATCGCCATGCGGGCCGGTGTGCCCGTCATCCCCATCGCGGTGGTCGGGGCCGAGGAGTCCATGCCCATCCTGTTCCGGGTGCCGACGGTGGCCAAGATGCTCAACCTGCCCTACTTCCCGGTCACGGCCAACGCCCTCCTGCTCGGGCCCCTCGGCTACGTGACCTACTTCCCGTCCAAGTTCAAGCTCCGGGTCCTCGATCCCGGTCACTTCGACGTGGAGCCGGGCCAGGACCGGTACTCGAGGAGCCGGGTCATGGACGAGGCCGAGGCCATCCGGGCCCGCATGCAGGACGCCCTCCACGACATGCTGCGGACCCGCCGCAGCGTCTGGTTCGGCTGATGGGCCGCCGGGTACTGATCACCGGGCTCGACACCTTCTGGGGTGGGCGCATGGCCCAGGCCCTGGAGAACGAGCCCGAGGTCGAGATGATCCTCGGTCTCGGGGCCAACGAACCCCGGGTGCCCCTGGAGCGGACCGAGTTCGTCCGGTCGGACCAGAAGTACTCCATCCTCAACCGGATCGTGCGGGCCACCCAGGTGGACACCATCGTCCACACCTTCCTCGAGACCAACTCGGTCAACGTGCCCAGTCGGACCCTCCACGAGATCAACGTCATCGGGACCCTCAACCTGCTGGCCGCGGCGGGCACGGCCGGCTCCTCGGTCCGCCAGGTGGTGGTCAAGTCCTCGACCCACGTCTACGGGGCGGCCGAGACCGACCCGACCTGGTTCCGGGAGGAGGACACACGCACCGGCCCGGTGCGGACCCGGCTGGAGCGGTCGCTCCTCGAGGTCGAGTCCCTCGTCCGGGACTTCGCCGACGACAACCCCCACCTCGTGGTGTCGGTCCTGCGCTTCGCCAACGTGCTCGGCACCGACATCATCACCCCGATCAGCCACAACCTGCGCAGGCGGCTCCTGCCCACCATCGCCGGCTTCGACCCCCTGGTGCAGTTCGTCGAGGAGGACGACGTGGTCCGGGCCCTCGAGTACGTCACCGAGCACCGCATTCCCGGGGTCTTCAACGTGGCCGGGGGGGGCAAGCTCCCCTGGAGCGAGGTGGCCTCCATCGGCGGGGCCTTCCTCCTCCCCCTGCCCCCGTTCAAGCCCCGGGCCTTCGTGGCCCCGCTCCGCCGGCTCGGCATCGTCCAGTTCCCCCCCGAGCTCGAGGGCCTCGTCCGCTACGGACGGGGCGTGGACACCACCAAGCTGGTGAAGGAGGGCTTCGAGTACCGCTACACCAGTGCGGGGGCGGTCGAGAGCTTCGCCCGGGCCAACAACCTGCGCCGGGCCACCGGGACCGGTGACCCCGACTACCGCTACGAGCAGGACGTCGAGCAGTTCTTCCGTCACTCCCCCGCCGTCGTGCGGGGCATCGACGGGTAGAGACTGCAGCCGGCGCGCACAGGCGGTGCGGACCGCGGCTCAGTTGCGCTTCAGCCAGGTCGCCCGCATCGCCGGGCCCCGGACCCGCCACTCCTCGGCGGTCATGGCGTAGCGGACGTGGTCCTCCCACTCGCCGTTGATCTCGAGATAGCCGAGCGCCACCCCTTCGTTGCGGAGGTCGAGCTTCTCCATCACCCGCCGGCTGGGCCGGTTGCGGGGGATGATGGCCACCTCGATGCGGTGGAGGCGGAGGGTCTCGAAGGCGAACTGGAGCACGACCACCACCGCCTCGGGGATGAGGCCCGCCCCGGCCATCTCCTCGTCGATCCAGTAGCCGATGGCCCCGTTCTGGAACGGCCCACGCTGGATGGAGGAGAGGGTGATCTCCCCGCAGAACCGGCCCTCGAAGAAGATGCCGAAGCCGAATCCGCGTGCCCAGCTGGCGCTCCCGCTCCCGCATCCCACAGCGGGCGGAGAAGCTGGCGGCGTCCTCGGGCGCCTGGGGTGCGCCCTTCGAGCGCGGCTCCCAGGGCACCAGCCACGACCGGCACCGGGTCCGCACGGCCAACCAGGCCTCGTAGTCCCCCTCGAGCAAGCGTGGCCAGGCGGACCCGCCACCCGGACAGCTCGAGCGATCGCACTGCTGGGGACCTCAGACTGGGGGTCTTCACCATGCCCGACCCTCCTCCGCGACCGCTGACCCCGCCGGGTCCGGCGGTGGCCGCCCAGACCCCGGCACTCCGACGCGGCGACAACGGCGAGGTGGGGCCACCACCCCTTCTGAGGAACACCTTCGCAACGCAGAGAGGTCACCCAGGAATCGTAAACCAAAGCGACCTGGTGCATGCCAGCCCGTTCCCCTGCGTAGTGGACCGACAACGCAACCAGGTCGAACGGGCAGGAGCCCTGGTCCACGAGGTGCGGCCGTGCTAGCCGGCGCTTGGAATTCCTATCGTTACGGTCTGGAGACAGATGCCGGCATTCGACGAGACCAGCAGGGACGCCGACTGCATGGTGGTGGGCGCAAGGGTCACGATGACGGCGTGGTTGCGGGCCGGGAGCTGGGTCCCGTCGGTCAGGGCGATCGGCTTGGACTTACCCACGGGGACGGCGTACGGGGTGAAGGCGGACTGAGCCACCGATCGGTAGCGGACCGTCATTGTGTACACAGCCAGGGGAAGCGTGCGCTGCATGGGCAGGGTGACGTGACTGAGGCCGGGGGCAGGCACAGGTCCCCGCTCGTCAGGCTCCCGTTGCTCGGAACGATGAACGGGGCCGCGGCCCCCACCCCGGCGCTCTCGTAGACCGACACCTCGGCCGGCCGGATCACCCCGGTGCTGGGGTCCGGGGCGTAGAGAGGACGGACCGGGTCGTTGTAGCTCAGGTGCGGATACTTGAGGCTGGCGGTGGCCGACAGGAGGTCCCCGGGGTACTGGGCGAGGAACCGCACGGTCTCCGGAACCACCACGTTGTAGAGGCTGAACGGTCTGCCTGACCGCTCCAGGGCCACGATGCCCTGGTCCACGTTGCTCCAGTAGGTTCGGCTCACGGCCGCATTCCACACCGTGCGATAACGCCAGACGCTGATCGACGACATCCCTAGATAGGCCACGACCACCACCAGCGTCAGGGTCGCGGCGATACGACTCCATCCGGGGTGATGCCTCCGGTGCCGCGCCGGCGCCAGCGGGTGGGGGTCGGGGGGCGACTCGGTCAGCGCAGCGACCAATCCCCCCCGGATGGCCGTGTAGGCCAGGGCCGCGCCGAGCAGCACCAGCGGCATGGTGTCGGCTGAGTAGCGGAAGTCCCGGGCCATGGAGAGGCCGATGGACTCGAGTCGCCCCCAGGCGGCCACGGTGAAGCTGAGCACGAAGCCCACGATCAGGAAGGCCCACCCCCGCCAGGCCCGCTCGGCCATGGCGAAGCTCCCGATGACGACGGCCACGACGAGGCCGAGGGCCACGTACGTCGTCGCTTCTGAGGGTGCGGCGATGCTCAGGCCGCCGACACCGGCCACCTGCCAGTGGAACGGTCCTCCGATCAGCGCCGGTCCGATGCCCTGCAGCCAGGCCAACCACGTGGCATGGGCCAGCTCACTCGGTGCCGGGCGCGAGCCCGGCGCGTAGTACTGGTGGGTGAAGAAGTACGAGAAGTAGGCGATCGGGACGACCGCATAGAGGATCCAGATCCGCCACAGGGTGGTGATCTGATGCAGGCCCGACGCGATCCCCGCGCCCACCGGGCCGGACTGCGTGGAGATCACGAGGATCAGCAGTGGCATCAACACCAGCACGATGACCGGCTTTTCATAGAACATCAGCCCGAGCGCCAGCGACAGTAACGAATAAACGAGGTGGCCGATGCGCCGACTGCCCAGATAGCGGACGAACCCGTCCAGGCTCCAGAGGGTGAGGGCCATCGACGGGAGGACGTGGAGGGCGTTGGCGAACCAGAACTGCGTCGACAGCATGGCCGGGGTCACCGCCAACCAGCCCACGAACAGCAGGTTCCTCCACAGCCTTCCGAACAACGCGTTCAACAGGCGCAGGAAGCCGAGGAGGGTGAACCCCTGGAGCAGGGCAGTGATCACGATGACCGGGGTGTAGCCGAGCGGGTCGTTCCGCTCCAGCAGGAAGAACGTCAGTCGCCATCCGGGCACGAAGTGGCCGAAGACCGACTCGGAGAGATACGCCCAGTTAAGCGAGGAACGGCTGGCCTCGGAGAGTCGGAGGAAGTCATCGACGTAGTAGAAGCTGCTCCACAGCAGCCACACCACGTACAGGCTTCCCGCCACGATGACGCCCGCACCGGCCACGAGCCGCCAATCGGTACCTGAGGGCGTAGGCGTCGGTGTCAAGTGGTCGTCGGACGACTGGGGCCGGACGTCGAGCGCCGAACTGGTCGTCACGAACCGGACCCCACAGCCGACCGTGTCGGCCCGGACGTTACGCGGTCTCCGTGCCGTCCCTTCGCACCGGCGACCGGGTTAGCGCTCGAGTAGGAGATTGACTTGACCGTCCGGTCCCCCTGAGTCGCACACATCCACGATTTCTGCGTCGGGCATCTCCACCACGTCATCGCCCAGGGCCACCCGCACCCGATACCCCAACTGGCGGTAGCGGGCCAGGATGTCGGTCGGATGCCGGTCATTGGCCCGCAGCGGGGCGGGCCAGAACTCCGTGACCACGTGGACGCCCGGAGAGCGGGACAGAACGCCGTCGAGGCCCAAGAGAACCTCGAACTCCCAGCCCTGGACGTCCACTTTGACCAGGTCGAAGCCCCCGCCTCCAAAGAGCTCGTCACCGGACGCTGCGGGGACGATCCATCCCCGCGGCAGCCCTGAGCCGGGTTCCCCGCCTTGCCGGTTGCGGGCGACCGGCGCTTCCTCGGTCGGGTCCCGGTGCTCGTCGGGATCGATCCGACCGCTGCGAAGGTCGCCGAGGTTGTCCGCGTTGCCCGACAGCGCCAGGTAACGGTCCTGGTTGTCGAGGGCTAGGGGCCAGACGGTGGCGCTCACCCGGTTGGACCACAGGTTGAACCGAAGGGCCCGCACGTTGTCGGGGTCGGGTTCGACGGCGTCCACCGTCACGCCCGGGGCCGCCTTGCCGACGAGCACCGAGAAGTAGCCGACGTTGGCCCCGATGTCGAGGAACCGGCATCCGGGCCGGACGAAGGAGCGGAGCAGGCGTCCCTCTTCGGCCTCCCAGGTCCCGGCTCGTTGCATGTAGGGCCGCATGACCTCATCGTCGCGGCTGATCCACAGATCGCCGGCGTCCACCTTGACCAGTTCGTAGGCGCCGTCAGGCAGGGGTTCGGGCACGGTCGCCTCGATGCCTGCCGACGCGCCGCCCGGTCCCCGGATGCTTGAGACCACTTTCTCTCCCAGGGTGCCGAGGCGCGCACCAACGGTCGATCGGGGTAGTGCACTCATGATGATCCTCCATCCGTTGCCGCCACCGAGACCTGCCGTCGATGCTTCTTCTGCCATCCCTCAACCTGGCGCCCGAGGCGCCGGCCGAGAAGCCGGCCCGGCCGCTCGATGAGCGAGAAACTACCCCAGGCCAGTGCGATGGACACCACCCAGATGCCCGCGATGCGGAGAGCCAGGTGGCTGGTCTGGGGGGCGAGCCCTGCCGACCCGATGCCGTAGAAGGCGAGAATCACCGGGAAGTGCCAGAGGTAGAGGCCGTAGCTCCGCTCCCCCAGCCACACCCCACCCTTCATGGGTGCTGCCAACCGCCCCGTCACCGGCCGGGAGCCGTAGAGCAGGGCAGGCATGGCCAGGATGCAGATCACGTAATCGAAGAAGGTGAACCACACCCAGTGGGTGTAGAACGACGCCCGGCCCGTCTCTCGCAGGATGATGAGGCTCGGGAGGAGCAGCAGTAGGAGTACCACCATGCTCGGATGCCGAGAGGTTCCCTTCGTCCAGCGGTCCAGCCGTCCGTGGATGACCGCCCACCGGAGGCCCAGGCCCATCACGAAGATGGGGAGGAGCCCGATGAACTGCCGGGACAGGTAGAGGTACTGGTACGGGAGGTAGGCCGTCGAGTGCAGTCCGAAGTACCAGTGGGTCACCGGCGCCCCGTCGAGGGCGATGTAGAGCCGCCAGGCCACCCCGATGGCGGCAATACTCGCTGAGGCGATGATTGGCCGCTTGGCGATCAGGTAGGCCATCAGCGGCAGGAACAGATAGAGGGTCATCTCGATACTGAGCGTCCACAGGGCACCGTTGACGTTCAGATTGCTCTCCGTCGCCGGGAACAGGTGTTGGGTGAAGGTCAGGTTGGCCAGCGTCTGTTTGAGACCCTGGGAACTGAAGATCTGCTCGTGCTGGGCGAAGAACAGGAACAAGATCCCCACGCAGACGTAGTAGGCGGGGGCGATCCGGAAGAACCGCCGGATATAAAACTCGAGGGTCGTCTTACCTCGTCGGTTTACCCAGAAGAAGTCGGCCAACAGATAGCCCGAGAGCATGAAGAAGATATTCACCCCCCAGGTGCCGAGACCCTGGACGATCCCGAACCCGAACGAGGCCTGGCCGCCGGACAGGGCCCAGCAGTGGTCGACCACCACGGCGGCTGCAGCCACGCCACGCAGGGCCTCGATGGCCGGGAACCATTGGCGATCCTGATGTGGGACGGGTGGGCTGATGCCCAGTGGTTCGAGTTCGGGGCCGGGCCGGCTCGTGCCCTGCTCGGGAGCCGGGCTTGCCGGGCTGGGCTCAGACACGGGTCGGGTAACGCACCTCGCGCTGGACGGTTGCTCCCCGGTCGGCGAACCCGGCGGTGATTCCCTCGTGCGGTCCGACGGGTTCGATGATGTGCACCGAGGTCGGCATGGCCCCGAAGTACTCGACGATGCCCTCGGGGATGTCGTCCGACACCGGCAGGACCTGCGAGAAGCCCAAGAACCGGGCCACGGCCACCAAGGCGCCGTCCTGGGTCTCGATCGATACCACCGGGTGGGCGATGTTGGCCTTGGGCTGCACGAGGCCGGTGACCACGGTGTAGCCGTAGTCGCGGGCGGCATCGGTCAGGATCTTCTTCCTGGCGTCGCGCCGGAGGTGATCGAGCAGCTCCGAGTGCACGAAGGCGCCCACCTGGCTGCGGAACAACGGGTACCGGAGGTCGAGGATCAGCTCGTGCTCGGGGACCGAGGTGTGTCCGGGCCGAGACCAGGCCGGCCTCGAGGTTGGTGCCCCCGCCCTGGTGGTAGGTGAAGCTCGACGGCGACAGCGTGATGCGGTATCCCATCGACTTGCTGCGGAGGGACCAATCGGTCTCTTCGCAGTAGCCCCGGCCGAAGACCGGGTCCATCAGGCCCACTTTGCGGAGGACCGGCACCGGGATGAGGATGCAAAACGAGATTCCGGCCGGAATGTCCACAGCCGCCGAGCCGAACTGGCCGTAGATGGACTCCGACAGCCACGTGACGACGTCCTGGTTGCGCAGGAAGAGATCGGGGCTCTCATTGGGCAACGAGAAGATGGAGACGTTGTTGGACCAAGCCGTCACCGATCCGATGGTGGGATCGGTCACGGCGGTTTCGACCAGCACGTCGGCGAGCCGCGCCGGGAAGAGCACGTCCGAGTTGGCGATGATCACGTAGTCGTAGCCGGCCTCCATGGCACGGAGCAGACCGAGATTGACGTTGCGGGGAATCCCCAGGTTTCGCGGGCTCCGGTAGTACTGGAGACCCAGCTCCTCGCAGAGGGCGGCCAGGTCGGCGCTGAAGCCCACCTCGGGACTGGCATCGTCGAGGACCAGGATGTCGACGTCCACCGTCGAGGACGTGACGGCGGCAGCCGAGTGGAGGCACGGGAAGACGACCGATCGACCGTTGTACACGGTGATCGCGAAGAGCACTCGCGGTTTGGCCACGGTTACCCTCGGAGCAGGTTTCGTACGGTCCGGAGTTTGTCGGCCAACCGGTAGGCCTGGGAGTTCAGCACCGCCTGATGACGGGTGGTTACATCCACCAGGGCCGCCTGGTGCCGGTCCAGATCCTGCTGGAGCTCGACCACTCTCCCGTTGGCCGAGATCAGCCGTTGGGTCAGGTCGATGACGCGAGCATTGGCGATCTCGAAGTCGCGCACGGCCTGTTCCAAGGAGAGGCGGTCCATCTCCCGCTCCAGTTCACCGCTGGCCAGTGGGGACGTTGACTCCTCGGCAGCGGGCGTTCCGGATGGCTTTGCCGCCGCAGCCGCCTTCGTCGTCTTGGCACGGGACTTGGCAGCCACGTTGGTCTGTTCGGCCATCACACTCCGTCTCGTTTCGTGGATCTCAGGCTAGCCAGTGCCGGACGGGCCAGCAATGACCGGTAGGCGCCGACCAGGGCCGACGCCGACGCATTCCAGTCGTAGTGGGGCGTCGCCGAGACGATCGTCTCCACCTGGGCCTCGGCGACGGCCGGGTCGGAGAGCAGCTCCGCACAGGCGTCGGCCAGAGCCGGCACGCTCCAATCGGCCGGGGCCACTGGCAGGCCCTCGAGCCGCTCGCCGAAGGGGCCGAACGGCACCAGCACGGTGGGCGTCCCGAAGGCCGCCGCCTCATGAGGAATCAGTCCGAACCCCTCGGCCCCGCTCGGGTAGAGGACAATTTCGGCGTGTCGAAGCAACCAGTTCCGCTCCTCTGAGGTCACATCGGGGATGGTGAAGGTCGGCTCACCTGGAGCCGACGCTTGGGCCTCGGCCACACGGGACGAGCCGAAGGGCACCAATGCACCGGCCATGACCAGGGCCAGATCGAACCCCCGGTCCCGGAGCTCCCGGGCCACCCGTATGGCCAGGTCGCGGTTCTTGTGGGTGTAGTTGGTGCCTAGCACCAACAGGAACGGCTGACCGCCGAACCCCCGGGCGATCAGCTCGGCCGGCTCACGTTGGGGCTCGTTGCCCTCGAGGTGCCCGACGCCGTTCGGGACCACGAAGACACGCTGATCGTCGACGGCGAGGCGCTCGAGGGCAATCTGGCTTCGGGTGTCCTCGGAGATGGCCACGATGCCGTCGACCTCGGCCGTCGAGAAGCGGGTGGACTCCCGGTAGGCGAACCAGGCGTCAGGACTCTCGTGGTACCCGGGCACCTCGAAGGCCACCAGGTCGTGGATGGTGATGAGCAGCCGACGCCCGATGCTCCGCCACGGTCTCGGGTCCAGACCTGCGGTGGCCTGAAAGGGCCGATGGACAATGTCGACGGTGGGAAAGGTGGACAGATCACCCACCGGCGTGACCCGGACGTCGATCTTCGGGTTGGCCAGCCAGCGCTGAGCATACGAAGGGGCCGCCACCGGCAAGGCAACCCCGACATAGGCGATGTCCTCTCGCTCGGCCAGAGCCTGCACCTGGGCCAGAAAGGTCACCTGGTGACCCATCTCCTTCGGGCCGATGCACGAACCGTCGAGGACGACACGGAGGCCCGAGACGATGGCCCTCGCCTGGGTGAGCGCCTGCTGGAGCGCCGATTCAGACTCGACCGGATCGCTCACGGCTCGCAGGACACCCGGATGCAGCTCGTTGAGGAACGCCTCCTCGGCCGGGGCCAGGCCGGCGAACGGCGGGAGCCCACCAGGAACGTCCGTGGGTCGGGAGACGAACGTGGCGGGGTCGAGCATGTCGACCATCCCCCGTGACCTGGCCTGCGCCCCGAAATCGGCCAGGGAGACGATGGAGCGGGACCCACGGTCGGGGAACGGTCGCACGAGGGACAGTCCCTGGGAGCTGATGAGCACCGCCGGACCCACTGGATAGGGGATCGGAACCGGCTCGAGCCCTTCGGGGCTACCCCGCAGGCGGCGGGTGATGGCCACCTCGTCCAGGCTCTCCACCTGATGGGAGGAGACGTGGTGGGCTGCCGGGATCCCGGCGAACCCGGCGATGTTCGAGAGGAACGAGACGCTGGAGCAGCGGAGGTTGGAGCGGACGAGGGCGGTGGCCCGTTCGAGAGCGCCTGGGGGCAGGATCGCTGGCTCCCCGACGAACAGGAGATCGCCAGAATGATCGGCGTGGACCGCGTTGATCAGCGCCGATGGCGAAGGAAGGACCCGGATCTCGTCGACCCGGTCTTCCAGGGAGGCGAGCTCATCGGCGTCCGGTCCCCCGGCCACGATCCAGAGGTCGGGGACTTGAGCCCGGAGGGACACGACAGTGGGGATCCATGACTCGTGATGGCCGGGGACGAAGACGGCCGCCACCGTGCCGGCGGCAGGCGCCGACTCGTCAGCCACATCTCCTTGCTCGTGTACTTCGTCTCCACCCGGCGCCATGTCGGTCATTGCTCCTTCAACTCTGATCGGGCCGACTCGAGGAGGGACTCGAGTCCCTCAGTCAACGACCACGCCGGGGCATAGCCGAGAGCGGTTCTGGCCTCATCGATGACACAGCTGGCCGCGCGCACATCCCCGTCGCGGAAGGCTCCGGTCACCTGGGGCTCGGGGGCTCCGGCCAATCCGGCCAGAGCCGCTGCCACCTCGAGGATGGTGGTCGACGAACCCGATCCGACATCGATGGTCTGGCCCACGGTGGGTGGGCGTTCGATGGCCGCGGCAATCGCCGACGCCACGTCGTCGACGTAGACGAAGTCGCGGATGATGTTGCCGTCCTCGTAGACCTCGATGGTCTGGTTGGACAGGGCCTGACGGGCGAAGATCGACAGCACCCCGGTGTAGGGGTTGTTCAACGATTGGCCGGCTCCGTAGACGTTCTGGAGCCTGAGAACGGTCACCGGACAAGCCATCGCCGCCCCCCATGCCGACAACACATGCTCTTGGGCCAGTTTGGTGGCGGCGTAGATATTGGTCGGCCCGGCGATCGTCAGGTTGGCCGCGCTGGGAAGCGATCGGCCGGACTGGCCCGAGGGTCCGATCGGATCCCATCGCCCCGCCGCCAGCTCGTCGTGGGTCCGCACCCCGGGATAGAACCGCTCGCCACCGGCTTCCCAGGCCCCTTCGCCGTAGACGGCCCGGGACGAGGCGAGGATCAGATGGTCGGGGACGTGTCCGCTCCGGGAGAGTGCGTCGAGCATTTGGGTGGTACCTACCACGTTCACCGATCCGTGACGGGTGGCCTCACGTAGTGACTGTCCCGTCCCCGTCTCGGCGGCCAGGTGCACGATCACCGAGGGTCGCTCGAGGAGGAAGAAGGCGTCCCAGGCGGCTGCATCGGTGACGTCGAATGGCCAGAGAGGCACCGACGAAGGGAGGCGGCCGGGTCGTCCCGGTGCTTTGTGGACCTGGGGGTGCATGACGTCCAGAGCCAGGAGATCCCGTCCCTCGTCCACCAAGTGCTGCGCCAGTGTGCAGCCGATGAATCCCGCTCCCCCGGTGATCACGATCCTCGGTGCAGCCACAGGACAACCTTTCTCATCGGATGACGCCCGAGATCGGCGCTGCATAGGTGGTTCCGCCGTCGGGAACGAGTCGAAGGCGGGCGCAGACTGGTCTCATCCCGGGCGAATGATAGGCGCCGCCGGACCGAGGCTCGGGCATGGACGGCCCCGAGCGGGACCCACCCCCTCGTCGGTCAGGACTTGGGTAGTCTGGCCTGGTCCAACCCCGCCCAGATGGAGGCCGATCCGTGACCGTGCACGCCTGCACGATCGTCGCCCGCAACACTCTGCCTCAGGTCCGGGTACTCGGAGAATCGTTCCTTCACCACCACCCTGACGGCACGCTGACCGCCCTGGTCATCGACGATCTCGACGATGTCCTTGACGAGGCCACCGAGCCGTTCGAGGTGCTCGGGTTGGAAGAGGTGGGCGACGATCCCGACCTCGTTCGGATGGCCGTGCTGTACCAACGGGCCGAGTTCGCCGCCGCCCTGAAACCGTGGCTCCTCGAACACCTGCTGAGCCGGGTGGACTCGGCCGTCTACCTCGATCCCGACACCCTGGTGACCGGCCCGCTCGACGGCCTGAGCGACCTGGCCGTGGAGGGGGACATCGTCCTAGCCCCGCACACGACCTCGCCGCTGCCCCCTGACGGGCTGCTGCCCTCCGAGGACACCTTGTTGGGAGTAGGGCTGTTCGACCTCGGATTCCTTGCTGTCGGCCCAGGCAGTCTCCGTCCGACCGGTGGCGCGCCGTCGTTCCTCTCGTTTTGGAAGGACCACCTCCGCCGGGACTGCGTGGTCGACCCGCCCGGCATGCGCTACCTCGACCAACGAGTGATCGACCTCGTGCCCGCACTGTTCCGGCACGCCGTAGTGGACGACCCCACCTGTGCCGTGTCCTACTGGAATCTCCACCGGAGGGATCTGAGCTTCGATCCCGTAAGCAGCGGATTCGCGTCGACGGAGCCCCGCTCACGTTCGTCCACTTCGAGGGGTTCGACCCCGACGAGCGGGCGCTGCTCTCCACCGTCCAGGGTGACCGGCCTCGGGTCCGGCTGTCCGAACGACCGGCCCTCCGCCGCCTGGTCGATCAGTACGCCGATCGCCTCGTGCTCCACGGACATGGCCGACTACCCGAGCGACCGTGGGCCTACGACACCATGGCCAACGGGACACCGATCGACCGCTACGTCCGCCACATCTACGGGGACGCGCTCCGGGCGGCGGACCGGGGCGACGATGTCTATCCGCCCGTGCCCTGGGACCACGACGGGGCTGAGGCGCTGTGCACGTGGCTCGCCGCCCCACCGCGCCACCCGGACGATCCGGGCCGGCTGTCCCTCTATCTGGCCAGCGTCTTCGGCCTCGACCAGGCCGAGCTCCGACCGCGGTTCTTCAACCCGCAGTTCGCCGACCGCGACCGGTTCGTTGCCTGGGCCCGGTCAGAGGCCGGAGCGGGCCGGTTGATCCCGAGGTTGGTGACCGAGGGGGCGGACCATCCCGACGTGGTCGCAGCCGTCAGCGAGGCGCCCTCCCCCTGGGCCCAGGGCGCCGAACTGAGGCCCGGCATGCTGGTCGCCGGGTATCTGCGTGCCGAGCTTGGCGTAGGTGAGGGAGCGCGCCTCCTGATCGCCAGTCTCGAGGCGGCGGCGATCCCGCACGCCACGTTCGTGTTCACCCGGACCTCGAGTCGGCAAGAGCATCCGTTCGAGTCGACCGGTCGGGACGCCACCGACCTCGACATCGCCGTGGTGTGCGTCAACGCCGACCACCTCGTGCCGTTTTCCCGTTCGGTCGGATCCGGATTCTTCGAGGGCCGACACGTCGTCGGCCAGTGGGCCTGGGAGCTCGAGGAGTTTCCCGATTCCTGGCCGGCGTCGTTCGCCATGGTCGATGAGATCTGGGCCGTCTCCGAGTTCGCCCGCAAGTCGATCGCCGCCGCCACCGACAAGCCGGTGTTCGCTCTACCCCACGCCATCGTGGCTCCAGAGGTGCCGACCGGAGTAGGACGGCACGAGCTCGGCCTTCCCGACGACAGCTTTCTGTTCCTGTTCACCCTCGACCTGCTCAGCGTCCTCGAACGCAAGAACCCCCTGGGTCTCATCGAGGCCTACCGTGCGGCCTTCACCGATGACGGAGGGACGACGTTGGTGCTCAAAGTCATCAACGGGGACCAGGACGTGCTCGGGATGGAGCGGATACGGGTCGCCGCTGATCGGAAGGACATCATCGTCTTGGAGCAGTACCTCGACAGCGGCGACCTGGCCGCACTGATGGACGCCTCAGATTGCTACGTCTCCCTCCACCGCAGCGAGGGATTCGGACTCTCCATGGGTGAGGCCATGGCGCTGGGCAAGCCGGTGATCGCCACGGCCTACTCGGGGAACCTGGATTTCATGGACGACGACACCGCATACCTGGTTCCCTGGACACCGGGGTCGGTGCCCGAAGGATGCGACCCCTACCCAGCCGGCTCCCTGTGGGCCGATCCCGACCTGAGCGCGGCATCCGCGCTCATGCGCACCGTGTTCGAGCGACCCGAGGAAGCCAGGGCCGTAGGAAAGCGGGCCCGGGCGTCGGTCCTCGCCCATCACGGGCCCAGCGCCCGCGCCGAGTTCCTGAAGCGTCGATTCAACGCCATCGAACAGGGTCGGGATCACTCCCCTGCCCAGGGTGGCCAGAACCCCTCATCGGTGGGGCCGCTGCGGCGACGTCTGGCCCGGGCCCTCAGGTCGGACCGCATCGACCGGTATCCAAAGGCCGTTGCCGACCGTCTGGACCCCGAGCCCGGATCCGGCTAGCTCCTGACCCGCCCGGATCAGTCCCCCGGGCCGGCGTGGCGAGCATGTGGTCGACGGCCTCGGCGACGGTGGCCACCTGGGCATCGGGCCGGTACTCGTCAAGGTCCCAGGTGCGTCCATGGTGCATCCAGATGGTCCTGAGACCCCGACCGCATGCCCCCGAGGATGTCCGGACGCGGGGTATCGCCCACCATCCAACGGGGTCCCTCCCTCGGGACGTGTCCGAGACACCGGCGCTGGGCCTCCTCGAAGATCCATGGATCCGGCTTGGCCACCCCCACCTCATCGGAGATGCAGATCCCGTCCATCTCCTCGAGCAGTCCGGCCCGCTCCAACTTGACCCGCTGGGACGGTGGGCCGTTGGTCACGACCCCGATGGACCAGTCCTGGCTCCTGAGTCGGCCCAGGGCCTGGTTGACCTCGGGATCGGGGTGGAAGTACTTGGGGTAGTCGACCCGATAGGCCGCGATCAAGGCCTCCACCGAGTCGGCGATAGCGAACCGCTCGGCTATGCCCTCGAACACTCGTTCTCGGGGGGCGAACCCATTGTCATCGAGGGTGGCCAGTTCGTCGAGGGCTTCTTGGGGCAGGGCGTGGCGGCGTACGAACTCGTGGGCCCAGCGGCCGAAGGCCGCCTGCCGGTCCACCAAGGTGTTGTCGAGGTCGAAAAGCGCCAGTCCCATCACCACCCCATTGTGACGCTCCTTGGCTCGGACGGCGCCATTTTCGGCGACCGACCATGTCCCAGACCGCGCTGGCGATTGTTGGTAGCGTTCGGGGGAGCAGTCGGTTCGAGCATTGCGCATCCGGGCCCGGGCGGGCATGGGACTCGATGCCGACGCACGGCAGGACGACTCTCACCCGGCACCCAAGATTGGAACGACAGCGTGGCCATATCCTCAGGGGCGAACAGCTTGAGCGGCATCCAGCTCACCCCGGTCGAGGGCGAGGAGACGGCTGACGCCGAGGACGAATCGATCCGGCTCATGCTGCCGGCCGATGACGCCCACGACCCCGAGGTGTCCATCGTGGTACCGGCCGTCAATGAGTCGTTGACCATCTCGGAGTTCGTCGACCTGGTGCCACGAGGGCCTCGAGGCCGCCGGACTCCGAGGCGAGATCCTGATCGTCGACAGCTCGACGGACGAGACCGCGGAACTGGCGCTGGCCGGAGGCGCACGGGTGCTCAAGACCCCCAAGCGCGGCCTCGGCCGGGCCTATATCGACGCCATGCCCTACATCCGGGGCAAGTACGTCGTCATGGGTGACGCCGACCTCACCTACGACTTCCGCCAGCTCGGTGCCTTTCGTCGACGCCCTCAGGGCGGGCAACGAGTTCGCCATGGGCTCGCGGTGGTTGGGTTCGATCGAGGACGGTTCGATGCCCGCCCTCCACCGCTACTTCGGCACGCCGTTCACCACGTGGATTCTCAACCGCGTCTACAGCAGCCACTTCACCGACATCCACTGCGGCATGCGCGGCCTGACCCTCGATGCCCTGAAGCGGATGGGTCTCTCGTCGCAGTCGTGGGAGTACGCCTCGGAGATGGTGCTCAAGTCGGTGCGGATGGGCCTCCGGACCGCCGAGGTGCCGGTCACCTTCTACAAGGACCGGGACGGCCGGCTGTCCCACCACAAGCGCTCGGGGTGGTTCTCACCCTTCAGCGCGGCCTGGATCAACCTCCGGGCCATGTTCGTCTACGGGGCCGAGTTCTTCATGCTCAAGCCGGGGGTCGTCCTGCTGCTGGTGGGCCTGCTCCTCAGCCTTCCTCTCAGTTTCGGGTCGTTCGCGCTCGGAGGTGTCACCTTCGGGCTGTACTGGATGCTGGTGGGCGTGGCGCTCGCCATCATCGGCCTCCAGAGCTTCTTCTTCGGCTGTCTCGCCCAGGTACTCTGCGACTACTCGGGCGCGGCCCGGTCGACGATGGACGAAGCTCTTCCCGCTACACCAGGACCGTGCTGATCAGCCTGGCCGTCTCCACGGTCGGCCTCGCCCTCGATGTCGTGCTCATCGTCTGGTACCTGACCCACGGCATGCGCCTTCCGCCGCCGTCGTCGACCGTCGACCACCTGGCCGTGACCGGACTGCTTCTCACGGTGATGGGCTTCTCCTCCTTCTGCTTCACCTTGGTGCTCTATGCGACCGGAGTTCGCTACGGCCTTCGACAGGCCGTAGCGCCGCCATCCGGTCCGCGTGGAACATCCTGATATGGGTCGGACCAGATCCTTCGGCCAATCCAACGACACCACGCCTATCGACCGTTTCGGGGTATGGCTCTCCGGGCGGGGTGTGCATCGGGGGGTGGGCTCGTTCGTCGGTGCCGACATCGGTGACTTCGGCTGCGGCTACCAGGCCACCTTTACCCGATCCGTCCTCGATCAGGTGTCCTCGGCCACGGTCTCCGATGTGGCGGTGGCCGACGACATCGGGCAACACCCCAAGGTCGTCTCCCACCTCGGCGAGCTGCCGGGGACCCTGACGAAGGTGGCGGACCAGTCGCTCGACGTGGTCCTCTGCCTCTCCGTGCTCGAGCACCTGACCCAACCCGATCTGACCCTGACCGAGTTCCATCGCATCCTCCGCCCGGGAGGGGTGTGCGTGATCAACGTTCCCACGTGGCTCGGCAAGTGGTTCCTGGAGTTCTCGGCGTTCCGGCTCGGTCTCAGCCCCGCCAACGAGATGGACGATCACAAGACCTACTACGACCCACGCGACCTGTGGCCCAAGCTCGTGGCCGCCGGGTTCCCGCCCCACGCCATCCGTTGTCGCCGCCACAAATTCGGACTCAACGCCCTAGCCGTCTGTCGGAAAGAAGAACTGCTCTCGTGACCACCTTTGCCACCAGCTTCATCAACGAGAGCATCGAGGTGCTCTCGGCTCTTCCCCCCGACGACATCGAACGATGCGCCTCCGGGCTGGCGGCGGTCCGGGAACGCGACGGGCGCCTGTTCATCCTGGGCGTCGGCGGGTCCGCCGGACATGCCTCGCACGCCGTCAACGATTTCCGGAAGCTGTGCGGCATCGAATCCTACGCACCCACCGACAACGTCTCCGAACTGACGGCCAGGGTGAACGACGAGGGGTGGGACACGACCTTCGAAGCCTGGTTACGCGTCTCCCGGCTCACCTCCGACGACGCCTTGCTGGTCTTCTCCGTCGGCGGCGGGGACGTGGCCAAGGGCATCTCGGTCAATCTGGTGCGTGCGTTGGACTTGGCCAAGGAGCGCGGTGCGTCGATCTACGGCATCGTGGGTCGTCAGGGAGGTCACGTGGCCGAGGTGGCCGACGCCTGCGTCGTCATCCCGCCGCTCTTCCCCGACCGTGTCACTCCCCATACCGAGGGACTCTGCGCCGTCGTGTGGCATCTGTTGGTCTCCCATCCGGCCCTCGCTACCGCCTCCACCAAGTGGGAGTCGGTCCGTTGAGCGGGGGTCGGAGGGCAACGGGCATCAGATCCGCCGCGTCTGCATCGTTGGCGGTGCGGGCTTCATCGGGAGCCACTTCGTCGAGCGCCTCCTCACCAGTCCCGAGACCGAGCATGTGACGGTGTACGACAACTTCACCTCGGGCCGCCGATGGCACCTGCAACCATTCGAGTCCGATTCCCGCCTGGATGTGGTGGTGGGCGATGTCGAGGACCTCGCCAGCCTGGCCGGCGCCGTGGAGGGTTCCGACACGGTGATCCACCTCGCCTCCAACCCGGACATCGCCCGTGCCGCCACCGAGCCCGCCGTCGACTTCGACCAGGGAACGGTCCTGACCCATCACGTCGTCGAAGCGGTCAGGATGAACGGGGGCGGACGCATCCTCTACGCCTCAGGTAGCGGTGTGTACGGCGACGTGGGCAACCTCGAGGCGCCCGAAGACTACGGGCCCCTCGTCCCGTCTCGACCTACGGCGCCTCCAAGCTGGCCGGCGAGGCCCTCATCGCCTCCTACAGCGTCATGTTCGGGCTCTCGGGCTGTGCGTTCCGCTTTGGCAACGTCGTCGGCCCGCACCAGACCCACGGCGTGGGGTTCGACTTCACCCGGCGCCTGCGTCGACGACCCCACCCACCTCCGAATCCTCGGCGACGGCATGCAGAGCAAGTCGTATGTGCACGTCCACGACGTCATCGATGCCGTCCTGCTCGCCGCCGTACGGGCGCCCCTGCCCTTCGCCGTCTACAACGTTGCCACCGGCGACTATCCGACGGTGCGAGACATCGCCACCCTGGCCGGTGAGGTCCTCGGGATCGAGCCCGGCACCACCACCTGGGAGTTCACCGGGGGTGACCGGGGATGGAAGGGCGACGTTCCGGTGGTGCGCCTCGATTCCCGCCGGATCCGGGCTCTGGGCTGGGAGAACAAGCGATCCTCCCTCGAGGCGCTACGGGCCTCCCTCGAGTCCATGATGGTGGACGCAGCGAGCGGCCGGTTCGATGAGAAATCCTGACCCCCGCCATGGGCTGATTGGCGCGATGGCGGGCGGGGCAGGCTGTACTGTCGGGTGCACCCGATGACGAGCACTGCCCGCTCGTTTCGGCAGTGCACGGAAGGGATCCAGAGGCGGCCATGACGGGACAACTGAAGGTCAAGATCTTCGCCGACGGGGCGGACGTCGAGGGAATGGTCCAACTTGCCGACGATCCGCGGATCTCGGGATTCACCACCAATCCGACGCTCATGCGCAAATCGGGCATTGCCGAGTACGAAGGCTTTGCCAGGAAAGTGCTCGACCACATCGTCGATCAGCCCATCTCCTTTGAAGTGTTCTCCGACGAGTTTCCCGAGATGGCCAGACAGGCCCGCCGCATCGCCTCGTGGGCGCCCAACGTCGTCGTGAAGATCCCGGTCATGAATACCCGAGGCGAGCGGTCCACCGACCTGATCCGGCAGCTCGCCGACGAGGGTCTCCAACTCAATGTCACCGCACTGATGGCACCCGCGGAGGTCGAAGAGGTGGCCGGAGCCCTGACCGGCTGCTCAGGCGCCATCGTCTCGGTATTCGCCGGTCGGGTGGCGGATACCGGGCGTGACCCCATTCCCCTCATGCAAGAGTGCCTTGGGTTGCTCGAACCCCTGCCCCAGGTCGAGCTGCTGTGGGCCAGCCCTCGCGAGATTCTCAACGTCTACCAAGCCGATGCCATCGGCTGCCACATCATCACCGTCACCCATGACCTCCTGAGCAAGCCGCGCTCCACGACAAGGATCTCATCGAGTACTCGCTCGAGACCGTGCAGATGTTCCACAGCGACGCGGCAGGCTGCGGGCTACCTGCTCTGATGGCGCCCACGCTCAAGCAGTGATCATCACGAGGACGCCGCTCCGGATTTCGCTCGGAGGCGGAGGGACCGATCTACCGTCCTACTACGAGCGGTCGGGCGGCCTGGTCATCGCCGGAGCCATCACCAAGTACATCTTCGTGGCGATGAACCGGACCTTTACCGACGACTACTTCCTGAAGTACTCGGCCATCGAGCGGGTGGAACTCCGCAAGAGATCGACCATCCGATCGTCAGGGAGACTTCGAACTCCACGACGTGCAGCCGTCGGTGGAGATGGTCAGTGTGGCCGACATTCCAGCCGGCACCGGCCTCGGCTCATCGGGAGCTTTCACCGTGGGCCTTCTGAGGGCAGTCACCGCCTATCAGCGCGAACACGCCTCCCCGCTGACCCTGGCCGAAGAGGCCTGCTCGATCGAGATCGATCGGCTGGGGCGGCCGGTGGGGAAGCAGGACCAGTACATCGCCGCCTTTGGCGGCCTCACCTGCTTCACCTTCGGACGCGACGGAACGGTGAGTGTGGCCCCGCTCGATGTCAGCAACGAAACGCTCCATGACCTCGAGGAGCACCTGCTGATGTTCTTCACCGGCTACTCCCGTGATGCCGACCACATGCTGGAGGACCAAAAGGCCAAGTCCGACGGGGGCGACGCGGCGATGCTGGACAACCTCGACTTCGTGAGGTCGGTGGGTGAGGCCAGCAGGGATGCATTGGAGCGGGGGGACACCGCCGAGTTCGCCTCACTCATGCACCAGCACTGGGTTCGGAAGCGAGAGCGATCCGCAGGCATGACCAACGACCTCATCGACCGGTGGTACGAACGCGGTATTGCCAGCGGTGCCATGGGAGGGAAGCTGGTCGGCGCCGGCGCCGGCGGATTTCTGCTCTTCTACAGCCGCGATCCCGGTGCGTTGCGGAGGGCCATGGTCGACGAAGGGCTGGCCGAAGTGCGGTTCTCCTTCGACCAGGACGGCTCGGTCGTCCTCGCCCGAAGCTGAACATGGGCCGGGCGTCGGCGAGTACTACGGGATCGGGGTAAGCCGTGCAGTGCCTGATACTGGCCGGTGGGCTCGGCACCCGCATCCGCGAGTACGACCCGACCGTCCCGAAGACCCTGCTGCCGGTGGCCGGACGACCCTTTCGCCGACTGGCAACTGGCCTGGCTCCGGTCCGAGGGCGTCGATTCGGTCGTCTATAGCATCGGCCACCTAGGCGATCAGATCAGGCAGTTCGTGGGGGACGGCGGACGCTGGGGCCTGCGGGTCGAGTTCGTAGAAGAGACCGACGGTCTGCGCGGAACGGGAGGTGCCATTCGATTGGCCGTCGACCAGGGCGTGATGGCTGAGCACTTCTTCGTGCTCTACGGCGACTCGTACCTCCAGGTCGACCTGCCCAGCCCTTGATGCCCAGTTCACCGAACGCCGACTTCCGGCCATCATGACCGTCTTCGCCAATGAGGGCAGGTGGGACACGAGCAACGTCGTCTTCGACGGCTCGCTCGTCACCAGATACCGCAAGAACGCCGAACCTGATGCGGCCATGGCCTACATCGACTACGGGCTCTCGGTGCTCGATCGGGGGATCGTCATCGAGCGGATCCCAACCGAGCAGCACGTCGACCTGGCCGTGCTCCTCGCTGACCTCAGTGATCACCGCCTCCTCGGCGGTTTCGAGGTCTTCGATCGTTTCTTCGAGATCGGATCTCCCACCGGAATAGCCGAGCTCAGCGACTATCTGGCGCCGAATCCACCCTGAGCCGACCGGCTAACCTCACGGCCAGGCCACCCCGCAGAAGGTCGGTCGGCCCCACCGCGCCGTACTCGTCGATGGCGTGACACACGCCACTGCTGTCCGGAGTCGTCACCAGGCTCCCCACCTGGACAGACAGAATGCAGAACCGACTCTCGGGCGAGATGGCCGCGATGAGCAGACGGTCTGCGGTCTTGCCCTCGACCCAGGTCACCACCCGTTGCGACTGTCCGGCATCGAACGAGGTGGCCAGGGCGTTGTAAGCCGATATGGTCGCCGTGGCCGTACCCAAGGTCCCGGTGAACGATGTGGACGTCGAGTAGTGGATATCGGCGGCCAGCGCCTCCCCACTCACCGAAGTCGGCAGATGAATCGTCACCCCGCCGGTCTGACCCGTGCCCGTGGCGCACGTCTCTCCGGCCGGTGAGGCCACCGGCACGAGGTTGGTCCAGACCGAGCTTCCCCGGACTTCCCCGCCCGACACGGTCGCCGTATCATTCGAGGTCGTGGCCACGAGCGTGCCGTCGGACCCGACCACCTTCACCGGTCCGGTCTGATAGTTGTGCCATTCCGGCAGGATGGGGAAGAACAGGCCCTCGAAGTTGTAGGGCGAGATGAAGCTCGGCACCACCTGAGTAGGAGCGATCAAGGGCAGGATGGTGGCCTTCTCCGGTTCATGCTCGACCGAGGTCAGGCCCGAACGAAGATTGTCCACGAACTGGCGGACGGTTCCCGCCGATGACTCGATCCTCATCTCGTGGTTCACACCGGTAGGCACGATGGCGAGGTGGACGGCCACCACAAGGACGCAGACCAGGGTTCCGACGACCCCGATGCCGGTGAGGGTGACGCGCCGGTCGCTTTGGGCTGACCTCGTCGAGTGGCGGTGGCTGCGTGGCACCTCCAGCCAGCCACTGGTGCCGATACCGACGGCGATTCCTACGACCAGCATCGGATCGAGCAGGTACTGAATATCCGACGCCACCTGGAACGGGCTGTAGACGCCCACCCTGCCCGTCATCACCGGGAAGAGATTGACGAGGATACAGACCACCGCGAACACCACGGCTTTCCAGACCCGACTGTCGCGAAGGGCGGCACGGACAATGGCCACGACGAGGACGGCGGCGGCCACCACGACGATGGCGGTCACCCAACTCGGAACGCCGAGGGCCGGCAGGCCGACCAGCTCCCGAAGGAGCTCCAGGCTGACCTGATGCAGGTACTCGACCATCTGGGACGTCGTGGGCTTGGGTTTCTTCTGGAAGTATCCGCCGGCCACGTACACCCAGAGGTACAGGGCGGCGATGACCAGGTACGGAGTCCAGAGGCGCCAATCACCGAGAAGGCGTCGGGCGAAGTAGGTTCCACGGGGCCGGACCACCACGTAGCGGAGCACAACGAGATAGGCCAACACCACCAGCGGGCGCTCCTGGGTGAGGAGCGAGGCGGCGAACAAGACCCACGAAGCCGCCATCCACTTCGTCTGGCCCGTCCGCTCCCATCGGAGGTAGGACGCTGTCACAAGGAGGATGAACGCCGAGGCCGGGAGCAGGAAGGTGGACTGATCGAACCACAGGGTGACGTGCAACGCGATCACCGACGTTCCCGCCATGAGCACGATCGCACCCGTGACGAAGGTCGGTGTCTCCAGCTCGGCCAACACCCACCAAAGAGCGAGGAGAACCCCGGCGAACAGGAGGACGATGATGAGCACCCCAAGGTCGTAGTTGAGCGACGACACGTTGATGAGGAAGAGATGCAAGAATCGGTCGACGGGGGCCAGGTGTCCGAATCCGTTGTAGGTGAACAGCGACCACGAGGGTCCGTAGTGACGCGCCACCCCGGCGTTGAGGAAGTCGTCGTTGTGGAAGTAGCTCAGCCGGATCAGCGCCGCGCATAACACCGACGTCGCGACGATGATGAGGGCGATCGGCCAACGACGTCCCACCGGGCGCGACGCCCCCTCCCCCTCGTGGGGGTCCGGGCTGGCCAGATCGTCTGAGGTTTCCATCGAAACCGAGACATTAGTCACGGGTCAGTGAGGCTTCCCGGTCACCACAGGCGAGGTCACAGGCACAATTCGCCCTGGCGCCACGACATGCAGTCGGCCCATCCTCAGAGGAGCGAACGAGCTATTGCTAATCTCCGCTGGTGACGTATCGCCGCGAGCTGGACGGGGTCCGTGCCCTGGCCGTGGTCCTTGTGATCTGCTCACACTTTCCCTTGCCTGCCCTCAGTGGAGGCTGGATCGGCGTAGACATCTTCTTCGTACTCTCGGGATATCTGATCACCTCGATCCTGGTCCGAGAGTTCGATCGGACCTCGTCGATTCGCCTGGGCCAGTTCTACCTACGGCGAGTCCTGCGGCTCTATCCGGCGCTCGTCGCCATGCTCATCGTGGGAGCATTCTTCTACGGATCACTCGGTGATGGCGGGACACTCCTCGGGTACCTCCGCACAGCGGCCTACTCGGGCCTCTACATTGAGAACTTCATCGTGGGCTACACCGGCAACGCCCACGGCAACATTGGCCATACCTGGAGCCTGGCTCTCGAAGAGCAGTTCTACCTGTTGTGGGCTCCCGTGCTGCTGCTCTGTCTGCGGCGGGGTCGCTCGGTGCTCCCGTCGCTGATCGGCGGGATTCTGTTGAGCACGGCCCTGCTTGAATGGGCGACCGGACCGAACGACGGGATCCCCCTGACCTACTTCCGCCCCGAGACCCGAGCCAACGAACTACTGCTCGGATGCCTGCTCGCCGTCCTGCTCCCCGGCATTCAGCGGCGACTGGAGCCCATGCGGTGGGTGCGCGCCGCCATCACCCCCCTGGCCCTGTTGGCCCTGGCCGGCGTGGAGGCTTTTGTCGCACATAACACTCGGATTACCCGCTACCCGCTCGAGGAGATTTGGGCGGGATTGGCCGCCGCCCTCCTGATAGTCGGTCTCACTGTCGGGTCGGAGCGCTCAGTGACGACCAGGATGTTTCGGACGTGGCCCATGGTGTCCATCGGCCGGATCTCCTATGGCATGTATCTGTGGCTACTCCCCGTGGTAGTGGTCCTTCCTATCTACTGGCATCCGTGGCACGGCAATCCCTACGTGGCCTCAGTGGGGACGATGGCGGTCATCATCGCCATCGCCACCGTCAGCTACTTCGTCGTGGAACGGCCGTTCCTGCGGCTGAAGGAGCGGTTCCAGGTGGTCCGTAGCTCGAAATCGCTCACCCACCGACACGCACACGCACCGGGAAGTTCTCGGGAGTCGACCATCGGACGAAGCTACCCACCTCGGCCCGAGACCGTTCGCGAGGAACCCCGAGAAGTGCAGCCCACCGCGCCCGGCTAGCGCGGCCGAGGGGTCACCAGGTGCTCCCGTAGGAGGCAGGCCGGGCCTGATCCCCTAGTTGGCTACCGCTGCACCCACTTCGGCCAGCCACCGTTCGTCCTCCCCCTCCATACGAAGGGGGCACCAGGGGGCGAAACGACCCAGATTGGGGTTGTAGGCCGGGTCGTCCCGGCGGAGGACGTCCCACCATCGAGACACAAATGTGCCGAAGTCGGTGTTGAAGCCGGAATGTCCCCTGCTCACCGATTCGTAGTGCGTGAGCTCGGCGTGAGGGGTGTAAAGCAAGCGATACCCCGCCTGACCCAACCGGAGGCAGAAGTCGACGTCGTTGAACGCCACCGGGAGGTCCTCGTCGAACCCCCCGACTTCGTCGAAGACCTGGCGCCGGACGAGGAGGCAGGCCCCGGTCAGCGCGCTGTAGCCCCGGACCACACGGTCCCATCCGAAGTACCCCACACGGCCGGGGGGAAGGCGGCTGAAGAGGTGCATGGCAATACCACCCAGCCCGAGCACCACACCGGCGTGCTGCACGTAGCCATCCGGATACACGAGGCGGGGAGCCACTGCGCCGACTTCAGAACGCTGTGCCTGTTCGACCAACGCGCTCGAGCCAGTCTCGGCGACGTCGCCTCGATGTCGTTGTTCATGAACAGGAGCATCTCCGACGTCACTGCTGGCGCAGCCATGTTGTTGATGGCCGACCAGTTGAAGGGCTCGGGGATAGTCGAGGACCCGGGTGGCACTGGCGATTCTCCAGCCGGCTCCTCGAGGGCCCGCGTTTCGGGCTCCGTGCTGCCATTGTCGATGAGCACCGTCTCGTCGATGGACCATCCCGGAGCCCGCTCCAGGAGTCCAGGCATGCGACGGTGAGAGCGGCCTGATCCCGGAAGGGAATGATCACACTCACTGTTGGTTCACTGGCGATGCGCCGGCGAACATGGTGGGCACCGGGGAACGGCCCCGCCTGTCCACGTGTCCGTCGATGCCTCGCCTCGCCAAGGTCGACTCGAGGATCTCGGCGACCGATCTCGTCGACCTGCTGCAGGTCCGTCGACGATCTCGGGTCCCCGCTTCGGATACGACGGTGGTACAGGACGAGGGGAAGGTGGGCGACCCGCCGGGCGGACTCGGTGGCCCGCAGCATCACGTCGTACTCGTGGGCTCCCGCCAGCTCGGCCCGATACCCTCCCACCGACCGCAGCAGGGCCGTCCGGATAACCAGTCCGCGACCCAGGTACGCCGTCGACAGCAACAGATCGGGGTCCCAGTCCGGCTTGAAGTGCGGCTGCACGGGACGCTCGATGTCGATGAACCGATCCTCGTCCGAGTAGAGGACGTCGATGTCGTCGTCGGCCGCCAGCGCCGAGGCCATGCTCGGCCACCGCCCAGGCACCAGCACGTCGCCATCGTCGAGCAGGAGAAGGAACTGGCCCGACCACTTCAGCGAGGCCCGGTTGAGTGCCCTGACGTCCCCCGTCGGTATCAGGCAGGGTGACCACCCGGATACGCGATTCCGCTTCGACCAGTCCAACGAGCGCCTCGGTCACGAGATCGTGGGTGGACTCGGTTTCGCACAGCACGAGCTCCCAGTTCGGCGAGGTCTGGTCGATCAGCGAGCGGACGGTCTGTCGGAGGTGCCCGGACACCGGTGGCTCCACCGATGATCACCACACTCAGCGTCGGCCCACGGCCCGGAGCTCCTGGCTGGCCACCGTCTGCCAGCGCCTGGCGCTGCTGCTCGCGCCAGTGCCAGTAGGTCAGCGCCGAAGAGGCAGCGTCCGGACCCCACGGATCGCTGGCACCATGCGTCTCGGAGGACGAATCGACCATCCAGTCCAACGGGGGAAGATCCGGCTCTCCCACGATGCGTGGCCCGCCATCGGACTGCCACCCCCGTCCCGGTGAGCGTGCGACGAACCAACCACGATTCGAGCGACGATACCATGCGTCTTTCGAGCCTCCGGCCCACTCGGGACTCCGATCGGCGCTGGTCAACCGGCCCTCGGGGCCCGGTGGGACCCGGGCCGGGGTCAATCACGCCGTAGCATTGCTCACCTAGAGCCACCAACCGAGATGAGGAGCACCACCACGTGGGACAAGCCGCACTGGACCCCAAAGAGCTTCTCGAGCGACTCCGGGCGGAGCACCAGGTCCTCCGGTGGGCACCGCTCCCTCCCGATGAGGCTCCCGCGACCAGCAGCGAGACGGTACGACCGGACCGAGCGTCCTCGACTACCTCCATCAGCACTGGGCCTCGCCGACTCGCTGGGCCACCCGCACACCCCGACCGGCCTTCGCGGCCGGGCGGCGGCGCTCTTCGGTCGGCTGACCTCCGGGTCCTCGGTCCATATCACCAGCGGGAACAGGAGTTCCTGTCGCGTGCCGTCCAGGTCATCGACGAACTCGATCGCCGCTGCACCGAACTCGACCGACGGTGCCAGGCCCTCGGGGAAGCCCTACTCGACCGCCAGGTTGCCGAGGCCGAGAACCAGGCCAAGCTGGCCCTCTGGTTGCACCTCGAGCCTCCTTCGACTGAAGCGCAGTCCTCGCTCGATTCGGCCGGTCAAGGCGGCGGGGACGCGTATCGACACGGTGATCAGGGGGCACGGAATCGTTCCCCGTCCAGCGGCCCCGGCAGCGTGACTGCTACTGCCGACTGGCGACTCCACACGCGGTGCCACTGTCGTCGTCGTAACCGACCACTGGGAGACTCGATCCGAGCGAGGATGGATCACTCGCCAGGTCGCCGGATCCCTGGCCTGCGAGGCCGATGTGCACGTGGTCATCCCATCCGAGACGCTCGCCGCTTCCGTCGCAGATGGGGTCTTCACCCTTCACGGGGTCGACCACGGACACCAGGAGGCTGGACATGGGTCGCGTACCGACTGCGTCGTTGTCGCCGCCTCGAGTTGGTCGACATCCGCCGACCTTCTGGCCACAATTCGAGCGCGGCGAACGATTCATCCTCGATGACGCGACCCGGATCCTCATGCTGGACCTCAGCGTGGCATCGTCCGGGGGTCACGCTACCGACGCGGACCTCAGACGGCTGTCGACGCGGGTCCACGCCTGGCTCGTGATCACCGACGAGCGCTCGATATCGCTGGTGGGAGCGGGAGTTCCCCCAGACCGGATCCACAGCATCGGGGCGCCACTGTCGGCCAATCCCAGCGCACGGAGCGAGCCGGATCCGATGGTCGGCGAGGCGCCCGCCATCGTCGTCAACTCCGGCGTTAGCGAGGGCGAGCAGGGTCCATCCACGGTGCTCTCCGAACTCGTGCGCATGCGTTTTCCCGAGCGGACCGTCGCCGTGCTCCACACCGACGCCTTCTGCGTGTGGCGGAAGGGACGAGTGGCCCGGTCCGAAGCGGTCCGACGGTCGAGCGATGTCGCCCGATTGATGGCCTGGGCCCAGGTCACCGTCGATTTACAACCCGGCGATCTCTTCGCCCGTCGTTGCCTTGAGTCACTCCTCTACGGCACACCCATCGTCGTCCCTCAGATCAGTCGGGCCAGCGAGCACGCCGAGCGCGGTCGGTCCGGACTGTGGTTCGCCAACGCCCCGGAACTCACCTGGTGCGTGGAGGCGATGTTCGATCCTCCGATACGCGACGCCCTCAGCAGCCAGGGCCTCGCCTACGCCGAAACGCACTTCGGTTCGACGGATCGGTTCATCGACCGGGTGCAGGATGGCGTCGGGCCTCGTGACCGCATCCGCCCGACCGTGATCGCGCCGGTACTTCACCGCTGAGCGGAGCAGATCCGGCGGCCATGCCGTCCAGGATGTCCGCCTCCGACACCAGGCACTCGTCGAACCCGAACCGGGTCATCACCGCGGCCAGGATCAGCGCCCCGCCGACGATCACGTCCTCCCGCCCCGCCACCATCCCGGCCCGGTCCAGGCGGGCCACGGTGACCTCGGAGGCCAGGGTCCGGTACCAGTCGTAGACGTCGCCGGCAGTGAGGACGGCGTGGTGGATCCGGTCCCGGTCGTAGTGCTCCAGGCCCAGGTTGAGCGAGGCCAGCGTGGTGACCGTCCCGGCCAGGCCGACCAGGCGGTGGGCGGCCAGGAACCGGGGGTGATCGGCGATGGCCTGGTCCAACAGCTCGTTGACCATCGCCTCGGCTTCCGCCAACTCGTCGGGCGTCGGAGGATCCGAGGACAGAAACCGCTCGGTGATGCGCACGCACCCGACCTGGAGCGACACCACCGACAGGTCGGGATCGTCGGTGCCCGTGCCCGCCACCAGCTCGGTGGAGCCCCCGCCGATGTCCAGGATCAGGAACGGTCCCGCCCGCACCCCCGAGGTCGGAGAGGGCCCCGGCCATGGACAGCCGTCCCTCCTCGGTGCCCGACCAGCATCTCGGGCTCGATGCCGGTCACCTCGCCGGCCGCCCGAAGGAACAGGTCGCCGTTCGAGGCGTCCCGGGCCGCCGAGGTGGCGGCCAGGCGCCCTCGGACCACCGCGAACCAGTCCATGATCTCTCGGAACTCCCGCAGCACCGAGAGACAACGCTCGATGGCTTCGGGGGCCAACCGGCCGGTGGCGTCGACCCCGGCCCCCAGCCGGGTGATCCGCATGAGTCGTTCGAGGGTCGCCCCCGTTGCCGTCGACGATCAGGAGCCGGGTGGAGTTGGTTCCGCAGTCGATGGCCGCGACTGCTCCTTCCCGGTCCATCTCACCTTGCTACCACGGGGGACCCTCGGGAAGGACCACCGCCTGGTCAGCTCCCGGTGACCGGTCGCGTCAGGTGGGATGGAGGCCGATCTGTTGGGCCGTCCACTCCCCGATGGGATCGTCGGCGCCGGTCAGCCACCAGGCCAGATGGGCGTGGAGGCACTTGACGCCCGCGACGGGTGCCCCCCACCCCCCCGCTCGGCCTCGGACCACGGTGGTCGGGATCGATGAGGGCGTCCCGTTCCTCGGCATAGCGGGCGTGGGCCGCCTCGATCCGATCCATGGGCACGGCCTCCTCGGCCTGTCGGACGCCACCGGTCGACTCCAGTCGACTGACCTCTTCCCGCAGCGTGGGGTCGACCAGCCAGAATCGGGTGGGCATGGGCGTGCCGTCGTAGAGGAACGGGGCGTTGGCGATCACCGCCGGTCTGCCCTCGTCGGCACGGACGACCACCTCGAAGCTCCCGGCCGGGCGACGACCGAGCAGCTCGGCCACCGCAGCCAGATCGGCCGCAACTGCCCACGGTCTCGGCGGGCCGTTCACCGCCGACCCGTCGTCGTCCGCCCCGTCCGTCCCGGGCCTGGACCCGACGGTCACCGCCAGAATTCGAGGGTATCGGCCACCCGGCCCCAGTACGAGGATGGCGCGGTAGGCTGTCGTCGCCCCGTTCGACACGTCGGCCGTCGTGGCCCCGCTCGTCCCCGATCCCGAGGCGTCCGCCGCACTGGCCGGGATCGGAGTCGGCAGCACCTGCTGAGGCGAGAGATCCGGTGCGTTGTTGGGCGCCACCAGCGGCTGGGAGCCGGGGTCACCGCTGGTCGGAGCCAGGGACGTCGAGTGGTCTTCTTGCTGGAGGGAAGGACCACGTAGAGCGTCTGCCCTGGCGTGACCATCTGGTAATCGCCCCGGGCCAACTGGTTGATGGCGACGTTCGACTTCAGTGCCTCTTGCTGCTGGGTGAGCGCCTTGTTCTGGTCCCGCACCTGGGCGAGTTGGGCGCTGGCCGCCGACAGCTGGCCGTGCTGACCCAGGATCGAGGAGAGCGGGAAGCTCGTGGCCAGCACGGCCAGGGCGAACATGGCAGCCAGAGCCACCGGAATCCGGCGACGGCGCTCGAGGGGGGTGGTCGGCGCCTTGGCTTTGGCCTGCTTCTTCTTCCCCCGTTTGGACTCCGCCTTCTTCTTGTTGGCCGGTCCCTGTCCGGCCCGGGGCTTCTTCGGCCCGGGCTTGGACGGCGACTTCTTGTCCGCCGAGGCGGCGGGCGGGTCCGTTTTCTGCTCGTCCTTCCGACCCACCAGGGGCACGGTCCAACGGGACGAAGCCGGTCCGTTTCCGAGCGTGGGCGTCGAGCCGGGGCCCAGATGCCGGGCGCCGACTCGACCGGACCGTCCCCGTCGACAGCCGGACTCGGGCCCAGCGGGAGGTGGCGCCCTTTCGGTCCGACGCTGCGGTCTCGTCCAACTGGGCCGCCCGTCGCCCCTCGGCCTTCAGGGCCTCGGCGATGCTCAGCCCGTCGGCCAGTCCGGTCGTTCCGGCATCGGTGTGCCGGGGTGCTTCCGCCGTCGTTCCGGACGCGCTCCCCGGGTCAGACAGTTTGAAGACGCGGGGAGGCCGGTCGACCGAGCTGGTGGACAGGGCGGAATAGAGGCACCCCGGACCCCTTGGAGGGACCGGTCTCCCGCGGAGCCTTCGGCTCCGAACGTCCTTCGGGTCTCCTCGTCGATGACCACCGGGGCCGGAGGGGCAACCGGTGCCCGGAACACCCGAGGGCCCGCCTCTTGTGGTTGCGGTCGCTCGGCGACCGGCTCGACTCCGGCATCCGGCGCTGGTTGAGGGGCCGGGCTGCCTTCATCTGTCTCAGCAGTGCGGCCCGCTTGGCCGCCTTGGCCTCGGACCGCTCGGCTGCGGCCATGGCCGCCGCAGTGATCGCGGCCCGCTTGGCCAGCTCCTCGGGTGTGGCGCCGGTCAGTCCCTCGGCCGCGGTAAACGTCCGCGGCGTGGACGGGCCCTTCCGCCGCTTTGAGCGCGCGTGCTGCCGGGAGGTCACCGCTGCGGTCCCCACGAGGAGAGCGCTTCGCCACCCCGGAATGCCGCCGACTCGCCCAGCTGCTCTTCGATGCGGAGCAGCTGGTTGTACTTCGCCACCCGGTCCGAGCGGGCCGGGGCCCCGGTCTTGATCTGTCCACAGTTGGTGGCCACGGCCAGATCGGCGATGGTGGTGTCCTCGGTCTCACCGGATCGGTGCGACATGACACACGAGTAGCCCGAGCGGGTGGCCAGGCCCATGGTGCCGAGAGTCTCGGTCAGCGAGCCGATCTGGTTGACCTTGATCAAGATGGCGTTGGCCGTCGCCGCGTCGATCCCCCGGCGCAACCGCTCCTCGTTGGTGACGAAGAGGTCGTCGCCAACCAGTTGCACCGAGCCTCCGAGGGCCTGTGGTCAAGGCCGACCACCCCTCCCAGTCGTCTTCGGCCATGCCGTCCTCGATGGAGACGATCGGGTAGCGGCCGACGAGGTCGACCCAGTAGTCCACCATCTCGGCCGAGGACAGGCTTCGGCCCTCGCCGGCCAGTACGTAACTCCCGTCCCGGTAGAGCTCGCTGGTGGCCGGGTCCATGGCGATGGCGATGTCCTCGCCCGGAGCCCTCCCGGTGGCTTCGATGGCCTCGACCAGGATCGTCACTGCGTCCTCGTTGGAGGGCAGATCCGGGGCGAACCCCCCCTCGTCCCCGACGGCGGTCGACAGGCCCCGCTGCTTCAGCACGCTGGCCAACGAGTGGTAGGTCTCGACACCCCATCGGAGCGCCTCGGAGAACGACGCCGCCCCGACCGGCATGATCATGAACTCCTGGAGGTCGATGGAGTTGTCCGCGTGGACGCCCCCGTTGACCACGTTCATCATGGGCACCGGCAGCACGTGGGCGTCGCTCCCGCCGACGTAGCGGAACAGGGGAAGCTCCAACTCGTCGGCAGCGGCCTTGGCCGTGGCCAGCGAGACACCCAGGATGGCGTTGGCGCCGAGGCGGGACTTGTTGGGCGTGCCGTCGGCGTCGATGAGCGCCAGGTCCACGGCCCGCTGGTCGAGGGCATCGGCACCGTCCAGGATCTCGGCAATCTCGCCGTTGACGTTCGCCACGGCCTGGAGGACACCCTTGCCCCCGAACCGATCCCCGCCGTCGCGGAGCTCGACGGCCTCGAACGACCCCGTGGATGCCCCCGAGGGCACGATGGCCCGACCCACGGCACCCGAGTCGAGGACGACCTCGACCTCGACGGTGGGGTTGCCGCGCGAGTCGAGCACCTCGCGGCCGATGACCTGTTCGATGAAGCTCACTGTGGGTAGTCACTCCTGTCGCTGGTGTGGGAAAAGCTACCATCCACAACCCCGCAGACCAGGGCATCTCCTCGAGCCGGGGCCCTGGCGCACCAGGGGCCGATCAGCGCCGGCTCACTCGTCAGGGAGCCCGGCGACCGTCAGATCGTGCCGTCGGCTACGGCCCGCTCGATCCAGGGGACGACGTCTTGGAGGATCTTCTCGAGTGTCGTCGTGGCCTCGAAGCCGAGGATCCGCTTCGCCTTGTCGGTCGAGGGCACCCGGCGATTGACATCGTGCTCGAAGGGGGGATCGGATACCCAGCTGAAGGGAACCTCGGGCCCCTTGATGGCCACCCAGATGGCCTGGGCCAGTTCGAGCACCGTGGTCGATTCCGCCGTGGACAGATTGAAGTCCTCGTTCAGGGCATCGGGGTGCTCCATGGCCGCGACGATGCCCTCGGCCAGGTCGGCGCCGTAGGTGTAGTGGCGAATCTGGGAACCGTCACCCAGGATGTGCAGCGGATCCTGTCCCTTCAACACCTTCTGGACCAGGTCGGGCACGACGTGGCTCATGGCCAGACTCACGTTCCCACTCATGATCTCCACGTCTCCGAGCGCCCGGCGCTCGCCGGTTCCCACGCAGTTGAAGGGCCGGACGATGGTGAACGGGAGCCCGTACTGGTCGAACGCCGCCTTGGCGAAGTACTCGACCGCCAGCTTCTGGAAGCCGTACGAGGAGACGGGAGGTGGAATCTCGTGTTCCTGGCCCTCGTAGGAGGGCCAGGCGTCGGCCGACTCGAAGACCATCGACGAGCTCAGGTAGGTCACCTTCTGGAGCCGGCCGTCCTGGTGCGCCTTGATGGCGGCGTCACACGACGAGGCCGTGATGCGCTCGTTGGTGGCGAGCAGGTCGTAGGCGTAGGTGTGGAAGTAGGAGATGCCCCCGATCAGGGCGGCTCCGGCGATGAAGTGGTCGCACGCCGATAGCTCGGTCGTCATCAGCTCGACGTCGCGGGCGTCGCCCTCGATGAACCGGTAGTCGGGGTGGTCGTCATAGGACCGCTTGACCGGACCGTACTTCGAGTAGTTGTCGATGCCCACCACCGTGTGGCCCCGGTCCAAGAGCTCCTTGACGACATAGCCGCCGATGAAGCCGGCCGAACCGCTCACCAGTACGTTGCTCACGTTGTTTCGCTCCAATCGGCTGCGGCCCGGATCTGGTCCACCTCGAGGCGGGCGCCGAAGGCAAACCGCCACCACCGCAGATAGTGGGGCAGCCAGGTGACCAGTTTGAAGTTTGACATGCCCTGATGCCGTTCGAGCCAGATGGTCGGTATCTCGGCCACCGGGAGACGTGCCCGCCGGGCCTTGGCCACCAATTCGATGCCGATCTCGAATCCCGCACCCGAGGTGATCCCCACTGTGCGCACGAACTCCGTGTCATAGGCCTTGAAGGAGTTGGTGGCGTCGCGGGTGCCAACGTGGGCGAAGGCCCACAACGACAGTCCGGCCATCCGTGACATCAGGCTCTTCAGGAACGGACCACCCACCTGCTGTCCACCCCGCGAGTAGCGCGACGCGGCCGCCACGACCACACCCCGCTCGACCAGCCGCACCAGCTGATCGATCTGCTGGGGGTCGTCGCAGCCGTCGGCCATGGTCACCACGACCACGTCAGCCGTGGCCCGTTCGAATCCGTAGCGGATAGCGTGGGCCGGGCCGGGGGCCACGTCGTTGACGAGCAGGCGGACCCGTTCATTGGCCACAGCGCACTTCTCGACGTAGGGGACCGTCGAGTCGTCGGGCGCATCGACGACGATCACGATCTCAGAGGGAAGCTGCACAGCTTCGAGGAGCCGCGCCAAGACGTCTTCGATGCCCGATCCCTCGTTGTAGGCCGGAACGACCACCGACACCCGTGGCTTCACACCACCACCCCGTTTCCCCTCAGGTTCCATACATCCACGACCGGTTGCGAGATGGCGATATCCCGGTAGATCCTGATGGGGTGCACCGATCACGATCAGGTCGGCGCGCTCCAGTACCTGCTCGAGCGGCGACAGGTTGTCGTCGACGGTCACGAACGGATCCGTGGTGAGGACCTCGGCGGCACGCACCTTCAGTACCCGCTTCAGCTTGTAGGAGAGGCTCGATCGGTTGTCGTCCGACTCGCCCTTGAACGCCATGCCCAAAATGCCCACGGTCATGGCATCCAGATCGAAACGATGTTCGATCTTCGAGACCAGGTAGAGCGGCAGCCCCTCGTTGATCTGCATGCTCGCCTGGCCCAGGGCGAAGTTGTTGTTGTTGAAGGCGGCCAGCTGCATGGTGTCCTTCAAGAGGCAGGGCCCGGCGGCAAAGCCCGGCGCCGGGCAGGTCGGCGGCCCGGGGATAGTCCTCGATCACCGCGCTGCCGGATGCGCTCGTAGTCCAGCCCGAAGTCGTTGGCCATCATGTACAGCTGGTTGGCCGCGGCGAACTTGATGTACCGGTAGGAGTTCGTGAAGAGCTTGGCCAACTCGGCCTCTTCGGGCTCCACCCGGACAATCGTCTCGGTCAGGTGGGCGAACAGCGATGCCGCCCGCCCGTAGGCCCGCTCAGTTCGCGCCGCCACGATCTGGGGAAGCGAGTGCAGTTCCTCCATGGCCGCGGCCCTCGGCGATCCGCTCTGGGCAGAAGGCCACGTCGATGGCCTTGCCCAGCCGAACGATGAGTCGCTCGACCAACCGGGTGACCCCGGGGAACACCGTGCTGCGCAGCACGAGCAGCTGCCCGTCAACCAGCTCGTCGGCCACCGCCTCGATGGCGGCGATGACGGCGTGGGGATCGGGATTGAGGTGCTCATCGACCGGTGTCCCGACCACGACCACCAGGTGCTCGCTCGAACCGACCGAGGCCGGCTCCGTACGTTGCCGTCAGCGAGCCGTTGGCCAGGGTCCGGGTGAGCACTTCGGGAGCATCCGGGCTCGAGGTGGGGCATCTTTGCCGGACCGGACCCGGTCGACAGCCGACAGGTTGGTGTCGAACAGCGCCACTCGCAGCTCGGCGTCGGCGAATGCCAGTCCGAGGGGAAGGCCGACGTGGCCACACCCCCCGAGGATCGTGACATCGTTAGCCCACTGCTCCCCCATGCGGCGCAAATTACCGGACCGGACCAGCGTCTTACAACAAGAGAATAGTGGCCGGCTGGAGCCGGAAATCTCCGACCGTGGTCGACTCAGGTGGACGCACAGGAGGCGCCGCTACGGCCTGTTCGATCGCCAAGGTTCATCAAAATTGACGTGCGGAGACGCCCGGTCATTGGCGGGCGTCGACCTCGGCCCTGAACCGGGCGGCCCGCGCCCGCAGGGCGGTCTCCGGGTCGACACCGATCTGCCGAGCCACGTTGGCCAACGAGAAGAGCAGATCACCGATGGCCTCGGCGGTCGCCACCGCCGCCCCTGCCCCGTCGGTGACCACGGCAGCCATCACCACCGGAGGACAGGCGGGCCACCCGCTCGGCCACGCCGGTCGCCTCATCGGCCACGGCGGGAAGGACCATCCCCACGGCCAGGGCTTTGCGCTGCAGCTTGGCGGCCAGGGCCAACGACGGCAGCGCGGACGGGATGCCCTCGGTCACGCTCGTGCGGCCCTTCTCGGCCAGCTTCAGCTCCTCCCAGTTGGAGGCCACCTGCTCGGGGGTGTCCGCCGACACGTCCCCGAAGACATGGGGATGGCGGGAGACCAGCTTGTCGTGGACCCCCCGGGCCACGTCGGCCAGGGTGAACCGACCCGCCTCCGCAGCCAGGGTGGCGTGGAAGTAGACCTGGAAGAGCAGGTCGCCGAGCTCCTCTTCCAGGTGGGCCACGGCCCGCTCCTCGACCTCCTCGTCGAGGACCATCGGGACTGCGCCGCCGACGCGCGGCATCGTCGATCGCACCGGCATCGTCGATCGCCGCCACGGCGTCGATGGCCTCCAAGCACCTCGTAGGACTCCTCTTGGAGGTGGCGGGCGAGGGATCCGTGGGTCTGTCGACGGTCCCAGGGACAGCGCTCCCGGAGGATGTGGACCAGCTCGTCCAGCCGCACCAGCTCCGATGCCACCGGTGCGGCCAGCTGGGGGATCCACAGTGAGGTCAGGTGGTCGGGCGCCACGGTCCGGTCGAGGTCGTCCCAGGCCACCTCGACCACCTGCTCATCGTCGAGCCCCAGATGGAAGAGGAGCGTCACCGGCTCCGCCGGTCCCTCCTCGACCGAGAGCTTGATGTCCGAGAGCACCGTCGTGCTCCAGCACTGGGCGACGACGAGGGGCCCGCGCTCCCCGGCGGCATCGACGGCGAAGGTCTCACCGTCGACGACCCGGACACCCGACGCCACCGGATCGACCCCGAGACGCTCGAAGGCCAGGTCGAGGAAGGACACCGCCGGATGAACGCCCAAGGTCACCGAGCCGTCGAGTACGGCCGGGTGGCGACGCAGCTGGACCACCGTGGCCTCGGCGACGGTGGGTGAGCCGGGCACGGCGTAGACGACCGAGGCCTCCGGGCCCCCGTCGCGTCACGGCAGCCACCAGGTCGTCCACGATGGACGAGTAGACCTCGTCGAAGGTCGTCAGCCGCCTCGTAGTGGTGATCGAAGCTCGGCGCCGCCGCATAGCCGGCGGCGGCCGGGTGCCGGTGGGTGCGGAGGAACAGCACCGAGGCCCCGTCCATGAGGTCCCGGGCCTCGGTGGTGATCAGTCCGGGACCGGCGGGACCGAGGCCGACCACGTCGATCCGGGGTGTCACGACCTCAAGCAGCGCGGCGGTACGGCCACCGGCGGGTCAGGCCCCGCTGGCGGCGTGCTTCACGAGAGGCGTCTGGTCCGCCGACGCCCCGAGGAGGAACTGGGAGGGCGGGGAGACCGGTGGCACGACCCGGAGGCCCAACCACGTCCCGTACTGCGGATCCACCGAGACGTCCGACGCCCGGGCGAACCGCACGATCTCGTTGCTGACCCGCTTGACGTTGGCCGTCGACTGGAGCAGCTCTTTTTTGGCCACGGTCGAGGCCTGGGAGAGGGGAACCACGGTCTGGCTGGTCACCTCGTAGATGAGCCACTGGCCGCTGCTCGGATCCTGAATCGGCGCGAGGGGCGTGCCCGGCGTGGCCGAGGTGACCCCCAGTTGCTGTTCCACCTCGGAGAGGGTGTAGTTGCAGCCGAGCGCCCCGCCGTTGGCCGCCGTCTGGGTGTCGAGCGAGTTGGCCTTGGCCACGCTGGGGAAGGTCTCCCCCGCCTTGAGCTGGGCCACCAACTGGTTGGCGTGGGCCTGGGTGTCGGTGGCGATGCGGCCCACGCAGGCCGTCGTGAACTGGCGACAGGTTGTCGTTGTAGAACTTGGACACCGCCGCCGGCGACAGGTCGGCCCCCCGGGCCAGCAGTCGCTCGTCGACCGCCTGGTTGCGGACCTGGGCCGTCCGGATGGAAGCGGGCAGAGCGCTCAGCAGTGCCTTCCCGGTGATGGTGGTCCCGGTGGCGTCCTGGCAGAACGAGAGGGTTCCCGACTGGGCCGCCTGCTGGGCCGCCGCGCTGATCTCCCCATTGAGGGTGGAGGCGAAGTCCGAGTCGGCCGTGGCCAGGTCCGACGACGAGATGGTGATGCCCTTCGAGGCGGCGTACTGCTCGGCGAGCAGGTCGCCGACCTGGATGTTCAAGATGGCGTTGGCGTAGGTCATCGTGTACGTGCCCGATCCGCCGCTCCCCTGACCGGAGACTTCGGCCAGTTGGCCCTGCTGCAGCTGGAGCAGGCAGCTGCCGGCCGCAGTGGTCTGGAGGGTGCTGAGCTGGGTGTTGAGCGTGGCCGTGGAGATGGTGGCCCCGTTGGCCGAGGCGGCGGGCGGGGTGATGTCACAGGCCGAGGCGAGCACCCCGGTGGCGACCACGGCAAGGACCACGACGGCCCCGGAGAGTTGGCGCTTCACGGCCGGGATGTTATCGGCTGGGCGACACCATCCCTGATCGGCCGGCGGCCGGTGGCCTCGGGAAGGGGAGGCGTTCTACGCCGTCGATCTCGCTGAGGCGGCGGTCGACGCTCAGCCGGCCGGCACCAGCTCGGCCAGCAGCGCCACCAGGCCGGGGGCGTAGCCGGTGGCGCCCTTCGGCACGGGGAACGGGCATCAAGAGCCGGTGCTGGTCGGCCTGGTAGGTGGCCCCAGGGGCCAGCCGGCGCAGCCGGACCTCGGCGGAGGCGGGCAGGGTGATGGGCGAGAGCTTCACACTGGCCCGGTCCGCACTGCGGCCCATGCCACCCCGCGGCGCGGTCACGGCCACGTCGGTGATCCCGAGCCGAAGGCACTCGACCCGCAGCCGGGCCACGTCGAGCAGGGCCCCCGCCGGCTCGGGGAGCGGCCCGAACCGGTCCTCCCACTCGGTGCGGACGTCCTCGATCTGTTCGTCCGTGCGCACCGCGGTGAGCCGACGGTAGGCCTCCAAGCGGACGTCCTCGGCCTCCACGTAGGTGGCAGGCAGGTGAGCGGCGTCGGGCAGGTCGAGCTTCAGATCCACCGGTTGAGGCCGGGGCTCCCCCTTCAGCTCCGAGACGGCCTCGGAGACCATCTGGACGTAGAGGTCGTAGCCGATGGCGGCGATGTGGCCGGACTGGTCCCGGCCGAGGAGGTTGCCCGCCCCCCGGATCTGGAGGTCGCGGAGGGCGATCTTGAACCCCGAGCCGAGCTCGGTGTGGTCGCCGATGGTCCGGAGCCGTTCGTAGGCCTGCTCGGAGAGGACCCGGTCGACCGGATGGAACAGATAGGCGTAGGCCCGGCTGCCGGCCCGGCCCACCCGTCCCCGCAGCTGGTGGAGCTGGCCGAGCCCCAACAGGTCGGCCCGGTCCACCACCAACGTGTTCACCGTGGGCATGTCGATGCCCGACTCGATGATGGTGGTGCAGACGAGCACGTCGTAGGCGCCCTCCCAGAAGTCGAGGACCACCTTTTCCAGGGTGCCCTCGTCCATCTGGCCGTGGGCGACCGCCACCCGGGCGTCGGGGGCCATCCCCTCCACCCGCCGGGCCACGGCCTCGATGTCCTGGACCCGGTTGTGGACGTAGAAGACCTGGCCCTCCCGGAGCAGCTCCCGGCGAATGGCCTCGGAGGCGGCCGCCTCCTCGAACTCCCCGACGTGGGTGAGGATGGGACGGCGGGCGGCCGGCGGCGTGTTGACCATGGACAGGTCGCGGATACCGGTGAGGGCCATCTCCAGGGTCCTCGGGATGGGGCTGGCCGTGAGGGTGAGGACGTCCACCCCGTCGGCCATGGCCTTGATGGCCTCTTTGTGGGTCACCCCGAAGCGCTGCTCCTCGTCCACCACCAGGAGGCCCAGCTTCTTGAAGGCGACGTCCTGGCCGAGGAGGCGGTGCGTCCCGACCACCAGGTCGACCGACCCGTCGGCCAGGCCGGCCAGCACCGCTCGGGCCTGGGCGTTGGTCAGGAAGCGGCTGAGCAGTTCGACTTTGACCGGGAACGGTGCGTAGCGCTCGGCGAAGGTCTGGGCGTGCTGGCTGGCCAGCAGCGTGGTGGGCACCAGGACGGCCGCCTGGTAGCCGTCCTGGATGGCTTTGAAGGCGGCCCGGATGGCCACTTCGGTCTTGCCGAAGCCCACGTCGCCGCAGACCAGCCGGTCCATGGGCTGGGGCCGCTCCATGTCCGCTTTGACGTCTTCGATGGCCCGGAGCTGATCGGTGGTCTCGATGAAGGGGAACGAGCCCTCGAGCTCCGCCTGCCACGGGGTGTCGGGTCCGAAGGCATGCCCGGTGACCTGCAGTCGGCGGCGGTACAGGGCCACCAGCTCCTCGGCGATCTCGTGCACGGCGGCCCGGGCCTTCGAGCGGGCCCGCTGCCACTCCGACCCACCCAGTCGGCTCACCGACGGCGAGTCGCCCCCGGCGTAGGGGGTGAGGAGCTCGATCTGATCGGTGGGCAGGTAGAGCTTGTCCCCGCCCCGGTACTCGAGGAGCAGGTAGTCGCGGGTGGCTCCGCCCATGGTGCGGGTGACCATGCCCCCGTAGGTGGCCACCCCGTGCTGGCGGTGGACCACGTAGCTGCCCGGGGCCAGGTCGTCGAAGAATCCGTCCACGGGCCGGGCCCGGGTCCGGGCCTGGCGGTGGGGTCGGCGACGGCCGGTCACGTCCGACTCGGTGAGGACGGCCACCTTGGC
>CAWFQI010000003.1:0-481083 GCA_963817985.1 uncultured Acidimicrobiaceae bacterium | reverse complement strand
CCTCGCCCCGGTTCATGAGCGAGCCACCGAGGAACACATGGCGGTCGAGTACTCGGCCGGCCGCATCTTCAGATACGAGCGCACCGGTGCCCCTCCGTGGGTGTCGAAGAACGACTCCATGTCCCGGACGAGGGAGGGCAGCCACTGCACCCCGTTCTCGGTGACCACCACCTTCAAGTTGGGATGGCGGTCGAAGACGCCGCCGAAGATGAGGAACCACAGGGGGCGCCGGGTAAAGACGAACACCTCGTAGAGCCCGAGGAACCCGGCGTGCTTCTCGTCGTAGAGCTGCCGGGCGTCGGTCGCCGTGCCGGAGGCGCCGGTGTGCAGGTTGACCACGATGTCGTGGTCCTCGCACGCGCTCCACAGCGGCTCGTAGTAGTCATCGGCATAGCCGGGCATGCCGTTACGCAGCGACATGGCCGGCAGCATGATGCCTCCGTGGATCCCGTGCTCGCGGGCCCAGGCCACCTCGGCCACGGCCAGGTCCATGTCGTGGAGGTCGATGGGGATGCACCCGGTCCGGCGGCCCGGGGCCGCCGCGCAGAACTCGGCCAGCCACCGGTTGTAGGCGTGCAGGGCCGGCCACACGACGTCGAGGTTCTTCGACGAGTGGCCGCCGAGATACATGGCCGGCGACAGGCCCCCGGCCAGCACCGGACCGGGGAAGACGACCTCGGCGTGGATGCCCTGCTCTTCGAGGTAGGCGAGGCGCCGCCCTTCGGCATCGGAGGGGAAGACCCACTCCTCGCCGTAGTTGGCCAGCCACTCGGCCGCCGCCTCGGTGTCGACCCCCATGCCGGCCAGGCGGCGGGTGGCCACGGCCCGCACGGCGTCGGCGTCGTCGATCTCGCCGGGGTCCACACCCCCGAACATGGGAATGGCCACCGCCGAGAGGTCGCCGAACGCCGCCACCGCCTCGCGGTGGGCCGGATCGACATAGGAGAGGTACTGGTCCAGGGTGTCCGGAGCAGCGTGGGCGTCGGCCGACACCACCACGTAGGGCCGTCCATCGGCCCCACCGTCTCGGTCGGTTGCTGCCATGCGACTCGCCTCCCCCGGCTGTCGTCCGCCCCCACTTCGGCGCCGAGGGCACCCTAGTGCGCACCGTTCACCGACGCCCAGCTGGCCCGGGCGTGGTCCGCACCGACGCAGTACGGTCTCGGCCATGGATTGGAACGACTGGGCCAAGCGCCTCGAGTACGCCCTCGGACCCGAGGGTGACTTCCCCTCGTTCTTCGCCCCCGGTGCACTGTTCAGCGACCCGGTCAACGAGCCCACGCCCGATCTGGCCGCCATCGAGGAGATGACCAAGGCCTCGTTCCCCGACTGGCGCCAGGAGATCTTCTGGGTCCACGGGGACGAGCACGGTGGGGCGTTCGAGTGGATCGGTCGGGGGACCCTCGGCGGCACCATCCCCATCGAGATCCACGGGTCGACGGTGGTCGACGTGGACGCCGACGGGCTGGTCACCCGGTGGCGTGACTACTTCGACCTCCACCAGATCGACGAACAGGTAGCCGCCCACACCGCCGCCGGCTGAGACAGCGGCTCGGGCCGGTACCCGTTCAGGCCAGCGTCTCGGTGGGGACCCCGAAGTACTCCTGGTAGGGGGCGGCCCGCTTGCGCAGAGTGGCCTCGTCGAGGCCGGTGTCGGCCCAGGTGTACCGGGTCCCGCCGCCCCCGCCGTCGCCGGGGTGGGTGGCGAGGAACTCCCGCATCCGCTGCTCGGCCTCGGCGGTCAACGCCACACCCAACTGGTCGTAGACCGCCCCGATGGTGGCGAAGGGGTCGTCCATGAACGCGGCGAACTGGACGTCGATGACCTGGGCGGCGGGGAGGGTGCCGTCGGCGCGGGCCGCAAGGGACCGCTCGAGGCCCAGGAAGATGTCCTCGCTGTACTGGGCGGCGGCCCGGGCCACCGAGCTGTGGTCGCTGGCCATCCGTCGCAGGTGGGCGACGAGGGCGCTGATCGAGGTGATGACCTTCAGCGGGTCGCGGTGGGTCTGGATGACCACGGCGTCGGGGTACTCGACCATGAGGGCGGCCAGGTGCCAGAGATGGGCGGGCGACTTGATCAGCCACCGTTCGGCGGCATGCTCGGACTGCAGGTGCTGTAAGTAGATCCGGTGCCACCGGTAGAGCGGGGCCGGGTCGGCTTCGTAGAGGAGCCAGTGTTCGTAGTTGGGCACGTCGTACTGGGTCTGGAACATCATCGAGCGGAACTCGCTGGCTGTGATGCGGGCGCACTCCTGGGCCAGGCGGGCCCCGAGCGGATGGAAGTTACTGAACCCCGGGATGATCTGGTCGGCCATGCCCGACATGAGCTCGGACTCGTCGATGCGGGGGTCGGTGTCGTAGGTGGCCGTGGTCGGAGGCGGCACCGGGAAGTCCACCTCCCAGGTCAGCGGGGCGCGGTGGGCGGGGTCCTGGGCCAGGAGGTCGAACAAGATGGTGGTGCCCGTCCGGGGCTGGCCGCAGATGACGAGGGGTCGGCGCACCTCGCCCCGGGCGACGGCTGGGTGCTGGGCCCGCCAGTCGAGGATGCGCAGCCGGTTGGTGAGGTAGGCCGTGAACTCGGACTGCACGATGGTCACACCGAGCTCGTTGAGCCGGGCCGACCGGTCGAGGTCCTCCAACATCCGGTCGAGCCCCTCCTCCCAGGTCGGCTCGCCCAGGTCGTCGAGGCCGGTGGCCTCGGTGGCCGCGGCCACCAGGTCCTGGCGGGTGAACGGGAGGGCGGTCACGGTCGTCCCGCCTTCTCGACGGTGAGGACCGCGGTCGAGACCACCGGCGGGTCGGGATGGTCGAGCCAGCGGAGGGTGAGGAAGCCCCGGTGGCGGCCCCCGGTGTCGAGCCAGGTGTAGGGCTGCCCGTCGGTACCGCCGGGGTCGTGGGCCCCGACGAGGAGGCGGACCGTCCCGTCGTCCCGCACCACGGCATTGGCGTTGGTGGCCGAGCTGGTCCGGCGCCGGGGGTCGATGCACTCGTGCCAGATGTTCTCGACGGTGACGCTCCAGTAGCGGTTGCCCGGCGGGGTGAACTCGAGCGCCAACACCTCGTCCTCCTCCAGCCGGAAGGTCCCGAGCATGTAGAGGTTGTCCGGGGTGGTGTTCTCACCTCCGAGGGCGGCCGCCTCGGCCGTGGCCAGCCGGTTGGGCTGTTCCAACAGCTCGGGCATGACCGTGCGGTGCAGGGTCATCAGCTTGACGATGGTCCAGCCCATGGCCGAGAGGCCCTCGGCCACCGCGGCATCCGACGGCGTGTCGGGGGATCCGACCGGATCGATGGCGGCGATGGCGAACTCGGCCAGCCGCTCGCTCGGGCGGTCGGCGATGTACTGACGTACGAGCACGGCCGAGGCGTCCTCGGGGATGGGCACCCAGGTGCCGCCGGCCAACTCGTCGGCGGTGGGCTCCTCGGTGGCCAGGACGAGGGCGAACGCCCCCGTGGTGTCCACCTCGAGCTGGGTGTCCGAGACGTAGGCGGCCTGACGGCGGGGCGTGAGCCCCCGGCCGGCCAGGACCTGGAACCCGAGGTAGGTGGCCGTCCCCCGACGGCCGGTGATGCGGTAGCGGTGGCGGCCGTCGATCATGGCCAGGTGGTACTCGCCGTCGGGGTTGGGCCCGCCCACCAGCCGGGCCTCCGTGTTCATGGAGAAGAACCACGGGGCCTCGGGGTCGATGTCGAGCGAGAGCTCCGAGCACAAGGCGGTTACCCGGCCGAGGACCCGCAGCCCCTCCACCAGTTCGAGCTCGGTCTCGGACTCCGCCGTGACCATGCCGGTCATGTCCTCCAGCATCTGGCGCACGAACGCCCACGCCTCGAGGGACTCGCTCCCCGCGCCGGCCACACCGTCAGTCATGTCCACTCCCCCTTCGGCCCCCGGGCCAGGTTAGACAGCGGCCCGGTGGCGCGTCGGTCCGGGACTGTCCGCTACCAGAGGGGTGACCAGGCGCTGGTCCGCAAGAGCTTCGACTCCCACTGGTCCCTGATCTCGAGACCCTTGGCCATGTAGGTCCCCGGCCAGGTGGTGGGATCGTGCTCCTCGGCCGTGGTGAGGAGCCGGCCGAGGGTGTCGAAGTTCATGATCTTCTGCATGAGGATGGCCTCGGGCCGGAGGCCAGAACCGTGGGCCACCTGGAAACAGGCCTGGATGTCCAAGAGCTTCTTCTCCGGCGGGGTCTGACGCATGATCTGCCAGTAGTCGTTGTCCCAGAGCTCGATGTAGTCGTCAAGCGGGGCGTCGGGCCACCCGGTGTCCTGCATGTACACCGACAGCTCGTGGGTGCGCCCGTCGGTCGGCACGGTGGCGAGGTCCACCTCTTGGAGGGCCGACCAGTAGACCGGGGAGAGCAGCTTCCCCTCCACCTCGTGGCGGCAGCTGTGGAGTCGGGTGGTGAGGGCGGTGAGGTCGCCGTCCACCATCCGGCGTCCGAGGGTCTCCCAGGCCGCACCGTCGCGCACCGCCGTGACGGTCACCACCTCATAGGCGGGTCCGCTGCCCATGGCGTGGTTGAGATACCAGAGGAGCCGGGCGTCCGAGCCGTCGGCCAGGGCCGCCATCCACTCGTCGCGCATCAGGGCCTCGAACTCCGGGGCGTTGCGCCCGATCACCCGGTGGGTCTCGTGCATGAACAGCATCAGTTCGACCTCATCGCTGGCCCGCTCATGGCAACGGTGACCAGGGTGCCGTGCGCAACAGCCTCGACCGCCACCGGTCCCGCAGGTCCAGGGCCTCGTGCATCCACGACCCGGGACCGGTCACCTCGGGCGGGATGTCCTGGGTCAGAAGGGCGATGAGGCGCGGGAGGCTGGACAGGCGCTGGAGCAGCGTCACTTCGGGACTGCGGCCGGCACCGGGCATGGTCTCCAGTCCGAGGGCCACCTGCATGTGCATCCGGGAGTCCTCGGCGTGGAGCGCGGGGCGGTAGACCGCCCCGGACGCCTCGACGTACTGGGCCAGCTTCCCGGGGAAGGGCCACATGGTGTCCTCCATGTACATGGTGGGCTCGCGGTCGATCTCACCGGTCGGGATCTCGTCGAGCTCGGGGAAGGCCGGTGACCACGGCAGGGGCACAAGGACCCGGCTGTAGGTCTCATGGCGGAGGCCATCGAGGTCCCGCGCCCAGGCCTGCAGGTCGCCGCGTGCCACCCGCTCGGCCAGTCGGGCGTAGGCCGCGCCGTCCCGCACCGCGGTGACCGTGACCACCCGGTAGGCCAGGCCGCTGCCGTGGGCCAGGTCGAAGTACCAGGCCAGTCGGGCCTCGTTCCCCTCGGCGAGCAGGGGCATCCACAGGTGGCGGTAGGCCGCCTCGAAGGCCGACGCCCGTTTGCCCACCACCTGGTGGAACTCGTGGATGAAGAGCACGTTCCCCCTTCTGGCCCGGCCCTAAGCCGTGCCGGGTCGATGCGGCGCCGGCGCGCCACGCTCGACCGGGCGGGATCGTATGGCCCGGGCGTCCTTCGGTCAATCGGTCAATCGTCTCCGGCGACGGGTGACCCTCCGTCGCCCTGGTCGATGAACTCCACCAGGTCCGCCACCGACCCGACCACCCGTCCGGGCCGATAGGGGAACCGCTCGATCTGTTCGCGGCTGGTGACCCCCGAGAGGACGAGGATGGTCTGGAGGCCGGCCTCGATGCCGGCCACGATGTCGGTGTCCATCCGGTCGCCGACCATGACACTCGACTCCGAGTGGGCGCCCAGCGAGTTCATGGCCTCGCGCATCATGAGGGGATTGGGCTTGCCGATGAAGTACGGGGCGACGCCGGTGGCCCGTTCGATCAACGCGGCCACAGAGCCGGTCCCCGGGACGATGCCCTCGAGGGTCGGCCCGGTCGGGTCGGGATTGGTGGCGATGAAGCGGGCGCCCCCTTCGACCAGTCGGATGGCCCGGGTGATCGACTCGAAGCTGTAGGTGCGGGTCTCCCCGAGCACCACGTAGTCCGGACGGCGGTCGCTGAGCACGTACCCGGCCTCGTGGAGGGCGGTGGTCAGGCCCGCCTCGCCGAGGACGAAGGCCGTGCCCCCGGGCCGTTGGGACTTGAGGAAGGCGGCGGTGGCCTCGGCCGAGGTCCACAGCGAGGTGGCGGGGACGTCGAGGCCCAGGTTGACCAGGCGGGCCGAGAGATCGCGCGCGCTGTAGATGGAGTTGTTGGTGAGGATGAGGAACGGGTGGCCCCGTCGTTGCAGGGCCTCGAGGAAGCGGTCGGCTCCGGGGATCAGCTGGCCCTCGTGGACGAGGACACCGTCCATGTCGGACATCCACGAGATCGGTACCGCCTCACGACTCACGACCCCAGCATCGCACGCCGACCGGGACGCCACGGCACCGCTGCTCTTCGTGCTCAGGTCGGTTCGGAGTCGGTGTGCTCCAACAGCCGGGAGATGGGGTCGAGTGCGTAGTAGAGGGCCAGGACGGCCTGGAAGATCAGGCACAGGTAGGCGTTGATGAAGGCCATCCCGACCGAGATGAGATAGAGGACGGCGCCGGCGTTGAACAGCACGGTGGACACGGTCCGCTGGGACTCGGGGAACTCGTCGAGCAGCAGGCGGCGCCGGCGGGAGGCGTGCAGCCACAAGCCGGTCCACATGAGGGCGTTGACCGTCATGGTCAGGCTGTAGAGCACGGCCGCGGTCTGGGCCCCGTGACCGAGGCGCAGTGCCTCGCCGAACACCTCGGTCGGATAGGGGATGAACACGATGGTCATCAAGAGGGCCAGGTTCCAGTAGAAGAGGCCCCGGTCGACCCGCTGGAGGTGGGAGAAGACCGTGTGGTGGTTGACCCACATGATGCCGATGACCACGAAGCTGACGGCGTAGGCGGCCAGGGCCGGCCAGCGGTCGAGCAGGGCGTGGCGGAGGTCGAAGTAGTCGGCTCGGACCGGCTGGGCGATGGTCAGGACCAACAAGGTGATGGCGATGGCGAACACGCCGTCGCTGAACGTCTCCACCCGGGACTTGTTCATGGTCCGGCGCCGGTGGTGGCGACCGGGGACCGACGACCGTGCATGGCCCGTGTCTACCAGTCGGGCGATCGGTCCCGAACGCTCGGGAGGGAGGCCGCCCCACTCCGACGGCGGAGACGAGCGGGCCGGCGGACCCGCTGGCATACTCGGGCCGTGGGGACTCGGCCATGACCATCGTGACCCGACGGGACACGTTGCTCCCCGACCCTGCGCCCCGCGAGGTCCACTACACGGTCATCTCCGTCGACGACCACCTGGTCGAGCCTCCGGACATGTTCGAAGGTCGCCTTCCCGCCCGCTTCGCCGACCGCGCCCCCCGGATCGTGGAGAACGCCCGCGGCCATCAGCTCTGGGAGTTCGACGGTAAGTCGTACTCCCAGGTAGGCATGAACGCGGTGGCCGGCCGCCGGCCCGAGTCGGTCACCCTCGAGCCCACGCGCTTCGAGGACATGCGCCGGGGCTGTTGGGACATCGACGCCCGCATCGCCGACATGGACATCAACGGGGTGTGGGCCTCGCTCAACTTCCCCTCCCAGATCACCGGGTTCTCCGGCCGGGTGTTCTCGGAGTGCTCCGACCCCGAGTTGGGACTGGCCGTCACCCAGGCCTGGAACGACTGGCTCTACGAGGGATGGTGGCAGCCCTATCCCGACCGGATCATCCCGTGCGGCATCACCTTCCTGGCCGACCCCACCCTCGGGGCCGCCGAGATCGTCCGCAACGCCGAGCGCGGGTTCCGCTCGGTCACGCTCCCCGAACGCCCCCACCGGATCGGCCTGCCCAGCCTGTTCTCGGGCTACTGGGATCCGATCATCGCCGCCTGCGCGGAGACCGACACCGTGGTCTCCCTCCACGTCGGGTCCTCGGGCATGCCCGACATGCCCGCCGACAGCCCGATGGTGGCCCTCGGGGCCACCCTCTTCGGGCAGATGTCCCTCTCAGCCTGTGCCGAGTGGATCTGGTCCGGCCTCCCCGTGCGCTATCCCGGGGTCAAGATCGCCATGAGCGAAGGGGGCATCGGGTGGGTGGCCATGCTGCTCGACCGCCTGGACAACATCGTCGACCGGTCGGGCTACGGCCGGGACTACGACCCTTCGGGGCTCCGGCCCGCCGAGGTGTTGGCGAGGAACTTCTGGTTCTGCACGATCGACGACCCGTCCACCATCGACACCCGTCACCGCATCGGGATCGACCACATCATGGTGGAGGTGGACTATCCCCACGGCGACTCGACGTGGCCCGACACCCAAGAGGTCATCCGGCGCTGCTGGGGCCACCTGCCCGAGGGGGACCTGCGCAAGCTGACCCACGAGAACGCCGCCCGCCTCTACCGCTGGCCCCTCCCCGAGCACACCGTGCCGTGACCGTGGGCCCCTTCGTCCCCGCACCCGACGTCCTGCTGCCCAAGCTGTCGGTGCGAGAGCAGCTGGTGCTGCTGGCCCGGACCCTGTGGCGGGAGGGCTACGACGACCACCTGGCCGGCCACATCACCTACCGCCAGGAGGACGGCACCTTGTTGTGCAATCCCTGGCTCCTCCTCTGGGAAGAGCTCCGGCCCGACGACCTCTTGGTCATCGATGCCGACGGCAACCGGCTGGAGGGCGACTGGCCGGTACCCCTCGGCATCCCCCTCCACCTCGAGCTCCACCGGCAGCGACACGACGTGGTGGTGGCCGTGCACAGCCATCCCCGCTACGGCACGGTCTGGGCCGACGCCGCCCGGATCCCCGGCTGCTACGACCAGAGCTCGGCCCTCGGAGGTGGCGAACTCGTGGTGGTGGACGAGTACGACGGGCCGGTGGACTCCCGCCAGGCGGCGGCGAAGGCCGTGGCCTCGATGGGATCGGCCGACATGGCCCTGCTGGCCAACCACGGCGTCTTCGTCACCGCCGGGAGCATCCGTGCCGCCCACCAGCGGGCAGTGGCCCTCGAGTACCGGAGCCGGCGCGCCTGGCAGGTGGAGGCCCTCGGCGGCGCCCGGGAGCTGCCCGATCCTGCCGCCAGCTTCTTCCGGGCTTCCGACGGCGAGGGCTTCCTCGGGTTCTTCGAGGCCATGGCCCGCCGGGAGCTCCGGTTCGATCCCCACTGCCTCGAGCCCCGGGGCTGAGCGACCACCCGGCGGCCCAGCTCAGAGGCCGGACTCCCTACCATGGCCCCATGACCACCCTGGAGGGATCGGGGGTCCGGCTCCGCCCCGCCACCGCGGGCGACGTCGACGCCCTGCTCCCCATCCGCAGTGCCCCGGCGGTCTACGCCCGCTGGCGAGGCGGCGACGACCTGCGGGCCGCCATCGAAGGGGATCTGGTCGAGCCGGGAGCCACGGCCTACGTCATCGAGATCGGTCCCCGTGTGGTCGGTTGGATCCAGTGGTCCGAAGAAGTAGAGCCCGACTACCGCTTCGCCGCCATCGACCTCTATGTCGACCCCGACGTCCACAACCGAGGTGTCGGCACCGACGCCGTGCGCACCATGGTGGCCCACCTGATCAGCGCCCACGGCCACCGCCGGTTCGAGATCGACCCGGCCGCCGACAACCAGGCGGCCATCCGTTGCTACACGAAGGTGGGCTTCCAGCCCGTCGGGATCCGCCGCCGGGCTGAGCAGGCGAGCGACGGCACGTGGCACGACGTCCTCCTCATGGACCTGCTGGCCGACGACTTCGCGGTCGCCACCGAAGGCTGATCGACCCGGCGCGGTCTGCTCACGTATGTGAGACTCCGAGCGGCAGTGGGTAGGCGCGATGCCCGTCGATGCGCACAGACAGGGGGACGGCGATGCGTGCAGCGGTGACCCGGGGTGGAGCGTTGGTCGTCGACTCGGTGCCCGAGCCGTCCCCGGGATCCGGCCATGTGCTGGTCCGCTCCCTCGCCGCCGGCATCTGCGGCTCGGACCTCCACGCCCTGGCCGACTTCCCCAACTTCACCGAACTCATGACCCGGGTCGGGGCCCCGGCCCCCGACCCTGAGGGCGACACGGTGTTCGGACACGAGTTCTGTGCCGAGGTGGTGGCCTACGGTCCCGACACCACAGGCGCCCTCCCGGTCGGCACACGGGTCTGCTCGGTTCCGGTGCTCTTCGGCCCCGGCGGTGTCGAACAGATCGGCTACTCCTCGGTCTATCCAGGGGCCCTGGCCGAGTACCTGGTGCTCCAAGAGGCGCTGGCCCTCCCGGTACCGGACGCCGTCCCGACCGACCTGGCTGCCCTGACCGAGCCCCTCGCCGTCGGTGAGCACGCCGTCGGTCTGGCCCGTCTGCGACCGAACCAACCCTGCCTCGTCGTCGGGTGCGGACCGGTCGGCCTGGCCGTGATCGCCGCGCTGAAGGGCCGGGGTCATGGACCCGTGCTGGCTGCCGACTACTCCCCTGCCCGCCGGCAGCTGGCCGAGCACTTCGGGGCCGACGCGGTCATCGACCCCGGCGTCGAGTCCCCCCACGACCGGTGGGGGTCGCTCGGTGTCCCCACCACGCTGCTCGAACGGGCCATGGCGTCCCTCGCCGGGGCCGAAGTGGCCGCCCCGGTCATCTTCGAGGCCGTCGGGGTACCCGGCATGCTGCAGTCGCTCATTGCCGAGGCCCCGCCGTCCAGCCGGATCGTGGTGGTGGGGGTGTGCATGCACGCCGACACCATCGAACCCTTCCTGGCCGTGGCCAAAGAGATCGAGCTGGTGTTCTCCTTCGGGTACTCCCCCGACGAGTTCGCCGCCACCTTGGAACGCCTCGCCCTCGGTGTCCCGGGGGCCGACCGGCTGATCACCTCGTCGGTCGACCTCGACGGTGTCCCGGGCGCCTTCGACCTCCTCGGCTCGCCGGCCCGCAACGGCAAGATCGTGGTACACCCGTGACCGGCGTGGGGATCGGCCCCACCTACCTGACCCCGACCATGAAGCGAGACGAGCTACCGAGATGACCACCCTGGACGCCGCCGACCATCTGAAATTCGGGATCTTCCTGGCCCCGTTCCACCCGGTGGGCCAGAACCCCACCTTGGCTCTCGAACGCGACCTGCAACTCATCGAGCACCTCGACGCCCTGGGCTTCGATGAGGCTTGGATCGGCGAGCACCACTCCGCCGGCTTCGAGATCATCGCCTCGCCCGAGGTCTTCATCGCCGCGGCCGCCGCCCGGACCCGGAGCATCCGTCTCGGCACTGGGGTGTCGTCGCTGCCGTACCACCATCCCTTCATGCTGGCCGACCGGCTCGTCCTGCTCGACCACCTGACCCGGGGTCGGTTGATGGTCGGGGTGGGGCCCGGCGCCCTCCCCTCCGATGCCTTCATGATGGGCATCGACCCGGTGCGCCAACGGGACATGATGGAAGAGTCGCTCGAGGCCATCCTGGCGCTGTTCGCCGGCGAGGAGCCGGTGACCATGGAGACGGACTGGTTCCGGCTGGTGAAAGCTCGGCTACAGCTCCGGCCCTACCAGCGCCCCTATCCCGAGGTGGCCGTGGCCGCCCAGGTCTCCCCGGCCGGCCCGAGGGCGGCCGGACGCTTCGGGGCGAGTCTGTTGTCCATCGGCGCCACCTCGGCCGGGGGGTTCGACGTCCTCGGACTGCACTGGGATGTGATGGAGGAGCGTGCCGCGGAGTTCGGCACGACCATCGACCGGAGCAAGTGGCGACTGGTCGGACCCATGCACATCGCCGACACCAAAGAGCAGGCCATCGCCGACGTCGAGTTCGGTCTGGACGAGTGGGTCGACTACTTCCAACGGGTGGCCGCCCTCCCGCTCGCTCCGGACACCACGAACCACGAGACCCTCGTCGACGCCCTCAACGCCTCGGGCTTCGCGGTGATCGGTACGGTAGAGGACGCCATCAACCAGGTGGAGCGGCTGCGCCAGCAATCGAAGGGATTCGGCACCTTCTTGTTGATGGGACACGAGTGGGCCGACACCGCCGCCACCCGCCATTCCTACGAGCTCATCGCCCGCTACGTGGCACCGCAGTTCCAGGGGTCCGCAGCCACGTTGACGTCCAGCCGGGACTGGGCGGCGGAGAACCGGCCCGAGTTCATCGGGGCGGCCACGACGGCCGTCACCTCGGCCTTCGAGAAGCACAACGAGGAGAAGCAGGCCAAAGAGTCCGGCACCTGACCCCGGATCGCTGCGGTCAAGAGGAGTGCCGGCCGGGAGTCTGCAGCTGCGTTGCCGCTCAGAGACTCAGAACGGCAGGGCCTCGGCCTGCACCGACAGCAGCTCGTCGAAGATCTTGCGGCACGATGCCTCGTCCGAGGGCGACAGCGGGTCACGGCGCAAGGCCTCGAAGGCCGGCTCGGGGTTGTTCGTGACCGCCGCTTCGACCACCAGCTGCTGCAGTTCGATCTGGGTCCGCATGAACTCGGCCAGGGGCTCGAGGATGGGGTCGACGGTGGTCGGAGCCACGCCCTTCCCGTCGACGGTGGCCGGAACCTCCACGATGGCGCCCTCAGGGAGATTGGGCACGTAGCCCCGGTTGGGGACGTTGACCGCGTTGAGCCTGCGGTGGTGGTCGGTCCACATGGCGCCGATGATGGGGAAGACCTCCTCGGCCGACCGACCGGCCCGGTGCATGGGCACCCGGGACTCGCCGTTGCCGTAGCGGATGATCAGTCGCTCCATCTGGTTGCCGATCCCCTGGTGGAAGTAGACGGGCACGGGATGCCAGCCGGCCACCTCCTCGGCGAAGGGCACGTACTCGCCGATGTGGCTGTCGACCGAGCAGGGCAGGAGGCCGTACTCCCGGAACATGTAGGACACGAGGGGGGCGTACATCTGCTCGACGGCGATCTTGACCAGGGGCACCTTCGAGAGCTGTCGGGCCGTGGCCGTGACCGACGACGGGTAGTCGAAGTACCGCCGCTGCCACAGCCGGCGCAGGCGTGGGTAGAGGTCCTCACCGGTATCGGACCGCCGGATGTCGGTGAAGAAGGTGAAGTGGTTGATCCCCGAGGCGGTGGCCACGATCTTCGACTTGGGGACACGCAGCAGTCCGGCGATGCGGGCCAGGCCACCGGCGAACTCGTGGCACATGCTCACGTTCCTCACCGAGGTGGCTGTGTTGATGGCGAGTGACACCCGGCTCAACGGATTGGTCAGGTTGATGAGGAAGGTGTCGGGGCAGTAGCGCTCGATGTCGGCACAGATGCCGAGCATGGTCCGGATGGAGCGGAGCGAGTGGAAGACGCCGCCGGGTCCGCCGTTCTCCCCCGTGATCTGCGTGGCGCCGTACTGGCGTGGGATCTCGTAGTCCTCGACCCAGTGGGGCCATCGCCCCACCTCGGCACTGGTCAGGCAGAAGTCCGCCCCCGCCATGGCCTCGGCCGGATCGGTGGAGGCCTCGATGGTGATGGGGCTCCCCCGGCGCTCGTTGATCCGCTCGGCGAACCTCACGGCCACATCGAGCCGTTCGGCACTGATGTCGTGGAGCACCATGGTGGCGCCACGGGTCCGACGGGTGTTCACGGCGTCGAGCACCATCACCGGCCCGAACGACATCCCGCCCGCACCGATCAAGCAGATACGTGGTCCCTGGTCGGCGGTCATGGATCCTCCATCTCCTCGGCCCGCCCGATGGTAGCGGGGGAGGCCGTGACGCGGTCGATCCACCTCAGGTAGTCCGGACTCCCCGGCCCCATGGGCAGCACCACCACCTCGGGGGTGTCGTAGGGGTGGGCTTCGACGATGGCGTCGGTCACCGCGCCGGCCAGGTCCGCCCGGGTCTTCACCAGAACCAACCACTCCTCGGCCCGCTCGAGGGCGCCGTCCCACCAGTAGCGACTGACCACCGGGCCGACCCGCTGGCCACAGGCCGCCAACCGGCCGACCAGCAGCTGCTCGACGATCCCGTCGGCCCGGTCGGGGTCATCGATGGCGAACTGGACCTGCACGTGGGACATGGGACATCCTCCGACTCGGGAGCAGGGTCCACGGTAGGCCCGAGACCCTCCGCGCCGCGTTTAGTGTGAGCCGGGTGGCTCCCCCGTCTGGTCCGCTCGATGCCGTCGGACTCCCCGTCCTCCGCGATGCCGCACTGTCGCGCGCACGCCAACTCGGGTGCTCCGAGGCCGAGCTGCGGGTCGAGCACCTCCGCTCCCAAGGGGTCCGGCTCCGTGACGCCCGTCTCGAAGGCGCGGCCGACGACATCGAGATCGGGATGGGGGTACGGGTGGTCGTCGACGGGGCGATGGGCTTCGCCGGATCGGTGGCCGCCGGGGCCGAGCAGGCCGCATCCCTGGTCGATGAGGCCGTCGAGGTGGCCCGCACCATCGCCCGGGCCGGCGGTGACCGCGTCGTGCTGGCCGACGAACCCGGCCACGGCATGCTCTCGTGGACGTCGCCTTACGACATCGACCCGGTCGACGTGGCGCTGGCCGACAAGGTCGCCGTGCTCACCGAGTGGAGCGACCGCGTGCTCGGGTCGGGCTCGGTCGACCACGTCACCGCCGACGTGCTGGCCGTCACCGAGGACAAGTTCTACGCCGACCTGCGCGGCACCGAAGCCACCCAGCGCCGCGTCCGGGTCCATCCGACCTTGGAGGCGTTCGCCGTCGACCCCGACGGCGGCTTCGAGACCATGCGCACCCTCGCCCCCCCGGTCGGACGGGGCTGGGAGTACCTGCTCGGCACCGGTTGGGACTGGGACGCCGAGCTCGACTCCCTGCCCGACCTCCTGGCCGAGAAGGTGCGGGCACCGTCGATCGTGGCCGGCTCGTACGACCTGGTCGTCGACCCCACCAATCTGTGGCTGACCATCCACGAATCGATCGGTCACGCCACCGAGCTGGACCGGGCCATGGGCTACGAGGCGGCCTACGCCGGGACCTCGTTTGCCACCTTGGACCAGCTCGGATCGCTACGGTACGGGTCCGAGATCATGCAGGTCACCGGGGACCGGACGACCCCCCACGGCCTGGCCACTGTGGCCCTCGACGACGAGGGGGTGGCGGCCCAATCCTTCGACCTGGTGCGTGACGGCCTCCTGGCCGGCTACCAGTTGGACCGGTCCATCGCCGCCACCAGCGGCCTCGGCGTCTCCAACGGCTGTGCCTTCGCCGACTCCCCGCTCCACGTCCCCATCCAGCGCATGGCCAACGTCTCCCTCCAGCCGGCCGAGGGTGACGGCCCGACCACCGAGGAGCTGATCGCCGGAGTCGAGCGGGGCATCTACATCATGGGCGACAAGAGCTGGTCCATCGATATGCAGCGCTACAACTTCCAGTTCACCGGTCAACGGTTCTACCGGATCGAGGGCGGCCAATTGGTCGGCCAGGTGCGCGACGTCGCCTACCAGGCCACCACCACCGACTTCTGGGGATCGATGGAGGCCGTCGGCGGGGCGTCGACCTACCGGTTGGGTGGGGCGTTCAACTGCGGCAAGGGACAGCCCGGACAGGTGGCGCCGGTCTCCCACGGTTGCCCGTCGGTGCTGGTGCGCGGCGTCCGGGTGCTCAACGCACGCGAGGAGGCGGGTCGATGACCGCCGGGCCCGACGGACTCCGGCCGCCCCAGGACGTGGTCGAACAGGCGCTCGCCGCCGCCGGACCCGGGAGCGACCACTGCGTGGTGCTGGTGGAAGAGACAAGCGAGGTCGAGGTCCGCTACGCCAACAACACCACCACGACCAACGGGAGCCGGCGGGACCGACGGGTGACGGTGATCAGCGTGCGCGACGTCGACGGCGGGGTGGCGGCCGGGGTGGCCCGGCGGGGCGGGGATGTCGATGTCGCCGAGCTGGTGGCCGCAGCCGAACGGGACGCCTCGGACTCACCTCCAGCCGATGACGCCAGTGCCCTCCTCTCCCCCGGCGACGCGGGCATGCCCTCGGAGGCGTCCCGCCGGTTCGACGGGGCCCCCGCCACCACCGAGTTGGCCGTCCTCGCCGAGGTGCTGGCCGGTCTTTCCCGGGCGTTCGGCCGGGCCCGGGACTCCGACTACGTGCTGGCCGGGTTCGCCGAACACCGCCAGAGCACCGAATACCTGGGCACGTCCGCGGGGGTCCGGCTGGCCCACGCTCAGCCCCAAGGTGCCCTCCACCTCGTGGCGCGGGGCACCGACGGGGTCAACTCCACCTGGGCGGGTGCCGGCACCAACGACTTCGCCGATGTCGCCGTGGAGGAGCTCGAGGCCCGCCTGCAGCAACGACTGGCCTGGGCGTCACGGCGGGTCGAGCAGGCCGCCGGCCGCTACGAAGTGATCCTGCCCCCCGAGGCGGTCAGCGACCTCATGGTGGGCTTGGCCTACGAGCTGAGCGGGCGGAACGCCGAGGACGGCAGGACGGTCTTTTCCGCCCCCGGGGGAGGGACCAGGGTGGGTGCACGCCTCTCGCCGCTCCCCTTCGACCTCAGCAGCGATCCCGATGCACCCGGCCTCGAATGCTCGCCGTTCCTCACCGCCACGTCGTCCTCGGCCGACACCTCGGTATTCGACAACGGACTCCCACTCGAACGCGCCGAGTGGATCACGGGAGGCGTCCTCGAGCGACTCCGCTACCACCGCGCCGGGGCTGCCCGTAGCGGCACGGTCCCGACGGGATTCATCGGCAACCTCAGCTTGGAGGTGGCCGGGGCGACGGGCACACTGGACGAGTTGGTGTCCCGAACCGAGCGGGGCCTGTTGCTCACCTGCCTCTGGTACATCCGCGAGGTGGACCCGGCCACCATGCTGCTGACCGGCCTGACCCGGGACGGCGTCTATGTCATCGAAGACGGAGCGGTGGTCGGCGCGGCCAACAACTTCCGGTTCAACGAGAGCCCGGTCGACCTCCTCAGCCGGGTCACCGAGGTGGGCGCCAGTGCGCGGACGATCGGCAGGGAGTTCGGGGAGTACTTCAACCGGACCCGGATGCCGGCGGTCCGGGTGCCGGACTTCAACATGAGTTCGGTGAGCCAGGCCAGCTGAGCCGGCGCCGGCCAACCCCGAGAACGGGCGGTTTGCGGTCCGATCCCTTGAAACCACCACTCTCCGTGAAGGTTTCCTACCGGTGACATCCACCCGCTGACCGGCGGTCGTCCCAGCTCAGGGCGGATTCTTCCCCTGCGGAAAGGCCGTATCGGGCGTGGGGAAACCGGCAACCCGAATACCGGCCCCGGCCCCTGACCGGTACATTGCCGTCGTCAGATCGCGGCGCCGGCACCGGCCCGCCTCCCACCCGGGCAGTGGGCAGACCCCCTTTTTTCGCCGGGCAGCAACGTGCCGCCCGGCGATCCACCCATCAGGAGACCACCACACACGACACAGACACCTAGGACACAAAAAACCCGCGAGCACACCCGGCTCTTATAGCCAGGCCGTACCACCCTTCCCGGTGCCCGGCTGGGGCGTTGAATGCACAGACGTGGGGTCCACCCAACCAAAAGAGAGCCAGCACGACGTCGAGTTCGACATCGTCCTGACCGACCGAGGAAAGGTCACCCGTGATGCATTCCCCTCCCTTAGTTCGCCGTACCCGCTTTCGACGTACCCCCTCACAGCCTTCTGTCACACCCACTTCCCCCGACCACCGGCCCACTTCTCGGATACGGCGTCGCCGTACCGCAGCGATCGCCGGCGCCGTACTCGCCACCCTCGGCCTGACCGGGGGTGCCCTGGCCCTCTCGGGCCGGGCCGGAGCCGGACTCCCGACGGGAGCCGGCATGCAGCTCAACGCGCCGATCGTGGGCGCGGCCGCCACCCCTGACGGTTCGGGCTACTGGCTGGTCGGTGCCGACGGTGGCATCTTCTCGTTCGGCCAGGCTTCGTTCTACGGCTCCACCGGGGCCACGCATCTCAATGCGCCCATCGTGGGCATCGCCTCCACCCCCGACGGCGGGGGGTACTGGGAGGTGGCGTCGGACGGTGGCGTGTTCGCCTTCGGCGACGCACGGTTCTACGGCTCGACCGGGGCCATCCATCTGAACAAGCCGATCGTGGGCATCACCTCGACCCCGGACGGTGCCGGGTACTGGCTGGTGGCCGCCGACGGTGGTGTGTTCGCCTTCGGTGACGCCGCCTTCTACGGGTCAGCGACCAACCTCTCGGCCACCAGCACCATCGTGGGCATCGCGGCCAGTCCCGACGGCCACGGCTACTGGGAAGCCTCGGGCACGGGCGCGGTGTACTCCTTTGGCGACGCCCCCTACGAGGGCGGCGCGGCCTCCGCCCAGCCGGTCGTGGGCATCAGCGCCTTCGGAGCCGGCTACCGCCTGGTGGGCGCCGACGGGGGGATCTTCGACTTCGGAGGAGCCCCGTTCCTCGGCTCCTCGGGCGGCCAGCACCTCAACAAACCCATGATCGGGATCTCCGCCTCGAACGGCGGGTACATCACGGTGGCCTCCGACGGCGGCGTGTTCACCTACGGCAACGCCGGGTTCTACGGCTCGCTGGCCGGAAGCGTCGTCTACAGCCAGCCGTCCCTCGCCCTCGACGTCGGGGCCGACGGGGTCACCGACTTCCAGCGGCAGGCGTGGTTCCGGGTCAACATGTGCGAAGAGGGGGGCCTGTGGAACGTGGACGGACCCGTCTACAGCGGCGGCCTCGGCTTCAGCCACGCCAACTGGAACACCTTCAACACGTTCGGGTACCCGGCCGACGCCGCCCACGCCTCGGCCGAACAACAGATCCGGGTGGCCGTGGCCTTCGCCGTCCGGTACTGGGGCAATCCCAACGCCGCACCCGACCAGCACGGGTGCACCGGCGGCTACTGATCGGAGACCGGACGGGGCACGGCCCCGTCCGGTTCAGGTCAGCTGTCGGACTGCATCTGCTCCAACATGGCCGCCATCTGGCGGTGCACGAGGTCGACCGCCTGGAGGGGTCGGATCATCACCCGGAACTCGGTGATCCGGCCCTCAGCGTTGCAGCGGATGATGTCGACACCGTTGACGAACTTGCCCTCCATGGTCGTCTCGAACTCGAGCACCGCGGTGTCACCGTCGAGAACGGTCTTGGTGTACCGGAACCCGGCCGGGGTAGTCGACCCGTCCGCCGATGCCGGTTCGGCGTGGTCGCCGGGGAACGTCTGGGCCGCGGCGGTGAGGTAGAGGGTGGTGATGGCCTTGCCCCGCTGGGGCGTGAAGACCACCGGTGAGTAGAAGATCACGTCCTCGTCGAGCAGTAGGTCGAGGCCACCGGGCAGCTCACCGCGCAGGTGGGCCTGCCACTGGTCGACGACCTGTCTGATCACGGGCTCCCCCACACATCCGACGGTAGCGCACCGGCCCGGTTGGGAGAAGCGGCCGAGCCCCGATCGGGGCGGCGTCTACCCGAGTAGCCGGCGCAACCCCTCGGTGAAGGCGGTGGCCCCGCCGTGCGAGGGGTGACGCACATAGGGCGCACCGGTGGCCCGCTCCGCATACCGGCCCACGGCCACCACCCTCCGTCCCGAGCAGATGCGCTCCAACACCGGGGCGCAGGCCGCCACTTCGCTGCGTCGGGGATCACGGTTGTCGGGCGCGAAGAGCATCGAGACATTCCACAAGAGCACCTCCGGTGCGCACCCGAGGTCGGCCAGTGCCCGCTGCACGACGGTGGCCGTGGCCTCGCCCGGACCCGATCCGTGCATCTGGCGGGGCGACGTGAAGGGCAGGCCGGTCAGGCGGGCCCCGTGGCGCCCGGGTGCCTCCCCGACCATCACCACCGGGGCCGACCAGTGCGCCGACAGGTAGGCGCGCAGCGCGTGGCGGCGCAGGGTCGCAGCACCGGGTGGGTCGCCCCAGGCCACCGAGGAGTCCTCGTCGTAGAAGTTGAGCGCACCGGGCACGGCCACGGCAGCGACCATGGCCATCACCTCATCGACGGCGGACACCGCTCCAGCTTGGCGCGTCATGAACGACGAAGGATGAGCTGTCCGGCAACGGTCGAGAGGACCGGACGAACGACAACGAACTGGCGACGACGGAGCGCACCTCGTCGCAGGAGCGGGGTCAGCCGCTCACCTGATGCAGCTCGACGGAGATCTGGTCGTCCTCGATCTCTCGACCGGAGAACTCGCAACCGAAGGCCTGGGCTACCCGGATGACCATCTCGGCGTTGGAGGCCGACACGGCCATGTGACAGGCGCCGTCGGTGACCAGACGTTCCCAGAGGACGCCGATCTCGAATCCGCGCTGGAATTCAGGGTCGTCGGTATCGAATCGCAAGTCCGGTGCCATGCGAAAAACATCGTCACGTGGTGGGGAACCCTTTAGCCCGTCACCACGACAGGCTCCGGACCCCCCAGGCCACCCCCGGTTGGCCTCGCCTAAGGTGTCGCCCGAACCAGAGTTCCGCCGCCACCGGGCCGTCCGGGAGCGGCCCATCCGGGGGGGTGTGCCATGCCAGAACTTCCATCGACGATGCCGGCCGCCGTGCTGCAACGGCCAGGCGAAGTTGCCGTGGAGCAGCGCCCGGTGCCGCAGCCCGGTGCCCACGAGGTACTGGTGGAGGTGGACCACTGCGGGATCTGCGGCTCCGACGTTCACATGCTGCTCGACGGTTGGGGAGAAAAAGGACTGGTGGCCGGTCACGAGTTCACCGGGTCGATCGTGGCCCTGGGTGACGGTGTCGCCGGTTGGGAGCTTGGCTGTGTGGTGGTGGGGGGTACGTCCCCGAGGTGCGGTCACTGTCGCCGCTGCATCGAGGGCAAGCCGTCCCAGTGCGAGAACCGCGCCGGGCCCATCGTCGACGGACACGACGGGGCCTTCGCCCGGTACGTCTTGGTCAACGAGGCCTCGCTGATCCGGCTGCCCGAGGGCCTCACCTCGCGCCAGGCGGCCCTGGCCGAACCACTGGCCGTCGCCCTGCACGGCATCACCCGGTCGGGCGCGGCTCCGGGCGACCGGGTCATGGTCATCGGCGCGGGCCCGATCGGCGCGCTCTCCATCGCCGCCCTCGTGGCCCGCGGGATCGGGCCGGTCATCGCCGTCGAACCCGGAGCGCGCCGCAAAGAGCTGGCCCGGAGGCTCGGGGCCGACGAGGTGCTCGACCCGACCGACCTCGAGACGTTCCCGGCCTGGGAGCCCGAGCGGATCACCGAACGGGCCACGCACGTGGTGTTGGAGTGCTCGGGAAAGAAGGCCGCCATCGAGGCCGGGTTCCACCAACTCCGACGGGGCGGAACCCTGACCCTTGTCGGGGCCGGGCTCGAGCATCCGGCATTCGACCCCAACCGGTTCGTCCTGAACGAGCTCCACGTCGTGGGCTCCTTCGTCTACGACCTGGGCGGCTTCGAGCAGGCCCTCGAGCTGCTCGCCACCCCGGGGTTCCCGACCGACCTGCTCATCGAGGCCGAGGACGTGCCCCTCGACCGACTGTCCGAGGCCCTCGCCGGACTGGCCGAGGGCCGACTGGCCGGGAAAGTGATGGTGGTGCCGCGCCTGTCGGGCCCGGCCCCCGAACGAGAGGAGGCCCACTGATGGCCCATCCCTTCTATCCGAGCGGCGTGCCCCGCTTCAACCACGTGGCCATGAGCATGCCGGGCGACCTGCTCGACGACACCCACAGGAAGGAGATCTGCCGGTTCTGGGGGGACGTCTTCGGCTTCGACGAGATCGAGGTCATGACCGAGGACCGTCGCCGACTGATCCTCTCGTGCGTCCACTGGGACCAGTTCATCTTCCTCATCGCCGACGACAAGCCCATGACCTGTCCGCGGATGGACCACTTCGGCTTCTCGGTCGGCACCCTGGCCGAACTCCAGGGCATCCAGGACCGGGCCGAGGCCTTCCGGGACCACGATGACCGGGTCGACCTCATCGACCTCCACACCGACGACCAGGGCGTGGTCAAGATCCACTCCCTCTACGTCCAGTACGTGCTGCCCATGATGTGCGAAGTGCAGTGGTGGGAGTTCGCCCAGTGAGCGGCTCGGGCAACGCCGACGGCCTCGAAGTCGGGGTCTTCATCCCCCAGGGTTGGAAGCTCGAGTACTCGGGTTGGGACGGACCCGACGCCTGGGCCCGTTCCGTGGAGCTGGCCGAGCTGGCCGAGTCGGTCGGCTACGACCATCTGTGGGTCTACGACCACGTGGAGACGGTGCCGCGTCGTGAGCCGACCCATGTCTTCGAGGCCTTCACCATGCTGGCCGCCCTGTCCCAACGGACCTCGCGGGTGGGTCTCGGCCAGCTGGTCACCTGTGCCTCCTACCGCAATGCCGGGCTGTTGGCCAAGGAGACGGCCTGCATCGACGTCTACTCGGGGGGCCGGCTCATCCTCGGTGTCGGTGCGGGATGGTTCCACGAGGAGTACCACTCCTACGGCTATGAGTACCTGAGCGACCGCCAGCGGTTGGCCGTCCTCGACGAGACGCTCGAAGTGGTGCGGCGCATGTGGACCGAGGAGACCGTCACCTTCGACGGGGAGTACCTCCACTTCGACGGCGCCTACTGCGACCCGAAGCCGGTCCAGCAGCTACCGCCGGTCCTGGTTGGTGGGGGCGGTGAACGGATCAACCTGCGCATCGCCGCCCGCCGGGCCGACATGACCAACTGGCAGGTGAGCCTGGAGGCCTTCGTCCGCAAGTCGGGACTGCTCGAGTCGTACTGCGAGGAGGTGGGTCGGCCGTTCGACGCCATCCGCAGGACCCACGGCCCCGACTGCCGGCTCTTCGACACCGACGCCGAGTGCCGGGCCTGGTGCGAGTCCGAGGGCGGGGGCGGGCTGTGGGGGGGCACCCCGACCGACCAGTACCTGGCCGAGAATCTGGTGGGAACGGTGGATCAGGTCGTCGAGAAGACCCAGGCCTTCGTCGATGCCGGCTGCCGGGGCCTCATCTTGTGGCTCCGCGACTTCCCGGCCGACGAGACCCTCCGGCGGTTCATGGCCGAAGTCGTGCCCGCGCTCGAGGTGCCCGGGGCGACGTAGGGATCGCCGCAGGGCAGCTCCGGATCGGCGCGACACCGCGGCGACGGCGCAGACGCGTCACCGGTTGTTGTCAACCCAGTCGATCACTAGGGTGCCACTACGGTCTCCGGACCGACTCGGCTTGGGCACGAAGGAGCGGTGCATGAGGATACGGATCCCGGGCAGGAGGGCCGCCGAGGGGTCCGGGCCTCCGGGCGGGCCACGGTCCCCCCGGCTACTGCCGGCACTCGCCGTCGTCACCGCCGTCCTCTGCGGCTCGAGTGCGGTGGCGGTGTCGGTCCCTGTCGGTTCGGCGTCGGCAGCCACCGCCGTTCCGGTGAGCAAGGCCAGTACCTCCTCGCGCGGCGTCACGGCCAAGGCCATCAACGTGGTGTTCCCGGTCGTCTCCCTCAACTCGCTGGCCGGCCAGGAAGGGTTCGCCCAGGACGCCGAGTACGGGGAGCAGACCAAGGCCATCAAGTTCTATGTCGGCCAGATCAACAGGTCCGGCGGAATCAACGGGCGCAAGATCAACCCCATCATCACCACGTTCGACCCGACCAACGAGTCGGCCATGCGGGCGCTGTGCAAGACCTGGACCGAGGGGTCGCCGGCCGCCTTTGCCGTCCTCGACGGCATCGGGGCCTGGACCGGCGACAACCAGCTGTGCATCACCCAGGAGGGCCAGACCCCGTTCATCGGTCAGTGGACGACGGTCACCAACTGGACGACCCAGGGTTCGCCCTACCTGTGGTGGACCGGGCCGGACCAGGCGGTCATCCTCCAGGCCGTCGTCAACTGGGGACTGAGTGCGGACCTGCTCGCCGGCAAGAAGGTGGGCGTCGTGGTGGGCGACCGGACGTCGGACCAACTGGCTCTGAAGAACTACCTGCTGCCCGACTTGAGCCGGGCCGGCATCACCCCGGTGGTGAAGACCATCGCCTCGGACCCGTCGGACACCGCCACCACCGACGCCCAGGCGCCCCTGGTGGTTCAACAGCTGCGGACCGCCGGGGTCACCTCGGTCATCCCCCTCATCCCGTTCAACGTCTTCTACCCGGTGCTCCAGGCCGAGACCAGCCAGAGCTACTACCCCAAGCTGCTGTTGAGTGATTACGAGTCGAGTGTCGAGTCAGCCCTCGGCCTCATGCCCATCCCCTACGAGAAGGCTCTGGACGGACAGGAGGGCCTGACCGTCGAGACCCTCGGCGGGGGGACCACCTACTCCAAGTTCACCGGTCCCCTCGGGTACGACCCCGGCGTGAAGGCCTGCTGGACCCCGTGGCACAAGACCTATCCCCAGATCCCGAAGGGGAACACCAACGACTTCCTCGAACAACAGGGGCCGGTGGTGAGCTGGTGCCAGGTCATCACCCTGTTCGCCACGGCGGCCAAAGCGGCCGGGAGCACGCTCAACCGGCGCACCTTCGTCACTGCCCTGTCCAAGGTCAAGAACTTCAAGGGCACCTACACGCCCATCTTGAGCTACGGGCCCAACAAGCGCTACGGGCCGACCCTCTACAAGATCGTCGAGCTGCACAACAACGTGCCGCCCTCGTCGGCCTGCCAACTGACGTCCCAGGGCAAGGCCCAAGGGACCTGCTGGGTGACCGTCAAACCCTTCTCCCCGCTCCCAACGGGCTGAGCGCCATACCAACTGCCTCCCGTGCCGAGCACCGGGCGGTGGCCTAGATTGCCGCTGTGAACCCGGACCCTGATCACTCCCGCACCCACCGCCCATGAACGTCGGCCACGCCACGGACGCACCGCTTCTCGCCGTCCCCGACCGGGTGGCCCTGGTGGTGGACGGCGAGGCCCTCACCTACCGCCAGCTGGAGCACCGCATCCGCCAGGTCGAGGTGGCACTGACGGCTGCCGGGGTGGGACCCGGGGACCGGGTGGCCCTCGTGAACCTGGGCAGCGCCCTGTCCGTCGCCACCATCTTCGGTGCCGCCCGTCTGGGAGCCGCCACCGCGGAGATGAACGCTTACCTCACCCCGGGCGAGCTCGGGCAGTTGGCCGAGCTGACCGGGACCCGCATCGGGGTAGCCGGCGACCGGTACGCCGGGAGCCTGGCCTCGGTCCTCGACGGCCCCGTGCTGGTCGAGGACGAGGTGTTCGGGGCCGAGGTGGACCCCGACACCGAGCCGGCCAGTGTGGGCAGCGGCGAGGACACGGCCCTCGTCCTGTTCACCAGCGGCACCACCGGGCTGCCCAAGCCCATCGCCATCAGCCACGGGGTCGTCGCCGACCGGCTGGCCTTCTACGCCAAGCCCATCGACCCCGAGGTCCCCCAGGTGGTCGACATGATGTCGGCCCCCATCTTCCACATCGCCGGGACCCTGGGGCTGTTCGTCTCCCTGCGCCAGGGCAAACAGATGGTCCTGCTGCCCAAGTTCGACCCCGCCGAGTGGTTGGCACTGGTCGAGCGGTACCGGGTCACCCAGACCTTCGTCGTGCCCACCATGCTCCGTCGCATCCTCGACCATCCCGACTTCGAGCGCACCGACCTCTCCTCCCTGCGCTCCCTCAGCTACGGGGCGGCTGCCGCTCCCGTGGACCTGGTCCGCCGGGCCGTGGCCACCTTCCCGACAGTCGACTTCTCCAATACCTTCGGCCAGACCGAGACCCTGGGCGCCTACGCCGCCCTGACGCCGGACGACCACCGACGGGGTGACCGCTTCGACTCCGTCGGGCGCCCTCTGGCCGGTGTGCACCTGAAGATCGTCGAACCGGGCACCGACATCGAGGTGGCGCCCGGGGATGTCGGCGAGTTCGTGGTCCGGGCCGACCAGAACACCACCACCGAGTGGCTGCACACCGGCGACACCGGGCGTCAGGACGAGGACGGCTACCTCTACCTGGTGGGGCGGCTCTCGGACACCATCAACCGCGGCGGCGAGAAGTTCGGGCCGGTCGAGGTGGAAGAGGTCCTCCGTTCCCACCCGAGTGTGGTGGACGCCGGTGCGGTGGGGGTGCCCGATCCCGACCTCGGCGAACGGGTCGGTGCCATGGTCGTGGTCTCCGAACCGGTCTCGGTCGACGCACTCCTGGCGCACTGCGCCTCGGAGCTCGCCACCTACAAGGTGCCCGAGTATCTCGAGTTCTCCGACGACCTACCGGTCACCGTGCTGGGCAAGCCGGACCGTCTGGCCCTCCGGGCGCGGCTCGGCGGCGCCGAGCGGGTCGGACGGAAACCGTCCTGAACCACCCGGCGCCGCCGGCTGCCTCCTACCGGGTGCTCAGGCCGGGGGGCCCGATCCCAGCTTCACCGATGCCGAGTGGGTCTGACCCGACGAGTCGGTCCACTGCAGTTGCACGGTGTCACCAGGGTGCTCCGGCTCGAGCAGGTTGGTGAGCGCCGTCGCCGAGGAGATGGTGGTGCCGTTGAAGCTGGTGATGGTGTCACCCACCACGACGCCGGCCTGACCGGCGACCGAGCCCGACAGCACCTGGGAGACGACAGCCCCCGAGGAGTTGGCGCTGCTGCCCGAGCCACCCGAGGTGCTGCCCGAACCGAAGCTGCCCGAACCGAAGCTGCCTGAACCGAAGCCGCCCGATCCCGTGCTGTTCGACGACCCGCCCACGCCGATCCCGAGGAATGCCGTCGGGCCGATGTGGATGGTGGACGATGCCTGGCCGGCCTCGATCTTCTTGGCCACCGAGAGGGCCGTCCCGATCGGGATGGCGTAGGCCTGGGTGGCCACGTCCTGCTCGGAGTCAGACGACGCTGCGGTGTCCATGCCGATGACCTGACCCTGGGCGTTGACCAGCGAGCCGCCCGAGTCGCCGGGCTGGATGCCGGCGTTGATCTCGATGAGGCCGGTCAGGTTCTCGGCGTTGCCTCCACCGTCGTCGCTGGCCGTGATGGACTGGTCGAGGGCGGTGACCGACCCTCCGGCCGCACTCGGGGTACCTCCGGTGCCACCGGCGTTGCCGACACCCACGACAGCCTGGCCGACCGACGCCGAACCGGTGGCCGTGGTGACGGTCTGCAGCCCGCTGGCGTTGGACAGCTTGATGACGGCGATGTCTCCGGTGCGGTCGTAGCCGACCACGCTGGCCGAGTAGGTCTTGCCGTTACCCACGTCGGTGACGCTGATGCTGGTGGCACCGTCGATGACGTGGTTGTTGGTCAGGACCTCACCGTCGGAGGTCAGCACCATGCCGGTGCCGGCGGCCTGCTCGTCCTGGTAGCTCAGGTTGGTGTTGATGTCCACGAGGCCCGGGGAGACCTTGGCGGCGATGGCCGAGATGTCCGAGGGGGCACCGGCGCCGGTCGAGGTGCTGCCCGATCCCGAGGAGCCCGAGGATCCCGAGCCGCTACCCGAGGAGCCCGAACCGAACGGGTACGAGCCGCTGCCCGAACCGAACGGCGAGGAGCCACTGCCCGAGGAGCCGGCGCTACCCGAACCGGTAGACGGGCTGGCCGAGGCCGACGTGGTGGTGGAGGGCCACACCGCGTGGCCGAGGCCCACGCCGCCTACGACCGCCACGACGACGACCACGGCGGCCAGGGCGGCGGCCAGGCCGCTGCGCTTCTTGGACGACGGCGTCGGGGCTGCGGCGGGCTGAGCGCCCGGGGGTGGCCATCCCATGTACGGCGGTGCGCCGCTACCTGTGGGTCCGGCACCCCACACGGACTGGGGCGGGGGGCCCCAGGTGCCGGCGGGAGGTGTAGGCGCACCCGACGCAAAGCTCGGCTGCTCACCGGTCGGGGCATAGCCCGCGCTCGGGGCATAGCCCGCACTCGGGTCCCAGAGTCCCGGCGCGGGGACGTGGACCGGTGCGGTCGAGCCCGGAGCGCCCCCGACGGGGGGCAGCGGGATGGCGCTCCCGTAGTGGGGCTCGGTGCTGACCCCGTCCGGCGGGGTCGCCGTGGCGTCGGGGGTGACGGCATCGGCTGTCGCCGGTGGCGTCGGGGGATCCACCGGCTGTGTCGGGTCCCAGTACTCGCTCATCTGCTTCCACCTTCCGCTTCTGCATCGTTCCGAGGTCGCTGCGCCCCAGTGGCGCCAACCTCACGCCCCCCATTGGAGGTCAGAGGGGTAAGGACACCATCAACTCCCCATATGAAGATCGTAAATTCGTCCGGCCTGGTGGCAAGGGTCATTCTGCCTCGCGGGCGGTCCGGGGAACCCGAAATCCCCACGCCGGGGAGCGAATGCAACCAGCGGTTGCAATTATTCCGGCAATTGCTCATACTGAGTCCACACGGGCGGCGAATCCCTGACATCAGGCCCTCGCGACAGGGGTGCACCCCTGTCGCAACCGGCCCACTAACCAGGCGGAGTGGGGCCCGTCCCCGGCGGGGCGGGGCGCCGGCCGTCAGGTGATGGGTGCGTTGCCCCCATCGACCATCACGGTCATGCCCGTCACGTAAGCGGCCTCGTCCGAGAGCAGGAACCGGACCACCGGACCGATGTCCTCGACGGGATCACCCAACCGAGCGAGCGGGTGGAGTCCGAGCACGCGTGCAGCCATGGTGGGATCGGCGGCCATGGCCTGGGTCACCGCCGGCGACTCGGCCAACGGCGCCACACAGTTGACCCGCACACCGTCGACGCCCCACTCGCGGGCCCAGGACCGGGCGAGGCCTCGCACCGCGCCCTTGACGGCGGCATAGGGCGCCAACCGCTTGGTGCCCCCGAAGCCCGCCTCCGAGGTCAACAGGACCAGGCTGCCGCGAGCGGCCACCAGGTGGGGATAGGCGTGCCGGGCCAACCAGTAGGCGCCCCGGACCGACACCACCACGTGATCACGGAGGTCGGCCATCGGGACCTCGACGGGAACGACCGGCACGGGCGACCGGCCGCTGGTGGCGTTGTGGACCGCCCCGGTCAGCCGCCCCTCCCGTTCGACCACGGCAGCCACCGCAGCACCCACCGACTCGCCATCGGACACGTCACAGGCCACGAACGTGCCCGCTCCCCCCGCTGCGGTGACCTCCTCGGCCACCTGGCGTCCCTCCTCGTGACGACGGGCCGCCACCCACACCGACCACCCCGCCGCCCCACAGGCGATGGCGATGCCCCGGCCGACGCCGCCGCTGGCCCCGGTCACGAGGACGACGGGAGGCTTCCCGTCGCTCACCGGTCCGACGCCATGCGGAGGACACCGGTGTCGAGACCGGTCGGGCCGCTCTCGAGCAGCATGGTCACGGCCACGGCGACGTCGGCTACGGCCGTGGGCGATGCCCCCTCAAGCCGTGCCGATGTGGACACCACGTCGAGGCTCACCCCTCGGCTCCGGTGGTCGAGGTCCAGGGACCGGACCATCACCTCGACGGCGTCGGCCACGGCCGACTCGAGCGACCATCCTGCGCTGCGCTTGCCTTCGGGCCGCTCGGTGACCGCCACCACCCGGCCGCCATCGATGCACCGACCGCACGCCGCAGCGAGGGCGGCGAACCACAGGGCGAACGGCGTCTCCATGTGGGTGGTCCAGTGCCCGAGGTCGACGTCGACGAGCGGGACGGCCGACGTCTCCCCGGGCCATACCGCCACCACCAGGCGGTCGGCAGGGGGTTCGGACCGCTGGTCGTCACGCCAGGCCTCGATGACGTGGCCCTGCGTCCAGGCCGCATCGAGGGCGACGGCCGGTAGCTCGTCCAGTGTGGCGCCGAGACCCTGGGCGAGGGGGCGGGCCGTCGGCGTACCGATGACGACAGGGGCACTCATTGCCGCTCCTCTCCCACGCCGATCACGATCCAGGGTTACCACACCCCCGCACGGCACCCAGGGCCTGCGGCCCGTCCGGCTCCGGTCCGGTCGTCGGCCAGCTCGTAGGCTCAGCACCATGGCCACGTCCGCCACCCTGGTGCAGCCGGCGGCCCCCACCGTGCGTGGGCCCCTTCCCTGGGTGAGGGGAGGCCTCGGACTGCTGTCCGATCCCACCGCTTTTTTCGCCCGGCAACGCCAGAGGCACGGTGACACCTTCATGGTCGAGGCCTTCGGCCACCACCTGTTCTGCGTCTTCTCGCCCGAGGGCGTCCACTCCCTCTACGCCCAGCCCGAGGACGAGGCCAGTTTCGGCATCGCCACCTACCAGTTGATCAAGGCCAAGGTGCCCATCGAGTTACTGCTCGGTCGTCGCAACCATCCCAAAACGCTGTTCGGGAGTCAACGGGTCGAGGACTACCTCGGCCATCTCCACCAGGCCGTCGAGCTCGAGATGGCCCGACTGGGGCCAAGCGGTACATTCGAGGCCTTCGCCCAGATGCGACGGCTCGGCCACCGGCTGGGACTGGCCTCGTGGGCCGGGAGCGAGGCGGCCTCGGAGCCCTACATCGAACAGCTCATTCCCCTCTTCGACCGGCTGGACAGCTCGGAGTCCTTCGTCCGACCGGCCCAGGCCGCGCTGACCTGGGCCACCCGCAAGCGGCGCGAGTGGGCGGCCATGGCGGGCATCGAGCGGATCTTCGGTGCGATCATCGCCGCCCGGTCGCGACGTCCCCCGGTCGACGACTTCCTCACCCAGATCCTCGACTCCTACGGCGACCTGCCCGACGAGGAACGGGCGGTGGCCGCGGCGCGGGACGTCATCGTCATCCACATGGGCTCACAGTCCAACCTCTACGCCGCCCTGGCGTGGACGCTCGTCAACCTGCTGCAGCGACCGGAGCTCGTGGCCCGGGTCCGTGGCGGGGACGACGCCCTCCTCGACCAGTGCGCCAACGAGTCCATCCGCATGGCCCAGCGCTCGATCACCCTCCGCCAGGTGCTCACCCCCATCGACGTGGACACCGGACCCGACACCTACCGGCTCGGGCCCGGGGTGCTTCTCTGCACGATGCTCTCGTCCCACAACACCACGGCGGCTCCCGGGCTGGACCGCTTCGACCCCGACCACTACGAGGGTCGCCGACTCTCCTCGGCGGTGCCGCTGCCCACCAAAGAGCTCGTGAGCACGTTCGGGCACGGGGTCCACTCCTGTCCGGCGGCCCGCTTCTCCATCGCGGCCATCCGGGTGACCATCCACGATCTGCTCGAACGCTACGAGCTCACGCCACAGTTCACCGAGGCCGTGCCCCGCCGGCGCCAGATCGGCGGCGTGGCGCGGTCGGCCCGTCCCTGCCGCATCCGCTACCGCCTGGCCTGACGACAAGGCTGCAGTGCCTCGCCGTCACGTTGACGCCCCGATCGGCTCTCGGCCATACTCCTAGTAACTCCATAGTCTTACTAGAGAGGGGCGGGATGCCGCTTCCCGAGTTCTTCGTCATCGGCGCCCCCAAGGCCGGCACCACTGCGCTCCACGCCGCCCTGGCCGAGCACCCCCAACTCTTCCTCTCGGCGGTGAAAGAGCCCAAGTACTTCTTGTGCGACGACCGCCCACCGCCGCACCAGGGCGGTCCGGGTGACGCCCACAGCGCCCGGGAGTGGGTATGGGAGCGCCAGCGCTATGAAGAGCTCTTTGCTCCGGCTCCCCCCGGGACGCTGCGGGGCGAGAGCACGCCGCTCTACCTCGCCGATCTGGAGTCCCATGGGCGCATCCACGAGGCCGTGCCCGCCGCCCGGCTGATCGTCGTCCTCCGGGACCCGGTGGACCGGGCCTACTCCAACTGGGCCCACCTCTGGGCCGACGGCTTGGAGACCATCGACAACTTCGTGGCCGCCTGCGCCGAGGAGCCGAAGCGCCGGGACGCGGGCTGGGCCCCGTTCTGGCGGTACTTGGAGACCGGTCTCTACGGTCAGCAACTGGCCCATCTCTTCTCCTTGTTCCCGCGTGAGCAGGTGCACATCATCCGGTACCTGGATCTCGTGGACGCGCCGGCGGAGACCCTGGACGCGGTGTGCCGGTTCCTCGGAGTGGCCGAGGGCCTGGTGACCGAGGTGCCGGCGCGAAACGTGGGGGGCTACGTACCCCCGACGCGCTACGCCCAAGTCCTCCGGGCGGCCTTCCGGGGGGGTGCGTCGATCGGCCGGCACTTCCCGCCCCAGGTCTGGCGGACGGCCAGCCTGCCGCTGCAGTGGCTCATCCAACGGACGCCCCAGCACCGGCCGGAGCTGGCCGAGAGCGAGCGCGCCCAACTGGTCGACTACTTCGCCGAGGACATCGACATCGTCGAGGAGATCACCGGGTGGGATCTCCAGGCGTGGAGGAACTACCGCGAGGGCGGCACGTACTCCGTGCGCAAGTCGTGGGCCCCATCACGGCGGCTGGTCTCGTAGTACAGGCGGACACCACCATCAGGAAGGTCGACCATCGAGACGTATCGGAGGGAGCCCGAGCCGTCCTCGCCACTCCCGAACCGCCCCGGGCGCGACACCAGCCGGCCGGGTGCGGTGCCCTCGGCCATGCCCGTGTGCTCCTCGGCGTTGGCCGCCTTGTCCACCCGCCCGTCGTAGTAGGCCTTCCAGGTCGTCCCGTCGTGCACGACGTCGGCCACCCGGGCTCCGCGTTGGTCCCATCGCCCCGGCGTCCCGGCCAACGCCTCACCGTGCATGGTCCAGGCCAGCCCGTCGGCACTGGTGCCGTAGTGGGTGGTCATGCGATCGGTCTCCTCGGGCAGGTCGAGGGGATGGCAGCACAGCCACAGGTGCCAGCTGCCGTCGATCACCTTGACCACCGGGTCCTTCACCCCCACCGTCTCGTCCCCGGGGAGCACGGTCTTGGCCGAGGCCGGTTCGAACTGCGAGGGGTCGGCGGCATCGAGGGCGTCCACCCGCCAGTGCTTGGACCCCGGGGTGGCACAGCTCACGTAGAGGCGCCACGTCCCGTCGTCCTTGGCCACCAGGGCCGGGCGCTCGAGGGAGTCGCACGAGAAGGCCTCGCGGTCCAGCACGGCCACGGTCTCGAAGTGCTCGCCGTCACCCGAGCGAGCCACCACGTTGGCGTAGCCCCGACCGACACCGATGGGTCGGCGCAGCCGGTAGGCCAGCCAGAAGGTGCCGTCGGTGGCGACGGCCACACTCGGGGACCCGGCCCAGTAGCCGCGTCCCTCTCCCGGCGGTTCCACCACCACCGTGGCGGCATCGGGCCTCGGGACGGGCAGTGGCTCAGCGGTTGCCATCGTCTGTGTGCACCCCTCCCACGGTTCGGCGCCCCCGCGTCGGACTCGAGGGCCCTGTGAATCTATCGCCGCTGGCCGGGGTGGCACGCGGGCCCCATGCCGTGTCCGCCGCCCGACGTCCGACACCCGAGCCGGTCGGACCGGGTCGGCGCGCCAACGGGCCCACCCGATATCGTCACACCCGGTGACACAACGTTCCCATCCCGGTCGGGCCGCCCGTCCGACCACCGATCCGTGCACCAGCGAAGGATGGACATGAAGCTCTACGAACCCTTCGACGGGGTCATCGCCCGCACGGAGGCCGAGTCCACACCCTCGTGGCCGACCCCGCCCCATCCCGGCGAGGACGCCCCGAACGTGGTCGTCATCCTCCTCGACGACACCGGGTTCTCCCACTTCGGCTGCTACGGCTCGGACCTCGCCACACCCAACATCGACCGGCTCGCCGCCGGTGGGCTGCGCTACACCAACTTCCATGTGACCCCGCTGTGCTCGCCCACCCGCGCCTCCCTCCTCACCGGGCGGAACCACCACAGCGTCGGGATGCGGTCGCTCTCCAACTTCGACAGCGGCTACCCGCACATGCGCGGCCACATCTCCAACCACGCCGCCACCGTGGCCGAGGTCCTCCGGGACGAGGGCTATGCCACCTTCGCCGTCGGCAAGTGGCACCTCTGTGCCATGGACAACGCCTCGGCCGCCGGTCCCTACGACCAGTGGCCCTGCCAGCGCGGCTTCGACCGCTACTACGGCTTCCTCGAGGGGGAGACCGACCAGTTCCATCCCGAGCTCGTCTACGACAACCACAGCGTCGAGGCCCCGGCCACGCCCGAGGACGGGTACCACCTGAGCGAGGACCTGGTCGACCACGCCCTCCACTTCATCCACGACTCCGTCTCCATCCGCCCCGACCGCCCGTTCTTCACCTATCTGGCCTTTGGCGCCATGCACGCCCCCCACCAGGCCCCGCAGGCCTACCTGGACAAGTACCGGGGCCGCTTCGACGATGGATGGGACGCGGCCCGGGACCGGTGGTTCGCCAAGCAACAGGAGATGGGCCTGCTCCCGCCGGGCACCCAACTCGCTCCCCGCAACCCCGGCGTCGAGCCGTGGGACTCGCTGCCCGAGAACCACCGCCGGCTGGCGGCCCGGCTCCAGGAGGCGTTCGCCGCCTTCCTCGAGCACACCGACGAGCAGATCGGCCGCTTCGTGGCCGCCCTCGACGAACTGGGCCAGCTCGACAACACCCTCATCATGGTGATGTCGGACAACGGGGCCAGCCAGGAGGGTGGGCCCTTCGGCGTCCTGCACGAGATGAAGTACTTCAACTTCCTCGCCGAGTCGCCCGACGAGGCCGTGGAGCGCATCGACGACATCGGCGGCCCCCACAGCCACTCCAACTACCCGTGGGGGTGGGCCCAGGCGGGCAACACCCCGTTCAAGTGGTACAAGCAGAACACCCACGAGGGCGGGGTGCACGTGCCCCTCATCGTGCACTGGCCCGACCGCATCACCGACGGGGGCTCCCTCCGCCATCAGTTCCACCACGTGAGCGACATCGTCCCCACCATCTACGAGACGCTGGGCGTGGAGCCCCCTGCGGTCTACCGCGGCCTCGAGCAGATCCCGGTGTCGGGGACGTCCCTGCAGTACTCGTTCGACGCACCTGACGAACCCGGCCACAAGCGGGTCCAGTACTTCGAGATGATGGGCCATCGGGGCATCTACGCCGACGGGTGGAAGGCGGTCACCCGGCACCAGCCCGGCGTGCCCTTCGCCGACGACGACTGGGAGCTCTACCACCTCGACGAGGACCGCTCCGAGTGCATCAACCTGGCCGCCGAGCAGCCCGAGCGGGTGGCGGAACTGGTCGAGCTCTGGTGGCGGGAGGCCGAGGAGTACGGCGTCCTCCCCCTCGACGACCGCACCATCGAGCTCTTCTTCACCCGCTACCGGGACCGCTCCCCCCACCCGACCAGCCGCCGGTACGCCTACTTCCCACCGATGTCACCCCTTCCGGGCCAGGCCGCGCCGTCACTCGGCGGTCGGGGCTGGGACATGGCCGCCACCATCGACCGTCCGGCCGGCGGCGGTGGGGTGCTCTACGCCTCGGGGAACGAGAACTCGGGCGTCAGCCTGTTCGTCCAGGACGACCACCTCGTCCTGGACTACAACTGCTTCGGCGAGCACCACGTCGTGGTCTCCGAGGGAGCGGTTCCGGTCGGCCCGTCGGTCGTCGGTGTCCACTTCGTGCGGAACGGACAGGCCGGGGAGGCCACACTCCTCATCGACGGGGCGTCGAGCGGCACACTTACCGTGCCCTTCGTGATGACGATGATCTCGAGCGTGGGCCCGAGCGTCGGCTACGACCACGGCTCACCGGTCAGCGAGCGCTATGCCGCCCCGTTCCGCTTCGAGGGGACGCTGCGCCGGTTGGACATCTCGCTCGCCCGTTCGGCCGCCACCGAGGAAGCGGAGAGCGAGGCTGCCGAGCGGGCCGCCATGTCCCGTCAGTGAACGTCCGCAGCCTCTGACCCACCCACACCCCGCGCACGGTGACCTCGGCCGGGATGGGCCCGATCAGGCCGTGAAGCGGGCCGAGGCGCCGGCGTCGATGTCGATGACCGACCCGGTGATGTGCCGTGCCCCCTCCGAGGCCAGAAAGACGACCGCTGCGGTGATCTCCTCGGGCTCGAGCCACGGAACCGGCTGGACGTGCAGGGCGGTCATCCCCGGCTCGACGTCCTCACGGGTGGGGTGCTCGAGGTCGGGCCGCATGAGCCCGTAGAGGACGTCGTTGTGGATCATGGGGGTGGAGACGTTGCCCGGAGCCACGGCGTTCACGGTGACGCCGAAGGCGGCCAACTCGAAGGCCACCGACTTCACCAGGCCGATCACCCCCCACTTGGAGGCCACGTACGCCGGGATGCCCGGGTTGGACGAGCGGCCCATCATCGAGGAGACCCCGATGATGCGGCCCCAGCGCTGACGCCGCATGAACGGGGATGCCGCCCGCATGGCGTTGAACACTCCGGTGAGGTTGGTGTCGATGGTCTCGCTCCACTCCGAGGCGCTCATCGAACAGATCGACCCGAGGGCGTTGATGCCGGCGTTGGCCACGAGGATGTCGACCGATCCGAGCTCGCCGTGGGCCTCCTCCACGAAGGCGATCGTGGCGTCGAGATCCCGGACATCGGTCACCGACGACACGCAGCGTCGACCCTCTGCCTCGACCAGGCGGACCGTCTCGGCCAGGTCGTCCTCGGTGCCGAGCGGGTAGCCCACACTGTCCAGGTCGTGGCAGAGATCGCTGACGGCGATGTCGGCCCCCAACCGGGCGAACTCGAGCGCATGGGAGCGGCCCTGGCCCCTTGCCCCTCCGGTGATCACCGCCACCCGCCCCTCGAACGGTTTCGTCACGTTCGGCTCCGATGTCGTGGCTGTCGTCATGGTCTCTCCCCTGGTTGCCCGGCGCCGCAGCCCGCGGGCGCAGCGGTGGCTGGTCACGTCACCGTAGCGGCGTTCCGGGGATGGGCACCTCGGCGAAACGACCCGTCGACCGGGGGCGGTCCTCGTGGAGCCGGGCTCAGCCGGCGCGGCCCCAGGTCCGCAGGACCCGTCGGTACCGGGTGTCCCAGTCCTCGTAGGCCCGGCGCAGGGCGGTGCCCGGCCACGACTCGGACACCAGCTCCGCCGGGAGCAGCGGGTCGGCCTGGAGGTGGCGCAGCACGGCGGCCGACAGGACGAATCCGGGGGCGAGGTCGCCCGGGTCGGTGGGCGGCAGGTCCTCCATCGCTCCCACGAGGCGGCGGGCGGTCTGCGCCCAGCCGTCGAGGTCCCACAGCGAGGCGGCCAAGGCACGCGGGTCCCCCTCGGGGATGGCCGAGAAGACCATGAGGTCGGGGTCCGCGCCCGGGTCGGGCTGCAGTCCGATGTTGTCGGGACGGAGCCACACCCCTTCGCGCTGTTCGGCCAGGCGGGCGAGGGCGAGGGACTTCCGCCGGGCGGCCCGGTCGTCGGCCGCCTGTCCCGAGGCCGTCACCACCACCATGCGCCACGATCCGTTCCAGGCCCCGGTCTCCCCCGCTCGGCTGGTGGCCTGGCGGTCCCGCCGGGCGAGGAGGTGCCCGGCCAGCCGGTACCGGCCCGCGCCGTCGGTGGTCACCTCGCCGGCCGAGGCCATCCGGGAGAGGGCCACCCGGGCCCGGTTCTCGTTGATGCCGAACAGCCCGGCCAGGTGGACCAGGTGGGAGACGGAGAGCTGGGGCGGCTCCTCGCCCAGCAGGGCGCTGGCCAGCACCGATCGGGCCGTCAGCGGCGGAGTATTACCTTCTTGCATCAGTTGTTCTATATCTGTAATATGCCATACATGTCGCTCACCATGGTGGCCGATGCCGAAGCCCGGCCGGAGGTCTTCCCGACCGACCGGCTCATGGAGAACGGGATGGCCCGCCCCGACCTCCGCCACGAGCTACGCCGCATTCCCAACCTGCGCAACGCCATCACCGTCGCCACGGTATGGCTGTGGGCCGCGGTGATCATCGGGGGATCCGTGTGGATCGACACCTGGTGGGCGTACGTGATCGCCTTCGTGCTCATGGGCCCCATGTACGCCCGGTTCGCCATCCTCATGCACGAGGCTGCCCACAAGCTGCTGTTCACCAACAAGCGAGTCAACGACTGGGTGGGCACCTGGCTCCTCGCCTACCCGAGCTGGACGCCCATCTCCATCTACCGCCGGGGCCATTTCGCCCACCACAAAGAGGAGTTCGGTCCGAAGGAGCCCGACATCGCCTTTTACGGCGGCTACCGCTGTGACACCCGGACCCTCGGTCGACGCCTGGTCCGTGACGCGGTGGGCATCTCGGGATGGAAGAACTTCACCCCGCTGTTCAAAGCCCTCCGCGGCAAGTCCACCCGGCGGGTGGCCGGCTCCATCCTCGGGGTGCAGGCCCTGCTGTGGGCCGTCCTGTGGGCGACGACGGGACGGTGGTGGATCTACCCGCTCTTGTGGTGGCTCCCGTGGATGACCCAGTGGCGGGTGATCAACCGACTGCGGGCCATCGCCGAGCACGGCGGGCTCGAGGCCGGCCAGGACCGGCGGGTCACCACCCACAACGTGCGCCAGTCCCTTCCCGCCCGGTTCTGGTTCGTGCCCTACAACACCGGATGGCATCTGGCCCACCACGTGGACATGGGCATCCCGTTCCGCAACCTGCCCGCCTACCACGCCGAGCTCGAACGGGCCGGCTACATCACCGACGGGATCACCTACCCCAACTACCGCGCCCTGTGGCGGGCCCTGGCCTCCGCCTGAGCCATCCCTCGCCCACCGACGGTCAGTTGGGGCGGCCCCTCATGGCCCGGTAGCGACGCACGAGCGCGGCGGTCGACGAGTCCTGCCCGGCCAGACCGGGGACGGCGGTGTCCGTCAGGGTCGGGGCCAGCTGGGCCGCCATGACCTTGCCCAACTCGACGCCCCACTGGTCGAACGAGTCGATGCCCCACACCGCCCCCTCGGTGAACACGGTGTGCTCGTAGAGGGCCACCAACTGGCCGAGCACCGAGGGCGTGAGCTTCGGGGCGATGATCGTCGAGCTCGGGTGGTTGCCCGGCATGACCTTGTGGGGCACGACGGCGGGGGACGTGCCCTCGGCCGCCACCTCGTCGGCCGTGCGCCCGAAGGCCAGCACCTGGGCCTGGGCGAAGCAGTTCGACATCAACAGGTCCTGTTGCTCGCCGTGCTCGTGGGTCGACTCCCCGAACCCGATGAAGTCGCACGGGATCAGCTTGGTCCCCTGATGGATGAGTTGGTAGAAGGCGTGCTGTCCGTTGGTCCCGGGCTCACCCCAGAAGATCTCCCCGGTCTGGCCCCACACCGGGGAGCCGTCCCGCCGCACCGACTTGCCGTTGGACTCCATGGTCAGTTGCTGGAGGTAGGCGGGGAACCGGGCGAGGCGCTGGCTGTAGGGCAGCACGGCATGGGTCTCGGCTCCGAAGAGGTTGTCGTACCAGACGTTGAGCATGCCCTGGATGGCCGGCATGTTGGCCTCGAGCGGGGCCGAGGCGAAGTGCTCGTCGATGACATGGAAGCCGGCCAGCATGTCGGCGAAGGCCTCGGGCCCGATGGCCACCATGAGGGAGAAGCCGATAGCCGAGTCATACGAGTACCGGCCGCCCACCCAGTCCCAGAACCCGAACATGTTGGCCGGGTCGATACCGAACGAAGTCACCCCCTTCTCGTTGGTGGACACGGCCACGAAGTGCTTGGCCACCGCCTCGTCGCCGAGCCCGAGGCCGTCGAGGAGCCACTGGCGCGCCGCCGAGGCGTTGGTCAGGGTCTCGAGGGTGGTGAAGGTCTTCGAGCTCACCACGAAGAGCGTCTCGGCCGGGTCGAGGTCGTGGGTCTTGTAGTAGAGGTCGACCGGGTCGATGTTCGAGACGAAGCGGCAGTCGATGGCCGGGTCGGCGTAGTCACGCAACGCCTCGTAGGCCATGGCCGGGCCGAGGTCCGAACCACCGATGCCGATGTTGACCACGGCCCGGATGCGCTGGCCGGTGGCGCCGAGCCACTGGCCGCTGCGGATGGACGTCGCCACCGTGCCCATCCGGTCGAGCACCTCGTGCACATCGGCCACGACGTCCCGACCGTCGACCTCGAGGTGCGAGCCCTTCGGCATCCGCAGGGCCACGTGGAGGACGGCCCGGTCCTCGGTGGTGTTGATGTGCCGCCCGGCGAACATGGCGTCGCGTCGCTGCTCGACGCCGGCCCGGCGAGCCACGGCCATGAGGGCACCGATCGTCTCGCCGGTGGCGCGGTGCTTCGAGTAGTCGAGGTAGAGGTCCCCGGCCGACACGGCCATCGACGACCCCCGTCCAGGATCATCGGCGAACAGCTGGCGGAGGTGGAGGTCGTGCACCTCCTCCCAGTGGTCGCTGAGCGCCTGCCACTCGGTGGTCGAGGGGAGGTCGACCAGATCGTCCCTGGTCCCTGCTGTGCCGTCCATGCTGCACCTTTCCTGCCTCGCCGTCGAGGTGGGCCGCGGGTGCCCGTCCGTCGGTGACCGAGGCCATCGTGGCATCCCGTGAGAAGGCCCTGCCCGCCCGAACGAGAAGATAACCCACCATTCACTTTCCAGTGACCTGGTGATCGCGGGTTGTTCACCTGGCATTTCTAAGGTGCCTGTGATGGGGGCCGACCGCGACATCTGCTGCACTCGCCCGGCTCGGCCTGCGACGATTGTCCGATTCGGGCGTCCGGCCGACCCGGGCCCACGCGCCCCCTGCCCTTCCCTGCCTCTCACGGCATCCTCAACCGCTGCGGCGCCCCGGCGGGGGCGTCGGAGCGACGGGGGCACCCCGCCCGTCGGGCGACGGTCCTGCCCCGCTCCGGCCGGCACGCGGTACCGCCGGGCCGGTGACCGTCGGTGACCCTGGCCGTCCGGCCGCCCGAGTTCGGCCTGCTCCCGCCCGACGGGCATCCCACCATCCTCATCGTCGACGACGACGCCCAGTCACGGGAGTGGCTCGCCGCCACACTCTCCGTGGAGGGGTTCGACGTGGTGGTGGCGGCCGACGGATCCGAGGGGGTGGCCCAGACCGAGGCCGTCCAGCCCTCGTTGGTCCTGTTGGCCATGGAGTTGGGCGACGCCCAGGGGCTCTCGGTCTACCGGCGCATCTGCTCGATCTCCTCGGTCCCGGTGATCATGGTCACGGCCCGTCGGGACGAGCTCGACGCCGTGGTGGCCCTCGAGGCCGGGGCGGCCGACCACATCATCAAGCCTCCCCGCCCCCGTGAGCTGACCGCCCGCATCCGGGCCGTCCTGCGCCGGGTGGGCGACCCCGTGTCGGGCCCGGTGGTCACGGCCCCCGTCGGCGTCTACGCCCTCGGCCCGGTGCGCATCGACGTCTCGTTGCGCCAGGTGATCGTGCGCGAGCACGAGATCGAGCTATCCCGCAAGGAGTTCGACCTCCTGACCCTGCTGGTCTCCGAAGCCGGCAACGTGGTGACCCGGACCCAGTGCATGGAACGGATCTGGCGGGACCGGACCAAAGCCGACAGCCGGACCCTCGACACCCACGTGAAGCGCCTGCGCAAGAAGGTCGAGCTCACCCCGGCCGAGCCCCGCCACGTGCTGACGGTCCGGGGCATCGGCTACCGCTTCAAGCCCTGACCGGCCTCCGCGTCGACCGGGTCCGGCCCTGACGGCCAACCCGGAGACCCGCTGCAACCCGACCATGTCGTAGGATCGGAGCGGCGATGGGGTTCGCCGTAACCGCCGGAATCCGGCTGATGACTCCTACCGGAAGAGCACGCACGCGAGACCGGAAGGAGCGACCATGCCCTCAGCCCGAGGCAGCTCGGGGCCACCGGTGCCCGAAGTCCCCCTGCGCCTGGTGGCGATCGCCGCCGGTGGCGCCCTCGGCACCCTCGCCCGCTACGGCACCGAACGGGCCATCGTCTCGCCCCCAGCCGGCTTCCCCTGGGCCACCTTCGCCGTGAACGTGGTCGGGTCGTTCCTACTCGGGCTCATCGTGACCCTGGTGGTCGAGCGGTGGCCGCCGACCCGCTTCGTGCGCCCGTTCGCCGCCATCGGGTTCTGCGGCGGGTTCACGACCTTCTCCACCGTCAGCGTCGAGACGGCCCAACGGCTCCAACACGGCCATGTCGGGCTCGCTATCGGCTATGTAGCGGCGTCGCTGGTGGCGGGCTGCGGGGCGGCCCTCTCCGGGATGGTGGTGGCCCGGGGCCACCTGCGGCCGGGTGCGGCCGGCGGGCTCCCCGATCCTGACGATGTCGGTACCCTCGGCCCTCCTGATCCCGGTGCAGGTCCCTCATGATCGTGGTGGGGGTCATGGTGGCCGGGGCCTGCGGGGCGGTGCTCCGCTATCTGGTGGACCACGTCGTCCAGCGTCGGGCCGGCGGGACGTTCCCGGTGGGCACCCTGGTCATCAACGTGAGCGGCTCCTTCGTCCTCGGACTCCTGACCGCCTCGGCCCTCCATCACGGGGTGTCGACGGCCTGGCTCACCGTGGCCGGCACCGGCCTGATCGGGGCCTACACCACCTTTTCCACGTTCGCCTTCGACGCCGTCCGGCTGGCCGAGGGGGGCCGGTGGCGCCCGGCCCTGGTCAACGTGGTGGCCAGCGTCGGACTCGGAGTGGGTGCGGCAGCCCTCGGGTTGGCCCTCGGTTCAACCCTCTGACCAGGGAAGACGACCCCCGCCTGACAACGTTTACCGAATGATCACCCCGGTGTCGCCCGACGGACGTCCACCGTTCATCTGACCTCCTTACTCTCCGTGCGGAGGTGTGGGTGACAGATGGTGACCGACGGCGAGCGCATCAGGGTCCTCGTGGTGGAGGACGAGGAGTCCTATCGCCAGGCCCTGGTCTCGGGGCTGGGCCGTGAGGGCTTCGAGGTCGAGGTGTGCGCCGACGGCGTCGAGGCCCTTCGCAGCCTGATCGAGCGGCCACCGGACATCGTCTTGTTGGACATCTTGTTGCCGGGCATGCGGGGCATCGAGGTGTGCCGCCGGATGCGGGAGCTCTCCTCGGTGCCCATCGTGATGGTCAGTGCCGTCGACGCCGAACTCGACGTCGTCCTGGGCTTCGAGCTGGGCGCGTCGGGCTACGTGACCAAGCCGTTCCGACTGCGCGAGCTGGTGGCCCGAATGCACGCCATCCTTCGTCGGGTCGCACCGCTCCCCGAGTCGGGCGGCGATCCGGGCGGTTCCGACGGCATGCCCGAGGCCGCGGCGCCCGAGCATCCACCCGTCACCCTCACCAGCTTCGGTTCGGTGGCCGTCGACTTCGTCCGGCGGGAGGTGACCGTCGCCGGGGTCCGCACCCACCTCTCCCGACGCGAGTTCGAGCTGCTGGCCGTGCTGCTCTCCCCACCCCGCTGGGTGCGGACGAGGGACGAGTTGATCGACCTGTTGTGGATCGACCGGTCCCTCTCGGACAGCAGGACGCTCGACACGCACATCCACCGACTGCGGGCCAAACTCGAGCCGGATCCCGCCGAGCCCCGCTACATCGTGACCGTGCGGGGGGTGGGATTCCGCATCGACCCCGATGGCGCGCCGGGCCCACCGCCACTGCCCCGTCCGGACAGCGAGGTCGTCCTCGACCCCGACGACCGGTCGATGCCTGCGACTTAGCCGAAGCGCCCGTTCACGTAGTCGAGGGTGCGGGGGTCGGTGGGCTCGCTGAACAGCTTGGCCGTCGGACCGAACTCGATGAGCTCACCGGCCTTGTCCTCACCCATGAGGAGGAAGGCACACCGGTCCGAGACCCGCATGGCCTGCTGCATGTTGTGGGTCACGATGATGATGGTCACCCGGTGCTTGAGCTCACCGACCAGCTCCTCGATGCGCTTGGTGGCGATGGGGTCGAGGGCCGAGGTGGGCTCGTCCATCAATAGCACCTCGGGCTCCACGGCCAATGCCCGGGCGATGCACAGGCGCTGCTGCTCACCACCGGACAGGGTGGAGGCGTGGGCCTTCAGGCGGTCCCGCACGCTGTCCCAGAGGGCGGCGCCGATGAGGGCCGACTCGGCCGCCTCGTCGAGGAGGGACTTCTTGCGCACGCCGTTGAACTTGAGACCGGCCACCGTGTTCTCGTAGATGCTCATGGTCGGAAACGGGTTGGGGCGCTGGAACACCATGCCCACCCGGCTGCGGAGGAGGGTGGCATCCGTCGAGTTGGCGTTGACGTCGAGGTCGCCGAGCATGATCTTGCCGCTCACACCAGCGGTGCGCACCGTGTCGTGCATGCGGTTGAGCGCCCGCAGCAGGGTGGTCTTCCCCGAGCCCGAGGGACCGATGAGGGCGGTGATCTCGCCCTCGTGCACGTCGAAGCTCACGTCGCGCACCGCCTTGCGCCCGGCGAAGGCCACGGACACATCGTCCAGGGTCATCACGGGCTTCCCGAGCGGTGGTTCCAACAGCACTTGCGCGGTGTTCAACGAGAGCCCTTCCGTGGCTTGGGGGGTAGCGGCCGGATCAATCATCATCGTCTCTCCCTTTGCATCCGTGCTGCGAGCACACGACTACCCACACTCAGCACCAGAACGATCACCATCAGTAGTAGGGCAGCGCCCCAGGCGACTTGGACCAGGTCGTCGTAGGGCTGACTGCTGTAGTTGTAGATCAGGATCGGCAGCGCCTCCATGGGCTTGGTCGGATTCCACTGGAGGTACTGGTTGCCGAAGATGGTCAGCAGCAGGGGGGCCGTCTCCCCGAGGCCACGGGCGATGGCCAGGAGCACGCCGGTGATGATCCCCGGCAGGGCCGCCGGCAGGACCACCCGACGGGCGATGGTGGAACGACGCGCCCCGAGGGCCAGTCCCGCCTCGCTGAGGTGCGCAGGCACCCCGCGGATGGCCGTCTCGCCGGCCCGCATGATCACCGGCAGCATGATGATGCCGATGGCGAAGGCGCCGGCCAGGCCGCTGTAGCCCCCGAAGTTCCGTACGATGGCGATGTAGCCGAAGATGCCGATGGTGATCGACGGCACGCCGGTCATCACGTCGGCCATGAAGCGGATCCCGGCGGCGATCTTGCCGTCCGACTCGGCCAGGAACAGGCCGCACAGCAGCCCGATCGGCACCGTCACCACCGTGGCGATGACTCCGATCACGATGGTGCCCACGATGGCGTTCCACACGCCGCCGCCGGGAATCCCCTCGGGCACGGTGACCTTGGTGAAGAAGTCCACGTTCCAGGCGGGCAGGCCCTTGATGACGACGTAGACCACCACGGCCACGAGCGGCACAATGGCAACGCCGAGGGCCACCCAACAGAGGCCCACGGCGATCCGGGAGTAGTTCTTCCGCCGTTTGAGGGAGGACGAGGCCATCTTCTGGATCTGGGTGCGGCGTTGGAGGATCGGATCGGCGGCGGCGTCGAAGCTCAGGGTCGTCATCAGGCCACCGCCACCGAGGCTGCCGACGTGGCGGTGACCGAACCCGACCCGCCACTGGCCCGGGCCGAGGACCGGACGAGCACCCGGGCCGCCGCGTTCACGGCGATGCCGATGACCAAGAGCACCAGGCCGGCGCCGAACAGCGCACTCAGCTCGGTCCCGGTGGCCTCCCCGAAGTTGTTCACGATGAGGGACGGCAGCGTGGCGGCCGGGCTCTTGATGGAGTGGGCGATGTACGGCGAGTTCCCGATGACGAGGGCGACCGCCACCGTCTCGCCGAGGGCCCGGCCCGTGGCCAGGGTGAACCCACCGAGCAGCCCGGTACGGGAGCCGGGGACGACGACCTTCCGGAGCACCTGCCAACGGGTGGCGCCGAGCGCCATGGCTCCCTCCACCTGTTCGTTGGGCACCACGGCGAGGACGTCCCGGGAGATGGCCACCATGGTGGGGAGCACCATGATGAACAGGATCACGCCGGCGAGGAGCAGGCCCACTCCGCTGTTGGGGCCGTTGAACAGGCCCGTCCAGCCGAGCACCGAGGTGAGGAAGGGCTCGACGTGCTCACGGAACAGGGGGGCGAGCACGATGAGGCCCCAGAGGCCGTAGACGACACTGGGCACGGCGGCCAGCAGCTCGACGGCCGAGGACAGCCCGGCCCGGAGCCGGTGGGGGACGAGGTAGGCGAGGGCAAGGGCCGTTCCGAGACCGATGGGCACGGCCAGCACGAGGGCGATGGCCGTGGTCTCGATGGTCCCGAGGATGAAGGGCAGAAGGCCGTACTTGTTGGCGTTGGGGTTCCAGGTCTTCTGGACGATCCACGAGAAGCCGAGCGTGGAGAAGGCCGGACGGGCCTGGATGATGATGGAGACGATGTACCAGGCCACCAGGGCCACGAACAGGGTGATGACCCCGGCCAGCAGGCTCTTATAGACGCCATTGGAGAGAGCGAAGCGCCCATGGCGCTTCGCTCTCTCCGGCTGAGGCGTTGCGGTGGTCACGACCACCGGTACTCGGTCACGGCATGACTCACTTGGTGAGCAGCGCCTTTCCGGTCGGGCCCTTGACGGTCAGCAGGGACGTCCGCACCTGGTTCTGGACGGCGGGGGGCAGCGGCACGTAGTCGAGCTGCGGGGCCAGGTTCTGGCCCCCACCGGTGTGGGTGGTCCAGTCGAGGACCTTGACCACGGCCGCACCGGTCGTGGCGTTGGTCTGCTTCTGGAGCAGGATGGCCCAGCTGTAACCGGCGATCGGGTAACTGCCCTTGCCCGGCCCGTTCACGATCGAGAAGTTCGTGGGCGACAGGCCGGTCTTGGTGGAGGCATCGGCAGCCACCGACTTGAGTGACGGGCTCACGAAGACGCCGGCGGCATTCTTGATGGCTGCGTAGGTGAACTTGTTCTGGATGGCGTAGGCCAGCTCCACGTAGCCGATGGAGTAGGGCGTGGACTTGATGCTGGAGGCCACTCCCGAGTTCTTCGGCGACTGCACGGCCGACGACGGCCAGGCGATGGTCTTGTTCACGCCCAGGGTCCACGCCGTGGCGGCCGGGCCGCCGAGCGAGTTGAGGTAGTTGGTGAAGATGTAGGTGGTACCCGAGCTGTCCGCCCGGACCTCAGGGACGATGGTCTGGGCGGGGAGCGCCACGCCCGGGTTGGTCGCCTTGATCTGCGAGGCGTTCCACTTGGTGATGTTGCCCTCGAAGATGCCCACCAGCGTCGGGCCGGTCAGCTTCAGCTGCTTGGTCACGCCGGGCAGGTTGTAGGACACGGTGACACCACCGAGGGTGTCGGGCACCTGGAGCACCGGGCCCGACGAGGCCGGGACCTTGGCCAGGTCGGAGGCGGCCATGGGCACGTCGGAGGCGGCGAAGTTGACCGTGCCGGCCTGGAACGACGTGATGCCCTGACCCGAGCCCACGCCCTGGTAGTTGACCTGCACGCCGGAGTTCTTGCCCGTGTAGGCGTAGAAGGCGCTGGTGAAGAAGGGCTGCACGAAGGTGGAGCCTGCGGCCTGGATGGTCGCCGCAGGCGCCTTCAGGTCGGCGGCGATGTACGCCGAGTTGTTGGCGGCGAGCGTCGCCGCACCGGCGGTCGAAGCACCGACTGTGGAGAGAAGGGTGCCAGCAGCGATGAGGGAGGCCACCGCCACGAGCGCCCTGTTCCGCCGGGGCCCCGATTTAGCCTGAGGGGTCATGTCTGAGTCCACTGGTGCCCGAACCTCCGTGAGTCGATGCTCTGAGTTGACGCTCGGCCCTGGTGGACGAGGTCAGGGCGCATCCGACGCCCCGCAAGGACCGTACTGACCGGAAGTGAACGTGGGGCAAACCTGTGGTGAACTCAGCACGAACACTCCGTACTCTTGGATGAACTGGGAAAATCGCCCGTGCCCAGAGGGGTGGACCGGCCACCTTGGGTGCGCATCGGTGGTTCAGGGCGCGACCGTGCCGACGTCTCCTTCGTGCTGGTGGCGCAGCACCCGCAGGAGCTCTTCGTAGGGACCGAGCACGTAGGCCTGGTCCCCGGGGGCGAAGCGGGTGTCCCGCCGGGGCGGGTGCTCGAGGCGCCCACCGTCGGCGGCCCGGCTGAGGGCGATCACCCGGGTCTGGGCGGGCAGGTCCACCATGGCCAGTCCATCGAGCCCCCGGCCCGGGGCCACGGTGAGCCGGCCCACCAGGAAGGCCTGCTCGGCCACGTCGAAGGAGCCGAGGATGTCGAGGCCCAGGGCGGCCCCGACGAAGCGGGGCGCGGCGATGGCCGAGGTCGACCGCACGTGCCGGAAGTCGAAGTGGTGCTCGACGGTGTGGCCCAGCTCGCGGTCGAAGACCCGCAGGACCACAGGGACGTTGAGCCACCGCTCCCCCAGGTAGTCACGGACGGCGAGCCCGGTCTCGATGTTGGTGAGGTCGTCGCTCGTGAGCACGGCCACGGCCGCGGCCGAGTGCACGTTGGCGTCCTCCAGGGTCTGGCGCTGGGTGGAGTCGGCGATGAGCACGGGGGCACCGAGGGCACGGGCCTGGTTGAGGAAGCGGTTGTTCTCGCTGCGCTCGACCACCACCACCTCGCGACCCTCTTTGTGGAGGCCCTCGAGCACCCGGATGCCCACCGAGCCGAGCCCGATCACCACCACGTGGCCCTCCAGGCCGACCAGCTGCTGACGACCCAACGACTGCTCGATCCGCCAGGACACCAGCACATTGGTGATGAGGGCGAACACCGTGGTCAACAAAGTGGCGCCCCCGGCGATCAGCAGGATCCCGAAGATCTCGACACCCGTCGACTGGGCGGCGAAGGAGAAGTCGCCGTACCCGACCGTCGAGATGGTCTCCACGGTGAAGTAGAGGGCGGTCAGGGTGGTCATGTGACCGCCGTGGGGGATGCGGTAGAAGAGCCGGAGGATGACCGTGGACACGACGATCAGTGTCGATGCGGCGACGATGGCGAACCGCAGCGCGCTGTTGTCGTCCGAGGCCAGCTGGGACCTGATCCGCGGGAGCAGGCCGGCGCCGGCCCGGTGGTGGTGCACACGGAGGCCCGAGCCGTCGTCGCCTGCCTTCGTCGGGAGGAGCTCGGCCTCCTCCAGCTCGTCGGGTGTGCCGAGCACGGTGACCTTGTCCCCTACATGGACCTGGTAGTCCCGCCCCGGACAGGCGACGGTGGCGCTGCCGTCGGCCGGCACCACGGCGATGGGGGCCAGGGCGCCGAACAGGGCGCGGAGGGTGGCGAAGCGGGCCACCTCGACCTCCGAGGTCATGAACTGGGCGCCGCCGAATTCGATCTGGTAGGAGTCGCTGCCGAGACAGGCCTCGACGATCGACGGTGCGGCCAGCGAGGCCACGTCGAGGACGGTCCCGGGTCCGGTCACCCCCCCGACGGCCGCACCGACGGCGGCGTTGGCCAGCTGCACGACCACCCGGATGTCGGGCCGGCGCTCACTGACGAGGAGGGCCGTCTCGAGTGTCTGCACCTCGGTGCGTTCGGCGCACACCACGGCCCGGGCCCGGGCGAGGCCGGCGCGGTCGAGGAAGCCGCCCAGCCGGGGGCTCCCGACGATGAAGGGGATCTCCCAGGCCTCGACGATCCGGACCAGACGGGGATCGGGGTCCTCGTCCACCACCACGACCGGTACCCCCGCCTGGTGGAGCTGTTCGACCATGCGGAGCCCCACCCCTTGGAGCCCGCACACGATGACGTGGCCCTCCCAATCGGCCACCGGCGCTGCGTCCATCCCCGTATGGTGCCCCAGCAGCATTTCTTCCGGATTGCCGCAGTGTTTCGGGAAAAAGCACAGCCCCGGGGGGCGAACAGAGACCCAGGCCAGGGGCTCAGGGGAATACACGTTCGCCTCGTCTGTTTACCTCTCCGATGCCTTTGCCGGCGACACCTGGAGGAACGATGGACGACACGACAGACCAGACGACAGACGACACGACCGAAGCGACCGGGAGCGACCGGTCGGCCAGCACGCAGAACCTACCCCTCTTGCCCCTGACCTCAGGGGTGGTCCTTCCGGGCATGGTCTTCACCATGGCCCTCGAGTCCGAGGAGGCGAAGGCGGCGGCCGAGGCGGCCGAGGCCGCCGGCGGGCACTTCGTGATCGTCCCGTTCATCGACGGGCGCTACTCGTCGGTCGGCGTGGTCGCCGAGGTGATGGAAAAGGGCGACCTGCCCGGCGGTATGCCCGCTGTGGCCGTCCGCGGCGTGGAGCGGGCCCGGGTGGGCACCGCGGTGCCGGGCACGGGACGGGCCCTGTGGGTCGAGGTCGAGATCCTGGCCGACGAGAACGACTCTGACGAGGCGGCCGAGCTGGCCCGGGAGTACCGGGCCGTGGTGGAGAACATCCTGGTGAGCCGCGGGGCCGGCCGCCTGGCCGAGCGCCTGGGCGACGTCACCGATCCGGGCCGGGTGGCCGACATGGCCGGGTACTCACCCGACCTGTCCCTGGCCCAGAAGGTGGAGGTCCTCGAGACCCTCGACGTGGTGGCCCGTCTACGCCTGGTCATCGCCTGGTCCCGGGAGGTCCTGGCCGACCTGACCTTGCGCGAGCGGATCAAGACCGACGTCGAGGAGGGCATGGAGAAGACCCAGCGGGAGTTCCTGCTGCGCCGTCAGCTCGAGTCGATCAAAAAAGAGCTGGGCCAGATGGGGTCGGGGGCCGAGGACGAGCCCGACGACTACCGCACCAAGGCCCAGGAGCGCGAGCTGCCCGAGGGCGTCCGCAAGGCCGTCGACCGCGAGATCGACAAGCTGGAGCGGATGAGCGAGCAGAACCCCGAGCACGGATGGATCCGCACGTGGCTCGACACCGTCTTCGAGCTGCCCTGGGGCGAGCAGTCCGAGGACCGGCTCGACGTGGTGGAGGCGGCGCGCATCTTGAACGAGGACCACGACGGCCTGGACGACGTGAAGGACCGCATCCTCGAGCACCTGTCGGTGCGCAAGCTGCAGGCCGAACGGGGCCTCGCCCCGGTGTCGGGCCGCGGCGCGGGCGCCATCCTGGCGCTGGTCGGCCCCCCCGGGGTCGGCAAGACCTCCCTCGGTGAGTCGGTGGCCCGGGCCCTCGGGCGTTCGTTCGTCCGGGTGGCACTGGGTGGGGTCAGAGACGAGGCAGAGATCAGGGGTCACCGTCGCACCTATGTGGGCGCGCAACCGGGACGGCTGGTCCGTGCCTTGCGCGAAGCCGGCACCATGAACCCGGTCATCCTGCTCGACGAAGTGGACAAGCTGGGCGGGGACTACCGGGGCGACCCGTCCTCGGCCCTGCTCGAGGTGCTCGACCCGGCCCAGAACCACACGTTCCGGGACCACTACCTCGAAGTCGAGCTCGACCTGTCCAAGGTGCTGTTCATCGCCACCGCCAACATGATCGACACCATCCCCGGGCCGTTGCTCGACCGGATGGAGGTCATCCGCCTGGACGGTTACACCGAGGAGGAGAAGGTGGCCATCGCCCGCCATCACCTGGTCGGGCGTCAGCTAGAGCGGGCCGCCCTCGGTGTCGACGAGGTGACCATCTCCGACGACGCCCTCCGCACCGTGGTGGGTGACTACACCCGTGAGGCGGGCGTGCGCACCCTCGAACGCGAGCTCGGGCGCCTGCTGCGCAAGGTGGCCTCACGCATCGCTGCAGGGGACGTGGAGACGCCGTTGGCCATCGACACCGACCAGGTGCGCGAGTGGTTGGGGCGCCCGCACTTCTTCTTCGAGGCGGCCGACCGCACGGCGGTGCCCGGCGTGGCCACGGGGCTGGCCGTCACCGGAGCCGGAGGCGACGTGCTCTACGTCGAGGCCTCGATGATGGACGGTCCCGAGGGCCTGACCCTCACCGGCCAGTTGGGCGACGTCATGAAGGAGTCGGCCGAGATCGCCCTCTCCTACGTGCGCTCCCACACCGAGCAGTTGGGGATCGACCCCGGCATCTTCGCCGGCAAGCGGTTCCACCTGCACGTCCCGGCGGGAGCCATCCCGAAGGACGGGCCCTCGGCCGGGGTCACCATGACCACGGCCCTGGTCAGTCTGCTGCGGGACACCCCGGTGGACTCCGTGGTGGGCATGACCGGTGAGGTCACGCTCCAGGGTCGGGTGCTGCCCATCGGCGGCGTGCGCCAGAAGGTCCTGGCCGCCCACCGGGCCGGGTTGACCACGGTCATCCTGCCGGTCCGCAACGGTCCCGACCTCGAGGACGTGCCCGAGGCCGTGCGGGACGAGATGACGTTCCATCTCGCCACCGAGATCGGCGAGGTGCTCGACGCCGCCCTCATCGGGACCCGGGAGGCCGACAGCACCGGTGCCCCCGAGGGGCAGCCGGTGGCGGCCTGACCGCTCCACAGCACCCGGGCGGCCTGGTCACCGATGGGTGACTAGACGGTCAGATAGGCATCCAGGATGGCGGCCAGCTCGACGGGCTGGTCGCCCTGGATGCTGTGGCCGGCGTCGTTCACGGTGATGACGTCATCGTTCGGACGCCGACGGCGGAACTCGGCCTCGTCGGCGTCGTCCACCACCGGGGAGAGGGCGCCCCGCACCAAGAGGACCGGGACCTCGATGGCTTGGAGCTCGTCCCACAGGGGGCCGAAGTCGACCGAGCCCACGTGCATCCCGCTCGACCCGGCCGGCCGGCCCAGCTGATGGCGCCACGTCCAGGTCCCGTCGTCACGCTGCACCGAGTTGTGCAGCACCCCCCGTCGGAGCGACGACTCGGACCGGGTCGGATTGAACTGGATGGTGCGCTCGAGGATCTCGTCGAAGGAAGCGAACGACTCGGGACCGGCCAAGAAGGCGGCGATGTCCGAGCTCTTCTCCCGCGTCACCCCCGGGGTGATGTCGATGAGCGCCAGCTTGGCCACGAGGCCGGGGTGGGCCCGGGCCAGCGCGATCGAGGTGGCCCCACCGAGCGACATCCCCACCACCATCTGGGCGCTCGGGGCCAACCGCTCGATGACCACGGCCACGTCGTCGGCCATGGCCCGAGGATTGAGCACGGCGTCGTCGCCGGGCCAGTCGGAGTGGCCGTGCCCGGGCAGGTCGACCGCCACCAGGGGCCGACCGAGGGCGAGAGCCACGGTGTCCCAGGTGTGGGCGTTCTGTCCGCCGCCGTGGATGAAGACGACCTCGGCCGGATCGGATCCCCATACGAGGGCGCTCACCTTCCGTCCCGGCGCCACCTCCACGAACTCGCGGCGCACCGTAGGGGGACCCGCCCAGGGCAGGCCGGCCTCGCTGGCATTCTCCTCGAAGAGGGAGAACTCGTCGTAGTGGCCGGGGCTCCCGTTGCTCATCGTTCCGTCCCCTCTTCGCCGTTTCGCTCGCGGTGGGCCAGGGCGTCCACCAGCTCCCCGAGGGTCTCGTCGGCCATCAGGTAGGGCGTGTAGAACCCGACCCGGTCAGCCCGTCCGTCGAACCGGCCGGCGATGTCGGCGGCCACCTCGGCGGGCGAGCCCACCGCGGCCAGGGCGGTGAGCATGGTGTCGTCGATCATGGCCGGCATCTCATCCCAGCGACCCGACTTGGACAGCCTGTTGAGCTCGGGTTGGAGGTCCTCCCATCCCTCGACGGCGAGGACAGGGCGGTAGGCGGGGGTGGAGGCATAAAAGGAGAGTAGCCAGCGTCCGGCCGTGCGGGCCGTCTCCATCTCCTCGCCGGTCCTCCCACAGCAGACGATGACCTCCCCGGTGACGGTGAGCTCGGACCGCTTCCGTCCCGACCGGGCCAGCCCCTCGTCGATGGCCGGCACCGTGCGCTCGCGGAAGTGGGCGGCGGTGTTGAAGGGCATGACGAGCAGACCGTCGGCCACCTCGGCGGCCAGCCGCACCATCTGGGGTCCGAGCCCCCCGAGGGCGATGGCCGGCATGCCGAAGGGGAGCGGCCCGGGGTTGAACATCGGCGGCATGAGGGTGTGCGAGTAGAACTCGCCCCGGAAGTCGAGGCGCTCGCCCGTCTCCCAGGTGGCGAAGATGGCCCGGAGCGCCCCGACCAGCTCCCGCATCCGGGCGATGGGCCGGTCGAAGGACGCGCCGTAACGCTTCTCCACCTGGGCCCGGATCTGGGAGCCGAGCCCGAGGGTGAACCGGCCCCGGCTGAGGGCTTGGAGGTCGTAGGCCTGGTGGGCCAGCTGGACCGGGTTGCGGGGAAAGGCGATGGCCACGTTGGTGGCCAGCTCGAGGCGGGTGGTCGCCGCCGCGGCCAGCACCAGCGGGGTGAATACGTCGTGAGGGCCCTCGAAGGTGAAGGCCCCGTCCACCCCCAGCTCCTCCAGTCGTCTGGCGTGGTCGGGGGCGTCCTCGAGCCCCGAGAGCTGGGTGTCGATGCGCATGGCGCCATGTTCGCACCCCGGGCCCCACCCCGCCCACCGCGGCGAGGGCCCTCGAGTGGGCGGACACGGCGGGCGGCGGTGACACACTGGGGCATGCCGCCGATCCACTGCACACCGGACGAGGCCGCCGCTCTCATCCGGACCCGGGACACCATCGGGTTCGGCCTGGGTCCCGCCAACCCCGATGCCTTCTTCACCGCGCTCGGCGAGCGCCACGACTGGGAGGACCTCACCTTCGGCGGGGCCCTGCTCCTCGGCTACTACACCGTCCTCCTCCAGCCCGGGGTCTCCTACCGCAGCGGCTTCTTCGGCCCGGCCGAGCGGATGATGCTGGCCCAGGGGGCGAACGTCGAGCTCGTCCCGGGAGGGTTCCGCCAGTTCGCCCCTATCCTCCGGCGGTTCGCGCCACGGGTCATGACGGCCCAGGCCGCGCCTCCCGGTCCCGACGGGACGGTGAATCTCTCGCTCCACCTCGGGGCCACCCTGGAGGAGTTGGAGCTGGCCGGCCGTGATCCCGAACGCCTGCTCGTGGTGGAGGTGAATCCCAACCTGCCCCGGACCTGCTCGCTCGGGCCCGAGTTCACCAACACGGTGCCCCTCGATCTGATCGACGTCCTGGTGGAGGCGGACGGGGCCCCCTACGCCCTGCCGGCCACGCCGCCCGACGAGATCGACCGGGCCATCGCCGAGCTGGCCCGGACCTACGTCGCCGACGGCGCCACCCTGCAGATCGGTATCGGTGCCGTCCCCAACATGGTGGCGGCACTCCTGGCCGAAGGACCCGGCGGCGGGTACGGGGTCCACAGTGAGATGTTCACCGACGGCCTGATGAGCCTGCACCGGGCGGGCAAGGTGACCAACGACGCCAAGAGCGTGTTCAACGGCGTCTCCATCACCACCTTCGCCCTCGGGTCGTCGGAGCTCTATGCCTGGCTGGACGGCAACGAGGACGTGGCCTTCGTGCCCGTCCAGGTCGTCAACGACCCGACGGTCATCGCCCGCAACCACTCCTTCGTCTCCATCAACGGCGCCCTCAGCGTCGACCTCTACGGCCAGGTGGTGGCCGACCACATCGACGGCCGCCAGATCTCGGGGGTGGGCGGACACGAGGACTTCGTGGCCGGGGCCGAGATGAGGCTCGACGACCACTCGCTCATCTGCCTGCGCTCGACAGCCGTGGCCAACGGGGTGACCCGTTCACGGATCGTCCCGGTGCTCCCCGAGGGCTCGGTGGTCTCGACGCCCCGGCACCACACCGGTGTGGTCATCACCGAGCACGGCCGGGCCGACCTGTCCGGTCTCACCGTCCGGGAGCGGGCCGCGGCCCTGGCCGAGATCGCCCACCCCGACTTCCGTGACGAACTCCGCCAGGCGGCAGCCACCTTCGGGCGACACTGACCCCGGTGGCCGAGTCCGCGACCCGAGCGTCGATCACCCTGGCCAGCTTCAACATCCACATGGGCGTGGACGGGTGGGGACGGCCTTACGACCTGACCGGCCACTGCGGCCACCTCGACCCCGACGTCCTCGTCCTCCAGGAGAACTGGGTCCCCGACGACGGCGAACCGAGTACGGCCGGTCGCATCGCCACCGCCCTCGGCATGGAGGTGCTGTCCGAGGTGGACCTGTCCCACGGCCGGCTCCACGGCCCCCACCCCGCAGCGGACGAGCGGTGGGGGCCCCGGCTCGTCTTCGCCCCGAAGGCCCTCCGGCTCGACGGCGAGCGCTGGACGTCCACCCGGCAACGGCCGCCACGCCCCTCGGTGCGGGGCCAGTGGGGCATCGCCCTCCTCTCCCGGGTGCCGCTGCGGGACGTCGAGGTCCTCTCCCTCGGACACCTGGGTCGGGACCCGGCCCGCCGGGCCGTGATCCGGGCCGTGGCCGACCTGGCCGGAGGACCGCTCGTCATCCACGGGACCCACATGTCCCACATCACCCACGGGTCCCACGCCCAGTACCGGCTGCTCGGCACCGAGCTCCCGGACCCGACCGTCGCCGCCGTACTGGTCGGGGACATGAACCTGTGGGGCCCGCCGGTGACCTCCTACGTGCGAGGGTGGCGCCGCGCCGTGACCGGCCGCACCTGGCCGGCGGTGCGCCCCCACAGCCAGCTCGACCACGTGATGGTCACGCCTCGGGTCCAGGTGACCGGGGCCCGCATCGGCGGGTTCGCCGGCTCGGACCACCGGCCAGTGCTCGCCACGCTCTCGGTCATCTGACCGGACAGGACACGCGACGGCCGTCGCCGGTAGCGTTCGGCCATGGCCGATCCCCTCCGTGCGTTCGAACGGTCCACCTTCTCCCACGCCGGGGAGACCCGGGTCGTCTATCGGACCGGGACGGGGCCGGCGGTCGTGGTCATCAGCGAGATCCCCGGCATCACCCCTGACGTGGCCGCGTTCGCCGAGAAGGTCGCGGGCTCCGGCCTCACCGCGGTGATGCCCCACATGTTCGGCCAGGACGGACGGGCACCGACGCCGGGCTACGTCGCCTCGTCCTTCGGGCGGGCCTGCGTGGCCAAGGAGTTCACCGTGCTGGCCCGGGGGAAGACCAGCCCGGTCATCGGCTGGCTGCGGGCGCTGGCCGCCGAGGTCCACGGGACGTGCGGCGGACCGGGCGTCGGTGTCGTCGGGATGTGCTTCACCGGCGGCTTCGCCCTCGGCATGATGGTCGACGACGTGGTCGTGGCCCCGGTCCTCAGCCAGCCCTCCCTACCCTTTCCGGTCAGCCGGGCCAACCGCTACGACCTCGGACTGTCACCCGACGACGTCCGGGCGGTGGAGGCGAGGGCCGCCGGCGGGTGCCAGGTCCTCGGCCTGCGCTTCACCGGTGACAAGGCCAGCCCCCACGATCGGTTCGAGCACCTGACCGAGCTGCTCGGCGACGCGTTCATCGGCGTGGAGATCGACTCGTCCCCCGGCAACCCCCACGGGCACAAAAAGGCCGCCCACTCCGTGCTCACCGGGGACCTCGACGACCGGCCCGGCACACCGACCCGCCAGGCCCTGGACCAGGTCCTGGCGTTCTTCACCGAGCGCCTGTTGGTGTGAACCCGGCGGCCGCGGCGTGGCGGGACCGGGGCGTGGTGCGCACGCTGTCCGGCTACGAGGTCTTCACCGTCGACATCCCCGCCGCCCTCCCCGGGACCCGGCCGCCCCTGCTCGTCCTGCACGGCTTCCCGACGTCCTCGTTCGACTTCCACCGGGTGGTCGACCGCCTGGCCGCCGACCGGCGGGTGCTCCTCTTCGACATGGTGGGCTACGGCCTCTCGGCCAAGCCCGACCGGGCCTACACGATGGACCTCCAGGCCGATGTGGCGGTGGCCTTCGTCGCCTCACTCGGAGTGGAGCGGGTGGGTCTGCTCACCCACGACGTGGGGGACACCGTCGGGGGCGAGCTGCTGGCCCGCCAACTCGAAGGGGCGTGGCCCGTCGAGGTCACCGACCGGACCCTGGCCAACGGCAGCATCTACGTGGCCCTGGCCCAGCTCAGCGTGGGCCAGCTGTTCCTGCTCGATCTGCCCGACGAACGGTTGGCGTCCGACGGCCCGGTGAACCGGGACACGGTCGCCGCCGGAGTGGCGGCCACGTTCAGTCCCTCCTCCCGGGTCGGTGCCGACGAGTTGGCTGCGTCGGTCGATCTCGTCACCCACGCCGACGGCCACCTCCTCCTCCCCCGGCTCATCCGCTACATCGAGGAGCGGCGGCGGAGCGAGTCCCGCTTCACCGGGGCCATCGAGGCCCACCCCTCACCGCTGGCCGTGGTGTGGGGACGCGACGACCCCATCGCCGTGCCGGCCATGGTCGACCGACTCATCGAGGCCAGGCCCGACGCACCGGTCACCATGCTCGACGGGGTGGGTCACTACCCGATGGTCGAAGCCCCCGACCGGTTCGTCGACGCGGTGGCTCGAACCGGTGGCTAGAGGGGGTGGACGGGGCGCCACCCGGCGTCACGGCGTGCACAGCACCTCACCGTGGAGGACGGCGAACCAGCCGTCGGGGGACCCCGCCCACCTCCGCCACCCGTCGCCGAACGCGGCGAGGTCCTCGGGGGTGGCGATCCCGTGGGCCAGCAGCTGTTCACCGACCAAGGAGTGGGTGAAGCGCTCGGCCCAGAGGTCACCCCACCACAGGCGGTCCTCGGGCGTGGCGAAGCACCACACTGACGCCGAGGGGACCACGGTGGCGAAGCCGGCCGCGTTGGCCCACGACAGCAGTCGCCTCCCGGCATCCCAGTTGGCCCCGTTGGCCCGGGTCAGCTCCCCGTAGGCGGCGATGGCCCGGGCCAGATCGGGCTCGTCGGGGAAGTAGCGAAAGCCGGGATAGTCCCCGTCCCGGGCGGCCACCACGCCCCCGGGCCGACATACCCGCTTCATCTCCACCAGGGCGGCCACCGGGTCGCCGACGTGTTGGAGCACCTGATGGGCGTGGACCACGTCGAACGAGTCGTCGTCGAAGCGGAGGTCGAAGACGCTGCCCGATTCAAACGAGACGGTGGGTGGTCCGCTGCGCGCCGCCAACTGGCGCGCCTCGATGAGCACCCCCTCGGCGGCGTCCACCCCGATCACCGGTCCGGGTGCCACCCGGTGGGCCAGGTCACAGGTGATGGTGCCTGGCCCACAGCCGACATCGAGCAGGGAGAGGCCGGGTGAGAGACGGCTGAGCAGGTAGGCGGCCGAGTTCTCGGCGGTCCGCCACCGGTGGGAGCGGAGGACGGCGTCCTCGTGGCCGTGGGTGTAGGGAATGTCGGTCATCACCCCAGCATGCGCCCTTGTAAGACCATTGGCAAAGTACCAATCCGAACATCTGGCTATAAGCTTTCCGAATGGCCTCGTCCGACTGGCTCCGCACCTTCGTCGCCATCTACCGGACCGGGTCGGTCAGCGCCGGGGCGGAGCGGCGGGGCCTCTCCCAACCGGCGGCCAGCCAGCAGCTGGCCTCCCTCGAGCGCCGCATCGGCCTCCCCCTGTTCACCCGCACGCCGCGCGGGGTGGAGCCGACCCGACGCGGCCGCGAGTTGCACGCCCAAGTGGCCGACTCCCTCGACCAGCTGGAGCAGGTCCTCGTGGGTCTCGACGGTGGCCCGGACCCCGGGCCCGACCCGGTGGTGCGGCTCGGTTCGTCGGCCGAGTACTTCTCGGCCATGGTCGTGCCCCGTCTCGGTCCCGACAGCCCCGCAGTCGTGGCTCGGTTCGGTTCCGACCAGGAGAATCTCGCCCTGCTCGACCATGGGGAGCTGGACCTGGCCGTGACCAGCGTCTCCCCGGGCCGACGGTCGACGGTGGCCACCCCGCTCGGCATGAAGCGGTTCGTCCTGGTCGGGCCGACCCGCTCGGTGCCCTCACCCCCACCCGAATCCCTCGAGGCGCTGGGCGCCTGGCTGGCCGGGCGTCCCTGGGTCGCCTACAGCGCCGAGCTACCGATGACCCGACGGTTCTGGCTCTCGACTCTCGGCCGGCCGTTCAGCGGCGACCTCCGCCTGGTCGCCCCCGACCTCCGGGCGGTGGCCGCAGCCGTCGAGCACGGCCTCGGCTGCAGCCTGCTACCCGACTTCGCCTGCGTGGACGGCCTGGCCCGGGGCACCATGGCCCCGCTGCACCCGGTGGCCGCCGATGTCCCGTCGGAGCCGTGGTTCGCCTGTACCCGGGCCGTCGACCTCGACCGGGAGAACCTCGACAGGCTCCTGGCCACCCTGGCCGGTCCCCCGCTCAGTCGCTGACCGCGTCGACCGGTCGGCCGTCCTCCAGGTAGACGGTGCGACCGGGATGGAGCAGGGCCTGGGCCACCCGTCGTCCGACCGGGCCACTCAGCCGCTCGGCCGCCTCATCGGGGTCGGTGAAGGCGAACTCGCTGATCTCCTCTTCCTGCAGCACGATCGTGGCCACCGCCTCGGGGGCGAGTGCGCCGCAGTCGAAGAGGAAGCGGAGCCCGCCGGCCCGACGGGTGCGGGGCCGGAGGAAGTCCACACAGGCCAGTCGGCCCGCACGAACCGTCAGGCCGGTCTCTTCGGCCACCTCCCGGCGGCACCCCTCCCACGGGGTCTCCCCGTCTTCTTCGAGCTGGCCCCCCGGGACGGTCCACCCCGACTTGTAGGTGGGCTTCAGGATCAGCAGCTGACCGGAGTCGTTGCGGATCAGCGCGCCGGCCGACGCGGGGATGCGTGGGAGTACGTACTCGGTCACCATTCCATCATCACCGATTTCGACCCGGCGGAAACTCGCCGGGGATCAACGAGGGGACCGGCGAAGCGTGGGGCCGGCTACGGACGGGCCATGTTGTCGAAGCGGGTGTGGTTGCCGATGAAGGCCAGCCGCTCGACGCCGGTCGGTCCGTTACGGTGCTTGGCCACGTGGATCTCCGCCACCCCCTGGGTCTCGACGGACTCGGGGTTGTAGATCTCGTCGCGGTAGATGAACATCACGACGTCGGCGTCCTGCTCGATGGAGCCCGACTCCCGGAGGTCGGCCAGCATGGGCCGCTTGTCCTGTCGCTGCTCGAGGCCTCGGGAGAGCTGGGAGAGGGCCACCACCGGCACCTCCAACTCGCGGGCCAGGATCTTCAGGCCGCGGCTGATCTCGGACACCTCGACCTGGCGGTTCTCGGCGCCGTGGCGACCGGTCATGAGCTGGAGGTAGTCCACCACCACCAGACCGAGGCCCACCCGGCTCTTCAGCCGACGGGCCCGGGCCCGGATGTCCATCACCGTCAGGTTGGGGTTGTCGTCGATGAAGATGGGCGCCTCGCTCATCCGACTGATGGCGTTGCCCACCTTGGACCAGTCGTTCTCGCGCAGTTTCCCGGTGCGCATCCGGTTGGCGTCGACCCGCGCCTCGGACCCGAGCAGGCGCTGGGTCAGCTCCATGTGGCTCATCTCCAAGGAGAACAGGAGGGTCGGTACGTTCAGCTTGATGCCGGCATGGGCCACCATGCCGAGAGCGAACGAGCTCTTTCCCATGGCCGGTCGGGCCCCGATCACGATGAGGTTCGACGGCTGGAGCCCGGACAGGAGTTCGTCGAGGTCGGCGTAGCCGGTGGCCAGGCCGGTGATCGAGTCGCCTTGGTCGTAGAGGCGCTGGAGATGGTCGAGACCGTCGCCCAGCAGGTCGCGCAGCGGGGTCATCGAGTCGACCACGCGCCGCTGGGCCACGTCGAAGACCAGGCTCTCCGCCTTGTCGAGGACGTCGGAGACGTCCTCGGGCACGCTGTAGCCGAGCTCGGTGATCTCGCCGGCCACCCCGACCAGGCGTCGCAAGAGGGCGTGCTCCTCGATGATCCTGGCGTAGTAGTCGGCGTTGCCGATGGAAGGGGTGTTGGCCTGGAGGGAGACGAACACCGACGGGTCGCCGATGGTCTCTAAGAGCCCGCGCCGCCGGAGCTCCTCGGTCACCGTCACCCAGTCGGCCGGCTCCCCCTGGCTGAACAGCGAGGTGATGGCACCGAAGATGTGGCCGTGCGACGACTTGTAGAAGTCCTCGGGCTTGCAGATCTCCATGGCCGAGGCGATGGCATCGCGGGAGAGGAGCATGGCACCGAGCAGCGACTCCTCAGCCTCCAGGTTGTGGGGAGGGATGCGTCCGGCCGGCATCCCCGCACCCCCGAGGGAGGACGGGAGGCGTCGGGGTCGCGTGTCGTCAAAGGCTTGAACCATGGTTCCTCAACCCTGTCCGAGGTGCCCTGTGGAGCGTAAGGGCCTCTTCCTGGGGAAATAGGTGGTCGGGGGTGTGGACGATGCGTGGACAAGCCGGGCTCGGCTGCGGACAGCGCTGGACATGACGCCATCATCCCCGGTGGATGTGACAGGTTCGGTGGATGCCGGGGCGCGCGTCGTCCACAGCCCTGCTCATCAGTCGATGACCCGCTGCCCCACCTTGCGCCGCTGAGCGCTCCGCCGAGCCGCCCGTGCGCGCCCGGGAACCGGTCCCGGTCAGCTCTCGGGAACGACGTCCACGGTGAGCTCGAAGACCACGCCGCCCAACAGCTCGACGCGCACGTTGTGCTCGCCGGTCGTCTTGATGGGCTCGTCGAGGACCAGGTCCTTGCGGTCGACCACGGCCCCGGTCTGCTCTTCGGCCTTCTTCACGATGTCGGCCGCGGTCACCGAGCCGAACAGCCGGTCGCCGGCCGCCCGGGCCTGCAGGGTGATCACGTTGCCCACCAGGGTGCGGGCGACGGTCTCGGAGGACTCCCGGTCCCTGGCGTCACGGAGGTCGCGGGAGCGGCGCATGGCCGCGGCCTGGGACTCGATCCCCGGCGAGGCCGCGATGGCCTTGCCGGCCGGAAGGAGGTGGTTGCGGGCGAAGCCGCCGGAGACATCGATGATGTCCCCGCGCTTGCCCACCCCGTCGATGTCACTGCGGAGGAGCACCTTCATCTCAGGCATCCCCGCCCTCGACCAGGATCTCCTCGACCTCGGACTCGGTGACGGTGCCGTCACCGGTGCCGGTGACCTCGACCACCTCGTCGATGACCGTGGTGGGACGCGGCGCGTCGTCGGCCACGGCGTTCGACGTGGCGTCGGCCGAAAGCGAGCGCTCCTCGTCGCGGCGCCCGCGGCCGCCCTGGCCGCCGTAGCCGCCTTCGCGGCCGCCCCTACCCCCGCCGCGGCCGCCGGGCCGCTCGGTGGTGGTGCGCTGGGTGTAGGGAAGCAGGACCAGCTCGCGGGCGGTCTTGATAGCGATGGCCACGTCACGCTGGTGCTGGGTGCAGTTACCCGAGACACGACGGGCCCGGATCTTGCCCCGGTCGCTCATGTACTTGCGCAGCAGCCCGACGTCTTTGTAGTCGACCCACTCCACGCGGTCCTTGCACAGGGCACACGGCTTCTTCTTGATGCGCCGGCCGGTGTCCTTCGGGGACCGACGGGTGGTCCCTCCACGATCGTTGTTGCGTGCCATCTAGAAAGGCTCCTCGCTGTATCCGTATCCTTGGGGCTCTGCGGCCGCGCCGCTGCCTCCACCTGACGGCGGACGTCCGCCGCCTCCGCCGCTCGGGCCGCTGTCGCCCGGTCCTCGCCGCTCGTTCTTCGTCACCTGTGCCGTGGCCCAGCGGATGCTCGGGCCGATCTCGTCGGCCACCACTTCGACCTTGGAGCGCTTGTCCCCGTCGGGGGTCTCCCAGCTGCGCTGGTCGAGGCGGCCGGTCACGATCACCCTGGAGCCCTTGGTCAGGCTCTCGGCGGCATTCTCGGCCATCTCCCGCCAGCAGACGACGTCGAAGAAGGAGACGGCCTCCTCCCACTCCTGGGTCTGGCGGTTCTGCCACCGCCGGTTGACGGCCAGACCGAAGCTGGCCGTGGCCTGGCCGGTGTTGGTGAAGCGCAGCTCGGGGTCTCGGGTGACGTTACCCACGAGGGTGATGGCGTTTCCGGGGGCCATCTCAGGCCTCCCCGGTGGCGGCGGTGGCGGCGGCGGCACGACGTCCGGCCACCTTGTCGGGGATGCGCATGGCCTTGTGACGGAGCACCTCGTCGGCGAGCACGAAGATCCGCTCCATGTCGGCCACGGCGGCCGGCTCGGCCGTCAGCTCGATGACGACGTAGTAGCCCTCACGCTTGTGCTGCACCTCGTAGGCGAAGGTACGCCTGCCCCAGCGCTCCACCCGGCCCGGGTTGCCGCCTTTGGCCTTCAGGGCGGCCAGCGCCCGGTCGAGGACGCCGTTCACCGCCGCCTCATCGGCACCGGTATCGAAAATGACCATGACTTCGTAGGGCCGCATGAACGGCTCACCTCCCTCTGGATCGGGCAGTTGGTCTGCCCGAGCCCCACGGCGTGGGGCAGGTCGGAACGGGGTGGCCGCCACGAGGGCGGCCGGGAACGACCGCTCTACCCTACCGGCAATCCGCTCGGCCGTAGAACCGCCCCGGTCGACGACGGCTCAGTGGTAGACCTCGGCATCGCTCGGGAAGGCCCCGGAACGCACGTCGGCGGCGAAGGCGGCGACCGCCGCAGTGGCCGCGTCCCCGAGCTCCCCGTAGCGACGCACGAACTTGGGCACCCGGGCGTTGAAGCCCACGAGATCGTGGAAGACGAGGACCTGGCCGTCACAGGCCGGACCGGCCCCGATGCCGATGGTGGGCACCTCGAGCGAGTCGGTGATGGTCGACCCGACGGCTTCGGGCACGCCCTCCAGCACGACGGCGAAACAGCCGGCTCCGGCGATGGCCTTGGCGTCGACGCTGAGGGCGTGGGCTGCGGCCTGGTCCCGGCCTTGGACCCGGTAGCCCCCCATCACGTTGACCGACTGGGGCGTGAGGCCCAGGTGGCCCATGACCGGGATCTCGGCAGCCACCAGGGCCTCGATCATCGGGACCCGCACCGCCCCGCCCTCGAGCTTCACCGCCTGGGCACCGGCCCGGATGAGCAGGGCGGCGTTGCGGACCGTGTCGGCCGCGTCGATGTGGTAGCTCAGCCACGGAAGGTCGGCCACGATGAGCGGGGCGGGCTTGGCCCGTGCCACCGCCGCGGTGTGGTGGACCATGTCCTCCACGGTCACCTGCAGGCTGTCCTCGTAGCCGAGCACGTTGTTGCCCACCGAGTCCCCCACCAAGATGAGGTCCACGCCGGCGGCGTCGGCGATCCGGGCCCCGGGCGCGTCATAGGCGGTCACCATGACGAGCGGGGCGTGGCCGTGGCGACGTTTGGCGTCGCGGACGTGCGGGACGGTGACCGGTGCGGACCGGGTCTCGGGCATGGGAATCCTCCTGGTCGAACCGTCCAGCGCCTGTGAGGGCTGCCGGCGGCATGGGCGGCGGGGTCGCCGCGGAGCACTGCGTACTGCCAACACCAGACTATCGCCCGACCGCCCGGAAGGGGAGGGGCGCTCAGCGGTTGGCCCCGGACCCACCCCTCGGCCGTGAGGACACCCGTCGGACCCGGCCGAGCCGGAGCATCACGCCCCGGCTGGCGCGGCCGGCGCGGCCGGCGCGGTGGCGCCCTCGTCGACCGGGGCGGTGCCTCCGGCCGTCGGATCCTCCTGCAGACCGGCCTTGAGCCCGAACAGCCCCACCACGGCCGCCACCGCCATGACCAGAGCCATCCCGTAGAGGACGCTGCGGGTGGCATAGGCGAAGTCCAGCCGGTAGAAGTGGGGGATCGACGAGACGCTGGCGCTGCTCCCGCCCTGGGACTGGGCCAGCCGCGCTGCTTCGCTGGTGGCCTGGTTCGTCGAGAGACCCTTGGCCTCGAGCGACGTCGTCAGATGGGACCGCATGGTCGTGACGAGCACGGTGCCGAGGATGGCCAGGCCCAAGCTCGCCGCATAGTTCCTGACCGTCTGGGTGATGCCGGTGGCCTCGCCGTAGGAGAGCCGGGAGGCCCGGTTCACCGCATCGGTGCTGGCCGGGCCGAGCATGAATCCCATGCCGGCGCCGGCCAGGATGACGTACCACTGCTGGCTGTGGAAGCTGAGCGCGGTCACCTTGCCGGCCCACAGATAGAACCCCACCGCGGCGAGGATGCAGCCGACTACGACCGGGCGCTTGGCCCCGCCTTTGTCCAACATCCGACCACCGATCTGGGCGGCGATGACAAAACCGATGAAGAAGTACAAGAGGTACAGGCCGGCCTCCGAGGCCGTCTTGGCCAGGGAGATCTGGGCGTACTCGCTGGCGAAGAAGAAGACGGGGACGAACGCCAGCATGGACACGCCGAGAACCAGGTTCTCGACGAAGAACGGGCGGATCCGGAAGATGCGCACCTGCATCAGCGGGGACTCGGTGCGCAGCTCCACCAGTCCGAAGATGACCAGCAGCACGAGACCGGCGGCGATGCACAGGCCCGTGCCGGGGTTGCCCCACCCCCAGATGGAGGACTGCTGGAAGCCGAAGACACTGAGTCCCACACCCGAGGCGATGAGGACGAGCCCGCGGTAGTCCATCCGGGCCGCCTGGTAGGAGGTGACGGGCTTCGAGACCACGATGAGGACGAGGGCGATGATGGCGACGGGGATGTTGACCCAGAAGATGGCCCGCCACGTCCACTGGGTGAGGTAGCCCCCGAGAATGGGTCCGACCGCAGTGAGCCCACCGGCGATGCCGAAGAAGGTGGCGAGGGCCTTGCCCCGCTCCCGCAACGGGAACGTCTGGACCACGATGGCCAGGGCAGCCGGGAACATGATGGCGCCGCCCAGTCCCTGGACGGCGCGGAAGGTCACGATCCACGCCTCGGCCAGGCTTCCCTTCGGCGTGAGACCGCACATGGTCGAGGCGGCGGCGAAGATGATCACGCCGAGTGTGGCCATCTTGCGGTGCCCGAGGGTGTCAGCCAGGCGACCACCGAAGGCGAAGAAGGCGGCCAGCGAGAGCAGGTAGGCGTTGACCGCCCACTGCACTCCGGTGGCCGAGAGGCCCAGCTCCTTTTGGATCTCGGGCACGGCGATCGACACGATGGTCTGATCGATGAAGGTCATGGAGACGGCGAAGATCATCGCCGCCAGGATCAGGTTCTTCGATTGCCCCCCGGATGGACCACTGCTCGCCACGTTCGACCTCCCCTGGTGCGGACCTCCGCCGGGCCGGTGCTTTGACCGCCCAACTGTACCGACGGGCCGGGCGGGGACCACGGACCACCGGCACACGCCTGCCGGGCCAACGCCGTACAGTCTGGCCATGACCCCACCCCGATTCACCGGCCGCCGCGCTCTCGTGACCGGAGCAGCCTCGGGTATCGGGCGGGCCACCGCCCTTCGCCTGGCCGCCGAGGGCGCCCGGGTGGTGGCCGTCGACGTCAACGCCGAGGCCCTGGCCGGACTGGCCGTCGACGACGCGGAGGCCGGCGGATCGATCACCGCCCTCCCCGGGAACGTCGCCACCGAAGCGGGGGTCATCGCCATCGTCACCGGTGCCGCCGACCAACTGGGCGGCCTCGATGTGGTGGTCAACGTGGCCGGGGTGCTTTCGTTCTCCCACACCCACGAGGTCACCCTCGACGAGTGGAGCCGGCTCATCGCCATCAACCTGACGGGGACCTTCCTCATGTGCCGGGAGTCGCTCCCCCACCTGCTGGCCAGCCGCGGGAACATCGTCAATCTGGCCTCCACGGCGGCCCACGCCGGCCAGCCCTGGGCCACCGCCTATGTGGCCTCCAAAGGGGGGGTGCTGGCCCTCACCCGCTCACTGGCCGTGGAGTACGCCGCCCAGGGCCTGCGGGTCAACAGCATCAGCCCGGGAGCCATCGACACCCCCATCACCGGCGCCTTCCATCTGCCCGAGGGGGCCGACATCAAGCTTCTCGGCCGGGTGACGCCCCTCGGGCCGTTCGGGACACCCGAGGGGATCGCCGCGGCCATCGCCTACGTGGCCTCCGACGAGGCCTCCCACATGAACGGGGCCGACCTGCTCATCGACGGGGCCACGCTGGCCTGAGTGGCACCTGCCCGCCGGGGTGCTGTCGGTGGGGTGACTCAGCCGAGGGTGGAGCGCCCGTCGGTGGCCCACCAGTCGGCGGTCAACTTGATCCCGGCGATGGACGCCCGGGGCATCAGCTCCTCGTAGGAGCGCTTGTAGCCGGTGTGGAGGATGAGCCACGTCCCGTCCCGCTTCACGTACCGGTCGGTGTAGAAGGCGGCACCCTGGACGTTGATGCCGATATCGGTGAGGATCACGACGTCCTCCAAGGCCCACACCCCGGTGGCCTCGTCGGGCCCGGTGAGGTCGATCTCGGGGTGATGGCACCGGTGGCTGGACAGCATGGTGGTGGCGCCCATGGACGAGCGCAGGAACGCCAAGATGGCGTCCCGGTCCTCGAACTCGTAGAGGCCGCCGCCGTAGCGGGCGGTGGCCTCGGGCACGAAACAGGTCTCGATCTCGTCCCACAGCTTCTGGTCGAGGCAGCGGAGGTACTTGTACTTGAGCCGCTTGATCAGCTCGATCTCGACGAGGTCCTCGGGGGTCATGGTCGCTCCTGGGGTTGCGTTCGTTGGGGAGGTGGTGGGCGAAGAAAAGGGGCCGGACGGTCCGGGGTCACCGGATGGTGCCGACACCCGGAATGAGGGGAAGGTCGAGCGCGGTCACCCAACCCGGAGGCAGGGCGTTGACCGCGGGGACGGCATTGAGGGCCCGCAGGCCGGTGGCCAGGCAGCCGGCGGCGGCGGCGTCTCGCCCGCTCCCGTCGGTGAACCGGAACGCCGTCTCCTGGGTGATCGAGGGCGAACCGTCGATCACCACCCGGTAGACATCGTCCTGGGTGCCACGGGGCCAGTCGGGGGCGGCGTCGGTCCCCACCCGGTTGATGTGCTCGAGACAGATCCGCGGCTCGCCGTGGTAGATACCGTTGACGGTGAACCGGATGGCGGCCACCTCGCCCGGGTTGATCACACCTTTGGCCGTGGTGATGGTGGTGTCGGTGACCCACTTCTCCCACGTCGAGGTGATCTCGTCGAGCTCGATGCCGACGGCGTGGGCCATCATCGGCACCGTGGCCCCCCAGGACATGACGAGGATCTCGGTGTGCTCGAGCAGGGGCACGTACTCGGGTGGCCGGCCGATGCCCATCTCGTCTTCGTAGTCGCCCTCGTAGTTGATGTAGTCGAGGATCTCGAGGGCCCGCACCTGGCGGACCTCCCCGCACAGGCCCATCAGGGTCATGGGGAAGAGATCGTTGGCGAAGCCCGGATCGATGCCGGTGGTGAAACAGGACGACCCACCGGCGTTGCAGGCCTCGGTGATGGGGTCGACCCAACTCGGCGGGTTCTGGGACATGGTGGGCCACACCCACGGGGTCATGGCCGTGGAGCACACGTCGATGCCGGCCCGGAGGAAGGCGCTCATGTCCCGGATGTTCTCGTTGGCGTGGGCCGCCGTCGGCCCGTAGTGCACGAGGGCGTCGGGTCGGAGGGCGACGAGGGCGTCGAGGTCGTCGGTGCAGATCACACCCACCGGCCCGATCCCGCACAGCTCACCGGCGTCCTTGCCCACCTTGTCGGGGTTGCTCACCCCCACCCCCACCAGCTCGAAGGCCGGATGGCGGACGATCTCGGGGATGACCATCTTGCCGACGAACCCCGTGCCCCAGACGACCACACGCTTGGCTGCCTCACTCATCGCATCATCTCCCCCGAGTTGACCATCAGATGCTGCCCGGTGACCGCCTTGGCGTAGTCCGAGGCGAAGAAGACGGCCACGTCGGCCACCTCCCCGTCCTCGGTCATCCGGCGCAGCGGGAACTTGCCCACGATGCCCTCGAGCACCTCGGCGGGCTCGACGCCCTGGTTGGCCGCCGTACCGTTCACGTACAGCTCCACGTTCGGGCCCCACATCCACGAGGGCACGACCATGTTGCAGCGGATGTTGTCGGCACCGAGCTCGTCGGCCAGGTAGTACATGGCCGACAGCAGGGCGCCCTTGGACGCCGCGTACCCACTCTGGGGGAGCGCGGGCTGGAACATCGACTGGGAGCCGATCAGCACCACCGACCCCCCGCCCCCGGCCTTCATGGCCGTGGCCACCGGCCTCAGGACGGTCAGGGCTCCGATGACATTGGTCTCGAAGGCCTTGCGCCACGCCTCGAACCGGAGGTCGTGGAGGCCTCCCCACACGTTCTCGTAGGCCGCCACCTGGATGAGGGCGTCCACCGAGCCGAAGCGGTCGAGCGTGTGTCGGACGAGGGCGTCGCACGAGTCGGCGTCGGTGATGTCGGTGACATGGACAGTCACCCGCTCACCACTCGGGTCGAGTTCGGCGGCGGTCTTCTCGAGGGTGTCGGCGGTCCGGGCGGCCAGCACCACGTTGGCCCCGTCCCGCAGGGAGCTGGTGGCACACTCGCGGCCCAGGCCCCCGCCCACACCCGTCACGATGACGGTTTTTCCGTTGAGGATCATCCCCCCCTTCTAGACCATTTCGGGGTGGAACGCGTTCCAGTTGTCTGCGCTGGCCGTCAAGGGACCGCACCGGTCGGGCGGCGGGCGCGCTGACCGGTCCTACAGGCTGGCCCGGCCCTTCAACGGCTTGCGGGCCACCGCCTCGACCCCGGCACCGGCCGGGTACATGCGGGCGAGATGGTTCCAGGAGCACTCGGTGCACACCTCGATGACGTAACAGACCACCGGATCCTTGCGCCGCCAGTACCGGGTGAGCTCGGCCTTGGTGGCCACGCACCGCCCCCCCGAGGGCAGTCGAGAACCGAAGACGAAGGTGACTTCGACCAGCTCGGAGGCCTCGCAGATCGGGCACTGCTCTCCGGTGGGCTGGCCCAGGTTCCGGGCCGCCCGGAGCAGTTCGGGGTGGGCATCGCAGACGTCCAGACGGGAGAGTCGGCCTTTTTTGTACTCGCGGATGATGGCATTGCGGGCGAGCAGGTACTCGACCTGTCCCCCGGTGGGGGATGTCTGCACTCCGTCCAGCGATCCGGGTCGGAAGGCCACGGGCCAAGGGTAATCCCTCGGGCACTCGATGGCACCGCCTCCCGGGCCTGGCGGGGCGCCCTGGGGCCCCGTCCCGGACCTGCCGTTTACCCGGGAAAGCGACAAAGCACGCGTCGATGTATTGCATTGATATATCATTCTGATATATCGTATGAACATGATCTACTCAGCGAGCCTCGGACCGCGCGCCACCTGATGCTCGAACTGGCCATCCTCGGCCTCCTTCAGGAACAGGAGCTTCACGGCTACGAGATCCGGCGTCGGCTACGCGACGAGCTCGGCCTGTTCGCCAACATCTCGTTCGGCTCCCTCTATCCGGCCCTCTCCCGCCTGGAGAAGTCCGAGGCCGTCACGGTGACCGAGTCGACGGGAACCCCTGTTGCCGCCCCCCTCCCCTCCACGGGCTCCCTCGGCGGCGAGCGCGCCGGCCTGCGGGCCCGCCGGGCCGGCACCACGCGGGGCACTAAGCGCTCCCGCAAGGTGTACCGGATCACCACCCAGGGCCGCGAGCTGTTCGAGCAGCTCCTCGACGCCGACGAGCCCGCCGGCACCGACGACGCCCGCAGCTTCGGGCTCCGACTGGCCTTCGCCCGCTACCTGGCACCCCAGGCCCGCCTGGCCCTCCTCGAACGCCGGCGCGCCCAGCTGACCCGACGGCTCTCGGTCGACCGGGCCCGGGCCGCCGGTGACCGCCTCGACGTCTACACCCGGTCCCTCGTGGAACACAGCACCGAGGCCACCGAGCACGACATCGCCTGGCTCGACCGCCTGATCGAGTCCGAACGGCAGAAGCAGACCGCACCACGAACCGAAAGCCGCGATCCCCGGAACGGGGACGCCGTGACAGCAACGAAGGGAATCAACCCATGAGCACCATCCGAGTCGCCATCGCCGGTGTCGGCAACTGCGCCAGCTCCCTCATCCAGGGAGTCGAGTACTACCGGGAGGCCGACCCCACCGAAACGGTGCCCGGCCTCATGCACGTGGTCCTCGGGGACTACCACGTGGGTGACCTCGAGTTCGTGGCCGCCTTCGACGCCGACGCGGCCAAGGTCGGCACCGACCTGGGCAAGGCCATCTTCGCCGGCCAGAACAACACCATCCGGTTCGCGGCCGTGGGCGAGCTGGGCATCACCGTGCAACGGGGCCCGACCCTCGACGGGTTCGGCAAGTACTACCGGGAGACGGTTGAAGAGTCCCCGGCCGAGCCGGTCGACGTCGTGGCCGCACTGCGCGAGTCCCGGGCCGACGTGCTGGTCAGCTACCTACCGGTCGGGTCGGAGCAGGCCCAGCGCTTCTACGCCGACGCCTGCCTCCAGGCCGGTGTGGGCTTCGTGAACGCCATCCCGGTGTTCATCGCCTCGGACCCCGAGTGGGCCCGGCGCTTCCGTGAGGCCGGCCTCCCCATCGTGGGTGACGACATCAAGAGCCAGGTCGGCTCGACCATCGTGCACCGCATCCTCACCCGGCTGTTCGAGGACCGGGGCCTGGCCCTCGACCACACCTACCAGCTCAACGTGGGCGGGAACATGGACTTCAAGAACATGTTGGAGCGGGACCGGCTCGAGTCGAAGAAGGTGTCGAAGACCCAGGCCGTCACCAGTCAGATCGAGCACGGCGCCCTGCCCGCCGACGACGTCCACATCGGCCCCTCGGACCACGTGCCGTGGCTCCATGACCGCAAGTGGGCCTACATCCGGATGGAGGGACGCAACTTCGGCGATGTGCCGCTCAACCTCGAGCTCAAGCTCGAGGTGTGGGACTCCCCCAACTCGGCCGGCGTGATCATCGACGCCGTCCGCTGCGCCAAGCTGGCCCTCGACCGGGGCATCGGCGGACCCCTGCTCGGCCCGTCCGCCTATTTCATGAAGTCACCCCCCGTGCAATACCACGACGACGTCTGCCACCAGATGGTCGAGCAGTTCGCCGCCGGCGAGCCCAATCCGGTCTGGCCCGAGGACTGAGCCGGGGACCGGGGCGAGGGCGCCGGATCCCCACCGGATCAGGACTGGAGCGCCCACCACTCCGAGAGGCGCTTCTTTGCCTCCTCTTCGCCGAGGGGCCCTTCGTCCATCCGTAGTTCGAGCAGGTAGGCGAGCGCCCTTCCCACGCTCGCGACCCGGTGGCAGGTCCAGCTCCGCCATCACCTGGGAGCCGTCGAGGTCGGGGCGGATGGCGTCGAGCTCCTCTTGCTGGCGGAGATCGTCGATCCGGGCCTCGAGCTCGTCCATACGACGGCCCAACGCCCGAGCCTTGGCCGCGTTCCTGGTGGTGCAGTCGCACCGGGTCAGCTCGTTCAGCTGGTCGAGGAGGGGGCCGGCGTCGCGCACGTAGCGGCGGACGGCCCGATCGGTCCACCCGAGGCGGTAGGTGTGGAAGCGCAGGTGCAGATTGACCAGCTCGGTGACCACCTCGACGTCTTCGTTGGGATAGCGCAGCGCCTGCATGCGCTGGCGGGTCATCCGCGCCCCCACCACCTCATGGTGATGGAAGGTGACGCCACCGTCGACAAAGGCCCGCGTCTTGGGCTTCCCCACGTCGTGGAAGAGGGCGGCCAGACGGAGCAGGCGGTCCGGGCTGGTCTTGTCCACGACGGCCAGGGTGTGGGCCAGCACGTCTTTGTGGCGGTGGATGGGGTCCTGTTCCAGGGCCAGTCCGGGTAGCTCGGGCAAAAACTCCTCGGCGAGACCGGTGCGGACGACGAACCACAGGGCCACCGATGGCACGGGGACCACCACGATCTTGTCCAGCTCGTCACGGATGCGCTCGGCCGAAACAATGGCCAGGCGGTGGTGGTCGGCGCGCACCGCCTCGACCAGCCCGGGGTCGGGTTCGAGCTCGAGCCGGGCAATGAACCGGGCGGCTCGGAGCATCCGCAACGGGTCGTCGGCAAACGAGACCGCCGGATCGAGCGGGGTGCGCAGACGACGCTCGGCGAGGTCGACCAGTCCGTCGAAGGGGTCGATGAGCTCGAGGTCGGGCAGCTTGAGCGCCATGGCGTTGACGGTGAAGTCCCGCCGGGCGAGGTCGTCCTCCACCCGGTCGCCGAAGGCCACCTCAGGCTTGCGGGAGTCGGGCCGGTAGGCCTCGGCCCGGTGGGTGGTGATCTCGTACTTCTGGCTGCCCCGACGACAGCCGATGGTGCCGAAACGCTTGCCCTGGGTCCACACCGCGTCGGCCCAACCCGACACCACCGCCTCGATGGCGTCGGGCCGGGCGTCGGTCGTGAAGTCGAGGTCCTGGTCGCCCGGAGACCACCGTGACCTCGGGCTCGGAGACGATGGCGTCGCGGACCGAACCCCCCACCAGGTAGAGGGAGTGGCCGGCCGACTCGAACCGCGCCGAGAGGTCGGCGGTGGCCTCCACCAACGGTCGCAGTCGCTCGGGGAACACGCCGCCGAGGGTAGTGCGACTGGCGTAGTCCGCCGTCCGTTCTGGCGTAGGGTGGCGTCCGAAGTGGATCGGGAACGAGGCAGCCTGTGCCCCAGCGGCAGCCACCCCCGGGCCGGCGTGCCCAGCGGGGCCGGCCCCGCCCCGATCGTCGGGGTGGGAGAGCGTGACGCCCACCGGCACCCACGTCGGACGCTGTCCCGGGGTCTCGGAGCGGCACTGGCCGCACTGGGCATGGTCGTGGCGATCGGTGGCACCGGGGGCGTGGCCGCAGCCTTGGGCAGTGCGGCGGTACCGGCCACCGCCGGTCCGGCCTTGATCCTGTTGTCCCAGAGCCCCTGGGTCGCGCCTTCGGGATCGTTCGATCTCAAGCTGCGTGCGGGGAGCGGCACGCCCCCGGCGTCCGAACTCGGCGTATCGGTGAGCGTCTATGCCTGCCTGTCCAGCATCTCGGCCTTCGACCAGTCGGTGAACTCGGCGTCGGGGCCGTCGGGGTCGCCGATCGATGCCACGAAGTCGCCTCTCCCCGTGTCCGGACTGCCGACGGTGGCCTCCGGTGGCTTCGACCTCGCCATGCCGGTCTACGTCGGCCACGGATTCACGGCGCCGGCGGGCCAGTTCGGCATCGACCTCCCGACCGGCGGGAGCCAGTGCGGGAACGCACCCTCAGGGGTGTATCCGGTACGGGTGCAGCTGATCAACACCACGAGCGGGCAGTCCGTCGGAGGGTTCACCACCCACCTGGTCTTCGCCGAGACCGCCGCCTCCACCGAGCGGCTGCGGGTGGCCGTGGTGCTCCCGGTGGCCACGACCCAGTACCCGGCCACCGCACCCACGACCGCCGAGCTGGCCGCCCGTCCCGGCGCAGCGCTGGCCCAGCCATCGGCTGGCGCCACGTCGGGCGTCACCGCCACCGTGACCGCCATCGCCGTCACCCACCCCTCGGTGCCGGTCACCCTCGAAACCAGCCCGCAGACGGTGGCCGACCTCGCCACGTCCGGTCATCAGTCGACCGTGGCCCAGCTGGAGACGCTGGCCGACAGCCCCTCGGTCCACGAGCTCACCTCAGCCACCTACGTTCCGGTCAACGCGGCCGCGCTCGTCGGTGCGGGGCTCGGCACCGAACTGGCCCAGCAGGTCAGTCGGGGCTCCGAGGTCCTCGCCACCTACCTTCCCCATCAGACGCCGCCGGCGAGCGCGTGGATCGCCGGGGACGGGGTCGATGCCACCACCCTCGCCCAGCTGGAGTCCGAGGGCTACAACCAGCTGCTGGTCCCCTCGACCAGCGTGCCCGAGGCCCCCACCAACGGATCAGCCGCGGAGCCGTTCCTGCTGAGCCCTCAGTCCGGTGCACCGGTACCCACCATCGCCGCCAATGCCGACCTGACCGCCCGGTTCACCGCCGACCCGGGGAATCCGGTGCTGGCCTCGTCCCAGCTGGTGGCCGAGCTGGCCCAGATCTACTTCGAGAAACCCAACGACACCGCACCCCGGATCGTGGCCGCCGTGGCGCCGGACGGCTGGGCTGACGATCCGACCTTCGTCGACGCCCTGCTCGGCGCCCTCGACGGCAATCCGGTCGTGGATCCGGTCACGACCGCCGCCCTGTTCGCCGCGGTGTCCCCGAGCCCGTGCCACGGTTCCTGCCACAGCGTCGCCGCCGCCACCGGCGGCGGACTGCCCACCGTTGCCATCCAGACCCAGCGCCAGCGCATCGCGGGACTGGTCGCTGCCACCTCGACTCCCGCCGCCCGGGCCGTGACCACCCAACTGGGTGACCTCGTGCTGGCCGGTGAGTCCGACCGCCTCCGTCCCGTCCCAGCAGTCCCTTGTCCTCCACAACACCGATCTGGCCGTCAAAGCCCAATTCGCCCAGTTGCAGGTGGCCGGGGATCAGAGCATCACCCTCACCTCCCAGCGCGGAAGGGTGCCGGTCACCATCATCTCGAGCGCCCCCTATCCGGTGACGGCCACCCTGACCTTGTCGAGCGACAAGCTGCTCTTCCCCGACGGGCAGACCCAGAACGTCACCCTGCACTCCAACACCAACAACTTCTACGTGAACGTGGAGACGCGTGCCTCGGGCCTGTTCAAGGTCGGGGTCACCCTCTACTCCCCCACCGGCGGCGTGGTCCTCTCCAGTGGACAGGTGAGCGTCCGGTCGACGGCCACCTCGGTGGTCGGGATCATCCTCTCCGTCGGTGCGGTCCTGGTGTTGGTGGTCTGGTGGCTGCGCACCTCGAGGAAGCGCCGGGCCGAGCGCCGTCGACGGGCCGCGGGTGAGGCGACCGACGACGAGGTCCCCGAGCCGGCGGCCACGGAGCGGGTATGAGCGGACCCGACGTCGAGGTGGACGGGCTGCCCGCCGCGCCCGGAGGCGGGCGGCGACGCCTGGCCGGAGCCACGTTGGGGATGGCCGTCGGCACGACGCTGTCCCGCATCACCGGTGTGGGCCGGGTCATCGCCCTCACCCTGGCCCTGGGCGGCGGCGGTTTCGCCGATGCCTACAACCTGGCCAACACCACGCCCAACATCATCTACGACGTGGTGCTCGGTGGCGTCCTGTCGGCCACCTTCGTGCCGGTCTTCGTCGACTACCTCTCCACCCGGAAGGACAAGGAAGCCTGGGAAGCCATCTCGGCCGTGGTCACCGTCACCGTGGGCGTCCTGGTCGCCGCCACGGTGGCCTTCTTCGTACTCACACCGAGCATCATCCACCTCTACACGGTCAGCAACCACCGGGCCGACGTGCACCAGCAACAGCAGGTGGCCATCTTCTTGTTGCGCTGGTTCGTCCCCCAACTGGCCTGCTACGGCCTCATCGCCGTCTTCTCGGCCCTGTTGAACGCCAGGGGCAAGTTCGCCGCACCCATGTTCGTGCCCATCGCCAACAACCTGGTGGTGATCGGCGTCCTCTTGTGGTTCCACGCCCTCGTGCCCCATCCCAGCCTGGCCGCGGTGAGCGCGAGCCACCACGGCCTCATCCTCCTCGGGATCGGGACGACGCTCGGGGTGGTGGTCCAGGCGGCCCTCCTCGTGCCCTCGCTGCTCCGTAGCAACCTGCACCTGCGCTTCCTCTGGCAGCCGGCCAACCAAGCCATGCGCACCATCACCCGCCTGGCCGGGTGGACCTTCGGCTGGGTGGTGGCCAACCAGGTCGCCCTGGTGGTGGTGTTGGCTCTGGCCGACGGAGCGAAGATTCCCGGAGCCGTCTCCTCCTACACCTACGCCTACACCTTCTTCCTCCTCCCCTACGGCGTGGTGGCGGTCTCGGTGATGACGGCGGTCACACCCTCGCTCTCGGCCCGTTGGGCGACCGGCGACGTGGCCGCCTTCCGCCACCGCATGGCCTTCGGCCTCCGGGGCATCCTCGCCATCATCATCCCCTCGGCAGTGGGCATGCTCATCCTCGCCCACCCCCTCATCGACCTGGTCCTCGCCCACGGGGCCGAGACCTCCGCCGACGCCGACCAGACGGCCGCCGCGCTGGCCATGTTCGCCATCGGACTGCCGGGATTCTGCACGTTCCTCTACATGGTCCGAGTCTTCCAATCCATGCAGGACACCCGCACGGCCTTCCGCCTGTACCTCGTGGAGAACGCCATCAACATCGTCTTCGCCCTGGCGCTGGTGGGCCCCCTGGGCGTGCGGGGACTGGCCCTCTCCCTGTCCATCGCCTATTCGGCCGCCGCCTTGCTCGGTCTGTCCGTCCTGCGCAACCGCGTCGGCGGTCTCGGTGGACCCGAACTCACCACGCCGGTGACCCGTGTACTCGGTGCCTCGGCGGTGATGGCCGTCGCCACGGTCCTCGCCCTCAGCGTCTCGGGGGCATCGTCGGGATTCGGCCTCCTCGTCCGGGTGGTCTTCGCCGTGCTGGTCGGCCTGGTGGCCTACGTGGCCACCGCGGCCGTACTCGGCGCCCGTCACGAGCGCCGGGAAAACGAGGAGCGCGCCCACCGGGCCAACGTGGCCGCCTCCGCGCCACCGTCCTCGGTGGGGACAGGAAGGAACCGACCCGAACGACCCTCCCCCGACCCGTTCCGTGACAGACTCGACAGTCAGCCCGGCCAACTCCCGTACCGACACCTTCGGCCGGTGAGCATGACGCCGGAGGACGACTCGGGTGCGGGGGACGACCTTCCGCAGGGGGACGAGGAGGAGGACCTGGATGGCCCGGATACGAGTGGTGACCGATAGCGCCTGCGACCTGTCGGCCCAGATGGCTGAGGAGCGGGGGGTGACCATCGTCCCCCTGTCCATCCGGTTCGGCTCCGAGGAGTTCGTCGACGGGAGCACGCTCTCCACCGAGGAGTTCTGGGCCCGCTGCAAGGCCAGCTCCGTCCTCCCCGAGACCTCTGCCCCCTCACCGGGCGCCTTCCAGGAAGCGTTCGTGGCCGCCGCCGATGACGGCTACGACGGCGTCCTCTGCATCAACCTGTCCTCGGAGGTCTCCGCCACGTTCCAGGCGGCCACGGCTGCGGCCAAGGGGGTGGCCGACCGGATCCCGGTCCGCGTGGTGGACTCGCGCTCACTCACCATGGGCCTCGGCCTGATGGCCCTCGACACCGCCGAGCTGGCCGCCACGGGGGCCACGCTCGACGAGCTGGAGGAACGGGTGGCCTCCCTGGCCGGTCGGACCCAGGTCTACGGCGTTCTCGACACCCTGGAACACCTGGAAAAGGGGGGGCGGATCGGGGGGGCCCAGAAGCTGCTCGGCTCCCTCCTCTCCATCAAGCCGGTCGTCACCCTGCTCGACGGCAAGGTCGAAGAGGAGTCCAAACAGCGCACCCGCGGGCGGTCGCTCCGCTACCTGGCCGACAAGGCCACCAACTCGCCGCCCATCAGCCGCATGGCCGTGTGCAACGGCGCAGCCACGGACGTCGACGAGTTCCTCGGTCTGCTGAAGGGGGTGGTCACCGACCACCCCGTAGTGGTCACCGACCTCGGCCCGGTCGTAGGCACCCACACAGGCCCCGGCACCATCGGTATCTGCCTCGTCACCCGGGAGTAGGCACCCAGGCGGCCCGACCGCCGTTCCGGCAGGCCAACCGGTCGGTCGGACTATCCTCGCACCATGGATCCGCAGCCTGACTCACCCGCATCCCGCCTACCCGGCGCCGGCGCGCTCGGCGACCTGCCCACGCGCGGGGCCGACTGGATCGACACGGTCGTCGAGCTGCTCCGGGACAAGACGGTCCGTCCGGTCACCCTCGTGGCCCGGGTGGTGGTCTTTGGCATCATCATCTTCGCCGCCGCCGTGACCACGGTGGTCCTGTTGTCGATCACGCTGATCCGGCTGCTCACGGTGTACGCCTTCGACGGTCGGGTCTGGCTGTCCGACCTGGTCGTGGGCGTGCTGTTCGTAATCATCGGCATCGTGGCCTGGTCCCAGAGGTCCGACCCCGCGGCGGCGACCGAGGCAGCATCGTGACCGAATCGCGCCAACTCATCATCGTCGGCTCGGGTCCGGCCGGACTGACCGCGGCCATCTACGCCGCCCGGGCGCAGCTCTCCCCCCTGGTCATCGAGGGTGAGCCCTCCTCGACCAGTGACCAGCCCGGTGGCCAGCTCATGTTGACCACCGAGGTGGAGAACTTCCCCGGCTTCGTCAACGGGATCATGGGTCCCGAGCTCATGCAGGCCTTCCGTGAACAGGCTGCACGGTTCGGTGCCGACTACGTCACCGCCAAGGTCTCCAAGGTCGATCTCTCCCACCGGCCGTTCGGCGTCTGGGTGGGCGATCCCGACGCCGCCGAGCCCACCTACGAGGCCGAGTCGCTGATCATCTCGACCGGGGCCCAGTCGCTCATGCTCAACCTGCCCAACGAGGAACGCCTTCTCGGCTACGGGGTGTCCACGTGCGCCACCTGTGACGGCTTCTTCTTCCGCGAGCGGAACATCGCCGTGGTCGGCGGGGGCGACTCCGCGCTCGAAGAGGCTCTGTTCCTCACCCGCTTCGCCGACAAGGTCACCGTGATCCACCGCCGGGGTGAGCTGCGGGCCTCCAAGGTCATGCAGCAGCGTGCCTTCGCCCACGAGAAGATCGAGTTCCTGTGGAACACGTCGGTGATCGACGTGCTCGGGGAGAACACGGTCAGCGGTATCCGGGTCCGCGACAACCTGAGCGAGGAGGAGTCGGAGCTGGAGCTGTCCGGGCTCTTCGTGGCCATCGGCCACCAGCCCAACACCTCCCTGTTCAAGGGCCAGCTCGAGATGGAGGAGAACGGCTACCTCCGGACCTTCGACGGCACCCGGACCAACGTCGACGGGGTCTTCGCCTGCGGCGACGTCCAGGACCACCGGTACCGCCAGGCCATCACCGCCGCGGGCTCGGGATGCATGGCTGCCCTCGACGTCGAGCGGTGGCTCGAGGACCAGCACTCCGGAGCGGCCTGACCCTCGGGCCGGGCCACTCCCCCGCCACCGGCTCCACCGGGGAATACCCGGGCCTGGACGGGGTTGACGTAGCGTGTCCCACCGAGGGGCATCAGGCAGGGCCCGGACAAGACGGGCAGGAGGAACAGCCATCATGAGTGATCAGATCACGACGCTGAACGACGCTAGCTTTGACGAGCATGTCAAGTCCTCGGACGTTCCCGTGTTGGTGGACTTCTGGGCGGAATGGTGCGGCCCGTGCAAGATGATCGCCCCGGTGCTGGAGGAGATCGCCACCGAGCAGGCCGGCAAGCTCGAGGTAGCCAAGCTCAACATCGACGACAACCTGGACATCACGCGCCGGTTCGACGTCATGAGCATCCCCACCCTCATCCTGTTCAAGGACGGCGAGCCCGCCGCCCGCATCGTGGGCGCCAAGGGCAAGGGACAGCTGCTCCAGGAGCTTTCCGCCCACCTCTAGGAGCTGGTCCGGCGGTCCACGATCGCCGAACCACGATTCGACCGCTCACCCCGGACCCGGGGTGAGCGCCGAGTCCAAGATCTGGCTCGCAGTGGGTGACCGGGGCCCGGAAGTCTCCGATCTCCAGGGCCGACTCGAGCAGTTGGCCTTCTCCACTGCCATCGACACCGATGGCACCTTCGGAGCCGGGACGCGGGCGGCCGTCGAGGCCTTCCAATACCGGAGGGGTCTACGCGTGGACGGCATCTGCGGGCCCCAGACCTGGTCGGCCCTGGTCGAAGCGGGTCGGCGGCTCGGAGACCGGTTCCTCTACCGCCAGGCTCCGATGCTGCGAGGCGATGATGTCGCCGAACTGCAGCAACGACTCAGCGCGCTCGGATTCGACACCGGTCGGGTGGATGGCATCTTCGGCGACATGACCTCGTCGGCCCTCGGAGAGTTCCAACGCAATGCCGGTCTGCCCGTAGACGGGATCGCCGGCGCATCAACGGTTTCGGAGCTGCTGCGATTCGGTACCCGCCACGATCACACCGAGCTCGTCACCTCGGTGCGGGATCGCGAACGACTACGCCAGGGCCCACGGACCCTGGCCGGGCAGCGGGTGGCCATCGGGGAGGAAGGCGGGCTCGACGCCACGGTGGCCGCGTTGCGTCGGCTGCTCATCAGTCATGGGGCCGAGGTCACCACGCACCACCACCCTGACGGTTCCACTCAGGCGTCCGAGGCCAACGCCGGGGATGCCCACGTCTACATCGGGCTCCGCCTGGCCGTCGGTGAGGACTTCTGCTCCACCGCCTACTACGCCGGCTACCGCTACTCCTCGCCCGGAGGGCGCCGGTTGGCCGAGCTCCTCCAGCAGACGCTGACGACATCGTTGGACCTTCCCGATCGGGGAAGCCGCGGGATGTCCCTCCCTTTGCTGCGTGAGACACGCATGCCCGCGGTCATCTGCGAGATCGGTCCGGCGACAGTGGTCGTGGAACAGGCTCCCACCATCGCCCGGTCGGTAGTGGATGCGCTTACTGAGTGGGTCGACAGCTCCTGGGACTAGGCCCTCGACCTGACTGGCCGAAAACTCTGTCCGAAAAGGCTCGAGCGAGGGTCGTCTCGACGTAATCCACAACCTCATGCACAGGTTGTGGATTACGCTCTACCGTGGGTTCAGGGATAAGACTCACCACTCTACGTGATCTTTATCCCCAGATTTCAAGGTTATGTAAGGTTATTACCACTTACAGTGGTTTACTATCCCACTGCCGTTTCACTCCGACCCACCATCAACTTGTAGATCCGCTCGAGATCCTCCAGTGTGGCGAACTCCACCACAACCTTGCCGTGCTTCGAGGTGAGGTCGACCTTGACTCTGGTGTTGAGGTGACTGGACAACAATTCTTCCAATTCGAGGATGCCGGGGGGTGGCAGTCGGCGTGGCGGCGACGGAACCTGGGGCTGATCGCCGGGCACTGCGTCGAGGATCGGGCTTTCAGGAACCACACTGGGGGCTCCTGCCTCTCCCCCACCATTGTGTTCACGCACCATGTCTTCGATGGTCCGAACCGTCAACCCGTCAGCGACCACCGCCTTGGCCAACGTCTCCTGATAGCCACGATCGGGCGTGCCCAACAAGGCGCGGGCATGGCCCGGACTGATCTGACCTTCGGACAGGAGGCGCTGGACCCCTGACGGGAGCTGCAGCAGCCGCAGGATGTTCGTGACGGCGGTGCGACTCTTCCCCACCCGCTTGGCCACCTGATCGTGGGTGTAGTCGAACTCCTCGATCAGTTGCTGATAGGCCGCTGCCTCCTCCAGAACGTTGAGGTCCTGGCGGTGAAGGTTCTCGACCAGTGCCTGTTCGAGACTCTGGGTTTCGTCCGAGGTGAGTACCAGTACAGGAATCGATTGCAAGCCAGCCCTACGAGCGGCGCGCCACCGGCGCTCCCCCGCAATGAGCTCGAAGTCATCTGCCGCGATCCCGCCGATCTGGCGGACCAGCACGGGTTGCAGCACCCCGAGCTCTTTGATCGAGGCGGCCAATGAAGCCATGGTCTCCTCATCGAAGTTGACCCGCGGTTGTCGGGGGTTGGGCTTGATGCTCCCGATCGGAACCTCTCGCAGTGACGACGAGCGATCCCCCACTACCTCGTTGGGAATGAGGGCGCTCAATCCCTTGCCCAATCCGCTACGTCTTGTTGCCACCGCTGACCTCCTTGGCTAGTTCCCGGTAAGCGATGGCCCCACGCGAGGCCGGATCGAACGCGGTGATGGGCTGCCCGAAGGAGGGGGCTTCGGAGAGCCTCACCGTTCGGGGAATGACACTTCGACACACCTTGGATCCGAAGTGAAGACGGACCTCGTTGGCCACCTGGTCCGACAGCTTCGTCCGGGCGTCGTACATAGTCAGCACGATCGTAGAGATGTCCAGTTTCGGGTTGAGGTTCGAGGCCACCAAGTGAACATTTCGCATCAGCTGACTCAAGCCTTCCAGGGCGTAGTACTCACACTGGATGGGAACCAGGACCTCGTCGGCCGCCGCCAGCGCGTTGACGGTGATCAATCCCAGTGAAGGTGGGCAGTCGATGAGGACGTAGTCGAACTCGTCGATCACCGACTCGATGGACTTCTTCAGCTTCAGTTCCCGACTGAAGGCGGGGACCAGCTCGATCTCTGCGCCGGCCAACGCGATCGTGGCGGGAGCGACAAAGAGATTCTTCATGCTGGTCGGCTCGACGCAGTCCTCCAACGATGAGTCACGCATCAAGACGTCGTACATCGAGAGTTCGAAATTGCGGGCGTCGATACCGAGCCCAGTTGTCGCATTTCCCTGAGGGTCGAGATCGATCACCAGGACCCGGAATCCGAGCTCGGCCAGCGCCGCCCCGAGGTTGACGGAGGTTGTCGTCTTACCAACGCCACCCTTTTGATTGGCTACCGCGAGGACGCGGGGGAGTGGATTGCCCGAAGCAGCCTGGGCCTCGACAACCGGCTGCTGGACGGGCTCCTCCACCGGTTCGACGGGAACAACTGGCGTGGGCGCCAGCGGGGGAGTGGCGACCTCCTCCGCGACATCAGGGGTGGCGGGCACGACTTCGGTCACCGACGCCGCCGTATCCACCGAACCCTCAACTGCCACATCCTCAGCGGAAGTCGAACCCGGCTCAACGACATCAACGGGTGCCTGCTCCTGTGGCACAGCATGGGTAGTAACGGGAATCGCTTCTGGCGCAACTGGGGTGTCACTCACCCGCTCAACCTCGGTGGCTGGTCCCGCAGGCTCATACGAAGGACGCTGGCTCACGGTGGGGCTGGGGGTGAGGACGTTGTCCAGTTCGGCCTGCGCGGTGACCACGTCGGAGATCGTCTCTTCGATATTGCGCTGTTGGGGAATACCGCCGGGCGGTGTGGGGGGTGAAGACTGCTGTCCGGAAGGCGGTGGGGGAGCGGTATCCGGAGAATCCGTGGTCGACGGGGTTTGGATGAGCGTCACTGATCCCGTCCCCATAGGGGACGAAGCTGCATCCGAAGCCTGCTCGGCGGTCTCCGAGGAGGACGATCTATTCCGACCTCGGCGGCGGCCGCGCATTAGCTAGTCCTCGGTTCTGCAGGCATCAAGGCACTCATACTTCCCCGGTTCATGAGGCAGGTCAAGCATTTGGCCGAGAATGTTCCACGTGAAACCATCATCCGCCCGCTTGAGGGTTGAATCTTTCGGCCGAGCGGAACTTTCCCCCAAGTCCGACACGCAACCTCGTCGCTACTGTAGAGCGCCGAGCCGAGCCCTGCCAGCGGATCTCCCTCGAGTCCTTCTGGCGGAGCCGTGACCACGGATAACTGCGCTCAGATCCTGACATATGGGCTCTCGATCCCCGTGGGAGCGTCTCCCCGGCGGGCAATGAAGGCTGGCTTTTTCGTTCGGAGCAAACCCCACGAGCAATGAATGCCAGTCTCTACGGGCCTCTGTCAGACATCCGCCTGGCTTCTGATCCGAGAGAAGGTCTCGATGACCCAAGGGTGCGCTAGCGATCTAGTTGGGTGATCAGTCGGGCTGAATCGAGTGATGCCGCTGGCCAGCGTGACGCTTTTCTGGTTGAAAGACCGATCCACAGGAGAATCCACACGACGCCCCGGTGGACCTCGGTACGTCTAGTGCCGGGTTTGAGGCGGCGAACGCCTCCGGGCTTGGCGCTCCCCAACTCTCCAACCCTCAACCCAAGGTTTCACGTGGAACATTGGTAAGAGCGGCGCTTCACGGTACTTCTAGCCCGATTCGCTGGCCCCTGTGTCTCGGCGCACCAGCCTCAGTGTGCGTGCCTCACGCCTCGATGGGAGAGATTGTGAGGGTGGGGGAGTAGCCGACCGCTCGTCGAACTGGTTCACCCCAAGACCGAGCCGGCTAGAAGAGCGGTCGCTTTGCCGGGATGCCCACCCGTCGGGGATACCGCACTGGAGTCTCGCCGGACTTGATGAGCAGCTGATACCCGAAGCGATCGTCGAAGCGCTGACGGATCAGCGTTTGCAGTCCGACCTCGGCCAAACCATCCTTCGACCAACGCCCATCGAGCTCCTCGCCCGGAGGCTCCGAAACCACGATTAGCCCGCCGGGGCGCACGAAGGGGGCGCCGCATTCGGCAGTCACGGCCGCCTTGCCAAAGGATCGCGCCGTCACTAACTCGAACTGACCCCGGAAGCCCTCATCCCGGCCGAGCTCCTCCGCCCTCCCGCACACGACAGCTATCCCGCCATCATCACCCCAGCCCTCCACCTCCTCTGCGAGGAACTCCGTCCGACGTTCACTCCCGTCCATAAGGACGATCTTGCTTGCCGGCCAACAGGAACCGAGAATCAAGCCCGGGACGCCCCCGCCCGTGCCGAGGTCGATCACCGACTCGGGAGGTCTCCCCAGAGCCTCTTCGCTGCCAACCACGAAGCCCAGCGCGTGATCGACCTGTTCCTCGACCGACATACCACCCAGGAATCCGAGGGTCGCTGAACGGTGGAGAGTCTCGATGACCCGCGCAGAGACCTGTCTGCGCAGTTGGGTCAGATCAGTGGCCATGGTGCTCGCACAGGTCTCTCCACCTTCCGGAGCCCACCTCTGAGGGTTCGCTCCTTCGGGAACCCTCGACCAGCGATGACAATTGAAACGGCACCGGGCTTAGCCCGGTGCCGTTACGAACCACCCTTGGGATTGCTCCCACTGATCAACTCGAGGGTTGGATCACCACATACCTAGACGGTTCCGTGCCATCAGATCGGGTTTCAACTCCATCGATCTCATTCACGGTGTCGTGCACCACTTTGCGGTCGGCTGGGGACATCGGCTCGAGGGCCCGTTCCTCGCCCGAGGCCTTCACCTCGCCCACAATACCCTCCGTGAACCGCCGGAGAGCCGCCGATCGCTTCTCACGGTACCCACCGACGTCGACCAGAATGCGGTCCGTCCTCACTTCCGACTGACGCTGGACGAACGTGCGGGTGAGATCCTGGACCGCCGAAAGAGTGGCGCCACGGGGGCCGACCAGCAATCCCAGATCGTCACCGGTCGCTGCCACCTGCACCGTGTCCTCGTCCAACTCCACGAATCCCACGTCGGCATCGAGACCGAACTCCCGTACCAGTCCCGCCACGAACTCCGTCGCCGCCTCACCCTGTTGCTCGAGGGTCAGTGACTCTTCCATGGTTTCCTCACTATCTCCGGTGCTCCGACCGGATCCTTGCTTCGACTGCGTCTTGGCCTGTCCGCCATTTGATCCTGCTCCACGTCCGCCACGACTGCGCCGGCTACGGGACCCTGACGAGGCTCCCTGACCCGACCCATTGGAGGACGACTGCTGGGCACTTCCGGAGTCCGACGGCCCTGAGCCATCGCTCCCGGTTTCTGTAGCAGTGTCGGAACGATTGGCTGATGCCCCATTCCGTGACCGCTCACCTCGCCCGTTCGCTCCCTTGCCTCCCGCGGCGCCACCGCTTCGTGAACGGTCTCCTCCTCCGCGATTGCGGTCTGGCCGTTGACGACGACCACGCTTGGGTGGGGGAGCGACCGGACGAACCCGGGCCTGTACTCGGGCCTCACCCCGAACCCTGCCAAACAACCCCGACTTGGGTTCACTCAGAATCACGAACTCGGCGTCATCTTCAGCCACGCCAAGGAGATCGAGGACGATCTCCTTGGCTTCAGGCAGTGACTTACCGCTGGCTTCCACCCACTCCACGCTTTACCGCGCCTTTCGTTCACGCTTGGCCTTGGAGCGAGGATGCTCTTTCGAATCGCCTGAGCCGTTCGGGGTCGCGGCGGACCCCCTCGATCCATTGCTCCCGTTACTTCCGTTTCCCGAGGGTTTGGACGGGCCCCGACGGGCGCCGTTACCGCTCGACGAAGAACTCGGTGTCCTCTTCGGGTTGGCCGAACTCGGCGGTCTTTTTCCATTGGCCCCATTGGACCCGTTCGTCCGCTTTACGACAGCGGCAGCGGCAATGTCGGCGTCGGCCGCCGCACTGGGGCGGCGGCTCTTGCCGTTGCCGTTCGAGCCCGCCGCGCCGCCGGACTTCGCTGGTGGCGTGCTCTTCTTGCTCGCCGCAGTGGCCCCGGAACCGCCGCTTGCCTTCGGCTTCGGCAGCGCTCGTTCGGTGCGATCGGCCACTGGGCCCTTCGGCTTCTTCTTCTCCGTAGCCGTGACGTCCACGGTTGTCGGAGGTGGGCCGCCGACCATTCCCTTACGGAACAGAATCTCCTGCGTCGCAATGCGGATTGCGCTCGATACAATGAAATAGACGTTGAGAATTGCGGCCACATTAATGTAAATGAATCCGAAGATGAGCGGCATGTATTTCTGTAGCATCGCCGCCTGGGGATTAGCTTGTGCCGCTCCACCATTTCTCTTGTTCAATCGCGACATCTGCAGATACTGGAGTCCAACCGATCCGACCACCAGCAACAGGAATGGAATGGCCGCAAAGATCGAGCTGTGATGGGAGAGCAGTTTGTCCGAGAAGTCCATACCGAACGAGATGAGCTGGCCATGGGCAGCAACGATGTTGTGGTACATCTCACTCGTCTTGGGGATGTACCTCGGCTCGGCGACGGTGGTCGCTGCGACATGTAGACCGTCCACGGTGTGCGCCGGGATGGTGACGAGGTTGGTCATTCCCCGAATCACGCTGTAGAGAATGAAGAATGCCGGCATCTGCAATAGCATCGGAAGACACCCCGAAGCCGGGTTTACTTTGTGCTCTTTGTAGAGCTTCATCATTTCTTCATTGAGCTGGGCCCGGTTTTCAGCCCCCTTGTACTTCTGCTGGAGCTTCTTCATCTCCGGCCCCAGCGCCTGCATGGCCGCCATGTTCTTGGTGCTCTTGACCGTCAGCGGCGTGAGGAGGGCCATGATGACGATCGTGAGCAGCGCCACATCGATGGGGTAGTTGGGAATCAGCGAGTAAAAGAAGGCCAGGACGGACCCGACCGCATCCAGCAGAGGCTGGAAGATCTTGCCGATCGGTGTGGTCAGGGATGCGTACATGGGGTCCTCCGGTCGGGGACTGGGTCGACACCGTGTCCACCCCAGGGGGTGCACCGGGTGAGGCGCCGCGCGCTTAGGGAGCCACCACGCAACGCGCCATGCAGGGCGATGGCCTCAATGGCGTACTCCGAACAACTCGGGATGTACCGGCAACCGGTAGGGCGGCCGGTACGTGCCAGTTGGTAGGTGCGGACAAGTTTCGTCATGACGGTGGCCAACCGTCCGAGATCGGGTGCGGGTAGGGCGTCGGTCGTCGCTACCCGAGGTTCGGCGGTGAGCTGTGTCATCGCTGCGTGCCCGTGATGTCGATGAGGGCCTCTGCCCGTCCGAGGGCCTGGTCAAGCGCTTGGCTCATGGCCACCTTCAGTTCGTCGAATGCCAACCGCGGTGCTTCGGGGCTCGTGCGGACGAGGTACGCGCCCGCTGGGAGGTGCGTCCCGGAGAGAATCGACCGGAGCCGTCGCCGCAGCTTGTTCCTCGTCACCGCGTTTCCCAATTTCCTATTGATGGCATAGGCCACTTCACACCGTGACCAGGCACTTTGTGGCACAAATACCACGGTAAGCGGTCCTGAGCGGCCCCGAATCCGGGATCGTCTCAAGTCCTCGAAGGTGTGTCGCGAGCGAATCGGCGTCAGGGTCCCTGCCGGGCTCCCTCCGGAGATCACACCGACAGGCGATGGCGTCCCTTCGCCCGGCGCGACCGGATCACCGCCCGGCCGGCCTTGGTCGACATGCGCTTGCGGAACCCGTGCGTCTTCGCGCGCTTCCGTACGTTGGGCTGATAAGTACGTTTCATCCATCCACATCCTTCCTCTCCCTGAACCGGGGACATCGGTGTCGCGTTCGGCAGGGGGCCCGGTCACAGGGATCAGGGCATTCCCCCACATGCTAGGCGCGATTCGACGGCCGCTCTAGTCGACGGCCAAGAGGCACGCTGAGTGGTCACGGTGTACCGTTCCGATCACAGCAAGCAGCGTTGCCGGTCGGGAAGAACCCCAGCGATCACGCAACGCCTGCCCTGAGAACGACGCAGGACAACAAAGACGGAATGGCGCTCCACCCCCGAATCCTGACGGAGCGCAGCACTATCGGTACTCGTCCACAGCTGTGGATATCTTTGTGGACCGACTGAGCCGTCCAAGGGCGGAGGCCCACGTGAACGACACTGACGAGTTGTGGATATTGTGCTCCGAGGCCTTGCGTGAGCAGGTTTCCGACTCCATCTGGCAGGCCTACCTGTCTGGGATCACACCGCTCTCCATCGAAGACGACGAAATTGTTCTGGGTGTCCCCAACACCCTCATCCGCGACCGCGTCGAGTCACGTTTCCTCGGCCTCATCCAAGACACCGTGACCGGCACCGTCGGCCGGGACCTGGTCGTGCAGCTCGAGGTGGTAGCCCCGGAGCCTCAACCTGCCGAGGAGCTGCTCCCCGTTGACCACTCGCCAGGTGTCTCGGGCCCCAGCCCCCTCGGACCCAGCACCGCTGGCGCCGTGGCGCGAGCGATCCCCCGCTCAACCCACCAATGGGCGGACGGGCACCTTCGAATCACCGGTACTCGACCCCCGCTACACCTTCGACACGTTCGTCATCGCTTCGTCCAACCGATTTGCCCACGCCGCCGCTCAGTCGGTGGCCGAATCACCGGCCCAGTCCTACAACCCGCTGTTCATCTACGGAGATGCCGGTTTGGGCAAGACACACCTCCTGCACGCCATCGGCAACTACGTGCTGGACAACTTCAGCGGCCGCCATGTCCGCTACCTGACCACCGAGACGTATATGAACGAGTTCGTCGACGCCATCCGGACCAACGCCACCACCGCGTTCAAGCGCCGCTACCGGGAGTGCGATGTCCTCCTCATCGACGACGTCCAGTTCATGGAGCGGAAGGAATCCCTCCAAGAGGAGTTCTTCCACACCTTCAATTCGTTGTACGGAGCGTCCAAACAGATCGTCCTCACCTCGGACCGTCCCCCTAAATCCATCGCCACGCTGGAAGACCGCCTTCGGAGCCGCTTTCTCTCCGGTCTGATCACCATCGTCCAGCCGCCCGACCTCGAAACCCGCCTCGCCATCCTTCAGGCCAAGGCCGAGCACGAGCAGGTCAACGTCCCTGATGACGTGCTCGACTTCATTGCCACACACGTCAAGGACAACATCCGGGAGCTGGAAGGGGCTCTGATCCGAGTCACGGCATTCGCCAGCCTCTACCGCCAACCCATGAGTCGGGAGCTGGCTGAACAGGTCCTCTCCGACATCGTCTCGGCCCACCAACCCCGTCGGATCACCCCCCAGGTCATCCTCGAAGCCACGTCGGAAACCTTCGGGTTCTCCGTCGAAGAGCTCTGCGGCCCCAATCGGCGCCGCCCCCTGGTCACCGCCAGACAGGTCAGCATGTATGTCTTCCGCGAGCTCACCGACTTCAGCTATCCGGCCATTGGTCGGGAGTTCGGCGGCCGTGATCACTCCACCGTGATGCACGCCGTGGACAAGATCGGCGGACTGATGAAGGAGCGTCACCAGATCTACAACCAGGTGACCGACCTCATCGTTCGGATCAAGAGCGGTGCGTGATCGAGGATTGACAGCTCTGTCCGGAATCCGTCTACCCGAACGTTCCCTCGTGCCTGATGCTCGGACCAGGGGTCTCTTTCCAGAGGTTGTGCACTATCTGTGGATATCTCCGGTCCGATCTGGGGTAATGCTGTGAACCCCGGTGAACTTGTCCATAACCCGACACCTTGTTCACCTGTCGCTGACACATCCACCAGGAAACGGTGGACGGAGCGGGGATGACCAAAGGGTGTTTGAACAGGGACGATGGCGCTTCATCCACAATCCACAGGGCTTATTACCATCACTACCTAATTAAGATCTATAAAACAAAAGCGAGAAAGGACTCCCTGGTGAAGTTTCGATGCGAGCGTGACTCCCTGGTGGAAGTACTCACCACTGCAGGCCGTGCTGTCAGCGCGCGCACTACAGCCATGGCTCTGAGCGGGGTCAGGATCGAGGCGTCGGGAAATCACCTCGCGGTGGTGGGGACCGATCTGGACTTGACGGTGCACGCCTCGACTGAGGCCATCGGCATCTCCGACGGCGTATGTGTTGCTCCGGCCCGACTTCTGGCCGACATCGTCCGGTCCCTGGAACCTGGCGCGGTCACCATCGAGGCAGAAGGGGAGAAAGTCGAGATCGGTGCAGCCCGATCACGGTTCAGTCTTCGGACCTTTCCAGTCGACGACTTCCCGACCCTGCCCGAGCCCCCTCAACCGGCCACCTTCCTGCCCGCCGATCATCTGGCCAGCGCGCTCCGTCAGGTAGTCCGCGCCGCCTCGAGTGACGACGCCCGGCCTTTGCTCACCGGGGTTCTGATTGCTGCGGAGGGGAGCGGGGTGCGCCTGGTGGCAACCGACTCGTACCGCCTGGCCATGAGGGATATCGATGGGAGTGACGCCCTGGTCGATAGTGCACAGATCCTGGTGCCGGCCCGGGCCCTGGCTGAACTACAGAGGCTCTCGGTTCTCGGATCGGCAGGAAAAGACTCGGGTTCCGGGCCGGAAGGCGAGGGTGCGCCCGGGCCGACCGTCGGGCTCTCGGTCGGCGACCACGACGTGACGTTCACCGCCGGGGGGGTCAAAGTGAGCACACGACTCCTCGACGGGAGCTACCCGGACTATCGCCAGCTCATTCCGGCTGAGTATCCGAACCGCCTCCACGTCGGGAAGGACTCGTTACTCGACGCCCTCCGACGTGTGCGGCTCCTGGTGCGGGACAACACCACACCGGTGCGGCTGTCCATGAGACCGGGAGGGGTCGATTTGACCGTGGTGTCCCAAGAAGTGGGCGATGCCAGCGAGACGGTGGACGCCGACTTCGACGGAACCGAGCTGACGATTGCCTTCAATCCCACGTATCTCATCGACGGAGTGGAGGCGGTCACCGGCGACGAGGTCCTACTGGAGACGGTGGATGCCACAAAGCCGGCGACGGTCCGAGCTGCAGAGGAGACCAACTTCCGGTATCTCTTGATGCCGGTGCGCGTGTCCTGAGCGACAAGCCCGCTGCTACTCCCTCGTGTACCTCGTATCCCTGGCTATCACCGACTTCCGCAACATCGTCGAGCTGTCGATCGAGCCCGACCCGGCCGGAACCACGGTGATCACCGGTCGTAACGGAGCGGGAAAGACCAGCGTCCTCGAAGCGGTCACCTACCTGTCCACCCTGCAGTCGTTCCGCGGTTCCCCGCGTGAAGCCATGGTCCGACGCGGCGCGGAGAATGCCATCTTGCGAGCCGAAACCCTGGTCGACGGCAGGGCGGTGACCATCGAGGCGGAGATCTCGGCCTCGGGACGGTCCCGGACGATGGTCAACCGCCAGTCAGTCAGGCGGCGAGGCGACCTCCACCAGGCCCTTCGGACCACAGTGTTCTCCCCTGAGGACATCGGGGTTGTCCGCGCCGGCCCGAGCGATCGCCGGAGGTTCCTCGACGAGACCCTGGCTGTGGTTGACCCGAAGGCCGCCCGCAGCGCCGAGGAGGTGGAGAAGATCCTCCGGCAACGGGCGGCCCTCCTGCGTTCGTCGGGACGTCGTCTCGCCCCCGAGGTTGCGTCCACCCTCGACGTGTGGGACGCGAGGCTCGACGAGGCCGGCACGACCTTGGTCGAAGCTCGAGAGGAACTCGTCCACGCCCTGGCCCCGCTGGCTGAGGTCCACTACTCACGGTTGGCGGGAACCGAAACCGACCTCGGGCTGGAGTACGTACGCTCCTGGAGTGGTCGGCTGTGTGATGCGTTGATGGAGGCCAGGACGAAAGACGTGGAGCGGGGAGTCTCGACGGTCGGACCCCACCGCGATGAGCTGGAGTTGAGCGTGGGGGGCCTTCCGAGTCGGACCCATGCCTCACAAGGGGAGCAGAGGTCGTTGGCCCTGGCCCTCCAGCTGGCCGCTCACCAGCTGGCGACCGAACGCCTGGGGTCGGCTCCGGTCCTCCTCCTCGACGATGTGTTCTCTGAGCTCGACCCCTTCCGGTCACAGGCCCTGCTGGCTGGCCTGCCTCCCGGCCAGGCCCTGTTGACCACCGCCCTCCCGGCCCCGGCCGAGGTCGAGCCGGCCCGTGTCTACCGGGTGGAGGCCGGTGGGAGAGCTGATGTGGTCGAGCTACCGGCTCCCGGCGACGAGTCGCCGGACCGATGATGCCCTCCGACCGGGGGGACACCGGGCCACGTTCCCTCGAGGCCTCACTCGATGCGGTGTCGAGGAAGCTGGGCATGCGCGACTCGCGGGGTCTCGGCCGGCTCTTTGCCCACTGGTCGGAGATTGTGGGCCCAGGGATGGCCGAGCACGTCCGGCCGGTGCGTCTCGACCAGGAATCCCTGGTCGTGACCGTCGATCACCCTGCCTGGGCCACCCAAGTGCGTCGAATGGGGGACCAACTGCTCGACCGCGTGGCTGAAGAGACGGGCGCCCAACGCCCGGCGAGGGTGGACGTGCGGGTTCAGCGGTGATCTGAGGCCTCGGGCGGGTGACCATCGGTCAGGTAGGGCACCCCTGAGGGCTACACTGGGACCTTGGAATCGGGGTACCGCCACCGTCTCCGGAATGCGCCCAGCGCACCGCCGACGAGCTTGTTCCGCTGGTTCCCGATCAGTCACTCGATGTTGGAAAGGGCGCGCCTGTGGCGCTGAAACAAGACGGCGGGGACGAACCGACCTACAACGCCGACGACATCACCGTACTGGAGGGCCTCGAGCCCGTCCGGAAGCGTCCGGGCATGTACATCGGCTCGACCGGACCCACCGGACTGCACCATCTGGTCTGGGAGGTGGTCGACAACTCAGTGGACGAAGCCATGGCTGGCTTCTGTACCCAGATCGACGTCACACTGCTCGCTGATGGGGGAGTGCGAGTAGTCGACAACGGTCGTGGCATCCCCACGGGCCCGATGGCGGGCCAGAAGGGCAAGTCCGCCGCCGAGGTGGTCCTCACCGTGCTGCACGCCGGTGGGAAGTTCGGTGAGGGGGGTGGCTACAAGGTCTCCGGCGGACTCCACGGAGTGGGGATCTCGGTGGTCAATGCGCTCTCCACCCGACTCCTCTTGGAGATCGACAGCGACGGTGACCACCACTCGCTGGAGTTCAAGGACGGCGGAAAGCCGATCGGCAAACTCGAAGTGACCGGCAAGGCGCCTCGCGGCCGGACCGGAACCACCATCACCTTCTGGCCTGATGCCTCCATCTTCGAAGAGGTGGAGTTCCGGGCTCAGACCGTGACCGAGCGCCTCCAGGTGATGGCCTTCTTGAACAAGGGTCTCGAGATCCGGTTTACCGACGAGCGCCCCGACGGCACGTCTCAGGTCTTCAAGTACAAAGACGGGATCGTCGACTTCGTCCGACACCTCAATGCTTCGAAAGAGGCTCTGTTCCGCAAAGTCAGTTCGCTGGAACAGAAAGAGGAGACGATGGAGGTGGAGTTGGCCCTCCAGTGGAACACCGGCTTCTACGAGAGCATCCACTCCTTCGCCAACGGCATCTCCACCATCGACGGCGGCATGCACGAAGAGGGGTTCAAGAAGTCCCTCACCAACGTGGCCAACAAGTACGCCCGCGCCAAGGGCACGCTGAAAGAGAAGGACGAGAACCTGCGCGGCGAGGACATCCGCGAAGGTCTGACCGCCATCATCTCGGTCCGCCTCCAGGACCCGCAGTTCGAGGGACAGACCAAGGCCAAGTTGGGAAATGTGCCGGTTCGCTCACTCGTGGAGCGGGCCACCAACGAGAAGTTGGCCGAGTGGTTCGAGGAGAATCCCCGCGAGGCCGGGCAGATCATCCAAAAAAGCATGTCGGCTGCCCGCGCCCGGGTGGCTGCCCAATCGGCCCGGGATCTCACACGACGGAAGTCCTCCCTCGACGGAGCCGGGCTGCCGGGCAAGCTGGTCGACTGCTCGTCACGGGACCCCCGTGAGAGCGAACTGTTCATCGTGGAGGGAAACTCGGCCGGCGGCTCGGCCAAAGACGCCCGCAATCCGCGGACCCAGGCCATCTTGCCCATCCGGGGAAAGATTCTGAACGTCGAGCGGGCCCGCATCGACAAGATGCTGAAGAACACCGAGATCCAGGCGCTCATCGCGGCTATCGGTGCAGGACTGGCCGAGGATTTCGACGTGACCAAGGCCCGCTACCACAAGATCATCATCCTGGCCGACGCCGATGTGGACGGATCGCACATCCGGACCCTGTTGCTGACCTTCTTCTTCCGCCAGATGAAGCCACTAGTGGAAGGCGGCTTTGTCTACGTGGCCCAGCCACCTCTGTACTCCACCCTGGTGGGGAAAGAGAAGATCTACCTGAAGGACGACACAGCCAAGGCCGCATTCCTGGCCGAGAACCCGAACCACAAGGCCGACTTCCAGCGACTGAAGGGGCTGGGGGAGATGGACTTCGGGGAGTTGCGCGACACCACGATGGACCCGGGAAGACGATCCCTGCTCCAGGTGGCTGTAGAGCAGGCCGCCGTGGCCGACGAGGTGTGTTCGGTGCTGATGGGGGAGGACGTCGATCTCCGACGTCACTTCATCCAGACCAACGCCAAAGACGTTCGCTTCCTCGACATCTGAGGGAGCCTTTCCGGACCGATCGGCGGCGACCGGGTCCGGGACGGAGACGAGTGAGACGGAGAAGGACACTGCATGCCAGGACGTGACAACGACGGTCCAGGGACAGGCACCGACGAGGACGTGTCGGGCTTCATCGAGCCCATCGAGATCCAAGAGGAGATGGAGCGATCCTTCCTCGAGTACTCGATGTCGGTCATCGTCTCCCGGGCGCTCCCTGACGTCCGTGACGGTCTGAAGCCGGTTCACCGCCGGATCCTGTACTCCATGTACGACCAGCGCCTGCTGCCGGACCGACCCCACACCAAATGCGCCAAGGTGGTCGGGGACGTCATGGGCTCGTACCACCCACACGGCGACTCATCGATCTATGAGGCCCTGGCCCGCATGGTCCAGGAGTTCTCCATGCGTCATCCGCTCGTGGATGGGCACGGAAACTTCGGCGGCACCGGACCCGACGAGGGTCCGGCGGCCATGCGCTACACCGAGTGCCGCCTCGGCTCGTTGGCCCTTGAACTGATGGCGGGGATCGACCAGGAGACGGTCGACTTCACCCCCAACTACGACGCCACGTCCGAAGAGCCGACAGTCCTTCCCTCGCGGTTCCCGAACATCCTGGTGAATGGGTCACAGGGCATCGCGGTGGGGATGGCCACCAACATCCCGCCGCACAACCTGGGTGAGGTGATCGACGCCACCGTGCACCTGTTGGAGCACCCGGATTCCACGCCGGACGATCTCATGCAGTTCGTGAAGGGCCCGGACTTCCCGACGGGCGCCTTGATCCTCGGGCGCCAGGGCATTCTCGACGCGCTGCGTACGGGCAAGGGGTCGATCAAACTCCGCGCCGTGGCCGAGATCGACGAGGGCCGCGACGGAGCGACGCGGATCGTGGTGTCCGAGATGCCGTACCAGACCTCGGTGGCGACGGTGGAGAAGAAGATCTCCGAGTTGGTGCGGACCGGGGACATCGACGGGATCGCGGAAGCCCAGGACGACTCCTCGGGGGGCAAGACCCGTCTGGTCATCCGCCTCAAGCGAGACGCCAACGCCAACGTCGTCCTGAACAACCTGTTCAAGCAGACACCACTGCAGACCAGCTTCAGCGTGAACGCAGTGGCCCTGGTGGACGGGGTGCCGCGCACCCTCAATCTGGCCCAGATGCTCACGCACTACGTGGCCCATCAGGTCGAGGTGGTCACCCGCCGGTCCCAGTTCCTCCTGGACAAGGCCCGGGCCAGGGCTCACGTGGTCGAAGGGCTTTTGAAGGCCATCGACATGCTCGACGCCGTGATCGCCGCCATCAGGGGATCCGAGGATCGTCCGGCGGCGATGGAGGCACTCAGGGCCACACCGTTTGACTTCTCTGAGGAGCAGGCCAACCACATCCTTGACATGACGCTGGCCCGGCTCACCCGGCTGGGCCGCACCAACCTCGAAGACGAGATGGCCAAGCTTCTGGAGGAGATCGCCGAGCTGGAGTCCATCCTCAACGACCCGGCCAAGCTCCGGGGCGTGATCGCCACCGAGATGGGCGAGATCCGCGAGAAGTTCGCCGACGAGCGCCGGACGGTGATCACCCACGACCCCGGCGACATGAATGTGGAGGACCTGGTCGACGACGAGGAGCTCGTGGTGACCATGAGCAGGGCCGGCTACATCAAGGCCGTATCGGCTGACGCGTTCCGCACCCAAGGCCGCGGCGGTCGGGGGATTCAGGGAGCGAAGCTGAAAGAAGAGGACCTGATCGACGATGTGGTCCATACGTCGTCCCACGCGCACCTCCTCTTGTTCTCCAACCGGGGTCGCGTGTTTCGGCTGCGGGCGCTCGAGATTCCGATGAAGGAGCGGACGGCCCGGGGTACGGCCATCGTGAACCTGCTGCCGCTCGCGCCGAACGAGAGCATCCAGGCCATCATCGGTACGCGTGACTTCGCGGCCGACAACTATCTGGTGTTCTCCACCAAGCTGGGCCAGATCAAAAAGACTGCGTTCAGCGAGTACGACAAGTCACGTCGAGAGGGATTCATCGCCATCAACCTTCGGGACGGCGACGAACTGGTCCGAGTGGTTGAGACCCACGGTGACGACGACGTCTTCCTGGTCACTCAGTCGGGCATGACCATTCGCTTCTCCGAGCAGGATGTTCGGGCCATGGGGCGGGATGCCGCAGGTGTCCGCGGTGTCCGACTGAAGGCCGGCGACGAGGTCGTTTCGTGCGACATCGCCCGCGACGAAGCGGACATCCTCCTCGTCACCGATGCCGGCTACGGCAAGCGGACGAAGGTGGAACGGTTCAACCGCCAGGCGCGGGGCGGTCAAGGAGTCCGCGGTATCCGCCTGACGGCCAAACGGGGCAAAGTGGTCGCGGCCTTCATGGCCGGGTTGGAGGACGAGATTCTGCTGATCTCGACCACGGGTGTCGTAATCCGCACGGCCGTGCGCGAGATCGCCTCCCAGGGCCGGGACGCGACCGGTGTCCGGGTGATGAACCTCGACGACGGTGACGCAGTGGCGGCCGTGGCCCCGGTGGCGGGCGAAGTTTCCGGGTCCGGTTAGGCCGGGAGAACGGCTAACGGGGCGGACGAGGCGTGGTGTAGCGTCGTGCACTGGTTTAGGGGGCTATAGCTCAGTCGGTTAGAGCGCAGCACTGATAATGCTGAGGTCGCTGGTTCGATTCCAGCTAGCCCCACCACCGTTTTCCCTGGTTGAGGGCCCTTCACTCGGGCAGGCAGGCGACGAGATTCGACCACGCTCGAATTCCGCCTCGCCCCGACTAGTTCATCCCACGCCCTTGATGTCGCGAAACGTCAGCGACCGGGCCTCAATTGTTCGTCGGGGTGATTTGCTAGTGGCTAATCGCGGTCGAGTCGGGCCAACTGCTCCACTATCGCTTCGAAGCCCATTCCCTTCTCGAAGATTGCCGCGGCACCGGTGGCCATTGCCTGTTCTCGGAGTCCGGTGGACAGATACCCGGACAGGACCACGACCCTGGTCGTCGGACTGGCCTCCAGCAGCTGAGGAAGCGTCTCCAGGCCATTCATCCCCGGCATAGCCATGTCCAACAGGAGCACTTCAGGGTGCAGTTGGCGGGCTTGGATCACGGCCGTCTGCCCGTCCGTGGCTTCACCCACCACCTGGTATGAACCGCTGGCCTCAAGTTGGTCCCGGAGCAAACTCCTGTCGCCGTCCGAGTCGTCCACTAACAGGACCGAAGTCTGATCGGTCCGATGATCGCCACCGGATGGTTCGGACCTCCCGCTCTGGGCGTCACCCTGTTGGGGAGCCTCGTCAGGCGCCTGCTTGGGATCGAGCCGCATGACCCGCACCATCGCGTCGGCCTCGTCGGCGGGAACCCCCGGTGACCAGAGGAAGCCCTGAGCGAGATCGCAGCCCATGTCGGCCAACATCCGACGCTGCGTTTCGGTCTCGATCCCCTCGGCGATCGCCACCAGATTGAGCGAGTGGGCAAGTTCGAGGACTGCCCGCACGATGACCAGGTCCTCGTCGGTCTTGTCCATGCCAGCCACGAAGAAGCGGTCCAACTTCAAGGCGTCCACCGGGAATCGGCGGAGATAGAGCAGTGACGAGTACCCGGTCCCGAAGTCGTCAACGGCGAGATTGACCCCCAAGTTGTGGATGGCAGCCAGGGCCGAGTTGGCTGCGTGGGCGTCGTCCATGAGGACGCTTTCCGTGATCTCCAGCCACAGGGCGCCACCTTCCAGGTTGTGGACCTCGAGCGTTTCGTGGATATGGGCTGGCAGTCCAGGCTCGAGCAGCTGCCTGCCGGAGAGATTCACGGCGACGGTCAGGTGTTGGCCGCCGGGACTGGATCGCCAGCGGGACAGGTCGGCACACGCCTGATTGAGGATCCACAGTCCGAGATCCACGATGATGCCTGTGGACTCGGCGATGGGAATGAAGTCGCCGGGTGGCACGAGGCCTCGGGTCGGATGGTGCCACCGGGCAAGCGCCTCGAAACCCACGATCCTTCCGTCGAGCGTGATGACGGGCTGGTAGTGGACCCGGAACTCGTTGGCATCGATGGCACGTCGGAGATCGCGCTCGAGATCGATGCGGTCTAGTGCACGCGCCCGGAGGGTGTGCTCGAAGAGCTGGTAGCAGTTGCCGCCCCGCTCCTTTGCCCGGTACATGGCGGTGTCGGCGTCGCGGATAATCGACTCGGCGTCCGGGCTCGGTGTCGTGGCCACACCGATGCTGACTGTCGTCATGATCTCGACGCCGTCGAGGATCATGGGCTTCGCCAGGACCTCGGCGATTCTGGTCGCCACCAGAGTGGCCTGCTTCACCGAATCCAAATGGTCCAGGACCACCACGAACTCATCGCCACCGAAGCGGCCCACCGTGTCCTCAGGTCGGAGCACCGATTGGATCCGGTGAGCCTGTTCCCTGAGGAGGTCATCGCCGGCACCGTGTCCGAGCGAGTCGTTGATCTTCTTGAAGTTGTCGAGGTCCATGAACAACACCGCGGCCAGCCCCGATACACGTTGCTGATGGGCAAGGATCTGGCCGATTCGGTCGGCCACCAACACTCGGCTGGCCAGTCCGGTGAGGCCGTCCTCCATGACCAGCTGAAGGTTCTGATGCTCGACCTGTTTGCGATCGCTGATGTCTGTGACCATCTGGAGGACCCCGGTGATGTCCCCGGCGCCGGACCGCACGGGACTGGTGGAGACCGACACGTCGATCGCCCGACCGTCGGAGCGGAGCAGGTTGCACTCGAAGTGATCATCGGCCAGGCGTTCCAGGTTGGACGCGGCCCAGGTGCGCTCGGAGGCGGGGATGGATTCGAGGAACGACACGCCTACGAGCGAGCTCACCGATGTCCCCAGCATGGTGGCCATCTTGGTGTTGGCGAAGGTGACGATGCCGTCGCGGTCGTGGATCCAGATCCCCTCCTCAGCGGTGTCGACGATTGACCGATACCGGCGCTCTGACTCCTCGAGCGACTGGTCGACCAGATGGAGGTCACCGAGATCCCGGAGATTCCAGACGATGCCCGGTGCGCTTGGATCACCGGTGCGGTCGATCCGGACGCCTTCGAATGGGACGATCGCCCCCTCGGCGCCCTGGAGACGCACCAAGAACGGCCCCAGCTCAGCCGACGGCCCAGTCTTCAGCAGCTCGGCGCGGACCACAGCGGCATCGAAAGGGTCCATGAAGCTGAGGACCGAACTGCCGATGACGTCAGCCGCCCGCAGTCCGAGTCGGACACACAGGGCGTCGCTGACGTCGATGACCGTTCCGTCCGGGTGGTAGGTGACGGCGAGTCCGCTCGCGGCCGGTGGAGAACCCTGCTGGATCGAGTCGTCGTCAGCTGTCTGAGGATCGAGCGTGACGGTCAGGCCAACGACGGTGCCACCATCGTCTCGCAAAGGGGCGAGCATCACCTCGGAGCGCAGCGTGCCGGCTGGCTTCGTCCGACACTCCCGCCGGACTGAGGTTACGGCGCCCTCGAGGACCGAATCGACAAGTTGGTCGAGATCGTCCAGAGCCGTGACCAGAAATCCGACCGGGAGTCCGGTGATCTCTTCGGGTGACCAGCCGTACCGGTCCTGGGCGGCCCGGTTCCAGAGGACGAACCTGCCCGACCGGTCACAGGTCGCGACAGCAACCCCTATGGAGTTCAGAATCGCCAGTTCTGCCGCAGGGCCCGCCTTGATGGTCACCGTGGTACCGCCTTTTGGAGCTCATGTCCGAACTCCTCAGAAGGGATATCGACCCCTCAGGGGGCAATTCTTGAGTTTTGGCCCCTCCGGGGGGCGGCTCAGGGCAAGAAAGTTGGGCAGACGCACGATTTGGAGCCAGAACTCCTCGATGCCGTGTACGGCGAGGAGGAAGTCGTTGAACTCCACCGGCTTGGTCACGAAGGCGTTGGCGTGGAGCTTGTACGACCGGACGATGTCCACGGTGGCCGAGGACGTGGTGAGGACCACTACCGGGATGTCCTTTAGGGCCTCGTCCTCTTTCATCTCGCTCAGGACCTCCCGGCCGTCCTTCCGAGGAAGGTTGAGGTCCAACAGCACGAGGTCGGGCCGGAATGCCCCCTGGTACTGGCCTTCGGCCCTGAGGTAGGCCAACGCTTCGACCCCATCGCCGACCACATTCAGCTGGTTGGGGACCTTGGCGTCGCGGAGGGCCTCTCGGGTGAGACTGACGTCGCCGGCGCTGTCTTCCACCAGCAGGATCTGGACAGGACCACTTGGAATGACATCGGTCATGGAGTTTGCTCCGGATCGTCGGGGACGGTGAAGTAGAACGAGGTTCCGTACGGTTGAGCCGGCTCGCACCAGATCCTTCCGCCGCGGAGTTCGACCATCTTTCGGCAAAGCGAGAGTCCAATGCCGGTTCCCGGGTACGCATCCCGGCTGTGGAGCCGCTGAAAGAGGCCGAAGATCCGCTCCGTGTACTCGGCCTCGATGCCGATCCCATTGTCCCTGACCTCGATCTGCCAGGTAGCGCCGATGCGGGTGCTTTCGATCCGGACCACGGGAGGGACATCCCTGCTGAACTTCATGGCATTGGCGATCAGGTTGGAGAAGATCTGCGAGAACTGGGATCGGGAGCCCACCACCGCGGGCAGGTCACCGACACTGATCACGGCGCCGTGCTCGCGGATCAGCGGCTCGAGTGACGTGAGGACCTCGGCTACCGACTCCTGGAGGTCGACGAGAGCGGTGGTCCCGTCCTCCCGTCCGACCCTGGAGAAGGCCAGGAGATCTTCGATGAGCGCACGCATCCGGGCACACCCCTCGACGGCGAACCTGATGTACCGGTCGGCGTCCTCGTCCAGCTGGCCCTCGTAGCGCCTGGCGAGGAGCTCGACGTGGCCCGCCACCACCCGTAGCGGCTCAGACAGATCATGGGAGGCGACGTAGGCGAACTGGGAGAGGTCTTCATTCGAGCGTTCGAGGTCGGCCACCACCTTGGCCAGGGCCGCGTCCCTGATCCGCGCTTCGGTCACGTCGATGGCCACGGCGTAGATGAGGTCGTCCTCGACGACGGGGGTGGCCGACCACCGCAGATTCCGGTAGGAGCCGTCCTTGCACCGGAACCGATTCTCGAAGCCGATCCGTTGTTCCCCGGCCACCAGCCTCCCGAGTTCGGCCAGGGTGGCTGGGCGATCGTCGGGATGGATGAACTCGACGATCGGAGTCGCCCTCAGCTCTTCGTCCTTGTAGCCGAGAACGTCGGTGAAGGCATCGTTGAGCGTCCTGAAGTAGCCATCCATGCTGGAGGTGGCGAGCATCTCGCTCGAGAGCTCGAAGAAGCTTTGATAGTCCATAGGTCGGTCGGTCCCCGACTGAGCCATCAGTTCGCCTTCCCGCCGTTACTTCGGACCATCATGACCGCTCGATGAACGGCATTGGTCGACCCCAGGTATAGCGCCCAGAGTGAATTGTTCGGGTCCGACCCGGGTGCTGGGGGCCGAGGTGGTCATCGGAGCCTTGTGGCTACAGTCAGACGATGGCTTCGCTCGTCATCTTCTCCGTCAACGTGAGGCGCTTGGCCGATTTCTACGGGGCGGTACTCAACGCCGCTCCGCTGACGGAGTCGTCGGGCGACGTTCGGGTGGTCGGCAGCGGGGAAGAGGTGCTGATTCACTCGGTGCCGAAGGCGGTAGCCAAGGACATCGAGATCCGCACCCCGCCGACGCCTCGCTCCAACGCTCCGGTCAAACCGGTCTTCGACGTCCCCGTACTCGGCGTCGACCCTCGAGGCCGTCCGGGCCACCGGGGGTGTGGTCACCGAGAACCGGTTCAGCATCAACAACCTCACCCGGCATGACGTGCTGGATCCCGATGGAAACGTGATCCAGCTCCGTGGTCGTGAGAACGACTGACGGCTCAAACCGGCCGCCGACGTCTACGGACGCAGGCCATGGCCGTAGGCGTCGGACGCCGATCAGGTGGACTGTGCGTTGGCGAGTGCCGACAGGGGGATCGCTCCGGTCGGGGCGCTCAGATTCACCGGCTCGCCCCACCGTGAGAAGGTGATCCGGTCCGTCCCGGAGTGGGTCCCGCTGTGACCGGACGCCTGTGCCTCGACGATGAGCGGGGCGCCAGTCGTGGCCACATACAGCGTCTCGTGACCACCGGGAACCTTCCCGGCGATGCCGACTACGGACTTGCCGCCCACTTTCGTCGTCCGACCCATGGACAACGGCCCGGTGGGTGTGATCTCTTTGAGGGCAGAGGACAGGGTGACCCCCGCCGAAACCGTCGAATACCCCTGGTCGGTGGGTTGAAACGAGATCCATTTCCCGGCCAACGTCGGACCGAGGTTCTTGGGAAAGCCAAAGAATCCGGTGACCGCCGGCCTGTTGCCGGTGATGTACGCCACGTTGTCGAGCAGGATGACCGTCGCCTTCTCCTTCGTTCCGATGGTCACCGACTGCTCGCCTGACTGCGCCGCCGAGTCCTGCACGAACACGGTCGAGACCCCTCCGGAGGTGAACACGGCCACATCATGGGCGGAGCCCTCCTGATTCGACGCCGCCAGGGCCTCGCCCAGAACCTGGCTGGCCGACTGGCCGCCGAACGGGGCCATCGCCGCGCCGGCCCCGGGCATGGCGACCAGCGTGCCGAATGAGGGCCCGAGAACGGCTGCAGCAGCCCACACCCATGTCCATGGCCGGGTGCGTCGGGTCCGATCGGGCATGGGCGGTCTCCTTGCGTTGGGGGATGAGGTGTCTTGTGGAGGTATCGGTCGGACCGTCCACGGTATTGAGGCAGGGCGAGGGGGTCCGCCCGAGTAGGCACCCCGGACCAGGTTGACGGGGCCCGCGGCTGCCCCGAGGTGGTGGTGTCCCCCACCTCATGGTGCCATGCTCGACCATCCAGGAGAAGAGGAGAAGCACCATGGTTGAACAGCAGATTGCCAGGCCGGTCAAGTCCCACCGCCTCTTCACGAAGGCGGCGGGCATTCGGGGGATACGGAACGAGGTGGGACGGGTGGATGGGGCGAACGCCAAGATCGCCGTCTTCCTCACCAACATCGTGGGGTCGATGTGGTGCGCCTATCTGTTTGCCGCCATCGCGCTGCTCGGGCTCCGGCCCGCCCTCCGGCCCGGTGGTGAGGGGATCATTGCGTGGATCGCCCAGACGTTCCTGCAACTCGTCCTGCTCTCGGTGATCATGGTGGGCCAGAACGTACAGAGCCAGGCGAGCGACCTTCGGTCCCAGCACACCTACGACGACACGCTGGTGATCCTCGATCGACTGGATGTACACACCGAGGGCGGACTGAAGGATCTGGCCGATCGGCTGGACGCCCTCGAGCAGCACCTGAAGAGCAGGTGAGGCTCGGGATCACCCACCCCACCACTGGCCGGTGGTACCCGGGACGGCGGACGAGACCCCGAGGAACCCCACATCGCAGGCCGAGAAGCGCTGTACCGTGTGCCCTTCCCGTCGGGTTTGCGCGAGGCTGGCCCCGACTCCGACCGGTCGTCCACGAAAGGAACTCGCGTGGCCAGCGGAAGCGATCTCCTGACCAGGCCACCCGCACCCGTGAGGCCGCCGCCGACCGATCTCGACCGCGACCCGGACCCTTCCCGTCCGGACGCCGTTTCCCGACGGGTCCGGCGAAACCGGTCGGTGGCCGCAGTCATACTCGCCGCCGTGGTGGGCTTCGGGCTGTGGCTGGTGGTCGGTGGCGGCCATGGGGCCCAACCTCCCCATCCCCGTGGGCCGGCCGGTCACCCACCGGCACTGGCCCACAAGACCAACCCCCGCCTCGATCCGGAGTGGCAGGGCAACGGGAAGCCGGTCACCATGGCGTTCGGGGGCGACGTCAACTTCCCCTCCGGCAGCACGCTGGGCGATCGCCTCGCCGCGAATCCGGCCACCGCCCTCGGAACCGGAGTACCCACCTTGCTCGGGGGCGTCAACCTGAGCATGGTGAACCTGGAAAGCGCGGTCACCGACGGCACCTGTCCTGACCCTCAACCGAAGTCTTACGACTTCTTCGCACCGTCCACCGCCCTCACCGCACTGCACTCGGCCGGGGTCACGCTGACCACCCAGGCCAACAACCATGGCGAGGACTGTGGTCCAGCCGGTCTGCAATTGTCGCTGGCGGCCCGGGACAAGGCCACCTACCCGGTCCTCGGCATCGGGCAGAACGTCACCCAGGCCTTCGCCCCCTACCAGACGGTCATCGACGGGGAGCACGTCGGGATCATCGCGGCCACCCAGGTCATCGACTCAGATCTGGTGACGGCCTGGACGGCCACGGCGACCCAGCCCGGACTGGCCTCGGCCTACGACGTGGCCGATCTGGTGTCGGCGGTCGAGGCGGCCCGCCGAGTCGACGACACGGTGGTGGTGTTCCTCCATTGGGGCATCCAACTCGACGCCTGTCCCGACCCGATCCAAGAACCGCTGGCCAACGAGCTGGTCAAAGCGGGTGCCGACATCATCGTCGGTGCCCACGCCCACGTGCTGTTGGGTGGCGGTTACCTGGGCTCGGCCTACGTGGACTACGGGTTGGGCAACTTCGCGTTCTACAACACGCCGTCGCCGACCAACCAGAGCGGCTCCCTCGTCATCACCGCCACCGGCCGTCACGTGGACAGCGTGACCTGGCGTCCGGCGACGATCGTCGACGAACTACCGGTGCCGCTGACCGGATCCTCGGCCACTGCGGCCCTCCAGAGTTGGACCGCTGCCCGGACCTGCACCAACCTGGCCGCCGATCCCGGGGACTCGCTGGCCACGACGGCCACCGAGACCACGCCGGCACCGGCGGCGGTGGCCGCACAGCTCTCCAACTCGAGCTGACCGGCCGGTGTCCCCTCGCTAATCGGGTGGGGGCATGTCCCGGGAAACCGAACCCCGCCACCGCGGTGGACGCTTCTCCATGAAGGCCACGACGCCCTCGCCGACGTCGGCACCACCCATCAGCAGGCGGTGGAGGTCGGTCTCGGCCGTCTCGACTTCGGCTGCCGTCTTGTCCCACGATTCCCACAGCAGCTGCTTGCTCGCCGCCACCGAGAGGGGCGCGGCGTTGACGGCCACGTCCCGGGCCAGTGCGACCGCCGCCGGTAGGACGTCGTCGGCCGGGAGGGTGCGACTGCAGATACCGAGTCGTAGCGCCTCGTGCCCGTCGAAGGTGCGCCCGGTGAGAAGGATGTCGGCGGCAGCCGACATCCCGGCGATGCGCGGGAGTGTCCAATGCGAGTAGGCGTCACCCATCATTCCCCGCCGCACCTGGACCACACCGAAGGTGGCATCAGCAGCGAAGATGCGGATATCGCACTGGAGGGCCAACGTGAGTCCGAGCCCGATGGCGTGACCGTTGACCGCGGCGACGACCAGCTTGCGGACGTCCCAGGCTCTCGTGGCCACGGCGGAAGCACTGAACTCCCCGCCACCGGGAGCCCGGAAGGTGTCACCACCGGCACTCAGATCAGCGCCGGAGCAGAACGCCGGCGGGGCACCGGTCAGGACGACCGCTCCGATCTCGTCATCGGCGTCGCACACCCGGTAGGCGTCGGCCAACTCCTTGCCCATCGGGCCGGTGAAGGCGTTGCGGGTCTCGGGACGGTCGAGGGTAATGACAGCCACCCGGTCGTCGACGTCGAGCCGGATCGATCGGTAGGTCATGGCCATGAGTGGGATCGGGCACCGACGGTGCAGAGAGAGGAGGACGGTCCGTCGGTAGCCAGATGTGATGGTACGCCGCTTTGTGCCCCACCTGCGGCGCATCGTCCGAGGTCCCCGACAATCGGCCGTCGACCCTGGTCAGCGGCCCAGCCCGCCCTCGAGACGCCGCGACGACGTGGCCGGCGGCGACCTGGGCCACCGGTGACTCGCAGTGCCTAAAGGCCCAGGTCACCGATGTCGATACTGAGGTATGACCGACGTCGGGCTGCATCCGGACGACCACGGGGTGCTGGCAGACAATCAGGCCGTCCTCGTCCGGCTGCTCGACGAGCTTCCTGATGCTGTGATCGTCATCGACGGGCGTGGGCTCCTCCAGTGGGCCAACCGGACCGCAGAGACCCTGCTCGGGAGGTCCTCGGCCGACGTGATCGGGGCGAGCGGCCTCGACCTCGTCCACCCCGACGACATGGAGCTGGTCCTGCTGTCGCTGGCCACTGTGCAGGACAAGTCCGTCGGCTCCCCGATCGAGATCCGCCTCCGGACTACGAGCGGGTGGCGTCTCATGGAGCTCATCGGTTCACCGGTGACCTGGCTGATGGACGGCGCCATCCTCCTGACGGTCCGAGACCTCACCCAACGGCGACAGTACGAGATCGTCCATGACGGAGATGCCCGTCTGCGGTCCCTCGTCCAGAACTCAGCCGGGATCACCATGCTCGTGTCGGCGGACGGCTGCATCCAGTCGGCGTCAGGGGCCCTCACCCGCATTCTCGGCCAGGACCCCGAGCTGGTGGAGGGGATGCCGCTGGCTGAGCTGGTGGTCGAAGAGGACCGGACCGAACTGTGGAGTGCCTTCGACCGGGCCTCGCGGGGAGCCTCGGTCGCCGGCCCGGTCAAGGCCCAGCTGTCGCTGGTCCGCCACGGCAATCTCGGATCCCTCCCGTTCGAGTTGGCGATCGTCAACCTGATCGACGACCCGACCGTGGGCGGGTATGTGGTGACGGCCCACGACACGACCGATCAGAAGATGGCCGACCTCGAGCTCCGTAAGGCGCTCTCGTTGCTGCAGGCCACGCTGGACGCCACGGCGGACGGGATCATGGTGGTCGACTCCGGCGGCCAGATCGTGAGCTTCAACCAGCGGCTCATCGAGATGTGGATGGTGCCCGAGTCGTTGCTCACCGCAGGCAACCGTCGGAAGGTGACGGACTTCGTGCGCGGTCAGCTGACCGATCCCGAGGGCTACGTGGCCCGTGTGGAACGGGTCTACCGGGACCCGGAGGCGGAGAGCCACGACACGCTGGAGTTCACCGACGGCCGGGTGTTCGAGCGGATCTCCCGGCCACAACGAGTGGACGGGGGCATCGTAGGGCGGGTGTGGTGCTTCCGGGACGTCACCGAGCACCACCGGCTGGAGGAGCGGCTGTCGTACCAGGCCTTCCACGACCCGTTGACCGGACTGGCCAACCGTGCCCTCTTCCAGGACCGGCTGGCCCACGGGGCCTCACGGATGGCACGGACCGGCGGCCGCCTGGCCGTTCTGTTCGTAGACCTCGACAACCTGAAGGCGGTGAACGACTCGCTGGGTCACGCCGCCGGCGACGCAGTGTTGGCCGCGACGGCCCGGTCCATCGCCGGTTGTCTCCGCGAGTGCGACTCGGTGGCCCGACTGGGTGGTGATGAGTTCGGGATCCTGCTGGAGGATGTGGGGGGGATGAACGACGTGCTCGGGTCGGCCGAACGGGTGCGCCAGGCCATACGCCGGCCCGTGCGGCTGGCCGGACAGGAGATCGTCGTCACAGCGTGCATCGGGATCGCTCTCGACGCTCCGGGGCTGACCTCGGATCAACTGCTCTGCAATGCCGACCTGGCTACGTTCGCAGCCAAGGAGATCGGCGGTGACCGCATCTCGGAGTTCACCGACCGCATGCACGCCGCCATCATCCCGGTGTGAGCCGGTCGATGGGAACGCCGATCGTCGCTACTCAGGCCTCGGGTCCGAATCGGTCCCAGTCCCAGACCATCATCGACTCGTAGGGGGCGGCCAGAACCAACTGGGCGGGCGCGTCACGCCACGCTCGTTCGAGGACCGGTCCGAGGCGCTCACCCACGACGGACGGCTCATCGTCGAGGTAGCAGACCGTCATCCGGTAGCGCCCATCGGTGAACATGGGCCGACGGATCGAGGGGGTGGTGCCGAAGGACCACGCCCCGGCCACCCCGTCCACCGATACCAGTTCCGGAAGGATGTCGACGTGCATGCGCTGGATGAAGGCGTCCTGGGGGGCGTCGTCGTCCAGCGCCTCCACGATGAGCTGCACGCCCCGGTGGGGGCGGAAGGGCACCACCTCGTCGGAGATGAGGGTCCGAGGGGCTGCGTGGGCTTCAAGCAGACGCAGGGCGCCGCGGTAGTGCGATGGGAGGGAAACAGGGAACCGGCCCAACTCGGCCAGGTGGCGCCCCAGCCGCAGGAACTCGTCGATGGTCTCGTCGAGGGGATTGCCCATCAGGTAGAGAACCACGTGCTCGACCAGCGACCAGTCGCCGACCTCGGCCGCCCGTGCCTCCCGGCAGGCCCGGGTGGACGCCCACCGCTGTCCGGCCACGAGCCCGGGCAGCTGGTACTGCTCGGGCATGTGGTCCAACTGGTGCCAGTCGAGGTAGGAGCGGTCGTCACCGGACGCGTCGTGGTGGGACAGGGAGAAGAAGCCCGCTTTGACCCTGTTCATCCGATCTCCTTCCGTGCCAGCTGGGCGAGCGCCCCGAGCTGTTCCAGATAGTGGTCGAGGGTGTGGTGTACGAATCCCAGCTGCACCCCGGTGGCACCGGCCTCGGCCAGCTTGCCGAGCACGGTGCGTGCACCGTCGGGGTCACTGAGCGGATCGAGCGGCCGTCCGTTCTGCAGCACCACGTCGAGTGGTCGGTGGCGTTGGTCCCAGGCCGAGGTGGAGCGGGCCCGCTTCAGCATGTCGGCCATGTCGGCCAGCTTGAGGCCGAACGGCACCCAGCCGTCCCCCAGCTCCACCGCACGGCGCAGGGACCGGGCGGTCCGACCACCGATCCACAGCGGTACCGAGGCCTGTCGGGCACAGGGGTCCATGACCACGTCCGCGTACCGGTAGAAGGGTCCGTTGTAGACGGGCCGGTTGGTGGACATGGACGCCCGGAGGGCGTTGAGGGCGTCGTCACCCCGTGCCCCACGGTCGTCGAAGGGCGCGCCCAACAGAGCGAACTCCTCTTCGAGGGAGCCCACCCCGAGCCCGAGGACCAGACGACCACCGCAGACCTGGTCGAGGGTGCCGTAGCGCTTGGCGATCTCGAGCGGGTGGTGGTAGCCGAGGACGAGGACGTTGGTGGCCAGCCGGATGCGTGAGGTCACCGCGGCCAGGTAGCCGAAGGTGGCGAGCGGGTCCCAGTAGCGACTGCCCCGGACCGGCGCCACGTCGGCGGGGATGACCACATGCTCGCTGCAGGTCAGGTGGTAGTAGCCGAGCGACTCGGCCGTCGTCGCCACCGTCGCCACCTCCTCGATGCCTGCATCGACCTCCCACGAGGCGTGCCCACCGGGTAGGAGGGTGAGGACGGGCGTGGTGATCCCCAACTTCAGGGGCAGGTCACCCACTCCCGTCCCGTCCGAGGATGGTGCTGACGAGCTCTGGCTGGTGCCCTGAGGGGCCACGGTCCCTCCCTTGCCTGTGGGCAATCCGACCGGGATGAGGGTAGCACCGGGCCCTCGGCGTCCTGCGGCCCGCCACCGGAGGACCGGAGCCCTGGGGGGGCTAACGTCCCCAGGGGGCCGGGATGAGCAGAGGAGTCGTTACATGGCAGAGGGACCCAGCCTCGACGGTCATCATCGGGCCACGGTCGAGAAGATCTTCCAGCACCCGGCCGGGCACAACATCCAGTGGCACGACGTGCTGTCCCTACTCCGGAGCGTGGGCACGGTGGATGAGGAGCACGACGGGAGGATCCGGGTCACGCTCGGGGCGGAGACCGAGACCTTCGACGTCCCCCGGGGCCATGACATCGACACCCAGATGGTGGTGGACCTCAGACGGATGCTGACCGGAGCGGGGATCGCCCCGGCCTGAGGTCGGGCCGATCCGGATCGTCGCCGAGAGGGAGCACCATGACCGACTATCCGAAGCCGATCACCCGTATCAACCACGTCGAGCCCGTGCCCCGGCGGATCCGTGCCGTCCACGGAGGCGGCACGGTGGTGGACACGGTCGCGGCCAGGTACGTGTGGGAGTGGGCGCACTATCCGCAGTACTACGTCCCCCGCCACCATGTCGACGAGGGTGCCCTGGTCGCCGACGGCCGGACCGAGGAGACGCCCCAGGGGACCGTCCAGTGGTACCGGTGGGCCTCAGAGGGCACCGACGGCCCGCCGGTGGCCCGGCTGGTGGTGGCATCACCAGACCACCCACTGCTGGTCGACACCTTCCGCTTCGACTGGGATGCCCTTGATCGCTGGTACGAGGAGGACGAGGAGGTCTTCGTCCACCCGAGGAATCCCTACAGCCGGGTGGACGCCCTACGGTCCACCCGATCGGTGCGGGTGGCCCTCGGCGATGTCGTGCTGGCCGAGTCGGCGTCGCCGGTGATGGTCTTCGAGACCGGTCTCCCCACCCGCTACTACCTGAACCGCACCGAGGTGCACTTCGAGCACCTGGTGCCGAGCCCGACCGTGTCCCGGTGCCCCTACAAGGGCACCACCACGGGCTACTGGTCGGTGGTGGTCGACGGTACGACCCATGAGGATCTGGCCTGGAGCTACGACTTCCCGACGCGACAGCTCCTCCCCATCGCCGGCCTGGTGGCCTTCTACAACGAGAAGGTGGACATCTACGTCGACGACGAGTTGCTCGACCAGCCCCGCACCCATTTCTCGGACTGAGCCGGAGGGCCGAGGCCCGACCCGTCAGACGTGCCGAGGCACCCGGCCGTCTGTCATGCTTGGACCCGATGATGGAGGATCTGCTCGAAGCCAACCAGGAGTACGTCTCGTCGTTCAGCCTCGCCGGGATCCCGGCGCGCGCCGCCAAGCGGTTCGCCCTGGTTACCTGCATGGACAGCAGGATCGAACCGTTGACCATGCTGGGTCTGGTTCCCGGGGACGCCAAGATCCTCCGCAACGCCGGCGGTCGCGTCACCGACGACGTGCTGCGGTCGCTGGTGCTGGCCACCAATCTGCTCGGGGTGGAGCGGATTGCCGTGATGCAGCACACCGACTGCGCGCTGGCCAACCGGGACGATGACGACCTGCGGTCCCGCTTTCCCGACGAGTCGAGGGAGGGGGCCGCCGAGTGGACGTTCCTGGCCATGCCCGACCCCGATGGGGCGCTCCGCCACGACGTGGAGCTGGTGCGGGCCTGCCCGCTGCTGCCGGACGGGATCCACGTGGAAGGGTGGCGCTACCACGTGGACACCGGAGCGGTCGAGCCCGTCCTCAGGCCTTCGTAGCCACCAGGACCGGGTCAGGGGGCAGCGCCGGCCCGTTTGGGCCACCGGACCACGGCTCGGTACGCTGGGACCGTGCCGGAGATGCGATCGATGCTCGGTATGCCCGGGATGAGGTACATCCCGCTCGACTCCCACACCGTGCTGACCCAGTGGCAGTTCAGCCCCTTCCCGCTCCTGGTCCTCGCCACCGTGATCATCACCGCCGCCTGGTATCTGCGGGCCCGGTCCGAGCTCGGCGTGCGCGGCCGGCACTGGAGTTGGCACCGCACCGCCTCCTTCCTCGCCGGGCTCGTGGCGTTGGATGTGGCCCTCCAGTCGCCGGTGGCCACCTTCACGATGGAGTTCTTCCAGGCCCACGTGATCCAGCACCTGTTGTTGATGGTGGTGGCCCCGCCGCTCCTGGCCATGGGTGCACCGATGACCCTGGCCCTGCAGACCTCGGGACGGGAGACGAAGGTGCGGCTCCTCAGGATGCTCAACTCCCGGCCCTTCCGCCTGATGAGCCACCCACTCCTCGTGGCCGCCCTCTACTACTTCTCGATGTTCGCCTTCTTCTTGACCGTCGCACTCGGTGTGGCCATGCGCCACATGTGGCTCATGGACCTGATCAACCTGGCCTTCCTGTTCGCCTCCACCCTGTTCTGGTGGCCCATCGTCGGCCTCGATCCCATCCCCCACTGGAAGATGAGTCACGGGGGCAAGCTGGCCGCCCTGCTGATCGGCGTGCCGATCGAGTCCTTCCTCGGGCTGGCCCTCCTGAGCACGACGCAACCGGCGGCACCCATGTACTCCCTGGCCGGTACCCACGCCGGTGGAGGACTCCTATGGGTGGGCGCCGAGCTCTTCACCTTCTTGGCCCTGATCCCGGTGTTCATCCAGTGGGTCCGTTACGAGGACCGCAAAGGTCTGCGCTACGACGCCCAACTGGACGCGGAGCTGGCTGCGGAGGACGCGGCGCTGTCCGCCCAGAAGGTGCAATCGGGACCTACCGCCTCCGTCGAGTGACCCGAGGCCCAGCGCCGCCGGTTACGTCGACTCAGCTGGGCGAGGGCGTAAAGACGTAGGTGTACGGGGTCGAGCGGGGTGCGTTGTAGAACACCACCTTGCCCTTGACCGAGACGCCCACCACCACGGCCGAGGAGCCGACCTGGACGGTCATGGTCCCCTGTGCCGCGTAGCTGAGTTTCTTGCCCGCCGGCTGGACCCCGCTGATCAGGGGGGTGGGCGACCCCGAGCTCGTCACCTGGACCCAGCACGGCCCGGTGGTCGTCACGTCGACCACGAAGTCCTTGGTGTTCACGGTGTAGCTCGAGGTCTGGCCACTGGTGCCGGTGGACGACGACCGGCGCCACGGTCCCCGGGGTCTGCGCAGCCGACGACGGACCCGTCGGCGTCCCGTGCGTGCCGGTCACCCGGAGGATGTGGGCCGAGGCCAGCCACTGGGGTCGCTGGGAGAGGATGACCGAGCCGGCCACAGCCACGATGAGCAGGATTCCCGCCACCCAGGTGAGCACTTTGAGGGACTGGGGTGCCCGCTGCTTGCGCCGGGCCTTGGCCACGGCTCTGCGGCTCTGCTTCAGCTCCTGGCGGGGGACCACCGGGAAGGTTCCCGTCGGGGGGCCGGTGGCCTCCTGGTACCCGTAGTTGGCGAGTGCGGTGGTGGTGGCGGGCCGCACCCGTGGAACCGGCCCTGTCTGCGTGAACGCGCGGAGGTGGTCAGGTTCGGTGGACACTGCGGCCACCACGTTGGTCGCCGCCGCGCCGTTGTCGCTCTGGGCGGCCACGCTCGTCGTGGGGGGCGAGGCCGACCACGCATCGATCATCCGGAGGGCCAGTGCGTCGCCGTCGAGTCCGAGGAAGGCGGCATAGCGGCGAAGCGTGGAGAGCGCCAGGGCCTGGTCGGGGAGACGGTCGAGATCACCTGACTCGAGGGCCTCGAGCTGGGTGATCGGTCGACTCAGGCGGTCGTGCACGGCCAGGAGATCGAGCCCCCGTTCCTCCCGGGCAACGCGAAGCAGCGTGCCGATCTCCTCCGCGGAAGAGCCGGTCCCGTCGTCTTCGTCGTCACGCCGGCGAGTCGCTGCGCCGCGTTGCCGGATCACCAGCTGTCTCCTGACTCTTCCCCTAGGGGTAAGCGTACCTGTTCACTGTCTCTTTTCGGCAAGAACTGCACCGACCTGTATCCCGACCTCATCGGTGGCCGTCCGGAGGAATGTTGCGCGCGCAACTAGTGTTGCAATTGACCCGAGGAGGTCGACGTCGCAGACCGGCGGCGTGGCACTCTGAAAGGGACGAGGAGGTTGGCTATGCCAGCAGTGACTGTGGACGAAGTAGGAGCGCTGCCCGTGATCGGCTCGGTCGATCCGACAGCCGCAGGACGGCCGGTGGTTTCCGTCACGACGGCACCGGCGGGATTCGAAGGGGAGGGGTTTCCCGTCCGGCGGGCCTTCGCTGGTGTCGACAGCAGTGTCCTCGATCCGTTCATCCATATGGACCAGATGGGTGAGGTCGAGTACGCGCCAGGCGAGCCCAAGGGCACGCCGTGGCATCCCCACCGCGGCTTCGAGACGGTCACCTACATGATCGACGGGACCTTCCAGCACCAGGACTCCATCGGCGGGGGCGGCCTCATCAGCGACGGGGACACCCAGTGGATGACCGCCGGCGGTGGGATCCTCCACATCGAGGCGCCGCCCGAGGACCTGGTCGCCTCAGGCGGTCTGTTCCACGGCATCCAGCTCTGGGTCAATCTGCCCAAGGCCGACAAGATGATCGCGCCCCGCTATCAGGACATCGGCGGGAACCACGTCGTCCTGTTGTCATCGCCCGACGGTGGTGCGCTGCTGCGGGTCATCGCCGGTGACGTGGGCGGTCATGCCGGACCCGGCTCCACCCACTCACCCATGGCCATGGTCCACGCCACGCTGGCTCCGGGGGCCCGGGTGGAGATCCCCTGGGCGCCGGAGTTCAACGCCCTTGTCTACGTGCTCGGGGGGACGGGCACGGTGGGAGCCGAGGGCCGCCCGGTGCGCACCGGGCAGCTGGTCGTGTTCGGTGAGGGAGGGTCGATCACCGTGGGTGCCGACCAGGTACAGGACTCCCGCACCCCCAGTCTCGACGTGCTCATCCTGGGCGGGCGACCCATTCGGGAGCCCGTCTACGCCTACGGGCCGTTCGTGATGAACACCCGGGACGAGGTGGCCCAGGCCTTCGAGGACTACCAGGCCGGCCGGCTGGGCACCGTGCCGGCGGACCACATCGGTTCGTAGTCCGGACCTGCCGACCACATCGGCTCCTCGTCCGGTCCGGCCGGGAACACCCGGCCGGACCGGCTGAAGCCGGCTCGATCAGACCGGGATCACCTCGCCGGACACCCCGTCCACATCGGCCAAGTCCTCTCTCGTCGCATTGACGAGGAACACCGCCGACAACAGGGCCACCACGAGGCAGCCCGCCCCGACCAGGAAGCCCACGGTGTACCCGTGGACCTGGGCTGCCTGCACGTTGGCCCGGCTGGGCGACCGGGTCAGCAAATAGGTGGCGGTAGCCGAAGCGGCCACCGTGTTGAGCAGGGCCGTGCCGAGCGAGCCACCCACCTGCTGGGTGGTGTTGACCAGGGCACTGGACACGCCGGCGTCGTTGGGCGGCACCCGGAAGAGGGCGGTGCTGCTCATGGGGACGAAGGCGAGCCCCATACCCAGGCTGATGAGGATCTCGGCCGGGAGGACATGGGCCAGATAGGTGGTGTCGGGGGTGATCCGGCTGAGCCACAGCATCCCGAGGGCGGCGGCGGCGAAGCCGATGGCCATCAGGATTCGGGGCCCGAACCGGGGGAGGAGTTTGCTCGACACCCCGGCGGCGATGATGATCCCCGCCGAGAAGGGCAGGAAGGCGAACCCGGACTTGAGGGCCGAGTAGCCGAGGTTGCCCTGGAAGTAGTACGTGAGGAAGAGGAACATCCCGAGGAGACCGGCGCCGACCATGAACGAGCTCAGGAACGAACCGCCCCGGTTGCGTTCGAGGATGACCCGCATGGGCAGCAGCGGGTTCTTGGACCTGATCTCGATGGCGGCGAAGGCGGCCAACAACAGCACGCCGATCCCGAGGAAGCTGAGGGTGGCCGTGGCCGCCCACCCGTCGGACGCAGCCTTGGTGAAGCCGTAGACCAGGGCCACGAGGCCGGCGGTCACGGTGATGGCACCGGGGATGTCGTAGCTCGTGTTGCCGTGGGACTTCGACTCCCGGACCACGGGCACTGCGGCCAGGGCGGTCACCACGGCGATGGGCACGTTGACCAACAAGCACCAGCGCCACGAGGCGTACTCGGTGAGGACGCCACCCATGATGAGTCCGATGGCGGCGCCGCCGCCGGAGATGGCGCCGTAGACGCCGAAGGCGGTTGCCCGTTCCTTCACCTCGGTGAAGGTCACCGAGATGAGCGAGAGGGCGGCAGGGGCCAGCAGTGCGGCGAAGGCGCCCTGCAGGGCGCGGGCCCCAAAGAGCATGGCCGAGTTGACGGCCACCCCGCCGAGTGCGGACGCACCGGCGAAGCCGAGCAGGCCGACAATGAAGATCCGCTTGCGACCGACGTAGTCGGCGATGCGGCCACCGAGGAGGAGCAGGCCACCGAACGAGAGCGTGTAGGCGGTCACCACCCACTGCCGGTTGGCCGTGGAGATGTGCAGGGCGTGCTGCGCGGACGGCAGGGCGATGGTCACGATGGAGGCGTCGAGGACCACCATCAGCTGGGCCACGGCGATGATGGCCAGGGCCAGCCAGCGCTTGGGGTCCGACTGCGAAACCGGGGGGTCCGGCGGCTTCGGGGATGGGTCGATCTCGGTGAGTGTGGTCATGGGGGCTCCTGGGTTTGGGGGTGACGGTGGAGGACTACGTGAGGGGTACTAGCGGTGCAGCAGTGGCAGGACGATGTCGTCCACCACGTGGGTTGCGAACTCCTCGTCGACCGGCAGGCCACGGATGACCAACCGATTGATGAGCAGCGCCGAGATCACCTCTTCCACGAGTTCCGCCGAGCCGCCTTGCGGCAACTCCCCCCGGCGGACGGCTCGTTCGATGATCCCGTTGAACTCCCCCTTTTTGCTGTCGAGCACCTGGGTGCGCACCAGCTCGGCCAGCTCCGGGTCCGAGCGCATGGCCGACATCACCCCGGCGATGATGGCGGCGTCGACATCGCTGGCCGAGCAGGCGATCTCGTCCAGAGCGGCCACGAGGTCGCCTCGCAGCGAGCCGGTGGACGGGAAGGGCTCGTGCTTCCCGTTGTTTTCTTCATCCGGTGGACCGCCTCGGCCACGACCTGGGCCTTGCCCGACCAGTGCCGGTAGATGGTCGCCTTGCCGGCATGGGCCCGTTCGGCCAGGGCGTCCATGGAGAGCCGGTCGTAGCCGACCTCCATGAGGAGCTCGAGGGCGGCGTCGAGGATGGCCTGCTCGCGGGCTTCAGCCCGCGGGCCGGTCGGACGACAGGTCCTCCCGGTGCTCTCCTCGATCTCGACGGTGCTCACAGCCACCCGCTCCTCAATGGTAAAAACGGAACTGTTCCGTTCACAAAAGAGTATAGCGGTCCGCGTCAGAACGCAACCGTTCCGTTCCAAAAACACGCTGAACTGGATCGATGGGGTTTGAGAGGTTCAGGAACCAGCCCCGCCCGCGGCCGAGCAGGAGCGAGGATCCCAGGGCTGGAGCGGGGACACGGCCGCCGTGGGCGGGAGGAAGCCGGCGCTCGATCCGCCCGGACCGGTGGTAGTCGTCGTGGTCGACGTGCTGGAGGACGGGGCTGCTCCGGTGGGCGTGGTGGTCGCTGTGGCGGGTGGCACCGTCGACGGGGGCGGGTTTACCGTGAACTGCGAGCCCGTCACCACGGTGACCTCGGCCCCGTCGGTGGTCGGGCCGAGGGCGGTGATGACCGAGCCCGAAAGGCTGCGCGCCACTGCTTCGGCCGCGGCCTGCGCCGTCGGGGATTTGGTGGCGTAGTAGACGACCGTCTCTGCTTCGGGCCCTACCGAGGGCGTGTCGCCGACCCCGACCATGTGGAAGCCGAGGGCCCCGAGCGCGGTCGACGTGGTGGTGGCCTGGTTGTAGGCGCCGGTGCCGTTGAGCACCGAGACCGTGACGGCGGCGGGCGCAGGGAGGGTCTTCCCGGTCATCGAGTCGACGCCGGCGCTGACGCCGAGGAAGCGGTCGATGACGGCCTGGTCCTCGGTGATGGAGGGGAACTCCACGTCCCCGTAGGCGCCGCCCTGGTAGGTGTAGCCCGAGCTGCTCTGGTCGACCTCGACGGGCAGGGTGAGCTGGGGTGCGGCGTTGACGTTCACCGAGTGGAAGTCGAGGACGAGGCTGGCCATGTCCGAGGTCGAGAACTTCCGGTCCACCTCGAGCTGGGGGGCCAGCCCACTCACCAGGCGCTCGTCGGTGATGGGATCGGACAGGCCCTGCTTGGCCACGGCGGTGGCCAGCACCCGCAGGAACTCATGGTCGCGCCGGATGCGGGCCAGGTCGCTCAGGTTCTCCGACGGCCAGTACTGGGGGAGGTCGGTAGTGATCCCCGGGCCTTTGTACTGGAGGTGGCGGGCCCGGACCACCTGCAGCGCCTCGAATCCGTTGAGGGCGACGCATCCCGGCGTGAGCTGTTTCAGGCCGGAGTAGGCGTCATACACCGGCTCGGGGAAGTACATCTTGACCCCACCGAGGGCGTTGACGACATTGGCGAAGCTGTCGAAGTTGAGGACCACGTAGTGCTGAATGGGAATGCCGAGGTCGTCGTTGATGGCCGCCACCAACTGGCTCGGTCCCTGGTACAGCGCGGCATCGATCTTGTTGGGTCCGGTGGTCCTGGCGTTGGGCACGAAGAGGTCCCGGGGGATCGACAGGATGGAGACGGTATGGGTGGCGGGGTCGAGGTGGAGGATCATGACCACGTCGCTGTTGATGCCGTTGACGCCGTCCGAGCACAGTCCGTAGGCGGCGTTTTGGACCTTGAGTGCGCAGCGGTCGGTCGACCCGACCATCAAGATGTTCTGGGTCCCGGCCTCGGCACCCGAGGTCGGGACGTCGGTCAGCCCCTTCACATCGATGCGGTGGATCTCGTGGTTGAGGTACCAGGCGTAGCCGGCACCGCCCCCGACCACCAGGATCACCACCAGGCCCAGGGTGCCGACGATCCATTTCGCCTTGCGGTGCCGCCCCCGCCGTGGGTGGCGCGGTGGCCCGGATCTCGGTGCCCAGAGCGAGGAGCGGCCCCTCGTCGAAGGTGCCGGTGGGTTGGGAGCGGCCCCGCCGCGACGACCCGGACGGGTCCGACGGGGTCGGTTGGCCATCGGGGTCCGATGGGGGACGGGACGGCTCGTCCCCTGTGCCGGATCCCGTCATGGCCCGAGACGGTAGCAAGGCCGGTCGGTCACCGGGGGGCGGTCGAGGGCGGCAGCGGGGGTCGGTCCGGGTCACCTCCTCCCGTGGTCTGGTGGGAGCCCAGAAGGTGGCGCGGCCGGCCGGTCGGTGTGTCCCGATGAGCTCGCAGGCCCAGCTCGGAGGGGTTCAGTCGGAGCGTGTCGTACCAGTAGCGAACGGTCCAGGTCGGCCAGTTGTTCGTCACCCGGCCCGAGGCCTGTTTGTACCAGCTGTGGCAGTTGGCCACCCAGGCGGTCGTGGCCATCATCGCCTGGGTCCGCTGGTCATCGCGCTCGTAGGCCTCGGGCGCCACCTCGACGAGGGGGTTGGCGGACGCCCGGGCGGCGTCGGTCTGCACGGCGAGGGCCTGGAGCACGAGGTTGAGCTGACGCTCCACCATGAAGAGGATCGAGTTGTGGCCCAGGTTGGTGTTGGGACCGTAGAGGAGATAACAGTTGGGGAAGCCGGGCACCGCCGTCCCGCGGTAGGCCCGGGCACCACCCTCCCAGGCCTCGGCCAGAGTCCGGCCCCCGACACCGGTGACCGGGATGTGGGCGAGGAAGTCGGTGGTCGAAAAGCCGGTGCCGAAGATGAGGACGTCGGCCGGTCGACGCGTCCCGTCGGCGGTGACGACTGCGTCCGCCTCGACCTGGGCGATGGGGTCGTCCACCACGTCGACGTGGGCTCCCATGATGGCCGGGTACCAGTCGTTGGAGATGAGGATGCGCTTGCAGCCGATGGGGTAGTCAGGGACCACGGCGGCCTCGGGCAGCCGGTCGGACACGACCTCGGCCCTGATCTGGCGGGCGAAGAGCTGGCGGAGGCGCTCACCGGCCCAACTGTCCTTCCGGAACCAGATCCAGCGGAACTCGAGGCTCCAGTAGATCCACCACCGGTAGGCGCGGGCCAGTGGGAGCACCGTGTCGAGCAGGCGACGCGTCGTGGGCTTGTAGGCCCGGTCCTTTTTCGGTCCCACGTAGTTGGGTGAGCGCTGGTAGATGGTGACGCCGGCCGCCTCGGCCGCCACTGGCGGCACGAACTGAATGGCGCTCGCCCCACTGCCCACCACAGCCACCTGCTTGCCGTGCAGGTCGACGGTGTGATCCCAGCGGGCCGAGTGCCACGACGGTCCAGCGAACCGCTCCCGGCCGTCGAGGTCGGGAACGAACGGTCGGTTGAGCTGTCCGCAGGCGAACACGACGGTGTCGGCCACGAGCACGGTGTCGCCCTCCGGTGAACTCAACGAGAGCCGCCACCGTCCGTCGGACTCGTCGAGGATGACGTCGTGGACCGTGGTGCCGAGGCGGAGGTGGGGTCCGAGGCCGAAGCGATCGACCAGGCCCTCGGCGTAGGAGAGGATCTCGTCCTGGGCGGCGAACCGACGCGACCAACCTGCCGCCGGGGCGAACGAGAAGGAGTAGAGGTACGAGGGCACGTCGCACCCGCTGCCCGGGTACGAGTTGTCCCTCCACGTGCCTCCGACGCCGCCGGACTGCTCGATGACGGTGAAGGTGCGCAGACCGGAGCGGACCAGCTGGATGGCGGTGCCCAGACCGGCGAGGCCCCCGCCCACGATGACCACGTGCGGGGGCGTGCGCCCGGCGGACCGGGCCGCCGACACCGCCTGCTGCAGCCGCCGCCTCCCGATGTCCAGTGCCATGCCAGTTCCCCGTCCCGTTTCCCCCACCGCCGGCCGTGGTCTGAGGCTCCTCCCGGCGCGGGTGTCCCCGATGGTACGCCGTCCGCCGCGGTGTCTCCGGGCGAACTCTGCGGCCGGTAGGTGACGGGCGGTTCGTGGGCCCTTGCGCCCCGGGGTAGGAGTCAGCAGACTCTCGCCGTGGACGAACAGGCGAACGGGACCGGACCGACCGGGCCTGTCCCGCCCGGTCCGGGAGCCACCCGCCGGGCCCGGGCCCGGGCCCGGCTCTCCCAGGGCCTCCGCTCGTTGCTGCGGCCCGAAGGGCTCCCCGACGAGGCCCTGAACGAGTTGGAGTCGACCCTCGGGGACGTGGGCCGCAAGGCCTTCTCCGGCGGACCGGGACGGCTTCGGCGGCTCCGGATCGAACTCGCCGCCGCACCTCCCCGACTGGTGGACTGGATGTCGGGTCAGGTCCTCGAGCACCCTGCCGCCCTCTACGACGTGGACGGGGTCGAGCTGCTGGCTTCCCGCCAGACCCGCTCCATCGCCACCGCGGTCGGGGCGCTGCAGCTGGCCCTGGTGGGCGCGGCGGCGGCCTCGACCCTCGAGGGTGGACCGATCCTCGCTATCGCCATCGACGGTGGGGTGGGTCAGGTGGCCTCGGTGGTCCATGGCTTCTGCGACTGGTACAACACCGGGTCGTACCTGGTCCGCCGGCTCCGCCAGCAGGGCATCACCGTCGATCGCACCGAGGTGCGACGCCTGACCAATGCCGCGCTCATGTCCAAGGGCCCCCGGGTGGAGGAGCGGGCCCTGGCCGCCTCCTCTGAGCTGCGTCTGGCCCGTAGCTGGGTCGGACGCGGCCTGGTCGACGCCCTGCCCTTCGGCTCCAGCCTGGGCCGCGCCGCCGTCCGAGCCTGTGGCCGGATCGACCAGACCGACCTCGTTGCCCTCCTGGCTCGGCTCCGGTCCGAAACCGACCGGCCCCCCGGAGCGCTCAGCTGACCTCGCCGGCCGCCTCTCGCACTGCGGCGTCGACGTCCTTCACGCTCATGTCGAGCTCCTTGGCCACCCGCTTCTCGGCCTTCAGGACCGCCTTGTCCAGCGCGGCCTCCAAGGTGGTCTCGCCGACGATGACCAGGGCCGCCTCACCCTGGTCGATGAGCTCGCCGAACTCCTTCACGTCCGCCCGCGACATGCCCCGCCACAGGTGGCCGCTGATCCCGCCGACGGCCGCCCCGACGATGGCCGTGCCGATGATGGACGGGGGGAAGAGGATGCCCACGAGGGCGCCGGCTGCCGCCCCGCCCCACGCTCCGTGCCGGGTGGCCATCTCGTCTTTGTTGGCGTGGACCTTGCCGTCTTTGTCCTTGGTGAGAACGGCGGCGTCGTAGGTGCCGATGGCCCCGGCCAGGTGGAGCTCTTTCACCACGTCGTAGTCGGCACGCGCCGAGGACTCGTTGGGATAGGTGCCGATGAAGACGAAGACGCCGTCGGCCTTGGCCATGAGAGGGACTCCTTGTTCGAAGGTGGGTGTCGACGCCCGATGCGTCGCTGTTGCAGTGGTCACCGTAGCCAGACGTCGTTGCGCCGTCCATGACGCCTGCCATCGAGATCGGGCTCAGAGGACTTTGGAGAGGAACTCCTTGGTCCGCTCGTGGGCCGGTGCGGTGAGGACCTGGATGGGATCGCCCGCCTCGACCACCACCCCTCCGTCCATGAACACCACGGTGTCACCGACCTCGCGGGCGAACCCCATCTCGTGGGTGACCACGATCATGGTCATGCCGTCCTCGGCGAGACCCCGCATGACGTCGAGCACGTCCCCGACCAGCTCGGGGTCGAGGGCGGACGTGGGCTCGTCGAAGAGCATGAGCTTCGGTGCCATGGCCAGAGCCCGGGCGATGGCGACGCGTTGTTGCTGTCCGCCCGAGAGCTGGTTGGGGTAGTTGGCCACCTTGTCGGCCAGGCCGACCCGTTCGAGCAGCTCGTGGGCGCGCTTGCGGGCCGAGGCCGGCGACTCCTTTTTCACCCGCACCGGGCCCGAGATCACGTTGTCGAGGACGCTCATGTGGGGGAACAGGTTGAACCGCTGGAAGACCATCCCGATCTCGGCCCGCTTGGTGCACACCTCACGGTCCCGCAGCTCGTAGAGCTTCTCTCCGCCGCGGCGGTAGCCGACCAGCTCCCCGTCGACGGAGAGCTCCCCGCCGTCGATCTTCTCCAGGTGGTTGATGCATCGGAGGAAGGTGCTCTTGCCCGAGCCGGAGGGCCCGATGAGACAAAGCACCTCGCCCGGGTTGACCGTCATGTCGATGCCCTTCAGCACCTCGAGCCGACCGAAGGACTTACGGACCCCGACGGCCTCGACCATGGGACTCGGAGCCGTCATCGGGCCTCCTCGTGGTGGGTGGGGGCGGAGGCGGTGGGGGGTCGGCCCACGGCCGGCACCGAGAGCCGGCTTGGGTTGGGGGCGTACCCGGAACAGGTCCTGGCGCAGCCGCTGGAAGGGTGTGGGGGGAAGGGCCCGGGCGGTGCCCCGGGCGTAGTAGCGCTCCACGTAGAACTGGCCGATGGTGAGCACCGAGGTGAAGAACAGGTACCAGAGGCTGGCCACGAGCAGCAGGGGCACGACCTCATAGGTGGTGTTCGAAATGTTCTGGGTGGCGGTGAACAGATCGAGCCAGGGCGATGACGATCACCAGTGAGGTGGTCTTCAGCATCGAGATGGTCTCGTTGCCGGTCGGCGGGATGATGATGCGCATGGCTTGGGGCAGGACGATGCGCCGCAGTCGTGGTGGCCTTGCTCATCCCGAGGGACTGGGCCGCCTCGGTCTGTCCCGTCGTCCACCGAGATGATGCCGGCCCGCACGATCTCGGCCATATAGGCGCCCTCGTTGAGGCTGAGGCCGAGGGCGGCAGCGATGAACGAGGTCATCAGCGTGTTGGCCGTTGACCGTGTAGCAATTGGCGTACGGCCCGAACGGGACGCCGAGGGTCAGCGTGGGGTAGAGGTAGGTGATCCCGACGTACCAGAAGGTCAGCTGCACGAGTACCGGCGTGCCTCGGAAGAACCAGATGTAGATCCATGCCGAACCCGACAGCAGCGGTTGGGGGAGAGCCGCATGACGGCGAGCACCACGCCGATGCACGACGCCGACCACCATGGCGATGGCCGTGAGCTCCAGGGTCACGACGATGCCCTTCAGCACGGGGGTGACGAAGAGGTACTTCCAGACCACCCCCCACTGGAAGCGACCCTCGCGCACTCCGCCCCGGGTGACGTGGGAGAAGAAGAGGGTGTTCACCAACATGGCCACGAGGACCACGATGACGATGCTTGCCACCCATCGGCCCGGGTGTCGGACCGGGACGGTGGTCTCGGCGGGGGCCCCGGGTGCGGGGTCCCCGTTGGTGGTCCGGTGGAGCCGGAGCGGGGGAGACGGTCATCGGCGGACCTGTGTCCCCGGGCCCCGGTTCCCTAGCTGGTGGCGCCGTTGATCACCGAGCTCGTGATCGCCCCTGACTGCACGCCCCACTTGGTCAGGATCTGGGTGTAGACGCCGTTGCCGATCAGGTAGTTCACCGCGGCCTGGACGGGGGCGGCCATGCCGTTGCCCTTGGGGAGGGCCAGGCCGTAGGGGGCGACCTCGAAGGCGGTGCCGCTGTTCTGGAACACCCCGTTGGAGGTGGCCACGATGTAGCCGGCCACCTGGGAGTCGGCGAAGCCGACGTCGGCCCGACCGCTCGACACCGCCAGGTTGGCCTGGCTCTGGTTGCCGAACGAGAGGACGGTCACCTTGCCCGAGGTGCACTTCTTGGCCTGGGCCTTGGCGTCGGTCTCCTCGGTCGTCCCACTCTCGACGGCTACGGAGTGGCCGCACAGGGAGGTGAGGCCGTTGAAGGCCAAGGCGCTCCCGCTCTTCACGTAGAAGCCCTCACCGGCGGTGAAGTAGTCGACGAAGTCGACCACCTTCTGGCGGGCGATGGTGTCGGTGAATGACGACGCTCCCATGCCGTACTTGCCGCTCTGGATGCCCGGGATGATGTCGTCGAAGGTCACGTTGGTGAGGTTGGGCTTGAGGCCCAGCACCTGGGAGATGGCTGTGGCCAGGTCGGCGTCCATGCCCACGATGGTCGATCCGTTGGTGCTGACGAACTCGTCGGGCGGATAGGTGGCGTCCATGGCGATGGTGATGGAGCCCTTGGACTTGATGGCGGCGGGAACGGTGGCGGCGATGGAGGTGTTGGTGGCCTGGGTCGGGATCACCGTGGTGGGCAGGGCCGGAGTCGTGGCCGTGGTCGAGGGTGCTGCCGTGGTCGTGGTCGAGCTCGTCGAACTGCTCGAGCAGGCCGCGGCGAGCAGGGCGACCGCCCCGATGGTCAGGGCCGCAGTGGCCTTCTTGAACCCATGGCGCTGGGTGAACACAGACGACCTCCAGGTGGTCTACGGGGTGAACGCCAAGTGTGCCACGCCGTCCACCGTCCGTGCCTAATCGACGACCACCCCCTCCTCCCGGTGGTCCCTTCGACCGTTGGCACCCCCGGTTCAGGCGCTGACCGAGTCCCGGGCCGCCCGAAGGGTGGCATCGGCCGCGATGAACCCCGGGCCCGGTCGATCCTTCTACACTCGCCTCGAGGCCGTCCCGGCGGTCAGGAGCGAAGTAGGGAGCGATGCGATGAGCGACACGGCTACCGCGATTCGACCCGAGGCAGCTCCGGCGCTCACGCACCGGCGGGTCCTCGTGGTCATCGGGGCGCTGATGCTCGGCATGTTCCTCGCCGCCCTCGACCAGACCGTGGTGTCGACGGCCCTGCCCACCATCGTGGGCGATCTGCACGGCGCCTCCCATCTCAGCTGGGTGGTGACGGCGTACCTGCTGGCCTCGACGGTCTCGACACCCCTGTGGGGGAAGTTGGGCGACATGTACGGCCGGAAGTTCTTCTTCCAGGTGGCCATCGTGCTGTTCCTGGTCGGCTCGGTCCTCTCCGGTCTCAGCCACTCCATGATCCAGCTCATCGGCTTCCGGGCCGTACAGGGCCTGGGTGGCGGTGGTCTCATGATCGGGGCCCAGACCATCGTGGGCGACGTGGTGTCCCCCCGGGAACGGGGCCGCTACATGGGCCTGTTCATGGCCATGTTCGGGGTGACCTCGGTGATCGGCCCCTTGATCGGCGGGGTGTTCGTCGACTACCTGAGCTGGCGGTGGATCTTCTACATCAACATCCCTATCGGGGTGGTGGCCCTGGTGGTGACGGCGGTCGCCCTGCCCGGTTCCCTCAGCCGCGTGCACCGGGTCATCGACTACCTGGGCACCGCCCTCATCGCCCTGTCCGCCACGGCCCTGGTGCTCTTCACCAGTCTGGGCGGGACCTCCTACTCGTGGACCTCGCCCTTCATGATCGGCCTGGCCGTGGCCGGGGTGGTCTTCGGCGGCCTGTTCCTCCTGGCCGAGCGGCGGGCCGTCGAGCCGGTGATCCCCCTCCCCCTGTTCGCCAACAAGGTGTTCGCCGCCGCCAGCGCCATCGGGTTCGTCGTCGGCTTCGCCATGTTCGGGGCCCTCACCTTCTTGCCCCTGTTCTTCCAGGACGTGAAGGGGATCAGCCCCATCGAGTCCGGGGTCCGGCTCTTCCCCCTGATGGGAGGGTTGTTGGTGGCGTCCATCGGATCGGGCCTGATCGTCACCAAATGGGGCCGGTACAAGGTGTTCCCCGTGGTGGGGACGGCCCTCATGACCGTCGGGCTGTACCTCATGTCGATGATCGGGGTGGCGACATCGGCGTGGACCATGGCCGCCTACATGGTGGTCTTCGGCCTGGGTCTGGGCCTGATCCTCCAGGTCCTCACGGTGGCCGTGCAGAACGCCGTGCCCTACGAGGAGCTGGGCACCGCCACCTCGGGGGTCACGTTCTTCCGGATGATCGGTGGGTCCTTCGGCACCGCGGTGTTCGGGGCCATCTTCGCCAACCTGCTCATCGGGAACGTGCTGAAGGCCCTGCACCTCACCCAGGCGCCGGCCGGCTTCAACCTCAGCGCCGACAACCCCGACGCCATCCACAAGCTGCCCGCCTCAGTCCAGGCCGGGGTCGTCGAGGGAATCTCCCACACCATCCAGACCATGTTCCTCATCGGCGTTCCCATCGCCTTTGTGGCCTTCCTGCTCAGCTGGACCCTCCCCGAGCTGGCGCTCCGCAAGTCCATCCGGAGTTCGGAGCCGGCCGAGAACCTGGGCATCCCCGCCCCGCGCACGTCGCTCGACGAGGTCAAACACCTGCTCGAGCGGGCGGCCAGCCGGGAGAACCGGGCCGAGCTCTACGGGATGCTCGCCACCCGGGCCGGCGTCGACCTCCAGCCCCGGGCGGTCTGGCTTCTCTACCGGTTGGCCGACCGGGAGGCCACGAGCACCGAGGAGGTCAGTGCGCGGCTGAAGGTGGACCACGAGGTCCTGCGCGAGGCCGCCGAGGCCTTGATGGACGCGGGGATGGTGGAGGTCGTGATGAAGGACGGCGCGCAGACCGTGGCCATCACGCCGATCGGGGAGGAGGCCATCGAGAAGCTGACCATCGCCCGGCGTCAGTCGCTGACCGAGGTGCTGGAGGGCTGGGACCCCGAGGACCACCCCGAGGTGGTCGAGATGATCCGCCACCTGGCCCACGCCCTGTTGGCTGACGACAACCGCCTGTTGGCCGACGCCACCTCCGGGGCGACGGTGTGAGCGCCGCCGGGTCAGCCTGACCGCACCGACACCCTCGTGAGGGTGGTGAAGGTGCAGAGGTAGACGTCCCCGGCGAAACCGGCCGCCGGGAAGAGGACCGACTGGACGGGGCTGCCCGTGTCGGCACGGGCCAGCTCGTCGCCGGTGGCGATGTCGAGCACCACCACCTGGTCGGCCCCGCGTTCGACATCGAAATCCCCGGTGACGAGGGCTCCGGTCCGGCGGTCGAGGAGCAGGTGCCCTCCGTGGTGCTGGGGCCGGCGCCACCGAGGGGTGAGCCCTCCGTCCGGGGCGATGCCGAAGGCGACCATCGACGCGTTCCCACTGTCGTAGGCGACGGCGATGCTGCGGTCGACGTCGACAACCGGTGGGTTGGCGACCAGCCCGCCGGGCAGGCCGCACACCTCGGCCAGGGTGCACGCACCGTCGTCCAGGCCCACCCGGACGAGGGCGAGCGGTGCGGTCGAGACGCCGTGACCGAACAGGCTGCCGTCGTAGGCCTCGCTTCCCTCCCCGTCGTCGAGGAACCATGCCGCCCCGAGAGCGATCACGCAGTCCCACCCGTAGGTCTGACCCGGCCGGGTCCGGTAGCGCACCGGAGCGGTCTCGTCACCGTGGAGTCGCTGCCCGTCCCATCGGACCCGGAGCAGGCTGGTGTCACCGACCACGAAGACCTCCGACCCGTGGGCCGACAGTCGGGCGATGGACGGCTCGGCCAGGGTGCAGCGGTCGACGATCCTCAGGGACTCGGGTTCGAGCACGATCAGTTCGCACGGCTCACGCTCCGCCGGGGCGACCGGGACCCCGGGTCGGGATCCGGCAAAGTCCTTCGTCACGAGATGGCCGTCGGGCAGTACGACGAAGCCGTTGTAGGGCCGGTCCCGGGGGAGGGCGGTGGAGGCCACCACCGAGAGGTCGGCGTCGAGGCGGTGGGCGTGGTTCCCGAACACGACGTAGAGCGAGCCGTTGGCGTGGGCGGCCAGGCTCCCCGGCCACACCGGTCCGCCGGCCAGGTCAGCCGAGCGCGCCTGCTCGGCCAGGGTCAGGGGATCGACCCGCTCGACGAAGGAGACGGCCCCTGCACCGGCCGTGTGGCGGAGCAGGAAGAGCTCGCCGGGCCGGCGGGTGACGGCCATGGTGGCCGCGGCCACGGGTCGTGACGTGATCTCCAGGGTGGCTCCGGGCATGAACTCGGCATGGTGGGCGGCCCCGGGGACCTGCAACCGCTCCGGTCCGCCGTCCTCGCACGACCATGGTCCCGGCCAGTAGCCGGTCATCCGCGCCCGGGAGGACCCGTACCCGCCTCCGGGGCGTGGAACAGAGCCGTGAGCGCACCGATCACCACGGCCCGGGCCCGTGCGGGGCTCAAGCTCTGGCCCTGGAGCAGCAGTTGGCACGATTCGAACGAGGTGAGCACGTCGGCTGCGGCCAAGGTGTCACCACCCGACCCGGGCCGTTCGGCGTCCATGGCGGCCAGCTCCGGCGCGAACAGGGCGGCGATCTGGGCGCGGAGGAACACACGGTGCAGGTGCACCTCGTCGGCCAGGACCGGCTGGAACGGAGCCCGGAGCCGGGCCACGGCGGCCGCGTGGCCCACCGCCTCGAACAGCGCCAAGCGCTGATCCACCAGCGCGGCCACCCTGATCTCGAGGGGCCGGTCCGGGCCCACGTCGATGGCCACCAGGTGCATGACCCGGTGCTCCTGGTGGCGTATGGCCGTCCGGGTCAGGTCGTCCACGTCGTCGAAGTACCGGAAGAGCGACCGGGGGGAAAGCCCCGAACGGGCGGCGATCTCCTCGGTCCCCGGTTGGAGGTTGCCCTCCCGGTAGAGATCGAGGAGCGCGTCGACCACCGCCTCGCGGTTGCGCTCCCGTCGCAGCTGCCGCCCGTCGGTGGTGGCGCTGGCCAGGTCCTGGGTGTCGTCGGGCTCGGAGGCCCAGGCGGAGGTGTCGGTGCGGGTGACCATGGTGGAGGTGCCCGCGCCGCGGGCGGGAGCTGACCGAGGGTAACCGTTGACAGTCCGACTGCCAAGTGTTTATCTCGTGACACCGCCACCCCGTCGGGGGGCGGGAACCGGGGGTGGCTGATGAGCGACGAGCTGGTGTTGGACTCTCTGCAGCGGAGGATGCGGGCCCTCCACTCCCTCTATGTCGATGCGGTGGCCACCATGGACCTCGACCAGGTGAACCACTTCGAACGCGAAGGGGTGCTCCCCATCGCCTTCAGCCTCTTCCACATCGTCAACATGATGGACGCCTCGTTCATGCTGATGACGGGCATCGCCCCGATCTGGGACGAGGAATGGGAGGCGGCGGTCCGACCGGCCATCGCCGATCACGGAAAGCACCGGACGGTCGCCGAGATGATCCATCAGCGCATCGGGGATTACGCCCAGTTCCAGGCGTACATGGCCGCCGTCTTCGCCCGTACCGAGGCCTGGCTCGAGACCCTGGACCCGGCCGAGCTCACCCGGGTGGTCGTGGGCCGACCGTTCCCGCCCGAAGTCGCCTCCACCTACAGCGCACGCGTGGCCGGCCCGGACGGGATCACGTTGCTCGACGCCACCGAGTGCTGGATCTACCAGCACGGGCTCCGTCACATGGGTGAGATCGAGCTGGCCCGGGGACTGGTGGGCCTGGGCGGCATGACCTCGTGAGGGGTGTCGAGGGCTAGGTCCTCATCCCGATCAGCGACGCTGTCGTCGACGAGGGGAACTGACGGCCGTCGTCCCCGATCGGTCCTGGCACCGTCGGGTCACGAGTCCCCGTCGGTGGGGGCACACTGCCAGGTGGCTGGCGTGGGTCGGTCAGGGTCGTGGGGACGCCGCGACGTCGCGGTAGTGCTGACGCCAGATCAGGCGGTAGACCCGAGTCCAACGGGGAATGGACCGGAGGCCCGGTATGAAGGGGAGCAGTACCAGGCCCAAGGTGAGCAGCATCATGATCGCCCAGACCTGGAGGTCGCCGCTCGACGAGGAGTTCATCGGCGGCACCTGATACCAGAGGGTGTAGAGCCACAGCCAGGCCTGACCCGGGAAGTTGCCCGTCTCGTTCATCATGCCCCACTGGTCACCGGACAGATGCTGGCTCTCGGCGCGGTTGGCGAGGTAGGTGCCGTCGGCGATGAAGAGGAGGGGCTTGGTGTAGTCGGTGCCGTAGAACTGCCGGGAGCTCAGGAGGGCTCCGTCGAGGGCTCCGCTACGGGCCATCGAGGTCAGCGACGAGATGATGGTGCCGACCGGTCCGAAGTCACCGGGGGGAACGGTCAGTTGCCCACCGGCTCCGATGGTCGCCTTGGCCACGGCCTTCTCGTACGCTGCCGCCCAGGCCGCCTGCTGGCTCGGGGAGGCTGACGTGTACGCAGTGACGGCAGCTTCCACTCCGGGCCGGTCGGTCACGGTGTGGAGCGGACCCAGTACGTAGTCGTTGGCCGTGTCGATGGGGTGGTGTACGCCGAAGAAGCTCTCGGGCGAGATGCCGAACAGGGACTGACTGGCTCCGGCGGTCGAGTTGTACGGGGGTCCGTAGGTGGCCGTCCCGCTGGATCCGTCGAGCTCGGTGATGGCTGTCTGGGCAAAGTCGACCGGACTGGCTGTGGCCCAGGACTTGACCGTGGTCGGCTTGTCGTCGGGGGAGGAGAAGACGACGGCGAGGAAGACCACGAGGATCACCACCACCACGAGGGCGATGGTCAACTCTTTGATCAGGTCATAGGGAAGATACCGGCCGTGCCACTCCTCGACATCACGGTCGGGGTTGAAGCGCCGCGATCGGTGGGTCCTCGTGGTCCCCGCGGAACTCATGTCGACCGCCCCCCATCAGGCACGTCGGTCGTGGGCGGGGTGATGGGGCCGGCCTGCCCGACGGTGCTCAGAACGGGATCCGGATCCGAGTCAGCCAGGTGCTTCGCCTCATCTGGTGCGGCGAACGGGGGGACGACGCCCCGAAGGCGGACCAACAGTACGTGCGCGCCCACCAGGACCACCACGACGAGCGGAAGCAGGACGATGTGCCACATGAGCATCTGACCGAAATTGGTCACATTGAAGATGGCGCCGGCTCCGGTCGAGTCGATCCCGTCCTTGGCCTGGGTGCTGATCCACTGCGAGTCGAAGTTCTGCTGGGACAGGTACCCGGTGAACGCGGCGCCGACCGACACCACGAACGAAACGGCACCGGTGATCCAGGTGGCGCGACGCTTCCCACGCCAGGCGGCCATGAAGAACTTGCCCCACAGGTGGACGATCATGGTGAAGAAGAACACCTCGACGCTCCAGAGATGGAGCGAGTTGACGAAGAGTCCGGTGGTGGACACGTGCCACCAGGCCGGCCCCATGACGGCCAGCACCAAACCGGTCACGATGACCACAGCTAGGGCACTGACGGTGAGGACGCCGAACACGTAGATCCACGAGGCGACATATGCCGGTTGGCGGTCGGGCATCAGGCGTTCGGGGGGCAGAGCCTGGACGGCGGAGCGCCGGAGCTTCGCACTCCACTGTCCAGCGTCGGCGGGACTCCCGGCGGCGACCTCGTGGTCAGGTGCCTCGACGGGCAGACCGGTGTCGACACTCATCGGTCTCCGCCCCCGTGGCGGCGGAACGGGATGAGCACCGCGGCGACGAAGACCACGACCATCAACCCGATGAGGACCAGGTTGGCCACCGAGAGCTGGACGAAGCCCCAGTGGACGTAGTGGCCGGGATGGTTCAGATCGATGAGGCTCCCGACGACTCGGAATGGAACTGACGCGGTCTGCATGGCAAACAACCTCCTGATTGGAGGTTACGGATGGGGCCATGGACCGAACAGGGCCGAAAGGCCCATGAGGGACGGATCCGCCAGCTCCGCGGCGTCCCCGAACCTCGCTACTGCTCGGCCATGATCCGTTCGAACTCCACCATGGGATTGATCGGGACTACCTCGCTCAAGGTGACCGTGACCGAGTGGATGGTGGCCGTGCAGGGGAACGGTGCTCGGTAGTCTTCCCCGACCGCCGGCCCGAACTCGTACCCACAGGTGAGACCGGCCCCGGTGGCGCTGAAGGCCGCCACGGTGAACAAGGGGAGTCGGAGCTCGGCGACCGTCTCGCCGTCCACCTCGAGGGAGGACGGACCACCGGCGTTGCCCTCGCGGTCGAAGCGGAAGACCACCCGGTGGCGCCCGGGCCCGAGGGGACGGTCACCGGCCAGCTCGTAGATCTCCTTGCCGTAGAGGTTGTGCAGGTAGCGCGGCCGACCCTCGAACAGGTGGAGGGAGAAGCCGCCGAGCGCCGAGCCCTGGGCCAGGAGGGCGCCGGAGGCCGGCGGCCCCTCGGGCACGGTGACGTCCACGTCGATGACGTGTCCCCGGTTTTTCATGTTGGCCGCCACCGTCTCGGGCACCGGCGAGGTGCCTGGGTAGTAGGTGGTGGTGAACCGCGGCGCCCGCTGGTCGGGCTTGGGGTGCACGAGGGTGTGGAGAATCCGGTTGTCGAGGGGGAGCACCTGGTTGGCCCGGGCCTCCACCCACCACCGCTCGACCATGTCGGCGAGCCGCTCAGGCTCGGCTTCGGCCAGGTCGTGGAGCTCCGTTGGGTCGTCGACCACGTTGTAGAGCTCCCAGCGGTCCTCACTGAACGGCGCGTTCCAGCTGATGCCGTCGTCGTAGAGGGGTCCGATGGGCTTGAAGGTGACCGCCTTCCAGCCGTCGTGGTAGATGGCCCGGCTGCCGAGCATCTCGAAGTACTGCGTGATGCGATGGGGTGGTGCCTCAGCCCCGTCGGGGGCGAGCATGGCGGCGAAGCTGATCCCGTCGACCGGCGTCTGGGGCACGTAGTCGATGGTGGAGGGGAGCTCGATGCCGGCCAGCTCCAGCACGGTCGGCAGCACGTCGGTGGCGTGGGTGAACTGGGTTCGCAGTCCGCCCCCGTCGGTGAGGCCGGCGGGCCAGCTCACGATGCAGGGATCGGCGATCCCGCCCTCGTGGACCTCACGCTTCCACCGGCGGAAGGGGGTGTTGCCGGCCATGGTCCAGCCCCACGGGTAGTTGTTGTGGGCCCGGGGGCCGCCCAACTCGTCGATGCGCCGGGCCAGCTCCTCGGGACCGGCGGGGTCGAAGTTCTGGAGTCGGTTGTCGTTGATCGAACCGGTGGGACCGCCCTCGGAGCTGGCGCCGTTGTCCGAGACCAGGATGACCAGGGTGTCCTCCCGGTCCCCGGTGCGCTCGAGAAACTCGAGGAGTCGGGCCAGCTGGGCGTCGGTGTACGACAAGTAGGCGGCGAAGCACTCCATGAACCGGGCGGCCACCCGCTGCTCATCGGCGGAGAGGTCGTCCCAGGCCGGCACCCAGTGGGGCCGCGGGGACAGCTCGGTACCCGGGGCCACGACGCCCTCGGCCAGCTGGCGGGCGAAGGTCTCCTCGCGCCACTGGTCCCAGCCCTTGTCGAACTGGCCGCGGTACCGGTCGATCCACTCGGTCGGCGCGTGGTGGGGTGAGTGGCAGGCCCCGGTGGCGAAGTAGAGGAAGAACGGCCGCTCGACGTCAACGGCCCGGAAGTCGGCCAGCTGGGCAATGGCCTGGTCGGCCAGGTCCGCACTCAGGTGGTAGCCCTCCTCGAAGGGGGCCGGGGGGGCGACGGAGTGGTTGTCGTGGTAGAGGGCGGGGACGAACTGGTGGGTCTCCCCGCCGTGGAAGCCGTACCATCGGTCGAACCCGCGGGCGAGTGGCCAGCTGTGGCGGGGGGCGGCCATGGAGGTCTCGTCGTCGGGGGTGAGGTGCCACTTGCCCACGGCGTAGGTGGCGTAGCCGTGCTGGCGCAGAATCTCGGAGAGGAACCCGTTCTCCTTTGGGACCTCGCCGTTGTAGCCGGGGAACCCCACGGCGAGGTCGGCCACCCGCCCGAGTCCGTTGCGGTGGTGACTGCGTCCGGTGAGCAGGCAGGCCCGGGTCGGCGAGCACAGCGCGGTGGTGTGGAAGTTGGTGAGCCGCACGCCTTCGGCGGCCAGACCGTCGATGGTCGGGGTGGCGATATCGGACCCGTAGCAGCCCAGCTGGGCGAAGCCCACGTCGTCGAGGACGACGAGGAGGACGTTCGGCGCGCCCTCCGGTGCGCTGGGTCCGTCAGGCCACCACGGTGTCGACTCCCGCCAGTCGTCGCCGATGACACCTTGGAACGGGGGGGTTTCCATCACTGCCTCCAGATCGTCTCGCCGGTCATCATGCCCGTGTCGGGCGGCCGGCTGCTTGGTTGCGGATTCCGTGTGTGCGGGTCCCCTCAGGGAGCCGGAGCCTCCACCGGGTCGAGGGTCATCACCGACCGGCCGGCGAGCACCGGTCCCTCGGTGTGCAGATGGCAACGCACGGTGGTGTCGCCGTCGGCGGAGAACGGGCCGGGGTCCTCGGTGCGGCACACGTCCATGGCGAACGCGCAGCGGGGGGCGAATCGGCAGCCCACGCGATCGGTGGACCCGGTGTCCACCTCGCCCCGGAGCACGACGCGCTGGCGCGAACGGGCGACCGCGGGATCGGGTACGGGGATCGCCGACAGCAGGGCGGCGGTATAGGGGTGCGCAGGACGGTCGAGGACCTGGGTGGCCGGTCCCTCCTCCACGATCTGGCCCAGGTACATGACCGCGATCCGGTCGGCGATGTGGCGGACCACCGAGAGGTCGTGGGAGATGAACAGGTACGCCGTCCCGAGCTCGCGCTGGAGCGCGGCCAGCAGGTTGAGCACCTGGGCCTGGGTGGAGACGTCGAGGGCACTCACCGCCTCGTCGAGGACCAGGAGGCTCGGGTTGACGGCGAGGGCTCGGGCGATGGCGATCCGCTGGCGCTGGCCGCCGGAGAACTGGTGGGGGTAGCGGTCGAGAGGGACGGCTCCGAGGCCCACCAGGGCCAGCAGCTCGCGTGTCCGCTCCCGCCGTTCGTCGGCCCGGAGGTCCGAGTGCAGGACCAGCGGCTCGGACACCGTGTCCCCGATGGTGTGGCTCGGGTCGAGGGAGGAGAACGGATCCTGGAAGACCATCTGCATCTGGCGGCGGGAGCGTCCCAACTCGGATCCGGACAGCACGGTGACGTCGGTACCGTCCACCTCGACCGATCCGGCGCTGGGTTCGATGATCCTGACCACCAGCCGGGCCAGGGTCGACTTGCCCGAGCCGCTCTCGCCGACGAGTCCCAGTGTGGTGCCGGCCGGGATCTCGAGCGAGACACCGTCGACGGCATCCACCCCGCCGGTCACCCGCTGGAGGATGCCCGATCGGGTCGGGAACCGCTTGGCCAGGCCGTGGACGGCGAGCGCCAGGGGCCGGGCCGCGGTGGTGGCCACCGTTGGCGTGGCGGGGCTCCCACCCGTATCGAGGGCGGCCCCCGCCCCGGCCAGGTGGAGCTCGTCCTGACGCAGGCACCGGGCCAATGCCGTCGCCTCGGTGTCGTCGGTGGTGGCCACTGCGCCACGAGCGGGCCGGAGTTCGACCACGGTCTCCCCGCACGCGGCGATGGCGTGCTGACAGCGGTCACGGAACCGGCAGGTGGTGGGGAAGTCCTCGGGACGAGGGACGACTCCCGGGATGACGGGGAGCGGGGACCCGATGGGCGTCGACTGCGGCATGGAGGACAGCAGCGCTTCGGTGTAGGGATGACGGGGCCGGACGAAGAGCTGTCCGGCCGTGGCCTGCTCGACCTTCTGTCCTGCATACATGACGACCACCTCGTCGGCGATCTCGGCGATCACCCCGAGGTCGTGGGTGACGAAGATCATGGCCATGGACTCCTCCACCGAGAGGGAGTGGAGCAGGTCGAGGATCTGGGCCTCGGTGGTCACGTCGAGCGCGGTGGTGGGCTCGTCGGCGATGAGGAGCCGCGGCGAACAGGACAGGGCCATGGCGATCATCACCCGTTGGCGCATCCCACCGGAGAACTGGTGGGGATAGTCGGTGACCCGACGCGAGGCGCCGGGGATCTCCACCCGATCGAGCATCTCGACGGCGATCCGCTTGGCCTCGGACCGGCTCACCTCGCGGTGGGCCCGGACCTGCTCGGCGATCTGGTTGCCCACGGTGAAGGCCGGGTTGAGGCAGGTCATGGGGTCCTGGAAGATCATGGCGATCTCGTCACCGCGGACCGACCGGAGTTCCTTCGGCCCGAGCTCCAAGAGGTTGCGACCGTCGAACCGGACCGAGCCCGCGGTCACCCGGGCCACCTTGGGGAGGAGACCCATGATGGCCAGTGCCGAAACCGTCTTGCCCGAGCCGCTCTCACCCACCAGGCCGAGCGTCCGGCCCGGCTCCACGTGGAACGTGAGGTCCTCGACCACCGGGAGGGACGCTCCGTTGATGGAGAACTCGACCCGGAGCCCGTCGACATCGAGCAGTCGGCCCGCGGGTGGAGCGGATCCATTGTGGCGGGAGGCAGGTGCTGTGTGGGTGGTGGACTGGGTGGCGACGGAGCTCGTGCCGTCGTGGTCGCGGGCGACAGACGTCGAGGCGGCACGTTGTGCGGCCCGGCGCCGGCGGACCCGGGTCCGGATCCCGGCCGGGCGCTCCACGGTGCTGCCACGGCCGATGGCGTCACGGAGCCCGTCGGCCACCACGTTGAACGACAGCACGCAGAGCATGATGGCGAGCCCCGGGAACACGAGGGCCAGCGGGGCCGTGAAGATGAACTGATAGGCCTCGTTCAGCATGTCCCCCCAACTCGGGGTGGGGGGCTGGGCGCCGATGCCGAGGAAGGAGAGACCGGCCTCGGCCAGGAGGGCGAATCCGAGGGCCAGAGAGACCTGGATGATGATGGGGGACGCCACGTTGGGCAGGACATGGGCACGCATGATGCGGCCGGGCTTGGCCCCGAGGGACTGGGCCGCCTCCACGTAGGCCTCCTCCCGTACGGCAATGACCTCACCCCGTATGAGACGGACGAAGCTGGGCACGAAGACGATGGCGATGGCGATGGCGGCGTTGTTGAGGCTGTCCCCGAGCAGGGCGGCCACGGTCAGCGCCAGGACGAGTGGCGGGAACGAGAACAGGGCGTCCATCAGCCGCATGATCACCGAGTCGGTCCGGCCCCGGAGGAAGCCGGCCAGGAGGCCGAGTGGCAGCGCCACCACGATGGCCAGGACCACGATCTCGAAGGTGGCACGCAGGGAGACCCGACCACCCCAGATGATGCGCGAGAGGATGTCCCGGCCGAGATCGTCGGTGCCGAGCAGGTGGTGGAGGCCGGGTGGCGCGTTGATGGCCAAGAGGTCCTGGGTGCTGGGATTCATGGGGGCGATGAGTGGGGCGAAGATGGCCGCCACGATGATGATCACGAGGAACGTCAGTCCGGCCACGGCCCAGTGGTCGGCGAGGAAGGCCCGCCAGAACCGGCGCGCCCCTTGAGGGCTCTCGACCACCTCGGCGGCGGCGGCCAGGTCGGGAAGCTCCGTGCCGATCAGCGGGTCATCGGTGCCCGGGGGCGGGAGGGAGGTCATCCCAGCCGGACCTTGGGGTTGAGCAGTCCGTAGATCACGTCGACCACCAGATTGATGAGCACGAACAAGAGGGCGGTAACCAACACCACCCCTTGGATCACCGGCAGGTCCTTCAGGCTGATGGCCTGGAGCATGTAGGTGCCGAGGCCGGGCAACGAGAAGATCTGCTCGATGATGAAGGTGCCGCCGAGCAGATAGCCGAACTGGATGCCGGCCAGCGTCACCACCGGGCTGAGGGCGTTCTTGCCCGCGTGCTTGCCGATGACGCGGGCCCGGCTCAGTCCCTTGGCCTCCGCTGTGCGGATGTAGTCCTGGTTGAGGGTGTCGATCATCGAGCCCCGGGTCTGTCGGGCGATGGTCGCCGCCCCTCCGATGCCGAGGGCCAGCCAGGGCATGATCAGGTGCAGGAACCACTCGTACGGCGATGTGGCGAACTGGACGTAGCCGAGGGGAGCGAGCAGGTGGAGGTCCACTGACAAGACGACCACCAACAGCATGGCCAGCCAGAAGTCAGGGATGGCCACGCCCAGGCTGCTCCCGACCGAGACCACACGGTCGGTGATCGACCGGGGCCGCAGGCCGGCCACGATCCCGGCTGGGATGCCGAGGAGGATGGCCAGGATCATCCCGCCGGCGGCGACGCTCACCGTCACCGGCAGGCGCTGGGCGATACCCGACGCCACGCTCTGGTTCTTGAACAGCGAGTAGCCCAACTGGCCATGGACGACGCCGGTCAGCCAGTGCCAGTACTGAGTGAAGAAGGGCTCGTTCAGATGGAGCAGGTTACGGATGTGGGCGATGGCCGCGGGAGTGGCCCGGTTGCCACCGGCCAGCGTCCGGGCCGGATCGCCCGGGATGATCAGGACCAGGCTGAACACGGCCAGGGAGATGAGGATGAGCAGCGGGATCGTGATGAGTAGGCGCCGGCCGATGAAGGTGGCCAGCGAGCCACCGGACGATCCCACGACGGGTGCTCAGCCCTTCTTGATGTAGATCCCGGCCAGATTCGACCGGCACTCCCCGATGGGAGCCACCACCTTCCCGCCCACCCGGTCCTTGTTGTAGGCCACCACCGATGGCTCGAAGATCAGGGGCACCTCGGTCCCGGTGGACATCACGACGCTGCTGGCTTGACGCATGGCCGGGCCCTGGACCGACGGGCTCAGCGAGGTGAGGGCCTGGTCGACCAGCGGTGTGATGGTGGCGTTGGTGTCCCCGAGCTCCTTGCCGGCGAACCCGATCCCGGTGTACTCGGCCTCGAAGTTGTTGGCCAGGTCCGGCCCGTTGGTCAGCTCCTCGGTCAGTACGGCATCACCCTGGCCGTGCTCGTAGACATCGGTGAACAGGTCGGTTGGGTTGACCTGTTGGATGTTCATCTTGAAGCCGGCCGCGGCCATCTCGGCCTGCAGGATCTGGGAGGTCCGGTTGAAGGTGGCCGTACCCGACGGGATGACCAGGGTGAAGCTCACACCGTGGGGATGACCCGCTGCGGCCAGTAGGGCCTTGGCCTTCGCCGGCTGGTAGGTGTACTTGGTGCCGACGCTCTTGTTGTAGCCGGCGGTCCAGTTCGGGAAGGGCTGGAAAGCCGGCTGACCGAGGCCCAAGAAGACCGCTTTGTTGATGGCGTTCCGGTCGACGGCGTACTCCATGGCGGCCCGCACCTTCGGGTCGTTGAACGGCGCCTGGCTCTGGCGGGTCTGCATCACCAGGTAGTCCTCGGACTTGGTGGTGGCGAGGCTCACGTTGGGAAGCGCCTTCACCGCCGCGTAGTCCTCAGGCTGGATAGGCAGCATGTCGACGGCGCCGGTCTCCAGGGCCGAGATCTCCTGGGGGCCAGGTGACACCTGTACAAAGTTCACGCCGCCCAACTTGTAGGCCGACTTGTTCCAGTAGGTGGGGTTGGCCTTCAGGAGGATCGACGAACCCTGCTGGTACTTGGACAGGGTGAAGGGTCCCGAGCTGGCTGGCACGGCGTTGGTGGTGGGCAGCGCTGACGGGTCGAGCTGCATCCCGTCGATGTAGGTCATGGCCCAGAGCACATCACCGGCCACCGGCTTGTTGAGGGTCAAGGTGATGGTCTGGGGATCGACCTGCTGGACGCTCTGGATGTAGGTCAACGAGAACCGGAACGGGCTCGCTTTGATGTGGTCGATGCTGGCCGCCACCGTTGCCGCGGTCACCGGGTTTCCGTTCGAGAAGGTGGCGCCGGGCTGGAGGTGGAAGGTGATGGAGGTCGGGGTGGCCGTGTAGCTGGCGGCCAGCAGCGGGTTCACCTTGGTGTTGGAGGGCGAGAGCATCGAGTCGAACAGTCCGCTGTACACCTGGTACGAGCAGTCGTCGGTACTGGCCCCGGGGTCGAAGGTGTTGGAGAAGGTGTCGTTGAGGTCGACGCCGTACTTGAGGACCCCGTTGGGATTCGCCGCTCCCGAGGTGGCCGCCCCTGACGTCGAGGATCCCAGTGCCAACGAGGAGCCGACCAGGAAGGCGGCACCGACGGCCAAGCCGGTCCGCACTCGCCGACGCCGGGCGGTGCGGGTTCCAAGGTGGTGTGCTCGGACGTCTCGTGGAGTGCGTTCCACCATGAAGGACAGGCCTCCTTCGCCGACCGGCGCCGGCAACGGGTCGAGTGTGCCGCTTGTGACTGCAGTCACGATATCCCAACGGTTCGCTCCAACCCAGTGTCACCTGTTTCTCGGACGGCGGCATCGACTCGGCGGGGGCGATGCCGAATCGCCGTCCCGTCCCCGTACGATTGTCGGGCCATGACCACCGACCGCCCGCTGGGCCGACAGGCCCTCCGGGGACGCACCCTCGTGGTGGTGGTGGCCCTCGTGCTGGCCGCCACCGCCACCGTGTTCGCCGTGGCCGGTACTACCACCACGAGCGCGGGGGCCGGTCCGGCCAACCCCTCGACGAAGCAGCCCCCGGCGGCGCCGGCCGTGATCCCGGGGACCTACGTGGCGTTGGGTGACTCGTACACCTCGGGCCCGGACGTCCCGGTCCAGCTCGGGCCCGGCTCCACACCGGCGGCTCCGGCGGCCTGCCAACGCTCGTCGGCGAACTACCCGTCGCTGACCGCCCGGGCCCTCGGTCTGCAGCTCGACGACGTCAGCTGTGGGGGTGCCACCACCGTCGACATGACCCAGTCGCAGGGCACGGGCATCCCACCCCAGTTCGATGCGCTGCAGCCGACGACCGCACTGGTGACCGTGGGCATCGGAGGAAACGACCTCGGCTTCTCGACCATCGCGTCCAACTGTGCCTCGGCCTCGCCCTGGGGGCCGACCCGGGTCGGATGGAGCTGTCAGGACCACTACACCGCGGGTGGTGTGGACCAACTGGCCGCCCAGACGGCAACGGTGGCGGACAAGGTCACCGACGTCCTGGATGAGGTGCGGGAGCGGTCTCCGGGTGCCACCATCTTCGTCGTCGGCTACCCGGACATCCTCCCGCCCACCGGATCGGGCTGTTGGCCCTCGCTGCCGTTCCGAACCGCAGACCTCAACTTCCTACGGCGGGTCGAATCCCAGCTGGACACCGCGCTGGCCACGGCGGCGGCCAACGCCGGCGCGCACTATGTAGACACCGCCACACCGAGTGCGAGCCACAGCGCCTGCACCTCTGCGAACACCCGGTGGGTCGAGCCCGTCGTGCCGACGGCGGGCTCGTTTCCCCTGCACCCCGACGCCACCGGCATGGCCGGGATGGCCGGTGTGCTCGAGGACGCCATCCAATCGAGCGGAACCCTGTCGCACGGCGCCCAGTGGAGTGGAACCAGGTCGCCAGGCGCAGCACCGGCCCGGACCGCGTCGGTCCCCGTCACCACGAAGCGCCATGTGCCCGTCGGCACGGCATCAGTCTGAGGTCCGTCGGTAGGCCTCAGCCCGAGCCCACCTGGTGGCGAAGGGTGGCCCTGACCGTGCGACCGGCGTGGCGAGGTCGGTGGGTCTGGCCATCGAGGTGACCGCGGCGTGGGAATGCGCTCTGCGCCGGCCTCACGCCGATGAGATGCCCTCGAAGGGGACGCCGTATCGGTCGAGGTGGGCGCGTTCGCTGACCGGGAGGCGACGTGGCGGCCCGAGGGCTCGGGCCGGCCACCCGAGCGGGACGACCGCCATCGGCGAGACGGTCTCGGGAAGCTCGAGCAACCCGGCCAGCTCGGCGGCGAACATCGTGGCCAGGGTGGTCATGGCCGAGCCGAGCCCGAGAGCGTTGGCCGTCAGCAGCAGGTTCTGGACCGCCGGATAGACCGAGGAGGGGAGCGTCGTCTCGAGTCCGAGGGCACGGTCCCCGCACACCACGACGAGGACCGGCGCACCCCCCAAGCCGGTCTCGGCCCCGTGGTCGACGTCGTTGAGCAGGCCGGTGGGCAGTCTGCCCTCGGAGTGGGCCCGTCCCCCCTCCCGCCAGGCCCGCCTGGTCAGATCGGCGACCCGGGCCCGCTGCGCGGCGTCGCGCAGCACGACGAAGACCCAGGGCTGTCGGTTCTCGGCACTCGGGGCATGGGTGGCGGCCCGGAGGCACAACTCCACCAGGGCATCGTCGACGGGGCGCCTGTCGAAGGCCCGGCACGCCCGTTGGTTGAGGATGACGTCGAAGAACGGTCGATCCGGAACTGGTGATTGGGACGGCACGATAGGACCTCGTCTCGGCTCCGTGAGTCGGGGCCGCCGTGTGGTGGAGCCCGAGCGACGAATCTACCGGCGGTCGGGAAGGCCTGCCCTCATGGCGCCACCGACTGGGTCGGGCTGATGCCCGCGTCAGGTGGGACGGTGGCCCCGGCCAGCGTCCGACCGTGCTTCCGGGCCGTCTCTTCGGCCTTGAGCCGGAGTTCGACGGCCAGTTCCTTGAACTCGTCCAACGCCGGATTGACCCCGACCAGGGTGAACTCCTGCTCCACCACCAACAGGTCGAACTGCCACACATCCTCCAGGATGCGACGCATCCAACCCGTGGCGTGGTCCCAACCTTCGCGGGGGGTGCCGGCGACGTAGCGTCCTCCTCGCACCGCCACCAGCACCGCCGGCGTTCCGGCTGTGGCCGGCTCCACGCCAGCGCCCATCCGGGGATCCGTGACGACCAGGTCCACCCAGGCCTTGAAGTGCTGGGAGACCCCGAAGTTGTAGAGGGGCACGGCGAACAGGGCGGCGTCGGCCCCGACGAGCTGGTCGGTCTCGGCCGCCGCGGCGGCCAGGGCCTCGAGCTGTTCGGGTGAGCGCTCTGCTTCGGGTGTGAACCCGGCCAGGGCGGCTGTGCCCCACGTGGTGGCGGGCACGGGCTCGATCCCGATGTGGCGACGGACGACCGGAGCGGTCGGGTGGGCCGAACGCCACTCCTGTTCGACGATGTCGGCGATGGCCCGACTGTGGGAGCCCTCCACTCGGATGCTGGCGTCCAGGCGAAACAGCGACATGTGCCCTCCTCGGATCCTGAGTTTCCTAGTAGCTAGGATTAGACTAGCACCAAGGGATGGATGAGCGAACTAGACTGGTGAGGGTGAGCACTCCTGAGCCTCCAGCGGACCGCCATCCCTGCGAGGCCGGCCTGGTCCGGGCCTTCGAGTTCCTGGGTAAGCGGTGGAACGGCGTCATCCTCGGCTCGCTCAGCGTGGGCCCGACGGGATTCGCCGAACTGCGTCGGGCGGTGGGTGCGATCTCGGACTCGGTCCTGTCCGACCGCCTCACCGAACTGACCGAGGGTGGCCTCGTGGAGCGCACGGTAACCGCCACCCGTCCCCCCGGGGTCACCTACGGTCTCACGCCGGCCGGAACCGCCCTGCTGCCCATCCTCAACCAGCTGACCACCTGGGCCGATGCCAACCTGAAGGACCCTGCCGAACTGCTCGCATGAGCTCTGTCGAGGTCGTCCACCTCGGCGACGCCCGCGGGCGCTCGGGTCGGTGGCTCAGGTCTGCGGGGTGGCCTCGGGGCTGAAGTCGGGGTCGGGCTCGAAGCACTGCAGGACCAAGGCCTCCATGGCCAGCCCGAACACCGTCCACTCCTCGAGCTCGTCTCCGGGGCCGGTCGGGAGCATGAACGGTTCGAGCCGACCCTCGATGTGCTGGCGGAGGGCGAACCCCTCGCTGAGCGCGGTGCTCGTGATGGTGTACTGGCGCAAGGTCCACGGCGAGCGGAGTCGCAGTCCGAGGTGGGCCATGAAGACCCCGCTGCTCTGCTCCCAGAACTCGGTGATGCTCACATAGCCCTCCTGGAGGGCGTGCTGGACGCGGCTCTTCCGGTCGGAGGGCGACGCCGCGGTGGCCATGGCCACCACCGAGATCCACAGGGGCCAGTTCGATGAGGCCTGCAATGTCTCACTGCTGGCCGCGCCCACCACCCGGCAGAGTTGACTGGCCGCCCGCAGCCGCGACGCCTCGGTGCTTACGTCGAATTCCTCGAGGAATCCGGCAATGGCCCGGAGTGACTCGTCCACCTCCGGGCGTTCGACGTCATGGGCGATGGCCGAGAGCACGTCGGCCTGGAAGTCGGCCTGGTTCTCCCACACCCGTCGGATCACCGAGGCGTTGGTCAGCTGGATGCCGGTGTCGCGCTCGACGTGCTCGAAGACCCGCTTGAACGTGAGGTTGTTGGTGGTGGCCTCGATCCCCTCCTCCTTCAGGATCTCCCGCCCGGCCTTGAGCACCAGGGCCCGTAACTCGTCCCGACTCAGCCGGGCCTTACGCCTCTCGGTCATCGGACCGCCCAGCCGGGAATCCCGCCGTGCTCAGTGCCCCTGCATCGCATAGAACCATCATGGGCTGGACGGGGGTACCTGTCGAGTACCGCTGGCTGGTGTCGGTTGGTCGTCCAGGGTCGTCCACCCCGGCAGGGGACGGTCCCGTAGACCCAGGAGCGAGGGGACGCGGCCTCATCTCTCGGCGGCATGTGGATGACCCCATCCCGCCCGGGGGATAGGTTCGCTTCCCATGGAGAGCCCCCTGCAGACCGTGCACGACCACTTCGAGATCGACGGACTCCTCACCGCGTACGCGCAGGCCGTCGACGACCGCGCCTTCGACCGCCTCGCCGCCGTGTTCGCCCCCGACGCCCAGCTGGACTACCGGTCGGCCGGCGGCATCCGCGGGGCGTTCCCCGAGGTGCGGCAGTGGCTGGCCGAGGTGCTGCCCCTGTTCACCTGGACCCAGCACCTGGTGGCCAACCGCGTCATCACCGTCGACACCGACGGGGATACCGCGAGTGCCCGGTCCGACTTCCACAATCCCAACGAGATGGTGGTGGACGGTGAACCGTGGCTGTTCGTGGTCGGCGGTCGCTACCACGACCGGCTGGCGCGTCTTCCCGTCGGGTGGCGCATCACCCACCGGGTGGAGGAGACACTGTGGTGGCACCACCCCATGCCGGGGCTGCCTCCGACCCCGTTTCCCCTTCCTGACGACGCCTTCCTCTGAAGCTTGGATCCGGCGCCATCCGGCGTCGGGGCATCCCGGGCCCCGGCATGCAAAACTGCCAGGGGCGGACGTCCCGGTCCGCCTGGGGGAAGGGGGAATCATGGGAGTCGTCCGTTACGGTGCCCGGGCACCCGAGCAGGTGCGCAACCGCGAGGTCGAAGCGACCTCGACGCCGATCTGGTCGCAGGCGGTGACCGTGGTCTTCGAAACCGATCCCGATGCCATCGCCGCCGTGTTGCCCCGACCCCTCGAGCCATCGGCCCCGACGGCCCGACTGCGCATCGCCACTGTCGACATGGGCACCGGTCTCAAACCGTTCGGTGCCGGGTGGTTCGGTGTGCGGGCCCGCCATGGGGACACCGAAGGTGAGTACGCCCTGTTCATGCCCATGACCAGCGAACAGGCCACCGTCGGTGGCCGCGAGACCTTCGGGGAGCCCAAGAAGATCGCGGAGATGGACCTGACCGTTGACGGCGACACGCTGAGCGCGCGCATCGGCCGGATGGGCGCCACGGTGGCCGAGGTGAGCGGGACGCTGGGCGCCGAGCAGACCGGCTACGAGATCGACAAGGTCGACTTCTACTTCAAGCTGTTCCCCGATCCGTCGGGCTCGGGCCTGGAGGGCGACCCGGCCTTCGTCTACTGCCGCCGCCACGAGGTGGCCCGGATGGTCCGCCCGGTGCACGGGGAGTGCAAACTCCTGGAGGCACCCCTGGATCCCGTCGCCGATTTCCCGGTGCGGAAGGTGCTCTCGTTCGAGTACGCCGAGATCGCCTCCTCCCAGCGGGGCGAGATGGTGGGCCGGGTGCCGGCCGACTGGCTCGAGCCCTTCATGCACCAGCGGTATGACGACCTCTCGGTGCTCGGGGCGAAGCGATGAGCGACGTCCCCGCCACCGGTGCCGAGCGCTACATCGTGGTGTCGGCCGACGGGCACGCCGGACTGGCCTGCGAGCAGTACCGGCCCTACCTCGAGACGAAGTACCACCGGGCCTTCGACGACCATCTGGCCGAGCGGATGGCCCACCGGGAGGAGTCCCTCGCCTTCAACTACGACTACATCATGGGCTGGGAGAAGGACAACGAAGAGGGGCTGAAGGGAGCCTTCGACCCGGTCATCCGGGACAAGGAGCTCGACGCCGACGGTGTGGCCGCCGACGTGCTCTTCGCCGACGCCGATGCCATCACGGGGATGGCCTCGCCTCCTTTCGGTGCCGGCCTGTTCGCCGGGGCCATCGAGGATCCCGAGTTGGCCTTCGCCGGCGCGCACGCCCACAACCGGTTCCTGGCCGAGATGTGCTCCCACTCGCCGCACCGACGCGGGGGCATCGCCCTCGTGCCCATCACCCACGACGTGACCCGGGCTGTCGCCGAGATCGAGTGGGTGGCGGCCCAGCCCGGCATCCGGGGCATCATGATCCCGACCATGTGGCGGAGCCGGGCGCCGTACAACGACACCCTCTACGACCCGGTGTGGGCGGCGTGTGCCGAGGCCGGCCTGCCCGTCCACACCCATTCGGGGGAAGCCCCCATGGAGGAGTTCGGCGATCACACCGGCGTGTACCTGGCCGAAGTGGTGTGGTGGGCGGTTCGCCCGGCCTGGCACCTGCTCTTCAGCGGCGCCTTCGAGCGCTATCCCGATCTCAAGTTCGTGGTGACCGAGGCCGCCGCGTACTGGGCCCCGGACATGATGTGGAAGTGGGACCAGTACATGGGCGGTGGCCACACCACGAAGAAGATGGCCGCCCTGCTGAAGGGCAAGATCTCCAAGCTCCCGTCCGACTACTTCGGGACCAACATCTTCATCGGTGCCTCCACCATGTCGCGTGAGGAGCTCCGCCGCCGGTACGTGATCGGGACCGACGTGGTCATGTGGGGGACCGACTACCCCCACCCGGAGGGGACGTGGCCCCACACGGCGGAACGGCTGAGCAACGACTTCGCCTCGGTACCGGTCGACGACACAGCCGAGCTGCTCGGCCTGACCGCGGCCACGGTCTACGGCTTCGACCTGGCCGAGCTCAGGCCCATCGCCGAGCGGATCGGGCCCTCACCGGACTCCCTCGGCCAAGATGCATCACTGCGGAGCGATCCCGATGAGCGGGCCCACGCCCGGTGGTGGAAGGCCGAGTACGGATTGGCTCCTCCACTCTGACCGACCGGGGGTCGAACCGGTCGGGGCCCGTGACCGTCAGGACAGAGGCCGCGTCACCACGATCGCAGCACCTGGTGCCGATCGAAGGCGTTGCACGTCGAGTCGGTCGGATAGTCCTCGACGGGCAGGGGAGTGGCCACTTCGGCCACGGTCGGCCCGATCGTGGCGCCGATGGTCCGCAGCACCTCGAGGTCGAAGCCGTAGCGCGCTGCGGCGTTGGTCTCGACCATGGCCTCGGTCTCCCGCGGATCACAGGATCCGAAGGCCGCCCGCAGCGCGTGGCGGCTGTAGGGATAGCTCCCCTCGGAGTGGGGATAGTCCGCGCCCCACATGATGCGATCCACTCCCACCTCGTGGCGTAGGGCGGATTCGCTGGCCCGGAGAAAGCTGGCGCCGACGGACACGTTGCGCTGGAAGTACTCGGTCGGGGTCATGGACATGCCTTTGGCCGCGGCGCCGAAGAAGTTGGCTTCGGCCGCGTCGCCGAGCGTCATGCGTCCGTAGAACCAGTCGAGCGTCTCGAGGCCTCGGGGCAGCCAGGCCAGGCCCTGCTCGGTGAGGACGACCTGGAGGTCGGGATGGCGCTCGAAGACACCACCGAAGATGAGGTGCCAGACCGATCGGTGGGAGAACCACGGCAGCTCTACGAGCATGATGGCCCGCGCCACCTCGGCGTCGCCGTAGTCAGGGATCCCTCCCCCGCCGTGGATGTTCACCACCACCCCGAGCTCCTCGCACAGGGCCCAGAGGGGCTCGTAGGCCGGATCCCACAGGGGCGGCAGGTCCGATCCGGGTGGGAGGGAGGGAAGCAGGATCCCGCCGAACGGCGAGAAGGCCGATGCCGCCCAGCGCACCTCGCCTAGGGCGTCCTCGATCCGGTTGGCGAAGATCTGGGCCACGCCGGCCCGACGGCCCGGGGCGCGGGCGCAGAAGTCGGCAAGCCATCGGTTGTGGGCCTGGATGCCGGCCCAGCGGCGCTCGTACTCGGCCTCGCTCGGGGGGAGCGCCACCAGGCTGCCCTCCTCGAAGAACGGGGGCACGGTGTTCGGAAAGAGCACCTCGGCGGTGATGCCGTCGGCCGCGTTCTCCTCCAGGCGGCGATCGGAGTCCCAACTCCGGTACGCCGTCGGAGCCAACAGGTCGGCGAAGGGATTCACATAGGAGGCGGCCCAGGCGTCGAACTCGTCGTGGCGGGCCGCGGGCAGATACGGACGGTACTCACCGATGTCGGCGCCGGCGTGGGCGTCAGCGGAGATCACCGTGTAGCGGTGGTCAGGTCCGAGTTGGTGGGTCATGGCTGCTCCCTGGTCGACGCAGTACCCATTCAGGCCAGCCCCTCGAGGGCGGAGGGTGGGAGGGCCCCGGTGGCGATGGCATCGGCCCGGGCGTGCAACAGAGCACCGGCCCGGTCGAGGTTGTGGCTGATCACGAAGCGCCCCTCTTTCACGCCCTGCACGGCGAACCGGCCCAGTTCGGCCAGGTCGACCGTGTCGGTGGGTCGCCCGGCGGCGGCCAGCGCCGCCTTGAACTCGGCGAAGGTGGTGCCCGGCGCCGGGGGTCGGGGCTTCTGGCGGGCCAAGGCCGGCGGCCGGTTGCGTTGGGCCTCCCACAGTCCCGTCTCGAGCAGACCGCCCGACGGATAGAAGACGGACGCCGAGAGTCGGGTCTTCTGGGCCACGAACTGGTGGGCCAGGGCTTCGGTGAAACAGCTGATGGCGGCTTTGGACGATGCGTAGACCGAGGCGTAGGGGACCGGCGCGATCCCACCGTCGCCCGACGACGTGGTCACCACGACACCGTCCTCGTCCGACTCGATCATCCGCGGCACGAAGGCCAGCACGCCGTTCGCCGTCCCGAAGACGTTCACGCCGAAGCACCACCGCCAGTCGTTGGCCTCCTGGTCCCACGGGTTCCCCCCGCCACCGGAGGTCACGCCGGCGTTGTTCCACAGGACATGACAGGCGCCGTACTCGTCGAAGACGAGATCGGCGAGGGCCTCGACCGATAGCGGGTCGGAGACGTCGGTGACCACCCCGCGGACGTCGCCCCGGCCGCAGAGCTCGGCCACGGTCGCGTCGAGCACGGGCGCCTCGATGTCGGCGATGACCACGCGCGACCCTTCGTCGAGGAGTGCCTCCACGATCCCCCGGCCGATACCGGCCGCCCCGCCGGTCACGACGGAGACCTTCCCTGTCAGATCGTCCACCACGTTCCCCCTGGTGCGTCCCATGGCGGGCCCCCGCCCGCTGGAGCCATGCTGGCACAGGGCCACGGGTTCCGCTGGGTGTGCGGCTACGGCTGGTCAGACTCGGGCGGCCCGCCTGTGGCCCGAGTACCGTCGGTTCCCGGTGCCCGGGCGGGTGCCGAACCCGAACCGCAGGAGGACCGGTGCCCCTCGACCCGCAAGCCCGAGCCCTGCTCGACCAACTCGACGCCCTCGGCGGTCCACCCATGTCCGAGCTGTCCGCAGAGGACGCTCGGGCCGGCTTCGCCGCCCTGACCGCGGTGACCGGCCCGCCCGAACAGCCGGTGCCCACCGAGGACCGAGAGCTTCCCGGACCGCTCGGGCCCATCCCCGTGCGCGTCTACCGACCGTCGAGCGATGCGTCCCTGCCCGTCATCGTCTACTTCCATGGTGGAGGGTGGGTGATCGGCGACATCGAGTCCCACGACACCGTCTGCCACCGGCTGGCCGCCGGGGTGCCGGCCGTCGTGGTCAGTGTGGACTACCGCCTGGCCCCCGAGCACCGGTTCCCCGCCGCCGTCGAAGACTGCGATGCCGCCACGGCCTGGGTGTCGGAGCACGCCGAGGAGCTCGGCGGTGACACCACCCGGCTCGCCGTTGCCGGTGACAGTGCGGGGGGCAACCTGGCCGCCGTTGTGTCCCGTCGATCCCGGGACCGGGGCGGGCCCGCCATCGTCTTCCAGCTCCTCATCTACCCCGGCACCGACATGACCCGGTCACTCCCCTCCCACGTCGAGAACGGGACGGGATACCTGCTCGACTCCGACACGATGACCTGGTTTCTCGGCAATTACCTGGAGGGCACCGATCCGCGGGACCCGGACGCGTCGCCCCTCTTCGTCGACGATCTGTCGGGTCTACCCCCGGCCCTCGTGCTCACCGCCGAGTTCGACCCCCTGCGCGACGAGGGTGAGGCCTACGCCAAGCGTCTGGCCGAGGCCGGAGTGGCCGTGACCCTGTCCCGGTACGACGGGATGATCCACGGGTTCTACGGCCTCGACAGCCTGTTCACCGCGGCCGGCCTGGCCACCGAGGAGACGATCACGGCTCTGCAGAAGGCCCTGGTCTGACCGGCCCGTGCGCTTCCGTGCCGAGCATTCGTTCCGTGCCGAGGTGCCGGCAGTCCTCGGGGTGCTGGGCGACGCGGAGTTCGCCCTCGGCCTGACGTTGCCGGATCTGAGTCGGCCCCAGCTGCTCGAGGCCTCCGACGACGGCGTCCGTTCGCTCATCCGACTCCGGTACGAGTTCGTCGGCCAGCTGGATCCGATGGCCCAGCGCATCATCGGTGCGGGTCGCCTGGCCTGGGTCCAAGAAGCGAGTGTGGACCGGTCGAGTGCTGCGGGCACCCTCGACTTCAGGGCGGAACGGGACCCCCGGCGACTGCACGGAAGTGCCCGGTTCACCGTGGAGCCGGAGGGCTCGGGCTCGGTCCGGCGACTCGAAGGTGAGCTCGTCGTGGCCATTCCCGGTATCGGGCGGATGGCGGAGCGGAAGATCGTGCCCGGACTCCTGCGCCGCCTGGACATCGAGGCAGCGGCGGTGGACGCCTCACTTTCGTGAGCCGGGAGAGCCGGACGCTTCCGGTTGAACGGCGCGCGGTCGGGCGGTACGTTGCTCCCCGGGTGGGGGGAGCGACCGGATGGACCGGTACGGGATCGCGCAGGGGGATGAGGGCGATGGCATGTGTCCGGTTGTGGTCCGGGGGACGGCGCGCACCTCGTCGGGGGCGAGCTCGACGTACTTGGGTGGTGTCGCTCTGCTCGGTGGTTGCGGTGGCCACGGGCGTGGTCTCATCGACGGTAGTGGCCGGGGCCGACTCGGGATCTTCGGCGTCCGCGCCCGGGGTGACCCCCACCCAGATCGACGTCGGGGCCATCGCTACCCGGACCGGCGTCGGGGCGGGCGACTTCGCCGCGTTCATCCCTGGCCTCGAGGCGTACTTCGACATGGTCAACGCCCACGGTGGGATCAACGGGCGGAAGCTGGTGCTCACGGCCAACCTCGACGATGGGGGTAGCCCCACCCAGTTCACCCAGGAGGCCCACACTCTCCTCCAACAGGACCACGTGTTCGCCGCCTTCATCTCGACCTACTGGTTCACCCCGGGCCTCTTCGCCGAGACCGACACGCCGACCTACGGCTACAACGTGAGCGACAACTGGGCCGGCCCGGCGAACTTCTTCGCCGCCGGCGGCTCCACCCAGGACTACCACGCACTGGCGGCGCCGGTGGCCTATCTGGTGAAGCGGACCCACGCCACATCGGTGGCCCTGGTCAGCTACGGACCGGGGATCCCCGGTTCGTACCCGGCGTGCCACACCACCGCCCAGGACCTGACCAAAGGGGGCATCCACGTGAGCTACACCGGGCTCGACGCTTCGCTGGGCGGTGACTACACGGCCGTGGTCCAACAGATCGCCCAGAGTCACGCGGACTTCGTCCTCACCTGTATGCAGGACTCCGACGACGTCACCCTGGCCCGTGCCATCCAGCAGTACGGAGTGAAGGTGCACCAGCTGTGGCTCAACGGTTACAACCAGGACCTGCTCAACAGCTACTCGAGCCTCATGGGAGGCGTCTACGTCGACGCCAACGGGTTCGTTCCCTTCACGGCGAACTCGAACTTCCCCGGCCACTACCCCGGCATGCAGCAGTACCTGGCGGCCATGAAGAAGTACGAGCCGTCCGAGGTCACGTCGCAGTTGGCCATGCAGGGCTGGCAGTCGGCGGCCCTCCTGGCCGCGGGGGTCAAGGCGGCCGGAAGGAACCTGACCCAGAAGAACCTCGTCGCCCAGACCAACCGCATCACCGACTTCACGGCGGGCGGGACGACTGCGGTGGTCAACTGGACCAAGGCCCACACGACACAGGCCTTCCCCATCTGCCCGTCGTTCATCCAGGTGCAGGGGAAGACCTTCGTGCCGGTGGTGGCCCACAAGAACCAGGTGTTCATCTGCTTCGACAAGTCGGTGAACCTGAAGGACCCGGTCCCGGCCGCCCCGCCGCTGGGTACGCCCGGCTAAGGCTGGGTCAGGTCGCCGTACAGCTCAGGGCGACGGTCCCGGAAGATCCCCCAGCCGGCCCGGTCGGCTCTGGCCTGGGCGAAGTCGAGCTCTGCGTAGATGATCTCGGTCGTGTCCCGGCCGGCTTCGGCCAGTGGACGGCCACGATGGTCCACGATGAAGGACGACCCGTAGAAGGTGATCTCGTCCTCCACGCCGATCCGGTTGGCTGCCACCACGGGGACGTGGTTGCACACGGCATGGCCGTCCATGGCTCTTCGCCACATGTCGGAGGTGTCGTTGCCGGCCTGACTCCCCACCTCGCTGCCGATGGCGGTGGGGTAGAGCAGGAGGTCCGCCCCCTGCAGGGCCATGGCTCTGGCCGCCTCGGGGAACCACTGGTCCCAGCAGATCCCGACCCCGATCCGGCCATGGCGGGTCTCCCAGGTGCGAAAGCCCGTGTTGCCCGGTGTGAAGTAGAACTTCTCCTCGTATCCCGGCCCGTCCGGTATGTGGGCCTTGCGATAGACACCGAGCACGTTCCCGTCCTCCACGACGGCCACCGAGTTGAAGTAGGCGGGAGCGGCGTCCTCGAAGAAGGAGACCGGGACGACTACCCCGGTGCCCGCGGTCAGTTTCTGGACGGCCGCCACCGCCGGACTGTCGTCGACCGACGTGGCCCACGAGAAGTACTCCTGGCGCTCGAACTGGCAGAAGTAGCGACTCTCGAAGAGTTCGGAGGGAAGAACGACCTCTGCGCCGGCGGCGATGGCGTCGACCACCGCGGCCACCGTCGCGTCACGGTTCTCACCGCGGTCCGCCCCGAACCCACGCTGGATGGCCGCCACGACGGTCGGACTCACGGCCCACCTTCCGCGCCGCGCACTGCTCGGGCACCCGGCGATCCGGTGTGGTGGCGCCTCATCGAGGACAAGACTACCGGCCGGCCCTGACAGTAGGATTGTCCGACCTACCGAACCTCGAGCCAGGAGATTCCCTTGCCCGCCCGCTCCCTCGAGTCCGTCCCCTTGGACGATGGCTTCCACATGCCAGCGGAGTGGGAGCGTCACGAGCGCTGTTACTTGGTGTGGCCCGAGCGGACGGACAACTGGCGGTTGGGAGCCAAGCCGGCCCAGGCCGCCTATGTCAACGTCGCCGAGGCCGTCGGCCGCGCTGAGCCGGTCACCATGCTGGTCTCGGCTCGCCAGTGGGAACATGCCCGCGCCTCGTGTTCCGACACCGTGTCGGTGGTCGAGATGACCACCGATGACGCCTGGGTCAGGGACACCGGGCCGACGTTCGTGGTCAACCGGTCCGTGGGTGAGCGACGAGGGGTCGACTGGATATTCAACGCCTGGGGCGGGCTCAGCGGAGGGCTGTACTTCCCGTGGGCCGACGACGACCTGGTGGCGGCGAAGGTGTGCGAGCTCGAGGGAATCCCGCGGTACCGGGCCCCGTTCATCCTCGAAGGTGGCTCGATCCACGTCGACGGTGAGGGCACGTGCATCACGACCGAAGAGTGTCTGCTCCACCCCAATCGCAATCCGGACCTCGGACGCCAGGAGATCGAGTCGCTCCTCGCCGCCTATCTCGGTGTGGAGAAGGTGATCTGGATCCCGAGGGGCGTGTTCGGTGACGAGACCGACGGCCACGTCGACAACCTGGCGTGTTTCAGTCGTCCCGGTCGGGTCCTGTTGACCTGGACCGAGGCGGCCGACGATCCGCAGGCCGAGATCTCCCGCGAGGCCAGAGCGGTTCTCGAGTCGGCCACGGACGCCCGGGGGCGCACCCTGGAGGTCGGTCTGTTGCCCGCTCCGGGCCCCCTATCCCTGACGCGGGCCGAAGCGTCGTCGATCGACCGCAGTGAGTACGCCCGCCCCCGCTCGGCGGGCGACCGCATGGCCGGCTCCTACGTGAACTTCCTGATCACCAACGAGTCGGTCGTCCATCCGCGACTGGACGAACGGCACGACGAGGAGGTCGCCGAGCTGCTGGCCGCCGAGTTCCCCGGACGTCGGGTCGAGGGAGTGCCGAGCCGGGAGATCCTGCTCGGCGGCGGCAATATCCACTGCATCACCCAGCAGGTGCCGAGCGTCTGAGGCGCTCGACACCACCCGACGGCTCTACTTGCGGCGGGCCTGGATCGCCGGGACGGCCAGCGGTGCCGCAGCCACAACGGCGGCGATCAGTCCGAGGAAGGCCCCGAAGCCCCAGCCGATTCCGGAGAACCCGATCCCGCCGGGCTTGAGGAGGAAGGCCAGGATGCAGAGCACCAGGTTGAATCCGGTGGCGATGAGTAGGAGCTGCGAGTCCGAGATGGACAAGTTGAACGGCATCTCCTCCAGACCCGCCCGGAGCACGATGAAGGCCATTATCGCCAGGCAGACCAGCAGCACCAGGTACATCCACCCGTGGTACAGGCCGTCAGCCGATACGGAGCCGAGCCCGAAGTTGTAGGTGTACCAGGGCAGGAACAGCGAAATGAACAGCACGAGGGTGGCGATGCCGGTGATCCGTTCGGCCCGGGCCAGGCGGGCAACGTCGAGTGAGAACGAAGGTCGGCTTCCGCTGGGAGAGGCCGGACCGGGAGATCCGGGGCGGGAGACTCCCGCGCCGGGCGGCGGGAGTGGGCTGCCCGCGCGCGGGCGGGCGATAGTCGGGGTGTTGTTCGGCCGGATACCACTTGCCGTCGGATGCCTGCCACCAACCGGGACCACCGGAGGTTTCGCTCATGGTCTCTCCCCGCTCGATTCGGCAGAAATATACCAGGTAGAGCGCGGCGGCCCCGGCTCTACGCACTACCCGACCTCGGGCGTGGTCGACCACTAGCGTCGGGTCATCGAGCGATGGGCCCGCTGTCGACCCACGGCACGCCCGTCGTGGTTCGGGCCCAACGATTCCGGAGGCAGACCATGCGAGCAGCTGTGCTCACCGAGGGGAAGCGTGCCCTCGAGCTCACCGAGGACGTCGACGTACACGGGCCGCTAGCTGGCCAGGTGCTGGTCAAGGTCACGTGCTGTGGCATCTGCCACTCGGACCTCACCATCATCGAAGAGGCGTACGGACCGTTTCCGATCGTGCTCGGGCACGAGGCGGCCGGTGTGGTCGAGGCTGTAGGACCGGGGGTGACGGACCTGGCCCCCGGCGACCACGTGGTCCTCGTGGCCATCCCGCCGTGCGGGCGCTGCTACTGGTGCGTCCGGGGCAAGACGACGGTGTGTGAGAAGGCCATGTCGTTCATGGCCGGCACCCTGCCCGACGGGACGACCGCCCTGTCCCGTGACGGTGAGGCCGTCTATCGGGGTCTCGGCGTGGGCGGTTTCGCTGAGTTCGTCCTCACGACCGAATCGGTGTCGTGCGCATCGATCCGGAGGTGCCGCTCGATGTGGCGGCCGTGATCGGGTGTGCCGTCCTCACCGGCGTGGGTGCGGTGCTCAACACCGCCAAGGTGGAGGAGGGGGCGACCGTGCTCGTGATGGGGTTGGGTGGCGTGGGAATCTCGGCGGTCCAAGGGGCCCGTATCGCTGGTGCCTCGCGGATCATCGCCTCGGACCCGCTGGCCCAACGGCGCCAGTCCGCCCTGGCCTTCGGCGCCACCGATGTCTTCGATCCGACGGGCGGGGATCTCGTGGCGTTCTGTCAGGAGCTCACCGGGGTGGGCGTCGACTACGCCTTCGACGCAGCCGGTAGTGCCCGCCTGCTCGAGACCGGCTTCATGGCCACGTGCTCGGGAGGGACCACGGTCTCCGTGGGCGCGCCGGACGCCACCGAGGTGTTGGAGAACCTCCCGGCCATCATGTTCGCCCTCACCGAGAAGCGTCTGGTGGGCTGCCTGTACGGCGGTGGCAACCCCCACTGGCAGATACCGAGGCTGGTGGGCCTGTGGCAGCGGGGCCTCCTCGACCTCGAAGGCATGATCTCGGCCCGTCGACCTCTGAAGGAGGTCAACGAGGGCTTCGACGATCTGCGCCAGGGTCGGGGCCTGCGGACCATGCTCACGCTGTGACCGACAGGGCGCCGACGAGCCCGGTCAGGCCCGACAGGCTGGTTCCTCGAGGGGGCAGGACACGACTGACCAGGTAGCGGCTCACGACCTGTTGCATGCATGCGTTGGACGAGCCGTTGAGCAGCCAGGTGTGCCCGTAGCCCACATAGGTGACCAGCCGACCCCCGATGGTGGAAGTCAGTTGTCGTGCCGAGGCGTACGGGGTGTTGGGGTCGTAGGTGTTCCCGATGACGAGCGGCGAGGCGGTGCCGGTCGGGCTCAGGTGGGCGACCGGCCCGCCCGAACCGTGCCAGCCCGGACAGCCGATGAGGTTGTTGGACACCGCCTCAGCGCCGCCGAGCGGGTAGCGACGGGCCAGCGAACGGGCCAGGGCGGCCGTGGCGACGCCACTCGGATGGGCCGCGGCGTCGTTGCAGGTGATGGTCCACAGCGGGCCCACCAGGGAGCTCCCATCGAGGTCGGTCTCGAGGCCCAGAGCCACCGAGCGCAGCGGAGCACCGTTACCTCCGGCCGCGGCGACCAGCGCCTGGAAGTAGCCGGGAGTGAGGCTCGGCACCGAGAGGTACAACAGCGAGGCGGTCGAGAGATCCCCTGCAGTCACCGGAACGTTGTCCCCGTCTCCCGGCGCGGGGAGGGGGGACCGGGCCAGCCGCTGCTCGAGGTTTCGGTAGAAGGCAACCGGGTCCGAGCCGAGGGGGCAACCCGTGGCGTCGGTGCAGGCGTTCAGTTCGTAGGTGAGCGCGTGCTCGATGGCCGGCGCCTCGAGGGTGGCGTCGGTGGCAAGGCTGAGGTTGGCGTCGACGGCCCCGTCGAGCACCATCGACCGCACGTGGCCCGGGAACAGCTGTCGGTACACCGATCCGAGCACGGTGCCGTAGGACTGTCCGTAGAAGTTGATGCGCCCGACGTGGAGGGCGACTCGGAGGCGGTCCATGTCCCGGGCCGAGGTGGTCGTGGTCACGCTGGGGAACAAGGCCGGCCGGGCGGTACGACAGGAACGGTCCAGACCGGCGAACGTCGTGGTGGCGGCAGCGCTGCCGGCGACGGCACTCGACGCCGAGGCGGGTACGGGACCGCAGAGGAGCGGCGCACTCGAACCGGTGCCACGCTCGTCGAAGCTGACCAGGGTGAACGAGTTGCGCACGGCCGAGGGAACCAAGGACGCCAGCAGGGGAAGGATGAGGACGCCACTCTCGCCTGGCCCTCCGGGATTGAAGACCACGACACCCCGGCTGTGGGGAACGGGTCGCTCGATGACGGCGAGCCGCACCGAGCCCCGGGAGGGATGCCGGTAGTCGAGGGGGACGCCGAGCGTCCCACACCGGTAGGCGGGCTCGTGCGGGCACGCCGACCAAACGATGCCGGTAGGCGCGCTGTTCAGCGGTGCGGCGGCCGCATCGGTGACGAACATCGCCGCCATCACCACGGCGAGCACCACGCCGACCAGGAGGCGGAGCGTGGCTCCACCGAGGACGTCGCCTTCGGGCGCACTCGAGCGGTCGGACCAACGGGTGCGCCCCCTCACGGCTCTCGACCCTACTGAGTTTTGGCGATCGGGGATGGTCGTGGGCCTATCGGGGTAGAACGGGTGTGCGGGGGCCGCCTTGCGATCCGGAGGACCAGGCATGACCCGACAGTTTCCCTACGCCATCGACCCTCGATACCTGCCGTTGCTGTTGCCGTTCGGGCTCCGACGATCCCGGGACGGCGTTTCCGTGGAGGAGGACGGTTCGGTGGTCGCCACCCTCGGTTTCTTCTCCCTCCGGACGACGCTCACCAACGTCACCGGCGCCCACATCACCCGCGGCTACCGATGGTGGACAGCGTTCGGCGTCCGCGCCTCGATGGCGGACGACGGGCTGACCTTCGGCACCAATCACCAGGCCGGGGTGTGCATCCACTTCGCCGAGAAGGTGCCGTCCCGGCTGAGCAAGAGCGGACACTCCGCCCTCACCGTCACCGTCGATGATCTCGAAGGGCTGGAAGCGGCGCTCACCGTGGGGAAGGGAGGGACTCCGACCCCACCCAGCTGAAGTCAGGATCCCGCGTTCCCGCCGCCCAGCGGCCATGGCGGAAGTCCACTGCGGGTTTTCCTCGCACGGCCGACCAGCCTGTGATTTGATGGGCCCGGGGAAGCAGCACAACACGCCCGTCGGGCATCCGGCGGGCCGCCCTTCACCAGGGCGAACAAAGGGGGAATTACGTGTTGAGCAAGCGCATCATGGCGGGGGGACTCGCTCTGCTGGTCGGATCGGCGGCAGTGGCCGTGGGGGTCGGCGGCCAGTCGGCCGGCGCAGCCACGGCGACACCGGGGGTAACCGCCAACTCCATCACGGTGGGATCCATCAGCGATATCTCCGAGCCCATTCCGGGACTCTTCGAAGGGGCGAAGATCGGCACGGAGGCCTACTTCGCCTACATCAACAGCCAAGGCGGTGTGAACGGGCGCAAGCTCGTGCTCGACGCCAGGGACAGCGCCTTCTCCGCCGGCACGGTGACCAACGAGGCGCAGAGCATCGCGGCCAACGACTTCGCCATCGTCGGTGGCTTCTCCCTCCTCGACGGCTCCGAACAACCCGCCGTGGACGCCGCCCACCTGCCCGTGGTGACCCAGGTCCTCACACCGGCCTACTACTCGGACCCGAACCTCTACTCGGCCGTGCCGCTGGTGAACAACGGGGAGATCGACGGCCCCTTCAAGTGGCTGAAGAAGAAGTATCCCCAGGACATCCAGCACGTGGGCGTCATCGGGTCCAGCTCCGCGGCCACCGCCATCACCGCTGAGCACGTGTTCCATAACCTCACCGACAGCCTCGGCTACAAGTGGGTGTACCAACGGGACGCCAGCTATTCGGAGACCTCCTTCCTCCCCGACATCATCAAGATGAAGAACGCCGGGGTGAAGATCGTCTTCGAGCCCACGCAACAGGGCGCCTACATCAGCAACATCGCCCAGGAGATGAAGCAAGAGGGCCTCAACGCCATCCTCCTCAGTGGGTCCAACGCCTACGAGGAGAACTTCAAGCCGGGATCGGCCGGCAACGGCACCATCGTGACCGGGGTCGACGCTCTCTACATGGGCGAGGACGCCAAGGTCGTGCCGGCCGTCGCCACCTTCGACCACTGGGCGAAGAAGGTCGACCCGCAGACCCAGCTCGACCTCTACACCCTGGACGCCTGGATCAACGCCGAGCTCTTCGTCCAGGCCCTGAAGGCCGAGGGGGCCAACCCGACCAGGGCGGGTCTCGAAGCCCAGCTGGACAAGGTCACGTCATTCGATGCCAACGGCCTCATCTCCACCCAGAACCCGGCCAAGAAGATCCCCGGGCAGTGCTGGCTGGCCGCGGAGTATGAGAACGGGACGTGGAAGCGGATACCGCCCGACCCCAAGTCCGGCTTCGTGTGCAACCCGGGAGGGTTCTACCCCGCCAGCTACAAGGGTGTGAACCGCTAGCCCCATCACCGCCCGAGTCAAAGTCGAGCAACCGTGAGTGAGTTCCTCCAGTACCTTGTGATCGGGATCGTCACCGGCTCGATCTACGCGGTCAGTGCCAGCGGGCTGGTCGTCACGTACAACGCCACCGGCATCTTCAACTTCGCCTACGGCGCCGTGGGCATGGTCCTTGCCTACCTCTACTGGCAGCTGTGGCAGGGGTGGGGTTGGAATCCGGTCCTCTCGCTGGTCATCGTCCTGGTGATCCTGGCCCCCCTCCTGGCCCTGGTGGTGGAACGGGTGCTCATGCGACCGCTCCACGGCTCCACGCTCAACACCATGATCGTGGTGACCCTCGGTCTGTTCCTGCTCCTCTACGGCCTCACCGGCACCATTTGGAACCAGTCGACCACGCGCAATCTGCCCGAGTGGTTCGCCGGAGACCAGGTCGACGTGTTCAATGTCAACCTCACCTATGAACAGCTGATCACCTTGGGGTGCGCGATCGTCGTGGCCGCGGCACTCTGGTTCCTCTTCCGGCACACCCGGATGGGTGTGTCCATGCGGGCCGTGGTCGACGACCCGGCCCTGGCCTCGATGACCGGTGCGCGCTCGGGGCGGATTGCCGGACTGGCCTGGATCATCGGGTTCATGGCCGCCGGCCTGGCCGGGATCCTGGTGGCGCCGGGTACGGGCATGAGCCTCGAGATCCTCTCGGAGTTGGTCATCTTCGGGTACGCCGCCGCCATCGTCGGCCGCCTCCGCTCGCTGCCCCTCACCTTCCTCGGAGCCATGATCCTCGGCATCGCCGGGTCGATGGCCATCGGCTACCTGCCGGGCAGCCTGCTCACCGACGTGAGCAATGCCCTGCCCATGGCGCTGTTGATCATCGTCCTCATCCTGTTGCCCCAGGGCACCCTGTCGGCCGGCCGACTGGCCCGGCACCGGCCCCCCCGTACCCCGTCCCTCGGCACCACGCTGATCGGCGGCCTGGTCCTCATCGCCCTGTCCACGCTGGTGGCCTACCTGATCAGCGGCACCAACCTCTACACCGAGGGCCTGGGCCTGGCCACGGCCATCGCCGCCCTGTCCCTGGTGCTCCTCTCGGGCTACGGCGGCCAGGCCTGGCTGTGCCAGTTCACCTTCATGGGCCTTGGGGCGTGGGTCATGACCAAGGTGGACGGCGGCGACTCCGTCTTCGGCGTGCTGGCCGCCATAGGCTTCTGTGCCGCAGCAGGGGGGCTGCTGGCCCTCCCTGCCCTCCGCCTGCGCGGCCTCTACATGGCCCTGCTCACGCTGGCCTTCGCCGTCCTCATGGACGAGACCTTCTTCACCAACCCGTCCATCGTCAACAGCGGGTCGATCACCGTGGGGAGGCCGGTCATCTTCGGGATGACGTTCACCACCGACCGGTCGTTCGTCATCCTGCTGGCCATCGTGCTGGCTGCCTGCATCGTCGGGGTGGGTGCGTTGCGCCGGGGCAGATTCGGCCGCCGGCTGGTGGCCATGAGCGACAGCCAGGTGGCGTGTGCCACGGTGGGCATGAGCATCATCAAGACCAAGCTGGCAGTGTTCATTCTGGCCGGAGGGCTGGCCGGTCTGGCCGGAGCCCTCTACGGCGGGATGGCCCACACGGTGTCGGTCACCCAGTTCGGTTTCGTGGAGAGCCTGGTGCTGTTCGTCGCCGTGGTGCTGGCGGGGGTGACCATGCTCAGCGCCTCGGTCCAGGCCGGGATCAGCCTCGCCGTCATCACCCTCATCGGCCAGCACCTGCCCTCGTTCGCCGGCTTCACCTACGTACTGTTCGGCGTGGGGATCATCGCCGTCGGACGGAACCCCTACCGGTTGGGCCAGGAGTACCAGCGGTTGGGCGAGCGGTTCCGGGCCTGGCGCAAGCCGACCGGCCCGGCCGCCCCGCCGGCCGACGGTGACCCAGCCGCCGTCCCGTCGGTTCGGGCCGCCCCCGAGGCATCCGTTGTCTGAGATCACCCTCCTCGACGCCCCGCCCGCACTGGCCGTCGCCGAGGTGTCGGTGCGGTTCGGAGGCCTCCAGGCCCTCGACGGTGTGGACCTCGAGGTGGCCGTGGGAGAGGTCCACGGACTGATCGGACCCAATGGCGCCGGGAAGACCACGTTGTTCAATGTGGTCGCCGGTCTGCAGCGCCCGACCGGGGGACGGGTCCATATGGGGATCCACGACGTGACCGGAGCCAAGCCGCACCGGCGTTCCCGCCTCGGACTGGGTCGAACCTTCCAACGTCTGGAGCTGTTCGGCACGCTCACGGCCAGAGAGAACGTGCAGATGGCCGCCGAAGTCCAACGGGGCAAACTGGCCTCGGGTCGGACCCCGGCCGAAGAGGCGGTCGTCCAGCTCGAACGGGTGGGCCTGTTGTCCATCGCCGACGAGCCCACGGATTCGCTGCCCACGGGGCTGGCCCGCCTGGTCGAGATGGCCCGTGCCCTGGCCGCCTCGCCCAACCTCTTACTGCTCGATGAGCCGAGCTCGGGACTGAACGCCGACGAGACCCACGCCCTCGGCCAGGTCCTGCTCCAGCTGGCCGCCGAGGGGATGGGGATCCTGCTGGTCGAACACGACATGGAACTGGTCATGTCGATCTGTGACCGGGTCGATGTCCTCGACAACGGACAGATCATCTCGCGGGGCGACCCGGCCACGGTGCGGGCCGATCCTCTGGTCCAACAGGCGTATCTGGGCGGTGAAGCCGATGCCGACCAGTCCCCCGGGGCTTCAGGCGACCCTGCATCCGGGCCACGTGGTGTCGATACCACCGGCGCCGAGGGCCCCCCGGCGCTAGCCGTGATCGACGTGCGGGCCGGTTACGGTCGCATCGAGGTCCTCCACGGCGTGTCGCTGGAGGTGGCCAAGGGATCGGCACTGGCGCTGTTGGGCCCCAACGGCGCGGGCAAGTCCACCCTCTTGAAGGTGATCTCCGGCCAGTTGGCGCCCACCGGCGGGACCGTGGAGTTCTCGGGTGCCTCCATGGGGAAGCACGCCTCTGAGCAGTTGGCGCGCGCCGGAGTGTGCATGATCCCCGAGGGGCGTTCCATCTTCCCCAACCTCACCGTGCGGGAGAACCTCTTGATGTACACGTTCCGGCGGCCGGGTCTGAAGGCGTCGTGGATCGAGGAGCGGGCCTTCGAACGCTTTCCCGTGCTCGGGCTGCGACACAAACAGTTGGCGGGCACCCTCTCGGGTGGCGAGCAACGGATGCTCGCCATGGCCCGTGCGCTCACCACCGATCCCGAGATCCTCTTTCTCGACGAGCTGTCCATGGGTCTGGCCCCGCTGATCGTGGAGGAGCTCTACGGTGTCGTCGACCAGCTGGTGCGGTCCGAGCACCTGACGATCGTCATGGTCGAACAGTTCGTGCAGACCGCACTCTCCATCGCCGATCAGGCCGTCATCATGGTGGGGGGCAACCTCGTCAAGCGGGGCAGCCCCGAGGCGATCCGGTCCGAGGTGGTGGGCGCCTATCTGGGGAGCGACGACGGAGCGTCGGTCCTGGAGGCCCATCCCCAGCAGTGAGGGGTCCGGGATCCATTCTTGACTATACCCATCGTGTTTCTATAGTTTTGGGTCTCAGTCGAGTGCCGTCCCCGCGGATGCCACATCGGCATCACGACGCCAAGGGTTGGCGTCGGTGGTCGGACCGAAAGGCGGCATGAAGTGAAGCCAGTCCTCGTGACGTTGCACGCCCACCCCGATGACGAGGCCATCTTCACCGGGGGCACCATCCTTCGAGCAGTGGCCTCAGGCTGGCGCGTGGTGTTGATCGTCGCCACCGACGGCGATCTCGGTACGGGCGACGATGGTCCCGTCCTCGGCTCCACGCGTCGAGCCGAGACGCTGGCTGCCGCCCAGCTGCTCGGGGTGGAGCGTGTCGAGTTCCTCGGCTATGGCGACTCGGGCTACGAGGATCCTCCGGTGGGTGATCCTCGCCAGGCGGTGGCGTCGGCCCGGGCCCTGCGGGCAGGAACCCTGGCGGACGCCTTCGTGGATGCCGTGGCGAGGAACGTCCGACGGATCCTGGTGGAAGAGGACGCGGTGGCCCTCACCAGCTACGACGACAACGGCATCTACGGCCATATCGACCACGTGCTCACACACGAGATCGCCGTCCGGAGCATCGAAGGACTCGCCTGCGAGCACTACGAGGCCACGCTGGCTCGAAGTGCACTCCGCCGGCTCCGCAGCCAGCTGTTGGGCCGCGGCCTGATCGCCGATCTGTGGCCCTCGTCCCTGTCCGATCGTCTGGGCGTCGAGGACGGTCCCGATCTCGTGGCCGTCGATGTGGTGGACGAGCTCGACGACAAGCTGGCCGCCGTGGCCACCCATTCGAGCCAGCTCCTCGAGGCCAGCACGTTCATGGGACTTCCACCTGGCGTGTTCCACCACGTGCTCGGGACCGAGTGGTTCCGGGTGGCCCGGCGGGGCGAGGGATCGTTCCTGCGCATGGCCCTCGCCGCCCGGGAACGCCAGCCCGTCGCCGTCTGACATCGACGGCCGGCCGCTCGTCGACCTCGGTCGATGGGTGAGGCACTGAGCCGGCCACCCGAACGCCGCCCAACCACCCTTCGGTCGTTGCGGGGACGAGGGTGACCAGCCCGGGCTGCCCCGGCGCCTCCTACACTTCCAGGCCATGGCATTCGTTGAGGTATCCCGGCCCGCGCCCGGGGTTGCGCTGGTCACGTTGAACCGTCCCGAGCGGATGAACGCCATGGCGTTCGACGTGATGCTGCCGTTGCGGAAGCTCTTGGAGGAGTTGAGCGGCGACAACGCCACCCGGGTGGTCGTGCTGACCGGTGCCGGTGCCGGCTTCTGCTCGGGCGCGGACCTCGAGGATGCCGGAGTGCTGCCAGGCATCGACGGGCTCACCGTTCCCACCATCGCCCTGCGGGCCATGGAGCTTCTGGACGACGTCATCCGTGCCGTCCGACGAATGCACCAGCCGGTCATCGCCGCCATCAACGGGGCGGCCATCGGTGGGGGCTTCTGTCTGTCCCTGGCGGCCGACATACGGGTGGCGTCCCAATCGGCCTACTTCCGGGCCGCCGGCATCAACAACGGCCTCACCGCCGCCGAGTTGGGTATCAGCTACCTGCTGCCGAGGGCCATCGGCACGTCACGTGCGGCCGAGATCATGCTGACCGGCCGGGACGTCGACGCCGCCGAGGCGGAGCGCATCGGGATCGTCTCCATGACGGTGGCTGACGACGTACTCCTCGACACGTGTTACGCCATGGCCGAGCGAATCGTCGGATTCAGCCATGTCGGGGTGGAACTGACCAAGAGGATGCTCCGTACCGGGATCGACGCGTCGAGCCTCGAGACGCACATGGACAACGAAGGGACGTCGCAGCTCTTCGTGCGCCTGACCACCAGGAACTTCGAAGAAGCCATCCGGGCCCGCAAGGACAAGCGCCCCCCGGTTTTCAACGACTGAGGCCCTCGGCGACGGCGCCCCTGCCGTGGTCCGGTGGGCCTGGAGGTCACGAAGCGGTCGGTCGACCGATCGGGTACTCCGGCGTCCACGTCACGTGGAGTTGGTCCAGTGTCGCTGTAGCTGAGCGAGCCAGGTCCTCACGTTCACGGGCCACGGTCTCGGTGTCGAGGTCGGCCAGCACCCGCATGGTGAGGGCAGCTTCATACTCCGCTCCCCGTGAGCGGGCGGCGTCGAGGCTCTGACGAAGCGCCTCTTCGGCCTTGGCCGTGTTTCCGTGGACGGCGAGCGCGCACCCTCGGATCCGTTGGAGCAGGGGCATCTGCGATGCCACCCCACCCAAGTTCTGAGCGGTCGTCATGGCCGCGGCCACGGTCGTAAGCGCCGCGGCTGCGTTGCCGCTCAGGAGTTGGCACTCGGCCATGCGTGCCTGCACCTCGAGGGCGTCACTCTGGCTCCCGATGTCCCGGAACTCGTCGGTGGCCCTCCGGTAGAGCTCGAGGGCCTCGTCGAACCGCTGTTGGCCGGCGGCCACCCGACCCAACTTGCCGTCGGCGTCGGCGGCTCCCGACCGGTAGCCGGCGGCGCGCCAGGTGCGCGAGGCCCGGCTGAAGGCCCTGGCCGCCTCGTCCAGGTGCCCCCGGTCGAGGGCGATCTCCCCGAGGTTGAAGACGTAGAAGGCATCCATGACCGCGTTACCTGTCCGGCGCACGGTGGCCTGGGCCCGCTGGTAGAGGGACACGGCCTCGTCCCAGTCGCCCCGGTAGTACGCGAATCCGCCCAGCATGTTGAGCACTCCGGCCTGCCCGGGGAGGTCGTCGAGGTCCTCGAAGAGGGTCAGGGCCTGCTCCCAGTTCTCCGGCTCGTCGAGCTGGCCGAGGTCCATCCGCGCCCAGTCGATGACACGGAGGGCGTCGGCCACCACGTGACGGTCTCCGGCCTCCTCGGCCTCGGCCACGGCCTGACTGCACCAGGTGATGGCCCGCCGATGGTGACCGCTCTCCTGGCAGAAGCGCCCGTACCACCCGGCAAGTTCGGCCCGCTGTCGGACCACCTCCCCGCCGGTGGAGCCCTCGAGGACGCGGAGGCCCTTGGTGATCCACCGGAGCGCGTTGGCGTACCGATCGAGCCAGCCCTGCACCCGGGCCAGCTTGAGAATCAGTCTCGCCTGAGCCACCGGATCGTCCTCCACCAGACGACGGGCCGCCCGGTAGGCCGCGGCAGCGTCGATGTAGTCCCCCGTGAGGTTGCGAGCGTCCCCCAGCGACTCGTAGACCTCGGCCAACTCGCTCACGGTGAGGTGAGGCAGCCGACGTCCGGCGGCGAGGGCCCGCTCGTAGTACTCGGCGGCATCACTGTTGGCGTAGACCGACTCGGCATGGGTGGCGGCCTGGAGCGAGTACGACCAGGCGTTGTCGAACCGCTGGGCATGGAGGTAGTGGAAGGAGAGGAGCTCGGACTGGTCCTCGCCGCGCTCGGCCGCCGACGCCTGGATGGTGTCTCCGGCCGTCGAGTGAAGCTGGCGGCGGAGGCGGAAGGAGAGACCGTCGTAGGCGCAGTCGCGTAGCAGCGCATTGCGGAAGGCCACCCCTCCCTTGCCGTCGCGGCTGACGAATGGCTCGAGCCGACGCCACACCGGGTCATCGTCCCCGGGGAGGTCACCGACCACTTCTCCGAGCAGAGCGGCGGGGAAGGACCGACCGAGCACGGACATCCGGCGGAGCAGGTGCCGGTCCTCACTGCTCAGACGGTCGATACGGGCGGCGATGACGTCCTCGATGGTGTCGGGAAGGGAGCCGATCGATTCGCCGTTGGTGGCTGCGGCTATCAACTCCCGGAGGAAGAGCGGATTCCCACCCGAGCGGCCGACCAGCGAGGCGAGATCCCGAGGGGGGAGCGGGGAGGTCTGGGTGGCGTCCTCGGCCAGTCGAAGCGACTCGTCAGCACTCAGGGGGGGCAACTCGATGCGGGTGGTGACCCCGTCGGGAGCGACGAATCCCGAGTCGACATCACGGCGGGTGATGCACCAGACCCAGGAGGTGGCCCCGACCACGGCGGCCAGGTTGGCGATGAGCTCGGCGGAGGCCTCGTCCATCAGATGGGCGTCTTCGATGACGAACAGCCCTTGCTCGGGAAGTAGTTCGGCGAGCATGTCGATGACCACGCGGGCCAACTTGGGCCGACGGAACTCCTCTTCGAGCTCCTGGGTCTCCCTCGTCTCGGGGACGGGGACGCCGATGGCCATGCCGATGAGCGGGGCCCAGGCAAGGAGAGGGGGCAGCCGTGCCTCCATGGCGGCGAGGAAGCGCGTGGCCAGGTCAGCGTCGGCGCCCTCGACGGGAAGGCCGAGCAGGTCCCGAAGGAGCCCCCGGACGGCGTGAAACGGCGTCGAGGAGTCGTAGCGTTCACAGACCGTCGCCAGCTGCAGCCGATCGGCGGCCAGGCCGCGCAGTTGATCGGCCAGGCGCGACTTGCCTACGCCCGTCTCGCCGACGATCTCGACCAGTGTGCCGCTCCCTGCCGTCGCATCGTTGGCCACGGCGGCCAGCACCTCGAGCTCGTGTTCCCGACCGACGAAGGGAAGCTCGTCGAGCGCTCGTATCCGTGGCCGACTGGCTCCAAGTCCCAATGCTGACCGCCCGGACAGCCTTGGCTTTGCCCTTGACGAAGAACGGCTCCAGGTCGGTGACCGAGAATCTCGCACGGGAGCGGGCAAGGAGATCCGGCGTGGTGATGATCTGCCCGGGCTCGGCCTTGGCCATGAGTCGTGCGGCCAGGTTGACGGCGTCCCCCATCACCGTGAACGTCCTCCGGTAGCGGGGGCCGACCTCACCCACGAAGACCGCACCCTGGTTGATGCCGATGCGGACGGCGATCGGCCCGTCAGCATCCACGACCTCTCTGGTGACCAGGAGCATCCTGTTCTCGTCATCCCCCGACGTGGACGGTGCCCCCGCGGTGAGGATGATCTTTCCCCCGTCACGATCGACGTCGGTGGCCAGGAACGTCACGCCCTGCCGGTCCACGGCCCGCTGCACGTCGGTCACCAGGACGTCGAGGCGGCGGGCGGTCTCGGCCGGGCCCTCCTCGTCGATGAGGGCGTCGGTGCCGTCGAAGTGGATGAACGCCACGGTCACCCGCCGGTGCTCTGAGTCCTGGTGGCCGACCAGCACGTCGCGGAGCCCGACGGGGATCCCTTCGAGCAGATCCACGCCCGGATCGACCCCCGCAACCGGGATGAGCGGATCGCCGGAGGCCGGCGGCGACCGGCGGAGCAGGTGGCCGGGCCCCTTCTCCGCGCCGACCAGGCTCGAGTTGATCCCACGGGCCGTCGCCGCACTGACGACGATCTCACCGGCGCCGGCCGCGGCCTCCATCGACACGACCGAACTGGCGGCCGGCCCGACCACCAGGAACTCCCGGTGGGAAGCACCCACCAAGAAAAACTGGAAGCTCCCGCTGTGGATGCCCACCGACATCCGGAGCGAGACCTTCTGACCCAGCACGGTGAGCCGACCGACGACCCGCAGCGCACGACGCATCTCGATCGCCGCCCGGCAGGCGCGGGACTCATGCCCCTCGCCTTCGAAGTAGAGGAGGAGGGCGTCACCGCCGAACTTGAGCAGCTGTCCCCCGTTGGCCACGGCCAGATCGAGCAGGGTCACGAAGCACGACCCGATGGTGGCCGTGAGCTCCTCGGCTCCGACCTTGCCGTGCTTGGCCAGCCCTTCGGAGAGCTTGGTGAAGCCCGAGATGTCCACCATGACGATGGTGCCCGGCAGCACCTTGAACCGGTCTTCGGGCGTCGACCGCAGCCACTCGGTGATCAATCGGGGGAAGTAGGCCGAAAGTGGATTCCCGCCGACCGCCGCCGCGGCCGGGGCCGTGAGCAGTTCAGCGGCGACCATGTCCCGCACCCCTCCCCGGCGGCCGGGCTCGCACGGTCATTACAGGTCGTCCGATGCGGTCAACCGTAGTGGAGGCGTCCAGTGGCATTCCGTCGGCCGAGGCCGACCGATGAAGCGTTCATCTGGTCCCTCGAGTCAATCCCGCCCGCTCAGTACTCCGGATCGGGGTCGCGCTCGGAACCCGGCCGGGCGGTCCGCCCCCCACGGGTGGCCAGCTGGCCGAGGACGTCGGACACCATGGACAGCCCAGGAGCGTCGCCATACTGGTGCTTCAGGTCGGCCAGGTAGGCGGTGACGAAGTTCAACCGCTCAGCCAGGGTGATGGCTAATAGCCTGGTCACCGACGGGTCATCGAGCAACAGAGGCCTGCCCGTCGACGGCGTGGCGGAGACGACTGGGCTCGGTGGCGACGACGCTGGCTCCGTGGTCGGTACCGAGCAGCACCGACATCTCGCCGACCATCGTGCCCGGCTGGTCGATCGTATTTACCGGAACATCGCCCTTCATCACGCGGAGGGAACCCGAGACCAGCACCCAGATGGAGCCTGAGGGCCCACCCTCGTCGACCACGGACTCACCGGGCTGGAACTCGACCTCGGGGAGATGGGCCGAGAGCGTGAGCATGTCCGTCACATCTGTGATCGTAGTCAGCTGTCACCCGCCGGTCCCAGCGGTGCGTCGGCCGTACCTACTCGTTGACCTGCGGCGTCTCCACCGGCACCTCGCCACCGCCCATGGCCGTGACCGTCACGATCTTGGTCGAGCGCTCCGGATAGGGGTCGGGGTAGTCGACGATCCGAATGACACCGGTCGGCCGGTACCGGCCCCCGTCGATCACCTCACGGGGCACGTAGGGATGCTGGTTCATGGCCCGGAAGAGCCTGGCCGCCGGCTCCCAGATCGACACCCGCTCGTGCCAGCGGAGGAGGTCCAACTTCCTGAGCAGGACCATCAGCGTCACGAGGGTCCCGGCCAGCACCCCGGCCACCAGGGCGCCGAGGACCGTGCCTCCGGGGATCACGGCGAACAGGCCGATCAATACGAAGAGCAAGAGGAGCATCCCCGTCCACTCGATGGGCGACAGGGACTGCCCGGTCACCGTCTCGATGAGCAGGCGGTTGGTGCCCATCTCGACGCAGGTCTCCACCATCACACGGTAGACCTGGGCCTGCTGGGTGGTCTGGGGGTCGAGGGCGAAGACCGCAGCCACCAGGGCCTGGTGGGAGGGCGCCGACAGGTGGTTGTCCACCAGCCGGTGGTCGATCTGGTTGCAGAGCTGATCGTCGATCAGCCGATGGATCTCGGTTTGTTCCTCGATCGGGAAGACCTCGACCATCTCATAGAGCGAGAGCAGAGAGGCATTCCCCCGGCTCAGCAGGTCCTGCACCTGGGAGAGCCGGTCCCGGGTGCGGGCGATCGTGAACGCGATCATGACGCCGAAGAGGAAGGTGGCCATGCTGGCCAGGGCGACGTCGACGTCGAGGTCCCCTCGAGACGTACCGATGAGGATGGAGGCACCGGCCACCAGCACGCCGCACACCAGGGCCGGCCAGAGGGCGGTCTCACCGTTGACGACCGAAGAGGCGGTGGACCGGAGTTTCACCCGCTCAAAATAGCCCGCTGGGGCGGAGTACTCCGGAGGCGGAGGCGAGATGGGTCAGGGAGGCGCGGTGGCGGGTGCGGGCCACACGTGATCAGCGACCGAGCACTCCGGCCGGTCCTCGGCCGATGCCACCCCCTGGGCGTCGGATCTCCTCTGGGAGATCAGGGGGCCAGAACGAGGGGCATTCGAGCCGCACCGCGGACCAAGGTCGACCGGACGTACTCCACCTCGCCCACGATGTCGTAGGCCGGGAAGCGGGCGAGCAGCTCCTCGAAGAAGATCCTTGCTTCCAGACGAGCCAGTGCCGCGCCGAGACAGAGGTGCTCGCCGAAGCCGAAGGCCAGATGGGTGGGGGCCACCGGTCGCTGAACGTCGAGGTCGGCCGCCGTCGGCCCGAAGACGGACTCGTCACGATTCCCCGAGGCGTAGAGCATGACCAAAAAGTCCCCTTCGGCCACCTCCTGGCCTCCTAGCTCCACGTCGACCACAGCCGTTCGCCCGAACGCCTGGATCGGGGTCACCCATCGGAGGAGCTCCTCGACCGCCGTTGGCAGCAGCGAGAGGTCGCCAGCCAGGACGGCACGCTGCATCGGTTGGTGATGGAGTGCCTCGAGCCCCCCCGAGATGAGGGTTCTGGTCGTTTCGTTCCCAGCCACCAGGAGCGTCATGCAAAAGCCCATGATCTCCAGGCGGTTGAGGGGCCGGCCGTCGAGCTCGGTGCCCTTCAGGATGTCGAGCAGATCGTTTCCCTCGGTGGCGGGGGAGTCGATGTGGGCCATGAGGAACTCGGCCATCTGGCCGACCTCGTCGGCCGACTCGGGAGTGTCGGCCTGGTCCGGGGAGGCGATGATGGCGTCGGACCACCGCCGGAACAGCTCTCGGTCAGCGTCGCCCACGCCGAACAGCTCGGCGATTACGGCGATGGGCACCACCGAGGCAAGGGCGTCCACTGCGTCAACCGGCTCGTCAGCCACGACCGTGTCCAGGACATCGGTGACCGTCCGGCGGATCGTGTCTTGGAGGTGCCCGACGGCCCGGGGGGTGAACTGACGGTTGACGACCTTCCGGTAGAGGGCGTGGACCGGCGGGTCGAGGTGGAGGATCGAGAAGGTGTTGAGTCCCCCCGAGCCATCGGACCGCATGGGGTCGTTGATCAGGACACCCCGTCCTGACACGAAGCGCTCGGGATCCCGACTGATGGAGCGGATGTCCTCGTAGCGGGTCACCGCCCAGCTGCCATCGAGTGTCCGGAACAGGGGAGCACGCTCGCGGAGTTCGGCCAGGACATCGAAGTAATCGGGTCTGAGGTAGAAGCCGGGTTGGGTCAGGTCGATTCGAAGTTCGGCCACATCAGCCATAGGGGCTCCTCGCAGGTCTCGGGTGTCGACTGCGCCTTGGTGACTCCGCCGCTGGTCAGTTGCGCTGTCGGCCGAAGGGCGGTCGGATGGCCGACTCTCGGTGCGGAATTCGATCTTTACATATCGTTGTTGATATGTAAAGCTCCCACCGGTGATGGCGCAGACGACAAGTGCGGAGCTCATTCTGGCCGCCACGAGACGGGCCATCGCCGTCCGGGGGCCCGGGAAGCTCACACTGTCCGAGGTGGCCGCCGCCGCTGGCGTCTCCCGCCCCACGCTCTATCGGTGGTTTCCGACCAAGGACGACCTCCTCGCCGCCGTGACCGAGTACGAACGGGCCCAGTTCCACGCGGGCCTACTGGCCGAGATCGACGCACATCGAACCCCGGCCCGACGGCTGGACGCGGCGCTGCGGTACCTCGTGACCTATCATGGACCAATCGCTGGGTTCGGATCCGATCGGAGTCGATCCGGAGTTCGCCCTGCGCTCGCTCAGGGACTCCTTGAGCGTGCAGGTGGAGATCCTGGTCCGCCTGCTCGGAACCGCCCTCGATGAGGTGCCCGCGGTGCGGGCGGGGGCGATGACCAGGTCACAGGGGGCCGAGATGTTCCTGCGCATGGCCTACTCCCACTACCTCGTACCCCACGCCGACGCCGAGGAGTTGTTGGGCTTGGTGCGGACCTTCGCCGGTCTGCCCCGACGGTCGCTGAGCAGGGCAGCCGGATGACCGAGGCCGGGGTGGGTGGCGAAAAGGGTGGTCTCACCCACCTCCAGCGACTGGAGGCGGAGAGCATCCACATCATGCGCGAGACGGTGGCGGAGTCCGAACGGCCGGTGATGCTGTACTCCGTCGGCAAGGACAGTTCGGTCATGCTCCACCTCGCCCGTAAGGCCTTCTTCCCGTCGGCGCCGCCGTTCCCCCTCCTCCACGTGGACACCACCTGGAAGTTCCAAGCCATGTACGACATGCGGGACAAGATGGCAGCCGAGAGTGGCATGGAGCTGCTCGTCCACCGGAACCCGGAGTGCATCCGGCTCGGCATCAATCCTTTCGATCACGGCTCGGCGGTCCACACCGACATGTGGAAGACCGAGGGACTGAAACAGGCCCTCGATCACCATGCCTTCGATGCTGCATTCGGGGGGGCCCGGCGAGACGAGGAGAAGTCACGGGCCAAGGAGCGAATCTTCAGCATTCGTTCTGCGCAGCACCGCTGGGATCCCAAACAACAACGGCCTGAGCTGTGGCGGACCTACAACGTGCGTCGCAACCAGGGTGAGTCGATGCGGGTCTTCCCGCTGTCGAACTGGACCGAGCTGGACATCTGGCAGTACATCTACCGCGAGGAGATCCCCATTGTTCCGCTGTACCTGGCCGCGCCGCGGCCGGTCGTGGAGCGAGACGGGGTCCTCATCATGGTGGACGACGACCGGATGCCACTCGACGGTCAGACACCTGAACTGCGGAGCGTTCGGTTCCGGACGCTCGGGTGCTATCCCCTGACCGGAGCGATCGAGAGCACGGCGGCAACACTGCCCGAAGTCATCCAGGAGATGCTTCTGGCCACCACGTCCGAGCGAGAAGGTCGGGTCATCGACTTCGACGGCTCTGGTTCCATGGAGAAGAAGAAGCAGGAGGGGTACTTCTGATGTCCATGGCCAAAGAGTCGCTGATCGCCACCGACATCGATGCCTATCTGAAGGTCCATGAGCACAAGCAGCTGCTCCGGTTCATCACCTGTGGCAGCGTGGACGACGGCAAAAGCACCCTCATCGGTCGGTTGCTCTACGAATCCCATCTGGTATTCGACGACCACCTCGCTGCCCTGGAGGTCGACTCGCGCCAGGTGGGCACCCAGGGTGGGGAGCTCGATTTCGCCCTACTGGTCGACGGACTGACCGCCGAACGGGAACAGGGGATCACCATCGACGTGGCCTACCGGTTCTTCGCCACCGAACTGAAGAAATTCATCGTGGCCGACACGCCCGGCCACGAGCAGTACACCCGCAACATGGTGACCGGTGCGTCGACGGCCGACGCCGCCGTGATTCTGATCGACGCCCGGAAGGGCGTCCTGACCCAGACGCGCCGACACAGCTTCCTCGTGTCCCTGCTGGGTATCGAACACATCGTCGTGGCGGTGAACAAGCTCGACCTGATGGACTACTCCCAGCAGGTGTTCGATGCGATCGAAGCCGACTACCGGGCCTTCGCCACCGATATCGGGCTCGCCAACATCACCTGTATACCGATGTCCGCCCTCAAGGGGGTCAACATCGTGGATCCGGCTCCCGAGACCCCGTGGTACACGGGACCCACCCTGTTGGCCCACCTCGAGGGGATCGATGTGGAGGACCGGTCGGGGCGGACGCCGTTCCGGATGCCGGTGCAGTGGGTCAATCGCCCCGACCTCGACTTCCGGGGCTTCTCCGGCTTGATCGTGGGTGGTTCGGTTCGACCCGGTGACGCGGTGCGGGCCCTACCGTCCGGTCGGACGAGCACCGTCTCGAGGCTCTCGACGTTCGACGGCGATCTCGACGTGGCCGTGGCCGGCCAGTCGGTCACGGTCGTTTTGGAGGATGAGATCGACGTGAGCCGCGGTGACGTGCTCTGTTCGGTCGACCAACCAGCAGAGATCGCCGACCAGTTCGAAGCCCATGTGATCTGGATGGATGACCACGAGATGCTTCCCGGACGGCCCTATCTCATCAAGTTGGGCACGTCGATCGTGACGGCCACCTTCTCGCAACCGAAGTACAAGGTGAACGTCAACACGATGGAGCACCTCGCGGCACGGACCCTGGAGCTCAACGAGATCGGGGTCTGCACGGTGAGCACCGACCGGATGGTGCCCTTCGACCCCTATGCGGCCAATCGGGACACGGGTGGGTTCGTCATCGTCGACCGGCTGACCAATGCCACGGCGGGTGTGGGGCTCCTCCACTTCTCCCTCCGTCGCTCCCAGAATGTCCACTGGCAGGCAGTCGAGGTCGACGGGCAGGCTCGGAGCGCGCTGATGGGACACGGCTCGGGCGTGGTCTGGTTCACCGGCATCTCCGGGGCGGGAAAGTCCACCATTGCCAACCGCACCGAGCAGCTGCTCCATACCCAGGGGGTGCACACGTACCTCCTGGACGGGGACAACGTCCGCCACGGCCTCAATCACGACCTGGGCTTCACCGAGCTGGACCGCATCGAGAACATCCGACGGGTGGCCGAGGTGGCCCGACTCATGGCCGATGCCGGATTGGTGGTGCTGGCCTCGTTCATCTCACCGTTCCGCGATGACCGGCGTCGGGCTCGAGAGCTGATCGGCGAGGACCGCTTCTGCGAGGTGTACGTCGACACCTCCCTGGCCGAGGCCGAGAGCCGGGACCGCAAGGGCCTCTACGGCAAGGCGCGGCGCGGCGAGCTCACCAACTTCACGGGTATCGATTCGCCCTACGAGGCACCCGAGGCACCCGAGTTGCGGATCGATACGGCGACGTCGACGCCGGAAGAGGCCGCCATGGCCCTCGTCGATCAGCTCCGTGCCATGGGAGTGGTTCCGTGAGCACTGTGTCCCCCGATCGAAGAAGGACCGAAGCGTCACCCGGTCCCACGGGCCACCGAGGCATCACGATCGACGGTCAGACGCCTCTCGATCCCCGGTTTCCCCATTCGGTCGCCACGTCATTTCCAACCCATTGAGCTCAAGGGAGGGCTTTTCCATGTTCAGGTCACCGTCGCACCGGGTCATCGCATGAGCTCGTTCAAAAACCCTGCCTGGCTGCCGTTCTCCGTCAGCGAGGCGGCTACTGCCGGCGACGCCACCGCGGACGATCTCGACACGGGCGAGGCATGGAACCACCTGCTGGAGCGGTTGAAGCGCACCGGTGAGATCGTGCTGTCCGACACCGTTCCCAGCGATCCGGTGGACATGGCCTCGGGCTTCCGCCATCTCCTCGTGCTCCTGGGCGTGGGCATCGACGAACTCCTGCGGCGAGGCCTCGACCGGGTCCCGGCCATCAAGCCCTCGGGTATGGACGCCGCCTACAAGTGGGGGATGGAGTGCCCCGACTGCATCTATGTCGGCTCGGCCCTGAAGGGCGGTACCACCTACCGGCTGTGGGGTAACCGGGGATCGGCGAGGTATGTGGGCCTTCAGGTCATGGCCGGCATGGGGTCGACGGCCAACGCGCTGATCGACGAATTCGAACTGGATCCCGACGGGAACTTCGAGATCGTCCTGTCGGCGGATCCCCACGAAGGCAACTGGATCCCGCTCGATGAAGGCGCCACCATGCTGGTGGTCCGCCACTTCTTCTACGACTGGGAGCACGAGGTTCCTGTGACGATGTTCATCGAACCACTCTCTGGTCTCGCGGACACCGAGGAGCACGCACCGACCGAGCCCAAGGCGGCACTAGCCCGTCAGGTCATCGCTCTCGGCGACTTCGTCGAGGAGAATCTCAACTTCTTCCTGGGGTTCGCCAATCCCGAGGCGCCGAACACCTTCCTTCCGCCGCTCGACGGTACGGCGATGGGCGCTGCGGCCGAGAACCGTCCGGTCATCGGTTCCTGGAAGCTCGCGCCCGACGAGGCACTGATCATCGAGGTAACGCCACCCGAGGGCCTCTACTGGAGCTACTCCCTGGGGAATATCTGGTGGGAGACGATCGACTACGGCAACCACCAGTCGAGCCTGAACGGCCACCAGTCCGTGGTGGACGACGACGGGAAGGTGCGGGTGGTGGTCGCCCACCACGACCCTGGGGTCGCCAACTGGCTCGACACGGCCGGGCACAGCGAAGGGCCGATCATCCTGCGCTGCGTGCGCACGGAGACCGCCCCGGTACCGGAGACCAAGGTGGTGAAGTTCGACCACCTGGCCGACGAGCTGCCGGCCGATACGACGAGAGTCACGGCCGATGAGCGTCGAGCGGCCATCGATATCCGCCAGAGGGCTGTCAGCCGGAGGTTCTCCCGATGACCCTCGACGTTGAGCAGATCGAAGAGGAAGCCCGGACCCAGACCGGACTCGACGACACCGGTGGCAACTACTACCGCGAAGGACTCGAGCGCCTGGTGACGGCCATGAACGAGGAGGGCGGACTGACGGAGTTGGGCGAGGCCATGCAGCAGATGCGACTGAGCATTCTGTTGGGCGCCCGTCTGGGGATCGAGGAGACCTATCGTCTGCATCCCGAGATCGACGACCAGGTCGTCGAGGGACCCGTCTTCGTCATCGGCCTCCCGCGTACCGGTACCACGGCCCTGAGCCAACTGGTGGCGGCTGACCCGCAGTTCCGGTCGTTGCGGACGTGGGAGTCGTCAGCGCCGGTGCCTCCACCGGAGAAGGAGACCGAGCACACGGACCCCCGGATCGCGGCAACCGAGGCAGGGATCGCCATGATGGACGAGGCGTTCCCGCTGATGCAGACGATGCACCACACTGAGGCCACTACGGCAACCGAATGCCAGGACCTCATGGGCATGAGTTTTCGGACCGCCCACTTCGACGGCTACGCCCGGGTGCCGTCCTACATGCGTTGGATCGTCGACGCCGACATGGCCGAGACCTACCGCTACCACCGCAGGGCACTCCGCTTACTGCAGTGGCACTGCCCGCCGACGTTGTGGCACCTGAAGACTCCCGTGCACATGTTCGCCCTGGACGACCTGGTGGCCGCCTACCCGAATGCTCGCTTCCTCTGGAGCCACCGGGATCCCACCAAGGTGCTCGGCTCGGTGTGCAGTCTCATCCACTACACCCGCAGTTGGAGCAGCGATCGTGACGACTCGTTCGAGTTGGGCGCCGACCAGCTTGAGCGCTGGTGGATAGCCGTCGAACGGGCCATGGACTTCCGGGCCAGGGTAGGGGACGACCGGTTCGCCGACGTCTCCTTCGCCGATCTCCAGACGGATCCGATGGGTGCTTTGGAACGTGGATTCGACCGGATCGGCATTCCGTTCGACGAGACGTCCCGCGCCTCGGTGGCCCAATGGGCAGGACGCCATGAGCCGGGTAGCCAAGGCACCCACTCCTACGAGCTGTCGGACTTCGGCCTGAACCCCGACCAGATCAGAGAGCGCTTCGCTCCCTACTGCGCCGCGTTCGACGTCGAGTCGTAGAGCCGGGTTCGCCCTACCGGGTCGTCCAGGTCAGACGGTTCGCGCCCTTCGAGAGGTTCTGGGTTGGTGAGCTTCGTCGCCATGCATGGTGACGCCTGGGACCTTGCGCTCGCCCTACCGAGAGGCGAGGGTGTTCCTGACTCGAGGAGGAGGTTTCCTCATGGAGTACCTGGTCACCATGACCACCCACGTACCTCGTGGCACCTCAGACGCCGAAGTGGAGGAGGTACGCCATCGTGAGGCGGCGCACTCGCGCCAGCTGGCCGCCGATGGACACCTCCTCCGCCTCTGGCGCCCACCGCTGCAGCCCGGCGAATGGCGCACCCTCGGTCTGTTCGCGGCGGTCGATCGGGCCCAGCTCGAAGCAGTGCTGGCCTCCATGCCCTTGCGGGTGTGGCGCACTGATGAGGTGCTCGAACTGTCCCCACATCCGAACGATCCAGGGCGACACGACGGCTGATCCGATCCACCGCGGTTGACGTGTGGATGAGGCCGGTGGCCATTTGCCCGTTCGCCTCGACCTACTCCGGTAGCGAGGTGAACTGCGACCTCAGTGGGGGGAACCTTGGGCAACCACCAACTTGTAGACGGCGATCGTTCCTACGCCCTGCCAGACGGTCCGGATCTGTACGAAGCCCCGGCCCGCGGTGGCTGGCACGGTGAACTCCTTGGACAGGATGCCTCGTGCTGACCCGGTCTCCTTCAGCGTTCCCTGGGCCAGAGTGACCGTGTTCGCACCGTTCGGATTGCTCTCCACCACCACGTCCCAGGTGCCGGCAGTCGGGTCCGTGGGCACGGTCGCTCGGTAGTAGAGCGAGAAGTGGTAGGTGCGAGGAACGAGGGCCAGATCGCCCGGTCCGTAGGTCAAGTAACCGGCGGGGTCGCCAGGAGCGCTGGCCACCCGGGCCGTGCCGACCACCGATCCGGTGATACCCGGGAGTTGCCCTCCAGGGAAGACGAGCCTAGGGGTGGGCGGTGTTCTCCCGGTGGCGTAGAGGACCACCCCTAGGCCGCCCAGGACGAGGACCGAAGTGATCAGGCCGCGGCTGCTCAACCGCAGGGTCAGTCCGAGTGCCACTGCCACCAGCACCACGAGGAGAAGCATGGCGGTCAGGTTGGGTCCGTAGCGGAAGGCCCAGGCGCGGGAGTAGAGGGCGGGGAGGAAGCGGGCCACTGGCCCGTACAGCGACGGATAGTCCCGTAGCCACTCCGAGGAGGCCTGGTTGTAGAAGTCGAAGCGGCTGCCGACGTACTGAGTGAGGAACCAGATCTGGAGGAGGATGCTCCCGGTCACGAGGACAGCCGCCCACCGGGGGGCGAGTTTCCAGAGCTTCGCCATGCCGATCACGGTCGGATAGGTGAGGATCACGGCACCGCTCCATACAAAACGTCCGGCGAAGCTGCCACCTCCGTACCAGTTGGGATGCATGGCGTTGGGGACAACGAAGCTGAGGTACAGGGCCGTGGCCAGTAGGGCCCAGCGCTGTCGTCGGGCGGCCGAACGAACCATTTCGAATGCCCCCACGGCCAGGAGTGGCTGTTGCAGAAAGATTCCCTGGAGGCGATCGACGTGGAGACCGAAGAAGACCATCACCGCGGTCGTACCCGGTTTCAGGGAGTCGCTCGAGGTGTACGGGCCGAGTATGTGTCCGTAGGCGTAGTCGTTGAATCCGGCGAGGAGCAGATAGGAGATACCGAGGATGCCGAGAAAGAGGTACAACCGGCGAACCTGCCCTGTCCTCCAGAGGGTGTAGCCGAGGGCGGCGGCACCGATGACCGCCGGGAGTGCGTACTTCACCTGGAGCCAAGGTTGTATGGCGAGCAGCAGAGCCAGGCCGACATCGGTCGCCAGATGGCGGCGCTTGTTTCGTGCCGCACACGCGGCCAGTACCACCAGCGAGATAATCCCGGCAGGTATGTCGGGGTAGACCTGGCTCGCCGCAGTGACGAACGGCAGGGCGAAGCAGATCGCCGCGGCCGTCAACAGCGCCCGAGGCCGAGAGTTGATGCGCCCGAGGGCAGTCCACGCCACCACGATGACGATGACGCCGCTGAGCAGGATCAAACTGACCTTGGCGCCGGTGTCCCCACCGATCCAGAACCCCGGAACCATCAGAATCGGCAGACCGATGTTGTGGATACTGAATCGACCGTGTGGTCCGACCAAGATCTGTGCGTTGGCCGACGAAGGCACCGATCCTGGGGGCGCCAAGCTGTAGGGAGCGATCTCGGGATGATCGAACTCCGCCTCATAGGGGCGGGTCAGCTCAAACGTGTGATCGTGGACGATGCCACTGGTCATGATCAGATAATGAGGCTCGTCTCCGAAGACCGGATACCAGTTTTGACTCTGCCATCGTCCGAACACTCCGAACGTCAGGATGTAGTAGGCGACGAGGAGGATAAAGATGGCCCGCACCTTGCGCCGGTGGGCCTGCCGATCGGGCCGGTGCCCCCACGGTTGTTTCCGGATCGTCCGCGGGGCTGAGCTCATCTGTGACCGCCACCGAGCCCACGGAGGTATCCAATCACACCGGCTGCACCACCCCAAGTCAAGTGGCCTTGGACCTGCTTGTCTCAACGCAGCGATGGCAAGTCCGCAGTATGCGGGCCCGAGGGTTGGCGGTCCGCTAGAGGAGTTGATGGCGGGTTCCGGTGGTCGGGACGACTATGTGGGTGATCATTTCCGTTAGCAGGACGTCAAAGGCGTCACCAGGCTCGATCGCCGAATTGACACGGTCGGAAGTCCTTTGACAGCCGGGCCTCTCGAGCACTCGCTCGTTGCGGGGACAACCAATTCCGGCTACGGCCGCGTGGGATTGCGCAGACCCGATCTCCTCCAGCCGCTATCGCCAGCGGAGATCGTGGCCAAACTCGTCCGGCTCGTAGCCGAGGCCCGCATGTCTCTGCCGTCGATAGACCCGCATGTCTCTGCCGTCGATAGATTTGTAGGGTGAGAGATCGGAATGAGAAATGCAGCTTCGTTTGTGCGGGTTCGCTACATGGCTCCGCTCATTAGGGACTTGGAGCAGAGAATGAACTTTCAGGGCGCCTTGATTAACGTGACTGATCTTGACCGCTCGATTGACTTCTATCGTGAGGTTCTTGGATTCGAGCTGTTGTCCCACAAGGCGCAACTGGCTGCGCTGAGTGCTCCGGGCAATGACAGCGCCCAGATCCTCGTTCTGCGAGCATTTGGGAGCAGCCCTATGGGAGGCGCTCGCCACATTGGCCTGCGCGCATTCCTGCTGGAAATCGAGTCGGCCGATCAACTGGAGCAGATCGCCAGCGATCTGGAGGCTCGAAAACTTCTCGTCAGCCGACGGGAGCACGCCGAGTGGAGTGCTGTGGTTGGTCGCGATCCGGATGGGGTGGCTGTGGCTGTGGCATGGCATCCCGGTGGAGAGCAGAATGGTGAGAACACCTGGCGGGATCTTGATGATTTTCTCTACGGAATCGGTGAGTAGTCGAAGGCTTTCTCTGCCGGATCTCTTGATGGGCCGACCCTGCCCGGACCCGGTGGATCGAAGGGAGAACTAGTTGCGAGATGACATTGTTGTTGGAGCCACGTTTCCTGACTACCAGCTGGAGGACCAAGCCGGGGTCCGTCGTAAGCTCTCCGAACTCCAGGGTGGCAATCCCATGGTTCTCCATCTCTCGCGGGGGGCGTACGACCCCAAGGAGCACCGCTTTCTGAGGAATCTGGTGGACGGCTACCCCGAGTTCCGCGTGGCCTACACGCGACTGGTGGTCATCTCCACCGACAACCCACTGAGCCTCAACGAGTTCCGTGACTCCCTGGGTGCCCTGTGGCCCTTCTTGGGTGACCCCGAGCGGATGGTGCAACAGGACCTCGGCATCGAGGAGTACACGGATCCTCACAATCCGATGATCCCTCACACCTTTGTCTTGGAGCCGGGGCTTCGGATCTACAAGATCTACAATGGGTACTGGTACTGGGGCCGGCCAACGATGGATGAGCTCCATGTGGATCTTCGGGTCGTTCTACAGAAGATCCGTCCGGACTTCGATCTAGGGGCGCCCGGCCTCCGCGAGGCGTGGGATCGCGGGGATCGTGACCGGTTTCTGGTCGATACCCTCGACGCGCCGATCAGATTCACCGAGGGGGGAACGATTGGGATCAAACGCGGCGATCTCTAGCGGGGACCGAGCAGCTGAGGCGGCTAAGGGGCAATGGTGAGGACGCGGCGCCGAACGCTTGAGCGAGCGTTCTACGAGCGGCCCGCCCCGTTGGTGGCCAGTGAACTCATCGGAAAGGTCTTCGCCTACGGACCGCTCAGCGGGCGAATCGTCGAGGTGGAGGCCTACGACGAAAAGGAGCCGGCAAGCCATGGCTTCTCCGGACCCAAGAAAGGCAACGCCACGTTGTTCGGTCCGCCGGGGCGGCTCGAGATCTATCTCTCCTACGGGGTCAACTACCTGGCCAACGTGGTCTGTCAACCGGTTGGTGTCGGCTCCGGCATCCTCATCCGGGCGCTGGAACCGCTCACCGGCGTTGAGAAAATGAGGGCGAACCGGGGTGACCCCAAAGACCCCGATCGCCGGTTGTGCAGTGGGCCCGGCCGTCTGTGCAAGGCCTTTGGCCTGGACCGTGCGGACAACAATACTGATCTTGTGGTCGGGAAGGTTCAGATCCTCGATGATCACATCACACTTCCGTACGCCAGAAGCGCCCGAATTGGCGTGTCGGCAGGCCAGGACCTCGATTGGCGTTTCTATGTCGAGAACAATGCGAGCGTTTCTGTGCTCCGAAGTACGAGAAGTGCAACCTCGGTGGCACCGGAGAACACCCTTATGGCGCATGATGGGTAAAGGCGGTAACTGCACTTAGGAGGTGGAAGCCATTGGAGGAACAGAGGCACGACCTGGGACGAACTCAAAGAACAGTGCCGCATCTCAGCGTCGACGAGCGGGTGAGGAAGGGCAAGGAGGCCCGTACCAAGGCACCCCGCTCGTCCCAGGCAGAGTTCAGGCCCAGTCGGGATCGCCCGGATCCGGTCAGCCTGCTCGAACACCAGGCCTCTACCAGGGTGCCCGAGTTGGTCCCCATTCGCTACGGGCGCATGCTGGTTTCACCGTTCGCCTTCTTCCGAGGTGCGGCCCTCGTGATGGCCTCCGACCTGGCCGGTACACCTCGATCAGGGCTCAAAGCCCAAGTTTGTGGCGATGCCCACCTATCAAATTTCGGTTTGTTTGCCTCGCCGGAGCGGACGCTGATGTTCGACGTCAACGACTTCGACGAGACGCTGCCGGGGCCCTGGGAGTGGGACCTGAAGCGGCTCGCGGCCAGCACTGTCATCGCCGCACGAGACAGGGAGTTCTCCGAGAAGGAAGCCCGAACAGCCGCCCTTGAAGTGGGTACGAGCTACCGCGAAGAGATGATCCGGCTGGCTGGTTTATCCACTCTGGAAGTCTGGTACTCGCACATCGACGTTGCTGCCCTCCTCGCCCAACTTGAGGCGACTGCCGGCAAGACTGGATCCAAGGCCGACAAGCACATGGCCACCCGCACGGCTCGCATCGTCGCCAAATCTCGCACCCGCGACAGTCTGCAGGCACTTACCAAACTTGCCACCGTCGAGGACGGTGAGCTTCGTATCGTGAGTGATCCACCGCTCATCGTGCCGACAGAGGAGCTGTTCCCACGGGAGGTCAGTAACGCGCTCCGAGATTCATTCCATCAACTGTTACGCGGCTACCGCCGCAGTCTTCAGACCGATCGGCGACACCTGCTCGAGGAATTCAGGTTCGTCCAGATCGCCCGGAAGGTGGTGGGCGTGGGGAGCGTGGGCACTCGGGCCTGGATCCTGCTCATGGTGGGCAAGGACAATCACGATCCACTCTTCCTCCAGGCCAAGGAGGCGGAGGCGTCAGTCCTCGAGGAGTTCGTGGGTAAGAGCGGCTACGCGAACCACGGAGAGCGGGTTGTAGCCGGTCAGCACCTGATGCAGGCGGCCAGCGATATCTTCCTCGGCTACCAGCCAGTCGAAGGTCTTGACGGAGTCAGTCGGGATTTCTACCTCCGTCAGCTCCGGGACTGGAAGGGCAGTTTCGAGATCGAAGGTGCAATCCCTCCGGGTCTTACCAAGTACGTCGGAGTGTGCGCCAAGGCCCTAGCCAGGGCCCATGCCCGCTCGGGTGACCGCATTGCCATCGCCAGCTATCTCGGGAGCGGCCCCACGTTCGACAGGGCGCTGCTGGAGTTCGCCACGGCGTACGCGGATCAGAACCAGCGAGACTACGAGGCGCTCCAACGCGCAGCAACCGAGGGGCGGATCACAGTGGAGTCCGGCTTGTAGTTCAGAACCGAATCGTTATCGGCCCCCAACGGCCTAGACGAGCGGCAGGCGAACTCGAGGCACACAACTCCAATGCCCGCTGGTCCTTGCGCTCCTTATGGCCGCACCGCCCCAGTTAACCCGCCTCAATCCGTCTCTATCTCAGCCTCGATGAGTTGGGAGACCGCGTCAATCAACGCCAGGTGGGTGAACGCCTGGGGGAAGTTCCCAAGATGCTCTCCGGTACTGGCATCGATCTCCTCGGCGTAGAGATGCAGTGGACCGGCGAAGGAGAGCAGCTTCTTACCGAGGGCCCGCGCCCGATCGAGCTCACCGATCATGGCCAACGCTGAGACCAGCCACCATGAGCAGATTGTGAAGGTTCCCTCTTTCCCTTCGAATCCGGTGTCAGTGGTGTCGACCTTGTAGCGGAGCACCAGTCCGTCCTCGGTTAGCTCATCGGCGATGGCCAGGACCGTCGCTCGTACCGTTCGTGGTCGGGGAAAGAAATCCCATGATGGGGATCAGAAGCAAGGATGCATCGAGGTCATCGTTCTCGTATGCCTGGCGGAATTTCCGCCGAACCGACGCCCTTGGCCAGGATGTCCTTCTTGAGGGCATCGGCCGCTTCACGCCACCGTTTGGCGCGTTCGGAATCGCCCCGCCTCGGCCAGGTCAGCACCACGGTCCGCCGCCACCCAGCAAAGTACGGCTGAGGCGGTGAAGTGTTGGGGTTCACCCCGGATCTCCCAGATCCCCTGGTCGGCATTCCGCTGTGGGAAAGCGCCTCTTCCACCAGTGCGGCCAGACCCTCCCAGACGGCGGGGCGATCTGCGCCGCACCCCGCTTGAAGTGCTGGTCCACACCGTCGAGGAGCATGCCCCACACGTCGTTCTGGTGCTGGTCCCAGGCACCATTGCCGACCCGGACCGGACGGGCCCCGTCGTAGCCGCAGAGATGGTCGAGCGTCGACTCCTCAGGTCCCGTTCCCCCCCGATGCCGTACATGATCTGAAGTTCGAACGCCTGATCACCGCTTCCCTGGCTCACCGCCTCGAGGATGAACGCGAAGTACTGGAGTGCCTCCCAGTCAAATCCCAGGCGATAGAGCGACCGAAACATGAACCCGGTGTCCCGGATCCATGTGTACCGGTAGTCCCAGTTGCGAGCCCCGCCGGGTGTCTCCGGCAGGGATGTCGTGGAAGCCGCCATGATGGCGCCGGTCGGTGCGTAACTCAGGCCCTTCAATGTCAGTGCGCTGCGTTCGATATAGGGTCGCCACGGGTGGTCGGGGAATGTGCCGGTTGCCAGCCAGTCACGCCAGTAGGACCGTTGCGGCGGCGTCCAGGCCGGCTTCGTCTTGGGTGGTGGGGGCAGAGCCCCCCCAGGACAGCGCCATGAATGCATCTCCTCCCTCAGAAAGGCTGGTCCGGCCATAGCAGCGGGCCCCGACGATCCCCAGTCGCAGGCTGCTCACCGCGGTGAGGGCGACGGCACCGTCGGGATGGCCAACGCTGACAGACCCGTAGCCGTCACCGTCGTAGGACCACTGACCGGTGGAGAGTCCGTATTCGAATAGCGGAACACAGGTTGCATCGATTTCGACCCTTCCGGAGATGCATGTAGCCATCCGGAGCAGGACCCCGGCGGCCGCCGAGTCGGTCGGTGCTCGCCGATAGCCGGGGCGCCGCGTCCCGTCGTTCACCTTACGGATGACCATGAGGTCCTGCACAATGAGCCATCCGGTTGGAGTGTGCCAGGTCGTCTCGAGGACCATGGTGCCTGGAACGTAGCGGCGTTGGTGGGGAACCAGGGTGTTCGACGGCGCGAACCGGAAGGTTCCCGCCGACCGGTCGAGGATGGCACCGAACACGCTGGGCGAATCCGGTCGGGGGAGGCACAGCCATTCGACCGAGCCGTCTGGCGCGATCAAGCAGTTGTTCTCGCAGTCGGACAGGAAGGCATACTCGGCGATCGGGGGAAAGTTACTCATGGCCAGGCACTCCTTGTTCGTGGGACAGCAAGACGCTCACGATCCGGAACGAGACAGAACGCAAGGCTCAATGGTGTGGGTATACATCGGACGGCGGATTTGGGGCAAAGGCGACCGGTTCGGATGCTTGAGGAGGTTTGGCGCCGGCCAGGAGAACGACGCCCGCTAGGGCAACGACAAGGCCGATGAGCGCGGGCGCCAACCTCTCGTTCCCGTTGGACAGCTTCTCGCCAAAGACGGTGATTCCGAGGACGACGCTGACAAACAAGGTTACGGCGTTACTTGATGCCATGGCAGGGGCGAGGAGTCCAGTCTTGAGGGCCGACTGCTGGAGTATGAACCCCACGACAGCCGTGGCAACCAGGGCGTATATCTCCCAACTGGAGAAGAGGTCTCCGATGCCGTGCCCGATGATCGTCATGAACTCCTTGGTCACCGTGGCCTGCAGAGCGAAGCCCACTCCCGCAGCTGATCCGAACAGCAGCGCCTTCGTTGCTCCACTTCTGGCGCGTCCCAATTTGACCAGTGCAACCACAGTTACGGTCCCGACGGCTCCCGCACTCAACCAGGCGGCGGGAGGGGGATGGGAGATTCCCTTCTGAGGAGCGCCGACGGACAGGAAGAGGACGACTCCGGCGACAATGGCCACCGCTCCGATGATCACCCGTCGGCTTATCTGCTGTTCGGTAAAATGGGCACCGAGCGGTAGGGCGATGACGAGGCTCGTTGCGGTAAGCGATTGGACGACAACAAGTGACCCACGGTCAAGGGCAGCGGCTTGGAGGACCCATCCAGTTGCCTGAAGGCCGCCACCAACCAGCCATACCGGACGTTTCAGTATTTGGACCAGGAACTTAGGGTCGTCGCCTTCTGCCGGGGCCTCAAGCGTACCCTTCTGCTGCAACACGCTGCCCATGGCAAAGGCTGAGGCGGCAAGCAGTGCCAAGAGGACGGTCATCAAGCCCGCGTCCGGTTCACGTCAGCCGCCACCTTACTTGAGCATAGAACTCGGCTTCGTATTGCACGGTTAAGAAGATTGGTTGGCTCACCCGATAACCGTCGGCGCAATGCTACGTCTGGCTACATGCTCAAGTCCTCATTGAGTCGACATGTGATCAGCTTCACGAGTCTCGGCGTTCTGGAAGTGGCGTCGAATCGGTGGACGACCTGATCGAGCACGCCAAATGGGATCGATGCAGACTGAATCAGGCGCTACCTTGGCCATCTCATGATGGCCTGAGGCTCGCTGGCGAAGACCGGAGAACACATGGTTGTGGCGGCTCGATGAACCAAAATGGCGAAGTGACCCGCCCAACCGGTCGTTGGCACCTAGTCCCCATCGTCGGATGGGTCCGCTCGTACGATCGTCGCTGGTTGCGGGGCGATCTCATCGCTGGGATTGCCGTAGCAGCGCTCATCGTTCCCAAGAACCTCGGCTACGCCGCCATAGCGGGCATTCCTGTGGAGAACGGGCTCTACGCGGCCGCAGCCGGTGCGATCCTCTACGCCGTATTCGGGACGAGCCGCCAGATCTCGACCGGACCTAGTTCGGGATTGGCTGCGGTGGCGGCGAGTGCCGTCGTGGCGGCAAAAGTCACCGGGGCTCAGGATGTCGCATCGTTTGTGGCAACCATCACCCTTGCATCCGGAGCCCTCTTCCTTCTCCTCGCGGTGTTCAAGATGGGGTGGATTGCGCAGTTCCTCTCTCGTGCTGTGGTCACCGGATTCCTTTTCGGGGCCGCGATCGACGTGGTCATCGGCGAGTTGCCCAAGCTCACTGGCACGGATGTGAACGGCTCGAATCCAATCCAGGAACTGCGTTCATGGATTGGCTCCTTGGGAGCTACCAGTCTGGCGACAGTACTTGTCGGCGGGATGTCTCTCATAGTCATCTTCGGACTGCGGGCCATTGCCCCGAAGATCCCGGGAGCCCTCGTGCTCGTTGTTGGGGGACTGTTGGCCTCCTGGGTCTTCGACCTCGGCTCCCACGGGGTAGCTCTTGTGGGGACAGTGCCTAGGGGATTGCCGAGTTTGGCTCTTCCCAAATGGCAGCAACTGGGAGACCACGGAAGCACGATCGCTCTTGCTGCTGTGGCGCTGGTACTCATCGGTTTCTCACAGACAGCCGGCGACTCCCGATCCTTCGCGGCCAAGCATCGCTACCGCATCGATATCAACCAGGAGTCAGTGGCGCAAGGAATGTCCAACGTCGGTGCCGGTCTCTTCCAGGGGATGCCCGTCTCAACGAGCCTGTCTGCGAGCTCGCTCAACGATCACTCAGGTGCCCGAACCGGTCTCGCCTCGCTTACATCTGGGGTGATTGTCTTGCTGACACTTTTGGTCCTGGCACCGCTCTTCTCAAAATTGCCCAAACCCGTGCTCGCCGCGTTGATCATCGAAGCCGTGGTCATGGGGATGATGGACGTTCCCGAAATGCGGCGACTGGCAAGAGTGCAGCGTTTCGACTTCTGGATCGCCGTCGCCGCCATCGCAGGCACCCTTGTCTTCGGCGTCCTCACCGGGGTGATCATCGGGATTGGTCTCTCACTTGTCTGGCTGATTTCGGTTGCGACCCGACCCTCAATGCCACTGTTGGTCCGGGAGCCCGGAACTCAGGTGTTCAGGGAGTTCGAAGAGCATCCGACCGATGAGCAGTCTCCGGGGATTGTTGTCCTTCGGCTGGACGGCGGCCTGTTTTTTGCAACCTCCGATGCTCTCGAGGACCGGGTTCGCGAGGTCGCGCTGTCCACGCCGGACATCACCGGAATCGTGCTCGATTGCGAAGGCATCGACTTCATCGATTCGCAGGGATCGGCGAAGATGGGTGAGATCCTGGAACTGACACGACAGGCGGGGGTGACGCTGCGGCTCGCACGTATGAAGCCAGCCGTCCAAGAGGTACTCAGACGCGATGGATTCCTGGATGCCATCGGTGAAGACAGGATGCACGGGAACGTGTATCGGGCGGTTGAGGCACAGAGAGTCCAAGCTGAAGGATCAGCGTCGCAGCCAGAAGAGCGTGCGGGCGGTGAAGGGGCGAAGTACTCTCATGAACTCGACTAGTTGCCTTCCCCTAGAGTTAGCAGACGATGGAAGCCCCCGATTGGTCCTCCTGCTGGCTGATCCTCTGTCACGAGGAACATCGGTAGCGGGATGAATCACAGTGCAACGTCTTGGGCCCCCAGACCATCGGTACACATGTGGTCAGTTGTCCTGTGGCTGTAGCTTGTTCATCAATAGTGGTGCAGGACTCTAGGAACCGGAGAAAAAGGGGGAGACCCATGCCAGTTGACACATTCATTGCCTATTCCGCCATCTATCCCAACGTTCAGGACGCCCTTGCGGACTATGACGCCGTTCACGCCCTGCACAGCGAGACGGGTCTGATCGACGCCTACGACGCGGCTGTTGTGGAGCGCAAGGCCGACGGCAAAGTTAAGATCGTGAAGAAGCACGAGACGCCAACGAGGGTTGGCGGAGTCGCCGGCGCCGGAGTCGGTCTGGCTACGGGACTAGTCATTGCACTGTTCCCCGCCGCCGTCATCGGCGGAGGGCTCCTCCTGGCCACCGGAGGTGGCGGGGCGGTATTAGGTGCTCTGGCCGGCCACGCCGCCGCTGGCATGAGCCGCAACGACCTCAAGGAACTGGGGGAGGGTCTCGACAGCGGGCAGGCCGGCCTTGTTGTTGTCGCAGTGTCTGACATCGGCTCCAAGATCGAGAAGGCGATGGCGAAGGCCGACAAGATCCAGACCAAGGAATTGAGGGCCGATCAGGAAGCCATCGAAGCAGATGCAAAGGAGGCCGATCAATCGAAGTGACTCTGGGCCGCTCGAGCCGATGTCTTCAACCATGAGCCTCGCGAGAGGACTAGGTGCTCGTTCGAGCGTTCGACCGACTTCACTTTGAGATCGTTCTGGGCCCTGAGGCACATCGTCCGAAGGCGGGGCGGATCACTTACCGGCCGGCCAGCTACGAGCTCAGGGTGGCCAGTTAGCCTCAGATCTGACACATTGCGTCGAGTCGAAGGTCAACGCGACGCATCTCCTTCCACCATGTCCGTCCTTTGGACAACCCAAAATGCCCCGTCTGGCAGCAGACCTAGGGGGCATTGCGGACTCAGCCATGGAGGCCGACTGCCCCCGGTGAGGTCGAAGGGTCAGCTGGGTGGCCAAAACTCTCCGTGGCTTCTCCTGACAGGGGCAAATAAAGGAGGACCTGGGAGGCTGTACGCGAATAGCGCGCCGATGCTTACCAGCCATGCGGTAACTACGAACAAGCTGGCAACGACGTCAGTCATCCAGTGGACACCAAGCTCGATCCGTGAGAACCCTATAGTCAACACTCCGAGTACGGACACAACCACGCCGGCAATCCGGGCAGCCCGAGATGAGGCGAGGAGGTACCAGGCATAGCCCAAGGTGGCAAAAACGACCACTGCGTTCGCTGCATGTCCAGAGGGAAACGAGCCTCCATGAGCAGAGACCAACCAGAGAACCTTTGGCGGCCGTTGGCGATCGACCAAGGACTTGACAAGATTGACCGCGGTCAGTTCGCCCAGCCAGCCTGCGGTGGCAAGGATCACAACAGCCAATGGCAGCTTGTGCCCGGCCACCAAGACCAGGAGAAGCCCACCAGCTGCGGTTACTGCAATCCAAGAACCACCCCAGGTAGCCACTTTCATGGTCGCATTCAGAGCGTGAGAGCGATGGGCCACGACCCAGGAGGTGGCGTGATGATCGAACTGTTCGATTACTGACCAGTGCGTGGCGAGCTTTCCTGCACCGAGCAAAACGCCGGTCAGACCCATCCAGGTAACGGCAAGGATCAGAATACGGCCAGCAATGGCCCGGTGCGCCGGAGGATCCGATGCCACGCAGCCACGCTATCGGAGCCGCTAGGGCGAGCTGCTATACCCAAACAACCCAGATCCATCACCGGCGCGGATCAACTTCGGCTTGAAGATAATAAAGTCCTACCGCTTGAAGCGGCCGCGCTCGAAGCCCGGTCCCGGTCGGGCAGGTCAGACACTGGTGTCAACGGCGAAGCGATGGCCACTCGTAGCCAAGCTGGAGTTCCAAATCCACTCGCGAGGGTTTTTGGCCGATGAATGCCAATCAGAACCTCACTACGTCGAGCGAAGTGGAGCCACGGCTGGCTCGGGCACGAACGCTCCGCTTAGTAGGGGGTCGGGATGTGGTGCAGTGGGACGTTGGACTCCCGATAGTCGCCGGGCTCCTGACGATCTGGAAGTTCGACGTCACGCCGATCGAGCCGTTCATAGGGGATCCTGTCGAGGAGGTGCGAGATGACATTGAGCCGGGCCCTTCTCTTGTCATCGGAGTTCACGACCCACCAAGGCGCCCAGGCTGTATCGGTGGCGGCGAACATTTCGTCCCGAGCGCGCGAGTAGTCGAACCACCTTCGATAAGAGAGAAGGTCCATCTCCGATAGCTTCCAGACCTTGCGGGGATCGTCGATCCGGCTTTGCAACCGCCGAGTCTGCTCTTCGGGACTGACCTCTAGCCAGTACTTGATGAGCAGGATTCCCGAATCGACCATGGCCTTCTCCACTCCGGGAGCCAACTCCAAGAAGCGCCTGGTCTCTTCGGGAGTGCAGAAGCCCATAACTCGTTCGACTCCGGCCCGGTTGTACCAACTACGGTCAAAGATCGTCACCTCACCTGCCGCGGGGAAATGTGACAGGTACCGTTGGATGTACATCTGAGACTTCTCCCGGCGAGTTGGTGCGGGAAGGGCGACGACTCGAAACACCCTTGGACTCACCCGTTCAGTGATGGCCTTAATCGTCCCTCCCTTGCCAGCGGTGTCCCGGCCCTCGAAGACGATGCATAGCTTTGCGCCAGAATCCTTTACCCACTTCTGTACGGCAACTAGTTCGCCGTGCAGAAGTCGGAGCTCGTGGTCGTACTCCCTGCGCTTCATCTTGCGCTTCCCGTGAAACCCAGGTTCCTCCCTTGCTTCTGAGCCCACAGAGTGATCTCTATGGCCCTTCTCCTTCTCGCCCTACTCTTCTTTGCCAAGGTAACGCCCTCCGAGTGAACTCTCCGGCAGCAGTGGAGCTGAGTTGCAAGCCTGGGTCGATCTGATCTCTTTGTATAAGTCTGCCAGGGTCGGGATCGTTGTGAACCCCGATTGCGACACGCGACCCTCGGCTCGCGGTAACGGCTGGCGGTCAAATGGACCGAGGCACGAAGCACGAAGCACTGAGTTCATGACGTGGATAGCGTCGAGGTCCGATGTCCGCCCGCTTACGCCACGATGGGTAAGCACCGCGGAATCAAAGCATCGAGACCAATGTCGGCTGTCGAAGGTTGGTATTGCGGTACAGGTGCTCGGCGCGGCGCCCTGCCATCCGAGCCAAAGGCAGCCCGCAACGGAACACCTACGATTGCTCGGCCAGCACGGCCGGTACATCCGCCCGCCGTCACGACTCCGATCGTTGGACTCGACGAGCTCCCCACGCCCGAGTCGGCGGCAAGATCGCCCTCACCGTGACCGGACAGAGAGACACGCCGTTGGGAAAGGTCGAGGTCGCAGCCTGTCGCAATTCCGTCTCGACGTCACGCCAAGAGTTTTGCTTTCTGGTCTGAAAACTCGCTGTCGGTGAGCACGCCTTGGTCCCTGAGTGTGGCCAACTTGGACAACTCGTCTGCAGCCCCGGCGGTTGCAACCTCACGTACGTGTGCATCAAATGCTTGCTTCTGCTGGGTGGCGTCGCGGACCGCGCGCTCCTGCATCTTCCCACCCCGCGGCAATCAAGTAGAGGAAGACCCCCAGGAATGGGAGGACGATCACGAAGATGACCCACAAAGCCTTAGCCCAGCCGCCCATGTCTCCGCTTCGGAAGATGTCGCCGAAGACAACGATGAGGAGCCAGATCCAGATGACAAACAAAAAGATCTCGAGCATCGTCCAGAAGAAGTCTGCGAGCGGATAGGTGTAGGCAAGCACTGGGGATTCCTTTCTAAGGGGGATACAACTCTCAGGGGAATACAACACCCACAGGCCGCACTCCTATTGGAGAGCTCCCTGTTGGAGGTCGAAGGCAGAGTCGCTCGTAAAATCGAGGGTTATTCACTCGGTCACACCTGAGGTAGGTAACTACCGAGTGGGTGTTCGGTCCATTCTCGCTCGCAGGCTCGGCAGCGCCAGCTCAGCTCGCCAGGATCCATCGGCCCCAGACGCAGGATCAGGCGGGGTACGTCCGAGTCACCGCAAAGCGGGCAGCTTCGGAGCGACGAAAGCTCGTCATCGCTGGGTATCGACACTCGACCCGCTGGGTCAGTTGTCAACGAGTACCGTCCTGCCTCCATAAACCGCCAGGGCGTAGATGACCAGAGCGGCAATGAAGATATAAACGAACGACCATACTGGGTAGTAGGGCATCCACCAGATGGCGCTGATGCCGGCAATAGCACCGGCGACTATGCCCACCCAGCGACCGATCTCGGATCCACTGGTGACCAGGAACCCGCAGATGATCAGGATGGCGGCGACGCCCAGATCAATCCAGCCGTAGGTCTTCAAGGTGTGACCGAAGATGGCTGCTTCGAGGTTGGAGGGAAGCACCCCGTGATACCGAAACGCCCAGATCGCATCGAACACTTTGAGGACCCCGCCAAAGATCAGCATGATCCCTGCGAACAAAACCCAACCCGGACCGCGTTCCGCCATCGAATTCCCCTGTCTTTACAAAGGAGGATGAACTCATCCTGAATGGAGTATTTGCCAAATATTCGGCAGTGTCAACACGTCGCGCGAACGTTGTAACAATGGCCGTAGGTGCGGCCCATGGTTTTTGCAACGGCACGAAAACCCCTGGCGCTTTGGCAAATCCCAGATCTAGAGTGCTGCTGACAGCGGACTGACCCGGTGGGTCAGAGGGGAGTTACCATGGGTATGAGGCGACGTTCACGACGGCGAGGACTCGTTGCTGGTGCGGTGGCGGGAGGGGCAATAGCCCATCACCGGGCCAACAAACAGCAGGCTCAAGAGCAGTACGCCGACAACTCGTATGCGCCAACACCGGCGCCAGCACCAGCGGACGCGGCTGATCAGATCGAGCATCTCGCGCAGCTCCACTCGTCGGGTGCGCTGACCGACGAAGAGTTCGCTACTGCCAAGGCGCAAGTCCTCGCGTCCTAGTAGCTCAGAGCGTTCTGGATGTCCTGAGCGCCGACCGATCTAAGAGCTGTCGATAACTACAGAAATTGGGTGTCTGATGTCTGAATCCCGCAAAGATGTGCTCCTAAAAGCTCTGGAGGCCGAGGTGGGTGGTTCCGAGTCCACCGATTTGGCCTTGCTCTTCACTGATGATGTCGTGGGATGGTCACCATACGCATCCATCTCGGGACTCCCTGCCCTCGCCGCCCTCTCGGCACTCCGTGAAATCGCGTTTTCTAACGTCGTAATCATGTTCCGTGGGCTCGATGAGATCGGCAACCGTGCGTACGCTGAATGGCTCATCGAAGCTGACCACACTGGCCCCTTAGCTTTAAGCGAGGATGTCGAACTAGAGCCGACCGGGCGGCGTATCCGCCTGCCTGGCGTCACTGTCGCGGACTTCCAGGCGGGAAAGATCAAGTCGTACCGAACCTACTTTGACGACGTCTCCATGATCGAACAGATTGTCGACTGACGGACAGATGCCAGTGGAGCTCCACATCGAGGTTCAGCCGGATCCGCTCGATGTTGAGTTCCTGGAAACTCAGATCCGTCGCGAAGCATCCGACGTGATGGGACTTGGTGAAGAAATTGAACTGGCCATCTTCGTCCGCGAAGCCGGCACGGTGGTAGCGGGCATAAGTGGATGGACCTGGGGCGATTGTTGTGAGCTGCAAAGCCTCTGGGTCGATCCTGGCCTCCGGGGCGGCGGACTAGCGACCCGGCTTATCGCTGCCGCTGAAGCCGAAGCAGCAGCCCGCGGGTGCACGCAAACTGTCCACTTCACCTATGAGTTTCAAGCTCATGAGCTCTATACGAAGAGCGGCTACGAAGTGATCGGATGTATCGAGGGATTCCCAACCGGGACTAGCGCCCTTTGGTTTCGCAAGCATCTGCACGCCAATAGCTCCGTTAGAGGACCGTCCTGACCGTTTGATTCAAGAACCTAGAGGGGCATTGGGAGGCCTGGGTGATGGCAAATCCGCAAGGGTTAGCGTCAACAGCCGTAATGACCGGGTCAAAGCCTTTTGGTGATCACAGGGATTTAGCTCCGCCACCGAGTTTGCTGGCCTACGGACTAGCCAATCTTGTGATCGGTCTCGCCGTACTTGTGCTTGCCAAGCTGATATTCAAGAGAGATGCCAAGGTGGGATTGATGGCGGCAGCGATAGCTGTCGTTCTCCATCATCAGCTTGATGCCCCACTCGCACGAAGGCTCCTGGGGTTGATCGCGCCCTGATTAATAGCAATGTCGACCCGTCTGATGGCGCCTAAGCAGTGAGGTGATCAGCAGCTCCGAAGTCCAAGGGATTCCGTCAACGAAAGGTGACCTTCATGTTTAGAAAGCTTGCAGCAGAACTGCTTGGAACTCTCATTCTCGTCTTTGTCGCGTGTGGGGTGGCGACCTTGTCCTTCGGCAAGGGATTTAACTTTGCCGGATTCTCGCTTGCCCACAATTTGTCCGCCGGAATCGTCGCCACGGCGCTGGCTTTCGGCCTCGTCTTATTGGCGCTCGTTTATGTCCTCGGGCCGATCTCCGGATGTCACGTCAACCCGGCGGTCACGATCGGGGCCCTCCTCACCCGGCGGATCGAGCCTGTTGAGGGCCTTCTCTATATAGTGGCCCAATTCATTGGGGAATCCTTGGTGCGCTACTGCTCTGGGGTGTCTTCAGCTCGTCGCCCTTTTACCACCGGACGGTCACTGGTCTGGGAGCGGATGGCTACGGCAAAGCGTCGGACGTCCACATCAGCGCCGGGGGCGCCTTCCTTGTGGAGGTCATCCTCACCGCCATCTTCGTCTTCGTCATCCTTGGCGTGACATCACGGATCGCCAATGCGCTGACAGCAGGGTTGGTCATCGGCTTTACTCTTTCCTTCATCCACCTCATCGGTATCCCGCTCACCGGCACGTCCGTAAATCCGGCTCGGAGCCTCGGTCCGGCGCTGGTCGTGGGCGGAACGGCTCTCAGCCAGGTTTGGTTGTTTCTCGTGGCGCCGGCCGTGGGTGGCGTAGTCGCCGCAATCATCCATTGGATCATCTACCCCAAGGATGCTCCTACGCCCAAAGAGTCCCTCAATCCGGCGGATGCGAGCTAGTGCCCCCGTCTTGACCGTTCGCCTGTCGTTATCGGTCAACGGCAAGCTCTCGTGATGATGGCCAGCGGCTAAACCTCGGCGTTTTAGTCCGCACAACGTCTAGTCCTGCGAGGGTTTGGACCAAAGGACCCTTCGCGTCGGGCCACCGACACGGAAGACGCCCGTGTCGACGGCAATGGACCATATTCACGCCAGCGGATCGACCCAATGTTGAGGCCGTCGGCCGAGGCAGGGGTTTTCGGGCCCAGAGCGTCACAGTGTTTGTCGGCCGCCGATGCAACTCAGTTGCCCTGGCTCTCCGGGCTCCTATGACAGTCATTTCCCATGCCGGGGCTGTCGGTTTCCCGATCTGCAGCTCCGTCGCCTGCGACTGCTCGTACCCGGCGGTGAACTGGTGTCAGCGCCGCCGCAGAAGCTTCCCGCACGGGTAGCTGATGGGGCCTACGATGCACTTGTGGTGGGCGGGGCAAGAGTTCGGACCTGGGACGTCCGACAAGGCAAGCCCGATGGCGGGCGGATTCGCCTTCTTGGCAAGTGGCTGGCGCTGCTGACGGCACCGTTCGCTTGCGGCATCGGAGCAGCGGGATGTGGTCATTCTGGGCCGACCCAGAACGATCGGATCCCGGCCAACCGCGGCCACGCCCCAGTTGATCTCGGCAAGTCCCTCGCGCTCCGTCCAGGCGGCCTCATTGTCAGCCACGGAGGGGTACCGAAAATTCATAGTGGAAAGTGCACAGTCGTTCGCCTCCGATACCGAATCCCTTCAAGGAGCCATCGCTTCTGGCGATCTCGGCGCCGCAAAGTCCAGCGAGCTTGCGGCGCAAACGGAGTACGACGACATACGTCCCCAGGTGAAGTGGGAAACCCCGACTGCTCTCGCACTCGATGGTCAGGCCGATCAATTCCCACCTGGGACCCGTTTTGGGATTGCACCGGATCGAACAGGATCTGTGGAATGGAACGTGCCGGAAGCGGCCGTCACTGCACTTATCGCCCAGGGACCGGCGATCCAGTTCTCTCTGGCCCGGACAATTCTGACGCCCCAGATTGATCATTGAGGGCGAAGTTCAAGAACTCGATTGGGTCGACAGCGAAGCAGTCTCAGGCCGAGAGGAGATGTACTCCCACTTCGACACCGTCGACGTTGACGCGGGGGTCAATGCTGCCCAACTGGCTTCGAACTGGTCGAGCCTCTTGGGGATCTGCTCGCCGCAAACAGACCGCCACAGTCGCTGCCCGGTTCGGGGCGCTGACCCACGCGTGCCTAGCCCTCGGTACGCAGGCACGACGCCAGATTCCGATATCCCGACCGCGGCCTGGATGGCAGTCGGACAACAGGTCGATGCCACCGCCTCGGCCTTGGCAGTGCTGGCCTCCCGAACTCGGAAGTGCGGAGACCGGGGCGGGTTATGGGTCGTATGGGCGCTACTGATGGATCGTGATGGAGCAATGACCCGTTCCGGATCAGAACCGGACATCGGAACGGTGCACGGTCGGAACGAACTCTCACGTCGTCGTCTTCTGGCCGGATCCGGGTTGGCCGCCGCAACCCTGCTGGCAACGACCTCGGGCGTCGCTGGCGCGTCAGGCCGTATCCCACCCACGGACTCGTCCGGACCGGAGGGCCAGATTGTCCCTTTTGCCGGCGACCATCAGGCCGGGATCGCCACCTCGGTGCAGAACCAGCTTGCCTTTGCTGCGTTCGATGTCACGGCAACAACGTGGAGGGACCTGAAAGCCCTGCTTTCGATGTGGACGTCGGCCAGTGCGGCAATGACTGCAGGTCGGATGGTGCCCGGACCAGAGACCGGGGAAGCTCTTGCGGCCGATAGTGGTGAGGCGCTAGGTCTGGGCCCGTCCCAACTGACTCTGACCGTCGGATTCGGTCCTTCACTCTTCGATGGTCGATTCGGCCTCGCGTCGAAGCGGCCTGGAGCCCTTGCTGACCTTCCGGAGTTTCCCGGGGACCAGCTCGAAGCAGCCGCCAGCAACGGTGACCTCTGCATACAGGCGTGCGCAGACGACGCCCAGGTCGCCTTCCACGCCATCCGCAACTTGGCCCGCATCGCCCTCGGGTCGGCAACAGTTCGCTACCTCCAGCTCGGGTTCGGCCGGACCTCGTCGATCTCGGCCTCGCAGAGCACGACCAGGAATCTGCTGGGCTTCAAAGACGGTACCGACAATCTGCGGCCCGACGACACGTCGCAGTTCGACCGCTCTGTGTGGGTCGGGTCAGAGTCCGATCAATCATGGATGCATGGCGGTACGTACCTCGTAGCTCGTCGAATCCGTATTCGCATCGAGGCGTGGGACCGGTCCCAAATGTCCCAGCAAGAAGCAACCATTGGACGACATAAGTTGAGCGGCGCCCCCCTCGGTAGCTCACGGGAGCACGACCCGGTCGACTTGGCCGCCATCGGACCCAGCGGCGCCCCGCTCGTTCCCGTTGGTGCACACATCCGCCAGGCCTCGCCACGTACGAACGGCGGGGCGCGCCTACTGCGGCGGGGGTACAGCTACTCGAACGGTATTGATCCCATGACCGGCGAGTTCGATGCTGGCCTCTTCTTCATCTGCTTCCAACGTGACCCGCGAACTCAGTTCGTTCCCATTCAGAAACGTCTTTCGACGAATGACGATCTCTCCCAGTATATACACCCATACGTCAAGCGCCCTCTTTGCCTGCCCGCCCGGGATCAGATCCGATGGCGACTGGAGTTCCGCCCTCGTTTCGTGATCGATCGGGACGCCGCCTTCGTCCGACGAGGCAGTTTGTACGAATCGCTCTCCTCAATCGACGAGCGACACCTGGGCTAATGTCGGCGAGGATCCCGGCTTGAACGGTGAATCAACCGGCACCGAGTCTTTGGGTTCGAAGGCCAAAGGGGGAGTATGGACACGACAGTTCGGGTTCCGTTTGTGCGCCGAATCGCTAGTTCGCTCGGTGCACTGGTCTTGGCCAGTGTGGGACTGGCGGCGTGCAGCTCATCATCGTCTTCGAACCCACCGTCGTCCGGCGCCGTACTGCTCGTAGGCAAGTTCGACGGAATGACCGGTCACTACACGTCGATCCAGAGTGCGGTGAGTGCCGCCAAGCCCGGCGACTGGATCCTCGTCGGACCCGGTGACTACCACGAGGACGACGATGCCAAAGCGACACCCACCAACACCGACGAGGGTGGCTATGGAGGGGTTGTGGTCACCAAGTCGAACCTGCACATCAGAGGAATGAACCGCAATTCGGTGGTGGTGGATGGCACCAAGGCCGGATCATCCCGATGCAGTTCTGCTCCGTCCGCCCAGGACTTCGGCGCCGTCGGTTCGGATGGGAAGGCGCTGGGCCGAAACGGGATTGTGGCGTTCAAAGCCAGCGGGGTGAGCATCGAAAATCTCACCGCCTGTAACTTCCTGGCTGGCACCGGGGCTTCGGGCAATGAGATCTGGTGGGACGGTGGTGCCGGCACCGGAAAGATCGGCCTCCACGGATACAACGGTAGCTACCTCACCGCCACCTCCACCTACTTCGGCGGTGAAAGCACAGCCGCACAGTACGGAATCTTCTCTTCGAACTCCGCAGGATCTGCGTCATGGAACCAGATCTACGCCAGCAACATGAACGACTCCGGATCGTACGTGGGTGCCTGTCAACAGCAATGCGACATCACCATCGACCACTCGTGGATGGAATACAACGCACTCGGCTATTCGGGAACGAATTCCGGCGGAGCGATCGTGACGGAGAACTCCCAGTTCGATAACAACGAGGAGGGGTTCGACACCAATACGCAGATCGGTTCCGATCCACCGGCGCCCCAAGATGGCTACTGTCCTAACGGCGCAACCAGTCCGATCACCCATACCAAGTCGTGCTGGGTCTTCGAACACAACAACGTCCACGACAACAACAATCCGAACACACCCAGAGCCGGCGACGCGGCGGCGGGGCCGACCGGAACGGGAATGACGATCTCGGGCGGCAAAGGAGACACGGTCATGGACAACACCTTCGCCAACAACGGCGCGTGGGGCTTCCTTTTCGTGCCGTTCCCCGATTCGGATACGCCTAGCCTTGGCCAGACGTGCTCCGGCAAGGGCGGAACGGAGGTGGCTGGACTCGGCTGCGTATTTGAAGCTTCCGGTGGCGCCCTGTTGAACAACACATTCCAAAATGACGGCTACTTCGGCAATCCGAGTAACTCAGACTTCGGCGAACTGGTGCTCACCCCGGGTCAACCGCAGAACTGCTTCGCCGGGAACAAGGCTCCGCAAGGCAGTTCCCCGACGGACCTCGAACAGACGCAGCCCACGTGCAACGGCAAGCCGCAGGTGGCGACCACCGGAACCGACCCGAACCTGTTGGCACAGACGCTCTGCGATACCGGGTTCGGGTCCTGTCCGGCCGGGGCCAACTACCCCAAGTTCGGAGCGATCGAGATGCACTCGCTGCCGCCCGCCTCGGCCCTCCCGTCCATGCCCAACCCGTGTGCGGGTGTTCCGTCAAACGCCTGGTGTCCATCGGGCAAGCCAGCCTGACGAACCCACTGAAGTACTCCGCAGATGCCCGGGGGCCCATTGCGTGATCGTGGGCTCGAGATTTCCAGTCAGCGGTACCCACGGTACCGACAGCCCACGTGGAGCGTTCAGGGGTTCCGTGCTGAACCCGAGGATCCATCTCGTGCCTTGTTTGTGGGCGAGGGGGGACTTGAACCCCCACATCCTTTCGGACACAGGAACCTGAATCCTGCGCGTCTGCCAATTCCGCCACTCGCCCGAGCGACCGCTAGAGGCTACCTGATGGCGGGAATAGCGATGTTCACGAGTCCCGGCCGGCCGGCCCATCGTCAGTGGGGTGGTGGAACCGCATCGCTCAACGGAGCTCACCTCCAGGCCTACCCCCAATTTGGGGGTGCCCCCCGGTAGGCTGACGCCAGCATGGGACTCCAAAAGTTCGAAGGGCGCCTCGAGCGCCTGGTAGACGGCACCCTTTCCAAGGCCTTCCGAGGCGAACTCCACCCCGTGGAGATCGGCCGTCGCGTGACGAGGGAGATGGACCTTCAACGCCGACTGGGGGTTCATGGGCTCATCGCGCCCAACGCCTTCACGGTGTACCTGTCCACCAACGACTTCGACCGCTTCGAGAGCTTCCTCGAAGCACTGGTCCGTGAACTGGAGGAGGCGGCACGGGAACACGCCCGGACCGAGGACTACGTCTTTGTCGGGCCGGTCACCGTTACGGTCATGGAGGATACCCGTCAGCGCCGGGGACGGTTCTCGGTGGTCTCCGAGGTCGAAGAGGGTCCTTCGGGGCTTCCCGCAGCTTCGGTGGTGCTGGCCGACGGGTCCCGGGTCGTACTCGGCCCCGAGCCGCTCACGATCGGACGGTTGCCCGAGAGTGCGGTGATGGTCACCGACCCCAATGCCAGCCGACGTCATGCCGAGATTCGGAGGGTGGGGAACGACTGTGTCGTCGTCGACCTCAATTCGACCAACGGCACCAAGGTGAACGGGGCCACCGTGCGGGAGCGGAAGCTGGCCGACGGGGATCAGATCGTGATCGGAACCACGGTCCTCCGGTTCGAGACCTCGTGACGGCCGGCTCCTAGCGCACATGCATCTGCTACTGGTCTCTCTGCCCGGGCCCACCGATAACACCCCTGTACTCCGTGCCCTCGAGTACGGCGTGATCCTCTTGCTGTGGCTGTTCTTCATGTGGGTGGTCCGTGCCGTGTGGGTCGAGGTACGCCCGCTCAAGCGCCGACGCCGACGGAAGGACGCCAACGAGCCGACCGTCGTCGGGGCCAAGGGTCGCAAGGGCAAGCTGCTGCGGCTCCATGTCATCCGTCCCGAGGACCAGGCCGGCCGGATCTACGACATCGGTGACGAGGTGACCGTCGGGCGGGCCGCTGGCTGCGGTGTCCCCATCGACTACGACACCTATTCGTCCAACCTCCACGCCCGCCTGTTCCGACTCGATGGTGACCTCTGGGCCGAGGACCTGGGTTCGACCAACGGAACCTGGGTCAACACGATCCGGATCAGCGAGCGGACCCGTCTCGAGAGGGGCGACCTCCTCCAGGTCGGTGGAACCGTCTTCGAAGTGGGTAAGTGAGATGACCCTGCTCCGCTCCGGATCCGCCACCGACACCGGTCTGGTCCGCTCGGTCAACCAGGACCTGGCCGTAGAGACCTCCACGCTGTTCGCCGTGGCCGACGGCATGGGGGGGCACGCGGGTGGCGAGGTGGCGGCCCGACTGGCCGTGGACGCTCTGGCCTCTGCCTTTGGCAGGCAGCCCACCGGTTCGGGTCTGTCGAAGGCCGTGACCGAGGCCAACGCCGTCGTGTGGCAGCACAGCCAGGAGAATCCGGAGCTGCGGGGCATGGGCACGACGCTCACCGCTGTCGGCCTGGTAAACGAAGGCGGCCATGACGTATTGGCCCTGGTCAACGTGGGTGATTCCCGCTCCTACCGCTTTCACGACGGTGAACTCAGCCAGATCACCACCGATCACAGTCTGGCCGAGGAGATGGTGAGGTCGGGCGAACTGACCACGGCCGAGGCGGCCGTACACCCGCATCGCCACATCCTGACCCGGGCCCTCGGCGTGTCGTCGGACGTGGCCGTGGACCTCTGGCGGATCCAGCCGGTCCGAGGCGACCGCTTCCTTCTGTGCAGTGACGGACTGACCAACGAGCTCGACCTCGCCCAGATCAGCGAGGTCCTGTCGTCGGTCAGCGATCCTCACCGTGCCGCCGACCTCCTTGTGCAGGCGGCCCGGACCCATGGTGGTAGCGACAACATCACCGTCGTGGTGGTCGACGTCGTGGTGGGTGACGACCTGGATTCGAGCCCGGTGGTGGCTCCGGTCAACGCCGACTTCACCGCCGTGCCGGAGGCGACCGGTGCTGTCCCCCTCGCCGCCGACGACCTGTACCCACCGTCGGTACCCGACGAGAAGCCCCCGGGGCGCAGGGAGCGTCGTCGGGCCAAACGGCGGGAGCGACGGATCGCCCGGGGTCGTCGGCTGATCACCTTCCGCACGCTCCTCTTCGTGATTCTGCTGGCGGCGGTGCTGGCCGGGGCCTGGTTCGCCGTCCGGTGGTACGACACCAACTCCTACTTCGTCGGGGTCGACAACAACGAGTTGGTCATCTACCAGGGGCGCATCGGCGGTTTTCTCTGGTACAACCCGGTTGAGGTGAAACGCACCGGGGTCACGACCGCGGACGTACCCTCCACCTACCTCGATCAGCTCAACGCCGGGGTGGAGGAGTCCTCGGTGGCCAATGCGGTCAACTACGTCCGCAACCTGGAGGACACCAAGATCTGCCAGGCCGACCCGTCGTCGACGCTGTGCGCCCCGTCGGCGGCGTCCCCGACGACCGCACCGACTGCGCCTACGGCACCGACCACCACGGCCGCACCGGCCCCTGCCACGACGGCGGCTCCCTGATGGAACGCCGCATTCGCCGCCTGGGGATCTTCATGGTCCTGTGCTTCGTCGCCCTGTTCATCCAGCTGAACAACATCCAGGTCTTCAAAGCCAACTCTCTGGCCAACAACCCGAACAATCCCCGGGTCGTGGCCCTGGCCCGGAGCCAGGGCCGCGGCGAGATCCTGTCGGCGGACGGGGTGGTGTTGGCCTCATCGGTGCTGGCCCCTCCGAACAGCATCTACAAGTACGAGCGGCAGTACGACCCGTACACGGCAACGCTCTTCTCCCAGATCGTGGGGTTCGACTCGATCAAGTACGGGAACTTCCGCGGCGTGGAGGCCGAGTACAACAGCTTCCTGACCCCCCACACCCGGCCGGCCAAGACCCTGCGTGACCTGTTGGTCAACCGAACCGAGCAGGACGACGTGACGCTCACCATCGGGACCAAGCTCCAGACTCAGGTGGCCCAGGCCCTGGACCAGAACGCACCCGGGGTCCTCGGGGCGGCGGCCGTGGTCCTCAATCCCGCCACCGGTGCCATCGAGGCGATGTACTCCAACCCAACCTTCGACCCCAACCCCCTCGTCTCCCAGGACCTGGCCAAAGAGACGGTGGCGTGGAACATCTACGCCTGCCCGCCGACGGCTCCCAAGGCGGCTTGTGCGCCGGGGGATCCCATCGCCGGCGCCTACGGCCTCCTCAACCCTCCCGGGTCGACGTTCAAGGTCGTGACGACATCGGCCGTCCTCCAGAACCGGCCCGATCTCGCCACCATGACCTACCCGAGCGTCTCGTCGGTCACCCTGCCCAACTCGGGACGCCGCCCCAGGTCCTGACCAACTACCACGACGGTGCCTGCCCCCCACCGCCCGGGGGCAACCTCGAAACCCTCCTCATCTTGTCCTGCGACGCCGACTTCGCCCAGCTCGGCCAGCAGTTGGGCGCCCAGACCATGGTCAACCAGGCCGAGGCCTACGGGTTCAACCAGCGTCATCCCCTTGGACGTCCCTTCGGACACCGTGGCCGTCTCCAACTTCGGGACCACCGCCGACTTCTCCGATGACATTCCCGGCCTCATGAAGTCGGCCATCGGCCAGGAGAACGTCACCGCCTCCACGCTCCAGATGGCCCTCGTGGCCGGGGCCGTCGCCAACGGCGGGGTGGAGATGACCCCCCACGTCATGGCCTCGATCCGCGACACCCAGGGCAATCTGGTCAAGGTGTACACCCCCAAGCAGTGGCTGCAACCCATCTCCGCCGAGACGGCCAACACCCTCACCACGTTCATGCAGGGGGTGGCCAAGTCGGGGACCGCGGCCGGGGTCTTCCCGACCAGCTGGGATGTGGCGGCTAAGACCGGCACCGCCCAGGAAGGCTCGTTCGGGCCCAACCCCCAGTACACCGACGACTGGCTCATCGCCTTCGCCCCGGTCGGCACCTCGGGGCAAAAAGTTGCCATCGCCGTCGTGCTGCCCAAGCAGGTGGGCAGCGCCACCGGCGCCCAGTACGCCGGCCCCGTGGTCAAGCAGATCCTCGGTGACGTCCTCGCCGACCAGGGATCCGCGGGATGACCGGCGACGCGGTCCGACCGGCCACCACCACTATTCGACCAACCAGTCTGATGAGGAACAATGAGAACACCGGAACCGAGAGAGTGCAGGCCTAGGCTTTGACCCACATGGAACCGAACGAGCCGCCCCGCATCTTCTCTGAGAGGTACGAACTCAACCACCTGATCGCCCGAGGCGGCATGGCCGAGGTCTATCGCGCCCACGACCGCCTCCTCGACCGCCCGGTGGCGCTCAAGGTGCTCTTCCCCGAGTTGTCGGTCGACCGTTCCTTCGTGGAGCGGTTCCGGCGGGAGGCCCAGGCTGCGGCCAACCTCTCGCATCCCAACATCGTCCCGGTATTCGACTGGGGCGAGGACACCGGCACGTACTTCATCGTCATGGAGTTCATCGACGGGCGGCCCCTCTCGGCCATCCTGAAGACGGCCGGACCGCTCACCGCTGACCGCACGGCGGATATCGGGGCCCACGTTGCGGCAGCCCTCGGCTATGCCCACAAGCACGGTGTCGTCCACCGCGACGTGAAGCCGGGCAACGTCCTCATCACCGACGAGGGCCAGGTGAAGGTCACCGACTTCGGCATCGCCCGGGCCATCAACACCGAGGAGAGCCTCACCCAGACCGGTGCGGTCATGGGAACAGCCACCTACTTCTCGCCCGAGCAGGCCGAAGGCATGGGCGTCGACGCCCGCAGCGACATCTACTCACTCGGCGTGGTCCTGTTCGAGATGGCCACCGGACGCCCGCCGTTCCTCGGCGACACCCCGGTGGCGGTGGCCTCCAAGCACGTACGGGACCATCCGCCGGCACCGCGCGAGCTGAACCCCTCGATTCCCCCGACCTTCGAGGCGATCATCCTGAAGGCCATGGCCAAGAACCCCGAGCACCGGTACGCCACCGCCGAAGACCTGAGGGCCGACCTCCTCCGCTTCAACGAGGGGCGCACCGTCCTCGCCATGGACGATGCCACCTCGCTGCTGGCTGTGGCCGGCACCACCCAGGTGGTGGGAGCGGTCGGTGGGATGGAGGCCACCCAGTCGGTGGCCGCCAGTACCCCTGCCGACGCGCTGGAAGAAGACGAGAGCGGGTCGAACCGGACCCGCACCTACGCCATCATCCTGGCCGTCCTGATCATCCTGCTCCTGGTGGCCGGCTACTTCCTGGCCCGCAATCTGGGCTATCTGGGAGGGAGCCCGTCATTCAACCTGCAGTCGGTGACCGGCGAGCCGGTGGCCGAGGCCACGACGAAGCTCAAAGCGGATGGCCTGGTGGTCAAGAGCACCACCCAGATCTCCTCGGATGCCCCGGGCACGGTCATCTCCACTGATCCGCCGCCCAACTCACTGGTCAAGAAGGGCGACACGGTGACCCTGACCGTGGCCACCGCGCAGAAGGTGACGGTGCCGGCCGGGATCACCCAGACCTCGCAAGCCAACGCCGAGTCGCTCCTGCAGTCGGCCGGTCTGGGCTTCACGGTGACCAACGTGGCCAATGACGCCACCCTCGGAACGGTGCTCAGTGCCACGCCACCATCGGGCACGAGGGTGGCCAAGGGGAGCACCGTGGCCCTGACGGTATCCTCGGGCCCGAAGAAGGTCCCGGTACCCTCCCTCATCGGCCTCGGCCAGAACCAGGCCAGCAATCTGCTCGGGAGCGTCGGCCTCAACGTCGGAAGTATCTCGTCGGCCAGCTCGTCGAACTACGGCGCCGGTGAAGTGATCCAGACCACCCCGGGCGCGGGCCAGCTGGTGAATCCGGGGAGTTCGGTCGACATCGTCGTCTCGACCGGGTCGCCTCCTACCACGACCACCTCGACCTCGACCTCCACCACGACCACGACGACCACCTCGCCGGCCAGCTCCACCACCACGACCGGTGGTTGACCGACCGGTGGCCCGCTAACCGGGCGGAGACCGGCCGAGGCGTTCACCGTGCGGCTCGCCGAGCCAGGATGGATGGCGCGCTCCCGAGGAGCTCAGCGGGTCAGACAGGCCGGGTCGAGGCGAGGAAGTTCGAGAGCAGGCTCGGACCCTCCAGGGTCAGCAGGGACTCGGGGTGGAACTGCACGCCCTCCACGGCCAGGGTTCGGTGGCGTAGGCCCATGATGACGCCGTCCGGTGTGCGGGCGGTCACCTCGAGCACCTCGGGCACGGAGTCGGGCGCCACCACCAACGAGTGGTAGCGGGTGGCGATGAAGGGATCGGGCAGTCCGAGGAACACACCCGACCCGTCATGGTGGATGGACGAGGTCTTGCCGTGCATGAGGGTCGGTGCCTCGATGATCCGGCCCCCGAACACCTCGCCGATGGCCTGGTGTCCGAGGCACACCCCGAGGATGGGGATCTCGCCGGCCAGCTCCCTGATCGCCGTCATGCTCACCCCTGCACTGTCGGGGCGCCCCGGCCCGGGGGAGATCAGGACGGCGTCGGGGCGGTCAGCGCGTATGCCCTCCACGTCGATGGCGTCGTTGCGGTAGACGACCGGTTCAGCGCCGAGTTCCCCGAGCTCCTGGACGAGGTTGTAGACGAACGAGTCGTAGTTGTCGATGACCAGCACCCGGGTCGCCATGGTCCGATGATCGTACTTGTCGATGGGGGGAGCCCCGACCTGGTCCCATCCCGCTATGGCGACTCGCTATCCTTCGCCCATGGCAACCAAGGCCTCGTCAGGGCCGGGCAAGGCCCAAAAGAAGGGTCGCTCCGCCGGCGGGAGGACCACCGAGGCCGGTGGTACCAAGGTCACGTCGGCCCGCTACACCCCTCCGGTCCCGAAGAACGTCAAGACCAGCCCCCGGTGGATGGGCATCTCCATCATCGTCCTGTTCCTCCTCGGGGTGGCCATCGTCATCCTCAACTACGCCGACCTGCTTCCCGGCGGCGTGAACAACCTGTGGCTGATCGCCGCCATCGGGGCCATCTTCGCCGGGCTCATCGTGGCCACCCGCTACCACTGAGCAGCAGAGGCCGGGCCGCGAAGAGCCGGCCCGTTCGGGCCGGTTCTTCGTGGACACTGCTCGAGGCGGTCAGCGCCGGTCAGCGCCGGCCACTGGGTCAGCCCAGACGCTCGATGATGGTGGCGTTGGCCATGCCGCCGCCCTCGCACATCGTGAGCAGCCCGTAGCGACCCTGCGTGCGCTCCAGCTCGTTGAGGAGGCTGGCCATCAGCTTGGCGCCCGGACGCGCCGAGCGGGTGCCCGAGGGCGATGGCGCCACCGTTCACGTTGACCTTGCTCAGGTCGGCGTCGAACTCCTTCTGCCAGGCAAGCACGACCGAGGCGAAGGCTTCGTTGATCTCGATCACGTCCATGTCGTCCAGTGTCAGCTTGGCCTTCTCCAGCACCGACTTGGTGGCCGGGATGGGACCGGTGAGCATGGTGATCGGGTCGCTGCCGGCCACGGCGAAGGCGTGGAAGCGGGCGCGGGGGGTGAGGCCGAGTGCCGTGGCCTTCTCCTCGCTCATGATGAGGACTCCCGAGGCCCCGTCGGTGATCTGGGACGAGTTGCCCGCCGTGACACGGCCGTTCTCGGGCCGGAATGCCGGCTTCAGGTTGGCCAGTGCCTCGACTGAGGAGTCGGGGCGGATGCCCTCGTCGGTAGTGATGAGCTCGTCCGTGTCGGCCCGGTCGTCGTCCTTGATGGCCACCGGGATGAGCTCACGCTCGAACCGGCCCTCGGTGGTGGCCTGGGCCGCCCGCTGGTGGGAGCGGACCGAGTACTCGTCGAGCGCCTCGCGGCTGATGTCCCACTGCTCGGCAATCAGTTCGGCGCCTTCGCCCTGGCCGACCAGTCCGCCGCGCTCGGCATAGCGGCTCATCATGCGGGGACCGAAGGGATAGCCGAGGTCACGTACGACCGAGGAGCCCATCGGGGTGCGGGTCATCACCTCGACCCCACCGCCGATGACCACGTCGTACGCCCCGGCGATGACGCCCTGGGCTCCGAAGTGCAGCGCCTGCTGGGACGAACCGCACTGGCGATCGATGGTGGTGGCGGGGACCGACTCGGGATAGCCGGCGGCCAGGACCGCGTTGCGGCCGACATTGAGGGACTGCTCGCCGACCTGCATGACACAGCCCATGATCACGTCGTCCACCAGGGCCGGATCGAGGTCATTGCGTTCCACCAGGGCCTTCAACGGCTCTGAACCCAGGTCGGCGGCGTGCCAGTTCCGCAGTTTCCCGTTCCTCTTGCCTCCGGGGGTGCGAACGGCATCGATAATGACGGCATCGGTCATGGTTGCTCTCCTTTGTCCGGTCCGGCGGAGCTTGCCTGCCGGCCGCGATCGTCTCAGTGAGGAAGTCGGGACCCGGGTGGCCCGGCCATTTCGAAAACTTGACCGCATGGTCAAGTTTCCTCAGTCCGATCGTAGCCCCCTCCAGCCTGAACACCAACCGGACCTCAGACGACGAGCGCGACCAGGGGTTTGGCCCATGAAGAGGGCCGCCGTCCGGTGAATGTGGCGACCGGTGCTCGGCCCGAGGGGCCCTTCGGTGCCGCGGTCCGGCACTACGGTCGGGATATGGAAGGTCGGATCAAAGACATGGACCGTTGGTTGGGCGACGGCGGCATGGAGCTCATCGGGACGGTGGGGGGATCGTTCGACGACTACGGCGTCGACGGGGAGGACCTCGGCTGGGTGAACGGATCCTTCGTCCCCACCGCCCTGGCCGGCAATCCCCACGGTGTCGTCCAGGCCGGCGTGCATGGTCTCCTCCTCGATGCGGCCATGAACTTCGCCATCAACTCGGCCCTGGCCGGGCGCGATCGGACCCGGGCCACGCTCGAGATGAAGGTCGAGACCATGCGACCGGCGATGGTGGGGGAGACGTACCGCCTGCGTGGCGAAGTCGTCCGCCTGGCCCGGCAGGTGGCCTACGCCGAGGCCTCGGTGACCGACGATCGAGATCGCCTGGTGAGCCGGTCGACCGGCACCTTTCTTCTCCACCGCCCGGAGAACGAGACCCCGAAGCGGCTAGCCGCAGGCCGCGGCGCGATCGAGATCCCCGGCTACCTGGTATAGTTGCTTGTTACAAGCATTCTGTGCGACCGGCCGGATCGGGCCGGTCGCCCTCACCCGGAGAACGCAGTGGTGACACCGACGACCGCATCGATCGAGGAGACCGCTACCGCGGCGCTGCCCGCCGGCCTGGTATCGGCGGAGTTGGAGCGGGCCCTCACCCAGGTGGCCCGGGCCATCCTCCGACTCGAGGTCCCGCGCAGCGAGCTGGCCGAGGGGGAGTCGGTCGACCGGGCCGGTTACTGGCTGCTCGTCCGCCTGTCCCGCGAGGCGCCGGTCCGCTTGTCCGAGCTGGCCGACACGGTCGAACTCGACCTGTCCACGGTGAGCCGCCAGATGCGGGATCTCGTGGCCATCGGCCTGGTGATCAAGGTCCCTGATCCCGATGACGGTCGGGCTTCGCTGCTGAGCCTGTCCGACCGGGGCTGGGCCGTGCTCGAGGCGGTGTCCGAAGCCCGGCGCCAAGCGCTGGCCGAGGTGATCAGCGACTGGTCCGACGAGGAGCGCACGACGCTGACCCGCGGTCTGCTCCGCCTGGAGGACGGGCTCCACCGGACCCGCGAGCAGCACGCGCCGCGACCAGCAGGGCAGGGACGAGGCGTCGTGAGCATCGACACCCCGGCCCGAGCGGAGGAACCGACGACCGAACCGGTCGTCGACGGCGCCGCCCCCACGGGAGGACCCGGCAGCCTGGGGACGGCGCTCAGTCACCGCCAGATCCTCGTCGTGTTCAGTGGCCTGATGATCGGCATGTTCCTGGCCGCCCTCGACCAGACCATCGTGGGGACCGCACTGCCCACCATCGTGAACAGCCTCCACGGTCTCAACCACATCAGCTGGGTGGTGACCGCCTATCTCCTGACCTCGACCATCTCCACGCCGCTGTACGGAAAGCTCTCCGACCAGTTCGGCCGCAAGGGCCTCTACCAGGTGGCCATCGTCATCTTCCTGGTGGGCTCAGCCCTCTCGGGCCTCAGCCAGAACATGGCCCAGCTCATCGCCTTCCGAGGCATCCAAGGGCTCGGTGCCGGTGGGCTCATGGCCCTCGCCTTCACCATCATCGCCGACGTGGTCTCCCCGCGGGAGCGGGGCCGCTACCAGGCCTACTTCGGAGCCACCTTCGCCCTCTCCTCCATCGCCGGACCACTGCTCGGCGGGGTGTTCACCGACAACCTGAGCTGGCGGTGGATCTTCTACGTGAACATCCCCATCGGCATCGTGGCCCTGGTGGTGACTTCGGCCGTCCTCAAGCTCCCGTTCCGTCGCCAGGCCCACAAGATCGACTTTCTGGGATCGGGCCTCATGCTGGTCGGGGTGACCGCAGCGCTGCTCGTCACCGTCTGGGGAGGTACCCAGTACCCCTGGGGCTCGACCGTGATCATCGGGCTGGCCATCGCCGCCGCCATCCTCATCACCGCCTTCGTGCTCTGGGAGCGCAAGGCCGCCGAGCCCATCTTGCCGCCCAACCTCTACCACATCGGCATCTTCCGGGTCTCGACGTCGGTCTCGTTCCTGTTGGCCATGATCATGTTCGGCGCCGTGATCTACCTGCCCCTCTATCTCCAACTGGTGGACGGCGTGTCGGCCATGGTCTCGGGCCTCTTGATGATCCCCATGATGCTCGGCGTGCTCGGGGCCTCCATCCTCTCGGGGCAGGTCGTGTCCCGCACCGGCCGCTACAAGGTGTTCCCCGTGGTGGGCTCGGTGCTGGTCGTCGTCGGGATGGTGCTCCTCTCCCACCTCGGTCTGCACACCTCCCACCTCACCATGAGCCTCTATGTCATCGTCCTCGGTACGGGCATGGGCATGACCATGCAGGTGATGGTGCTGTCGGTCCAGAACGCCGTCCCGACCGCGCAGATGGGGGCGGCCACCGCCGCGGTGACCTTCTTCCGCTCGCTCGGTGGGGCCTTCGGCACGTCGCTGTTCGGCGCGGTCTTCATCGCCGGCCTGAGCCACTGGATCGTCCGTCTCGTGCCCGGGGCGGCCGCCTCGTCGATCCACGTGAACGGGAGCTTCTCCATGAGTCCGGCCCAGCTCCACGCCTTCCCCGCTGACGTCCAGCACGGCATCCTCGAATCCTTCGTCCGCTCACTCCACTCGATGTTCCTGGTCGGCGTGCCCATCGCCGTTGTCATGTTCGTCCTGACCCTGTTCTTGAAGGAGGTGCGCCTGCGGTCCACCTCCGGACTGGAACGGCCCGCCGAGGACATGGGCATGGCGGGTGGGATGCCCGACGCCGAGTTCGATGAGGACGCCCTGGACGGTGCCGCGGCGTTGGGCTGAGCACCTTCGGTCCTCGCACAGGGCCGATCCGCCGGGCGCCACCGTCGACTAGACCGTCACCATGCTGCTGCGCATCTTCACCGAGCCCCAACAGGGAGCCTCCTACGACACCTTGGTAGCCGTGGCCCGGGCCTCGGAGTCCCTGGGCTTCGACGCCTTTTTCCGGAGTGACCACTACCTGTCGATGGGGGATTCCACCGGACTCCCCGGCCCGAGCGACGCCTGGACCACCCTCGCCGGCATCGCCCGGGAGACCTCCACCATCCGGCTGGGCACCCTGGTCACGTCGGCCACCTTCCGCCACCCGGGCCCGCTGGCCATCACTGTGGCTGGCGTCGACGCCATGTCGGGTGGCCGTGTGGAGCTCGGCCTCGGGGCCGGCTGGTACGAGGCCGAGCACACTGCCTATGGCATCCCCTTCCCACCGGTGGTGGAGCGCTTCGACCGGCTGGAGGAGCAACTGGCTCTCATCACCGGTCTGTGGGGGACGCCCGACGGGGCCACGTTCACCCTCGAAGGTGCCCACTACCGGCTGGTGGACAGCCCGGCTCTACCCAAGCCGGTCCAGCGGCCCGGGCCGCCCATCATCGTCGGGGGACACGGGACCAAACGCACGCCTCACCTGGCCGCCACCTACGCCGCCGAGTTCAACCTGGCGTTCTCGTCGCTCGAGGAGACCGGCAGCCAGTTCGAACGGGTGCGGGCAGCCTGTGTGACCGAGGGGCGTGACCCGCAATCCCTCGCCTACTCGGCGGCCCAGGTGATCTGCTGTGGCCGGACCGATGCCGAGGTGACAGCCCGGGCCCGGGCCATCGGCCGCGATGCGGATGAGCTCCGGACGAACGGCCTGTGCGGGTCGCCCGACGAGGTGGTCGACAAGCTCGCCACCTACGCCGCCGTCGGCACCCAGCGCTGCTACCTCCAGATCCTCGATCTCGGCGACCTCGACCATGTGGCCCTCATCGCCGAATCGGTTCTGCCGCAGTGTGCGAGCCTGTGAGGAGCGAGAGGGCGTAGGCCACGGCCGACCGCACGAGGAGCTCGACCGGTCAGACGGTCGAAGCGGACCCGACCGGGTCGGCGGCCCCGTCCCCGGTCATCGGCCAGTGCTCGGCCACCAGGGTGAGGGACTGGGCCCGGGCCTCATAGGAGTGGGCCCGGGTCGACAGCATGATCTCATTGGCCCCCGTGCGGGCCTGGAGGTCGAGGAGGCCCTGATGGACGGCGTCGGGCTCACCGATGAGGTGGGTGGCCACGGTGTCCTCGATGAAGGCCCGTTCCTGGTCGGTGTACTGATAGGCCGCCGCCTCCTCGGGGGTGGGCACAGGGCCGAACCGACCGGTCCGCAGCTGCAGGGTGCTGAGGGCCGAGGGGCCGGCCAGCCACCGGGCCTCGTCGTCGGTCGGTGCGCAGAGGACCGAGACGGCCGGCATGAAGTACGGCTCGTCGAGCAGGAATGAGGGGCTGAACCGTGCCCGGTACTGCTCGACCGCCTGGTCGAGGAGACCGGGGGCGAAGTGGTAGGCGAAGGAGAAGGGGAGACCGAGCATGCCGGCCAGTTGGGCGCTGAAGGTGGACGATCCGAGCAGCCATACCTCGGGCAGGTACCCGCGACCGGGGACCGGAGCCGGATGGGTGGCGGGCCCCTCGCCGTCGGCCAGGTAGTTGATGAGCTCGACCACGTCCTGGGGGAAGGTGTCCGCCCCGGTGTCGCTGCTGCGCCGCAGGGCGCGGGCGGTCACCTGGTCGGTGCCGGGGGCCCGTCCGAGCCCGAGGTCGATGCGACCCGGGTGGAGAGCCTCCAACGTGGCGAACTGCTCGGCGATGACCAGGGGCGCATGGTTGGGCAGCATGACCCCACCGGCTCCGAGTCGGAGGGTGGTGGTGACGTCGGCCAGGTGGCCGATCAGGACGGCCGGGGCCGAGCTGGCCACGGCGGGCATCCCGTGGTGCTCGGCCACCCACATCCGCCGGTAGCCGAGCCGTTCGACGACCGGAGCCAGGCGCGTCGTGTCGGCGAGGGCGTCTGCTGGGGTGAAACCCTTGGCCACCGAGGCCAGGTCGAGCACGGAGAGGGGAACCATGCACTGTCCAACACCGTTCCGACCACCGATCTTCCGACCGCGGGCCCGGTGACGGGCGGAGGCCGGTTGGGCTCAGTGGCCGGAGGCGGTCAGCTCCTCGATCCGGGCCAGGGACCGGGTGATGTTGTCCCTGGTGGCCCCGGTGACCTTGTCGTGGCGGAGGAAGAACCGCTGATGGTCCTCGGAGATGTCCCAACTCTCGGTGATCTCGGTGCCGTCGGCCACCGGCTCGAGTTCGTAGCGCCAGATCCTTCCGCCGAGGAACCGTCCCATGAACCCGGCGAGGGTGGCCTTCCAGGCGATCCGGCGACCCTCCTCGAACTCGATGACGGTGTTGGTCATCGTGTAGCCCGTGCCCATGTGCATGGTCATGCCGAAGGTGGATCCGAGCGCGAGGCGGTCGGGGACGCCCGGTGTGACCCCGCGCGAACTGCCCCGAGCCGTCCAGCTCGACGTGGCGCGACGCGTCGGCCAACAGGTCGAAGACGGCAGTGGGTGGGGCGGGAACCACGCGAGTGACCGAGACCACGTCACCGTCCATGATCAGAGCCCCGGGCTCGACTGCATGATGCCGCCGTCGGTGAAAATGGTGGTGGCCGTGATGTAGCTGGCCCCGTCACCGGCCAGGAAGGCCACCACACTGGCGATCTCCTCGGGCTCGGCCAGTCGTCCGATGGGGATGGACGAGTTCAGCTTGGCCAACTGAGCCGGGTCGGCCACCGTGGCCGCGTTGATCGGCGTGTTGACCGCCCCCGGTCCCACGCCGACCACCAAGATGTCGTGGGGGGCGAGCTCGACGCCGGCGGTCCGGGTGAGCATGCGCATCCCGCCCTTGGACAGGCAGTAGGCGGTGTTGCCGGGCATGGGCCAGTCCTCGTGGACCGAGGTCATGTTGATGATCCTGCCGCCGCCGCCCTGCGCAATCATCTGCTGGGCGGCCAGCTGGGTGCCGAAAAAGGCGCTCTTCAGATTGATGTCGAGGACCTTGGTGTACTCCTCCTCGGTGGTATCGAGGACCGAGGTGCGGGTCTCCACCCCGGCGTTGTTGACCATGATGTCCAGCCTCCCGAACGTCGACACCGCGGTGTTCACCAGGGTGCGGAGGTCCTCGACCTTGCTCACGTCGGCCTTGACGCCCACCACCTTGTCGCCGAGTGCCTCTACCTGGCGCTCCACATCGTGCTCGGCGTCCTCGTTGGCGATGTAGTCGATCACGATGGTGGCGCCTTGTGCGGCGAGGGCCAGCACCACGGCCTTGCCGATGCCGGTGTTGCCCCCGGTGACGATGGCGACCTTGCCTGAGAGAGTCATGTTCCTCCTAATGGGTGCGAAAGGTCCGGACCGGCGTCCAGGGCTGCCCTCCGGATCCCCCCGATCCCCGGATCCTAACGACTCCCCTCGGCGGGGTGGTGGCCGCGGAGCCGTTGACGGGCGGCGCGATGGACATGCCATGATCGGGTCGTGACCCCCCTCTCGGTTGGCGATGCCACCGCGCTGCTGGCGGCCAGGGACCCGGTGCTGGCCGCGCTCGTCGAACGGTACGGCCTGTCCCCTCGCCGCCGCCCGGTGCGGGCCGACCGCCGGTTCGAGGCGCTGGCCGAGGCCATCGTCTACCAACAGCTGGCCGGCCGGGCCGCCTCCACCATCCACGGGCGCTTCGTCCTGGCCCTGGGCGGCGCGGTCACCCCCGAGGCGGTGCTCGCCGCCCCGGACGAGGCACTGGCCGCCGCCGGGCTGAGCCGGGCCAAAGCCGCCTCCATCCGCGATCTGGCCGACCAGGTGGCCAGCGGGAGGATCGCCCTCGACCGGATCGGCCGGCTCTCCGACGAGGAGATCGTGGACCACCTCACCCAGGTCCGGGGCATCGGTCCATGGACGGCCCAGATGTTCCTCCTCAGCACCTTGGGGCGCCTCGACGTCTGGCCCACCGGGGACTACGGGGTGCGGGCCGGCTTCGGCCGGGCCTGGGGCCTCCCGGCCACCCCCACCCCGAAGGAGCTCGAGCTGCTGGGCGAGCCCTTCCGCCCCTACCGGAGCTTGGTGGCCTGGTACTGCTGGCGGGCGGCGGACGAACGTCCCGATCCGGTGTCCACGCCCGTCACCTAGTCGGTGCGGCTCAGGTGTCCTTGTCGGCTTTGCGCCAGCCCCGCTCGAAGGGCAGCCGCCAGGCGTTCGGGGCGATGAGGTCGCGTATCCCGGCCGGACCCCACGATCCGGGCTCGTAGAACTCCACGTCGGGCGGGTGGTCGAGCAGTGGGGTGGAGACCTCCCACAGGCGCTCGATGTCCTCGGCCGTGGTGAACAGCGTGTGGTCACCGATCATGGCGTCGTGGATCAGCCGCTCGTAGGCCTCCAGCACGTCGGCTTCCTGTTCGGTCTCGTGCAGGGCGAACTGCAGGCTGAGCTTGTCCAGCTGCATGCCCGGCCCGGGCCGCTTGCCGTAGAAGGAGAGCGAGAGCTTCGACGAGTCGGCCAGGTCGAAGGTCAGATGGTCGGGGCCGTGGGCCCCGATGCCCGAGTTGAGGGGGAACATGCTCTTCGGCGGCTCCCGGAAGGCGATGGAGATGATGCGCGCTCCTTCGGCCATGTCCTTACCGGTGCGGAGGTAGAACGGGACCCCGGCCCACCGCCAGTTGTCGATCTCGCACTTGAGGGCGATGAACGTCTCGGTCTGGGAGTCGGGGGCCACCCCGGGGATGGACCGGTAGCCGGCGAACTGGCCCCGCACGACCTGGCTCACATCGATCGGGCAGAGCGACCGGAAGACCTTGTTCTTCTCCTCGCTGATGGAGCGGGGGTCGAGGGAGGTGGGAGGCTCCATGGCCATGAAGGCGAGGATCTGGAAGAGGTGGGTGACCACCATGTCCCGGAACGCCCCGGTGCCCTCGTAGAAGCTGGCCCGCGAGTCGACCGAGAGGGTCTCGGGGACGTCGATTTGGACGTGGTCGATGTGGTTCCGGTTCCAGATGGGTTCGAAGAGCCCGTTGGCGAACCGGAAGGCCAGGATGTTCTGGGCGGCCTCCTTGCCGAGGAAGTGGTCGATCCGGTACACCTGCTCGGGGTAGAAGACCGAGTGGACGGCGTCGTTCAGCACCACCGCGGATTGGAGGTTCGTGCCGAAGGGCTTCTCCATGATGATCCGGGAGCGCTCGACGAGTCCCGCCTCACCGAGTGTGGCCACGACGGCCTTGGCGGCGGAGGGCGGGATGCTCAGGTAGTGGAGCCTGCGGGTCTCGCCGTTCAGGGTGGCCTCGGCACGGGCCACCGCTTCGGCCAGGGCTTCGGGCCCCTTGGACTGGGCGATGTAGTGCAGCCGCTCCGAGAAGATCGGCCAGTGCTCGTCGACGATGTCCTTGCGGGCGAACTCGCGACAGGCGGCGAAGGCGAAGTCGTGGAAGGCCGCGTCGTCCCACTCCTCGAGCGACGTGCCGACGATGCGGTACTCGGGGAGCAGGCCCGAGTAGGAGAGCCGGAGCAGGCCGGGCAGGAGCTTGCGTCGGGCCAGGTCGCCCGTGGCGCCGAACAGCACGATGACGTGGGGGAGCAGTCCTTCGGAGTCGCTCGGGAGAGGGTCGTCGATAGCCGGGTCGCTGGTGGTGAAGAGATCAGTCTCGGCGGCGACGGAACTCATGTGTGCATCATCGTGGAACAGCCCTTCGAATTGCCCATCTGGACCGTAGCCACCCCATGTTTCGGTTGCATGACGGGCGTGAAAGAGGCGTGTGAACGGAACCGGTGCCGCCGGTCAGGAGGCCGGGAGGCCGGCCCCGATCCTCTGGGCCACCTCGCGCACTTCGGGGGTGTCCATGATTCCCGGGGAGTGCAGGGTTCCGGCCAGCAGCCGGGGCCAGCCGACCCAGACGTCACGGACCAGGGCCGACGACGCCAGGCCCCACTCGGCCCGGGTGAGGCAGAGCATGGCGGTCACGGGCACGTCCATGCCCTCTCCGGACCCGTCGAGGGTGGCCCGCACCGCGGCGGCCTGGGCCGACAGGGCCTCCAGGTGCGGGGTGCAGTTCTTGCGGCCCACGTGGAGCTCGGGTGGCCCGAGCTGGTTGAAGGATCCGGGCCGCTTGGTCTGGACCAGGCCCTTGTGGGGCTGGGCGTCGATGACGAACACCCCGGCCGGGGCCACGGCGATCACCGGGATGGTGGCCTTCGACCCGGGGATCCTCCGGTCGTTGAGGATGATGACGCCCCGCCCCTCGACCAGGGCCAGCGTTCCCCGCAGGCGACCGCGGCGGTCGGCGTCCCCCCGCCGCCGCTGGATCCTGCCCGGCTCGTCGGGGCCACCCGGTGCGGGGGCGCCGGCCGTCTCCCGCCTGCCGCCGTCGGCAGCGAGATCGTCGTCGGTCATCGGGCCATGGTACGAGACGGTGCCCGCCGAACCGTCGATCCGGTCGGCGGCGAGGCTGGATTGTTGCAACTTGGCAACCCTGTTCCTTTTCGGGGCCGACGGTGGGATGATGGGCTGTGGTCGTACATCCGGCCATGTCGGGGCAGTACCCCAGAGGGAACTCTGGAAGGGGGAAGTCCATGCTCGTTTCGAACCTTCTCGAAGGTAAGGGGACCATGGTGGTCACCGTCACCAAGGAGGCCACGGTGGGTGACGTGGTCGCCGATCTGGCCCATCACCGGGTGGGTGCCCTCGTGGTCTCACCGGACGGTGTGCAGATCCAGGGCATCGTGTCCGAACGTGACATCGTCAAGCGCCTCAGCGTGCTGCGCACCGAGCTCCTCGACGAGCCGGTGTCCTCGATCATGTCGACCGATGTGCGCGTCTGCTCACCGGGCGACGACGTGGAGTCGATCATGACGCTGATGACCCAGCAGCGGTTCCGTCACGTGCCCGTGGTGGAGAACGGCCGCCTGGTCGGCATCGTCAGCATCGGCGACGTGGTCAAGAGCCGCATCGAGGAGCTGGAGAAGGACCGCAACGAGCTCATGGAGTACATCTCCGCCCGGTAGTCCGTCCTGTCGCCGCCGGGCCCGCGCCGGGCCGGTGGCCTCCCCGCCTACGCTCGCGCTGTGGACGATCAGGGGAACGCGCTCGGGATCGTCATCGTCGACCACGGATCGAGGCGAGACGAGGCCAACCGGCGCCATGAGGCGTTCGTAGCCGCCTGGGGCCGACAGACGCGGACTGACCAATGTCCACGCCGCCCACATGGAGTTGGCCGAGCCCTCGATCGCCACGGCCGTCGACGGCTGTGTGGCCCTCGGAGCGAGCACGGTGGTGGTGGCCCCGTACTTCCTGTGGCCCGGAAACCACTGGGACCGCGACATCCCGGCCCTGGCCGCCGAAGCCTGCGGCCGGCATCCCGGGGTCCGTCACCTGGTGGCTGCTCCTCTCGGTCCCCACCCTCTGCTCGGTGACATCGTGGAGCAGCGCATCACCCACTGCCTGGCCCACGCGGCAGGCCAGGCAGCCGAGTGCGACGTGTGTGCCGGGACCGGCCGCTGCAGGATGGTCTGATGGCTCCGACCGGCCCGGGCGACACGGACGTGGTCATCGTCGGTGCCGGCCTGGCCGGCCTGTGCTGTGCTCAGGACCTCGCCCGAGCCGGTGTCGAGTGCCGGCTCCTCGAGGCGTCCGACGGGGTCGGCGGACGGGTCCGTACCGATCGGGTGGACGGCTACCTGCTCGATCGGGGCTTCCAGATCCTGCTCACCGGCTATCCGGAGGTCCGGCGCCGACTGGACCTCGCAGCCCTGGACGTGGCCGAGTTCGAGCCTGGCGCGGTGGTACGGGTTGCCGGCCGCTTTCACCGGGTGGCCGATCCTCTGCGCCGACCCCTCCTGATCGGCACCACACTCACCGCTCCGGTCGGCTCCCTCACCGACAAGGTCCGACTGGCCCGTCTGGTGGTGGATGTCCGCACCCATCCGGTGGCCGACCTGCTCCGTCGTCCCGAGACGACCACGGCCGTGCGCCTGTCCCGGGCCGGCTTCTCCGATCGGATGGTGGAGACGTTCTGGCGGCCGCTGTTCGCCGGCATCCAGCTCGACCCGGACCTCGAGGTCTCGAGCCGGCGGTTCGATCTGATTCTGCGCATGTTGGCCGTCGGTTCCACCGGCGTCCCCCGACAGGGGATGGGAGCCGTCCCCGCCCAGGTGGCGGGCACGCTTCCCGAGGACACCGTGCGCCTCGGGGCCCGGGTGACTTCGGCGGCGGCCGGCGGGGTGGCCCTCGAGGGTGGGGAGCGCATCTCAGCTCGGGCGGTGGTGGTGGCGACCGACGGTCCGGCGGCCCACGCCCTGTTGGGAGACTCGGTGGCGGACCCGGGATCGAGGGCCGCGGCCTGTTGCTGGTTCGCCGCGACCGACACCCCCATGGCCGGTGCCACCCTGATTCTCGATGGGGAGGCCGGTGGCCCGGCCCGGAACGTGGCCGTGATGAGTGAGGTGTCGTCCTCCTACGCGCCGGCGGGCAGGAGCCTGGTGGCCGCCGCCGTGCCCGGGCCCGACGGGTTCGCCCCCGACCTGGCTGAGCGGGTGCGGCGTCAGCTGGCCGGCTGGTTCGGTTCGACCGTGGGCGAGTGGGAGCTCGTGCGCACCGACGTCATTCCCCACGGGCAGCCGTCCCAGTCACCCCCCTTCCACCCGAAGCAGCCAGTGGCCCTCGGCGAGGGGGTGTTCGTCTGCGGGGATCACCGCGACACCGCGTCCCTGCAGGGAGCCATGTTCAGTGGCGGTCGAGCCGCCGCCGCGGTGCTGGCGTACCTGAGCGGCTGAGTAGGCGGACGACCGGCCGGCCCGAACGGCTAGGCCCCGCAGTCCCCGGTCCACGGGCGTCCCCCGTCGAGGGAGTAGAGCGCCACGGCCACGGTGTCCTGCTCCGCCTTCGTGGCCGAGCTCGGAAGCACGCCGACCAGGTAGGAGAGCCCGGCGTCCTGGGCGGCCACGTTCCAGGTGGACTGACTGAACTGGAACGCCCCGTAGTACCCGTTGCCGGTGTTGATGCTGTAGTCCCCTCCCGACTCCCGCTGGATCACGCACTGGAGGAAGGCGTTGAGGGCAGGGTCAGGCAGGTTGGCGCCGGCACCCGGTGGAGGGGTGACGGGAGCGGGCGTCGAGGTGCCAGTGCTCGTGGTCACCGGGATGGTCGTCACCGGGTGGGCCGACGTCGGACGGGTGGTGGTCGACGGGGTGTGGGCGGCCTGTTTCTGGGCGGCGGCCACGGCAGCGGCAGCGGCAGCATCCTGGGCCGCGGCCTGTGCGGCCACCGCGCTGGCCAGCTGTCCGGTCACCTGGCTGTGGAGGGCGGCCAGATGGCTGGCGCTGGCGTTGGCCTGGGAGAGATCGGTGGACTGGGTGGCGAGGTCGGCACGGTCCTGGTCCTGTTGGTGGCGGAGCGAGGCCTGGTGGGCCTGGAGCTGGGCCTGGGCGGTATGGAGCTGGTCCACCACCGTGGTGATGTTCCCGACCGCGATGGACGAGTACTCACTGGCTGCCTGGGCGTGCTCCTGGTCGCCGGCGAACAGGGCGTTGGTAGAGCTCCCAGATCCGGTTCCGTAGTCCATGTAGGAGCGGAGGGCCTGCTGGCGCACGAGGTCCTCGCTGGCCGCGATCTGTTGGTCGTCCTGAGTGATCTGCTGGCCGATCTGGGCGATGGCCTGGCCGTCGGAGGCCACTCGGGCCGAGACGACCGAGTACTGCTGACGGTCGGTGTCCACCTGGAGCTGCTCTTGGATGAGCTGCTGGGAGACGGCGGTCGCCTGGGCCTGCAACGCAGAGATCTGATCGGCACCGGCGGCCCGTGCACCAGCAACCGCCCCGAGGGAGGTCGAGGCCACGAGCGCGGTGAGGAGCACAGCCGAGAACCTGCGTCGACGGTGCACTCGGGCGGTCAGGTCCGCCATCGGTGAGAACCGGGCGCGAAACACAATGGACGGCCAATTTCAGTGGGAGGGGCTTCCGACAAACAAGGGCGGGCAGCTCTCGACGGGTGAACGTCCCTTGTCAGCTGCGTGTTCCTGCTCCGAGAACCCAGGACCGGTGAGCTCGGTCAGGCGGCATCGCCGGTTGCGACTGCCGCTAAGGGGACCGGACGCGTCGCGTTCTCCTCGGGGCTCGTGGTCACCGCTCCGGTGCGGTGGCCGGGACGGAGCAGGGTGCAGAAGAGGCCGGCGGTGGCGGCGGTGATGGCACAGAACCACCACAGGTGGTGGAAGCTCGCGAGGGCGGCCAGCGGCCCGGTTGGGACCCCGAGGATGACGACCAGAAGGGCGACGCCGAACGCCCCACCCACCTGCCGGGCCGTCTGATTCACCGCACTGCCCACCGCGAAGCGCTCGGGGTGGAGGCTCGAGACCGCCGCCGCACTCAGTACGGGGAAGGTCAGCCCGATACCCAGTCCGGTGATCAGCGTCCCCGGTAGCCAGATGCCGACATAGTCGGGGCGGAGTCCGACCCGGGTGGCGTACCAGGTCAGTCCGGCCACGAAGACCACGAAGCCGACCATCAGCACCCTGCGGAAGCCGAAGCGCGCCGCCATGCGTCCGGCCGGGCCGGCCACCACCGCCACGACCAGGGGCCCCGGCGTCACGGCCAGGCCCGCCTCCAGGATCGAGTACTGCCACACACTGGTGAGGAACAAGATATTGCCCAACAGCATGGCGAAGAAGCCCATCGAGTAGAGGAAGGTGGCGGCGTTGGCCACGCTGAACGACCGGGAGCGGAACAACGTCAGATCGAGCACCGGCTCGGGGTGCCGGCTGGAGCGCCGCAGGAAGAGGGCTCCGACGACCAGTGCCCCGGCGAAGCAGGCCAGCACGCCGGCCGAGGACCAACCCCACGTCGGACCCTCCGAGATAGCCAGCACCAGGGCACCCAGCGCCGCGCTGATCAGGACCACACCCAGATAGTCGGGAGCGGGTCGCGCGGCCTGGGCCGGTGGTTGGACGAGGACCCGCCGTCCGACGATCCAGGCCGCCGCGCCGATGGGCACGTTGACGAAGAACACCCACCGCCATCCGCCGGCGGAGATCAGGAGGGCGCCGAACGACGGACCGGTGGCCACGGCCAGAGCACCGACCCCTCCCCACAAGGCCACCACCTGTGAACGGCGCTCATGGGGGAAGGCACCGAGCAGCAGACCGAGCGACGAGGGCAGCAAGGCGGCCGCCCCGACTCCTTGGACCACGCGGCCCAGTACCAAGAGGACCACCGAGGGCGCCAACCCGCAGAGGGCCGAGCCCAGACAGAAGATGCCGAGACCGGCGAAGAAGACCCTCCGGCTGCCCAGGCGGTCCGCCGTGCGGCCCGCGGTCACGAGGAGGGAGCCGAACACGATGCCGTAGCCGGTGATCACCCAGGCCAACGTGGCCCGGCTGTCGTGCGAGAAGGTGTGCTCGAGGGCGGGAAAGGCCACATTGACGATGGACAGGTCCAACGAGGCCATGAACGCCCCGAGGGCGGTCACGATGAAGATGGTCCGTTGGCGGGAGGTGGTGGCCACTGCCACTGCCTGGTCTACTGTCGATTCCGTCATGCTACGGACTCTAGAAGACTGTGTTGCATAATGCAACTCACTACCCGACGACCGACAGCGCCCGAGGCGCACTCGGTGACGACGCACGGGAGGCTTCGATGACGGAGCGCCGGGTGGCACTGGTCACCGGGGCCAGCCGCGGCATCGGCAAGGCCATAGCGGTCCATCTCGGTCGGGCCGGATTCGACGTCGCCCTCGGCGCCCGGACCCGTCACGAGGGGGAGGCCCGTGAGCACTCCTCGACGGTCGGCGCCTCGGACATGCGGCCGCTCCCCGGCTCCCTCGATGCGACGGCGACGTTGGTGGAGGCGACCGGCGCCCGGGCCCTCCCGGTGACCCTCGACCTGCTCGACCGGGCCTCGCTGGGCGCGGCCGTGGCCACGGTGCTCGAGCGGTGGGGACGCATCGACGTGTTGGTCAACAACGGACGCTATGTCGGTCCGGGCCACATGGACCGACTGCTCGACACGCCCGTGGAGTTGCTCGACCGACACCTCGAAGCCAATGTGATGGCCCCGGTGATCCTCACCCGTCTGGTCGTACCCGCAATGGTGGAGCGCGGGTCGGGAGTGGTCATCAACCTCGCCTCGAGCTCAGGGAGGATGGACCCGCCTGCCCCGGCGGGCGAAGGGGGTTGGGGACTCGGCTACGGCATGTCCAAGGGGGCACTGCACCGGCTGGCCGGCATCCTGGCCGTGGAGTTGGGCCCGAGCGGCATCCTGGCCTTCAATCTCAGCCCGGGCTTCGTGGCCACCGAGCGGATCGCCATGGACATGGCCGGATTCGGCTTCGACGCCAGTGCGGGGGCGCCGGCCGATGTGGTCGGGGCGGTGGCCGCCTGGTTGGTGACCGCGCCCGAGGCGGCTGAGCGCAGCGGGAAGTGGGTCGAGGCCCAAGAGGTCTGCCGGGAGCTCGATCTGCTGCCCGGCTGGCCCTGACCCGACCGGCGGGCCACCGGTACTGTGTCGGGGGAGATGGCCGAGTCGACGTCCACACGCGACCTGCTGCTCGACGCCGCGGCCCGCCTCTACGCCGAGCGGGGTATCGACAACGTGTCACTGGCCGAGATCGTGCGCGCCGCCGACCAGCGCAACGCGTCGGCCGTCCGCTACCACCTCGGCACCCGCGACGACCTGCTCTACGCGTTGTTGGCCCGCCACGTGCCCGTCATCGCCGAGCGCCGTCACCTCCTGCTCGACGAGGCGCGGGCCAAACCCGACGGGGATGCTCGCTCCGCGGTCGAAGCCATCGTGCGGCCGGTCACCGAGTTCGCCCAACGGGGCTGGCGTGAACGGGCCTACCTCCAGATCGGCTCCGAGCTCGCCGAGGCCGTCGACCGAACCACGCCCGAACTCCAGGCCCTGCTGGCCCAGACCGAGGGGCATCAGGCCTGGGCCCTGCTCCGCCACCGCTGCCCGTCCGTGCCCTCGGACCTGTGGCGGGTGCGGCAGGAGATCTCCATCACCTTCATCGGCCGAGCGGCGGCCGACCGGGCCCGACGGCTCGATCGCGGAGGCGAGGGCATGGTGCTGTCCGACGACCGGTTCGTGGACAATCTGGTCGACATGGTGATGGGGGCGATGACCGCACCCCACGCCGGCAAATGACAAGCTGGCGCCATGTCCAGTGAGTACGGGGTCCCGACCACGGGCGAGCTCGATGCCATGTACGAGGAGCTGAAGAGCTGGGGCCGGTGGGGTCCCGAGGACCAGCGGGGGGCGCTCAACCACCTGACCGACGCCCGTCGGCTGGCCGCCATGGGACTGGCGGTCAGTGGCGAGGCCGTCAGCCTGGCCCACGATCTCGCCACGGAGCCCCAGCCCGAGCACCCCCATCCGGTCCAGCACCACATGCTGGCGTCGGGCGACGCCCGGGACGCCAACGGGATCCCCGGCTACGAAGCGGCCCGGGACCATCTGGCCCTCGACGTGCACGGGCTGTTGACCACCCACGTCGACGCGTTGTCCCACATGTTCGTGCGGGGCGCCATGTACGGAGGCCGACCGGCCAGCGAGGTGCGCAGTGACGGGGCCGTCTCCAACACGGTGCTGTCCATGGCCGACGGCGTGATCGGGCGCGGGGTGCTCCTCGACATTCCCCGGGCCCTCGGCTCCCCCTACCTCGGGAACGGTGAGGTGGTGACCGTCGAGGACCTCGAGGTGGCCGAGTACGCCCAGGGGGTCACCGTGGGCCCCGGTGACATCCTCCTCGTGGCGTGGGGGCGGGAGGCTCGCAAGGCCGCCACCCGCGGCTTCGACGGGTTCTCGGGATTGCACGCCGAGTGCCTGCCTTGGCTGGCCGAGCGGGAGGTGGCCGTGCTCGGGAGCGACGGGATCTCCGATCCCATGCCGTTCGTCGGTACGCCCGAGTGGCCCTTCCCGGTCCACCAGATCGGCATCACGGCCATGGGCCTCCACCTCATCGACAACATGGCTCTCGCCGCCCTGGCCGAACGGTGCTCGGCCGCTGGCCGGTGGGAGTTCTTGTTCACCATGGGACCGCTGCGCATCCCGAAGGGCACCGGCTGCCCGGTGAATCCGGTGGCCGTGCTGTGAGCGCCCACGACGAGCTCGCCGTCCTGCTCCAGCGCTACGCCCGGGCCGCCGACGCCAGGGACCTCGCCACCCTGGCCGGACTGTTCCGTCCCGACGCCGTGCTGGTAGGGGCCCGCGGCACCCAGACCCTCGAGGAGTGGCTCGCCACCATGGGCGGTCCCCGAGCCTTCCCGACCAGCATGCACGTGCTCGGTGCCCCCCTCGTGTCCCTGGGCGGTGACGGGACGACGGCCTCGCTCGACACCTACGCCGTCGTCTACCAGTTGGGCGACAAGGCCGCCGGCCAAGACGACCTCACCCTCGGGATCAACTACCTCGACGACGTCGTCTTCGAAGACGGCCGATGGGCCATCGCCCGCCGGGAGTCACGAACCGTCTGGATGCGCTGAGGGAGGGCCGGCTCAGGCCGGGCGCCTCCGCACCAGCCGCCCGGGCGAGGCACCGGTCGACGCACCGTCGAGAATCGTGACCTCGCCGGCCACCACCGTGGCGGCGAAGCCCGTGGAGCGCTGCTCGAGTCGGAGCCCGCCGCCGGGAAGGTCAGCCACCAGCTGAGGGACGATCGGACCCACCCGGTCGGGGTCGAACACGTTGAGGTCGGCGGCCATGCCCTCACGGAGGAGTCCACGGTCGGTGAACCCCCATGCCAGGGCGGGCGCCAGGGTGATCATGCGTACCGCCTCTTCCAGGGTGAACTCCTGGCGGTCCCGCACCCAGTGACCGAGCAGGTGGGTGTGGATGGAGGAGTCGGCGATCTGGCTCAGGTGCGCACCGGAGTCGGAGAAGGTCATGACCGTCCGGGCGTGGCGCATGGCCCGCAGCAAGACGCCCTCGTCCTGGGGGTAGAGGCTCGGTTGGATGAACAGCTGATCGCCGCCGGACTCGACGCAGAGGTCGATCATGGCTTCGGCCGGGTGCACCCCGCGCTGACGGGCCACGTCGGCCACCGACGGATTGGGGGGCAGGCCGTTGCGATAGACCCGGATGCCCTCGAAGTCCGGTGGACGGGCCTGGGCCCCTACGCCCTTCCACCCCGAGTAGTCGGCGTGCACGGCCGCATCCACGTACGGGTGGCGCCCCTCGGGGTCGGCCAGCACGGCGAGTTGCTCCTGGAGGGGCCGGGCCCGCAGCTCCCGCCAGGACCCGATGAGATCGAAGGGCAGACGGGTGCGGAGGGAGAGCAGCACCGAGATGCCCCGGCAGTGGGTCTGGGCGATGCACCGGCCGCCGGCGAGCGCGGCCTCGTCGAGGAAGTCGAGCAGATACTCGGACCCCCGCGTGGCCACCATGCCGAAGGTGATGGGCACCTGGGTGTCGGTGGCCAGCTGGGCTACTCGGGCGAGGCCCCGGGCTCGGACGTCGGGGTCGGGGGCCGACATGCCCGAGTCGGCGGTCTCGAAGATGCCCGTGCCCAACTCCCCGAGCACACCCACCAGGGCGGCCACCTCGGACCATGAGGCGAGGCGCGACGCCACGGGTCGGTTGTCGGAGGTCTCGTGATGCATGGTCCGGGAGGTGGAAAAGCCGATGGCCCCGGCCCGGAGCGAATCGGCCAGCTGGCCGCGCATGGCGGCGATGTCCTCGTCGCTCGCCTCCTCCTCGAAGGCCCGCTCGCCCATGGCCCAGGTGCGCAGGGCGGAGTGGCCGACCTGCGCGGCGAAGTTGATCCCCTTGTCCAGCCGGTCGAGCGCATCGAGGTACTGGGGGAAGGTCTCGAAGCTCCAGTCGATCCCGGCGGCCAGCGCCGCCGGGTCGATGTCCTCGGCCCGTTCGAGGTTGCGCACCACGAGGGCGCGCTCATCGGGCCGGACGGGGGCGAGCGTGAAACCGCAGTTCCCCATGACGGCCGTCGTCACCCCGTGCCAGCAGGAGCTGGACCCGGTGGCGTCCCAGAAGACCTGGGCGTCGAGGTGGGTGTGGCCGTCGATGAAGCCCGGCGAGACCACCTGGCCCTCGGCGTCGATCTCGCGGTCGCCGCGCTCGCGGATGGGACCGACCGCAGCGATGCGGTCGCCGATCACGCCCACGTCGGCCCGGAACGAGCCCAGCCCGGACCCGTCGACCACCGTGCCGTTGCGGATCACCAAGTCATAGGACACGTAGGCCTCGCTGCTCCCGGGTGGGTAATGAGCGTATATTAGACCCGATGGGCACCTCTTCGGCCATACGCAGCCGCCTCGGACACCCGGTCATCGACATCGACGGGCACATGGCCGAGCACCTGCCCACGCTGGCCCCGTACTTCGAACAAGAAGGCCTCTCCCTCGACCACCCGTCGTTCCGGCGGCTGGTGCCCCCCTACGGAGGGACCGACCGCGGCTGGCACGAACAGACCCCGGCCGAGCGGGCCTCCACCCGCACGCCGCGCGGCCCATGGTGGAGTGCCCCGGCGGGACGGACCATCGACCTCGCCACCGCCCTGTTCCCCGGGCTCCTCTACGAGCGGCTCGACGACATCGGCATCGACTTCGGTGTGGTCTATCCGAGCCTCGGTCTCGTCTTCCTCCACACCGAGGACGAGCAGTACCGAAGGGGCGCGTGCCGGGCCCTCAACCGGGCCAACGCCGAGACGTTCGCCCCGCTGGCCGACCGACTGACACCGGTGGCCGCCATCCCCATGCATTCGCCCGACGAGGCGTTGGCCGAACTGGAGTACGCGGTGTCGACCCTCGGGTTCAAAGCCGTGCTCTGCGCGGGCTACGTGCAGCGTCCCTTCGACGCCCTCGCCGACAGGGACCCCGAACTCTCCCGGTATGCCTTCTGGCTCGACCAGTTCGGGATCGACTCGGCGTTCGACTACGACCCGGTGTGGGCCCGGGCCCAGGAGCTGGGTGTGTCCATCGCCTTCCACTCGGGATTCATCGGCATGACCCCGTACCGGTCCCCGTCGAGCTACGTCTTCAACCACCTCTCCATGCTGGCCGAGGGCCAACAGTCACTGGCCAAGTCGCTCTTCCTCGGCGGGGTGACCCGTCGCTTCCCCGGCATGAACTTCGTCTTCCTCGAGGGGGGTGTGTCGTGGGCCGCCTCGTTGTACTCGGACATCGTCGGCCACTGGGAGAAGCGCAACCTGGGTGCCCTCCGGGCCAACCTCGACCCCGCCCTCATCGACCGCGACGTGATGATCGAGATGATGGGGCGCTTCGGATCGGGTGCCCCTCGGCTGCGCCACGACCCGACCCGCCGTCCGGTCGAGGACCCCGACACCCTCGACGAATGGGCGGCCTGCGGTATCCACGAGGCGAGCGACATCAGGGCCCTGTTCTGCGATCGCTTCTACTTCGGTTGCGAGGCCGACGACCCCCTCACCTCGATGGCCTTCAACACCGGGGTGCTCCCTTTCGGGGCCGAGCTCAAGGCCATGATGGGCTCGGACATCGCCCACTGGGACGTCCCCGACGTGACCGAGGTGCTGGAGGAGGCCTGGGAGATGGTGGAGCACCGGTGGATCGACGAGTCGGCGTTCGAGAAGTTCGTGTTCGTCAACCCGGCCCGGTTCTACACCGACACCAACCCGGCCTTCTTCAAGGGCACCGTGGTGGAGTCGGCCGTCGACGAGCTCCTGGCGGGCGACTGACGTGCTCGACGTCCTGATCGCCGGGGGCACGGTGGTCGACGGCACCGGAGCCCGTCCGGTAGTCGCCGATGTCGGCATCCGAGGGGGGCGGATCGTCGTGGTGGGTGTCACGAACGAACCGGCGACCCGGGTGATCGACGCCGCCGGCCTCGTCGTGTGCCCGGGATTCATCGACCTCCACACCCACTACGACGCCCAGCTGCTGTGGGACCCGACGGGCAGCCCCTCGGTCCTTCACGGCGTGACGACGGTGCTCGGCGGGAACTGCGGCTTCTCGGTGGCTCCCCTCGGGTCCGATGACGCCTCGTACATCCAGCGCATGATGGCGGTCGTCGAGGGCATCCCCCTCGAGGCCCTGGAGAGCATCGGTGCCTGGGACTGGCACTCGTTCGCCGAGTACCTGGAGCGGGTGGACACCGGGCTCGCCGTCAATGCCGGCTTCCTCGTCGGCCACTCGACCGTGCGCCGCGCCGTCATGGGGGCCGAGGCCACCCGGGCCGAGGCCACGCCCGAGCAGCTGGCGGCCATGACCGAGTTGGTGGAGGAGTCACTGCGCGGAGGCGCCCTCGGATTCTCCTCGTCGTTGGGCGAGGGCCACACCGACGGTGACGGACGTCCCGTCCCGTCCAGCTCGGCGGGGCTGGACGAGTTCGTGGCCCTGGCCGGCGCGCTGCGCTCCCATCCGGGCACGACCCTCGAGTTCATCCCCTCGGTCGGACCCATACCCGCCGAGCGGGTCCAGCTGATGGCCGACATGTCCCTCGCCGCCGATCGACCCCTCAACTGGAACCTGCTCGGCAGTCTGGCCTCCGAGGAGATCTACGAACAGCAGCTGGAGGCCTCCGACCGGGCCGACGCCGTCGGGGCCCACGTGGTCGCCCTCACGCTCCCCGACATGATGCGGATGCGGGCGTCCACACTGCTCCCCGGCCTTCCCGGCTGGCGCGAAGTGACCGAACTCGACCTCGCTGGGCGCCGGGCGGCCATCGCCGATCCGGCCACGCGGGAGCGGCTTCGAGCCGGAGCCGAGAAGGCGGCCCGCCGCTCCATGGGCGTGCTCTCGGACTTCGCGTTGATGGAGGTGTCGGACCCTGACTCGGTCTGGGTGGGCCGGTCGGTGGGCGAGATCGCCGAGACCCGCGGCACCGACGTCGTCGACGTGCTCATCGACGTGGTGTTGGCCGACGGGCTCACCCTGTTCGCCGTCCTCCCCTCACTGACCCCGTCGCTGGGCCGGACCGACGAGGGGTGGGCGGCCCGGACCGCGGTCTGGAAGGACCCGCGGGTGATGCTCGGGGGGTCGGACGCCGGGGCGCACCTCGACCTCATGTGCCACGCCAACTACCCGACAGTGGTGCTGGGCGAAGTGGTGCGGGACCGAGGGCTCCTCTCGGTGGAAGAGGCGGTCCAGATGATGACCGATCGTCCCGCCCGCTTCTACGGGCTGAGGGAGCGTGGTCGGATCGAAGCGGGCTGGCACGCCGATGTGGTGGTGTTCGATCCCGATCGGGTGGCCAGCCAACCGGTGCGACTGGTCGACGACCTTCCCGGTGGAGGCGAGCGGCTGGACGCGGGCTCGCTCGGGATCAGGCACGTACTGGTGGCCGGGGGCGAGGTGGTACGCGACGGACAGGTGACCGGAGCCCGCCCGGGGCGGGTGCTGCGCTCGGGGCGGGACACCGAGACGGTGACGCTGGCCGACGCCCGTCGGTAGGCGGCCGTCCGGTGTCAGGCGGTGGCCGCTCCGTCGATGACCAGTGTCGTGCCGCTGATGGTGGCGGCGTCGGAGGAGGCCAGATAGGCCACGGCACCGGCCACCTCGTCGGGCTCGATCAGGCGGCCCATCGGGGACGCCGCCCGGGTCAGCAGGGCCATGTCCGCCCCCTCGGGAAGCTGGAAGTTGCGCAGGAACGGGGTGTCCACCGAGGCGGGACAGACCGCATTGACCCGTACGCCGGCCGCCGCCAACTCCAGGGCCATCGACTTGGTCAACATGATGACCCCACCTTTGGAGGCGCAGTAGGCGGCGTTGTACGGCGTGGCCCGCATCCCGGCCACCGATCCCATGTTGACGATCGATCCCCTGGTCGCCACCAGCGCGGGCACGGCCGCCTGGGAGAGGAGGAAGGTGCCGGTGAGGTTGACCTCGATGACCTGGCGCCACTCGTCAGGGGTGAGGTCGGTGATCAGCCGGGAGATGCCGATGCCGGCCACGTTGGCCAGGATGTCCAGCTGTCCGTGGCGCTCGAGGACTCCGGCCACCGTGGCGGCACAGGCGGTGGCGTCGCGCACATCGCAGAGGACGTCGCCCGGCCGCTCTGCCACGTCACAGCCCACCACCACCGCTCCCTCGGCGGTGAGCCGGTCGGCCACGGCCCGGCCGATCCCGCTGGCCGCCCCGGACACCAGCGCCACCTTGCCGTCGAGCCGTCCCATGCCCAGAACGTAGTGGGTGGCGCCCTGGGCTTCGCCACGTGACGCCCGATACTGTGCACGGCATGGGTGCCCTGGAGGGGAAGGTGGCCGTCGTCACCGGCGCGGCGATGGGTATCGGCCGGGCTTCGGCCCTGGTGTTCGCCCGCGAGGGGGCGAGTGTGGTGGTGGCCGACATCGACCACGAGGGCGGACGGGAGACCGTGGCCCTGGTGGAAGCGGCCGGCGGCCGGGCCAGCTTTGTGCCTGCCGACGTCTCGTCGGCCGCCGATGTGGCCGCCATGGTCGAGCACGCCGTCCGGACCTACGGAGGCCTCGACTGCGCCCACAACAACGCCGGCATCGCCGCTCCCCTCGCCCCACTGGCCGACTACCCCGACGACGGATGGGACCGGACCATCGCCGTGATGCTGACCGGCGTCTACCGGTGCATGAAAGCCGAGATCCCGGTGATGCTGGAACGCGGCGGCGGGGCCATCGTCAACACGGCCTCGGGGGTGGGCCTCGTGGCCTATCCGGAACAGGCGGCCTACACCGCCTCCAAGCACGGGGTCATCGGTCTCACCAAGGTGGCCGCCCTCGACTACGGGGCACAAGGGATCCGGGTCAACGCCGTCTGCCCCGGGACGGCCCGGACGCCGATGGTCGACCAGGCGCTGGCCGACTTCCCGTCACTCGATGCCCACCTGAAGTCGTTGCACCCCATCGGTCGCATCGGGGAGGCCTCCGAGGTGGCCGAGGCCGCGGTCTGGCTCTGCACTCCGGCGGCCTCCTTCGTCCTCGGGGTAGCCCTCCCGGTCGACGGCGGCTACGTAGTTCCGTGAGGACCACGCCAACGTCGGAGACCGTCACCCGCCTGGCCGCCCAAGGCCACCTGATCGGCGGCGGATGGAGGACGAGCTCGGCTGCCGGGACCTTCCCCCACCGCTATCCCGCCACCGGACAGGTGCAAGCCGAGGTGGGGCTGGGCGGCGCTGGCGATGTGGACGACGCCGTCACCGCGGCTCGCCAGGCCCAACCGGCGTGGGCGGCACTGGGCCCGACGCGCCGGGCTGCCGTCCTCTTCCGTCTGGCCGACCTGTTGGAGGCCCACGGCCCCGAGGCCGACGCGCTGGCCGCACTGGACAACGGGACGCCCGTGAGCGTGATGCACCCGGGGACCTACACGGCGGCGTGGGTCCGGTACTACGCCGGTTGGTGCGACAAGCTGGCCGGGGAGACCGTGGAACGGGGACGCACCACGACGTCGGTCCAGCTCCATCCCTACGGCGTGGTGGCGGTGATCCCCCCGTGGAACGGCTCGATGATGGGCATGGGCCAGAAGGCGGCCCCCGCCCTGGCCGCCGGCAATGCCGTGGTGGCCAAACCACCGGAACTGGCCCCCTTCGGCGTCCTGCGCTTCGCCGAGCTGGCCGCCGAGGCCGGACTACCGGCGGGTGTCCTGAACGTGGTGGTCGGTGGGGCCGTGGCCGGAACGGCCCTGGCCGGTCACGCCGGTGTCGACAAGATCACCTTCACCGGCGGTTCGGCCACCGCACGCAGTCTCATGGCCACGGCCGCCGCCCATCTGACCCCGCTGGCGCTCGAGCTCGGGGGGAAGTCGCCGTTGATCGTCTTTGCCGACGCCGACCTCGAGCGGGCCGCCCAGGTGGCCGCCCTGGCCGGCACGGCGCTGCTCTCCGGGCAGGGCTGTGCCCTGCCGACCCGGATCTATGTGCACGAGGACGTCTACGACGAGATGGTCGAGCGGGTGGTGGCGACGCTCGTCACACTGCCCGTCGGGGATCCGCTCGATCCGGGGACGGTGGTCGGACCGGTGGTCAGCGAGCCGGCCATGGAACGCATCCTCGGGGTGATCGACCGGGCCCGGTCCGATGGCGCCACCCTGCTAACGGGAGGCGTGCGCCTGGGGGGACCGCTGGCCGACGGATGGTTCGTCGCCCCCACCGTGTTCGGCGACGTCGAGCACGGAAGCGACCTGGCCCGCAACGAGGTCTTCGGTCCCGTCCAGTCCATCGTGCGCTTCTCGACCGATGACGAGGTGCTGGACCGGGCCAATGACAGCCCGTTCGGACTGGCGGCCTATCTGCACACCGCCGACACCCGTCGGATCCGGCGGTTCGTGGCGGAGCTGGACGCGGGGACCGTGGCCGTCAACGGTCCGGGGCGCATGTCACCGGCCACGCCCTTCGGCGGTACGAAGCAGAGCGGCTTCGGTCGTGAGGGAGGGCGAGCCGGGATCGAGGAGATGGTGCAGACCAAGACCGTCTTCATCGACTGACCCGACCGGGTCGAGCCACCCCTGCGGGTAGGTCGTGGTGACCTCCGTCGGTGACCGCTCGGCGGCAGGTGTCGGCGGAGGTCAGGTACCGGGACCGACGGCCAGGAGGGCTCCGTGCCCGATCTGGTTGAGCAGACTGGCCGCGTCGAAGTAGATGCGCTCGTTCACGATGCGGTCACCGGCGAAGAAGAACACGGCGATGACCGGAACGCGGAAGGCCCGGCCGGTGGGGGGCAGGCCGTAGAACTCGCCGAGGTTGGTGCCGAGGAGGTCGAACTCGGCCACGGTGGCGTCTTCGGCCACGTGGAAGCGGACGTTGTCGTGGCGTTGATCGGGGAACGCCGTGCGGGTGGTCCGGTAGTACCCCATCACCTCGTCGTCACCGTCGAAGACCTGGCCGGTGGCCATGATCTCGTAGTGGGGGGTCCCGTCGAAGGTGGCCAGCGTGCGCTCGAACTCCTGGTCGGTCTCGGAGGCGAAGTGTTCGAGGAGCACGGCCTCCCGCCGCTGACGCAGTGACTCGTCCACCAGCTACTCCCTTCGGTCGTGGCCAACCGGCCCAAGACCACCGGCCGTGAGCAGCGGAGCCGCAAGGGAGATCATGGCATCCAGGTTCCTGGCCGGGTAGCCAGGAGCCAGGAACAGAACGAGACCGGGGACGAATCCCCAGTCTCGTTCCTCCGCTTCCGTGCCGCGTGCTTCGGGGCATCCACTGCCCGGAGGGCCTGCCTAGAGGATGAAGAGCATCTCTTGGTAGGTGGGCAGGGGCCACAGGTCGTCGGCCACCAGCGCCTCGAGGGCGTCGGCGGCGGTCCGGATCGTGTCCATGGCCGGCAGCAGACCCTTCTGGCAGTGCTCGGCGTGCTTCTCGGTGGACTCGATGTCGTCGTGGTCGATCTCCGAGCGCAGCGTGGCGATGCCCGCCCGGAGGTCGGCGATCTTGTCCGACACCTCGGTGAGCGTGGACAGGTCCACCTCGACCCCGGCCTTCTTCAGGGCCGATGCGTTGGTGGCCAGCTCGGTCTGGTACCGGAGCGACGCCGGGAGGATCATGGTGTTGGCCATCTCCAGGGTCAGTTCGGCCTCCACGTCGATGGCCAGGATGTACTGCTCGAGGGCGATCTCGTAGCGGCTGTGCATCTCTCGGTGGTTGAACACCCCGTACTTGCTGAACAGCTCCATCGACTCCTCGGTGATGAGCTCGGGGAGGGCGTCGAGTGTGGTGCGGAGGTTGGGGAGCCCTCGCTCGGCCGCCTCCACCTGCCACTCGTCGGCGTACCCGTTCTCGTTGAAGACCACCTTGCCGTGGTTGGTGATGACCTCTTGGAGGACGGTCTGCACCGCCGTGTTGAACTCGGTGCCCCCTTCCACCAGTGTCTCCAACTCGGTGGCGATGTAGTCCAGCGCCTCGGCCAGGATGGTGTTGATGGTGACCATCGGTCCGGCGATGGACTGCATGGAGCCGGGCGCCCGGAACTCGAACCGGTTGCCGGTGAAAGCGAACGGGCTGGTCCGGTTGCGGTCTCCGGGGTCGGTCGGAAGCACCGGGAGGGTGTCCACGCCGATCTCGATGAAGCCCTTCTCCTTGGAGCTGGTGGCACCGCCGGCGGCGATCTGTTCGAAGACATCGGCCAGCTGGTCCCCGAGGAAGATGGAGATGATGGCCGGCGGGGCCTCGTTGGCTCCGAGCCGGTGGTCGTTGGTGGCCGAGGCCACCGACGCCCGCAGCAGGCCGCCGTACTTGTGCACCGAGCGGATCACCGCGGCACAGAACACGAGGAACTGGGCGTTGTCGTGGGGGTTGTCCCCGGGCAGCAGCAGGTTGCCCTCGGTCGAGTTGCCGAGGGAGAAGTTGACGTGCTTACCCGAGCCGTTGATCCCTCCGAAGGGCTTCTCGTGGAAGAGGCACTCCATGCCGTGTTTCTGGGCCACCTTCTTCAGCGTGGTCATCAGCAGCTGCTGGTGGTCGGCGGCCACATTGGACCGCTCGAACATCGGGGCCAACTCGAACTGGCCGGGGGCCACCTCGTTGTGCCGGGTCTTGGCCGGGATGCCGAGCTTGAAGAGCTCCCGCTCGCAATCCATCATGTAGCCGAGGACGCGGTCGGGGATGGCCCCGAAGTAGTGGTCATCGAACTCCTGGCCCTTCGGGGGCTTGGCCCCGAAGAGGGTGCGACCCGAGTTGAGGATGTCCGGGCGGGAGAGGAAGAAGCTGCGGTCGATGAGGAAGTACTCCTGTTCGGCCCCGGCGAAGGACACCACGGCGTCGGCGTCGGGATGGCCGAACAGATGGAGGATGCGCGCCGCCTCTTTGGCCATGGCCTGCTGGGAACGGAGCAGCGGGGTCTTCCAGTCGAGTGCCTCACCGGTCATGGAGATGAACACGGTCGGGATGCACAGCGTGTTCCCGTTGGGGTTCTCCAGGATGTAGGCGGGGCTGGTGGCGTCCCAGCCCGTGTAGCCGCGGGCCTCGAACGTGGCCCGGAGGCCACCGTTGGGGAAGCTGGAGGCGTCGGGCTCACCCTGGGTCAGGGTCTTGCCTTGGAACTCGGCGATGGCCGCGCCGTCGCCACCGGGCTCGAAGAAGCTGTCGTGCTTCTCTGCGGTGAGGTGGGTGAGGGGGTAGAAGACGTGCGCGTAGTGGGTGGCCCCCTTCTCCATGGCCCAGTCCTTCATGGCCGCCGCCACCACATCGGCGACGGCCGGATCGAGCACCTTCGAGTGCTCGATGGTCCCCATCAGGGACTTGAACACCGGCTTGGGCAGGCGCTTTTGCATGACGGCCTTGGTGAAGACGTTCTCGCCGAAGATCTCGCCGGGCTCCTCGGCAGTCGGGAAGATCGATTCGGGTGCCTTGTAGTTCTTGACGGCGTCGATGGCGTCGAGCCTGGCCTTGCTTCCACTCATAGATCGCTCCTAGTCACGTCTTCTCGCATGGGTGCGCAGCCCGACTGCCGGCACCCGTGGGTCGGGTCCCGTAACCGTGCTGTAACGGAGAACCTACGAGCGCTTCGTAACGGGAACATTTCGTGAAGATGAAGGTTGTGGTCACTCCGGCTGTGAATGCGTGCGGGCTCCGGCCGGGCGGGAGGGGTGTCACGGTCGCCCAGCCGGCGGGATAAGGTGTCATCGACTGATGTCATCAGCTGATGACATACGAGCGTCACGAGGAGCAGTGCCGATGCCCGACGTTGTCGTGCACGAGGACGATCCGAGGGAGGGCCACCCCCGAGCGGGTGCGACGACGTGGCGGACCCGCGCCCTCGTTCCCACGTTGGTACTGGTAGGGGCGTTGGTGGCCATCGTCAGCAGCCTCGGGGCCCTGCTCATCCCCTCCATCGCCCAGGCCGACCATGTGAGCCTCAGCACCGCCCAGTGGCTCCTGACCGCAGCCCTCCTCACCGGAGCCCTGGCCACACCGATCATGGGCCGGCTGGCCGACGGCCCCCGGCAGCGGGACGTCATCCTGGTCGCCCTGGCCGTCGTCCTGGTGGGCTGTGTGCTGTCCGCCGTCTCGGACACGTTCATCGTGGTGGTGTCGGGCCGGGCCCTCCAAGGCTTCGGCCTCGGCCTGCTGCCGGTGACCATGGCCATCGCCCGCCGTCACCTGCCGGTCGATCAGGCCGGTAGGACCATCGCCACCCTGTCGATCACCGTGGCCGTCGGAGGTGGACTGGGCTACCCACTGACCGGACTCATCACCCAGGCCATCAACTTCCATGCCGCCTTCTGGTTCGGTGCGCTCACCGTCGGGCTGGCCCTGGTGGGGGCGGCTGTGATCCTGCCCCCCCGCTCGGCCTCGGCACCCCGTCGCTTCGACACCGCCGGTGCGGTGACCCTCAGCCTCGCTGTCGTCGGACTGCTCGTCGTCCTCAGCGAAGGCGGGCACTGGGGCTGGAGCTCGCCCATCTCGTTGTCGATCATGGCGGCCAGCCTGGTGGCCGCCGTGCTGTGGGTCCGCCTCGAGCTACGCACCGACGACCCGCTGGTCGAACTCCGACAGGTCCGCAACCGCTCGGTCCTCACGGCCGACATCTCCGGCTTCCTCATCTGCGTGGCCATGTACCTGTTCCTGCCCATCCTCATCGAGTTCGTGCAGGTGCCGACCGAGGAGGGCTACGGCTTCGGGGCCTCCCTCGTCGTCTCGAGCCTGGTCTTCTTGCCCCTGTCGGTGACCACCTTCGCGGCGAGCCGCTTCCTCGGGCTCTACGAGCGGAACTTCGGGACGCGTTCGATGATCCCTCTGGGCTCGGTGATCTTCGCTGTCTCCACCCTCTTCTTCGCCCTGGAGCACAGCCAGCTGTGGGAGGCCTTTGCCGTCTCGGGCTTGGCCGGACTCGGCGTGGGCCTGACGTTCGCGGCCATGCCCGGCTTCATCGTGCGGGCCGTCCCCCGCAGCGAGACCGGCAGTGCCACCGGCTTCTATCAGGTGCTCCGGAACATCGGGCTGTCGACTGGGAGCGCGCTCGGGGCAGCCATCCTGGTCGCCTTCACCCACCCGGGCCACACCTTCCCGACCGTCGGTGGCTTCCATGCGGCCTTGTTGGTGGCATCGGGTCTGTGCCTCGTCACCGCGGTGATCAGCTATGTGCTTCCGGGCCGCATGGCCGGGAGCCCCGACGCCTCGACCGATCCGGCGACCGCGCGCGAGGACCTGACCATGGAAGAAGAGGGCGAGTTGGCCGCCTCAGGGTTGATGCTGGCCGAGGAGCAACTCCCGCTGTCCGAGGAGGTGCCGTCGTGACCGACCCCCATCCGGCCGCGGCTGTGACGACCCGGCCGCGGGCGCGGGACTCGGCGGCCAGCCGCCAGGCGTTGCTCGAGGCGGCCCAGGAGCTGTTCGGCACCCTCGGGTTCGAGCGCACCACGGTGCGCGAGATCGGCGAGCGCGCCGGCGTCGACGCGGCCCTCATCGCCCGGTACTTCGGGAGCAAGGCCGACCTCTACGTCGCGGCGGTAGTGGCCGAGCGGATGGATGACAGCACCCTCGGCGAGTACCAGGGGTTGGCCCACATCGTCGAGTCCCTGGTGACCCGCGTCGATCGCCACGGACCAGGCCCTATCCTCCAGGCCCTCGTCCGTTCGGACACTCCCGACGAGATCCGGACAGCGGCCCAGGCCCGTCTGGAGCGACGTCTGGTGGAGCCCCTGGTGTCGTCCATGGACGCCGAGGACGTCGACCGGGCCCCGCTCCGGGCCCAGATCGCGGTGTCAGCTCTGGTCGGCGTGGTCCTCGGCCGTTCGTTGGGCTGGTTCGACGAGCTGGAGTCGGCCCCCGGTGGCCAGGTGGCCGCCCTCGTCGTGGACACCCTCGACACACTGATGCGAACGGAGCCCGATGGGGTCGGGTGAGGGATGTCACCGACCAGGGGGTCGGACCCGGGGCGCCGACAGGGCGAGGGCTTTCCGCCTACGGTGCGGGGGTCCACCGGTCGACCCCGAGGAGGTCCCAGATGGCATCCCGAGACAAGGTACTGCGGGGCGAGGTCGAGGGACTGCTGCGGGGCCGCGAGCACTGGAGCCTCCAGCCGTCGTCCTCGCCGGGGATGCCCTCGCAGTGGTGCCTCCTCGCTGGCCACGAGATCGAGCTGTCGGTCACCGTCGACAAGGGAGCCATCGTCGTCTATGTGATGGACCGCAACGCCGAGATCTTCCTCGACGACGTGGACGCCCTCGCCACCTGGCTCGATGCCGACGAGGCGCTGTTCCTCGAGCGGCCGTCGATGGCCGCCGAGCTCTTCGACGACCTCCTGAACGGGAGGATCCGCGAGTGGGGTCGCCTCGGTATCCATACCGGGTGACCCGGGGTAGGCCGGCACTTCAGGCCGGATCGGGGCCGGGCGGGTCACGAACCCGAGAGCAGCGCCTCGAACCTCCTGGCGAACAGGTAGGCATCGCCGGGCCAACGGGCCGAGAGGTAGCGGCCGTCCTCCACCACGAAGGCGTGCCGATCGTCGGTGGACGTGCCGCGGGTGAAGGTCCGAGGGCCGCGCTCGAAACGGTGCCGGTCGTCCAGGTTGTTGCACACCTCGTCCTCGACATAGGAGGGATAGGTCCGGTAGTAGCGCCCCAGGCGCCAGGCTGTGGCGAGATACGCACCCCGCTCCATGTACCGGGGCAGACAGGTGGTCCGACGAGGGGCGAGCACGCTGTGACCGGTGGCCGGGTCGGTGGTCCTGGCCAGCACGAGCACGCCGTGGCAGATGGCGCCCACCGGACGGTCGAGGGACCAGAACGCCGCCACCTGGCGCCGCAACTGGTGGGACCCGAGGTACTGGCGCATGCCGGGCGCATGCCCTCCGGCGAGGACGAGCCCGTCGAACCGGGCCACGTCGAGCGAGCGCCAGCTGACCGGGCTCTGGAACTCGGGGGCGGTCGTCAGCTGTCGATAGAACTCGATGGGCTCCTCGTCGGCCCCGAGCTGTCCGAAGATGACCCCGGTGAGCAGGCGGGGATCGCAGGACGGTGCCCGACCTCCGTCCTCGGTGGCGAAGGTGACGCTGTGGCCGGCATCGGTCAGCAACCGCCACGGCACCGCCACCTCGGTGGTGTCGAAGTCCCGGTCGGGCAACGGCATCAAGACCTGCATGACCGGACTCCTCGCCGGGCCCGGCCCCTCCGGACCACTGGAGTGGGCACAGTACCGTCGGGCGGTGGGGCCCGGCAATGTCACCGGGCGGGCACCTCGGGGCCCGCCCGGGGCGGTCGGCACGGCAGGGACAAGATTTCTGTGGGAATCGTTAGAATCAGCCGTTGGGGCAGCAAGGAGGAACCATGTCCGTGACGGGACTGGCCAATCTGGCTGTGAAGGTGGCGAACCTCGATGACGCCTGCACGTTCTACGAGGGGGCGGGTGCTGAGGTCCGCGACCGGATGGTGTGGGGGAACGGCGAGCGCGCCGACGTGTTCCTCGGACCGGTCATGATCACCCTGTTCACACGGGCCATCTACGAAGACGACGTGGAGCTCCCCGATGAGGGCTTCCTGCACCCGGCGCTGTTCACCGACGACCTCGATGCCGAGCTGATCGGCCACGACGTGGTCTGGGGTCCGAAGGTGGTCGAGGGTGCGTTCGGCACGCGCCGCATCGCCTTTGTCGACGCGCCCGGTGGTATCCGACTCGAGTTCATGGAGCAGCTGGCCCCGCCGCCGGCTGCCGCCATGGGTCCCTCCTAGGCGGCCGAGGCTTCCGTGGTCTATCTCCTGGCCCTGCTCGCGGCGGTGTCCAACGCCCTCACCAGCCTGCTCCAACGCATGGGGGTGGAGGACGCCCCGGAGGACTCCACGCTCAAGCTGAGCCTCCTCACCCACGCGCTCAGGCGTGGTGTCTGGCTGTTGGGTTTCGCCTTCATGGTGGCGTCGTTCGTGATGCAGGCCGTCGCGCTGCACCTCGGAAATCTGAGTGTGGTCCAACCGATCCTGACCACCGAGCTGCTCTTCCTCATCCTCCTCCTGGCTACGTGGTTCCGCTTCCGCATCGGGCTCCGGGAGTGGCTCGGTTGCCTGGCCGCCGCCGGCGGTCTGGCCGGATTCCTCATCTTCGCCCAGCCGGGAGGGGGCAACCTCTCCCCCTCCAACCTCGGCTGGGCCATCGCCGGCTCCATCTGCGGTGGGGCCGTCGTGCTGGCCGTCGTGCTCGCTCTGAGGGGGCCTCGCTGGTGGCGGGCGGCCATGTTCGGCGCAGCCGGCGCGATCGGCTTCGCCTTCACCGCCGCCCTGGTGAAGCGGGTGGGCGACTACGTCACGACCGACTGGACCCAGATGTTCTCGCACTGGCAGACCTACGCACTTGCCCTCTGCGGCGTGGGCTCGGTCTTCTTGGCCCAGAACGCTTTCCACGCCGGTCCCATCGCCGCCTCCCAGACCGCGCTGGTCCTGGTCGACCCGCTGGCCAGCATGGCCATCGGGATCGGGCTGTTCGGGGACAACCTGCGCACGGCCGGGGCCTACGGACCCCTGGAGGCGCTCTCCTTGCTCGTCATGTTCGCCGGGGCCGCCTTCGTCGCCCAGTCGCCCCTCATCTCGGGCATGAAGGGCGACGACCAGCAGTACACCGAGATGCTCTCCCTCCGTTCCCGCTCGCGGCGGTTGGTGGAGGCGGTGCAGGACACCCTGCCTCCCGACGTCTACGACCACCTGCCGCCCGACGTGATCCAGCACCTGCCCTCCGAGTAGTCGATCGCCGGCAGATCGCCGGAAAGACCCTGGTCAGATCGGTGCGGGTCCAAAATGTTGCGAAACGTTCACTTTCGTACAACGCTCCGGTACACGAAGGGCGCACACCCGTTGCGCCCGTGAGTCCGGGGGGACCCAGTGGAACAGCACCAAGCCGACAATCCGGGTTCGTCCCCGTTCGACCGGCGGAAGTTTCTCGGGGGCATGCTGGCCGTGGGGGCGGGGGCCCTGGCCGCCGGCTACGCCTCGTCACCCACCATCGCCGCGGCCGCCACCACCCGTCCGGCCGGCTCGGACCTCGGGGCCGTCGAGCACGTCGTCTTCCTCATGATGGAGAACCGGTCGTTCGACCACTACTTCGGCTCCTACAAAGGAGTGCGTGGGTTCGATGACCACAACGGTGCCCACCTGGGCGCCTTTGCCCAACCGTACGCCGCCAACACCACGGCCCACCCGGTGGGCAAGCAGCTCCCGTTCCACCTCGACACCTCCACCGGCCTCGGTGAGTGCACCTACGACCTCTCCCACAGCTGGCTCCCCCAGCATCTGTCCCGGAACCACGGGACCATGGACAGCTTCGTGGCCACCCACACCTCGCCCCAGTACGAGGGCCCTCAGTACGGCGTGCAGACGATGGGCTACCACACCCGCGCCGACATCCCCTACCACTACGCGCTGGCCGACCACTTCACGCTGTGCGACGCCTACCACTGCTCGATCATGGGACCGACGCACCCCAACCGGCTGATGGCGCTGTCGGGAACCATCGACCCCGACGGCAAGCACGGTGGCCCCGTGCTGATCACCAACGGGACGCCCGAGGCCAAGTTCAGCGTGAACTGGACGACGGTGCCCGAGCTGCTGGAGGACAAGGGGGTGTCGTGGAAGACCTACACGCCGCCCGGTGAGCTCTACCGGATCGACAGCTCGAATGTCTTCCTCGCCTCCGACGCCATCCTGCCCTACTTCTCCCAGTACTCGGACCCCTCCTCGGCGCTCTACCAGAAGGCCTTCATCCCGACCTTCCCCGACGATTTCACCCACGATGTCCAGACGGGCACGCTGCCCAGCGTGTCGTGGCTCATCCCGCCGTTGGGCTACGACGAGCACCCACCCGCCCCGCCCAGTCTCGGGGCCTGGTACATCGACCAGGTGCTGAAGACGCTGACGTCCAACCCCAAGGTGTGGTCGAAGACGGTGCTGTTCATCATGTACGACGAGAACGACGGCTTCTTCGACCATGTGCCGCCGCCGGTGGCACCGCCGGGGACACCGGGTGAGTACGTCACCGTCAATCCCCTGCCGGCCACGGCCCAGGGTGTAGCCGGGCCCATGGGCCTCGGGTTCCGGGTCCCGATGCTCGTCGTCTCGCCCTTCAGCCGCGGCGGCTACGTCTCGTCGCAGACCTTTGACCACACCTCCCAGATCCGGTTCTTGGAGGAGCGGTTCGGCATCCACGCCTCGGAGATCTCGTCCTGGCGTCGCAAGACGGTGGGTGATCTCACCGGCACCCTGCGGATGGGTTCGCACGACGCCGCCGTCCCGAAGCTCCCGTCGACGTCGAAGGACACCACGGCGACCGTCGAGGCGCTGGGCTGCAGCGCCGGCGACCTGATCGAGCTGGACACGTCACCGACGCCCTATCCGTTGCCGGCCCAGCAGGCCATGCCCACCCAGGAGAAGGGCACGGTCAAGCGCCTCACCGGGAAGACGACCGCCTGACCCGGTGGACGACAGAACGCAACGGCGGCCCCGGTGAGCAGAGGGGATCCCCTCGGCTCACTCCACCAGGAAGCCGCCGGACTGGTGCTGCCACAGTCGGCCGTACAGGCCGGTTGCACCCTCGTCGAGCAGCTCACGGTGCGATCCCTCCTGGACGATGGCCCCGCGGTCGAAGACCACGATGCGGTCCATGTGGGCGATGGTCGAGAGCCGGTGGGCGATGACCAGGGCCGTCGAGTCCTCCATGAGCCGCCAGAGGGCCTCTTGGACCAGATGCTCCGACTCGGAGTCCAGCGCCGAGGTGGCTTCGTCCAACACCAGGATCTGGGCCCGCTTGGCCATGGCCTGGGCGATGGCCACCCGCTGGCGTTGGCCACCCGAGAGTTTGAGGCCGCGCTCGCCCACCATGGTGTCGTAGCCGTCGGGCAGGGCGTAGACGAACTCCTCGACATGGGCCGCCCGCCCGACCTCATGCACGAGGTCGTAGTCGATGGGCGGTTCGGGCCGGCCGTCTAGGTCCAGGGCATGCTCGGTCCCGTAGCAGATGTTCTCGGCGATGGTCCGGTGCAGGAGCTGGGGATCCTGGGGCACGTAGCTGATCTGGCGTCGGAGCGAGGCGAGGGTGACGTCTCTGATGTCCTGACCGTCGATCCGGATCCCACCGTCCTCGACATCCATCAGGCGGAGCAGCAGTTTGGACAAGGTGGATTTGCCCGAGCCGGACGGACCGACCAGGGCCACATGCTCCCCGGGTCGGACCGTGAGGGTCAGATCGCTGAACAGTGGCGTCCCCGACCGGTAGCCGAAGCCGACCCCGTCGAAGGCCAGGGTCCCGCCGTTCACCCGGAGGCACTCGGCCCCGTCCCGGTCGGTGATCTCGATCTGCTCATGGGCGATGGCGGTGAACTTCGCCGTGCGGCCGAGCGACCGGGCCAGCGAGCGGAGGTGCTCGAACGACTGCTGGAGGCTCATGGCCACCTGGGCCGAGTAGTAGAGGATGAGATAGAGAACGGCCGTGGAGGCCCAGTGGTGGACGGCCATGGTGGTGCCGGCCACCAGGGCCAGCAGTGTGCCGACGACGATGGAGGTCTCCAACTCCAACTGGGTGCGCATGAAGATGGACCTGGCCCGGAGGTCGGCGTCGACCGACCGATCCATGAGCATCTCCACCCGCCTGCGTTCGTAGGGCTCGGTGGCTGCCGTGCGCACCGTCATCAGATTGGTGACGGTGTCGGCCACCACGCCGCTGGCCCTCGAGTGATCGTCCTCGAAGGCCTGGGAGGCCGTGCGCACGAGCTGGAGCCGTCGTTGGATCACGTAGACGAACCCGCCCACCATCACGAGTAGGGCCAGGGCCGCGGGCCAGGCCACAACGGCCAGCACCCCGATCGCCGAGAGGACCACCACCACGACAGGGAGGAGGCCCCACGAGGCAACGTCGATCATCTCGGCGAAGGCCCACGAGAAGTTGCCCAGCGAGGAGATGACCTCACCGGCCGGGTGGTCCATGTGCCAGCGGTAGCTCAGGCGCAGCAGGTGGGCGTACCCGTTGTTGATCCCGTTGGCGAACGAGCGCAGGCAGGCGCCCCACTCCAGCCATCCGGCCACCCGCCAGCAGGCCATGGCCACCAGCCCGGCGATGCCGTACGCCAACAGGAGGGGGCCGAACGAGGCCCACTCACCAGATCCTTGGTGATGGGACAGGTTCGACACCCGTTCGAGGATGGACGCGAAGATCAGCGGGCAGACGACGTCGGCCACGACGACAGCTGCCACCATGACCACCCAGGAGGTGACCAGCTGGCGTCGGTTGCCGTCGACCTGTTTCCAGCAGTAGGCGATGGTGTCCCTGGCCGATGCCGAGGGGAATTCAGATAGTTCAGCCACGGTGGCTTCCTTGCGGTGAGAGGTGTCCCGGCCACGCGCTACGCGCTGGACAGCCCACGAGGGGCGGGACGAGGGTTAGAGCGGCGCTGCCGAGGGCGTGGGTACGCCCTGAGGGTCAGCGGGTGGCGGTGGGGATCCGTTGCCCACTGAGGGCGACGAACCGGCCGCTGAGCCCCGACGGTCGCCGGAGTGCCCGGGCGCCGGTGCCGCACACGATGGTGTCGGACGGCACGATATGAGCACCGGAGGTCATGGTCACTCCTGTGTCAGTCGATGCCATCATCGGTCCACCTTCGTTCGGTCCCTGCAACGGGAATGCGGGGTCTCTGCATGGTACCAAGGAGACGGCCCGCACAACAGTGTGTAACGCACACCCGGCCGTGAGCAGCACTAACTTGTCCCCGCATGCCGCCCGCCGAGGGTGCCCTGGCGCCACGGCCGGGCGGGTGGGCGAGGGACGGATGGCGGTGCCGGCTGACGGCGCCGGCCATCCGTGTCGGCAACGGCCGACGCCGAGATGAGGAGACCGCCGTGGATTTAGGACTGGCCGGAGCACACGCTGTAGTCACCGGAGGATCGAAGGGGATGGGGCGGGCCATCGCCGAGGGCCTGGCCTCCGAGGGAGCTGCGGTGGCCGTAGTGGCCCGTGGGCGAGAGGCCGTCGACGAGACGGTGGCGTCCCTCCATGCCCTCGGGAGTGACGGATCGCTGGGTCTCAGCATGGACGCCACCGATCCGGCAGACGTCGTGGCGGCCTTCGCCGAGTTGGACCGCCGCTGGGGATCGATCAACGTGTTGGTGAACACGCTCGGCCCCGGCGCCGGCCGCTTCGAGGATCTGGACGACGACGCCTGGGATGCCGCGTTCAACCTCGGACTGATGGCCGCGGTGCGCTGTGTCCGACAGGGACTCCCCCTCCTGCGCAAGGCGGAGTGGGCCCGGATCGTCAACATCTCGGCACACTCGACCCAGCGCCAGAGCCCGATCCTGCCGGCCTACACCGCGTCGAAGTCGGCCCTCACCAGCTTCTCGAAGAATCTGGCCAAGTCGTTGGCCCCTGAAGGCATCCTCGTCAACACGGTGAGTCCGGGGTCGATCGTGACGGCCAGCTTCAGCGAGGGTCTGCGGGAGATCTTCGAGGAGGCCGGGCTCGACGCCACCGATCCCTACGACGTCATGCGGTGGATCGAGGAGAACTTCCACCAGCCCGCCGATCTAGGCCGGGCGGGGCTCCCCGAGGAGGTGGCCTCGATCGCCGTGTACCTGGCGTCGCGGACGAACGGGTACGTGACCGGAGCCAACGTGAACGTGGACGGTGGATCCGACTTCGTCTGAGGCCCACGCTCGCTCGGCCGTCTCCCCGACCGGGTGCGGCGGCCTGGCCCGTCGAGCTCAGCCGGCGGCGAGCCCGGCGGCGACCGCCTGGCCCGTCCACCGGTTGTTCAGGTAGGGCTCGGGGTCGTGGACCCGATGGCCATTGTCCACCTTGTACTCGGTCACCTCGCCTTCGAACCGCCCACAGGGGGTGGTGCGGCCGGCCGGGTCGTGGGGATCGACGATGTTGGTCCACCGCCGCACGGATCCGGGCCACGGGCTGACCCCCTCGGTCGGACACGGGTCGAGCCGGTCCCGGATGATGTCGCCGGCCAGCGGGCATCCGATCGTCACATAGTCGGTCACCGCCCATTCGGGGTGGGCGCAGAGGGCCTCGTAGGACACCACCGTCCCGAGTGAGTGGGCAACGACGATCCGGGTCTCGGGCGTGATGGCGGCTTCGACCCGTTCCCGGGCCATGGCCCGCAGCGACGGCTCCTGGAGATAGGCCGCGGCTTGGGCCAAGAGGCGATCGAAGTGGTTCTCGGTCAGCGCCTTGGTGAGCTCGGCCAAGTCCACATGGGGGTCCAGTCGCTGGACCAGGTCCTCGACGGTGGCCATGGCGGCGGCTTTGTCCACGGCGGGCTCGTAGCCCTCTTCGGGGTCCCTGCGGAATAGATCGCCGTAGAAGGCCACGGTGACGTCCCGCTCGTCGATGGCCACCCCGTGCCAGGCCAGACCGTCGGCGAGGGCGGGAAACCAGCGGGCCTTGATGGAGGACGGACCCCACAGGTCGTTTCCTGCTCCGTGCACCATCACGATCCGGGACATCGGTGCACTCTTCCACAACCAGGCAGGACGGGCGCTCGATCTCGACGAGTTCAGGTATATGCGCCCGAAGCCCTAGGCCGATCAGCTGGTCATATCGGGAATAAAGATCAGAAGAATCTGTTTAAGCTGTTTGACAGATATCACCGGGGGCAGGGACACTGGAGAGGCAGAGGAAAGCGGCCAAGGGGTCGCACCAGACGGGAAAGAAGAAGCACCATGTACGACGAGACCACCACCCCCACCACGATCTATGTGTCGAAGGTCATCGAGTGCACGGACGCGGACTGGAAGCACGTCCGCTTCCCGCTCGAGATCGACACCCGCGAGGCCAGTCTCGCCATCTCGCATCTCAAGCAGATCACCCAGGGCATCGCCGGAACGCCCGACGAGGCTCGCAAGGCCATGCTGCGACTCGGTCGCCTGGGCACCCCGCTCGGTGTGGTCGTCGAGTGCACCCGGTGGTCCGAGCACTCCGTCGAGCTCGGCATCCGTCCTCCCCGCCACCTGCCGTTCTGGGTCTCAGCTGACCGCTACGTGAAGGCGGCCTATGCCGTACTCGACCGTCTGGCCCGCACGTTGGCTTCGCAGTCCGCCGAGACCTTCACCGACCTGGACGAGTTGCAGAAGACCGCCTGATCGGCGGACCGACGAGAACCTCCTCGTCGCGGCGCTCCTCAGCCGGCCTTCCGGTGCCAGCGGGACCGGCCGTGGTGGCCCTTGCGGGCCGAGACCGCCTCCTCTGGCTCCTCGGTACCGGATGGTGAGGCCAGCTCACTGCTGCAGGTGGAGCAGAGCCGTACGCCGTCCACCATCCGGGTGACCCGGATCGAGCCACAGCGACCACACTTGCGGCCGACGTAGACCTGGGCGATCGATCCGGCCTGGAGTGAGGTCAGCCGGGACAGCCGTTCTTGGACTTCGTCAGGGATGACGAACGCTCCTGACTCGGTCTGTCGGACCAGGTCCCAGGCCAACAGCTCATGGAGAAGGGGAGCCAGTCGGTCGAGGCGACGGGCCGAATCGGCCGCCGAGGGGACGGCGACCGGTTCCGGATCGGCGGGTGGCACATCGAACTGCGTGGTCATCGGGCCCTCCTGTCTGTCGCTCGCCAGCCCCGTCTCCCGCCAACGACTTCGTTCGACACGAGGACTGTCCGCACCGCCTCCCGGGCCTCCGTCGTAGGACCGGAGCGCCATCAACAGACGGTCACTCCGATCGTGCCCCATCTCCGGCCCCATGTACAGAGCAGGAAGGCACTTCTTTTCGGCGAATCCCGGAACGGCCAGCCGCAGAGCGGCCCTCGGACCGCGCTGACGGCTCAGTTCTCATGGCCACCGGTCCGGCCGGTACGGTAGGCCGAGGTGGGAGAGCGGCCGACTTCGGAATCGAACCCGACCGGGGAGATCGGTCCCGGACCGACCTCCCAACGGCTCCCGACGGGCGCACCTGAACCCGCACCCCTGGCGGCCCGGCTCCTCGACCGTTGGCGGGTCCGGGACCCCCGCCTGTCGGCCACCAAGCGCTCGGTCCGGGCTGCGGTCCTGGTGCCGGCGGTGTTCGCCATCGCCGATTTCGGCATACGGAACGACCAGACCACTCTGTTCGCCGTATTCGGCTCGTTCGCCCTCCTGCTCTTCGCCGACTTCGGTGGTCCGACCCGGGTGCGCCTGAGGGCCTACCTGGGACTGTTCGTCGCCGGCGCTCTGCTCATCGTGGCCGGCACGCTCTGTTCCACCCATGCCGCCACCGCGGTGATCGGCATGGCCGTATTCGGCTTCGCCGTGCTGTTCGCCGGAGCGGTGAGCCCGCAGGCGGCCGTGGGGGCCACGGCCGCCCTGTTGACCTTTGTCCTCCCGGTCGCCGTACCCGGCGGGTCCTCGGCCATCGGAAGCCGACTGGGTGGGTGGGCGCTGGCCGCGGCCCTCTGCATTCCGGCAGTGATGCTCGTGTGGTCGGGGCGGTGGCACGACCCCCTGCGCAAGAAGGCGGCGGCAGCGGCCTCGGCGCTGGCCGAGCTGGTGGACGCCCACGCCGAAGGCCATCTCGACCCGGCCGCACGGGGGAGGGCCGATGAGGCCATGCGTGGCCTGCGGGCGCAGTACGAGGCCACGCCCTACCGACCGACGGGGGCCGGTCCGACCGACACCGCCCTCGTGTGCGTCGTCTCGAGGCTCGAGTGGGTGGGCGAGAACGCCCTCGTCGAAGACGAGACGGCCTCCAGCCTGGTGGCGGACCCGACCTCACCGCCCCTGCACCGGGCCGTCGCCCGTGTGCTCCGACGGATCGCCGGGCTCATGGAACGGGACGACGCGCTCTCGGCCACCGCGGCGATCGATGAGCTGGTGGCTGATGTGGAGGCGTTGGTGGCAGCCCGTGAGGACTCGAGGGAAGGGGCCTGGGAGCACCTGGTGGCCGAAGTGGAACGGCCCGAGCCCACCCGACCAGAAGCCCACGTGGATTCAGGACCCGGGCCCGTCGATGGCCCTCAGCGAGCGGAAGCCCTGTGGTCGGTTGACCCGACCTACCACGCCAGGATGCTCGCGGTGGCGACCGAGATGGTCGCGCAGGTGGCGATCGAGACGGTGCCGGGTCACCGCCGTGCTCCGAGGAGGGACCGCATCGCCGCCCCCGTACGAGCTTCGGTGGACGCAGGCTCGTCGAGGCTGACCTTTCGCTCGGTCTGGTTCCGCAACAGCCTCCGGGGTGCGGCGGCGTTGGCCCTGGCCGTAGCCGTGGTCGAGGCGACCGACGTGCAGCACGGGTTCTGGGTGGTGCTCGGCACCCTGTCGGTGTTGCGCTCGAATGCCTTGGGCACCGGGGCCAGCGCGCTACGAGCGGTCATCGGGACGGTGGCCGGGTTCGCGGTGGGCTCGCTGGTGCTGTTGGCGCTGGGAACACACCTCGACCTGCTGTGGGTGGTACTCCCAGTCGCCGTCCTGTTGGCCGGGGTGGCGCCCTCGGCGATCTCGTTCACCGCCGGCCAAGCGGGATTCACCATCGCGGTGGTGATCATCTTTAACATCCTCGATCCCGTCGGCTCCCGGGTAGGGCTGATCAGGGTGGAGGACGTGGCGATCGGGGCGGCTGTGAGTGTGGTGGTCGGACTCCTGTTCTGGCCCCGTGGAGCAGCCGCGGAGTTGGCCCGCTCCATGAGCGAGGGGTATGCCGGAGCGCTGGCGTGGCTCGTCGTGGAGATCGAAGGGGACCGAACCCCGGGGTCGGGACGCTTGCCGGTGGCGATCGAGGCGCATGCCGCCGGCCGCCGGTTAGACGATGCCTTCCGCCAGTTCATGAACGAACGGGGGGCGAAGCCGGTGGCCCTGCAGTCGGTGACCCACCTCCTGACCGGGTGCGCGCAGGTCCTGTCGGTCGCCCAGACCTTGGACACCCTGTCACCACCGGCGCCAGACGGTGACACGCCGGCATCGGCTTCGGAACGGTTGCGGATGGCCGAGCGGGACGTGGCCCAGGCCTTCGGCTTGGTACAGCGATGGTTCGAGACGGTCGCCCACTCCCTCGGAGGCAACGCCGTAACGACGCCGGTGATCGGATCCGACGGGGCCTCCCTCCTTCCCGAGCTGCTCAGCGCCGTCGATGAGGCGAGATCGGAGCGGCGGCCGGACCGGTTGGTCACCGCCTTGAGACTCCTCTGGCTGTCCGAACGCCTCGGCGATCTCCGCCGGCTGCAGGAGGAACTGCTGGCGTCGGTCGACGGAATCGGACGGGTGAAGTAGCAGACCGAGTTGGGTCCCCTCCCGCTCCTTCGGCCTCGGGCATTGACAGGCACCCTTAAGGCTGCCTAATATTAGGTAGCTAAACGGCTGCGTATCCCTGTTCGTGGGGGTGGTGGCCCTATAACCCGGTAAGGAGATCCCATGCCAGATATCAGACACCGCGTCGCCATCTCGGCTCCCCTGGAGACCGTCTATGAGGCAGTGGCCACAACGGCCGGACTCTCCGAGTGGTGGACCCGGGACGGGGTCCGGGGGGATTCGACCGTGGGGTCCCGAATTCAGTTCTACTTCGGCCGGCCGGATCCGGCCGCGGTCATGGAGGTAACGCGGCTCGATCCCGAGGGCGAGGTGAGTTGGGCGTGCGTTGAGGGTGCCGATGACTGGGTCGGGACCACGCTCACCTTCGAGCTCCGCACCGAGGCCGACGAGACTGTCGTCCTGTTCACCCACGCCGGCTGGCGCGAGGCGGTCGAGTTCATGGCGCACTGCAGCGCCCGATGGGCGTACTTCCTCCTGAGTCTCAAGAGCTACGCGGAGTTCGGCAAGGGCACTCCGTTTCCCGAGGACCTGAAGTTCTGACGAATCGGCGCATGGACCCAGTCGATGCCGACGTCTTCCGTGCGTTGGCGGATCCGACCCGGCGCCACCTGCTCGATCGCCTGAACGTCCGGAACGGACAGAGCCTCGTGGAGCTCTCCGAGGATCTGGACATGGCCCGCCAGTCGGTGAGTAAGCATCTGGCCATCCTGGAGTCGGCCAATCTCGTGACGACCATCCGACAAGGCCGACACAAGCTCCACTACCTCAACGCCGTGCCGATCAACGAGATCGCCGAGCGTTGGATCAATCGCTACGAACAACCGCGAGTCGAGGCCCTGTCGGACCTCAAACGAGCACTGGAGGAGTCACCCATGGAGCAACCCCAGTTCGTCTACACGACGTACATCAAGACCACGCCCGAGCGTCTGTGGCAGGCGCTGACCGAACCATCGTTCACCCGCCGGTGGTGGCAGACCACCTTCGATACCGACTGGGAGGTCGGATCCTCCATGACGTGGGACAACCACGGGATCCTCATCGCCGATCCCGAGCAGGTGGTGCTCGAGTCCGATCCCTATCGGAGGCTCTCCTACCGTTGGCACACCTTCACCCCCGAACTGAACGGACGCCTCCAGCTGAGCGACGAGGCCTACGCCAAGCTCGCCAACGAGCGTCGTTCCCGTGTCGCCTTCGATATCGAACCAGTGGGCGAGACGGTCAAGCTCACCGTGGTCCACGACGACTTCGAGCCGGGGAGCACGGCGGCGACGATGGTGAGGAACGGCTGGCCCGCCCTTCTGTCCAGCCTGAAGACGCTTCTCGAAACGGGCGAGCCTCTGGCATCGACGCGGACCGGTCAACGTTCGGGCTAAGTCCGACAGGCCAGGTGATCCACGGCAGCCGGGGGGGATCCGAACCCGGGTTCGAGCCCACTCGTCCGTGGAAAACGTGGGCACGTGGCGCTATGTTCCACACGTGCCCCAATCGATTGTGGTTCTGGGTGCCGGCTTCGGCGGACTCGAGTTGGTCACCATGCTGTCCGATGCGGTAGCCGATCAGGTGGAGATCACCCTGATCGACAAGAGCGATTCGTTCATCTTCGGATTCTCGAAGCTCGACGTGTTGTTCGGGCGCCGCACACTCGACGAGGTCCGTGCCCGCTACGCCGACCTGCTCAAGCCGAGCGTCCAGTTCCGGAAGGAAACGGTGCGCTCCATCGATGCCTCATCACGGACTGTCGTGACCGACGCCACGACCTACCGACCCGATGTGCTGGTCGTGGCCCTGGGCGCGGACTACGACATCGAGGCGACCCCGGGACTCTCCGAGGGCGGCTTCGAGTTCTATACCCCCGAGGGCGCCGAGCGCGCCGGCCGAGCCCTCGCCGGGTTCACCGGCGGCAAGGTCGTGATCAGTGTGCTCGGCCCGTTCTTCAAATGTCCGGGTGCCCCCAACGAGACCGCCCTCCTGACACACGATTTCCTGGAGAAGTCCGGTGTCCGGGGCCAGTCGACGATTCACCTCACGAGCCCGCTGCCGATGCCGATCCCGATCTCCAGGCCCACCTCGGATGTGATCATCTCGCTCCTCGAGGAGGCGGGTGTCGAGTACTGGCCGGGGAGCCTTGTCACTGGGCTCGACCCCGAGGAGCGAGTCGCCCATTTCGCCGACGGTCGATCCCTCGGCTACGACCTCTTCCTCGGAATACCGGTGCACCGCGCCCCCGAGGTCGTCGCCGCGTCCGATCTGTGTGTCGATGGATGGATTCCTGTCGATCCCGCCACATTCGAGACGTCGTTCCCCGGCATCTTTGCCGTCGGCGACGTGACCAGCGCTCCTGTTCCGCGGGCAGGGGCTATGGCCGAGGGGGAGGCTCGCACCGTCGCCGAGGTCTTGATTGCCCGGCTGCAGGGATCCGCCGCCCCCGCTCCCTTCGACGGAGGCGCTGCCTGTTATGTCGAGACCGGCAGGGGCACAGCGGCTCGAATCGACGTGAACTTCTTGGCCTACGAGTCACCCCGCGCCGAGATCGTGGGGCCCACCGCCGGGATCCTGACCGACAAGGCGGCGTTCGGAACCACCCGGCTCAGCCGCTGGTTTGGGTACGAGGAGAACGGCTCGTAAAGCAGGCCTCCCGCCCGTTGTGGGCCCGTCGACGCGCCCTGTCATCGGACAGAAAAAACGTGGAGGTGATGGGACTCGAACCCACGACTTCGACCTTGCAAAGGTCGCACTCTAGCCAACTGAGTTACACCCCCGAGAGTCATCTGGCCGCTCCTCGGCCCGATGCCATTTCGGTGCGGCCGGTTCGAACAAGGCCGCGCCACAGCCTACTTCGGTCCCTCATCGTCCCTCGGTGGACCCTCGGAGCCTGGCGTACCGGAGCGTGCCATCAGTTAGGGTATCCGGGCGGCTCAGGGGGCAGATGCGCAACCCGGTCCGCCGACCCGCCACGGCGGGAAACGTCCCAAGAGTGGAGGAACAATCTATGCCCGTCTCATCCGAAACCAGCGGTGCCCTGCTGGGAGTGGCCCAGCACGATACCAGCGCTCTTGAAGGTCTGTTCCAGGCGAGGCTGGACAATCTCGAGGCCTCCGGCCTCGACCCCCGGACGTACTCGCTGTGCAACATCGCCGCCTTGATCGCCGCCGATGCTGCCCCCGCGTCCTATGTCTTCCAGGTGGCGTTTGCCCTCGAGTCCGGCGTGACCGCAGAGGAGATCCTCGGCCTCCTGGTCGCCCTCAACCCCACGGTGGGAAATGTCCGCATCGTCTCGGCGGCTGCGGAGATCGCGTTCGCCCTCGGCATCGAGTTCGATGCCGACGAGAGCTGAAGGAGCCCATCATGTTGCGCAGACGCCCACTGCTTCGAGCCGCTGCCGTCGGCGGGGTGGCATACATGGGAGCCAAAGCGGGAACGAACCGGGCCATGCAGGCCCAAGGTGCACAGCAGGCACCCGCTCCGGCCCCAGCACCCCCTCCAGCCGCGGCACCGGCACCGGCACCTGCACCGGCTGCCGACGACACGATCTCCCGCCTTACGCAGCTGGCCTCGCTGCACAGCTCCGGTGCGTTGACCGATGAGGAGTTCTCTGCGGCGAAGGCCCAGGTCCTGGGCAGCTGAATCCCATCCCCTGCGACCGGGACGGGTAGGCAGGAGTCCCGATCAGGACTCGAGTTCCCTGGCCCGCTCGAAGGACCTCTCAATCTCTTCCCAGGCTGCGTCGACCCCGTCGAAGCCGCCCACCTTGGTCAGTTTGTCGGGCTCGAGGTCCTTGTAGACGTCGAAGAAGTGGGCGATCTCGAAGGTCAGGTGCGGAGGCAGGCCCTCGAGGTCGCGGACCGACTCCCACATGGGATCACCCATGGCCACCGAGATGATCTTGGCGTCCGGCCCTTTCTCATCGGTCATCCAGAACACCCCGACCGGTCGGCACTCCACCAGGCAGCCCGGGAAGGTCGGCTCGTCCAGGAGGATCAGGACGTCCAAGGGGTCCCCGTCCTCGGCCAGGGTGTCGGGGACGAACCCGTAGTCGGCCGGGTAGAAGGTGGCCGAGAAGAGCCTCCGGTCGAGCCGAATCACATTGCGCTCGTGGTCGTACTCGTACTTGTTGCGGCTTCCCCGGGGGATCTCGACGAAGACCTCGATGGTGCGATCGGTGCTCACGTACCCTGCCTTTCTGCTCCCCCTGCTGGACACCCATTGTGGCCCACGGCCGGCCCCGGGCCGGACGGGGACCCGGCTTTGCCCCGTCACGGACGACTCCATGAGGAGTGCGAGGTAACCGTTGCTATCGTTGGTCGATGAGCGTAGATACCGCACGTGGGTCCCAGGCCGGCAGCAATCCCGAGGCCGACCAGCGGTTCTTCGCCCGACAGCTCTCTGATCTCGACTTCAACGACCGTCTGCTCGACCTGGTGGCCGACCAGGAGTTGCCCCTACTCGAGCGGGTCAAGTTCCTCATCCTGTTCAGTGAGCGCATCGACGAGTTCTTCCAGGTGCAGGTGGCCGGACTGCGGCGCCAGGTGGTGGCCGGCATCAAGAGCCTGGCCCTCAACGGTGCTACCCCGGACCAGCTCCTCACGGATGTCCGGGATTCTCTGGAGCGCATGGTCCGCCGCCAAGAGGCCTTGTTGGTGGACGAAGTGTCGCCTGCCCTTCGTGCCGAAGGCATCGAGCTGTGTGATTGGGACACGCTCGACGGTGGCGACCAGGCCTATCTACACGAGGTGTTCGAGCGCCTGATCCTTCCGGTGGTGACGCCGCTCACCGTGGACCCGAGCCATCCCTTCCCCTACATCTCCAATCTGTCGCTCAACGTCGGGGTCGAGGTCAGCAACCGCACCGATGACACCTCCAGATTCGCCCGCGTCAAGGTTCCACCCAACGTGGCGAGACTGCTTCCCCTCCCCGGAGGAGACCGGTTCATCCCTCTCGAACAGGCGTTGGTGGCCTTTGTCGATGAGCTGTTTCCCGGAATGGACGTCGGAGAACCGTGCATCTTCCGAGTGACCCGGGACGCGGACCTGGCCCTCGACGATGACGCCGCCGACGACCTCCTCCTCGCCCTCCAGGAGGAACTGCGGCGTCGGCGCTTCCTGCCGGTGGTCCGGCTCGAGATCGATTCTCGGACCTCGGAGGCGCCGGTGGAGCGCCTGACCGAAGAGCTGGGACTCGGAGCCGACGACGTCTACCGCTTCGCCGGCCCGTTGGGCCTCGACTGTCTGTGGGCCATTCACGCCCTCGACCGACCCGAGCTCCACGACGAACCGTGGACGCCACTGGTCCCGGCCGCATTCACCTCGGTGGAGCGTGACGAGGAGCTGAGCATCTTCAGCGTCCTGGCCCGCCAGGATGTGCTGGTCCACCATCCCTACGACTCGTTCTCGGCATCGGTAGAGGAGCTCATCAACGAGGCCGCCGACGATCCCAACGTTCTGGCCGTCAAGCAGTGCCTCTACCGCACTTCGGGTGACAGCCCAGTGGTGGCTGCCCTGGTCAGGGCAGCCGAGCACGGCAAGCAGGTGGCGGTACTGGTCGAGGTGACGGCACGCTTCGACGAAGAGGCCAACATCGGGTGGGCCCGTGCTCTCGAAGAGGCCGGGGCCCACGTCATCTACGGGCTGATGGGATTGAAAACCCACGCCAAGACGACGTTGGTGGTGCGCCAGGAGGGAGAAGCGGTCCGGCTCTACTGTCATGTCGGGACGGGGAACTACAACCCCAAGACCGCCCGGATGTACGAGGACCTCGGCGTGCTGTCCTCGCGTCCAGCCCTCGGAGCCGACGTCACCCGTTTCTTCAACTACATCACCGGGTTCAGTCAACCCCCGCGGTACCAGGAGCTGGTCACTTCGCCGGGAGGTATCAGGGACCGCGTCATCGACTGTATCGACGAGCAGGCCATGGCCGGAGCCGATGGGCGCATCGTGATCAAGGTCAACGGACTCGATGACGTGGCCGTCATCGATGCGCTCTACCGGGCGTCCCAGGCCGGTGTACCGATCGACTTGATCATCCGGGGCATCTGCTGTCTGCGCCCAGGCGTCCCCGGGCTCTCCGAGACCATCCGGGTCCGCTCCATCGTGGGGCGGTTCCTTGAGCACTCACGGATCCTCCGTTTCGGCGGTGGTGCCGGGGGTCCGGCCGCGTACTACATCGGTTCCGCGGACTTGCGCCGCCGCAACCTCGACCGCCGGGTGGAGGCCATGATCCCGGTGGTCGATGCTGATGCGGTGGAGCAGCTGGAGGAGATTCTGCAGCTCAACCTGGCTGACGACACCCAGTCCTGGGAGCTCGAGGGCACCGGCACCTGGTCACGCATTCCCACCGTGGTGGGCATCTCCACCCAGGAGGCTCTCCAAGTGGCGGCCCTGGACCGGGGCTCACTTTTGGCCGACCCTCGCTGAGGCCGACTCCGAGCCGTCGACCAACGGTCGGGCGCACCCTAGGCTGGCCGAGTGAGCGGTGACGGGTCACTTGAGCCGACCCCCGACGTTTCGGTAGCACCCGACCTCCCGCTGACCGTCTCGCCTGAGGGACGCCGCCGAGCGAAGAGGATGGCGTGGCTCTACACCGCGGCAGCAGTGATTCTGCTCCCGTGGATCATCTATCTGGCCGAAACACTCCCTCGGCGGCAGTTCGACCGCCACTACCGTGCGGCTTGGGTGGGGTTCGACGTCTTTTTGATCTACGCCATCGCCCGTACGGCCTACATGGCCTTCCGGGTCGACCCGCGGGTGCAGTTCCCGGCCACCGCCACCGCTGTTCTCCTCTTCGTCGATGCCTGGTTCGACATCATGACCTCGGCCAACCGCTCCCAGTTCTTCGAGGCCCTGGTCCTGGCCCTCTTGGTGGAGATACCCGCGGCCATCTTCTCGCTCTACCTGGCCCGTTCAGTGAATCGTCGGGTGCTCGAACTGGCCCATGTGGGCGTCCCTCCCCCCAGTCACTTTTGGTGGCGCCTGCCCTTGCGCCGACGCCGCGCCGCGCCCATGGTCGCCGCCGAGGCGGAGGCCGAGGGGGAGCGCTCGACCTGAACGCCGTTCTTCAGGAGCGGGGCCGTACCGGTTTCGCTACTGGGTGACCTTGTCGATGCGTGCCATCACGTCGTCGCTCAGCGTGTCGAGGACCTCGAGGGCCTTCAGGTTCTCGTGGACCTGCTCCACACGACTGGCGCCGGTGATGACGGTCGAGACGTGGGGGTTCTTGGCGCACCAGGCAATGGCGAGCTGGGCCAGCGTGCAACCCAGCTCGTCGGCGATCGACTGGAGGCCGCGCACCTTCTCGTTGCGTTCGGGGTCGGTCAGCAGATTGGCCAGCCATTCGTAACCAGGCAAAGTGGCCCGGGACCCTTCGGGGACCCCGTCGAGGTACTTCCCGGTGAGCAGCCCCGAGCTGAGGGGGCTCCACGTCGTCAGGCCGAGGCCGATGCCGTCGTAGAGCGGCGCATACTCCTGTTCCACCCGGTCGCGCCACAAGAGGTTGTACTGAGGCTGTTCAACCACGGGGGCGTGGAGATGGTTTTCCCGGGCGAAGTCCCAGGCCTCGCGCAGCTGCTCGGCGGACCACTCCGAGGTTCCCCAGTACAGCGCCTTACCCTGGACGATCATGTCGGACATCGCCCACACCGTCTCTTCGATGGGCGTCTCCGGGTCCGGCCGATGGCAGTAGACAAGATCGACGAAGTCGAGTCCCAGACGTTCCAGGGACCCATCGATGGCCTGCAGGAGGTACTTGCGGTTGAGGGTGTTGCGCATGTTCACACCACCGTTGATGCCCCAGAAAAGCTTGGTGGAGAGGACATAGTCGGTACGGGGCCAACCGAGTGAAGCAATGGCCTGTCCCATGATCCGCTCGGATTCGCCGCCCGAATAGGCCTCGGCATTGTCGAAGAAGTTCACCCCGGCGTCGAAAGCAGCCGCCAGGCAGTCCTCGGCCAGGCTCCCGGCTAGTTGGGGACCGAAGGTCACCCACGAACCGAAGGAGAGCACGCTGACCTTCAGTCCGGTGTGTCCCAGACGTCGATATTCCATGTCCATCGTCACTCCTCCCGATCCCGTTCGAGGAATCCTACGTTCTCCGCACCTCGGACCGACCGCCCGATCCTACGAGCGCAGGTCCCATCCCTCAGGAGGCCGGACCCACCACCGTGACGAGGGTGCCAATGGGCGTGAGGGGCCACACCTGGGCCGCAGTGGCTACGGGCATCTCTACGCACCCGTTGCTCTGAGGTGAACCGTAGGTGGCCCGGACGAACCCGTGCAGCGCGTCGCCCCCGTTGAAGTAGCTCGCCCACGGCACATCGGGGTCGTCATAGGTTGAACCGTCGGGATTGGTCCCCTGCATGCGAGAGCTGGTCACGTGCTCGAACACCGGGTACGTACCGTCGACGGTGTCGGCACCGGGGGCACCGGTGTTGACAGCCACTCCGGTCATCGTCGGCGCGCCGTTCTCGTACAGCGTGAGATTCTCGGGCAGCTGCTTCGACACCAGCACGTAGTTGTACGGGCTGGTGTCGGTCTTCCCGCTGGCCACCGCACCGAGGAGCGCCATCCAGACCTTCTGACCGGCCAAACCATCCACGGTGAGTCCGTTCTGGTTCTCGAAGGTCATCACTGCACCCTTGGTGATCACGTTCTCGCTGCCTTCGGTCCACTGCGAGGTCAGATCGGGCGGAAGCGTGCTCCAACGCCAGGCGAAGGTGCCCGTCTGGGCCGTGGCGGTTCCATTGGCTGGGACAGCCCCGGCCGCGGTGAAGCTCAAGGGCAGGTAGCCCAGTTGGGCCAGGAGTTGTTGGAGTCGCTCGGTACTCGCCTGGGCCACGCTGAAGGTGATGGTCACCGGCGCGGTGAGCATGGTTCCGTGGGTACTCCGGGGACCCGCGGCACCATCCGGGATCGTGAGCGTCTCGGTGGAGGTGGGGATGAACGGTGCCGTGGCCTGGAAGGCCAGGGTGGTCGGACCGGACTTCTCCCAGGTGCCACTGATCGGTGGCGAGAACGTCGGTGTGCCCGTACCGGCGATGGGCTGGGAGAGACTGACGGTAACCACCTGATTCGAGGGGACCTGGGTCGCACCTTGGGCGGGAGTGGTCGAGGCCACGGTGAGGGGGGTGGCGACCGTGGTGGGAGGTGCTGTGACGGCACCCTTCTTGGCCGTGGGCCCCGAGGCATCGGTGTGCCGACCCACGACGAAGGCGCCGACGGCCACGGCGATCACGACGAGGGACACACCGATGGCGATCAGTGTTCGCCGGTGCCGTCGGGATGGGGGTACGAGGATCGTGTAGTCGGCCATGGCTCCAGGTGGGGGAGGGAGCGGCGGGGACACAAGGCCCCGCGGCCCGACGGGCGTGGTCTGTCCGGCTTCGACGTTACTCATCGCGGGGGCGAGTTCCGTCGCGCGCGGTCCGTTTCACGAGGTTCCCGGGGGATGGTGCCTCCACCACGCTCGAGAGCGTTCGGCGGTGTTCGGGAACCGTTCCGACCGGAAAGGTCCACCTGAGGCTCCAGGTCGGCACTTCGAATCCTCATAGTCGGCCAACAGAACCCACACCTCCGTGGGCCACCATCGGTGCCATGGGATTCCAGGCCTTCTCGCCTCGCCGAACGCTGGCCCTCTTCGGGACAGTGACCGTCGTCCTGTCCGTGATGGCTGTCTGGGTCCTTCCTGGCGTGGTCCGATCGGCACCAACGGTGGAGAACCGGATGGGGGCGGTACTCACCTCAGCCAACGGAGGTGAAAAGCCGGTGCTGTCGGGGCTGATCCTGATGCCCAATCAGGCGGCTTACCTGCACGGGGTCCCTTTCCCCACGACCGATCCCGGGGTGCTCGGGTCAGACGCGTCGGCCTTCGTCGGAACGGCGGTGGACGTGGGTTGGTCACAGCTCGAGCCGTCGAGCGGCAGCTACGACTGGGCTCCCCTCGACGCCTCGTTGGACGCGGTACGGGACTTCAACCGAAATCACGGCTCGTCGCCGCTCGGGGTCAAGCTCCGTGTGGTCGGGGGCTACGACGCGCCCCTGTGGGCCACCGAGCTCGGCGGGAGCCCGATCACCATCGGGGATCGGCCCCATGGAGCGAGCCCGGGGACGCTCGGGAGATGGTGGACGACCGCCTACCGGACCGCGTGGTCGACCTTCGAACACGCTCTGGCCGCTCGCTACGACACCAACCCCCTGGTCAGGATGGTGCAGGTGACCTCTTGTGCCACGACCACCGAGGAACCGTTCATCGCCCCGGGCCACCTGGCCGACCGGGCGACGCTCACGGCCGATGGATTGACCGCCGCGGACGAAGAGGCGTGTCTGTCGGGCGCCTTCGCGGACTACTCGGGATGGCATCACACCGCGATCGACTATCCGGTCAACACCCTGGAGGTGGATATGGACGGAAGGCGAACGGCCAACACCACGTTCTCCACCCTCATCGCCACGGAGTGCGCCACCTCGTCGGCCCGGGGGGGACCCACGTGCGTCATCGACAATCATGGCCTCCGGGACACCTCGGCCACGTCCCCTGGATCGTCGTGGCTGTTCGCTCTCGTCGACCGGCTCTGGCAGCAGCACCCGACCAGTACCGGGGTGGCCTTCCAGGCGTTCAGTCCCAACGCCGGGGACTGTGCCGCTATCGCCGTGGCCGTCACCCATCACGCCCGTTCGGTCGAGTTGTGGGCTCCAAGCCCTGTGAGCTCGGGCTTCCAGGGGTTCCGCTCAGATCCTCTCGCCGCTCTCCACGCCTGGAACCGGGCCCTGCAAAGCGGCCGTCCACCCGCCTGTTGAATCGCCGGTGCGGCCAGCGGATTCGGGGCCGGCGGGTTTCCCACTCGACTGAGGATCCGTCAGGGGCCGACCGTGGTCACCTCACCGGCAACGGGAAGGAAGCCGTCGCCGGTCAGTAGTCGGTCGACCTCGGTCGCCGGGATCCCTGGTGACCAGTAGTAGCCCTGGGCCAGATCGCAACCCATGGCCTGCAACGCCGCTAACTGGTCCGCCGTCTCGACGCCCTCGGCCACCGAGGTGAGACCCAACGAATGGGCCAAGTCGATGACTGATCGGACGATGATCGAGTCCAACGGGTTGTCGTCGACGCCCGACACGAATGACCGGTCGAGCTTGAGGGCATCCACGGGAAACCGGCGGAGGTACAGCAACGACGAGTAGCCCGTTCCGAAGTCGTCGACAGCCAACCTGACCCCCAGGTCGTGGATCGCCGTCAAGGCGGTGGTGACGGCAAAGGTGTCGTCCATCAACACGCTTTCGGTGATCTCGAGGCAGAGTGCGTGGGCCGAGAACCTGTGTGAGCTCAGCGCCGTGGCCACGGCATCGACGATGCCTGGCCCTACCAGCTGGCGACCGGACAGGTTCACCGCCATCGTCAGCCCGCCCCACCCCGGGAGTTGCTGCCATCGATCGAGATCGGTGCAGGCCTGGTCGAGGATCCACCGCCCGAGCTCGACGATGGCACCGGTGGACTCGGCGACGGGGATGAACTCGGTCGGTGGCACCATTCCTCGTTGCGGGTGGTTCCACCGGGCCAGCGCCTCGAAGCCGCGCAGGCGGCCGTCCAGTCCCACGACCGGCTGATAGTGGAGTCGGAACTCGTGGTTGTCGACGGCCGAGCGCAGATCCTCCTCGAACTCCCGACGAGCCTGCACCCGCGCCCCCAGCGATGCGTCGAACAGCTCAAAGCAGCCACCCCCACGCTCCTTGGCCCGATACATGGCGAGGTCCGCATCTCGCATCAACGAGTCGGCCGTATCAGCCGGCGTGAGCGAGATGCCGAGACTGGCGCTCACCGTCACCGAGGAGTCGCCGACGATCATCGGAGCCTTCATCGACTCGATGATCCGTTCGGCCACGGCGACGGCATCTCCCACCGACTCCAGACGGTCCAGGACGATCACGAACTCGTCACCCCCGTACCGACCCACGGTGTCCTGGGGCCGGACCGCACGGCGCACCCGGTTCGCCACTTCCCGGAGCACCCGGTCCCCGACGCTGTGGCCGAGCGAGTCGTTGACCTGCTTGAAGTCGTCGAGGTCCATGAAGAGCACAGCTGCGTTGGCGGGCCGCCGGCCTTGTCGGGCCACGAGTTGGCCCACCCGGTCCACCACCAGGGCTCTGCTGGCCACGCCGGTCAGCGAGTCCTCCAGTGCCAGCCGGGCGTTCTCCGCTTCGGCCAGTTTGCGTTCGGTGATGTCCGTCATCATGGACAAGGTGCCCATGATCACCCCATCGCCGTCCCGTACCGCGCTGGACGAGATCAGCACGTCACACGTCGAACCGTCCGCCTTGACCAGGGTCAACTCATTCTGCTCCGCCCCACCCTGGTGGTGACGGTGGAGTTTCGTCACGGCCACCGAGCGATCCGAGTCGGCGATCAGGCCGAAGATCGACGTTCCCTCGAGCTCCTCCACCGTCGTGCCGAGCAGATCCGCCATCCGCGGATTGGCGAAGACGATGCAGCCGTCCAGCATGTGGATGGTGATGCACTCGGCCGCTGTCTCCACCATGGAGCGGTACCGCGATTCGGATTCCTCCAGGGCCTGGCCGGCCTCGGTCTGTTCCGTGACGTCTCGAATGTTGGCCACCACGCCCCCGATGGCGGGGTTGTCGTGGAAGTCGGAGAACCGGGTGTGCACCCAACGCCAGCTGCCGTTGCGATGACGGATTCGATATGTCGATGACCACGCTCGTCTTCCGGCCAGAACGGCGTCGGCGGCGGTGGCGATCGTGGCCGGCAGGTCATCGGGATGGACGAAGGCGTCGTGGGCGGTCCCGACGAACTCGTCGGGCCGATAGCCGAGCACGCGCTCGAGTGAGGGGCCGGCGTAGATGGCGAACCCGTTCATTGCGTTGACGACGGTGACGTCCGAAGAGCCAGCAGCCAACGCCTGCAGTCGTTCCTCACTTCGGCTCAGCGCCAGCGCTGCCTGTCGTGTCTCCGAGACATCACGCAGGTTCCACACGATCCCTTGGACGTCCGGGTCGCTGACCAGATCGGTCCGATAGCCCTCAAAGGGTCGCCACACCCCGTCGGCTACCCGCAGGCGCAGGTCGATCGGACCGATTCGCTCTCCGGGATCCGAGGCGAGCACCATGGCGCGCATTGCCGCTCCGTCGACCGTGTCCACGAAGCTGAGCCCGGGCTGTCCCAGGATCTCGTGCTCCTCCTTGCCCAGAATGGCGCAGAGAGGAGGGCTGGCAAAGGTCAGCATCCCCTCGACATCGAGGACAGCGATGCCGTCGAATGCGTTGGCCACCAGGGCCCGGAGCCTGCGCTCTGACGCCTGGAGCTGTGTTCCACCGTCGGCGACCGGGGTGCCTGAACGGTCGAAGCCCCTCTCGGAGGTCGTCCGAGGTGGTTGTTCCATGACTGACCCACCTTCCGCCGAGATTCAGACCCGCCTCAGGGCACTGCCCCGGGGTTATCGACGGAATCTCCACGCCACTTGAATGGTGGGGTCCGTGCCTCACGCCCCACCGGTCCCCTGGTGGGTCAGTCCACCCGGAAATTCTGCGTCAGCCGGGAAGGAGCACTGACCAACCATCCGTCGACCAGGGCCTCTCGCACCGCCCGTTTGGCGGCCACGTCCAACTGGATGAGCACAGCGGGGTAGTTGTCGAAGTGGGGAATGGTGAAGAACCCCCGGGGGCCGGCGGCAAGGACGGCCTCTTTCTCCACGAGATCGTCGACCAGGGTGGCCAGGATCGGACCGTTCGGGGGAGGCTCGGTGCCGAACCGTTTGAGGTCCGCCTTGCTGAACGGACGGGCCCAGGCGAAGGCCTTGGTGTTTACGAACCAGGTCCGGTTGCCGTACCGGGACCCTTCGGTGACTTCGGGCAGGGCAAGCGCCATGTTGGCGACATCATCGAGGGATACCACGCTGAAACGCTACCCCGTCGGCCTGGTCACGGGCCTGGCCTCTGCTGGGTGGCCGTGCCCGGGAACACGACTGCCACAGGGTGAGCAAGGCCCCTTCGCTCCTAGGGAGTCTTCGGACCCGAGGCGCTCGGATACCACACGTCCTCTGCCTCTGTGGCCATCCGGACGCCTTGGGTTCGTCCGGCTGAGGCAGCAGGAGCTCGTCGGCTCGCGTCATAGGGATTGGGGCCGATCGCCTGGATGCTTCCCTCGTCGGGAGTCACGAGGATGACCCTGGCGTCGGTTCGCATGGTGGCCACGTCGGCTTCGACCCCTGGGATCGCGCCGTATCCAGCAGGCATCGGTGCGAGGACGATGACCCGTCGGTAGCCATCGGCCAGTCGGGCGTTGGCTGACGAGACCATCCCGCCATCGATCCACGATCTGCCCTTGAACCGAGCGAGGGGCCAGACACCGGGCACCGCGCCGCTCGCGGTCACCGCGTCCACGAGGGAGACCCCCGAACGATGGTCAAAGACGTGCAGGATGCCAGAGTCGGCATCGACCGCAGTGACCCGCAGCGACTGGGGCCAGGTCTCGGTGACCAGTCGACGTTCGACGACCTGGCGTCGGAGCTCGGTCGGGACGGGCTCGGGATTCGCTTTGGCGATCAAGCCGAATGCAGCGCCCACGCCCTCCGCATCGCCGGCTGCGAACGCATGGAACCACGCGGTGACTGTCTCGGGCGACGCGGTAGCCGAGATCTCCTCGGTCTCCGGTGCGGATTGGGCTGACGCCAGGCTCTCGAGGTCGTACCCGCTCGCCACTGCTGCCCCTACGAACGATCCTGCTGACGTCCCGATCACGGCGTCGGCCAGTCCCAAGTCGATGCCTGATGCCGCCAACCCAGCCAGGACACCGATCTCCCACGCGATGCCGGTGACGCCTCCGCCCCCCAGCACCAGCGCTCGGCTCGAGCCACGGGCCGCTTGATTAGTCATGTCGACTCGCTTTCGCTCCTTGGTTCATGCGCGATGCCTCGAGTGCCGTCCGGGGCGTTCGTCCACCGTGTGGTGTTCGATCACCATGCATGCCGTTCCAACGTCGGACTACGCCGGATGACCGGGATCCATCCCCTTCACCGATTGGAACGACAACGGCTTGCCGGGGTTGCCCGCTTCAGCAGTATCGATGGTCAGCAGGTGGGCGACGTGGTCGCCGACGTCCACCCGGTCGATGATGCTGCCGATGATCCAACCTCGTGTTCCTGCCAGCACGGGCGTGCCGTCAGGTCCGGGTTGCCACTCGCAGTTGGCGAACTTGTCGACATCGTCACCGGTTGTCTCTCCGAACTCGGCGGCGAGAGCCTCGTTGTCCCGACCGAGGAAGTGCACGGCAAGGACCCGGGCGCGCTCGGCGACTCGGCAGGTCTGATTGGGTTTCGACAGCAGGACCAGAAGCCGAGGCGGATCGATGCTGGCTTGTGTGGCGAAACCGACGAGACAGCCGGCCCGCTCATCGCCGACGGCAGCAGTGACCACGTACATGGGGTAGTCCAGATCGGAGACGAGATCGTGGAAGATGTCCTGGCTGGTCATTGGGCCCCCCTCGGTTCCCCACTGGCTGGAGACGCTGACGCGCGTCCAAAGTGCATCGGCAGCGTCCCAACCGACATGGGTCAGTGCCGGGGACCCGGTGGTCGTTCGGTGCTGGCCACCCCGAGGTTAGTGACTCAATGGAAGCGCGGGTCTCCCGGAGGCAGGACGATCTTTTCGACCACATTGCCGAGCAGGAACGGAAGCTCGGTGATCGACTGCACGCACGGTGCCACGAGCGGCTTGTTGGGACGGGGGACCAGGGTGCAGACGGGCAGGAGCCCCGTGGTGACCGTGCGGCCGTAGAGATCCTTGAACGGCGTCTGGGCCTGGTAGCAGACGGCGAAAGGAACGAACCACGCCCCGGCCGCAGCCTTGTTCTTGAAGGTGACCGTGTAGAGGATGTTTGCGTTGAGCCCGGTGTCGGTCACCGTGGTCGCCTCGGGTGCGTGCCGAAAGGAATCACGGCAGGAGAAGCTCGTCTGGTCGGCCGGGTCCACCGTCGTCAGGATGGTACCCGTGGTGGATGCGGAGCTGATGCCCACGGTCTCTTGGGTCGTGGTGATCGATCCGCTGCACCCTGAGCCCGAACAGGTGGTGACGGCGTCGGCCACCTGGACCGAGTCACTTACCGAGGCCGATCCTCCGCTGGCCGAGGAGATGCTCACTCCGACGGTGTACGCGCCGTGGGTGGCATAGGTGTGGGTGCCGGCCACCGAGAAGCTGCCGCCCGAGCCGGTGACGACTCCGGTGGTCGACGGGGAGCCATCGCCCCAGTTGATGGTGGCCGAGAAGCTGGTGGATGGGGCCGAGGTGTTGCTGTCGGTGAAGGTGGCCACTGGAGTGGTGAAGGACGCTCCGGTGGTCTGGGGCGAGATGGTGGTGGGCGCGGCCGAGATGGTGTCGGCGACGGGGCTGAACGACACGTTGTCGAGGGCTGGACCCTGGTTGGAATCCCCCGGCGTCACGTCGTCGAATTCGATCCGGCTGGAGGTGGATCCGGCCGTCACGGTGATGGTGTGCTGCGCCCAGACGAGCGGCCGACCTACTCCGGCCTCTTCGATGGTGGCGACGACCGTGCCGTCGAAGGTCACATCGAGGCTGTGCGTCGTGCCCGGAGCCTGGTCCCCATTGACCGCAGACCAGTAGGACAGCGAGTACTGGGCGCCAGCGACAGTAGGCACATCCTGGTAGATGCCGCCCGGCGTGTTGGAGGAGCCGGCCAGGTCGACCGAGTAGATCCCGTCCTCGGCATTCCAGTAGGGGGACCTGATCAGGTCCACGCTGCCACCGGATCCACCGTAGAACGCGGGGGTGACGACGGTCCATCCCGGGATGGTCGTGGAGTCGCCGCTCAACACGGGAAGGATGGGATAGATGGGCCCGGGGGTCGTTTCGAAGCTTCCGTTGCTCAGCAGATTGACGGGAGCAGCACCGGCTGCGGTCGAACTCACGGTGGCGCCGACCAGACTCGTCACGCTGATCGTCGCGAGCAGGCCGACCAGAATCAGTTTGAACGTTGTTGGTGTCGTGGTTCCGCGCATGCGGAACGGTACACCGCCGAAATCGCTCCGAACCTTCCGTTATGCCCCTATTTCCCCCTTCGTAAACCGAGCACTCCGCTTGGTGACTCGGTCCGGACGTTGCGTGGTCATTTTCAGGTAGCTCACAGGTTCTTGTCATCGTGGCGTAACCCGACGAGCACTGCGTCGGGGGAGCGCAGTGGCCGGAGGTTCAGGACCAGATGACTCTGGCGCGGGTGGCTGCCGAACGGATGGCCGACCCTTCGATCACTGCGCTGAACTCGCCGATGGCCGGTGGCGGAGGCGCTACGAAGATCTCCAAGGGTCCATCGGGCGGCAGCGGGAAGACCCACGACGCCGCTAAAGCTGACGCCGCTAAAGCTGATCGCGCTTCTCGATTAGGTCGCTGCTCCGAAGGGCCCAGCCACCGTCGGACATCGAGACAGTGGCGTAATGAGCCGTCTAGAGAACAAAGGTCTGGAATTCGTCAACCTCTGTCGATTCTTTCGTGGTCGGGCTGCCCGGATTTGAACCGGGGACCTCTGCGTCCCGAACGCAGCGCGCTAACCAAGCTGCGCCACAGCCCGTCATCGGGAGCCGCCGTCAAGCGGACCCCGGACGAGGGAGATGCTACCCGACCGACGTGGGCTGGCTTCCCGCACTGTCGGTCGTTTGACCTGGATCGGGAGGGGCCACGGGAGGATCGAGCCGTTTGGCCACCACTTTGGCGATTCGGCGCTTGTCCATCTCGGTGACCCGGAGTTCCCAGCCGTCGACGTCGAGCGACTCCCCTTCGGCGGGGATGTGGCCGAATCCATCGAACAAGAACCCACCCAGGGTCACATACTCACCCTCGGGCACATTGATATCCAGCCGATCGCGGACATCATCCACGCTCATCCGGCCGTCAGCCAGCCACCGACTCCCGTCCACCCGCACCACGTCGGGCTCGTCGTCGGTGTCGAACTCATCAGGCAGGTCACCGACGAGGGCACCGAGCAGATCCTTGACCGTCAGCACCCCCTCGACGCCTCCGTGTTCGTCCACGACCACAGCAAAGGCGCGGCGTTGGCGGCGCATCTCGGCCAGGACCTCGAGGACTAGATGGGATTCGGGCACGAGGAAGGGCTGGCGAAGCCGTCGGGAGATGTCGATCGGTCCCGGTGCCGTTGCCGCCCCCGTTGCCCCCTCGTCGGCCGGAACGGTCGGGCCGGACGGGTCCCGCGCCCCGGTAACCTGCCAGCCCGCCCGGAACAGGTCATTGACGAAGAGCACCCCGACGAGATCGTCCAGGTTGTCCCCGTACACCGGGAAGCAACTGTGACCGGACTCCCGCACCGCCCGGGTCACCGCATCGACGGTGAGGGGGATGGACAGAGCCACGACGTCCACCCGGGGGGTCATCACCTCTCGGACCACCGTGTCGTGGAGGTCGTTCAGCGCATCGATGATGAACTGTTCCTGGGCGTCGGCACCACCGTCGGATCCGTTCGCGCCGCTCCGCCGTCGGGCCCGGCTCTCCCGACCCGATGGCGGTGGCTGGTCTTCGTGGCGTCGGAACACGGACACGGTGGTGACGCTGTCTGTTGGGACGGAGCCGTCAGGCGCCGGCAGGAACGGGCGTGGACACGACAGAGAGAGGTTGGTAGGACTCGTCGTAGTAGGTGCCCCCGTCGAGCAGTGAGGTCACGGCCCGACGCAGTCGGATCGGGTCGAGCGGCTTGACCACCCACCCCTCAGCACCCGACCGACGGGCGAGGAACACGTCGGGGCGTCGGTCGAGGAGCATCAACACCGGCACATGGCCGATCTTGTCGTAGGACTCCTCGAGTCGTAGCTCGAGGCAGACCGCCATCCCGCCCATGTTCCCCATCTGGAGATCCACCACGAGGAGGTCGGGAAGAGACTCCGCCACCTCGGCCATCACCGCGGGACCCGACCGGGCCTCGACGATGGTGATGTCCGGACGTCCGGCGATGGCACCGACCTCGGCCCTCACCGACGGAGCGTCGCTGGCCACGATGATGGTGCGCACGGCCACAGGTTAGCGCTCTCCGGGAGGGGTGCCCACGGGCCCCCCCGACCCGGGCCCAACGACCGCCGGGGCAAAGAGCAGGTCGGCGATGGTGCCGAGACCCTCGAGGTCGTGGACGTCACCGTTCAGGAGGGGCACCCGGTAGACCGGCGCCGGGGCCACCTGGGCGACCAGGTCGGCGAAGGCCTCCTCCTCGCGGTCCGATGCCGCCGTGTAGCCCTTCAGGTTGTCGACGAGCTGTTCGAGGGTGTTGCCCTGGCCCGTGGCGGACGGCAGTGCCGCCAGCCGGGCGTCCTCGACGAAGCGGGGCTGGACCCGGTTGACGACGAGGGCGGTCACCGACATCTCCGACTCGATCAGCTTGCCGGCGAAGTGGACGGCTTCATCAACCGAGTCGGGTCGAGGGGAGGCCACCAACACGAACGAGGTGCTCTCCTGCACCAGTAGTTCACGGACGCGCACCGCCCGGGTCCGGAACCCCTCCTCCATGCCTTCGAACGCCTGGAAGAAGGTCACCGCGTCGCGGACGATGTCCGCTCCGGCCACCTTGGCGATGGTGCGGAGCAGGGCCTGGGCGGCGACGCCCATGAACTTGAGGCCGGCCCGGGTCGGCTTCATGAGTGCCTGGAACAGGCGGTTCTCCAAGAAGTGGGTGAGTCGTCGGGGCGCATCGAGGAAGTCCAGTGCGTTGCGGGACGGCGGGGTGTCCACCACCACCAGGTCGAATCCGCCCTCTTCCACCAGCTCGTAGAGCTTCTCCATGGCCATGTACTCCTGGGTGCCCGAGAGGGTGCCGGTGAGGTTCTTGTAGATCCGGTTGACCTTGATGTCCTCGGCCTGCTGGGGGGAGTCCGAATACCGTTGGATCAGATCGTCGAAGGTCCCCTTGGGATCGAGCATGAGTGCGTGAAGTTCGCCGGGCCACGGCCCTTCGATCCGGGTGGGCCGGTTGGTGAGGGCATCGAGACCGAGGGAGTTGGCCAGGCGGCGGGCCGGGTCGATGGTCACCACACAGGCCCGACGGCCGAGCCGCGCCGCCTCCAAGGCGAAGGCGGCCGCCGTGGTGGTCTTGCCCACCCCTCCCGAGCCACAGCAGACGATGATCGACTGGTCGCGTACGACGTGGTCGATGGTGGCGACGGTCGGCTCGTCCGGGGTGGTCGTCACGACGACACCGGGGCCGGATCGTGTAATGCCCGGACACCGGTAGCGAGGGCGTCGCTCAGCACGTCGAGCTCCTCGGGGCCGATCGAGGCAGTGAACAAGAAGGGCACCTGGAGTTGGGGGAGGGGCAGCTCGCGGGAGAGACGCCCCAGCTGCTCTCCCTGGAGCTCCTGGCGGGTGCGGCGGAACTCCCGCGCCTCGTCGAGTGCGGCTATCAGGTCGGATTCGAGGACCACTCCGGCGTCCGAAGCCGCCTGCGCAGCGGGGGTGTCCAACCCGGCGAGGGCTGGATAGCAGCCGTTCACGATCACCGGGCCGAGGGCGATGCCCACCTTGTCCTCGAGCTGGTAGGCGGCCTCGATGACCTCGTTGACCGGCATCTCTTCGGGCAGGGTGACCAGCGCCACCTGGCAGCGGGCCGGATCGGAGAGCAGCTCGACCACCTCGGCGGCCTGGGACCGGATCGGGCCGCCTCGGGCGGCGTCGAGCAGGCCGCCCGCCGACGAGAGGAAGGTCATGGTGTGCCCGGTGGCCGGGGCGTCGACCAGCACCAGGTCGGCGAGTCCGCTCCGCTCGATCTGCTTCACCTTTCCCAGTACGAGGATGTCCCGGATCCCAGGGATGGCGCCGGCGACGATGTCGATGATTCCCGAGGACAGCAGCCGTTTGGAGATCCGGCGCATCCCGTGGTCGCCCAGGTACTCGAGGAGCGCGTCGTCAGGGGTGATGGTCCGGGCCCGCACGGTCCCTTTGGGAATGGGGCCGTCGGTGTCGTCACCGTCGTCCGCCTCGGCTCCCGCGGCCCGGAGGACCGACCCTGCGTAGTCGACGGGATCGTCGCTCCCGAAGGCGGTGGCCACTCCGGTGCGGCCCTCCAACTCGACGACCAGGACGGCGAGGCCGGCCTGGGCGGCCATATGGGCGAGGGCCGCCACCATGGTCGTCTTCCCGACCCCACCCTTGCCCGCCACGATCAGGACCCGGCTCTGGCTGCAGAAGGCACTGATCTCCATGACCCCCAGGAGCGTAGTGTCCGACCCCGGGGTCAGCGCCCCGCAGGGCGTGGGGAATGCCACGATGAGTGTCCGAGGCCGTCCTCGCGGTGAGCACCGGCGAACCTTTGGTGAGAAATGCTGGTCAGACCCCTTGTTTCCAAGGATCAGCGAGAGTACCTTGCGATTCTGGAGGAACCCAGGGGGGCATGAAGGGGGAGTAGGACACGTGGAGCAAGCGCTGGACAGTTGGCAGCTGAGGGCTGCCTGCCGCGGACCGCAGGCGGAGATCTTCTTTCCACCGGCTCATGCGGAACGCAAGGAGGAGAAACTCCAGCGCGAGGACCGAGCCAAGTCGATCTGCCAGTCGTGCGTGGTCCGGTCGGAGTGCCTCGACTACGCCATCAGGATCCATGAGCCCCACGGCATCTGGGGCGGTCTGAACGAGATGGAGCGCAAGCAGATGTCCGACCGGCGGGCCGGCTAGTACTGCTCGGACGTCGACCTCCAGGTCGACGACTACGGCATCCCGAGCGAGTCCGCCGCCTCTCGGACGCCCTTACTCGTACAGACGGCGGCGGGCTGTTGGGCGGTCACGGCACACACCCCGGCCGTCAGCTGATTGGCCGAGGCGATGACGGCCTGGGTGGTCGGCTGGTCGGCCTGGTCGAGGCCGGCGGCGATATCGGCCTGGGACTGTTTGACGAGCACGGCGGGACTGAAGCCCGACGTAGAGGTGACCATCCGGTTGCCGATGTCGACGAACGGGAAGGTCCCCGGCGAGGCGGAGGTGCCGGGATGCTGGCCGTAGTGGGCCACGGCGAGGGCTTGGACGGGAGCGAGCGTGGCGATCCGGGTGAACAGTCCCTGTGCGTTGACGGCGTCGGAGTACAGCTCGACGCCCGAGAAGGCGAGATAGCGGCTGGTATAGGTCGAACCGACGAAGCTGAACGTCTGGATGCCCGGGAAGACCGAGAGCGGAGCGGACTGCATGTCCTTCAACCCGGTGAAATGGCCGAACCGGGACAGCGCCACAATCAACGGCCATCGCTCGGCGGCGCAGAAGGGGCAGTACTCGGCTCCGACGTAGAGCACCTCGGGTTTGCCCGCCTCCCGTAGGGTGGGCTGCCCGCTCAAGACCTCGGGAGCCACCAGCGGCGAGTCGGGAGCGGTGACGCCCACGGTGTCGAAGACCGATGTCGGCACCTTGGCCAGCTCCGTCACCACGCCCGGTGCGACCGGGGTCCGCTGCACCGTCTGGTATCTCGGCTTCGGATCGGTGAGCGCGTAGGTCACAAGGACGATCACCGCCACCAAGATGATGGCCACCGCTCCCCAGGCGAAGCGGGCCGTGCGGTTGCGTGACGGGCCGGCAGGGGGGTCGTCGCCAGCCCCCGCCGGTCCGACGACCGGTGAGGGCCCGACCTGCGTGGGCTCACCCGATGGAGGGGTCTCCTCCTCGTCGATCATGTCGGTACCCCTCGACCCGGGTCGGACCTACTCGACGTAGTCGTACTGGTCACCGGCATCCGATCCGTAGTCCGACGCCAACACGACCGGCGTCGCCGTCACGATGATCACGAAGAGGATGAAGGTGACGAGGTGCACACCGGAGCACCACAAGCAGATGGCCTTGATGATGAAGAGCTCGGCGATGATCAGGTAGATGATCATGCCCACCCCGGTGACGGCGAGGAGGAGGCGGGCCAGATGGATCCGGCGGTCGGTGCTCCGCCATGCCATCGGGAGGCAGAGGGCGATCATCGGGATGAAGAAGAACAGGCCCAGCATGGCCACGGGGATGCCGAGGATCTCGGACTGGGGACTGGTGGTCACCTTGGCGCAGTTGATGGTCCCGTTGTCCGAGCACACGAGGGCCACCTTGTCGAAGTGGGTGATGGTCAGATAGGTGGCGATCCCGAGTCCGACGATGCTGAGTGCCAGCGTGGCCAGGGGTTGCCAACGCAGTGTCGGCACAGTCGTGGTCACCGGAGGTCCGGTATCAGCCGAGCTTCATGGCTTTGGCCGCGGCGGTGACACCCGAGCTCTGGCACACCGAGCTGGGCTGCTGGTTGGTGGCCGAGCAGATGGCCGCCGACAGGTAGTTCGAGGTGGCCACGATGGCCTGGGTCACCGGATTGGACGGATCCTTGAGCGAGGAGGCGATCTCGGCCTGGGTCTGTCCGGTCAGTCCGCCCGGCTCGTAGGTGGAGCCCGAGAACAGGACCTTGTTATCCACGTTGATGTAGGGGAAGGAGATCCCTTGGGTGTTGCCGGGCACGAACTGGGAGCTGGCGTACTTGGCCAGTACGGCCGCCTCGGCCTTGGTGGGCGTCTGGAGGGGCTTGTAACCGCTGCAGCCGGTGGCCGACGAGTCCACGATGTTGGTGCAGGCCTCGATGGGCACGAAGTTGATGTACTTGCTGTCGTAGGTGGCGTCCCGGAAGGTGAAGGTGCTGTAGTCACCGTCCTGGAGGCCCGATGCCGTGGTGTCGAGACCGTGCCAGGTCCCGAAGCGGGACAGTGCCAGCACCATGCTCCACCGTTCGGCGGCACAGAACGGGCAGTACTCGGCCCCGTAGTACATCATCGACGGCGCCTTGCCGTTCAGGGTGAGCGGTGGCTGGCCCGTGATCACGATGGGCTTGTTCCCGGCGAACTCGGCCGGAATGTCGGCGCCCACGCTGTCGAACACCGACGTCGGAACGGTGGTGACCTTGTTCACGAGGGAGGCCGACGCCGGGCGCACCGCCTGATGCGAACTGGAGGTGGGCCCGCTGCCGCTGGTGGCTTTCACCACCACCAGCACCACGATGATCACCACGACCAGCCCCACCGCGCCCCAGGCCATCATGGCCCCCGAGATTCCCCGCTTGGGTGGTGTGGCGGCCGGACGACCGCTCGGTCGGGGCTTGTTGCCGCCACCCCTGTTCCCGCCTCCACCGGACTTGGCCGCACCGGTGGCCTTCCCTGCTTTCCCGGTGGGCGCCTTGCCGGAGACCGGACGGCTCTGGGCGCGGCTCTTGTCCTTGGCGCTCTGGCCCGCGCCACCACTCGAAGCAGTGGTGGGCTTGGGCTTGTTCCCCCCGGCAGGGGGCTTCTTCTGGTCCTGTGCCATGGTTCCGCAGTCCCCGATTCGTGGCGTCGTCGGAGGAAGCGTAACCGCCAGGTCCGGACGATCGTGGTCAGGACCCGCTTTGACCTGGGTGGGAGGTCGTGCCACGGGCGGAGGATGGGGGTAGTCGGGGGTGATCGGGCGTACACTGACCGCCCATGTCGGTAGAAGCGCAGGGGCAGCCGGTTCCGACGTCGCCGGACGAGACCACACCGCCAGTCCGCGCCACCGGACTCCGCTTCGAACGGACCGAGGTGGACGGCCACCGGGTGAGCTACGGCGTCTGCGGTTCCGGTCCTGCCGCCCTGTTCCTCCACGGTTGGGGCCTACGTCCCAACGCCTACCGGGCGCCGATCGAGGCCATGGCCAGAGCGGGATGCCGTGTCTACGCCCCCGCCCTCCCGGGTTTCGGCGGGACCCACGAGTTGGCCCCGGACCAGCGCACCTTCGCCGGCTATGCCACCTGGGTCGGGCGGTTCCTCGACGCCGTGGGAGAGCCTGACGTGGCCGTCGTGGCCGGCCACTCCTTCGGCGGCGGGGTGGCCACCGCCTTCAGCTACGAGCAGCCGTGGCGGGTGTCGGGTCTGCTGTTGGCCAACGCCATCGGTAGCCCCACCTGGGCGCTCTTCCCCGACGAGGTGCGCACCATGGTCCAGCGCCCGTTCTGGGACTGGGGGCGGCACTTCTCCACCGACCTGCTCCACTCGCCCCGCCTGCTCCGGTTGCTGCCGATCCTGCTCGAGGACTTCATCCCCAACCTGGTGAGCAATCCGCTCGGCATGTTCCGCACCGGTGAGTTCATCCGGCGAGCCGATCTGGTCCGGGAGGTCCGCGCCATCGCCCGATGGGGTATCCCGGTGACCGTGGCGTGGTCCGATCGGGACGGCCTGGTGCCCCGCTCGGCCTTCGACGACCTCCGCCACGCCGCCGGCGTCGACGGGGTCGTGGTGGACGGCGCACACGCCTGGCTGATCGCCGATCCGACCCAGTTCGGGGAGCTGGCCACCAGCGCCCTGGTCGACTCGGGGGCCCTCACCCCCCGCTCGGCCATGGAACGGGCCTGACCGGGACCGCCCGACGGCGGGCGGGTGGGCGGCGGTAGCCTGACGCAGTGGTACCCGTCCCCATTCAGCCTGCCGCCACCGTCATGCTGATTCGGGATGGCCTCGACGATCAGGGAGGCCCCGCTGTCGAGGTGTGCATGCTGCGGCGGAACCTGGCCTCGGAGTTCGTGGCCGGTGCCTACGTGTTCCCGGGGGGCTCGGTGGATCCCGAGGACCACGGGCCCGAGGTCGACGCCTGGTGCGATGGCCGGAGCGACGCCGACGCCAGCACGGTCCTCGGCATCGAGTCGGGTGGTCTGGCCTACTGGGTGGCCGCCCTGCGCGAGTGCTTCGAGGAGTGCGGGGTCATGCTGGCCCGCCGGCGTGGTTCGGGCGACAACGAACTCCTCGACACCTCTGACCCGTCGGTCGCCGCCCGCTTCGGCGCGTACCGCGACGCCGTCAACGGGGGGACGATGGGTCTGCTCGACATCTGCCGGCAAGAGGAGCTCGTGCTGGCCGTCGACGCCGTCTACTACGTGAGCCATTGGATCACGCCCGAACTCGCACCTCGCCGCTACGACACCCGGTTCTTCATCAGCGCCGCCCCGGCCGGTCAGGTGGCCCACCACGACGACACCGAGACCATCGCCACCATCTGGGTGCGTCCCACCGAAGCCCTGGCCCGTGAGTCGGCCGGGGACATCGAACTCCTGCCACCGACCATCGCCAATCTGCGGAGTATCGAGGGGTTCACCTCGAGCCGCGAGGTGATGGCCTGGGCGAGGGGGGTGACCCACGTCACCACCGTCCTGCCCATCGTGTTGATCGAGGACGGGCACATCCTCATCCTCCGGCCCGGCGACGAGGGCTACGAGGAGGCACTGGCCGACCGACTGGCGTCGGGAGCCGAGATCGATCCGGCCCTGGCCGATCTGGCCCGCCAGGCCTGGGGCCCGAAGGCGGGAACGCTCTAGGCCGCTGCCGGGACGACGGCCCTACGCCGTGGTCTCGGCCGGGACGAGGTCTCCGGCGGCCACCGCCGCCTCGACCCGCTCGAGCAGACGCACGCTGCAGCCGTCCATGGCCACGACCGGGGCGATGGTGGAGATGACCGACTCGGCGATGGCGTCGAAGGCGTCGGCCAGCGGGCCGCCTTCGTCGAGGGCCACCGGTTGGCCGGCGTCACCTCCGGCCGCCACGGACGGGTGGAGGGGAATCTGCCCGATCAGCGGGACGCCCACGTCGGCGGCCAGGCGGGCCCCGCCCCCGGAGCCGAACAGTGCGTAGGAGGTGCCGTGCTCGCAGACGAAGTCGCTCATGTTCTCGATCACGCCTGCCACCCGTAGGTAGCCCTTCCGGGCCATGTCGGCGGTGCGGGCCGCCACCTTCTGGGCGGCCACCGGCGGTGTCGTGACCACGATGACCTCGGTGCGGGGAAGCATGCGGGCCAACCCCATCTGGATGTCCCCGGTGCCGGGGGGCATGTCGATCAGCAGGTAGTCGAGGTCACCCCAGTGGACGTCCTCCAAGAACTGCTGCACGGCCCGGTTCAAGATCAGCCCCCGCCACATGATGGCGCTGTCCTCGTCGGCCAGAAATCCCATGGACAGCACCCGGAGGACACCCGAGCCCACCCGGCGTTCGAGGGGCACCATCTTCTTGTCGCGGGCCTCCACCTCGCCGGTCATCCCCAGCAGCCGGGGCACCGAGAACCCCCAGATGTCGGCGTCGAGCACACCGATGGTCAGACCCCGGCGGGCCATGGCCACGGCCAGGTTGACCGTGACCGAGCTCTTCCCCACTCCACCCTTCCCCGAGGCGATGGCGATGACCCGCGCCGTGTCGGGGATGTCCGTGACCGGGGCCGGGTCCTGGGCCAACTTGCGGGCCCGGTCCATGACCGCCCGGCGCTGGTCGGCATCCATCACTCCGGTCGTGACCGAGATCGAGCGTCACCCCGGGCAGCGCCCCCACGTGGGTCTCCACGTCGCTCTGGATCTGGGTGCGCAGGGGGCAGCCGGCCACGGTGAGGGCAACTTCGACGGCCACGGCACCATCGGGGAGGACGGTGACGTCGGTGACCATGTTCAGCTCGACGATGTCGGCCCCGAGCTCGGGATCGACCACGCCGCGTAGCGCGGCCCGCACCGAATCGGGCGAGGGGGCGGGGTGCACGGTCTCGGCCGTTCCTCCCCCGGTGGTTTCCGACCTGCTCACGGGAGCAATTCTACCGGCCCGGCCCCGTTGACCACCCGATGGGATGTACCACCTAGTCCTGGACGCGGGTACGCTTGGAGCGAAGTGCCGGGCCGCACCGGGGGAAGTCTCCGGCAAATGCGTACCGACACCGAGATCGGAGCCGCCGCCGGGCGGTGGCTCCTCGAAGAGTCGCTAGTCAAGAGGAGCGCCGATGAGTGCCACCATGCAGACCGTCAGCATCGGGAAGAAGCCCAATCCGGTCACGTTGACGGACGTCGCCACGTCCAAGGTGGCTGAGCTCCTGGCCCAAGAGGACATCGACGGCCTGGCCCTCCGGGTGGCCGTCCGCCCGGGTGGCTGCTCGGGCTTCAGCTACGAGATGTTCTTCGACGCCGATGTGGCCGAGGACGACGTCGTGCGCGAGTTCGGCACCGTGAAGGTCGTGGTGGATGCCACCAGCGCCGACCTGCTGAAGGGATCGACGCTCGACTACAGCGACGGGCTCCAGGGAGCCGGGTTTCATGTCACGAATCCCAACGCCTCCCGCACCTGCGGCTGTGGCTCCTCGTTTAGCTGATCTGCTGAACCCCTGATCCGACTGCGCGTCGACGGCGCCGACGTCGAGGTCCTCGACGAGTCGGCGTCGCTGCTCGACGTCCTGCGCGACCAGCTGGGCATCCGCACGGTCAAAGACGGCTGTAGCCCGCAGGGCCAGTGCGGTTGCTGCACCGTGTGGGTCGACGGCGCTCCCCGTGTGGCCTGTGTGACCCCGGTCCGACGCCTAGACGGGCGCGAGATCACCACGCTCGACGGTCTGCCTGCCGGGAGCAGGAGTCGGTGGTCCGAGGGACTGGTGGCGACGGGGGGCAGCCAGTGCGGATTCTGTACCCCCGGCATCGTGATGCGGTTGGCCGCACTCGATACGGGGGCCCCGGTCACGAGCGATGCGGTCGACCAGGCCCTCCTCGCCCACCTGTGTCGGTGCACGGGTTGGCAGACCGTCGGGGAGGCGGCCCAGGCGGTCCTCGGTACTCCGGCCGTCGATCCACGCCCCTCGTCCCGTGACCTGGTTCGGGCCTCCACGCGGGCCGGCATCGAGGGTGGGGCCGACCAACGGGTGGGCCCGGCCGTGGTGTTGGGTGACGGCGGCTTCGCCGATGACCGCTGCCCGGCCGACGCCCTCGTGGCCGTGCCCGATGGAGACGGCGGCTACGTCGTGGCCGAATCCGTTGCCGAGGCCCGGGCCCAGGCGGGCAAGGTGCAGGGGCGTAGCACCAGCCTCCCCCTCCGTCATCCGGTCGAGGGGCCAGCCGGCGACTGGGACCTCAGGCTCCGGACCACCTGGGTCGAGCCCGGCTACGTGGAGCCGGATGCCTCCTGGTGCCGGCCGGGCGGCGAACCGGCGTCGCCACTCGGCAACGGCGGGGCCTTCGGGGGCAAGGTGGACTCGCCGGTGGCCGAGGACGCGCGCCGCCTGGCCGGTGAGCACGGTCGCCCGGTCCGGGTCCTCTGGTCCCGCGAGGACGTGGTGCGGATGGGACCGAAGCGCCCGCCGGTGGCCGGAGGCATCGACCGGTCGGGCGCGGGAGTACTCTGCGTCGGCGTTCCCCCGGGGGGAGTGGAGGAGAGCCGGTGGGCCGCGGTCCGCGCCTCGGTGGCCGCGGTGGCGCCGAATCTCGAAGTGGTCCCCGTGCCGGTGGACGGGCCACCCATCGGCTTCTCGCTGCGGGCTGCGGTCTGGGCCGAGGCGGCCGTGCTGGCGGCGGCGGCCCGGTCGCTCGACGCCCTCGGTCCTGGGGCGCATCGTGACGTGGGCATCGAGGTGGTGACTCCTGCCGGTGGTCGGGCGGTCGTCCGGTGCCTCGATGACGACTCCCTCGAAGTGGCGGTCGACGCCGGCGAGGTGCTGGACGAGGTGGTGCTGCGGTCCTACTGCATCGGCGCGGCCCACCAGGCTCTCGGATGGGTGCGCTCTGAGGGCATCGCCGTCGATGACGACGGCGCGGTGCGGGACCTCACCATCCGGTCGTTCGGCATCCTGCAGGCTCGAGCGGTTCCCGCCATCAGGGTGACCCTCGAACCGGCCTCGATGCTGCCCGCGGTGAACGCCTCCGACGCAGTGTTCTGTGCTGTCGCCACCGCTCGGTGGCTGGCCGACGGCCTGGCCGAGTGTTGGCCCACCGACCGGGCCGGCGCGGGCCGACGCTGAGCGGGCGGCACCCGTTGGCGGGACCAGCCGGTTCGGTAGGCTGACCGGTCGTCGAGCGCCCGACGGGCAGAGGAGTCCCTTATGAGCACCCCGATCGGTCCTTACACGCCCATCGTCTCGGCCGGACCGTGGTTGATCACCTCGGGCCAGTTGGGCCTCATCCCCGACCGGGACGGCCCGCCCACCCTGGTCGACGGGGGTGCCCCCGAGCAGCTCACCCAGGCCCTGGCCAACGCCACCGCGCTGCTGTCCGAACACGGCGCCGGGCTTGGCGACGTGGTCAAGACCCTGGTGTTCGTCACCGACATCGGGACCTTCGCCGCCGTCAACGAGGCCTACGTCACGAGCTTCGGTGACCATCGGCCGGCCCGATCGGTGGTGGAGGTGTCCGCCCTGCCTATGGGCGCGGCCGTCGAGATCGAGGTCTGGGCCTACCGGCCCGGATGAGGCGCAGCCGTCAGGGGGTCCAGTTGGTCTGGCCGAAGCGGTAGCCCACCGACCGCACCGTCTGGATCAGATGGGCGTGCTCCTCGCCCAACTTGGCCCGCAGGCGCCGGACGTGGACGTCCACCGTGCGGGCCCCGCCGTAGTACTCGTAACCCCATACCCGGCTGAGCAGCGTCTCGCGGGTGAACACCTTGCCCGGCCGGGCGGCGAGGAAGCGGAGGAGCTCGTACTCCATGTAGGTGAGGTCGAGCACCTTGCCCGACACCGCCGCCTGATAGGTCTCGAGGTTGAGGACCAGGGGGCCGTGCTCGAGCAGATCGGGCCGCAGCCCTCGCCCCGTCCGCCAGAACAGGTGGGCGAGGCGCGCGACTCAGCTCGTCGGGGTTGACGGGCTCGAGGCACAGGTCGTCGAAGAGGTCCTCTCGCAGCTCGAGCTCTCCCAGCTGTTCGAGTGGCACCACCACCATGACCGGGGCGAGGGGCACCTCCCGCTTGCGGAGATGGCGGCAGAGGAGGAAGGCGCCGACCGGGTCCTCCCCGCTGCAGATCACCGCTCCGGACCACCCGTCCTCGGGCTCGTCGATCTCGGCGGCCTCGGGCTTGTCGATGCCTCGCCACGGGTAGCCGGACCGGTCGAGCACCCCGGTCACCGGGACAGGGGGGACGGCGGGGAAGCACAGCAGTGGCTCCATGGCGGTCAGCCCCCTTTCATCGGGATGCGGGTCGGGTTCCGGTCAGGTGGGACTACAACAGGGGAAAGTAGCGGTCCAGCTCGAACTGGGTCACGTGGGACTTGTACTCGGCCCACTCCGCCCGCTTGTTGCGGATGAACCACTCGAAGACGTGCTCGCCGAGGGTCGAGGCCAGCAGCTCCGAGGTCTCCATCAGTCCGAGCGCCTCGTACAGGCTTCCGGGCAGGTGGAGGATCCCCTTGTTGGCCAGCTCCTCGGGGCTGAGGGCGAAGAGGTTGGCGTCGGCTTCGGGGGGGAGGTCGTAGCCCTTCTCGATCCCCTCCAGGCCGGCCGCCAGCATCACGGCGAACGCCAGGTAGGGGTTGCAGGCACTGTCGGGCGACCGGTACTCGACCCGGGTGGACTCGAACTTCCCGGGCTTGACCACCGGCACCCGGACCAGGGCCGACCGGTTGTTGCGGGCCCAGGAGACGTGGATCGGGGCTTCGTAGCCGGTCACCAGCCGCTTGTAGGAGTTCACCCACTGGTTGGTGACGGCGGTGATCTCGGGGGCGTGGCGGAGCAGGCCGGCGATGAAGCCCTCGGCCACCTCGGAGAGGCCGCCGGGCCGCTCGAGGTCCACGAAGGCGTTGGTGTCGCCCCGGAACAGGGACATGTGGGTGTGCATGCCCGACCCCTGCACGCCGGCGAGCGGCTTGGGCATGAAGCTGGCGAACACCCCTTGCTGGCGGGCCATCTCCTTCACCACCAGCCGGACGGTCATGACGGTGTCGGCCATGGTCAAAGCGTCGGTGTAGCGCAAGTCGATCTCGTGCTGGCTGGGGGAGTCCTCGTGCTGGGCGTGCTCGACGGGGATGCCCATCTCCTCCAGGGTAAGAACGGTGCGCTGGCGGATGTCACTGGCCCGGTCGGCCACGGTCAGCTCGAAGTAGGAGCCCGAGTCGAGGGTGACCGGCGGTTTGGTCGGATCGCCGTCGGCGAAGTAGAAGAACTCGATCTCGGGGGCGGCGTAGAAGGTGAAGCCGAGGTCGTGAGCCCGGTCGAGGGTTCGACGCAGGACGTGGCGCGGATCACCTTGGAAGGGCGAGCCGTCGAGGTCGACGACGTCGCAGAAGACCCGGGCCACCTGGGCTTCGGGGGCGTCCCCGTTGAGGCCGACCTGGCCGTGGCCGTGCCAGGGGAGGAGCTGGAAGGTGTTGGCGTCCGGCCGGGCCAACACGTCGCTCTCCTGGACCCGGCTGAATCCGTCGATGGCCGATCCGTCGAAGGTCATCCCCTCGTCGAGGGCGTTCTCCAACTCGGCCGGGGTGATGCTGAAGGTCTTGGGGGTGCCCAAGACGTCGGTGAACCACAGCTGGACGAACCGGATGCCGCGCTCTTCGACCGTCCGGAGGACGTACTCCTCTTGACTCCTCATGGGGTCGAGCACCTCCGAGGTCGTCGGGGTCGTGGGGCGGGGATGGTCGGGGCTGATGCAGTCATTGTCGCAGGTCGGATGGTGGTGGGTCGAAGGAGGAAGGTGACGGGGGCACGGAGTCGGGTCGTCGGGGACCCGACTCCGCACGCCCAGGCCGGCGGTGACCAGGGAATCGAGCGGCCGCCGAGGGGAGCCGGCGGACGGTCGGCCCGGTCGTCGCTCAGCCCCCCGCCGCGTCGCTGCAGACGGTTTCGGTGATCACCGCGGTGACCTGGTAGGGGTCCATGTTGGCGTTGGGCCGGCGGTCCTCCAGCCACCCCTTCTTGTTCTTGGCCACCGCCCACGGGATCCGGATGGAGGCGCCCCGGTCCGAGGTGCCATAGCTGAACTTGGTGAAGTGGGCCGTCTCGTGGGCCCCGGTCAGCCGGCTCTCGATGCCCACGCCGTAGACGGCGATGTGCTCGTCGATCCTCTTCCCGATGGCTTCACACCCGGCGATGATGGCGTCCCAGCCACCGTCCTCGCGCATGGCCTTGGTGGAGAAGTTGGTGTGGGCGCCGGCCCCGTTCCAGTCTCCGAGGATGGGCTTCGGCTCCAAGGTGGCGTAGACCCCGAAGTCCTCGGCGATGCGGAAGAGCAGCCACCGGGCCACCCACAGGTGGTCGGCCACGTCGAGGGGTGACAGGACGCCCACCTGGAACTCCCACTGGCCCATCATGACCTCGGCGTTGGTCCCTTCGATCCCGATGCCGGCGTCGATGCAGGCGGCGGTGTGGAGCTCCACGATCTCGCGACCGGGCATCTTGTCGCCGCCCACGCCGCAGTAGTACGGCCCCTGAGGGGCCGGGAAGCCGAGGGCGGGCCAGCCCAGCGGCCGCCCGTCCTTGAAGAAGGTGTACTCCTGTTCGATGCCGAACATGGGCTCTTGGTCCCCGTACTTCTCCACGACGGCGCGGAGCTTGGCCCGGGTGTTGGTGGGATGGGGCGTGAAGTCGGTCAGCTCGACCTCGCACATGACCAGCTTGTCGTTGGGGCCGCGGCAGGGGGTCGGGCACCACGAAGACGGGACGCAGTACGCAGTCCGAGTCGTGGCCCAGGGCCTGGTTGGTGCTGGACCCGTCGAAGCCCCAGATGCCCGGCTCGTCGCCGTCGGGGATGACCTTGGTCTTGCTGCGGAGGAGCGGCGACGGCTCGGTCCCGTCGATCCAGATGTATTCAGCTTGATACGGCACGTGTACTCCTTAACTACTCGATTGCTCTGCTGCTACTGCGGTACGCCTCATACGCGGCGCGTGGTGGCCGCGCGTTTCTGGTCTGGTTGCGGTAGTTGTGAGCCCCACCCCCAATCTGTCGTGCCCAAACGATCCCACCTGCCTGCTCGGACCGGTGCACGGTGACCTCGCTTCGACCGGGATCGGGACACAACGGCCTGGTGCTCGAAGAGCGGAATCACTATCCCAGCAGGCCGTTTCTGCTCCGTTTCCCAATTGTGAACGCACGATGAACAACCGCCGGCGTCCCGCCATCTGGGGCCCCGGCGTCCGGCCACGGGCAGAAAAGGCCAGGCAACGGCCCCGATAGGCTGGGACGATGCTGCGTCGAGTACGTGTGGCCGCATGCCAGATCAACACCGTGGTCGGCGACCTCGACGGCAACGCCGAGCGCATCTTGTCGGCTCTGGCCGAGGCCGAGTCGGGCGGCGCCGACGTGGCCGTGTTCCCCGAACTCACCGTCACGGGCTACCCGCCCGAGGACCTGCTGAGCCGGCCGGCCTTCGTGGCCGACAACCTGGTCGCCTTCGACCGGATCGCCGCAGCCAGCGGACCGTGTGCCGCCGTGGTCGGCTATGTGGACACCGACGACGACGGCCGCCTGGTCAACGCGGCCGCCATCTGTGCCGGTGGTCGGGTGGTCGGCCGCTACTTCAAACGACTGCTGCCCAACTACGGAGTCTTCGACGAGCAGCGCTGGTTCGTGCCGGGCCGAGGGCCGGCTGAACCGTATGTGGTGGCCGGGGTGCCGATCGGCATGTCCATCTGCGAGGACATGTGGTTTTCCGCCGGGCCCATGGCCGAGCAGGCCTCGGCCGGCGCCCGACTGCTCGTCAATCTCAATGCCTCGCCCTACTCCCAGGGCCGGCGCCAGCAGCGCCTGGCCGTGCTGGAAGAGCGCGTCGCCGAGACGCGCTGCGCCATTGTCTACGTGAACCAGGTCGGCGGCCAGGACGAGTTGGTCTTCGACGGCGCCTCGGTGGTGGTCGGGCCCGACGGTGCCGTAATCGGGGCGGCGGCCCAGTTCGGTGAGGAGGTGCTCCTGGTCGACGTGGCCGTCGAGGTGGAGGAGACGGCGTTGCCGGGCGCCCCGGTGGTGAGTACCGCCACCCGCGTGCCGGCCGGCGGGGGCGGGGTCGGTCGGATCGCTCCCCTGTTGGACCCCGAGGCCGAGGTGTACGAGGCGCTCGTCCTCGGCACCCGTGACTACGTGACGAAGAACCGGTTCAGCGATGCGGTGATCGGCCTTTCCGGCGGGATCGACTCCTCACTGGTGGCGGTGGTGGCCGTCGACGCGCTCGGTCCCGAGCACGTGCACGGGGTGACCATGCCGTCCCGCTACTCGAGCGACGGGTCAGTGGGGGACGCCGTGGTCCTCGCCGAACGCCTGGGCATCGACATCGCCACGGTGGCCATCGAGCCCGCCCACCAGGCGCTGGCCGCCTCCCTGGCGCCGCTGCTCGACGGTGACCCGGTCGGCCTCACCGATGAGAACCTGCAGTCCCGCATACGCGGCGTGCTGCTCATGGCGCTGTCCAACGCCAACGGCTGGATCGTCCTCACCACCGGCAACAAGAGCGAGATGGCCACCGGCTACTCAACCCTCTACGGCGATTCGGCGGGCGGATTCGCGGTCATCAAGGACGTGCCCAAGCTCTTGGTCTACGCACTGTGCCGCTACCGCAACGCCCGAGCCGGCTCCGACCTCATCCCCGAGGCCGTCCTGACCAAGCCCCCGTCGGCCGAGCTGCGCCCCGACCAGCGGGACGACGAGTCGCTCCCGCCGTACTCGGTGCTCGATCCCGTGGTGGCGGGTTACGTCGAGGGCGACCGGTCCGCCGACGACCTCATCGCCTCGGGCTTCGACGCCGCCGCCGTCGAGCGCGTGGTCGGACTGGTGGACCGGGCCGAGTACAAGCGACGCCAGATGCCTCCGGGGGTCCGGATCTCCGGCAAGGCTTTCGGTAAGGATCGTCGGATGCCGATCACCAACCACTACCGGTCGACGGTGGCCCCGGCCGCTCGACGGCCCACCCCGAACCCGGTGGAGACGGCACCGCCCACGGCGCCCGACGGGTCGAGCGGGGAGGCCACGGCGGTTGTCTGACCTGTCGGCAGTGCCGGAGACAAGACCCGGGCCCGTTGAGCCGCGATCGCTCCACTCCCCGCCGGGGGTGGCCCCGCTGAGCCTCGAGGCCTCGGCCACGCTGGTGGGGGAGTACCGGTGGATCGAGCATGCCCTCTACCGGCTGCTCGGCCAGTGGGTCCTCGACATGCCCATCGCCGCCGTCCAGGTCCACCTGGACGCCCAGAGCATGCGTCACGCCTGGCACGCCGAGCTGTTCGCCGAGCGCCTGCCCGTGATGGCCGGCGCCGATCCGGACGTCTGGACGGTACCGTCGGGGCCGACGGCCGCCCTGTTCACCGCCCTGTCGGGCACCGCCCCGCCGGCGGCGGGGGCGGATTCGGTGGGTCCGACGGTCGACGGGGAGGTCTTCGAGCACCCCGGGGCCCTGCCGAGGCTCGCCGCTCTCTACCGGGTGGTCCTGCCCCGGCTGGTGACCAGCTACGAGCGCCACCTCCGGGTGGTCGGCCCCCTGACCGACGCGCCGGTGGCCCGGGCCCTCCGGCTGGTGCTGAACGACGAGGTGGAGGACTGGCAGGCCGGAGAACGCCTGGTGGAACGCCTGGTCAGCCGGCCCCATGACGTCGCCGCCGTCTACGGCTTCCTCCAACACCTGGAGGCGGTGGTGGTGGGGGCCGGGGCGACATCGGGGCTGGTGGCGATTCCTGGGCCGGTACCAGGGGACTGACCTCGCTGAGTGGTGCACCGACCCCGCGAACCGACTGAAGGGGTTGACGCGTCCGGTAAACTTCGAAAGCAGCAATCGTTGCGCCCGAAAGCGCCAGACCCGATGTATTGACCACCGGTTGCGACCGAGGGGCACTGAGGGTTGGCCGTCCCCCACTGCGGTGGGGAAAACGAAGGACCCGGTGAAGTTGGCTAAGGAGCGCCTCGAACGAGACGACGAAGATCTGGTGCGGTTGTATCTGACCGATATTGGCCAGTATCCGTTGTTGACCAAGGACGACGAAGTGCGTCTGGCCCAGGCCATCGAAGCCGGTCGGGAGGCCGATGCCCAGATGGCAGCGGCCCCGAAAGGGCTCACGCCGGCGAAGAAGCGTGAGCTCCGGCGCACCACCCTCCAAGGGGAGAGCGCCCAGCAGACCTTCGTGCAGTCGAACCTCCGACTGGTGGTGTCCATCGCCAAGAAGTATCAGGCGTCGGGCCTGCCTCTGCTCGACCTCATCCAGGAGGGCAATCTCGGTCTGATGCACGCCGTCGAGAAGTTCGACTGGCGGAAGGGCTTCAAGTTCTCGACGTACGCCACCTGGTGGATCCGCCAGGCCATCACCCGGGGCATCGCCAACACCGGGCGCACCATCCGCCTTCCCGTGCACGCCGGGGACACCCTGGCCCGGGTGCAGAAGGCGCAGGCCCGCCTGGAGCTCAAGTACGGGCGGCCGGCCACCCTGGCCGAACTGGGTGCCGAGGTCGAGATGCCCGAGGACAAGTTGGTCGAGGCGCTCCGCTTCCGGGCCGAGCCCCTCTCGTTGTCCGAGCCCCTACGCGAGGACGGCGACGCCGAGCTCGGCGACGTGGTCGAGGACCGCTCGGCCGAGTCGCCCTTCGAGGTGGCGGCGGTCTCCCTCCTCCCCGAGGAGATCGGTCGGCTGCTCTCGCCACTCGACGAGCGGGAGCGGGAGATCCTCCGTCTGCGCTTCGGCCTCGACCGGGGTGAGCCGAGGACGCTCGAAGAGGTCGGGGAGCACTTCAACCTGACCCGTGAGCGCATCCGCCAGATCGAGGCCCGGGCCATGTCCAAGCTCCGGCATCCGTCGTCGGACACCGGAGCCCGCGACCTCCTGACCGTCTGAGCACCGGCCGGACCCATGGGGCCGGCACCGGAGTCGGCCACAGGAGAGAGCGCTAGGCCTCGCGAAGCGATACCATCTCTTCTATGAAGAAGCTCCTGATCCTCGCCATCGTCGTTGCCCTGGGTGTCGTGGCCGCCAAGCGGCTCCGTCCTTCCTGAGCAACCCCTAGTTCGGCGCTCCGGCGCCGAGAGTTCTCACTTCGGCCGGCCTGGCTCCCAGGCCGGCCGAGGCGCGTCACCGCAGACCGGGGGCCCGCCCTCAGCGACGGGGGCGCCGTGCCAGCCGCCAGGCCACCAGCGCCCCGACCGAGGCCGCCGCGGTGACCCCGCCGACGGTGGCCGTCAGCGGCAGGCTGGGCACGCTGACCCGGTCCCGCAGCCGGACCGGCTTGGTGAACTGCATGACCTCCCACTCGCGCTCTCTGGCCACCTTGGCGAGCACCCGGTCGGGATTGACGGCGACGGGGTGGCCCACTGCTTCCAGCATGGGGATGTCGGTGTAGGAGTCGGAGTAGGCCGAGGACTCGGCGAGCTCGAGCCCTTCGGCTTCGGCCAGCTCCTGCATGGCCTCGGCCTTGAACGGCCCGTAGGCGTAGAACTCCATCTCGCCGGTGTAGCGCCCGTCCTCGTCCACGAACGGCCGGCTGCAGATGGCCCCGTCCACGCCCAGGTGGGCGGCGAGGGGCAGGACGATGACGTCAGGGGAGGCCGACACCAGATAGACGCGGTGGCCGGCGGCGCGGTGGGCCTCGATGAGGTCCAAGGCCTCGGCGTAGATGATCGGCTCGACGGTCTCTTCCAGGGCCTCCCGCACGATCTCGGTGATGCGGTCACGGTCCCACCCTTTGGTCAGGGTGAGCATCGATTCGCGCACGCGGGCCAACTTCTGCTCGCTGGCCCCGAGGTGGACGTAGATGAGCTGGGAGACGAGGGCCCGGGCCACCAACCGGCGGTTGATCAGCCCGCCCCGGTAGAGGGGGCGCCCGAAGGCCGGGATGGACGCCTTGGCGATCACCGTCTTGTCCAGGTCGAAAAAGGCCGCCCTCATGTGCTCAGTGTCCCACCAGCAGCTGTTGCACCATCTCCTCGGCATCGGCGGTAACCAGGACCAGTACCTCGTCACCGATGGCCAGGCGGGTGTCGCCGCGGGGGACGATCAGATGGTCGTCGCGCACGACGGCGACCACGGTGGCGTCACGGGGGACCCCTAAGTCGACCAGGGAGACGCCGCTGGCCGGTGAGTCCTCGGCCAGGGTCACCTCGACCAGGTGGGCGTTGCCACCCTCGAAGCGGAGAAGCCGCACCAGGCTGCCGACCGAGACCGCCTCTTCCACGAGGGCCGTCAGCAGCTGCGGGGTGGACACCGAGACGTCGACGCCCCAGCTCTCGGTGAACAGCCACTGGTTCTTCGGATGGTTCACCCGGGCCACCACCCTCGGGACGGCGAACTCCTGTTTGGCCAGCAGGGAAACGACCAGATTGTCCTCGTCGTCGCCGGTAGCGGCCACGACCACGTCCACGGTAGCCAGCCCGGCGGCGTCGAGGGCCGACACCTCACAGGCGTCCGCCACCACCCAGGTGATGTCGAGGTCGCCCCGGATGCGGGCCACCAGTTCGGGGTCCTGCTCGATGACGAGGACGTCATGCCCACCGGCGTGGAGGTCGGCGGCGATGGCGGTCCCCACACTTCCCGCTCCGGCGATGGCCACCCTCATGCCTGGGACCTGGCCTCGTCGTCGGTGGCCTCGGCTTCGGCGCTGGCGTCGTCCACCGCCTGGTCGAGGGCGGTCGGTGCGTCCTCGGGCGGGCCGAAGACCCGCGGCACGTCGGTCCGTCCGCTCAGGCGGGCGTTCAGTCGCTCGAGCGCGGTGTCGGTCACCATCACGTGGATGATGTCCCCGTCCTGGCCCACCAGGTCGCCGAAGTCCAGACGGACGACACCGGCCCTCGTCACCGCCACCACGGTGGCCTCGCCCGGCGCCGAGAGATCGGCCAGACGTTTGCCCGCCCACCGTTCAGGCAGCTCTCGCTCCACGAGAGAGAGGGTGCCCGTCGAGTCGGTCCACTCCGACTCCACCTCGTTGGGTACCAGCCGCCTACGCACCTGGTCGATGGTCCAGGACACCGTGGCGACGGTCGGGATGCCGAGACGAAGATAGATCTGGGCCCGGCGGGGGTCGTAGATGCGGGCCACCACGTTCGGGATCTCGTAGGTCTCGCGGGCGATCCGGGCGGTCAGAATGTTCGAGTTGTCGCCGCTCGTGACCGCGGCCAGCGACGTGGCCTCGCCGGCACCGGCCCGATCGAGATCCCCCCGGTCGAAGCCCGACCCGACCACCGTCGTGCCCGACCAGTCCGGGGGCAGCCGACGGAAGGCCTTGGCGTTGCGGTCGATGATGGCGACCGAGTGGCCCTGCTCGACGAGGCCCAGTCCCAAGCCCGAACCGACCCGACCACATCCCACGATCACGATATGCACCTGGACCATGCAACACGCATCGTGGGCAGATCACAACTCACCCCCCTCGGTCGGGACCGGGGACCGGCGGGGAGCCCATCCCTGGTGCCGGGTTCGGGCCTGGGCCGATGCCCATGATTTACTGATGGGGTGGATCCATCGGCGACCGGAGGCGCGCCCGCGGATCAACCCCCACCCGACGGTGTGGCGGTGACCGTCCCACCGGCTCGACCCGTGGCCGGGAGCCGGATGCGACCGTCGGCCACGCCCAAGACCCGCGTGGACCTCCCCGAGACGCTCCGGTACCGGGCGAAGAACGTGGTCCTCGGTCCACCCATCGCCTCGGACAAGCAGACCTCCGAACGGCTCGGCCGGCCCACCGCCCTCGCCGTGCTCTCCTCGGACGTCATCTCCTCGTCGGCCTACGCCACCGAGCAGATGCTCATCCCCCTCATCCCCATCATCGGCGTGGCGGCCTTCTCCCTGGTGGTGCCGATCAGCATCGCCGTCATCTTCGTCCTGTTATTCGTCACCCTCTCCTACCTCGAGGTGGTGAAGGTGTACACCAAGGCCGGCGGGGCCTACGTGGTGGCCCGGGAGAACTTCGGACTCGAAAGTGGCCCAGATAGCCGCCGTGTCCCTGCTCATCGACTACACGCTCACCGTGGCCGTGTCGGTGGCCGCCGGGGTGGCCGCCATCACCTCGGTGTTCCCCGGTCTCACTCCCGACACAGTGTGGATCGCCATCGCCCTCGTCGTGCTCATCGCCTACGGCAATCTCCGGGGCATCCGGGAGGCGGGTCGGGTCTTTGCCGTCCCCACCTACTTCTTCATCGCCAACATGGTCATCCTCCTCGGCTACGGGGCCTACAAGGCCATCAACGGCTCGCTGCACGCCCACGCCATCTACGGCCACCAGCACGGCGCCAACCCGACGGTGGCCATCGGGCATCCCGGAAGCGGTGTCCTCTACGGGGCCAGCATCTTCTTGGTCATGAAGGCGTTCGCCTCGGGTGGGTCGGCGCTCACCGGGACCGAGGCCATCTCCAACGGCGTGAGCATCTTCCGGCGCCCCGAGGCCCGCAACGCCCGCATCACCATGGTGCTCATGGCCGTCATCCTCGGGTCACTCGTCCTCGGGGTGTCGACGCTGGCGTCGATCACCCACCCCATCCCGTATGTGTCCGGTACCCCGACGGTCATCTCCCAGATCGCCAAGTTCGTCTACGGCACCAGTGGGATGGGGAACCTCTTCTACGGCCTGCTGCAGGTAGGGACCACCCTGATCCTCATCCTGGCCGCCAACACCAGCTTCACCGGGTTTCCCTTCCTGGCCAGCTTCGCCGCCGAGGACTCCTACCTGCCCCGACAGCTCACCAAGCGGGGCCACCGCCTGGTCTTCTCGACCGGGATCATCGTGCTCACGGTGGTTTCGGTCGTGCTCCTCTTGATCACCAACGCCAAGGTGGACAAGCTCATCCCGCTCTACGCCATCGGGGTGTTCACCGGCTTCACCATGGCCGGGGCCGGGATGTCCAAGTACCACTGGACCCACCGCGAGGACCACTGGCAGCGCCGGCTGGCCATCAACGGGACGGCCTCGGTCCTCTCGTTCATCGTGCTGATCATCATCGCCGTGTCCAAGTTCACCGAGGGCGCCTGGGTGATCCTCGTGATCCTGCCCCTCGGCGTCCTCGGGCTCCTGGCCCTCCACCGCCAGTACGCCGACGAGGAACGCCAGCTCGAGCAGGGGGCAGCCGAGGCGGCCGAGGCCCCGGTGCTCACCCGCCACACGGTCATCGTGCTGGTGGACCGGCTGGACATGGCGACCGCCCGGGCCCTCCAGTACGCCCGGACGCTCCATCCCGACGAGCTGCGGGCCGTCCACTTCACCCTGGACAGCCGGGTGTCGGCCGAGCTCGAGTCGGAGTGGGGACGCCTCGGCCTCACCCGGCTGCCCCTCGACGTCGAGGAGTGCGAGGACCGCCGCCTCACCCGGGCGGCGTTGGAGATGGCCGCCGAGACCGTGGCCGACGGCCAGACCGAGCTGACCATCCTGTTGCCCCGCCGCGGCTTCGCCGCGGGGTGGCACCGGCTCCTCCACGACGGCACCGCCGACCAGATCGCCGCCGCGGTGGCCCAGCTGGCCCACGTCAACGCCACGGTGGTCCCCTACCAGCTCACCGGGGGCTGGCTCTCGAAGCGGCGGGAGTGGGGCCGGATCCAAGCGACGGTCCCGGCCGACGCCGCCGTGCCGGCGCGTCCCCGGGCCGCGGCCAAGGCCGCGGCACGAGAGGCCGAACGCGACTCGGCCCGGGGGACGTTCGACCGTGCCGCCTTCGGGGACCGGTTGGCCGGGACCACGCCCATCAGCGAGGCCCAGTGGCGCAACCGGGTCCGGGTGGTGGGACGGGTCAAGTCCGTGCGGGTCCAACCCCGGGCGGGGACGTCCAACCTCGAGTGCGTGCTGGCCGACGAGACCGGGCGCCTGCTGCTGGTGTTCCAGGGCCGCCGCAGGATTCCGGGCATCCAGCCCGGGGCACGACTGGTCGTGGAGGGCATGGTGGGCGACTGGGCCCGCCGACAGGCCATTCTCAATCCCGACTACGAGCTGCTGGCCGGCCCCGAGGCCGACGTCGAACCCACCTAGGGAGCGTGGCCATCGGGCGTACTGGGCCCGGTCCAGCCTCCTTGGGGGACCCCGATCAGGCGTCCCCGGGAATGCTTCCTTGCTCCGGGCACCCTTTTGTCGGTATCTTTCCCCCCCGTTGCCGGAAACGGCGTGCCGTGACGGCGCGCGATCCGGTGTGCGGCCTCGTGGCCGTGGTCTCGCGGGGGGAGAGCATCGCTCGATCGCCGCGATGGGCCGCGGTCGGGTGCGCCGCGAGGGATGTCGATGATGACCACGCAGTACACCGAAGGGAGCCACACCGATGACCCACCTCCTGGCTGAAGGGGGTTACCAGATCTTCACGCTGCACGGCACCGAGAAGACCTGGCTGTACTTCGCGATGGCATGCGCCGTGGCTTCGATCGTGGTGGCCCTCCTCCTGGTGCGGGGCGTGCTCGCCGCCGATCAGGGGACGGCGTCGATGAAAGACATCGCCAAGGCCATCCAAGAGGGCGCCGAGGCCTTCTTGGCCCGTCAGTTCAAGACGATCGGGATCATCATCATCCCCCTGGCCGTCCTCATCTTCTTCACCGCCACCAAGGTCACCCACACCCAGTACCTCTACGGGTACGTGAACGGCGTGCACGTGTTCGTCAAGCACAACGTGACCGACCTCACCTTCGCCCAGGCCGGGCTGTACCGGGTGATCTGCTTCCTCGCCGGTGCCCTGTGCTCGGGCCTCACCGGCTTCATCGGCATGAGCCTGGCCGTCCGGGGCAACGTACGGACCGCCGCCGCCGCCCGCGAGGGCAAGATGGCCCCGGCCCTCAAAGTGGCCTACCGCACCGGCGCCATCACCGGCCTGCTGTGCGTGGGCCTCGGTCTGCTCGGCGCCACCGTCATCGTCCTCATCTTCCAGAACACGGCCACCTCGGTGCTCATCGGCTTCGCCTTCGGTGCCTCGCTGCTGGCCCTGTTCATGCGGGTGGGCGGCGGTATCTTCACCAAGGCCGCTGACGTCGGTGCCGACCTCGTGGGCAAGGTCGAAGCGGGCATCCCCGAAGACGACCCCCGCAACGCGGCCACCATCGCCGACAACGTGGGCGACAACGTGGGCGACTGTGCCGGCATGGCCGCCGACCTCTTCGAGTCCTACGTGATCACCATCATCGCCGCCGTGATCCTGGGCGTCACCGCCTTCAACTCGATCCACCGGGGCGCCGACGCGGCCAAGACGGTCATCTTCCCCATCGCCATCCCCGCCATCGGGATCCTCGCCACCATCGTCGGCGTGTTCGTGGTCCGGGCGGGCAAGAAGGACAAGAACGCCATGGCCCCCATCAACCGGGGCGTGTGGACGGCGGCCATCTTGACCATCGCCGGCTCGGCCATCGTGGCCGGTGCCTATCTCCACTACTGGAAGGCCTTCTACGCCGTGCTCACCGGCGTGGTCCTCATGCTGGTGGCCAGCCAGATCACCGAGCACTTCACCTCGACGGAGCGGGGCCCGGTGAAAGAGGTGGCCGAGACGGCCCGCACCGGTCCGGCCACCCTCACCCTCTCGGGTCTGGCTCTCGGACTCGAGTCGTCGGTCTGGGCCATCATCGCCATCGTGCTGGCCATCGCCGTGTCCATCGGGCTCGGTGGCGGGAACATCCAGCTGACCCTCTACCTGGTCGCGCTGACCGGCATCGGCCTCCTGTCGACGGCCGGGATGATCGTCTCCGAGGACAGCTTCGGACCCGTCTCGGACAACGCCGCCGGAGTGGCGGAGATGTCCGGCGAGTTCACCGGTGAGGCCGAGCGGGTCATGGTCAGCCTCGACGCGGTGGGCAACACCACCAAGGCCGTCACGAAGGGTGTGGCCATCGGCTCAGCCGTCATCGCCTCGGTCGCCCTGTTCGCCTCGTTCATCGAGACCATCGGCAGCCAGCTGAATCTGCACGAGCCGCTGGGCGCCCCGACCAACTGGCTGTTCGACCTGCCCCAGACCTCGATCAACGTGTCGCACCCGACCATCTTCATCGGCGTCCTGATCGGTGGGTCGATCGCCTTCATCTTCTCGGCCCTGGCCATCCGGGCCGTCGGCCGCTCGGCCGGCACCGTGGTCCAAGAGGTCCGCCGCCAGTTCCGTGAGCATCCCGGGATCATGGACTACACCGAGAAGCCCGAGTACGGGAAGGTCATCGCCATCTGCACGTCGGCCTCGCAGCGGGAGTTGGCGACGCCGGCCCTTCTGGCCATCCTGAGCCCGGTCATCGTGGGCTTCGGGATCAACTACTTCGCCCTCGGTGCCTTCCTGGTCGGGGCCATCCTGACCGGCCAGCTGATGGCCAACTTCCTGTCCAACTCCGGTGGGGCGTGGGACAACGCCAAGAAGTACATCGAGGACGGGCACGAGGGCGGCAAGGGATCCGAGGCCCACAAGGCCGCGGTGATCGGTGACACCATCGGCGACCCGTTCAAGGACACCGCCGGACCGGCGCTCAACCCCCTCATCAAGGTGATGAACCTGGTGTCGCTGCTGATCCTCCCGGCCGTGATCACCCTGCGCCACCACACCGGGGCCCGCCTGGCCATCGCCGGGGCGTCCCTCGTGGTGCTACTGATCGCCATCGCCTTCTCCAAGCGCAAGACCGACGCCATGGACGATGAGCTGCCGGCGGGTGAGCAGGCTGCGCTGGACGAGGCCGCTACTGTGGCTATGGAATCTTCACACGACTGAACTCCCTGGTCAGAGGAGGCGACCGCCTCGGCTGACCGGAGGACGGGGTTGACAACGCCTCGCCCCACCGTTCACCCTGTGCCCCAACAGCCATGCCATCCACCGACCAGACAGCTTCTGCTCCCACCACCGGCACCGGCAACGGTGCCGTCGGCGGAACACGTGCTCGGGGCGGGGCCAAGCCCCTGGTCATCGTGGAGTCCCCGGCCAAGGCCAAGACCATCGCCGGCCTGCTGGGATCGGACTACGTCGTCGAGTCGTCCATCGGCCACATCCGTGACCTGCCCCGAGGGGCCGACGAAGTGCCCGCCGCCTACAAGGGCGAGGCGTGGAGCCGCCTGGGCGTCGACGTGGACAACGGTTTCAAGCCGCTCTATGTGATCTCGACGCAGAAGAAGTCCCAGGTTGCCAAGTTGAAGCAGCTGGTGAAGCAGGCCAGCGAGGTCTATCTGGCGTCGGACGAGGACCGCGAGGGTGAGTCCATCGCCTGGCACCTGCTCGAGGTCCTCGCACCCCGAGTGCCGGTCAAGCGGATGGTGTTCCACGAGATCACCCGCCCGGCCATCGAGCGGGCCGTCCTCGAGTGGCGCGATCTCGACCGGAGGCTGGTGGACGCCCAAGAGGCGCGGCGCATCCTCGACCGCCTCTACGGCTACGAGGTGTCGCCGGTCCTCTGGAAGAAGATCATGCCGCGGCTCTCCGCGGGGCGGGTCCAGAGCGTGGCCACCCGCATGGTCGTGGAACGCGAGCGGGCCCGGATGGCCTTCCGCTCGGCCGGCTGGTGGGGGATCGACGCCACCTTCACCGCCGAGGGAGCCGCGGCAGCCGACGCCTCGCCGCGCTCGTTCACCGCTGCGTTGGCCTCGGTCGACGGTGTGGCGTTGGCCTCGGGCCGGGACTTCGACGAGACCGGCACCCTCACCGCGCCGGGATCGGTGGTGGTGCTGGGCGAGGAGGAGGCCCGCACCCTGGCCGCCGGACTGGCCGACGTGCCCTTCGAGGTCAGCTCCATGACCCACAAGCCGTTCCGTCGCTCACCCTCGGCTCCGTTCATGACCTCCACGCTGCAACAAGAGGCCGGCCGCAAGCTCCGGTTCAGCTCCAAGCGGGCCATGCAGGTGGCCCAGCGCCTCTACGAGGACGGCTGGATCACCTACATGCGCACCGACTCCACCACGCTCTCGAGCCAGGCCCTTGACGCAGCCCGGGCCCAGGCCAAAGCGCTCTACGGACCCGACTACGTACCGGCCCAGCCCCGCCGCTACGAGCGCAAGGTGAAGAACGCCCAGGAGGCCCACGAGGCCATCCGGCCGGCCGGCGAATCGTTCCGCACTCCCGACGAGGCGGCCCGCGCCCTGTCGGGGGACGAGTTCCGGCTCTACGACCTCATCTGGAAGCGGACCGTGGCCTCCCAGATGGCTGACGCCACCGGCACCAGTGCCCAGGTGCGCCTGGCCGGGACGGCGACCGGTCCTGAGGTGGCCGGCCGTCGGGCCGAGTTCTCGGCCTCGGGCAAGGTCATCCAGTTCCCCGGGTACCTGCGGGCCTACGTGGAGGGTGAGGACGACCCCGACGCCGAGCTGGCCGACCGTGAGGTGCACCTACCCCCCATGGACGAGGGCGATCCGGCCTCGGTGGCCGACCTCGAGCCGGGCTCCCATGCCACCCAGCCGCCGGCCCGCTACACCGAGGCCTCGTTGGTCAAGGCCATGGAGGACCTCGGCGTCGGCCGGCCGTCCACCTACGCCAGCGTGATCGCCACCATCCTCGACCGCGGCTACGTCTGGAAGAAGGGCACGGCGCTCGTCCCCTCGTTCACCGCCTTCGCCGTAGTCGGTCTGCTCGAGCGGTACTTCGCCGATCTGGTGGACTACGGATTCACCGCCTCCATGGAGGACGACCTCGACGCCATCGCCTCGGGCACCGAGGAGGTGCTGCCCTGGTTGACCCGCTTCTACTTCGGCGGCACGGGGCCGGCCAACGGTTCGAACGGCGACAACGGTGCCAGCGGTGCCAATGGGCACGCCAGGAGCGAGGCCACCCAGGTAGCCGGCCATCGGACCGGGCTCGGGCTGAAGCGCGAGGTGAGCACCTACTTAGGGGAGATCGACGCCCGGGAGATCAATTCCATTCCCATCGGTGTGGGCCACGACGGCCAGGACATCGTGGCCCGTGTCGGTCGCTACGGTCCCTACCTCCAACGAGGCGAGGACCGGGTGTCCATCCCCGAGGACCTGGCCCCTGACGAACTGACCGTCGAACGGTCCGAAGCGCTCCTCGAAGCCCCGTCGTCGGACCGGGTACTCGGCAACGACCCCGAATCGGGCCAGCCCGTGCAGGTCAAAGCGGGGAGGTTCGGGCCCTACGTGCAGCTCGGCGACCTGGTCGACGGTGGCCCGAAGCCGCGGACTTCCTCTCTGTTCGCCTCCATGTCCCCGTCCACGCTGACCTTCGAGCAGGCGCTCGAGCTGCTGCGCATCCCTCGCGTGGTGGGCACCGATCCCGAGAGCAACGAAGAGATCGTGGCCCACAACGGAAAGTTCGGTCCCTACCTCAAGCGGGGGACCGACACCCGGAGTCTCCAGTCCGAGGACCAACTCCTCACGATCACCGTCGACGAGGCCCTGGCCCTCTTCGCCCAGCCCAAGACCCGGGGCGGACGGAACGCCAAAGGCCCCCTCCGGGAGATGGGAGCCGATCCCGACACCGGCCTCGCCATGGTGGTCAAGGACGGACGGTTCGGGCCCTACGTGACCGACGGCACCACGAACGCCTCGCTCCGACGGGGAGACGATGTGGAGAGCCTCACCGTGGAACGGGCCGCCGAGCTCCTGGCCGAGCGGCGGGCGGCCGGGCCCTCTACCCGGAAGAAGGCCACAAAGAAGAAGGCCCCGGCCAAGAAGGCCACGGCCAAGAAGGCGACAGCCAAGAAGGGCGCGGCGAAAAAGCGCGCTCCGGCCAAGAAGGCCGCGGCTACCACGACGGTGGCGAAGAAGGCGTTGCCGACGCTGTCGGCCGCCCCGGGCAGTGACGAGGATCCACCCTTCTAGGTGATGGCGAGCACACCGGGTCGCCTGATCGCGCTCGAAGGGATCGACGGCTGTGGCAAATCCACCCAGGCGCGCCTGCTGGCCGATCGGCTGGGAGCGGTCCTCACCTTCGAGCCCGGCGCCACCTCGCTCGGCGGGGCGCTGCGAACCCTGGTGCTCGACCCCGGTCAGGCTCCCGTGTCGGACCGGGCCGAGGCCCTGCTCATGGCGGCCGACCGCGCCCAACACGTCGCCGAGGTGGTCCGGCCCGCGCTCGCCGGGGGAACCTGGGTGGTGACGGACCGCTACTCGGGATCGACCATGGCCTACCAGGGCTACGGCCGGGGCCTCGATCTCGGGGAGCTCGATCGCCTCGTCGAGTGGGCGACCGGGGGCCTGGCCCCTGATCTCTCGATCCTGGTGGAGGTGGACCCGGCCGTCGGGCGGGCCCGGCGACACGGATCGCCCGACGACCGGATGGAGGGCCAGGACGACGGGTTCCTCGGGCGTGTGGCCGAGGGCTATCGGTGCCTGGCCGACCAGCAGCAGAGCCCATGGCTCGTGGTCGACGGCACCGGGGCGATCGACGAGGTGGCAGCCCAGATATGGGCAGGCGTGCATGAGCGTTTGGGCGGTCCCTCGTGAGCGGGGAGGGGAACCCGGTCCCGGCCCTCTTCGACGAGGTGATCGGCCAGCCGAGGGTGGTCGCTCAGTTGCTCGCCGCCGCCCGGCGTCCCGTCCATGCCTATCTCTTCCACGGGCCCTCGGGCTCGGGCAAACGGGCCGCAGCGCGGGGGCTGGCTGCGGCCCTCTTGTGCCCCGACGGCGGGTGCGGCGTGTGCAACAGCTGCCGGCGGGCCCTGGCCGGCACCCACCCCGATCTGGTGGTCGTGGAGCGGACCGGGGCGGCCCTCAGCGTGGCCGACGCCCAGACCATCGTCACCCGGGCCCAGCGCCGGCCGCTCGAGGGCGACCGCCAGGTCCTGATGGTGACCGATGTGCACCTCGCCCGGGAGTCCGTCCCCGCCCTGTTGAAGACCGTGGAGGAACCTCCCCCCTCGACGGTGTTCGTACTGCTGGCCGATGATCTGCCCCCGACGCTGGCCACCGTCGTGAGCCGCTGCCTCCAGGTGCCGTTCGACGCCGTTCCGGTCTCGTCCGTGGTGGCATGGTTGATCGGCCGCGGGGTCGATCCGGAGCACGCCGACACGGTGGCGCGGGCCTCGGGTGGCAGTCTCGACCGGGCCCGGCTGCTTGTCAGTGACGACGGGTTCGTGACCCGCCAGCACCAGTGGCGATCGGTGCCCTCCCGTCTGGACGGGACCGGTGCCGCGGCCGCCGCCGTCTCGTCCGAGCTGCTGGCCGCAGCCGAGGAGGCTCTGGTTCCACTGCGCCAGCAGCACGCTGACGAACTCGTGGCTCTGGCCGACCAGGCTGATGCCATGGGATCCAAGGGGGTCCCCGGGCGCAAGCAGGTGGAGGAGGGTCACCGACGGGAGGAGCGCCGATGGCGGACCGATGATCTCCGCTTCGGGCTGGCCACCCTGGCCGAGGTCTACCGTGACCGGCTGGTGGCTGCCGTCGATGCCGACGGGGGAAGCCACTCGTCGGGGAGCGCCGCCGGCGGTCGCCTCGCCGTGCGGCAGGTGGACGCGATCGGCCAGGCGTCGGAGGCCCTCGGTCGCAACGCCAACGAGTTGCTCCTCATGGACGCCCTGATGGTCGAGCTCTCCGGCATGCTCGACTGAGGGTGGCGTGACAGCACGCCGATAGGACGGGATAGCGTGTCCCACCGCGCCTGGGTACCCCAGTCGGTAGAGCAATGCACTCGTTGAGTCCGGAGTTGCCTCTATTTGATGTGGGGAAATCGTCACGGTCGATGATGCATGAGCAGGCCGAGATGGGTACGTCGAGGACGTGAATGCTCCCGATGATCAACAGGACGCCTTGCCAGAGAGACCAGATGCCCTTTCGACGTCCCCTGGACCGGGCGACCTCGCCGCTCTGGTCGAGCATCCGCTGACTGACGACGATGATGCACCGCTAGACAAGTTCCCAGTGCATCCCGAAGGTCAGCCGCATGGCTTGACCGGGGTGGTGGTTGGCGACCGTGAAGCAAAGAGAAGGGCCCAAGCTGCGGAGTGGTCCGAGGAGTGATGAGGCCCCGCACGCTTGACAGCCAAGACATCGAGCCGGGATACCTCCTCGGAACCGGAGATACCCCGACTAGGGCCATATGCTTCCCTGCCCACCCATTTTGAGATCGGCAGTGAGTTTGGGGGGCTGGCTGGGTAGCTCTTGAACTATGACCACCAGATCCGAACCACCTCACGCCGATCAGCCCCTTCAGGCGAAGCCGTCGAACGATGCCCAGCTGAACAACAGCACGGATGGCGAACAGCGTCCGGAGCCGAAGCCCAACTCCGACCCTGCTGAAGTATCAGATCCTTCTGTCCAGGGACCTGATTTGGTCAGGTCTGATCAGCCGGACTGATCTTCTGGGCGTCGAGAGCCCAGGTGGGATGACCCAAAGCGTCAGAACTGCCTACGACCCACGTCTTGCAGAGGCCAGAGACGTTCGCTGGGGGATTGTGCCAACGAGCGTTTGGGAGCTGTTCGGGTGGGCATGGGCTTGATATGACACGGGCGAGAGGCGATGTGGCGTTTTGGCGCTGGACAACGACCATCGCGGTGCTGGCGATCACCGTCATGGCGGCCGTGATACTCAGCCGAGGCGCAACTGGCGGCCGCCACTTCACCACGAAACGGCCTACTCCGGCTCATGACGGCCTCACGATCACGCCGGGCTCCTCAACTATGCCTCCGAGCCTCCCACCAGCGAGCCCTGAGCTCACAATGCTCGCCGCTCGGCAGATTGGTAGTGGCGAGTTCCCCGTGCCCCATGGCGTGAGCGGGGGACGAAGCCCAAGGGAAGATGGTTCAACCACCGAGAAGACAGCACCGTCCCAGTCTGGCCCGACCGGTTCAGCGGATAGCGGCAGCGCCACTGCTGCTCCGATCGCCGCGGCTGGTGGAGTGAGCGGAGGACAGTGCGGCCCGGTTAAGTCAACGTCTAAGTCGAGTTGTGTCTTGAAGAATGTGAATAAGAGCCATCGTCATTGCCGACGCATTAAGCGATGCCAGGTTCACTGGACCAGCGTGCTAAAGCATTGCGCAGGACGATCCGCCCATCTCCGTTCTCACAAATACCAGTGCGGGCTTGGTCATCACGGCGATCGCCAGATGCTGCTCGCCTGGATCAACGGCCCCATGGAGAACGGCTTCGCCAGCTCACCCACTCTGCTTGCCTGGATCACTGGCCCCTTTAGGAACGGCGTCGCGGGAGCTCCATTCAATGGTCTGAGCGACCTTCGATCGAGCCGGCCCTCCAAGTCCGCTGTAGCGCCGGTCTTCGGAATCCCGGCTCCACCTACCACGACGGCGGCTCCGGTTATCGCCTCGACCGCTCCCGTGACGCTTCCCGTGGCGATAACGGTGGCTCCGGTCCTCGCCTCGACCGCTCCCGTGGAGACAACGGTGGCTCCGGTCCTCACCTCGACCGCTCCTGTGACGGCTCCCGTGGCGACAACGGTGGCTCCGGTGCTCGCCTCGACCGCTCCTGTGACGGCTCCCGTGGCGACAACGGTGGCTCCGGTGCTCGCCTCGACCGAGCCGGTGGCCAAGACGGCGGCTCCGGTCATTGCCTCGACCGCTCCTGTGACGGCTCCCGTGGCGACAACGGTGGCTCCGGTGCTCGCCTCGACCGCTCCTGTGACGGCTCCCGTGGCGACAACGGTGGCTCCGGGCCTCGCCTCGACCGCACCGGTGGCCAAGACGGCGGCTCCGGTCATTGCCTCGACCGCTCCGGTGGCCACAACCGTCGCCACAACGGTGGCTCCGGTCCTCGCCTCGACCGCACCGTTGGCTAAGACGGCGGCTCCGGTCATTGCCGCGACCACCCCTGTGACTGCTCCCGTGGCCATAACGGTGGCTCCGCTCATTGCCTCGACCGCCCCGGTGGCCACAACCGTGGCTCCAGTCGACCTCATTTCGTCCCGACGCACGACCGCCGCAATCTGAGTACAGCCAGGTCAACACCGAAGCCAGCGACGGTTCGAAGGACGGCTGCGCTTGGCCGGCTTGACCGACCCCCCAGGACCGCGTCACCCTCACCTACCAGGCTACGAACGAACGGCCGGGCAATGACGGGTTCCGTTCGGGGCCAGGACGACCCAGGCGCGAAGTACACGCCACGACCGACCAATCCGTCACGCAACAGCCGTACCCGCAAAGGACATTCTCAGCCCCGTCGAACCCAAGGCTTCCTCCGACCTCGAACCTTCCTCTTCGTCTTTTCGGTAGGCAGAAAGAGCCATTTGGCGTTCCCGGTGAAGTCGGCTTCCCGTTCGTGCCTGCACTCTTCGCAGCGCCTCATCAGTTTCAGAGGTTCGTGCTGACCGGTCACCTTGAATACTTCGCGGACCCTTTCCGAGCCACACACTGGGCACTTGGTCATTGCTCCCCTCCTGGTGACGACGACCAACTTCAGGTGTCAGGGCGGGAGCGGCAGGACGGCGAAAACCCACCGTTCAACCGACCGGCTTCATCAGTGTTCCCGGGGATGCCTGAATCCAACCGCCCGTCATGTCAGATGGAGACGGGGGCGGCGGCACTACTCCCGATCGGTCCGCCTGACGGATGCCGGTGCCCGAACACCAGGCGGATGCCGTTGGGTCCGGTACCCTTGTCACCTGAGGTGGCCTTGGACGGGTCTTTCGCCACGATATCCTCTCCACGCTGTTGAGAAGAGTGTGGAGATGGCCGTAGCGCAGACCACAAAAAAGACCTGCTCGCCTGGGTAGCTCAGTCGGTAGAGCAACGCACTCGTAATGCGTAGGTCAGGAGTTCGATTCTCCTCCCAGGCTCCCTGTTCAGCCATCCGATGACCGGGTGTTTCCAGCGCCTGCGAGCACGGCCAGGAGCACCCTCCTCGCCGCAGCGAGGTCTGCCGGCTCAACGCTCCGAGTCAGACTCGAATTAAGGGCTTCGATCACGTCGACCACGGCCCGGGCGTAGTCCTCGCCCGCCGGAGTGAGCACCACAATGACCCGGCGTCCGTCAGTTGGGTCGCGGCCAGTGGTCACGTAGTTGCGCAGTTCGAGTCCCTCGACGACCTTCCGGGCGGCCTGCCTGCTGGCACCGAGGGCTTCGTCGAGCCGACCCACGGGAGCGGGTCCTCGGAGCAGGCGGCGGAAGACCGCGGCGTCCGTCGCCCGGTAGTCGTCGTAGCCCCTCCGGCTGAGGCCGTCGGCCATCTGACGGATCCAGCTTCGGCGGGAAAGGGCCAGGAGGTCTCCGAACAGTGGGGGCCCTTTGGGAAGACCTGGCTTAGTGGAGCTCATACGCAACCCTATTGCATAACGCCCTCCATATATGCAACCCTATTGCGTATTATTCGCCGAAGAGCGAAAGGGAGAGATCGTGGTACGCGACCGGAGGGCTATCGCTCTGGTGCCAGGACTGCTGATTGCAGGCATGCTCGCCTTGGGTGGGTGTGGTGGTGTCGCGACGGCTGGAACTTCCCCGGCTGGGTCCGGAGCGGGGACCAGCCCGCCCCGAACCGCCGCCCCGGGCACCGTGTGGTTGTGTCGGCCCGGCCAGGCAGCTGATCCCTGCACGCACTCCTTGGCAACCACCGCGGTGCCGGCGACCGGGCCCCGCACGGTCACGACACCGACACCCGCGTTCGACCCTGCCTTCGACTGCTTCTACATCTACCCGACCGTGAGCACCCAGCGGACCGACAACTCCAACCTCACGATCCAGCCAGCAGAGGTAGACGCTGCCGTGGCCCAGGCCTCGCCCTTCTCGACGATTTGCCGCGTCTGGGCCCCGATGTACCGCCAACGGACCGAGACATCTCTGGCCAGGGGTCTGGGGAGTGATCCCGCGGCCGACGACATTGCGTACCGGAGTGTTCTGGCTGCCTGGAGGGACTACCTGGCCCAGTACAACGACGGGCGACCGGTGATCTTCATCGGCCACTCCCAGGGGGCGGCCATGCTCATCAGGCTGCTCGCCGGTCAAATCGACCCCAGTACGAAGCTCCGGGGCCAGATGGTCTCGGCCATCATCGCCGGAGGGAACGTCGCCGTTCCCATCGGCCGGAACGTCGGATCGACCTTCAAGCACCTCCCACTCTGCACCTCCACCGGTCAGACCTCGTGTGTGATCGCCTACTCGAGCTTCCCCGACCGTCCCCCGGCCGACAGCCTGTTCGGCCGTCCTGGTCAAGGGGTCAGCCTCCAGTCAGGACAGACAGCCACGGCCGGTGTCCAGGTGGCCTGCGTCAACCCGGCCGCCATCGGTGGCGGCACTGCCGACCTCGAACCCCTGTTCCTCACGGTGACCATGCCTCCGCCGGCTCCTTCTGTTTCCACCCCGTGGGTGGCCTACCCCGGGCTGTACTCGGCCAGCTGCCGGAGCACGCACGGTGCGACCTGGTTGCAGGTCAACAACGAGGCTGGAGTCGGTGACGGCAGACCGGTGGTCACTGAGACCCTCGGGCCCGAGTGGGGCTACCACCTCGACGACATCAACCTGGCCCTCGGGAATCTGCTCACCGACGTAACCCTTCAGGAGCACTCCTATGCGGCCAGCCACGGGTAGCCGCCACGCGTCGCCTCGTCGAGGCCGACGGGGGACACCGTGACGGGATCGACGGCGGAGATCGCCGGCGTCGTGTCCCTGGCCGGTTTGGCCGGAGTCATCGGAAGTCTGGGCTACCTCCACCTGGCCCCGACCGGCCTCTCACCGGTGCACAATGCGGTAAGCCAGTACGGCATCACCGAGTACCGCCTCGGCTATCGATTGGCCACGGTCAGCTTCGGGATTGCCGGCATCGCCCTGGTCGTCGGCCTCCATGCGACACTTCCCAACCCGGGGACGTCCGTCGTGGTCACGTTGTTGGCCATCTTCGCGGCCGGCAGGTTTGCGATCCAGCTGGTTCCCAATGGATGCGCCAGGGACCCCTCGGACGCCCACCGGACAGGCCCATGGTTTCATCGCCATCGGCACTTTCGGATCGGCGGTGATCGCCGCCTTCCGGCTCGGCAGCCTGTTGCGGGTCGGGTCACTGTGGCATTCCCTGTCCCCGGTCTCCACCGGCCTCGGCGTGGTCATGGCCGTCTGCATCCTGGGCATGTTCCTCGGCCGGTCCAGCCCATCCTGGCGCCGAGTCTTCGGCGCGGTCGAGCGTCTCTTCTACCTGAGCACCATCGTCTGGTTCGCCGTGTTCTCCGTTGCCTGTGTAACCGCAAGCACGTGACTTGGCCCAAGCAGGGACAATGCGTCGCCGCAACCGCTGACTGACTTTCGACTTCAAATCGCACTACATCACGCGTGGATCTGCTCCCACTGACTAGCGCGAGCGATTCACCGGACTGATCAGCAAGGTCTGCGGAATCGTGCTCGCCGTCTTCATGGTGGTCGCGGCGGTGTCGTATCTGATCGTGGTGCTCGTCAGCCACCACTAGTGCGTCGGCCTGATTGCGGCTGGTCGTGAGCGCTCTAGTGGTCACTACAAGGCGACGGAGCGGCTGATACCGAGGCCGATGTTCAGGCGGGTCGCAGCACAACGATCGGAGCCGACCGCTCGCCAGGCTTGGCGACCGGTCCAAACGGATCGACCTGGGTGCGCAGAAACATCAGCGCAGCAGAGACACGACGATCGGCGAAGGCTGAGTTGAAGGGTCCCAACTTGAGGAAGATCGCGGTGATCCCCTTCTCGATCGATTTGACCGAGATGTGAAGTTCATCGGCGATCGCCCGGTTCGAGAGACCCCGGGCCAGCTGCTCGAGGACATCGACCTCGCGAGGCGTGAGATCCCCGATCCCGGCGGTGTCGCCACGCCGAATCAGCGAGTCGACCACGCTCGGGTCGAGAACGACCTGTCCGGAGTTCAGCTGGCGCAGTGCATTGAGGACGTCGTCGATCCCGGGGAGCTCCTCATCGAGGAGAAAGGCAATTCCCGACGAGCCTCCTCGCAGCATCTCCACGGCAAACTCGTTGGTCCGATCCGAGATGACCATGATGCAGACCTCGGGATGGACCTTCCTCAGTCGACTGACGACAGCGACGATGGCGAAGGTGGTGACCACCTGTGACCGGATGCTGATGATCACCGCTCGGGGTGCGAGCTGATCGACCAATACATTGAGCTCGTCAAAGTCTCGGGCGCGACCGACTACTTCAACATCGGGAACTTCCGAAAGTAGCGAGGCCAGCCCGTCGCCGATGAGAAAACTGTCCGAGGCCAGCACCACGCTGATCGGATCTTGGTCTGAGGACATCTGTTGGCTCCTTCCGCGAGAGCAAATGCAGATCTCAGAGATGACCGATTGCAACAAGGGCAGGAGCCGGGGCTACCGCCGGGCAGGTCGAAGGTCTCCCTGACAGCCTAGAGGTCAGATCAAGGGTCACGGGGATGCCGAACGGCAGTAGGCAGGCGGTAGGCACGAAACAGCTACCTGCCCCCGGAGCAATTAGGACCCACCCTCTCCTTTTCGACTGCCTTGTCACAGCCCGCCTTCGATGGGCCTTCTGATCGATCCAGCCGGACGGATCGTGCGCTGCCCCTCTCTGGAGAGAAACGGGGTCGAAACCGCACCCCGTTTCCATGCGGTCCCCCACGTTCTTTAGGGCTCGCCCCCATGCAGCTTCATCAACATCCTTCCGATATCGGTGGTGCGTACTCACTGTCCCAATCGCAAGGAGAGCACCAGTGTCTAGTCCCAGAGATCGGTTGTCGAGATCACCTGTGCAGGGCCCACGCCGGATCGATCCGAGCGGGACGAGTGTCTCGATCGGCTGGACCGGAGGTTCCTTTGGGAGCCTGGTCCGAGCAATGACGATGTGTCCCCGAACGTCAGCTGGCCTTACGCTTGCAAGCCTCGAAGGAGTGGGACGATGAATGGCCCCACGAAAGCCACCACGTCCGACGCCGGTTCGGTGGCGAGAGGTCGGGGCGCCCGGGTCTTTGCGGCTGCACTGGCAGTCGTCGTGGGCTTAGGTCTCGTCCTGGCCGTGGCATCCGTGTCGCCGGCAGGGGCAACCAATCCGTCGCCGGTGATCACGTCGGTCACCCCCAACTCGGGCCCGCTCGCCGGGGGCACCTCAGTGGCCATCGTCGGGACCGCCTTCGAAGTGGGAACTACCACCGCCAGCTTCGGTGGGGTTACGGCTGCGATCACCTGCACAACGACAACGGCCTGCTCGGCCACCTCACCGGCTGAGTCAGCCGGTGTAGTCGATATCACCGTCACCACCTCAGTCGGCACCTCGGCTACCTCGTCTGCCGACCAGTTCACCTACCGGAATGCACCGACGATCACCTCAGTAACGCCTACGTCGGGGCCACTGGCCGGCGGAACGTCAGTCGCCGTAGCTGGGACCGGCTTTGTAGTCGGATCCACCACCGCCAGCTTCGGGATCGGAGTCACTGCGGCCATCAGCTGCACAACGACGACGGCCTGCTCGGCCACCTCACCGGCTGAGTCAGCCGGCGTGGTCGACATTACCGTCACCACCACCGGCGGCACCTCGGCCACCTCCTCGGCCGACCAGTTCACCTATCGGAATGTCCCAGCGATCACTTCGATCACCCCAAACTCTGGGCCGTTGGTGGGAGCCACGTCAGTCGCCCTAACTGGGACCGGCTTTGTGGTTGGGTCCACTTCCGTGAGCTTCGGGATCGGAGCTCGGCGTCATCAGCTGCACAACGACGACGGCCTGCTCGGCCACCTCACCGGCTGAGTCAGCCGGCGTGGTCGACATCACCGTCACCACCCCCGGCGGCACCTCGGCCACCTCCTCGGCCGACCAGTTCACCTACCGGAGTGTTCCGACGATCTCGTCGATTTCACCGACCTCCGGTCCGTTGGCGGGAGCGACCGTCGTGACCATCACCGGTACCGGCTTCGTGGTCGGATCCACCAGTGCCAAGTTCGGAGTGACGGCAGGCACCGCGGTGACGTGCTCCACCGTCACCACCTGTTCGGCCACCTCGCCGGCGGGATCGGTGGGAGCGGTGGATGTCACGGTGACGACCACCGGCGGCACCTCCACCACCTCCTCGGCTGACCTGTTCACCTATCGGAACGCTCCAGCCGTCACCTCGATCTCCCCGATCCGGGGTCCGACGGCTGGGGGCACCGTTGTCACCATCACCGGCACCGGGTTCGTGGTCGGATCAAGTAGCGCAACCTTCGGTGTCACGGCTGCCACTGCGGTGACGTGCACCACTGTCACCAGCTGTTCAGCCACCTCGCCGGCCGGATCGGCGGGCCTGGTAGACGTAACGGTCACGACCACCGGCGGCACCTCGGCCACCTCCTCGGCCGACCAGTTCACCTACGTGGCCGTTCCCAGTGTGACCACGCTGTCGCCCAACGCAGGGCCACCTGCTGGAGGCACGGTGGTCACCGTGACCGGCACCAATCTGCAGACCACGTCTGGTGTCGAGTTCGGCTCCACTCCGGCCAGCAGCTTCTCGGTGACCAACAACACGACCGTCGTCGCCACGGCACCATCGGGTACCGGTGTCGTCGACCTGACCGTCGTAACCGTCGGAGGTACGAGTCCCACGTCAGGTGCCGACCTCTTCTCCTACGGTTCGGTCCCGGCCGTCACCGGCGTCACTCCCACTTCGGGGCCGCAGGCCGGAGGCACGGTGGTCACCGTTTCTGGAGCTCACTTCACCAGCGGATCGACCGTCCAGTTCGGCTCCACGCCAGCCGCGTCAGTCACCTTTGTGAGCGCCAGCTCGATCACGGCCACCAGCCCGGCATCGAGCGGCGTGGTCGACATCACCGTCACGACCGTGAACGGGACGAGCGCTGCCGGCAGCCAGGACAAGTTCACGTACCAGAGCGCGCCCGCTCCGACTCCGGCGTTAGGTGGGTACTGGCAGACGTCGTCGGATGGTGGCATCTTCTCCTACGGTGATGCCGGGTTCCACGGCTCCACCGGGAATGCCCATCTCAACAAACCCGTCGTGGGCATGACGAGCACCCCAGACAACGGCGGGTACTGGTTGGTGGCCTCCGACGGCGGGATCTTCGCCTTCGGCGACGCCGGCTTCTACGGATCGACCGGTGGGATGCATCTGAACAAGCCCATCGTGGGCATGGCCACTACCAAAGACGGTAAGGGCTACTGGCTGGTGGCCTCCGACGGCGGGATCTTCGCCTTCGGCGACGCCACCTTCTACGGGTCGACCGGCGGGGTCCATCTCAACCAGCCGATCACGGGCGTGGCCTCGACGCGCAGCGGACACGGGTACTGGTTGGTGGCCGCCGACGGCGGGATCTTCTCCTTCGGTGACGCCACGTTCCAGGGGTCGACCGGCGGTATCCGCCTCAATCAACCCATAGCGGGAATCGCCGCTGCCCCGAACGGGAGTGGCTACTGGTTGGTGGCCTCTGACGGCGGGATCTTTGCCTTCGGCGCCGCGGCCTTCGAAGGCTCGGTAGGTGGCGCCCATCTCAACGAGCCCATCGTGGGCATGGCGTCGACGCCGGATGGCGCCGGCTACTGGTTGGTGGCCTCCGACGGCGGGATCTTCTCCTTCGGAGATGCTGCCTACCTCGGCTCGACCGGTGGCGCCCATCTCAACGAGCCCATCGTGGGCATCAGCCCGACGCGGTCGTGAAGGCCGCGTCGGGCCGCGCTGGCTAGCGGTCTCGGCCAGCGCCGGGCCCCGAGCAGAGGCGACTCAGGGAAGGGCCCGCATCCGGTTGTTGCGTGCATCGTGGGTCACCTCGGCGAGGCCGAGGGTCTCGAGAAGGGGTGGCAGATACATGCCGAACCTGCCGCGATAGCCGGAGCGCAGGCCGTACCAGCCCCCGACGGGATTGTCCGGGGACCGCCCCCAGGCCTCCACGGTGCCCTCGGCGGCCGCCTTCTTCTCATCGGCGGCGCCGAGCGGCACCCAGTCGGGCTGCGTGGCCAACCACGCGTGGAGGTCCTCGATGGCTCGCAGTTGGTAGCGGAGGGTCGTCGAGCCGACCTGGCACACCAGGGCCGGAGGATCGGCGTCCTCCTCGCGGTACATGGTGTAGTTCGATGAACCGGGAGGCGTGGTGAGGACCCACGGGTCCTCCTTGGTGCCGGCAGCCATGGTTGTGGCCTTTCTGTCGTCGGTGCGCAAGCTCGTGGGTCGGGCGTCCGCCGTTCGGTCTCAGTTGGTTTCGGGTACCTGGTGCGGCCCGGGGTCGCCACCGGTGGCCACGACGGCAAGGCGGCCGAGGAAATGGTCCCAACCCCCGCGGTGGTCGCTGAGCGCGTCCGCCGGCAGTCCGCTGTGGACCAGTTGCACACGCGTCTTCTCCCCCTCAGGGGTCAATGTGATGGCGATGGTGGTCGACCCCCCGGGAATGGGGTGGCCAGGTTGGTCCCAACCGAACGTGAACACGACTCGCTCATTCGGGATCACCTCGATGAACTCGCCGGCGGCTGGGTGGGCATCGCCCACATTGACGCGATAGGCGCCGCCTGGCTTCGGGTCGAACTCCACGATGGATCCCAGCCACTCACCGTGCTTGGCCGGATCGGCCAGGAACGGGAAGACCGTCTCCGGTCGGGCGTCGATCACGATCTCACAGGTCAGGTCATCCATGGTTCAGTGCTTCCTTTCATTGTCGGGGTCATGCTCTTGTTCGCTAGGCGTGTCCTCGGTGGCCCGCTCTGCCGCCTCGGCGACGTCACGCAGCCGCAGCAGGCTGTCGTTCCAGAACTGGTCGAGGTAGTTGCGCAGGTGGGCCATCTCCGAATGGTCGGCCCGGTACAGCCGCCGTGTGCCGTCGCGTCGCTCAATCACGAGATTCGCCTTCCTCAGGACCCCAAGGTGTTGGGAGATGGCCGAGCGTGTGACCTCAGTGAAATGTGCGGCCACGTCGGTGGCTGCCAACTCCTCTGACCACACCAGGCGGAGGATCTCGCGGCGCCGGGGCTCGGCGAGGGCTTTGAGTGCAGCGTCCACGGTCTAAGAGTAAGCTCTTTGCTTACGTAAGTGTCAACTGTCGTTTAGTCCGCGTGCGCACCCGTCGTCAGGCGGGCCGCAGTGTGCCTCGCTCCGCCGGTGCAGCGAGAGTCGGAATGCCCCGGTTGCGGCATGGCGCGGCAGTACCATCAGCCCAGCCATGAGCACTACGCCGGTCGACCCATCGGTGGCACCCGGTGCGGAGCCCGTCGATCCGGTCTCAGGCTCCGGGCGCGCGTGGTGGCGGGGCGCCATCGGCCCGACGCTGTCCATCGTCGTCTACCTGGTCCTGGCCGTGGCCTTGTTCTGGCCGGTGTGGAGCACCCATCCGACCACCGTGTCCGAGGTGGGTGGCGACCAGTTCGCCACCATGTGGTTCCTCCAGTGGGCCCCGCACTCCCTCCTCCACGGACTGAATCCGTTCTTCTCCGGCTACGCCAACCATCCCTACGGCGTCAACCTCCTGACCAACACCAGTGTGTTGCTGCTGGGATGGTTGGCCACCCCGGTCACCCTCATCTGGGGGCCGGTCGCCTCGTTCAACGTGCTGATCACCCTGTCGTTGCCGGCGACGGCGACGGCCGGGTATTTCTTCGCCCGGCGATGGGTGGTGTGGTGGCCGGCGGCTTTTGTCGCCGGACTGCTCTACGGCTTCAGCCCCTACGAGATCTCCCAGAGCTCGGGGCACCTCAACTTGACCTTCATGGTCATCCCACCTCTCGTCTTCCTGGTCCTCCACGAGCTCGCGGTCCGTCAGCGTGGCCGGGCCGGCTGTTGGGGCGTCGTGCTCGGCTTGTTGGTGACCGCCCAGTTCTTCGTCTCGAGCGAGGTGCTGGCCTCCACCATCGTGATCGGGGTGGTCGGCCTGGTGGCCACGGCCTATTTCGGGCGACACGAGGTCCGGCGCCGGGCCCGGTACTTCGTATCCGGTGCCTGCTGGGCGGTGGGCACGGCTGTCGTGCTCCTCGCCTACCCGCTGTGGTTCGCCCTACGCGGGCCTGGATCGATCCGCGGGGCCATCCAGCTCGTCCCCCAGGGCTACCGGGCCGACCTCCTCGGTCCGGTGGTGCCTGACTCGCTTCAGCGACTGGCGCCCCACCACCTGGCCTCGGTGGCCGACCACTTCGCCAACAGCGTCACCGAGAACGGTTCGTATCTCGGGGTGACCCTCCTCATCGTCCTGGCCGTCGCCACGGTGGTCTGCTGGAGGCGATCGGTGGTGGCACGGGTGGCGGCCATCTGCGGCGTCGTGGCCTTCATCATCTCGCTCGGCGCCGGTCTGGTGATCAAGGCGAACCCACCGGGATCAGCCTCGGGCTTCCCCCTTCCCGAGCGCATCTTCACGAAGCTGCCGGTGCTGTCCAACACCATCCCGGTCCGTTACTCGCTCTACACGGTCCTGTTCGCCGCCCTACTGCTCGCCCTACTCCTCGACCAGGTCCACGTCGGGCTGGCCCGACGTCCCCTCCACCCCCACCGCGACCCGGCCCGAGCCCGCCACGACCGCAGCGTGGTGGCCGTTGCCGCACCCCTGGCCATCGCCGTGGTGGCACTGTTCCCCCTCTTCCCCGTTGCGCCCCTGTCCGGGATCGCCCCCATCGGTACCCCCGCCTACTTCACCTCGTCTCAGCTCTCGGCCATCCCCGAGGGGAGTGTGGCCCTGCTCTACCCGTTCCCCTCGAGCATCACGCCGAACGCCCAGGCGTGGCAAGCGGTGGCCAAGCTCCGATTTCTCATGCCGGGTGGCTACTTCCTCGTCCCTTCGGGTCCGAGCCGGCACATCGCCTTCTCGCCGAGCCTCTCCTACACGCGGGACACGCTGACCGCCCGGGTGCTCACCGGTCTCGAGTCGGGACACATCCCCACCCGTACGCCGACCCTGCGGGCGGCACTGCGCTCCCAGTGGCATCGGTGGGGGGTGGACAGCCTGGTGGCGTTCCCTGAGGGCGAGCCCAACCCGGGGGCGACCCTCGGCTTCTTGACCTGGGTCGTCGGGCGATCTCCGTCTACCGGGCCCGGTGGTGCCTATACCTGGTATCGCCTTCTCGCCTAGGGGCGAGCGGCCCTCGGGACTCCGGTCGCGCCGGCAGTTCGTCCCGGTTCAGGGTGACGGTTGGCCGGCCACGAGGCGCAGGCCGACACGGGCCGCCAGGCGATCGAGTGCGGCCCAGGGCGCCCGGCGACGACCTCCGTGCTCGCGGATCCACGGGACACCCTCGTGGCCGGCGCCCGGACCGGCATCAACGGCGCCCGACGGGACGGTCACCGTGAACGCGGTTCCGTCCCCGCGTCGAACCGTCGAGATCCGGTTACCCCCGACGTCGGTGATCGAGACAATGGTCGGCTTGTCGACCGCGTGACCTCCGGCCGACGACTGGCGTAGCGGCAGCACCGGGGCGCGGTGGGTGACTGGGTCTCGGCGCGTCATGTGGACCCTCTGACTACCCGAGTGTGACCGTGCCCGCAAAGGTGCTGCAGAGACCCCCCGTGCCGGTGGCCGGTCCGTCGGTCAGCACCCCGCCGCACCAGCTGTCGCTACCGCTGTGTAGGGTGCATCCATGGCTGACCAGGCGCAGTTCTCCGATCTGGCGATGGAGTACATGCCCGCCCTCTACACGGCCGCCCTCCGGATGACACGCAATTCGGCCGACGCCGAGGACCTGGTGCAGGAGACCTACCTGAAGGCCTACCGGGCCTTTGCCAGCTTCGAACAGGGAACCAACCTGAAGGCCTGGCTCTACCGGATCCTCACCAACACCTACATCAACACCTACCGGGCCAAGAAGCGCCGGCCCGAGATTGCCGACGTGGAGGACGTGGAGGACCTGTACCTCTACCGGCACCTCTCCGGTGACCAGGCCACCGGCCTCGGTCGTAGCGCCGAGGACGAAGCCCTCGACCGCTTCACCGACACCGACGTGAAAGCGGCCATCGAGTCCCTGCCCGACACCTTCCGGATGGCCGTGCTCCTCGCCGACGTCGAGGGGTTCTCCTACAAGGAGATCGCCGAGATCACCGACGTGCCCATCGGAACGGTGATGAGCAGGATCCACCGTGGAAGAAAAGCCTTGCAGAAGGCGTTGGTCGATCGTGGAAGCACACGGGGCCTCGTAGGGGCGACCGACAAAGCCAGGTAGGGAGAGCGCCACCAGTGGGAGACAGGGAAGCGCCGGAACAACCGGTAGAAGCGATCGGCCAAGAGTCGGCTGCGGGTTTCGTCGGCTGTGACGAGACCATCGAGCGGCTGTACACCTATCTCGACGGCGAACTCACCGAGCAGCGGCGGATCGAGATCACCCGCCACCTCGACCTCTGTGGCCCATGCGTGGGTGCCTACGGGTTCGAGACCGAGCTCCGCAAGGTCATCGCCAGCCGTTGTAAGGACCACGTGCCCGACGAGCTGATCACCCGGGTGGCCGAGGCGCTCCGCCAGGAACACACCCGACAGAGCAACTGAGGGACGGCCCCGCGCCCGTCGGAGGTTTGCCCCCGGCACCGACGCCGCAGCGACTCGACCGTCGTCGCCGGGCCCAGATCCCTACACTGGTCCCGTGACCGAGATCGAGGCTTCGCCGTCCACCGAAGGACCGACCGAAGATCCAGGGCGAGGTGCCGTGGCCTGGGACACCGCCGAGCGGGTAGCCGGATGGGTGGGAGGGCGTAGCCGGATTCCCGCCCCCTACCGGCCTGACCTCCTCCAACGGGATTTCGAGGAGCTGACGGCTCAGGCCGAGGAGCTGGTGGCCGAGTCGACCGGACTGCGCTCGTCATCGGGCCCGGCCCGGGCCCGGGTGACCGACCGGGCCGGCTGGGTGCACGCCAACATCTCGAGCTTCCAGCGGCTGGTGGGTCCCCATCTCGACCGGTTGGACCCGAGCCGTCTCTCCGCCACCAACCCGGTCACCGAGCGGCTGGCCGCTCCTCTCGCCACGGCCGGACGGGTCGCCACCGGCACCCAGATGGGTCTGGTGCTCGGCTGGCTGTCCACCCGGGTGCTCGGCCAGTACGACCTCCTCCTCACCGAGGAGGCCGTCGAAGACCAGGACATCGTGTACTTCGTCGGCCCCAATGTGGTGGCTCTCGAGAAGCTCCATGGATTCGAGCCGCGGGAGTTCCGGCTGTGGCTCGCTCTCCACGAGGTGACCCACCGCTGCCAGTTCACGGCCATCCCCTGGATGCGCGACTACTTCGTCTCGCTGGTGGAAGAGGGGATCGGCTCGCTCGAGCCCGACCCGTCCCGGTTCGCCGAAGCCCTCCGCCGGATGACCGAGGAGATCCGTGCCGGCCGGAACCCACTGCGGGACAGCGGGGCACTCGGGCTGGTGGCCACGCCCGAGCAGTTGGAGGGGCTGCACCGGATCCAGGCATTGATGAGTCTGCTGGAGGGCCACGGCGACGTGACCATGGACCGGGCAGGGGCGGCTGCCATCCCGAGTGCCGCCCGGTTCAGCGAGGTGCTCCGCCAGCGTCGCAAGCAGACCCGCGGGCCGGCTCGGCTGCTCCAGCAGCTGATCGGCATCGAGGCCAAGCTGCGTCAGTACGAGGAGGGTGAGCGCTTCATCGCCGCCGTCGAGGACTCCGGCGGACCCGAGCTTCTCGACCGGGCCTGGCGGGGACCCGAGTGGCTGCCGTCACTCATCGAGATCCGCGATCCCGCCGCCTGGATCTCCCGTGTCGGTACCACTCCGGCCCTCTCGGGCTGACCCAGCCGACCCCCCGGTGAGCGGCTGGGAGGGCGACCCCCTCGTCCGCTCCCTGGCCGCCCGTTGCACGTTCCCGGCAGCCGGGAGCGACCTGGTGTGCGGGGTCTCGGGAGGAGCGGACTCGCTGGCACTCTTGGTGTTGGCCGTGGCGTCGGGCTGTCGGGTGGTGGCGGTGCACGTCGACCACGGCTTACGGGACGGCTCGGCCGCCGAGGCCGACGTGGTGGCAGGCGCCGCTGCGAGGTTCGGGGCAGCGTTCCGGGCCGAGCGGGTGGTGCTGGCCGACGGACCCAACCTCGAGGCGCGGGCCCGGGCGGCCCGCCGGGAGGTCCTCGGCCCCGACGCGGCCACCGGCCATACGGCCGACGACCAGGCCGAGACCGTGCTCGCCAATCTGTTGCGTGGCGCCGGCGTCCACGGTCTGGCTGCCATGCGGACGGGGGCCGAACACCCCTTGTTGGATCTGCGGCGGTCAGAGACCGTGGCCCTCACCGAGCACCTGGGTCTCGACCCGGTGGCCGACCCGTCCAACGACGACCCGCGTCACCTGCGGAATCGCATCCGCCACGAGCTCCTTCCTCTCTGCTCTGACCTGGCCCGGCGCGACGTGGTCCCGGTGCTGGCCCGACAGGCCGGCGCGATGGCCGGCGATGCCGACCTGCTCGACGCGCTGGCCTCCCTGGTCGATCCCGAGGACGCCGCGTCCCTGGCCGCGGCCCCCGAGGCGATGGGCCGTCGGAGTGTGCGGTCGTGGCTCCTCGGCGAAGGCGGGTACCCGCCCCCGCTCGATGCCGTGGACCGGGTGCTCGAGGTGGCCCGCCGGGAGCGAAGGGCCACCGAGATCCCCGGTGGCCGGAGGGTCACCCGTTCCCGGGGACGCCTCTCACTCGGTTCCGTCGACGAAGCCGTCCCCGATCGCCCCGGATCGGCTGGTAGCGACTCTCCGATACAGTCGCGCCGTGGTCACCGCTGAGGAGGAGGCACCCGAAGGGTCGATGCCCCTCGAGTCGAGTCGGGACGTCGGCCGGGTGATCGTCTCCGCGGAGGATCTGCAGGCGAGGATCGCCGAGCTCGGCGAGCGCATCACCGCCGACTACGCAGGGCGACCCCCACTGCTCGTCGGGGTGTTGAAGGGTGCGTTCATGTTCATGAGCGATCTCTCCCGGGCCATCGCCCTGCCCGTCGACGTGGACTTCATGGCCGTCTCCTCGTACGGGAGCGCCACCCGCACCTCGGGGGTGGTCCGCATCGTGAAGGACCTCGACGTCGACCTCGCCGACCGTCATGTGCTGGTGGTCGAGGACATCGTCGACAGCGGCCTCACCCTCAGCTACCTCCAGCGGTACCTGCTGGCCCGCCAGCCGGCCAGCCTCGAGGTCTGCGCCCTCCTCGTCAAAGAGGGCCAGCAGCGGACCGAGCTCGACCTCGCCTATGTGGGGTTCACCATCCCGGCCGAGTTCGTGGTGGGCTACGGCCTCGATGTCGACGAGCGCCTGCGCAACCTGCGGGCCATCCACGCCTACGCCGGCGACCTGACCTAGGTCCACCAACCCGTATCGGAGCCTGTCCCATGCCCGTCGATACCGCCCGCCTCGAACGCGCCGTGCTCGAGATACTCGAGGCCATCGGGGAGGACCCGGCCCGAGACGGCCTGCTCCAGACCCCGCGCCGGGTGGCCAAGATGTACGAGGAGCTGTTCGCCGGCTTCGGGGAGAATCCGGCCGACCACCTCGAGGTCACCTTCGCCGCCGACCACGACGAGATGGTCATGGTCCGGGACATCCCCTTCGCCTCCCTCTGCGAGCACCACATGGTGCCGTTCATCGGCAAGGCCCACGTGGCCTACATCCCCGGCGACGACGGCCGGATCACCGGCCTCTCCAAGCTGGCCCGACTGGTGGACGGATACGCCCGGCGGCTCCAGGTCCAAGAGCGGATGACCACCGAGATCGCCGACGCCATCGAGCAGGCCCTGGCCCCGAGGGGCGTGCTCGTGGTGGTGGAGGCCGAGCACCTGTGCATGTCCATGCGGGGCGTGAAGAAGCCGGGCACCTCCACGGTTACCTCCGCGGTGCGGGGCCTGTTCCGGAGCGACGCCTCGACCCGGATGGAGGCCATGCAGTTCGTCCGGGGCCGCTAAAAAGCCGAGCCAGCCGGTCGCGGGCCCGTCCGGGCTGGTTTACTCTGTGTCGTCATGCCCATCCCCACGCACGAGCCCCGGCCCTTGGTGATGGGAATCCTGAACGTCACCCCGGACTCGTTCTCCGACGGGGGGCAGTGGCTCGAGCCCGGTCGGGCCGTCACCCGGGGTCGGGAGATGGTGGCTGAGGGTGCCGACATCGTCGATGTGGGGGGCGAATCCACCCGCCCTGGCGCCGAGGAGGTGCCCGCCCACGTCGAGCTGGAGCGGGTCATCCCGGTCGTCGCCGCCCTGGCCGGCGAGGTGCGGGTGTCGATCGACACCACCAAGGAGTCGGTCGCCGAGGCGGCCGTCGAGGCCGGCGCCACCTTGATCAACGACGTCTCGGCCTCGCTGTGGCCGGTGGCCGCCCGTCACGGGGTGGGCTGGGTGGCCATGCACCGACAGGGGACGCCCACCACCATGCAGCGCCAGCCCCACTACGACGACGTGGTTGCCGAGGTCACCGCCATGCTGGCCGAACGGGCCTCCCGGGCGGCGACGGCCGGGGTGGACGAGGTGTGGATCGACCCGGGCATCGGCTTCGGCAAGTCGATCGAGCACAACCTGTCCCTGCTCGGATCCCTGGACGACCTGGTCGCCACGGGCTACCCGGTCCTCGTGGGCACCAGCCGGAAGAGCTTCCTCGGGTCGTTGGCCCGACGCCCGGGCGAGCAGCCCGCGCCGGTGGACGAGCGCCTTCCGGGCTCCCTCGCCACCGCCACCTGGGCCATGGCCCACGGTGCCCGCATGGTCCGGGTCCACGACGTCGCCGCCACCGTCCAGGCGGCGCGGCTGGTCGGCACGACCCGACCGGGGGCCACATGGTGAAGGGGAAGTGGGCGGCAGGCATCGCCCCACGCAACTTCACCTGGGTGATCAAGGACCGCCTGGCCATGAGCGAGCGTCCGGGCGGCTTCGCCCCCAACCATCGCAAGGTGCGCCGACAAGAGGAGATCATCTGGCTCCAGGTCCAGGGATTCACCCGGGTGGTGTCCCTGCTGCCGTCCTCGCACAACCTCCAGGCCTACGAGGAGAAGTCGATGGCCAGCGTGCACTTCCCCCTGCCCACCTCGGGGGACGCCCGCGGCATCCTGAACGACCTCTACCGCGACCTCCACGGCCGGCTGACCGGCGGGGAGCGGATCCTGATCCACCAAGAGGAGTTGGGCGACCGGGTGAGCGGGGTGGTGGCCGGCTACCTGCTGTGGTCGGGGCGCCTGCCGAGCGGTCCGCAGTCCATCACGGTCCTGGAGCACATGACGGGCCACCCCATGGGTCCGAGCGGTCGTGAGCTGGTGGCCTTCGCCAGCCAGCTGTCACCGGCACCGGTGCCCCCCGGGACCGGGGACCCGTCGGCCGCCGAGTGACACCTCCGGCCGGTGATCCGGCCCACGGCATCGGCGACGGCGGCCGGGGAGCAGGGAGCGGCGACCGGATCGAGCTCCGGGGCCTCCGGGTGGTCGGGACCCACGGTGTCCTGCCCGAGGAGCGGGAACGGGCCCAGCCCTTCGAGGTGGACCTCGACCTGACCGTGGACCTGACACTCGCCGCCGTGACCGACCGCCTGTCGGACACGGTCGACTACGGGGCGGTGATCGAGACGGCGGCCGCGGTCGTGGCGGGCCGCTCCTTCGAGCTGATCGAGGCCCTGGCCGGGGCGGTGGCCGAGCGGGTGCTGGCCCTCGATCTCCGGATCACCGCGGTGACCGTCCACCTCCGCAAGCTCCGGCCTCCGGTCCCCTCCGACCTGGTCACCGTCGGGGTCCGGATCACGCGTCGCCAGTGAGCGCACCGGTGGCCGGGACGCCGAGCGTGCGGGCCTTCGTGGGCCTGGGCTCCAACCTGGGCGACCGCTGGTCCCACCTGCGCAAAGCGGTGGACCAGCTCCGGGCGGGCAACCGGGCCCCGGTCACCGCCGTCTCCCGGGTCTACGAGACCGAGCCGGTGGGTGGCCCCGACGACCAGGGTCCGTATCTGAACGTGGTGGTGGAGCTGGCCGTCTCGCCTGGCGCCGATCCCTACCGGTTGCTCGAGGAGTGCCGTCGCCTGGAGGCCGCGGCCGGCCGCGTGCGCTCGGTCCGGTGGGGACCCCGGACCCTCGATGCCGACGTGCTCTGGATCGACGGGGTGGCCCTCGACGACGTCGACCTGACCGTGCCCCACCCCCGCTGGCGCGAGCGCCGGTTCGTGCTCGCCCCACTGGCCGAGCTGGCCCCGGACCTGGTCGACGAGGACGACCTGGCCGCCTCTGGTGGCGAGGTCGCCGTCATGGGTACACTGTGAGGCGAAGCACTCAGATTCTCTGACGCGAACGGCACCCTCCGGGGCTGGAACGTACCAAAGGGGTCTTGTGACCACATTCCGAATTGTCGGACCCGGCCGGGCCGGTCGGTCCCTCATGGCAGCCCTCGACACCGTGGCGGGCTTCGAGTCGCGGGGCGTCCTCGGGCGCAACGACTGTCTCACCGAAGCCGCCTACGACGTCGACCTCCTGGTCATCGCCACCCCGGACGACACCGTCCCGCGGGTGGCCGACCGGATCGCCCCGGTGGACACCACGGCCGTGCTCCACATGTCAGGCTCGCTCGGCCTCGACGTGCTCGACGGCCACCGTCGACGCGGATCGCTCCACCCCCTCGTGCCCCTGCCCACCCCGGAGGTCGGGGCCGAGCGACTGCGCTCGGGCATCACCTTCGCCGTGGCCGGTGACCCGATGGCCCGGTGCGTGGCCGAGGCCCTCGACGGGCGGCCCGTCGCCGTCGAGGACGAGAGCCGGGCGACCTACCACGCCGCCGCCGCCATCGCCGCCAACCATCTGGTGGCCCTCATCGGGCAGGTCGAGCGGGTGGCCGCCACCATCGACCTCCCCCTCGAGGCCTTCGCCGGGCTCATCCACGCCGCCACCGACGACGCCCTCTCGCTCGGACCCCGTCGGGCCCTCACCGGGCCGGCGGCCCGGGGTGACTGGGACACCGTGGAGCGCCACCGCACGGCCCTCGGCCGGCATGGCCGGGCACCGCAACGAGCTGGCCGCCTACGACGCCATGGTCGGACTGGCCCGGAGGCTGTCACTCGATCCGGCGGTCAGCGCCGACGGCCCCGATGCGCCGATCGACGCACCGGCCGAGCAGACGGCCCTCGACCGGGAACGTCGCCGCATCGACCCTGGCCGGCGCGGCCTCCGTGGAGCAGGTGGCATGAGCACGGTCTTCGCCGAAGCGCCGGCGGCCGAGCCGACGACACTGGTCCGGCCCGAGGTCATCGAGACCATCGACCGGTACTCACGGGCTCTCGATGCCGTCCGCGTGAGCGGACGGACGGTGGGCATCGTCCCCACCATGGGGGCCCTCCATGCCGGCCACCGCTCCCTCATCGAGCGGGCGGCCCAGGAGTGTGACGTCGTGGCCGTCTCCGTGTTCGTGAACCCCACGCAGTTCGGTGATCCTTCCGACCTGGCCGCCTACCCACGCACCCTCGACGCCGACCTGGCGACGATCGCCGCGTCCGGCGGGGACCTGGTGTTCGTCCCGTCGGTGGCCGAGATGTACCCGGACCCGCCCGGGACCGCCCCGACCACCGTCTCGGTGCCGGTGCTGAGCGCCCGGTGGGAGGGCGCCTCGCGCCCGGGTCACTTCGACGGCGTGGCCACCGTCGTGGTCAAGTTGTTCGCCGCCGCGGGTCGGTGCCGGGCCTACTTCGGGGAGAAGGACTTCCAGCAGCTGGCCCTGGTCACACGGCTGGCCCGTGACCTGGCCCTCCCTGTCGAGGTCGTGGGGTGTCCGACCGTGCGGGACCCGGACGGGCTGGCCCTGTCCAGCCGCAACGCCCGCCTCGATCCCGATGAGCGCCGGGCTGCGGTGACGCTGTGGCAGGCCCTCACTGCCGGGGCCCGGTCCTGGGCCGAGGGCGCCGGGCCCGCCCAGGTGGAGGCGGCCATGGCCGAGGTGGCATCCCGCGAGCCCCTGGTCGACCTCGACTACGCGGCGTTGGTGACCGCAGACGACCTCGAGCCGGTCCGCAGTCACAACCCTGGCCGTCCCGTGCGCCTGATCGTGGCAGCCGGCGTCGGCCCGGTGCGGCTCATCGACAATCTCGATCCCTGCCCGGGTCGCTGACCGGGTCATGGCCGACCCGGTGGTGGCGCCGGCCGCCCTCGACGTTCTCGTCCTCGGCAGCGGTGTGGCCGGGCTCTCGGCCGCCGTGCGCCTGGCCGCGCCGCCCCGGGCCGACGGCAGCCCGCTGCGGGTCGGCGTCCTGACCAAGGCCGAGCTCTCCCAGTCGGCCACCCGCTGGGCCCAAGGAGGGGTCGCCGCGGTGCTCGGGGGCGACGAGGACTCGACGGACCTCCACCTGGCCGACACCCTCGCCGCCGGTGCCGGTCTGTGCGACGCCGAGGCGGTGCGCGTGCTCGTCGACGAGGGCCCCACCCGGGTCCACGAGCTCATCGCCATGGGCGCGGTGTTCGACCGCCAACCCGGTGGGGCGCTGGCCCTGGCCCGGGAAGGGGGCCACTCGACGGCCCGGGTGGTCCACGCCGGAGGCGCGGCCACCGGTGCCGAGGTCGAGCGGGCCCTGGTCGATGCGACCCGGTCCACGGCCGCGGCGGTGCTGGAGGAGTGGTTCGCCCTCGACCTGGTGGTGGAGGGAGGGCGGTGCCGGGGGGTGCTCGCCCTCAGCCTCGACGGTGAGCTGGTCGAGGTCCGGGCCCACCACACGGTGCTGGCGACCGGGGGGGCGGGCCAACTCTTCGCCGTGACCACCAATCCGGCCGAGGCCACCGCCGACGGACTGGCCATGGCCCTGCGGGCCGGCGTCCCGGTGGCCGACGTCGAGTTCATGCAGTTCCACCCGACGGCCCTCCACCACCCGGCCATGCCTCGGCCGCTCCTCTCCGAGGCCCTCCGGGGCCACGGGGCCCTGCTGCGGGACGCCGGTGGGGAGCGCTTCGTCGACGAGCTGGCCCCCCGGGACGTGGTCAGCCGGGCCATGGCCGAGCGGATGCGGACCCAGGGAGTCGAGAACCTGTGGCTGGATGCCACCGGCCTCGCCAGCTTCGATGCCCGCTTCCCCACCATCGCCGCCTCCCTGCGGGCCATCGGGCTCGACCCGTCCCGTGACTGGCTTCCCATCGCCCCCGCCGCCCACTACCTCTCCGGTGGGGTGGTCACCGACCTCTCCGGGGCGACCGCGCTCCCCGGCCTGTGGGCGGCCGGTGAGGTGGCCTGCACCGGGGTCCATGGTGCCAACCGGCTGGCCTCGAACTCGCTCCTCGAGGGGATGGTGTTCGGGGCCCGTCTCGCCGAGGCCATCCTCGATGGGTCCGAGGGCCCCCGGGCCGACCGGAGTCATGGGCGCGCTCCTCGAGGGACCCGTCGAGCGGGTCGATCCGGAGGTCACCGCACCCTGGGCCGGCATCGAGGGGGCCGAACGGACGCCCACCGTTCCCACCTGGCCCGACGTGACCAAGAGCCGGGACCGCCTCCAGCGCCTGATGATCGAGGGTGCCGGCGTGGTGCGCAGCGCGTCGTCCCTCGAAGAGGCCGGTGGTTCGGTCGACGCGCTGGCGGCCGAGATGGGGTCGGCCACGCCGGTCGACCGGGCCCACGGTGAGCTGGCCAACCTGGTGACGGCGGCGACGAGCGTCCTCCGTGCAGCCACCGTCAGAACCGAGACACGGGGGGCCCACGCTCGCAGCGACCATCCCGAGGCTCGGGCGTCCTGGCGTCGTCGGATCGTGCACGATGCCGGAGGCACGGCCCTCTTCGATGGACCCGGACCTGCCGGCGAGGGGGCACAGGACCCCCGGACCACCACCGCCGGGACCGCCTGAGCCTTGGCCATGCCCGAGACGCCCGAGTCCCCACCCGTCGTCGCCGATCCCGACCCGCCGAGGGTGGCGGTGGTCGATGCCGTCACCCGCGCCCTGGCCGAGGACCTGCTGCCGTTGGGTGACCTGACCTCGGCCCTGGTACCTCCCGACACCACCGCAGACGTGGCCATCGTCAGCCGGGCCCACGGGGTGATCGCGGGCGGTGCCTGTGCCAGCGAGGCCCTGCGCCAGATCGACCCGACCGTCCAGGTGAGTTGGTCGGTCCCCGACGGCGGCCGCGTCGAGCCCGGATGCCCTGGTCGCCGAGATCTCCGGCCCGCTGCGCTCGATCCTCACCGCCGAGCGCACCGTGCTCAACTTCCTCGGCCATCTGTCGGGCGTGGCCTCGCTCACCCGGCGCTACGTCGATGCGGTCGCCACCGCCAACCCCCGCACGCGGATCATCGACACCCGGAAGACGACCCCGGGACTGCGCTCCCTGGAAAAGGCCGCGGTGCGGGCCGGTGGGGGCCGCAACCACCGGGGTGGCCTCTCTGACGCCGTACTGGTGAAGGACAACCATCTGGGCGGCCTGTCCATCGCCGAGGGCGTGGGCCGGGCCCGGGAGCTGTGGCCCGGCCGGATGGTGGAAGTCGAGTGCGACCGACCCGACCAGGTGGATGAGGCCGTGGCCGCCGGTGCCACGGTGATCATGCTCGACAACATGTCCGTCGAGGAGGTGACGTCGTGTGTGGCGCGGCTCCGGGCCGACGGGGTGGGGACACTGATCGAGGTGTCCGGCCGGGTGAGCATCGAGGATGCGCCCGGCCTGGCCGCCGCCGGTGCCGATCTCATCTCGGTGGGTGCCCTCACCCACTCCGCACCCGTCCTCGATCTCGGGTTCGACCTGGTGTCGTCCCCCACGGGAAGGAACTGACCGTGCTCTTGGCCATCGACGTGGGCAATACCGAGACCGTGGTGGGGCTGTTCGCCGATGACCCGGCCGACCCCCCAGGCCACGGCCCCCGTGACGGGAACGAGCCCGCCGGGCTCGCCCATCATTGGCGCCTCTCGACGGTGGCCGAGCGCACCGCCGACGAACACGCCCTCTTGCTCACCCAGCTCCTCGACCTCGACGGCCTGGACATCGACAGCGCCGTGTCGGGTATCGCGGTGACCTCGTCGGTGCCGCTGGTCACGGCCAACCTCCGCCAGATGGTGGCCCGCTGGTTCGACGTACCCGCCGTGGTCCTCGAGCCCGGGGTCAAAAGCGGGATGCCCATCCTCTACGACAACCCGAAAGAGGTGGGGGCGGACAGGATCGCCAACGCCGTGGGGGCCCACGATCTCTTCGGTGGTCCGTGCGTGGTCGTGGACCTGGGCACGGCGACCACCTTCGACGCCATCTCGGCGGCGGGGGAGTACCTGGGCGGGGCCATCACGCCCGGGGGTGGCCATCAGCCTCGACGCCCTGTTCGCCCACGCCGCCGCACTCCGACGGGTGGAGCTGGTCGAGCCCCGGAGCGTCATCGGCAAGTCGACCGTGGAGTCGATCCAGTCCGGCGCCCTCTACGGCTTCGCCGGCCAGGTGGACGGCTTGTGCCGGCGGTTCGCCGCCGTCCTCGGCGACTGCACCGTGGTGGCCACCGGAGGCCTCTCCGAGCTCATCTCGCCCTACGCCGAGGAGATCGAGTACGTGGAGCCCTGGCTCACCCTCCACGGGCTGCGGATCATCTTCGAGCGCAACTCGCCCACCGGCCAGACCTCCCGCTAGGACCGGGCTGGCGGGGGCCTCGTCGGCTCAGACGGGCGCTTCGAGGGGCAGGCGGGGCTGGTGGGCCGGGGGCTGATGGTCCCAGAGATCGGCCAGGAGATCACCCCGTAGCGCGGCCAGGGCCGGGTCGTCCCACCGGTTGACCCGTTGGAGCGGATCCTCCTCGAGGTCGTAGAGCTCGCCCTCGGTGCCGTCGTGGGAGGTTCCCGGTAGGTAGGCCGAGCACACCCACCGGTCCCGCATGATGGTCCGTAGGTGGACATCGGTGCCGAAGAGCTCGCTGTCCCACTCGGTGAGGACCCGCTCGAACCCCCGGGCGCCGGCGTCGGCGTCGTCCACGGGAAGGGAGGCGCCCTGCATGAACGACGGGGCCTCGATGCCGGCGATGGTGCACAACGTCGGGGCCAGGTCGACCAGTCCCACCGGTCGGGACACCACCGCCGGGGTGGTGCCTGCGCTCGGTGCGGGACGCCACACGAGGGGGATCCGCATGAGCGCGTCCACGTGGTAGGGGCCCTTGAACAGCAGTCCGAAGTCGCCCTGGAGCTCGCCGTGGTCGGTGGTGAAGAACACGTCGAGGTCGTCGGCCCACCCACGGGCGGCGATCCGACCGAGGACCCGCCCGACGGCCTCGTCGATGAGCTCGCACTCGACCGCGTTGCGGGCGTTGACCTCTCGGATCTGATCGGGGGTGAGGGTCGCCGGCACCCAGTCGGCGGGGGCTTCGTAGTTGGAGACGAGCGTCCCGTCGTACCAGAGTCGCCAGTGGCGGGGCTTGCCATCGAGGATGGCCTCGCGCTCGGACCGGTCCTCGGGGTAGCCAGCGGGCAGAGGCACGTCACGCCAGTCGATCCGGCCCACCTCGGACTCGGGCGGATCCCAGGGATGGTGGGGGTCGGGGAAGCTCATCCAGCAGAACCAGTCCTCCTCGGCCCCGAGGGAGTCGAGCCAGGCCACGGTCCGATCGGCCACCCACTCGGTGTGGTAGAGGTCGCGGTCGACGGGATTGACCTTGACCTGGGGGGCGTCGGTGTCCCCACCGCCCGCGGCGTTCACCTGGAGGGAGCCGTCGATGGCCGGGTAGAAGCCGCCGAGGGCCTCGGGATGCTCGGCCATCATCCAGCGGGCGTAGTGGAGCGGTCCGATGACCCCGTGGGTGGCCAGCTCGAGGTGCTCGAAGCCGCGGTGCAGCCCGGAGGGGGGCTCGGTCCCGGTCTGGGCGAGGGAGTTCTCCCCGAACCGGAAGAACGGGTCGAGGAACGGCTCGAAGTGGGCCTTGCCCACCAGTGCGGTCCGGTAGCCGGCGCCGTGGAGCTCGGCAGCCACCGAAGGTGCGTCGAGGGGGAGGGGTACCCCGTTCATCCACACCCCGTGGGTGGTCGGGTGCTGCCCGGTCAGGATGGTCGAACGCGAGGGCATGCACACCACCGACTGGGGGTGGGCCCGGGTGAACCGGATGCCTTCGGCCGCCAACGCGTCCACCACCGGGGTGCGGGCGAGGGCCCCGCCGTTGCACCCGAGGGTGTCGTAGCGCTGCTGGTCCGTGGTTACCAGCAGGATCTTGCGGCCCATCAGCACGGCCCCTTTCTGTCGTCGGGCACCAGCGGCAGGGCCCGCTCGGTATCGACGTCCCGGGGGCCGCCTCCCCGTGTCGTGCTCATGCCAGGACCCGGCTTTCGAGACCCAACAGCTCGGGGAGCGCCTGCAGTCCCGCTCGGGCCGCCCCGCCGATGACCAGGGCCAGGGGCGCGGGATCGGCGTCAACCGAATACACGGCCAGGCAGCTCCCGTCGCCCAGATCGTGCACGTCGACGGTGCTCAGGTGCTCGGTGAACATGGGAGCCGTGATGCGGTACTGGAGGCGCCGGAGCCTGGGGTCAACCGTCAGCAGTTCCTCGGGCATGGGGATGCCCGACCTCGTGACCACCACGCGGTGGGTGCCCTCCACGGTGCAGGACTCGATGCCCGGGAACCACTCGTGGACCCGTTCGGGTGCGCCGAGGAGCGTCCAGAGCACGTCGGGGTCGCATCGCACTCTTGCGGCATGGCGGACGCTTCCCCGTTTGGCCGTCACCGCCCGTCACCGACGCATCGGGTGGTGGGGACCGGGCGAGCCCGGCCGGGATGACGAAGCATTCCGGCACGGTAACCGTTGGCAGTCCCTATGACAATGTCGCGCCCGGGGCCTCACCTCTCACCGGGACGAGGGAGTTTGCCCGTCACCCTGCCCTTCGGCCCCGCTGCTCGGCATGGGTTCGACGGCTGTTCGAGCCCCTCATCGCCTCCTAACACTCGCATCACGCCTCCCACATCCCGGGGGGCGATAACAGAGTGGAGGCCGGAACCGCCGGTCCGATGCAGGAGGAGTACCACCATGAAGCACCTCATTCCCACCGCCAAGAAACTGATCGTGGGCGTGGTCGCCGTCGGAGCGCTCTCGGTGGGCGCCGCCGGTGTCGCCGGCGCAGCTACGGCCAACCCGACGCCGGCACGCGTGGCCAACTTCAACTGTGCCAACGCATCGAAGGTCCTGGCCAAGATCCAGACGGTCGAGGGCGACATCGCCAACGGCCTGCCCAAGCTGACGGCGGCCCAGGCCAAGGCGGCTGCCGCCGGTAAGACGAAGCTGGCCGCCCGTCTGGAGAAGCGGATCACCCGCCTCGAGTCCAGCACCTTCAAGGCCCGGCTGGACAAGGCCACGTCGGCCATCGACGCCAAGTGCAACGTGGGGACGCCCCCGGCCAGCTGAGACCGACCTGGTCTGCCAGCGTGCGGTACGTGAACGGGTGGTCGGCCGACGAGTTCGGCCGGCCGCCCGGCGCGTCCGGTGGGACTCAGCCGACGGGGAGGTCGTCCACCAAGCGAGTGGGCGAGGGCGGTGAACCCGGCGGCCAGTGTCGGTGACGGCCCCGAGGCAGCGGCCTCGGCGGCCTCGTCGGCATACCGCCGGGCGACCACCACCGAGTCGGCGATGGCCCCCGAAGCCGCCACGATGTCCCGGGCCTTGTCCCGCTCGGGCTGGCCGAGCGGCTGGCCGAGCAAGGGGCGCAGCTCGGGTCCGGCCTCGGGGTCGTCCAGGGCCAGGAGCACCGGCAGGGTGTAGATGCCCTCGGCCAGGTCCTGGCCGGAGGGCTTCCCCAACTCGGCCTCGGTGCCGATGACGTCGAGGATGTCGTCGCGGACCTGGAAGATCATGCCGAAGGCGCGGCCGAACTCGGTGAAGGCGTCGATCTCGGACCGGGCCAGGCCACCGGTCAGGGCTCCGATGCGACAGGAGGTGGCCATGAGCGAGGCCGTCTTGCCCGAGATGGCCCGGTAGTAGTCCTCCTCGGTCCGGTTGGCCTGGAAGGCGGCATGCACCTCGGCCACCTGGCCCTGGCACAGCTCCCCCAGCGTGGCAGCCAGGAGGCCGGCGATCTCGGTCCCGAGCCCGGCGGCGATCTCGGCCGACCGGGCCAGGAGGAAGTCCCCGGCCACGATGGCCACGAGGTTGCCGAACCGGGCATTCACGCTCTCGACGTTGCGCCTGACCGTGGCCTCGTCCATGACGTCGTCGTGATAGAGGGAGGCCAGATGGACGAGCTCGACGGCCACCGCCCCCAACAGGTCCTCCCGAGTGGCCCTCTCCGTCCCGGATGTGGCGGTGGCCAGGGCCAATACCGGTCGGAGGCGCTTTCCCCCCGCGGACAGGAGGTGGGTGGTCACCTCGTCGAGGAATCCGTCTCCGGTCACCACCGACTCCACGAGCAGGGGCTCGAGGCGCTTCAGCTGATCTTCGAGTGCGGGAAGCCCGAGGAGTTCGACGACGTTCACTTCCTACAGACGATAGGCGCGGATGCCGATGGCTGAGAAAAGCACCGGAAAATAGGTTCGTGTGGGTGTGTGTGGCACGGGTACCTGTAGACTTCGCTTCAGTTACTGACCGCGGATGGAGGCGGTGGAGTGTTCGAACGATTCACAGACCGGGCTCGTCGAGTTCTTGTGTTGGCGCAAGAGGAGGCGCGGCTGCTCAACCACAGTTTCATCGGCACCGAGCACATCCTCCTGGGCCTGATCCACGAGGGTGAGGGTGTCGCGGCTAAGGCCCTGGAGTCACTGGGGGTCTCCTTGGAGGCTGTCCGGGAGAAGGTCGAAGAGACCATCGGCCTGGCCGGCACGGCCCCCACGGGCTCGCCGCCGTTCACGCCCCGAGCCAAGAAGGTGCTCGAGCTCTCCTTGCGCGAAGCGTTGCAGCTCGGCCACAGCTACATCGGAACCGAGCACATGCTCCTCGGTCTCGTCCGCGAGGGCGAGGGCGTGGCCGCACAGGTGCTCGTCAGCCTGGGCGCCGATCTGCCCCGGGTCCGCCAGCAGGTCATCCAGCTGCTCTCCGGCTACCAGGGCAAGGAGTCGGTGGGTGCCGGCGCCCCGGGCTCGCAGTCCTCGGACGCCCCCACGGGTTCACCGGTGCTCGACCAGTTCGGCCGCAACCTCACCGCGCTGGCCCGGGACCACAAGCTGGATCCGGTCATCGGTCGCGAAAAGAGATCGAGCGGGTCATGCAGGTGCTGTCGCGCCGCACGAAGAACAACCCCGTGCTCATCGGTGAGCCCGGCGTCGGTAAGACCGCCATCGTGGAGGGACTGGCCCAGCGCATCGTGGCCGACGACGTCCCCGAGACCCTCACCGGTAAGCAGCTCTACACCCTCGACCTCGGGGCCCTGGTGGCGGGCAGCCGGTACCGCGGTGACTTCGAGGAGCGCCTCAAGAAGGTCCTCAAGGAGATCCGCACGCGGGGCGACATCGTGCTGTTCATCGACGAGCTGCACACCCTGGTCGGTGCGGGTGCGGCCGAGGGGGCCATCGACGCCGCCTCCATCCTGAAGCCCATGCTGGCCCGGGGTGAGCTGCAGACCATCGGTGCCACCACCATCGACGAGTACCGCAAGCACCTGGAGAAGGACGCCGCCCTCGAGCGTCGCTTCCAGCCCATCAAGGTGGAGCAGCCCAATGTGGCGTTGACCATCGAGATCCTGAAGGGCCTCCGGGACCGGTACGAGTCCCACCACGCGGTGACCATCACCGACCAGGCCCTGGTCGCTGCGGCCAACCTGGCCGACCGCTACCTGGCCGACCGGTACCTTCCCGACAAGGCCATCGACCTCATCGACGAGGCCGGTAGCCGGCTGCGCATCCGTCGGATGACGACCCCGCCGGCGTACAAGAAGCTGGAAGAGGACATCACCCGGTTGCGGGCCGACAAGGAGGCTGCGCTGGAGAAGCAGGCCTTCGACCAGGCCAAGAAGCTCGCGGAGCAGGAGAAGGAGCGTCTCGACTCGAAAGAGGCCATGGAGGCCGAGTGGCGGGCCGAGGGTGTGGACCTCTTCGACGTGGTGGACGAGGAAGTCATCGCCGAGGTGCTGGCCAACTGGACGGGCATTCCCGTCTACCGGCTCACCGAGGAGGAGACGGCCAAGCTCCTGCGCATGGAGGACGAGCTCCACAAGCGGGTCATCGGCCAGGAGCCGGCCATCGCCGCCCTCGCCCGGTCGATCCGACGGACGCGTGCCGGACTGAAGGATCCCAAGCGGCCGAGCGGGTCGTTCATCTTCCTCGGTCCGACGGGCGTGGGCAAGACCGAGCTGGCCAAGACGCTGGCCGAGTTCCTCTTCGACGACGAGGACGCCCTCATCCAGCTGGACATGTCCGAGTACATGGAGAAGCACACGGTGAGCCGTCTGGTCGGTTCGCCTCCCGGCTATGTCGGCTACGAGGAGGGCGGTCAGCTGACCGAGGCGGTTCGCCGCAAGCCCTTCTCCGTGGTGCTGTTCGACGAGGTCGAGAAGGCCCACGCCGACGTGTTCAACACCTTGCTGCAGATCCTGGAGGACGGTCGCCTGACCGACGCCCAGGGCCGCTCGGTGGACTTCAAGAACACGGTGCTCATCATGACCTCCAACCTCGGAACCGCCGACCTGCGCAAGTCCTCGGTGGGCTTCGCCAAGACATCGGAGGCAGTGACCTACGAGCGGATGAAGACGAAGGTCAATGAGGCGCTGAAGGCGCACTTCCGGCCCGAGTTCCTCAACCGCATCGATGAGGTCGTGGTCTTCCACGAGCTGTCCAAAGTCGAGGTCGTCGAGATCGTGGATCTGATGATCCAGCGGGTCTCCACCCAGCTGGAGCTGCAGGGTCTCAGCCTCATCCTCACCCCGCCGGCCAAGCAGCTGTTGGCCGACAAGGGGTACGACCCCCAGCTGGGGGCCCGGCCGTTGCGCCGTGCCATCCAGCAGATGGTCGAGGACCCGCTGTCGGAGCGGATCCTGTGGAAGGAGTTCCGGGTCGGCGAGACCATCGTGGTCGACGTGGAGACCATCACGCCGGAGGCCGCCGCGGCCTACGACGTGAAGGGCGCCCCACCGCTCATCGCCGGAGAACAGCAGCTGACGTTCACCGCCATCGAGGGTGTCGAGCCCCCGCCGCCGGTCGAGCTGGCTGACGCCTCTGCCGACTGAGCAGACAGCCACCACAGTCTGACGAAAACACCCCACCGGGATCCGGTGGGGTGTTTTCAGTGCGCCGGCTGCCCGACGGATGCGGGGGCCGTTCTGAGGATGCGGCGCTGGTTGGTCGTCCACCCCACCGGTGGCCGACTCCAGGGCTGCTGTCGCCTGGTCATGGAGGTCTGGTGTCGCCGGATGCCTCGAGGGGGGTCGTGGCGGTTGACAAGCGCCACCCATTCCTCGACCATATAAATGTAACCAAATTGATCGACTATTCATCCGACCTGACGCTGGGCGGGGCATGACGACCGTCGTATCCCCCGCCGAACGGCTCAGGACCAGGCCCCTCACCGGGACGACCGGTGCCGAGATCCACGGGGTGGACCTGCGCGGTGCGCTCGATGCCGAGACGGTAGCGGCGATCCACGCCGCCCTCGTCGAGTACAAGGTGATCTTCTTTCCCGGCCAGCACCTCACCTCCGAGGAGCACCTGGCCTTCTCCGCCAGCTCGGCAGATCACCGAGGCGCATCCGACATCCCGAGGCAACCATGGCCACCCCGCCCTGCACGGATCAACTACACCGAGCTCCGGAGGCCTACAGCGCTCGCCGACGACCTGCGCAAGCCCCGCCTCGACGGGTGGCACACCGACGTCTCCTTCATGGAGAAGCCCCCGATGGCCTCCGTGCTCAACGCCATCGCCATGCCCGAGCGGGGTGGGGACACCGTGTTCGCCAACACCGAGGCGGCCTACGAGGGACTCTCCGAGCCGTTCCGGCAGTTCGTCGACACCTTGGTGGCGGTGCACGACGGTGAGCCGGCCTTCGGCGAGGGCTCCGGCGCCGACGGGTTCGCCGAATGGGATGGCGAGCGGTTCACCGCCTTCACTCCGGTCGAACACCCGCTCGTCCGCGACCCATCCCGAGAGCGGGAAGAAGGCGCTCTTCATCAATCCCGAGTTCACCTCCCACATCAAGGGCCTGGCCGCCGTCGAGAGCGACGGCGTTCCTCGGACTGCTCTACGAGCACATGGTCCACCAGAAGTACCTCGTGCGGTACAGCTGGAGCGCCGGCGACCTCGGCATCTGGGACAACCGGGCCACCATGCACTTTGTGGTCGTCGACTACGGGACCCAACACCGACTGATCCAGCGGTGACCCTGAAGGGCGAGCGCCCGTTCTAGGGACGTCGTCCCGGGCGTGATGACCTCGAGGCTCTTGGCACGGCAGGGCCGGCCCAGGCACGGTCACCCCGTCTGTCATACCCAGTCCCTACCATCGGGCCATGGCCAAGACCGCGAAGCGCCACCGCTGCATCGACTGTGGCTCGACGACGGCTCGGTGGGCGGGTCGGTGTCCTACCTGTGGGGAGTGGAACACCCTCGTCGAGGAGACGCAGCTGGGTTCCCTGGTCCAGGCGGTAGAGGCCCTCGGCCTCGAGTCCATGCCCCTTCAGCTGTCCGAGGTGGACATGACCGAGGCCGCCGTCATCCCGACGGGGGTCCAAGAGTTCGACCGGGTCCTGTCAGGTGGGTTGGTGCCCGGGTCGGTCACCTTGCTCGGCGGCGAGCCGGGCATCGGCAAATCGACCCTCCTGCTCCAGGTGCTGGCCGCCCGGGCTGCGGCCGGGCACCGGGTCCTGCTCATCTCGGCCGAGGAGTCGGCCCACCAGGTCCGCCTCCGGGCCGAGCGACTCGGCCCCATCCCGCCCGGACTGCTCATCCTGCCCGTGACCGACGTGGGTGCGGTGATCGCCGGTGTGACCGAAGCCCAGCCCGACCTCGTCGTCGTGGACTCCATCCAGGCGGTCTCGATCGGCTCCACCCAGCCCGGCGAGCGACGGACCACCGGGGTGCCCGGCAGCGTCACCCAGGTGCGGGAGTGCGCCGACCAGCTGGTCAGCCTGGCCAAGACCCGCGGGGTGGCGACGGTGCTCGTGGGCCATGTGACCAAGGACGGCTCCCTCGCCGGACCCCGGGCCCTCGAGCACATGGTGGACACCGTGCTCAGCTTCGAAGGCGACCGGCACCACGCCCTCCGTCTCCTCCAAGCGGTCAAGCACCGCTTCGGGCCCACCGGTGAGTTGGGCCTGTTCGAGATGGGTGACCAGGGCCTCAAGCCGGTAGACGATCCGGGCCGCCTGCTCTTGGGGGACCGGCTCGTGGGGGTGCCCGGCGGGGTCGTCCTCCCGGCCACGCAAGGCCGTCGGACCCTTGTCGTCGAGCTCCAGGCCCTCGTGACCCCCCAGGGCCAGGCCCAGCCCAAGCGGACCGTCGTCGGGCTGGACGGCGGCCGCCTGGGCATGGTGCTCGCCGTGCTCAACCGCTACGCCGGCCTCGATGTGATGGGAGTGGACGTCTTCGCCTCGGTGGCCGGGGGGATCAAGGTGACCGAGCCGGCCGCCGACCTGGCGGTGGCGTTGGCCGTGGCCTCGGCGGCCACCGGCGTCCCGCTGCCCTCCACCCTCGCGGCCATCGGCGAGGTCGGGTTGGCCGGTGAGGTCCGCCAGGTCACCAACCTGCCCCGACGCCTGGAGGAGTGCGCACGTCTGGGCTTCAGCCGCGTGGCCGTGCCGACATCGTCGCCGTCCGGACCGGCGGGCATGGAGCTGATCCGGGTGGACAGCGTCGCCCAGGCCGTCCTCTCACTCGCCACCGAGTAGGGCCACGACGGGAGGCGGGCCGGGGCGGAGGCACCGGACGGGCCTCACGGGGAGCGGTCCGGGTACGATTCGTCTGTGATCGCCCGCCAGAGCTCGCCGCTCAGTGAGGCCCTGGCCATGGCCGCTCCCGGGCGCCCGTTGCGCGACGGGCTGGACCGCATCCTCCGGGCCAAGCGCGGTGCCCTCGTCGTGGTGGGGGACGGGCCCGGTGTGCTCTCCATCTGCTCGGGCGGATTCCTCCTGGACGCCGAGTTCAGTCCCCAGCGCCTCTCGGAGCTGGCCAAGATGGACGGGGCCATCATCCTCGCCCCCGACGCCTCCCGGATCGCCCGGGCCAACGTCCACCTGATGCCCAAAGCCACCATCCCCACCACCGAGACGGGCACCAGGCATCGGACGGCCGAGCGGGTGGCCAGGTCCATCGACGTGCCCGTCCTGTCGGTGTCGGCGGCCATGTCGGTCATCGCCGTCTACCGGAACGACATCAAGCACACCGTTCAGCCCACCGGGTGGCTGCACGACCGCACCGACCAGGCCCTCGCCACCATGCAGCACTTCCGCAGCCGCTTCGACGTCGCCCTCTCGGCGCTGTCGATGCTGGAGGTGGAGGACACCGTCTCGGTGGGCGACGTGGTGAGCGTGGTGCAGGCGGCCGAGATGTTGCTGCGTATCGCCGAGGAGGTGGAGGGCTACCTGGTCGAGTTGGGTGACGACGGCCGCCTGGTCGGCCTGCAGTCCGCCGAGCTGGTGGACGGGGTGGCCCCGGCCCTGCACCTGGTGGTGCGCGACTACTTCCGGCTCCCTCCGGTCAAGGGGCGGGACCGCCTGGCCGCCGTCGACCGGGTGATCGAGCAGCTGGCCAACCTGTCCTCCGAGGAGCTCCAGGACTCGCAGCGGGTGGCCCAGATCATGGGACTCCCGGGCTCGTTCCACGACTCCGAATCGGGCGTCGAGCCCCGGGGCTACCGACTGCTCTACCGGCTGCCCCGGTTCTCCGACGCCATCATCGAGCGGATCGTCGACCGATTCGTCAACCTCCAGCAGATCATGCGGGCCTCGCTGAGCGATCTCGAGCAGGTGGAGGGGGTGGGTGAGGCACGGGCCCACTCGGTCAAGAACGGCCTGGCCCGCCTGGCCGAAGCCAGCATCTTCGAGCGCTACCAGTAGCGGCTGGCGACCCGGCGGCCCCGGATCGGGTGCCTGCGGTCCTGGGAGGTGCCGGCACCGTGTACCATTACATGCTCCCTACGCGGTCCCGATCGAGCTCACCAGCCCGGGATCAGCACGCAACGCCAGGAGGAACGGGTGTTCGACATCGGTGACAAGGTCGTCTATCCGCACCATGGCGCGGCGGTGGTCGAACGACGAGAGACCAAAGAGGCGTTCGGCAAGAAACAGGAGTACCTGGTGCTTCGCCTGGCCTACGGCGACCTGACCTTGATGGTCCCGGCCGACAACACCGAGGGTGTGGGCCTCCGCGAGGTCATCAACGACGAAGAGGTGGAAGAGGTCTTCGCCGTCCTGCGCAAGAAGGAAGCCCGGATGCCGACCAACTGGTCGCGTCGGTACAAGAACCACTCCGAGAAGCTGCGCTCCGGCGACATCTACCAGGTGGCCGAGGTGGTGCGGAACCTCTCCATCCGGGACAAGGACAAGGGTCTGTCCGCCGGCGAGAAGCGCATGTTGCAGCGGGCCCGCCAGATCCTCGTGTCCGAGCTGACCTTTGCGCTGGGCGTCGACGAGGAGACCGCCGAGGTTCGGCTGAACGAGGCGCTGCCCTGAGCCGAGCGGGGCCCGTGTGGGCCATCGTGGTGGCTGGGGGATCGGGTCGCCGTTTCGGAGGGCGGAAGCAGTTTCTCCAGCTGGCCGGCAAACCGGTGGTGGCGTGGTCGGTGGACGCCGCCCGGACGGTGGCTGATGGGGTGGTCCTCGTGGTGCCGGGTGGATCGTCGGTCCCCGGTGAGGTGGACCCGACCGGGTCACTGTCCCTGGATGCCGTGGTGACCGGAGGCGACTCGCGAGCCGACTCGGTGCGGGCCGGTCTCGCCGCGGTGCCCGAGGATGCCGCCGTCATCGTCGTCCACGACGCCGCCCGACCGCTCGCCTCTGCGGCCCTGTTCGCCGCGGTGGTGGAGGCGGTCGCAGAAGGGGCGCCATGCGCCATCCCGGTCCTGGCCGTCTCCGACACGGTGAAGCGGGTCGCCGACGGCCTGGTCCAGGCCACCGTCGATCGGGACGAACTGGTGACCGTGCAGACCCCCCAGGCGTTCGCCGCCTCCGCGCTGCGCGAGGCGCACGGCCACGGCGGTGAGCACACCGACGACGCCGGGATGCTCGAGGCGTTGGGCATCGCCGTGCACACCGTGCCCGGCGAGCCGAGCAACCTGAAGATCACCCGTCCCGAGGACCTGGGTGTGGCCGAGGCGTTGCTGGCCGGGGTGGCCCGATGAGTGCCGGTCCGCCGGCGCTCCGGATCGGCCAGGGAGTCGACGTCCATCGGTTCTCGGTGAACGACGATCGACCGCTGATCCTCGGTGGGGTCGTCATCACTGGCGAGGGAACGAGAGGACTCGAGGGGCACAGCGACGCCGACGCCGTGGCCCACGCCCTGGCCGACGCGGTGCTCGGGGCGGCGGGCCTCGGCGACCTCGGGCGCCACGCTCCGGACACCGACCCCCAGTGGCGCGGGGCCGACAGCCTGGTGATCCTCGGCGCCATGGTGGAGCTCGCCGCCGCCGCCGGGTGGGTTCCGGTCAACGCCGACTGCACGGTGGTGGCCGAGCGGCCGAAGCTCGCCCCGTTCGTGGACCGCATGGCCGAGCTGCTGGGCGGGGTGCTCGGTGCACCCGTCAATGTGAAGGCCACCCGGGCCGAGGGCCTCGGGGCCCTGGGCCGGGAAGAGGGCATCGGCTGCACCGCCGTGGTGCTGCTCACCGCCGGTACCGCCACGGGCGGGGGAGGTGGGGACCGATGAGTCCTCCGAAGAACGCCGGAGGCCGGGGGAGACCGCCACGGGGCGGATCGGGGCGGGGGAGGTCCACGGCCAACTCCTCCCGGGGAAGCGCCAAGGCCGGCGCACCGAAAGGGGCCGTCCCGTCGGGTCGGGGATCGCGTTCGGGCGGTCGGGCCGCACCGGCCCCTCGGGCCCGGGGAACGTCGGCTCCGTCCGGTCTGGGCGGCGACCAGGTCGAGGGCCGTCAGGCCGTCCGCGAGCTACTCGGTGCCAACCGGCGGGCGGTCACCTCGCTGCTCATGGCCGAGGGGATGGACGCCGCCCCCATCCTCGACGAGATCGAGGCGCTGGCGTCGAGCCGACGGGTGCGCGTCGAGTACGTCTCCCGTCGCCGCATCGACTCGGTGGCCCGGACCGATGCCGCCCAGGGAGTAGTGGCCCTGGCCCGTCCCATCGAGGACACCCCGCTCGAGTCGCTGTGCCAGCCCACCCGGCGCGGACGGGTGCCGTTCCTGCTCGTCCTCGACGGGATCACCGACCCCCACAACGTCGGCTCCCTGCTCCGGAGCGCCGAGTGCGCCGGGGTGACGGGGGTGGTGCTGCCCCGGCACCGGTCCGCCCACCTCACCCCGACGGTGGCCAAGGTGGCCGCCGGGGCTATCGAGTATCTGCCCATGGCGCTCGTGGCCGGTGTGCCGGCCGCCCTCCAGAAGCTGTCGTCGCTCGGGGTGTGGTCGGTGGGTCTGGTCGGCGAGGCCAGCCAGTCCCTCTACCAGCTCCCCCTGGGCGACCAGCCGGTGGCGCTCGTCCTGGGCGCCGAAGGGCAGGGCCTCGCCACGCTGACCCGCAAGCGGTGCGACGCGCTGGCGTCCATCCCCCAGCACGGCACCCTCTCGTCCCTCAACGTGGCGACGGCCGGAGCCATCGCCTGTTTCGACGTGGCCCGCCAGCGCTCCGCCTGAGGAGACTCAGGCCACCTCGTCGACGGACACGCCCTTCCAGAAGGCCACCCGATCGGTGATCTCCTTGGCTGCGTCCTTGGGCGTGGGGTAGTACCAGGCGGCGTCCTCGTTGCGGCGGCCTTCGACCACCACGGACCGGTAGCTGGCTTCGCCCTTCCAGGGACAGGTGGTGTGGGTCGGGCTCGCTTCGAAGTACTGGCTGTTCACGTCGGCGGCCGGGAAGTAGTGGTTGCCCTCGACCACCACGGTGTCGTCGCTCTCGGCCAGTACGGCCCCGTTCCATGTCGCTCGTATCGTCATGGACGGTACAACCCCGTTACGCGGGCCGGTGTTCCCCGAGCCGGACAGCCACCGGCGCGGCCGGTGGGGTCCCGCCCACGGCGACCGGCTCCGGGGCGCCCGTTTACCGGGTAGAACCGGAGGAGCCCGCCGGGGCCGACGCCGGAGCGGGTTCCCGATCCGGCAGTGCCAAAAGGAGCCGAGTATGAGTGAGCAGGCCGAGGTCATCGTGGTGGGGCTCGGCCCCGGGGGCGAGGACGTGGCCGGACGGCTGGCCGAGGCCGGCCTCGACGTGGTCGGCGTGGAGGCTGAGTTGGTCGGTGGGGAGTGCCCCTACTGGGGGTGCGTCCCCTCCAAGATGATGATCCGGGCCGCTGACCTGCTGGCCGAGGCGGGCCGGGTGTCCGGCCTGGCCGGAACCGCGACCGTGCGTCCGGACTGGGGCCCGGTGGCCCGCCGCATCCGGGAGGAGGCCACCGACACCTGGGACGACACGGTGGCGGCCCAGCGCTTCGAGGACAAAGGTGGGCGTCTCGTGCGGGGATGGGGCCGCCTGGAGGGGCCCAACCAGGTGATCGTCGGGGACAGGGTCATCGAGGCCTCGAGGGCGGTCGTCGTGAACATCGGCACCCGGGCCTGGATCCCGCCTGTCGCCGGGCTGGCCGGGACCCCGTACTGGACCAACCGTGAGGCCATCGAGACCGAGGTCGTGCCCGACTCGCTCATCGTGCTCGGCGGTGGGGCCATCGGGGTGGAGCTGGCTCAGGTGTTCCACCGGTTCGGCTCCCGTGTCACGGTGCTCGAGGCCGGGCCGCTCCTCCTCGGTCCCGAGGAGCCCGAGGCCGGTTCGCTGCTGGCCGAGGTGTTCACCGATGAGGGGATCGATGTCCGTACCGCGGTGGAGATCGAGGCCGTCCACCACGACGGCCACCGTTTCGCCGTCTCGTTCGAGACGGGTGAACCCGTGGTGTCCGACCGCCTGTTGGTGGCGACGGGTCGTCGTCCCGACCTCGCCCAGTTGAACGTGGCGTCCATCGGCCTCGACCAGTCGGCCCGGACCGTGCCGGTCGACGACCACATGCGGGTGGCGGGGGCATCGGGCGTCTGGGCGGTGGGGGACGCCGTCGGGCATGGCGCCTTCACCCACCTGTCCATGTACCAGGCGGACATCGTGGTCAACGACATCCTCGGCCACCAGGTGGTCCCGGCCGACTACCGGGCCGTGCCCCGGGTGACCTTCACCGATCCGGAGATCGGCTCGGTGGGACTGACCGAGCGGGCCGCCCGGGACCAGGGAATCCAGGTGCGGGTGGGGTCGGCTTCGATTACCGAGTCGGCCCGGGGCTGGATCCACAAGGCCGGCAACCGGGGCTTCATCAAGCTCGTCGAGGACTCCGAGCGGGGCGTGCTGGTCGGGGCGACCTCGGCGGGACCGTCCGGCGGTGAGGTCCTCGGCCTCCTGACCCTGGCCGTCCACGCCGCCGTGCCCACCACCGAGCTCCGCCACATGATCTACGCCTACCCGACCTTCCACCGGGCCATCGGGGATGCGGTGCGGGACCTGTTGGGAGGGTGACTCGAGCGCGTCCCCGGACGGCCGGGAACGCGCCTAGGACGACGGCCGGGCCAGGGTGAGGAGGAACTCGTCGCCGTCGGAGGGCCACATGGCCTCGACGACGAAGCCACACTCGCTCAACTCCAGGGCCAGGGCGTCCGTCGTGAACTTGGTGCTGATCTCGGTCAGCATCTCCTCGCCGGCGGCGAAGTTGAGGTCCAGGTCGAGGTCGGCCACCCGGATGTGCTGATCGACCGTCGAGCGCAGCCACATCTCGATCCGCTGGTCCGCCTCGTTCCATCGGGCCACGTGCTCGAACCGCTCCGGCTCGAAATCGGCCCCGAGCTCGCGGTTGAGCACCACGAGCACGTTCCGGTTGAACTCGGCGGTGACACCGGCGTCGTCGTCGTAGGCCTTGACCAACCGGGTCCGGTCCTTCACCAGGTCGGTGCCGAGCAGCAGCCGGTCGTCCATCGACATGACCTTGCCCAGCTGGATGAGGAACTGACGGCGCTGGGTCGGGTCGAGGTTGCCGATGGTGCCCCCGAGGAAGGCGAACAGACGCACCCCGTCATGGGGGAGACGGTCGAGGTGCTGGTGGAAGTCGCCGACCACGGCGCTCACGGCCACCCCGGGGTACTCCTCGGAGAGGGCGTTGGCCGCCTCCCAGATGGTGGTGTCGCTGACGTCGAGGGGCACGAAGTGCCGGAGCCGGCCGTTGGCCGCCATGGCGTCGAGGAGGAGGCGCGACTTGTCGCAGGTGCCCGCTCCGAGCTCGACCAGGGTGTCGGCGTCCGAGACGCTGGCGATGTCGCCGGCATGGGCGTCGAGGATGGAGCGTTCGGCACGGGTCGGGTAGTACTCGGGCAGCCGGGTGATGTCGTCGAAGAGCTGACTGCCACGGTCGTCGTAGAAGTAGACGGGGGGAAGGCTCTTCGGGACGGCGGTCAGACCGGACAGGACGTCTGCCTCCATGGCGCCGCGCAGGTCGGCGCCGGACAGGTGGACATCGAGGGTGGGAGGAATCACAGTGGCCATGGTCGCTCGGTTCCTTCGGCGCAGTGGTCGTGGGGGGATGACGGGGGGTGGTCAGAGGTCCCGGGCCAGGCGGAGGCCGGAGAAGGCCCATCGTGCCGAGGGCGGGAAGAAGTTCCGGTAGGTGGTGCGCAGGTGACCGGGCGGGGTGACGCACGATCCACCCCGCAGGACGTGCTGGTTGACCATGAACTTCCCGTTGTACTCGCCCACCGCACCGGCGGCCGGCTGGAAGCCTGGATAGGGGCTGTAGGCCGAAGCTGTCCACTGCCACACGTCACCGAACGGGCCCGTGTCGGTGGTGGGCGTCGGGTGGAGGACCGACTGGTCGAGGAAGTGGCCACCGACCGGGTGCCGGGCCGCCACTACCTCCCACTCCGCCTCGGTCGGGAGGCGGTGTCCGGCCCAGCGGGCGAATGCGTCCGCCTCGTAGTAGCTCACGTGGCACACCGGTTGGCCGGGGTTGAGGTCGATGGGACCCCCGAGAGTGAACTCCCGCCACCCGCCGTCGACCGCCGACCAGTAAAGGGGCGCCTCCCACTGCTCGGCCTGGACGGTGGCCCACCCGTCGGACAGCCACAGCTCGGGCCGGTGGTAGCCGCCGTCGTCGATGAAGGCCGACCACTCCCCGCAGGTGACCGGTCGGTCGGCCAAGGCGAACGCGCCGATGTGGACGGGATGGCGGGGGAGCTCGTTGTCGAAGCTGAACGTGTCGCCGCAGTGCCCGATCTGGGCCAGACCGGAGGCCATCTCGGTCCATGTGAGCGGAGGACTGTCGGTGGCGGGAGTGGCGTCGAGGTTGTCGTACGCCGGGAGCAAGGGGTTCCGGGAGAGGACGTGCTTGATGTCCATCAACAGCAGCTCCTGGTGCTGTTGCTCGTGTTGGATCCCGAGTTCGACCAGGGGTGCGACGTCCGCGCCGCGCTCGTCCAGAAGGTCGGCCATCGACTCGTCCACCGAGCGCCGGTAGGCGGCGACCTCCTCGATTCCCGGACGGGACACCAGCCCCCGGTCGTGCCGCGGGTACCGGGCGCCGACGCCCTCGTAGTAGGAGTTGAACAGGTAGCCGAATGCCGGGTGGAAGGGTTGGTAGCCCGGGAGCGTCGGGCCGAGCAGGAACGTCTCGAAGAACCAGGAGGTGTGGGCCCGGTGCCACTTGGTCGGACTCACGTCGGGCATCGACTGGACCGTCTGGTCCTCCGCTGACAGTGGCGCGGCCAGGGACTCGGTGAGCGCCCGGGTGGCGAAGAAGCGCTCGGTGATCGTCCGATCCCCGGTGGTCGTCAGTAGATCGGTCATCCCCGCTCCTCCTGGTCCGCGGTGGGGATCGAAAACGAAGGCAGCCGGCCGTCCCGGTCCGCCTTCGGGGACAGAACTTACCCGGATGCGCCTCGATCAAGCACAGCGACCTGGCGCGGCCCCGGTCAGGGGACCCACCGGTCGATGGGCCGGGCTCGCCGGCCGAACCGTCACAATTGGCGCTGCGCAGCCCCGCGAGCAGAAATTTCGACGACCCGCCGGCGCCGGCGAACGGCTTCGGCCCCGGCCACCGAAGCGTCCCTCCGTGACCGGTCCGACGGCGATGGGGCTCACCCCGACGTACCTCCGACCGACCGTCCCTCGGGGGTGCCGGCGGGCGGGACGGGCGCAGTGGTCACGGCATCAGACGGCCCGGATGCCGGCTCGGACGCGGCCCGGGGGCGGGTGAGGATGATCTGGACCGAGGCCACCACGAGCACGACGATGGTCACCACCCGCTCGCTCCGTCCCACCTCTTCGAACACCGCGTAGAGCTGGATGCCGATGGCCAGGGCCTGGGCGATGAGGGCCAGGGCGACGGCCCGCATGCCGGTCACCCGTCCGTGTCCCTCCGGGTCGTCGTTCGTCGGCACCCAGGCGGCGTAGGCGATGGCCAGAGCCCCAATGGTCCAGACGAAGTCGTAGCCGTTGCCCTGGGCCACGCCCCGGGCTTCTTGGACGGCGAAGGCGGCGTCACCGATTGTCGTGGCCAGGATGCCCGCGCCGATGAGCAACCACATGCGGTCGGGCTTCCAGCCGAGGAGACCGTAGACACCGAGGAGGGTGCCGATCAGCAGCACGTCGAGGACGGGGTAGCTGAAGTCGACCACGATGGCCAGCCACCCCCGTGAGGATTCCTCGGCCACCGGCTGGACGACGAGGGCGAAGCCGGCCACGAGGACGATGAGGGTGACGGCGATGCCGTCCATCCAGCGGTGAAGTTCGAACTCCCGGAACCGGACCCGGATCAGGTACACGATGCCGACCACCATGAGCGGGTACCAGAGCAGCCAGAAGACGTCGGCGAAGGTCGGGTAGGGCGGGTTGGGAGATCCTCCGTAGGCCAGGGTCCACCCGATCGTTCCCACGCACCAGACGGACATGGCCAGCCCGAAGGCGAACCAGGCCCGACGGGCCGTGGGCTCGAAGACGGCGCGGGCGAGCATCAACGCGGCGGCGGCGGCGAGCACCAGATCGTGGATCCAGGACTGGTAGAGCGACGACGGGCCACCGATCCAGCCCAGATCCCCGGCGGCCTCGATGGCGGTCATGACGACCAGGAGCGCCCACACGTAGCGGAGCACGTGCGGCGAGTCGATCAGCTCTCCCTCGGCATCGACGCGAGGGCCGGCACCACGGGCCAGACGGGGCGCGGGGATCCGGTTCATGTCGACTGGTGCTGGTGGGCGCAACCCATGGAGCGGCTCGTCTCTGCCGGCCTTCGGTCCTCGTTCGGAGGCCGTCTTCTCGGCGCTATCCAATCAGCTCGGCGTCCATCCGACCAAGAAACGGCCGTCTGTCGCACCCTGGCCCGGCGGAGCGCACCGGTGTCGGGCCCGGGCCGCCGGCGACACCGGCCCGTCGGCAGGCCGACCAGCAGGATCAGCGAATCCCCACGCCATCGAGCGCATTGCCCACGAGTGCCTCGGCCAAGCCGTCGTCGAGGGCCCCGTGACCCATCATGAGTCTCCAGTAGAGCGGGGCGAAGAGCTGGTCCATCACCGTGGCGATATCGACGTCGGCCCGGATCTGGGACCGATCCACGGCCCGCTGCAGCACCGCGGCGGTGATCTCCCTGCGGGGAAGGAGCCAGCCCGTCCGGAGCGTCTCGGCCAGGGCGGGATCGGTCTGGGCCTGCCCGATCAGTTCGGCCATGATCTCCCCCGCCCGTCCCTGGAAGGTGTGGATGAGCAGGCGGAGCTGCGTCGTCAGATCAGCGGCCACATCGCCGGTGTCGACGTAGGTGTAGGTCTCGTCGAACCGGCGGAAGTAGGCGTCCACCGCCACTGACCCCCGCGAGGGCCACCACTTGTAGATGGTCACCTTGCTCACGCCCGCCCGGGAGGCGATGGCCTCCATGGTGGCCGACGACAGGCCCCCATCGACGAGCAGGTCGGCCGCGGCGTCGAGGACGGCCACCCTGGCGCGCTCACTGCGGGGTCGGCCGACGCTGGGTGGGTCTCGTGGAGGCTCGGTACTGCTCGCGGTCGCACCGGAGATCATGTACGCAGCGTACACAATATGTTAGTGTACGGTGTGTTCAGTTTTTACCCCTGGAGGACTCAGCCATGCCTGAGGTGACCGCGTCCGGCTCGGTTCGCCCGAGGACGGGTATCAGCCGTGGGCTCGTCTTGTTGTTCGCGGTGTCGTGCGGCGTGTCGGTGGCCAACCTCTACTACGCCCAGCCGGTCCTCGACGACATTGCCAAGTCGTTCGGGACCAGCTCGGGAACGGCCGGTCTGGTGGTCACCTTCGCCCAGATCGGATACGCGGTGGGCCTGGCACTCCTCGTGCCCCTGGGTGACCTGTTGACCCGGCGTTGGCTGGTCCCCGGCGTGCTGGCGGTGACCGCCGTCGGGCTGGTGGTTTCGGCCTCCGCCCCCGATATCGGTGTGCTCATCGCAGTCGGCCTCGTGGTTGGAGCCGGATCGGTGGCCGCTCAGATCCTGGTGCCGATGGCCGCGTCCCTGGCCGACGAGGAACACCGCGGCCACGTGGTTGGGGTGGTCATGAGCGGACTGCTGATGGGGATCCTGTTGGCCCGGACGGTGTCCGGCCTCGTTGCCCAGGCCTCCAGCTGGCGGGTCGTCTATGTGATGGCGGCCGGGATGACGGTGGCCCTCGCAGTTGTGCTGCTCCGACGGCTGCCCGGGGAAGGCGAGCGTCCTCGCATCGGTTATGGGACCTTGCTCCGATCGGCGGCCATGATGCTCGTCACCGAGTCCCTGCTCCGACGTCGCGCCCTGTTCGGCGCCCTGGGCTTCGCCGCGTTCAGCGTGTTCTGGACCACGATGGCCTTCTTGTTGGCCGGGTCGCCGTACCACTACGACGACCTGACGATCGGGCTGTTCGGGCTGGTCGGAGCCAGCGGAGCCCTCTGTGCCAACGTGGCCGGTCGGTGGGCCGACCGGGGATGGACCCGCACCACCACCCTGGTCTTCGCCGGCTTGGTCCTCGTGTCGTTCTTACCCCTCTGGTGGGGACGTCACAACCTGTCCATGCTGATCGTGGGCATCGTTGTGCTCGACATCGGTGTCCAGGGCCTGCAGGTCACCAACCAGTCGCTCATCTACCGCCTGGCCCCCGATGCCCGTAGCCGTGTGAACTCGGCCTACATGGTCTGTTACTTCGCCGGCGGGGCCATCGGCTCGGCTGTCGGCAGCTCGGTCTACGAAGCGCACCACTGGGCTGGGGTCTGTCTGGTGGGGGCGGCCATTGGCATCGTGGCCACGCTGGCCGCCGTGTTGGACGGGATCCTCCGGCCCCGTCCCGCAACAGGAGGCGGCGCCCCGGTGGGCAGCTGACTCGGGCGAACGGTTACCCACCCCCGTGGGCGTCAGAGGCACCGGAGGGAGAACCAGACCGACTTCCCGGCCTTGTTCTCTACGACCCCCCACTCATGAGCGAGCGAGGACACGATCATCAGACCCCGGCCGTGCTCAGCCGAGTCCTGGGGGTGACCGAGGACGGGGAGCTCGGTACCACCGTCGGTCACGATCGCCCGCACCATCTGTTCGCCATGCTCGAGTTCGATACGTATCGGGGTCCCGCCGTGCACGACGGCGTTAGTGACCAGTTCGCTCACGATCAGCTCAGCCGTTGTGATGGTGGATTCCGCGCAGCCTTCCAGCTCCGCCCGCACCAGTGTCCTCGCCTTCGCCGGGCTGTCGGGCACCGACGCAAGCGTCTGCACAGTGCTCATAGCTGCCCCACCTTCTCTGTCCGCTCCGCCTGAGGCCTTACCCTGCCGGGATTCCGGCAAACAGGGCCACTGGCCAGTGTGGAGTGGTGGCCTCCGGAGCCCCGGGAACCTGATCGTCAAGCCGGAAGCCAGCGCTCTGCCCGATTGGCTTACCTCGTCGATGGTGCTCATGCGGCAGACCGTCGAGAGACCCAATACTTCGAGATGGCGTGCAACCGTGGCGTCTACCATAAGGGGTGGATGGCGGTCACTCGACACAGCATCCCTTGGCTGTTCGGGGCCACCCTGCCGGCGCTCGACGATGACGTGTGGGGGTCTACAACATCGACAACGACTGGACACAGTCCCAGGACCTGGCCGCCGAGCATCCCGATCGCCTAACCGAACTTCAGCGACTGTTCCTGATCGAGAGCGTCAAGAGCAACGTGGTTCCTCGACGACCGGCGGATCGAGCGGTTCAACTCAGAGATAGCCGGAGGGCCCGAACTTGCCAAAGGTCCATCGCAGGTGCTCTTCGGTGGCATGTCCCGTGTGACCGAGAACACCGTCCTCAACATGAGGAACAAGTCTTACGCCATCACCGTTGAGGTCATCGTGCCCGACGGCTCGGCCAACGGCGTCATCGCCGCCCAGGGCGGTGCCTTCGGCGGGTGGTCGCTCTACCCGGTCGACGGCGTACTCACCACTGCTACAACCTGTTGGGTCTGGCCCTCATCAAGTCCACCGGGACGGATCCCCTGAGTGCCGGCACGCACCAGATCCGGGTGGAGTTCGCCTACGACGGCGATGGCTTGGCCAAGGGTGGTGATACCACGCTGTTCGTCGATGGCAACCAGGTCGGTAGTGCCCGACAGGAAGCCAGCATCCCGATGCTCTTTTCGGGGGACGAGACGCTTGACATCGGGGGTGACCATGCCACCTCGGTAAGCGATGACTACACGCCCGAGACCAGCGACTCCACCGGAACGGTCAACTGGGTCCAACTCGACCAAGGTCTCGACGACCACTCCCATCTCATCAGCCCCGAGGACCGCATGAAGGTCGCCATGGTCCGTCGGTAGCACATGGCTGACGTTGGTGGGCCGACTAAGTCGCCGGTGTGGAGCGGGTTGTGCGGAGTCGCCGAGTGCAGGACCGAGGACACCTGACCGGAGGCGCGTGGTCGCCAGCGAGGTCAGCGGGTCAAAACCACCTTGACCGCTCCGGTATCCGAGGCCCGGGAGAAGACGTCGTAGGCAGCCACCATGTCGTGGAGGCCGAAGTGGTGGGTGGCGAAGCGGCCGGCGTCGATCTGGCGACTGGTGAGCAGGCGCAGCAGGGTGGGCGTCGAGTAGGTGTCCACCAAGCCCGTGGTGATGGTGACGTCCTTTGTCCACAGCGACTCGAGATGCAGTGTGGCCGGCTTGCCGTGCACTCCGATGTTGGCCACATGCCCCCCAGGTCGAACGAGCTCGGTGCAGAGCTCGAACGTCGAGGGGATACCAACGGCTTCGATAGCCACGTCAGCTCCGAGGCCGCCGGTCGCCTCCCGGACCAGGGCGACTGCGTCTTGATGCTCGTTGTTGATGGTCGTGTCCGCTCCGAACTGCTTGGCCATGTCGAGGCGCGAGTCGGCCAGGTCGATGGCGATCACCGTGCCGGGGGAGTAGAGCTTGGCCCCGGTGATGGCGGACAGTCCGATGGGGCCGGCCCCGACCACGACGACCGTGTCACCGGGCTGGACGTGGCCGTTGAGCACGCCCACCTCGTAGGCGGTCGGGAGAATGTCGGCCAGCATCAAGATCTCCTCGTCGACCGCCCCCTTCGGGACTGGGTAGGTGGAGGTGTCGGCGAACGGCACCCGCACGTACTCAGCCTGCGTCCCGTCGATGAGGTGTCCGAGGATCCAACCTCCTCCCCCCAGGCACTGGCCGTAACGGCTCTCCCGGCAGAATCGGCAGGTGCCACAGGCGCTGATGCAGGAGACGAGAACCCGGTCGCCCACGGCGACCGTCTTCACGCCTGTCCCAACCGACTTGACGGTCCCGACTGCCTCGTGACCCAAAATTCGCCCCGGAGTGACCTCTGGCGTATCCCCCTTCAAGATGTGGAGGTCGGATCCGCAGATCGTGGTCGTGTCCACCCGCACGATCACGTCCGTGTCGGCCTGCAAGGTGGGAGCCGGTACCTCTTCCCATGCCTTGGATCCCGGTCCCTGGTAAACGAGTGCCTTCATGATCCGACTCCTTCTGTGGCGTGCACCCAGCCTGATCCCTCTGCGACGACCTTGGTAGTGCCAAAGGTCCTACATTCCCGCTGCGGGCCGTCGCTGATCACCGTGGCTCCGGCGCCCGTTCTGCTGTCACCATTTCAGGTTGCTCCGCGGAGACGATCTGGGCATCGGCGGCTGTCACCAAGGACCATCCTGAATGCCTGGATGCGTCCAGCCTGCAGACGACACGAGAAGCCATGTCCCCTCCGCTACCGGCTCTCGGAGCTCCTAGACACGGCGCTCTCCTCGGTTCTCTCGTCGGCCAAAGGTAACTCACAGATTCACACGTCTGCCTATTGGTTCTAGAGGTCTCTGGAAACCGTCCCGATCAGTCCCACGACCTTGGAACGGTCAGTACACCTCTTGAGCCATTGGAGACCTGATTACCTTGGATCCAGCCGGGTAGAGAGCAAGTGTGATTTTATTCTTCGAGATTGCCACGGTGATCGCCGCGGCAGCAGTAGGTGCCATCGGTTCATGGGCATTTGGGCAAACCAACCACATGGGTCCCCCCGGCTCTCACCGGTAGGCAAGGGGCTCCGGCAGTTGCCGCAGAGTTCAAGCTGCGAACTACGCCCGCAGCCCAATACCTTTTCGACCCGACCCGCAGGTATGAGCTGACCGTACTTTTCCTCGATATCCGTGTGTGCCATCAGGTATCTGCTTGCGGGGCCACTGATCTCCCGTCCTTGGCAAGTCGACGAGGAGATCGTGGTTCTTGGTGCCGACGATGAGGCGAAGGTTGGTTCGATGCCTACTTGAACACGATCGGGTTTCCGAGCGAGATGCTGGTGGCGTACGGGAGCAACCGGGCTGCCGAAACCGGAAGCCCGATCCGCTCCAGTTCACGTCGGAGGCCCACCATCACCTTCTCCAGAGCTGCCTCGTGGTGCTTCTCAAACGTTCTCCTCATCGCCAGCGTCAAAGCAGCTCTCTTGGTCTCAACGAATGCGTCCCAAAGTTCATCATCTGACTGACAGGTAGTCAGCACCTGTGGTTAGTGGGTCATGAGCCGCCTAATGCCTTACCGATTCGGGAGTTGGACTGCGTCAGTTAATTAGCTACTACAATCATTAGTATATGCTGACAAAGATGCCCGCAGCTGCGGAAACTCATCGGGACCTCATCGTCGATGCCGTACTGAGCGCCAGCCGGGTGTTGGTCGCGGTGGCCGCTCGTTCCCTCGGGGACGTGGCCGAGGAGGTGACGCTCACCCAGTACCGGACGTTGGTGGTCTTGGCCTCCCGTGGTCCACAGAGCCTCGCTGAGCTCGCCGAAGCAGTGGACGTGACGCCGCCCACCGCCACCCGAATGTGCGATCGGCTGATCAAGAAGGGCTTGATCGTGCGCCGCCACCACCGAGGTGACCGGCGTCTGATCCGGCTGACGCTGGCCGGGAAGGGCCAGGCGTTGGTGGATGCCGTAACGAGGAGAAGACGGTCGGAGATCACCCACCTCTTGGAGGCGATCCCGTCTGAACAGCAGGCTGCGTTGGTCGACTCGTTGCAACGTCTCACCGCTGCCGCCGGTGAGGTGCCCGAGCAGGACTGGTCAACGGGGTGGGACCTCTAGATGAGCAGTGCACCATGAAAATCTTCGCCAAGACCCCGTGGCGAGCCATGATGACTCGTGCTGCCGCGCTGGCTCGGGCAGCGCGTCGTACCTGCAGAAGTGGCTCATTCTCGGGCTACTGATCGGAACGATGGCCGGAGTCGGTGCCATCGTGTTCTATGAGGCGCTACTGGCCTCGACGCACTTCTTCCTCGGCACCCTGGCCGGATACCAGGTGCCGACGCCGATTGGCGAGGGTGGCCACCGGGCGTCGGCCTCGTTTACCCGGCCTTGGGCACTCCCCCTGGTTGTCGGATTGGGAGCGCTGCTCGGGGCGATCCTCGTCTTCCGATTCGCTCCCGAAGCAGAAGGCCATGGCACTGACGCGGCCATCTCGGCGGTGCACCACAATCCTCGGGGTATTCGCTTTCGCACCGTGATCGTCAAGATCGTAGCTTCGGCCCTAACCATTGGCTCGGGTGGCTCCGGAGGTCGAGAGGGCCCCACCGGACAGATCAGCGCCGGGTTCGCTTCCCTGCTGGCCCGAGAACTGGACCTCAGCCCGGCTGATGCCCGCATCGCCGTGGTCACCGGGATCGGATCGGGGATCGGTGCCATCTTCGGTGCCCCACTCGGCGGCGCCGTCCTGGCTACCGAGATCCTCTACCGCGATGATTTCGATGCCGAGGCTCTGCTCCCCAGCTTCGTCGCATCGCTGGTTGGCTACGTCATCTTCGGAGCGGTAGTCGGATTTACGCCCATCTTTGGTTTCGCCGGGAGTTACCACTTCACTGATCCTGCTCATCTGCCGTGGTTTGCCCTTATCGGCGTTCTCGGCGGACTGACCGGACTCCTCTACGCCAAGAGCTTCTATGGGATCTCGGACCTCTTCGGGCGACTGACCCTCCCCCGGTGGATGAAACCTGCGGTCGGTGGAGTCATCGTCGGATTTATCGCCCTGGCCGTCCCTGAGGTGCTCGGAACGGGCTATGGATGGATCCAACAAGGCCTTGGTCGCCAGATCTTGACCCTGCCGTTGTGGATTGTGCTGATTCTGCCTTTCGCCCGGATAGTGGCCACCGGTCTCTCCATCGGCTCAGGTGGATCGGGGGGATCTTCGGTCCCGGTCTCGTCATCGGTGCCTTCATCGGCGCCTCGGTCTGGCGGCTCTTCGAACCGGTGATTCCTTCCATGGGCCACAATCCAGCGCCCTACGTGATCATCGGGATGATGTGTTGCTTCGGAGGCATCTCTCGTGCGCCACTGGCCGTCATGCTGATGGTTGCGGAGATGACCGGCAGCCTCTCTATTCTCGGTCCTGCCATGATCGCCGTTGGGTTGGCCTGGTTCATTGTCCGCCGCAGCGATGACACCATTTATCGCAGCCAGCTGGGATCTCGAGCCGACGCCCCGGCTCATCAGCTTCTGATGGGGATGCCTGTCCTGGCCGGTGTTCCGGTGGCAGAGGCTATGGCTCCACCTCGCCTGGTGATTGCCGGGGGGACGACGACAGCGTCGGCTCGCCAGGAGCTTCTTCGTCATGGGCTGACCGGAGCACCGGTCGTCGATGGGGAAGGCCGTTTCGAGGGAACCGTCTCGCTTTCTAGTCTTGACGAGGCGACAGCGTGCTCGGAGTCACGACTGGCATTGCTCGTGGACGTCGCTGCGGCCACGACATCGGAATCGGCACATCTCGACGTTGCCGTCGATGCCATGACCACGTCCGATCAGCATTGGGTCTCGGTACTCGATGATGACCGAAGAGTGGTGGGGACCGTCGCCACGTCGGACGTCGTCAGAGGGTATCGACTCGGCGTCCTGGCCAGCCTGCAGCGAATGAGTGCGGAAGGCGACGAACACAGCTCCGACCGAGTGATCGTTGACGGCAGCTCCCCATTGGCGGGGCTGACACTTCGCCAAGTGGAGTTGCCAATGAGCATCATCGTGACGACCATTCAACGGCATAGGGATCTGGTGGTTCCCGATGGGACCACCGTCCTCGAAGGTGGCGACGAGCTCGTACTCATCGGGTCCGAAGACGACATCGAGACCGTTCGCTCCCTAGCCTCGCCTGCCCGGCATGGTGAAGAAACTGACATTTACCTGACCGTTCACCCCGTGCCCAAGTGATGAAGGGAGAAGGCAATGTCAGAACATAGCAAGGCACGTCTGGACGTCATCGACGAGATGCTCGGATCAGATGAGAGCGTCCGCATCGATGTCCGCGGACTCCTCTTCGATCCTGGCGACGGACTGAAGAAGAGGGAAGCCGAGGGTCACCTTGTCCTCACCGATTGCCGTCTGATCTTTGGCACACCGCAACGGGGCATCATGATCGTTCTGGGACGAAAGGACATCAGGACGCCGGTCTCGGTCACGATGAGGTGGTTGATGGCGCGACTCAGGATCGAGACATGCGGGGGTGATGAGCATACGTTTGTCGTGAACAAGACTGCCGCTCGAGGCATCGCCTTCGATGTCAACAACGTGACACGAGCGTGAGTCGTCCGGCTCTAGGGAGCCCGGGTCGATGACGGTCAGCTTGGGAAGCTCGATTGAGCTACCTGGAACTTGGATCCGGTGCCTGTGAACTTAGGGTTCGACGCACTGCAATCGGCGGTGACCGTGTCGCCTGATACCTCGGCGTAGTAGTTACCGGCAGCGGTTGGAAGGTAGATGGTCTGGGCAGCTGCGGTGCCCGACTTGGGGCTTGTCGTTGCAGACGCCGTTGCCGTGCCGGTCCCGTAGGGCCTTTGCTTGTTTGCCGAGTTGATCGTGGTGGAGATGGCCCTCGGATTGTCGATTGTGTACCAGCAGTTCCCTGCTGGAGAGCGGTTGGCGAGCACGATGCCGTTGCCTCCGGCAGACACGTACACCGAGACGCTCGAGGGACTGGTCGACGTCGACGTGGTGAATCCGAGCGACGGTTGATCGCTGGCAAGGGCGGTCGCCATGAACGCGGGGAACGAGGCGTACTGGCTCGTGCTGCCTAGGGCGAAGGACTGACCGTTGGTTTGAAAGACGGTGTCTGAATCGACCAAAGCCGTGTTCAGATTCTGCTGCGCTCCTCGGTCCTTGGCAGACTTGCTTGTCCCGAGAAATGTCGGGATGGCGATAGCAAGAAGGATGGCCAGGATCAGCAACACCACCATGAGCTCGATGAGGGTAAACCCTGAATCAGTGGCCTCCTCTCGAGGCGTTGGTCGCGAGAGTTCCATGATTCCATCATCGTCACGAATGTCAGAAGGCTGAAGCCCGATGGACCTTCCAGGGCCGACACTCGCCTTTGAGGCTGATTCCGCCCGTCTGCGGGGCCGCCAGCTGGGCCTCATACCCTTTGAAACGGGTGGGCGATCGACTCAGTGCCCACGGTGCCAGCTGGGTGATCGTGGCCGCAGCGGCCGCCGACGGATCCGAGACTTGAGATCGTTGACCGGCTAGGCAAAGTGTTGGCAAACACACCTCCTACTGCTGACCTCATCACCAGAAGAAGTGCAGAGAACCCTGACGTCGCGCCTTTGTCCACGTGCTAATCGTCGAAAATGGACCGCATATTGAAATGCGTGTATGAAGCGATCGAAATCTGGCAGGGTGTCGCCTTAGATGCTTCTGATGACGTGCCCTATGAGCCGCCCGACAGCCGGGGCACCGTGGATACCAGCTCCGATGATCTCGTCGGGTGAAACACCGCCCACCTCCATGCCGGCAGCGAGGTTCGTCACCAGAGAGAGGCCGAGCACCTCGGCGCCCATCTGTCGAGCGGCGATGGCTTCCAGTGCGCTGGACATTCCCACCAGATCGGCGCCTAGCGCTCGTAGCATCCGAATTTCCGCTGGAGTCTCGAACTGGGGACCGTGGACCTGGGCGTATACCCCTTCAGCGAGGGAGGGATCGACGCTCCTGGCCAACGCTCGGAGCCGTGGGGACCAAGCGTCAACGAGATCGACGAACGGGCTGGGATAGCCCGCTCCGGTCGGAAGACCCGCCAGCGGTGATGTACCACTCAGATTGAGGTGATCCGCAATCAGCACTAGGTCACCGGGAACCATCTCGGGACGCAGCGAACCGGAGGCGTTGGTGATGATGATCACTCGGCATCCGGCCGCAATAGCAGTTCGGATTGGATGGGCCACGTCGATGGCCCGGTATCCCTCGTAGAGGTGAAGGCGACCGAGAAACGCCAGCACTCTCATCTCGCCCACCTCGAGAGACCAGACCTCGGACCGCTGATGGGAAACCAGGGTCGACGGGAAGCCAGGAAGTGATCCCAAATTGAATTGAGTCGATATCGGGCTAATGCTCGGAGCTGCATCCGCAAGACCAGTACCCAGAATAACGGCGACGTCGTGGGTTTGTGTACCACTGAGGTCGCTCAGCCGCTCAGCTGCCATCTGGGCGAGGGCATAGGCGTCGACACTCTGGCCGGAGTCGACGTCGATGTCCGAGATCTTCTGACTGGGATCCACCAGTCCATGCTTGCAGAGTCAACGCGGGTCGGCAGGCTTGGTGGTGCTCAGCTCGGATTCGAGGAGATGGCGCCTACCATTGGGTCGGTGAATGAGCAAAGCACAAGGGTGAGATGAGGGTGCTCCTGACCGGCGCGGCCGGCTTCATCGGGAGTCATGTCCTAGCGGCTCTTTCGGCACAGGGTCACGAGGTGGTCGGAATTGACTTAATGCTTGCCTCGGCACATGGAGAAATCGCAGGTGTTCCCGAGGGCGTTCTCCGAGTCGACGTGAGGGACTCCCGTGCGATCGAAAGACTTCTGGATGGAGTCGACGTGGTGTGCCACCAAGCCGCCGTGGTTGGCGCTGGCGTTGATGCCAACGACAGCCCCGCATTCGCCAGCCACAATGATTTCGGGACCGCCGTCCTGCTCGCGGCGATGCACCGAGTTCGATGCCGTCGCCTGGTCCTTGCCTCGTCGATGGTCGTCTATGGCGACGGTCGGTATCGCTGCGAGCGCCACGGGGTAGTGGATCCGTCACCCCGGAAAGAGGATGACCTCAACCAAGGCCTATTCGACAACTGGTGTCCAGCGGGTGGGGAGCCGCTGGCCTGGGAGTTGGTTCCAGAGGATGCCCCGCTCCGTCCCAGAAGTCTGTATGCCGCCAGCAAGCTGGCCCAGGAGCATTTCGCTCTGGCCTGGTCACTCAGCTCGGGGGGGTCGGTTACCGCCTTGCGTTACCACAACGTCTACGGGGATCGCATGCCCCGAGACACCCCGTACTCAGGGGTGGCGGCCATGTTCCGTTCTTCACTGGAGGCTGGAGATGCTCCCCAGGTCTACGAGGACGGTCATCAGACTCGCGACTTTGTCCACGTACGGGACATCGCCGAAGCCAACGTACGATCGGTAGAGGAGGAGCTTGCAGGGTTCGTACCGCTGAACGTTTCATCCGGTATCCCGGTGAGCATCAGCCAGGTGGCGATGCTGCTTTCGCAGGCCCGCTCCGGCCCACCGCCAATCGTTACCGGCAAGTACCGCCCGGGAGACGTGCGTCATATCGTGGCGGACCCCGCCCGGGCAGCCGAGACCATCGGGTTCCGGGCGTCCATCCCTCCATCAGAGGGTCTCAGCCAATTCGCCTGGGCACCGTTGCGGGAGGCCGCATCGAGTGGTCCCCCCCGTGTCTGACTCGCCGGTCGAGCCGGTACAGGATCCGGTCACCGTAGTCATTCCCTGCCGCGATGAGGCCGGATCGTTGCCGGGCGTTCTGACCGCCATGCCTCCGGGCTATCGGATCGTGGTGGTCGACAACGGCTCCACCGATGACACGGCGGGCGTGGCCCGCGCCCACGGGGCCCAAGTCATCGTCGAGTGCACCCCGGGTTATGGCGCCGCCGTCCACGCGGGAGTCATGGCTGCGGAACCATCCATAGTTTGCGTGCTCGACGGCGACGGCTCTTTGGATCCGACCCAACTGCCGATGCTGGTCGATCTGATCCGAGGTGGCGCTGACGTGGCCGTAGGGCGTCGAAGGCCCATCGCACGCTCCGGTTGGCCCCTCCACGCCCGGCTCGGCAATGCCGTGGTCGCCGCCCGGCTCCGACAGAAATTCGGCCTTTCGGTGCACGACATCGGTGCGGTGCGGGCCTCTCGGAAAGACACGCTGCTGCAACTCGACGTCCAGGACCGACGGTCGGGATATCCACTCGAGCTGCTCGTACGAGCCGGTCGGGCTGGACTGCGGATCGAAGAACGAGATGTCACGTACCGACCTCGCACGGCGGGTCGGTCGAAGGTCTCAGGTTCGGTCTGGGGCAGCGCGGTTGCTACGTGGGACTTCTTCAAGGTGATTCGGTGATCCGTCCACCGTGCGCCCTTTTGGTGGTAGCCAAGGCGCCGGTCATCGGACTGGCCAAGACCAGGTTGGTCCCTGCGTTCGGACCTGATGGTGCTGCTGATCTGGCTGCCGCTGCGCTGCTCGACACCCTGATCGCCGTCCGGGGCGCGGACGTGACGGTACGTATCGTGGCCCTTACTGGCGACCTTGCTGAGGCACGAAGGGCAGAGGAGATCAGAGGAATGCTGGAGGAGTTCACCGTCATCCCCCAGCGGGGCGAGGGGCTCGCCGAGCGCTTGAGCGCCGCCCATTCCGACGCCGGCGCCCTCGCTGAGTCTCCTGTTCTGCAGATCGGGATGGACACACCCCAGGTCTCGGCCGCCATGCTCTCCGGTGCGGCCTCCTCGCTCACCAATGATGGGATCCCTGCCGTATTCGGACCGGCGGTCGATGGAGGGTGGTGGGCGCTAGGGCTCTCCGACCCGCAAATTGCGTCCGCTCTGGCGGGAGTGCCTATGTCTCGTCCGGAAACCGGCAGTCGCACGCTTGCCGCTCTGGCCGATCGAGGGGTGTTCCCAATCCACCTACCCGAGCTCACGGATGTCGATACTGCGGAGGATGTCTGGTTGGTGGCGGATCAACTTGCCGAGCGGTCTCACTTTCGGATCGTCGCCGATCGATACCGACCGTGATGGGACCGCTGCTGCCCGCTGATGATCTACCAGGTGGTCAGCAGCAGGCTGTTGATCAGAAGTGCTCCGAGCGCCTGTAGCCCGAGGCAGAACCGATGGGATCGACGAGGAAGCAGAGCGGGGGCTGCCACCAGCCACACCGAAAACGGCAGCCAGATCCGCTCTGTCTCCGCCTTACTTAACCCGGTCAGATCGGCCACCACGATCACTAGGACAAAAGCGACGAGCAGCCCGTTTATGCCAACTCGCGCCCTCAGTGCCGTGCCGTTGAAGGCGCGTCGCAATCCGGTGGCTCCGGCGATCCCGATGGCGCAGGTCAGCGAGGCCAGGTTGCCCCACACCCAATAAACATAGGGTCGATCGGTCGCAATCCCGGCCCAGTACCGCTGTCTGACCAGCGTGAGCCCGTCGAACCACCAGAAGCCCATCACGGTGACGAGAGAGGCCACAGCTACAGCTCCGATAAAAGCGGCAAGAAGTGGACGAGCATTGCGAGTGACAACGACGACGGCCAGTACTGGAATCGCCATGAGGATCAGGCCGTAGTCGAGGTAGATCGAGCAGGCCAGGAGGAGACCGGCGCCTACGGCGGTTGTGATCGGGGCGCGGATGGTGCGGGATGAAGCCAGGGCTAGCAGTGTCAGACCCCAGGCGGCCACCGCCCCGAAGTAAGCATCGGCCGACACGGCGATCCAGACGGCCGCCGGAGCGAGAGCGACAAACGGCGCCACCCGTCGAGCCATGTCCTCCCCGCTAAGTGCCCGAATGGTGATGAGCACGGCTGCTGCGGCACTCGTTCCCAGCAGCACACAGAAGCCACCGGCCCACGTCGGGCCCCGTAGGCCAAGACGGTTAAGACCGACAAATGTCAACAGTGCCCCGGGGGGATCGCCGGCCACGGAGATGTGCCACGAACCCGGTCCGTCCACAATGTGGGACGCGAAACCTCGAATGAGATCGCGGACGCTAGTGACACGGGGGATGGTGGCCAAGTAACTGGACTTTCCACCCATTCGCCCGACAAAGCCACGTTTCCATCCGTCAATGAGGGCGAGGGCCATGGCCCAGGCCGCCGAGGTCGCCCACGTCCCGATGACCAGCCATCGCCATGGGGTGACCCTTGCTGCAATCGGTCCCCAGCAAATAACGATCGCAGCAATCAGGAGTGCAGCGACTGTTCCCCAGGTGGCGTGCGGAAGCCACTTCCCGAGGATCGGGGCCGTCTGGGCCAGCACCTTGTACTGGCCTGCGGTCTGATGTGCTACCGGAGTCAGCCATGCCAGATGGAGGTGGGGAACTCCGAAGGCAGCGGCGACCAACATCACGATGATGGATCCCCACAACAGGTCGTAACGGAACCGGTAAGGCCAGGGCCTAGGCTGACGCGTTGGCAGAGCGTCCCGATCGGCGCTCAGCTTCTGCGGCATTGGCGAACAGTACTCTGCAGGTGAGATTGGTTCGGAAGCCCGAATCCGGGTAGTACTGAGCATCAGGCAGCAGTTGGGCCAGCTGAGAAGCTTGGCCGCTACTCGTTTGCCGAGTCCGGCATGAGGCTCGTAAAAACCGTGTAACGCAATCTGGGGAAACGAGACCGAAGAGTATGAGCGTCGAGTGTCTGCCGTGCTGACCCGGACCGTATTATCGCCCTGGTGGGGCCGGGACGAGACCTTTGACTGAGTTGGGGGACGAGGTAGATACCGACCCCAGCGACCGGGAGGAGATCGCTTCGGCTGAGGCTCCGTCAGTCGAGGAGCCTCGCTATGGCTTTCCCCGACGGCTGTGGCGGAAGCTGGAAGAACGGCCCCCGCCCGGGTTGCCTGCGCGCCGCGCCTGGAGGAGCCCTCTCCGGGGACCATGGCTGACCTCGGTGCTCGGGTTTCTGCTGTTGATCTCCCTGCCGCTAGTCATCCTCACCGGGCTGCTCGACTACATCGCCTACGGCCCCAGGCTGCACCAGGCCATTCCCGCCCACGTCGGATTCCTCCACCTTCCGTACTTCAACTGGCCGACCCGTCCCGCCTGGCTGTTCCAGCTAACCGAGGGGATGCACGTGGGGCTGGGCTTGGTGCTCGTCCCGGTGGTGCTAGCCAAGTTGTGGTCGGTGATGCCCAAACTGTTTACCTGGCCTCCGGCCCGTTCCGTGGCCCACGTGCTCGAGCGCCTTTCCCTCATTCTCATTGTGGGCGGCATCGTGTTCGAGATGGTCACCGGGATTTTGAACATTCAGTACGACTACATCTTTGGCTTCAGCTTCTACACCGCCCACTACTTCGGGGCATGGGTCTTCATCGTCGGCTTCGTGGTCCATGTGTCGTTGAAGATTCCGATCATGGTTCGCAGTCTGCGGTCTCGATCGCTACTTACTGAACTCCGTACACCTCTGGCTGAGACCAGACCGGAGCCGCTGGATCCGGATGGTCTGGTTGCCCCGTCCCCGTCCCCACCGACTATCAGTCGTCGGGGAGCTCTGGCCTTGGTGGGCGGCGGGTCCCTGCTGGTCGGCGTGCTCACTGTCGGTCAGAGCATCGGTGGCTTTGCCAGAAACGCCGCGCTGCTTGTACCTCGGGGGCGCTCATACGGAAACGGACCGAACGACTTCCAGATAAACCGGACAGCCGTTGCTGCCAGAATCGACCCGGCTGATACGGGGGCCGCCTGGAGGTTGTCCCTCGGTGGTGGGCCCGATGGTCTGACGTTGACGCGGGGCATGCTGCTGGCCATGGAACAGCACACTGCGGATCTCCCCATCGCCTGTGTGGAGGGTTGGTCCACCACTCAACAGTGGACGGGGGTGCGGCTGGCAGACCTAGCGCGGCTGGCCGGAGTAGCAAAGCCGACGTCGGCGCACGTCCGGTCCCTCGACACCAGCGGGGGCTTTGGTCAGGCCCGCCTGCAGTCGAACCAAGTGCTGGACCCTGACGCCCTGCTCGCCCTCAAGGTGAACGGTGTTGACCTCTCGGCAGACCACGGCTTTCCTGCTCGCATTATTGTTCCAGCCCTTCCTGGCGTTCACTGCACCAAGTGGGTCCGATCGATCGACTTCGAAGCCTGAAGATGCGTGCACTCATCACCAAGGTCAGGGCTCATTACGGCGCCCATCCCGTCCACCTGCTGAGCCTGCTGGCGTGCTTCGCGTTCGTGGGGTACGTGATCAGTGTCATGGGGCCGAAGCAGCTGTGGAACTCGAGGGTCTGGTGGCAGTCCATTCTGGTGTGGTTTCTGGGGGCGATCGTGCTCAATGACCTGATCCTGTTCCCGTTCTACGCTCTGGCCGACCGGTCGCTCCATGCCGGCTGGCAGGCGATCAGGGGCCGTCTACCTGACCGGAAGCCTTTGGTGCCGATCATCAACTATGTGCGGGTTCCGGCCCTGGCCAGCGGATTGCTTTTTGCCATGTTTTTCCCCGGCATCATCGAGCAGGGTTCGCGGGCGTATCTCCGTGCTACCGGATTGACCCAGGCTCCATTTCTCGACCGGTGGTTGCTGATCACTGCCGTGCTATTCGGAAGCAGTGCTTCGGCCTACGCCGTCCGGTCGTTGCTGGTCAGCCGGCGTCAGCAACGGGAGGCAGAAGCATCCGCAGGCTCAGTCGGCTCCGAATCCTTATGAACCGATGAACTTGGACACAACCACAGCCCTACTTTCCGATCGAGAAACTGCCTGTCCGGACCATGATGCCCCAGCTGCGCCACTGGGATCGCGGCAGGTGGTGGCATCCGACGTCATCTACCGGATGGTCTCCTCAGGCGAGACCTGTTGGATCTCGGACAGCCTCGGCGGACGCCGCCCCCTCCACATCGACCGATGGATGGGTGGCGTCGGATCCACTGACCACGACCGTCGGGCCGACGAAGCCATTCTCGACTTGTGTACAGGTCCCACGATGGATATTGGGTGCGGACCCGGACGGTTTACCGCGGCGCTGTCCGATCGGGGGATCGACGCCCTCGGCGTGGACATTTCGGCAACAGCAGTGGAAATGACTGTTGAGCGGGGTGGTGCCGCCCTACACCGGGACATTTTCGCGCCGATGCCTGGCCGAGGGCAGTGGTCTCGGATATTGCTGGCCGACGGCAATATCGGTATCGGTGCGCACCCCGTCCGACTTCTTCAGCGGGCGCGTGAACTTCTGCACCCCAACGGCATGGTGGTGGCCGAGGTCGACGCCCATGCCAGCGGTGTCACATCCGAGTACCGCCGGTGGGAGACCGAACACAGCGTGGGGGCGTGGTTCCCATGGGCCCATGTGGGGAGTGACGCGATCGCCTCGATCGCGCTATCTGCTGGTTACCTTCTGGCTCACGCAGTGCATATGCATGATCGGTGCATCGTGGCCCTTCGGGTGGCTTGAGGATCAACGCCCGCTCGAATGTCCAGACACGCGTAGGATGCACATCGCATCGACCAGTCCTTTGGGCACGACGTCTTCGAACGGTCGGTCGAGGCGTGCGCCGTCCTCGGAACCGTTAGCGTCCAGGGCATGGCTCTGGAGGCAAAGATTCTCACGGTCTCCGACTCCGTCGAGAGCGGGCTTCGTGAGGACAGGTCGGGACCAGCGCTGGCCGCCTTGCTGGAGCGCAGTGGCTTTACGATCGTGGCCCAGCAGGTCGTGGCCGACGGTGTCGATTCGGTGTCAGCCGCCCTCCGGAGGTTGTCAATGGCCTTCGCCGGGTTATTGGTTACCACCGGCGGCACGGGATTTTCTCCCACCGACCTCACGCCGGAGGCCACCCGGTCTGTGTTGGAACGAGAGGCACCAGGTCTGGCCCAGGCCATGCAGGCGTGCAGTCCGCTTGGCCGGCTGTCGCGGGGAATTGCTGGCACGTTGGGTACGTGTCTCATTCTCAACGTCCCGGGGTCTACCACTGGAGCGATCGAGTCGATGGAGGCGGTCATCGACATCCTGCCTCACGCTCTTGACCTCCTCGGTGGCGGCCACCCGCACTGACCAAAGGATATCGACCCGGTGCCGTCCGGCCTCGTTCCCTAGGATGGTCCAGTGTCCAGCCCACATCATCGACCAGTCCTGTACGGTGATCTCGGGGGACAAGTGTGACTGACATCCCACCGAAACTGGGACGTCTTGTGCCAACTCCTCTGGACGTGGACCCGGAGCGACCAACTGACACAGCGCTTCGAGATGAGAACGTGTGGATTTCAGTGACAGCTCGGACGCTGGCTGTCGACGAGGTGCTGGCCTGGGTAGCCCGGCCCGGTTGTGGCGCCATCGTCTCGTTCGCCGGGACGGTACGTGACCATTCGGAAGGCCGACCGTCAGTGACCTCGTTGGAGTACGAGGTGTACCCGGAACAGGCCGTCGTCCGACTCGCCGAGGTGGCTACTTCGGCGCGGGGCAAGTGGCCCGGGGTCGGCCGGCTGGCGCTGCACCATCGCGTCGGGCGACTGCACGTAGGTGACGTGAGTGTCGTGGTGGCGGTGTCGACCCCACATCGAGGAGAGGCGTTCGACGTCGCCGAGCACTGCATCGACACCCTCAAGCGCACCGTCCCCGTCTGGAAGCGCGAGACGTGGGCCGGCGGTACCGATTGGAGTGCGTGCACCCACGAGATCGAGGACGTGGGCCGATGATCCCGCTGGAGGAAGCGCGGGCTTTTGTGCTGGACGCCTGTACGGTGCTTCCGAGCCGAACCGTGCCTATCGACGATGCGTTGGGTTGCGTGGCCAGTGTCTCGGTGGTGGCCAAGGAGCCGGTACCCCCGTTCAGGAATTCGTCGATGGACGGGTACGCCCTCCGGTCCGTCGACACCGCACGTGCGTTGGGTCCGCAGAATCCGGTACGGCTCGAGGTGGTGGGGACGGTCATGGCTGGGACCATGCTGGGGAGGGGGATCGGATCGGGACAGGCGGCACGGATCATGACCGGAGGACCCTTGCCCGAGGGAGCCGATGCGGTCTGCATGATCGAGGAGTGTCAGGACGAGGGCGACGGGATCGTGTCCATCGCCCGGCCCCTCGCCGCCGGGACTGCGGTTCGCACAGCGGGACAGGACGTGGAAGTCGGCGACACGGTGCTCGAGGCCGGGACGGTGGTCACGCCGGCTCATATTGGGGTGCTGGCCAATCAAGGGGCGACCACGGTTGATATCCGACCTCGGCCACGGATCGGCGTGCTGTCGACCGGCGACGAACTTGTGTCCACCCCGGGTCCATTGCCACCGGGCAAGATTCGGGATGCCAACCGCCATTCCCTCCTCGCCTTGGTGCGACGGGAGGGATGGGACCCGGTCGATCTCGGTGTGGTCGGTGACGACGAGTTGGCCATTGAGCAAGCCCTCGAGGGTGCGGGTGTCCATTGCGATGCCATCGTGACCAGTGGCGGGGTCAGTGTGGGCGATCTCGATGTTGTCAAAGTTGTTCTACAGCAGCGTTGTGCCGGCACCATGCGCTGGATGCAGGTGGCCATCCGACCGGCAAAGCCGTTCGCCTTCGGTCTGCTGGCCGGGTCGGGCACGCCGGTGTTCGGGCTCCCGGGAAACCCGGTGTCGGCCATGGTCAGCTTCGAACTCTTCGTGCGCCCCGCGGGACGGTTGCTCGGTGGCCACGGCGCGTGTGGACGCCCACTCATCCCCGCCACGGCCGAGATCGGGTTCACACGTCGGCCCGATGGCAAGACCCACTTTCTCCGTGCGTTCCTGCGATTGGACGACCTCGGTGTCTGGTGGGTTCGACCCATCGTCGGCCAAGAATCTCACCAACTGCTGGCCATGGCCGAGTCGAATGCCTTGGCCGTGGTCCCCGACGGAGACGGTTTCGAGACCGGTGCTCGTCTCGAGGTCATGGTCACCGATCCCGCTCGACTCGGGTTCGAGGGTGACCGGATCCCGCGGCCGCTCCGATGACCACAGTCCCCGTTTCCTTTTCCGCCCGCCCGATCGATGGCTCGGAAGGGACTTCGGTTCCGGCTGACGACAGAGATATCCCCTCGCCCGAGTCGATGCCCACCGCTGGTCCTTTGATCGACAGGTTCGGTCGGGTCCACAGCGATCTGCGAATCTCAGTAACCGACCGGTGCAATCTCCGATGCACGTACTGCATGCCCGACCAGGGGATGACCTTCCTTTCCCGATCAGAGCTGCTCTCCTTCGACGAGATCGTGCGAGTGGCCGTCGTGGCCCGTCGCTTGGGCGTGACGTCTTTGAGGCTCACCGGTGGTGAGCCTCTGGTTCGGGCCGACCTCGCCGGTCTGGTGGGCAGGCTGGCGGCAATCGGGATCGACGACCTTTCTCTCACGACGAACGGCATGTTGCTGGCCCCGCGGGTCGATGAACTGGCGGCGGCGGGCCTGCGCAGGGTCAATATCAGCTGTGATTCGCTTCGGGCTGACCGCTTCGGATCGATCCGGCGGCGTGGCGATCTCGCTACGGTGCTGGCGGCCATGGATGCGGCCGAGAAGGCAGGCCTGGCGCCACTGAAGGTCAACGTCGTGCTTCTGCGTGGGCGCAACGACGATGAGATCCTCGATTTCGCCCGCTTCGCTCGGGACACGGGTCGGATCGTACGGTTCATCGAGTTCATGCCGCTGGACGCTCAAGGCACCTGGCAGCGTGATCAGTTGGTTCCCGGAGAGGAGGTCTACCGTACGATTTCAGCGGAATGGCCCCTTCGGACCATCGACGAACATCCGGTTGCCGCCCCAGCCGAGAGTTTCCGCTTCTGCGACGGCGTCGGTGAGATCGGACTCATCTCGAGCGTCACTGAGCCCTTCTGCGGAACGTGCAACCGACTCCGATTGACTGCAGACGGAGCGGTCCGGAACTGCCTGTTCTCCGACGACGAACGGTCGGTCCGTGACCTGCTGCGGACCGACGGCACCGATGCAGAGTTGGCGATGGTGCTGCGTAGGGCCGTCTGGGCCAAGTGGCCGGGTCACGGCATCAATGAATCGGGGTTCCTGCGACCGGCCCGCTCAATGTCGATGATCGGCGGCTAGGCCGATGGCCCATCTGCGACTGTTCGGACCGGCCCGGGAGGAGGCTGGCACAGGGGGTGTGGACATTCCCGGCCATAGCGTCGGGGCAGTGCTCGATGAGGCCGAGTGCCGTTTCGGGGCGGGTTTCACTCGGATCCTCGGCACCTCCCGCATCTGGGTCAACGGTGATGCAGTTGGCCGAGATCACCCGGTTGGCGATCGGGACGAGGTGGCCGTGATTCCTCCAGTCTCGGGCGGATGACGGCACTCCCCCCCGATGTCGGCTCCGCTGGTCCCGGCGAACTCACCCATCTCGACGAGCACGGCAAGGCCCACATGGTCGACGTCACCGGCAAGTCGGATACCCGTCGGCTCGCCGAAGCCCGCTGCCTGGTTCGCACCGCGGCCGACGTGAATCGGCTCCTCTCCCAGACGCCGGAGGGCTCCGATCTCCTGACATCGGCCCGATTTGCCGGGATCATGGCGGCAAAACAGACATCGGTGTTGATCCCGCTCTGCCACCCCATTCGGTTGGATGGCATCGACGTCGGCATCCGGACGCGGCCCGACGGCTTCGCGGTCGCCGCGGTGGCTTCCATCATCGACAAGACCGGCGTGGAGATGGAGGCCCTCACAGCCTGCGCGGTGGCGGCACTAGTCCTCGTGCACGCGCTGTGGACCGTCGATCCACAGGCGTCGGTCGAGGACCTCACGCTCTGGCACAAATCGGGGGGAAGGTCGGGGACCTGGAGACGGGGCCCCGAGGCCAACCAGGCGACCCGGCTCGAGGAGCGAGGGGCGCCGTAGGTACCAGGCAATGGTGCGAAAATACCTAGTAGATACGAGGGATCGTGCCGTGTCTAACCGTTATTTACGAGGTTTGCACTAAGGTCCAGTGGATGGCTCAATATCGTCCCGGCCAGTTGGCCGAACTGCTCGGCGTCAGTGCAGACACCGTCCGTCGTTGGTGCGATGAAGGTCGAATGACGACGGTGCGCTCCGAGGGTGGGCACCGGATGGTAGAAGGCAAGGAACTCGCCCGCTTCGTGCGGGAACAGGACGAGGATCCAGCGCCGGAGGAGCTGGCCTCCCGCTCGGCCCGCAATCGATTCAGCGGTGTAGTGACCCGGGTCGAACGGGACAAGCTCACTGCCATCATCGAGCTCCGGGCCGGCCGGTTCCGTGTGGTCTCCCTATTGACTCGTGAGGCGGCCGACGCCCTCCGGTTGGAGGAGGGCGATCTGGCCACAGCCGTAGTCAAGTCGACATCGGTGATGGTGGAGGTGCATCCGTCGTGAGCATTCCGCTTCCAACGCGTCGGATCAGCGTCCTAGTTGCCACTCCGGTCGCACTCGCATTAGTGGCCGCGGGCTTGTGGAACCTCCTCGAGCTCTCCGGCCACTAGCTCCACCACAGCGGTTACACTCACCGGCTCGATAACCGTGTCGGCGGCCTCGTCGCTTACTGGCGCCTTTGGCCAGTTGGACTCCACGTTCCATCGTAAGCATCCCGGGACCACGATTGCCTTCAACTTCGGATCATCGGGTTCGTTGGCCACCCAGATTCAGCAGGGCGCGCCGGCTGATGTCTTTGCGTCGGCCTCACCCGGCGACATGGCGACCGTGCAGCACGCGGGGGACATCACCGGCAAACCCGTGATTTTCGCCCGCAACCGGCTAGAGATTGTGGTGAAGCCGGGAAACCCGCTGGCGATCCACTCCTTGGCCGATCTAACCAAGGCACCAGTGGTGGCCCTGTGCGTAGACACCGCTCCCTGTGGGTCCACTGCCCAGCAGGCATTGGCCCGAGCCCACGTGACACTGCCCGTCTCGACGGTCTCTCTGGGTCAGAACGTCGACGCCACTCTGGCCGAGGTGACTACCGGCGATGCCAACGCGGGGGTGGTCTATGTCACCAACGCCAAGACGATCGGGAGCCAGGGTGTCGGAGTCCCCATTCCACCGGCCCAAAACGTCACTACCAGCTATCCGATCGGCGTGGTCAAGTCCACCACGGATCGGCCTCTCGCCGAGGCGTGGATTGCCTATGTGCTTGGCCCGGTCGGCCAGTCGGTCCTCCGCCAGGCCAGCTTCTTGCCTGCGCACTGACGTCAAGTGACCACGAGCGCACTCTCGCGACGACGCCGGCCGTCGGCGACGGTTGTGGCGACCGCTGCGGTCACGGTGGGTTTCCTGGCCCTCCCCCTCGTAAGCCTGTTGGTCAGGGCCCCTTGGGGCTCCCTGTGGCCAGACCTGACGTCGCCTGTTGCCACCCAAGCGCTCCGACTGTCATTGGTCTGTTCGATTTGGGCCACCGGCCTGTCTCTAGTCCTCGGACTCCCCTTGGCCTGGGTGCTGGCCCGACTCGAGTTTCCGGGCCGGAACCTGGTGCGAGCCCTGACCCTCTTGCCTATGGTGCTACCTCCCGTGGTGGGTGGTGTGGCTCTCCTGCTGGCTTTCGGACGTGACGGCTTCCTCGGCCGGCCATTGTTCGACTGGTTCGGTATCCAGTTCACCTTCAGCACGGCCGGGGTCGTGCTGGCGGAGACGTTCGTGGCCATGCCCTTTCTCATCATTACGGTCGAGGCAGCCCTCCGATCCATGGATGGGCGGTACGAGGAGGCGGCGTCCACCCTCGGCGCCGGGCGGTGGACGGTGTTCCGCCGGATCACCCTCCCTCTGATCTCCTCCTCGCTGGTGGCCGGCGCCGCCCTCACCTGGGCCCGAGCTCTGGGGGAGTTCGGAGCAACCATTACCTTCGCCGGTGACATCCAAGGTCGCACCCAGACGCTCCCCCTGGCCGTCTATCTGGCGCTTGAGGGTAACGAGCAGGTGGCCATTGCCCTGTCGCTGGCCCTGCTGGCCGTCTCCGTGGTGGTGCTTGTCTCCCTACGGGGCCGATGGCTGGGGGCCATCGCTCCGTGAGCCTCCTGGCCGATGTCGGGGTGGCCGTCGGGGACTTCTCGGAGCAGGTGGCACTCGAGGTCGGCGATGGCGAGGTCGTGGCTGTGCTCGGCCCAAACGGCAGCGGAAAGTCGACGTTGCTCCGAGCCCTGTGCGGCATCCAGCCGTTGAGTTCCGGCCGGATCGAGCTCGATGGCGCGGTGCTCGACGAACCCAAAACAGGCACGCTGGTGCCACCCGAGGATCGATCGTGCAGCGTGGTCTTCCAGGACTACCTGCTCTTCCCCCACCTCAGCGCGCAGGCCAACGTGTCCTTCGGACTCCGAAACCGGGGGGCCACCAAGACCGATGCTGCGAAGCGAGCCCTCGAATGGCTGGCTCGCATGGGTGTGGCCGAGCAGGCGTCGACGAGGCCGGGCCGTCTCTCGGGGGGCCAGGCCCAGCGGGTGGCCCTGGCCCGGGCCCTGGCCATGAACCCGCGCCTACTGCTGCTGGACGAACCGATGGCCGCGCTTGACGTAGGTCGGCGCGGATCGGTGCGTCACGAACTCCGCCTCCACCTCCGGGAGTTCGCTGGATCGTGTGTGCTGGTCACCCACGACCCGTTGGACGCCGCCGCCCTCGCCGACCGGCTGGTCATCATCGAGCAAGGATCTGTGGTCCAAGTAGGCACCCTCGGGTCGGTCACCACTCGGCCTCGGACTGGATACGTAGCCGAACTGGCTGGGCTCAATCTCCTGCGGGGAAGGGCCAGCGGCGCCCGATTGGTCTTGGACGTTGGGGAGGTCCTCCAGATGGCCAATCCAATGACCGGCGAAGCGCTGGCTGTCATTGCCCCTCGAGATGTCGCTCTCTCCCTCGAGCCGCCGACAGGCAGTCCTGGCAACGCCTGGCCCACCCGGGTGGCCGAAGTCAATCTGCTCGGGGACCGGGCCAGGGTCCTCCTCGACTTGCCCATCGCAGTGACGGCCGAGCTCACCACCGTCTCTCTGGCCACATTGGGGCTCACCGAAGGTGCTCCAGTGTGGGCCTCGGTCACACCGTCCCAGATCGACGCCTACCCGGATGAGGGCATCCCGGTCGTTACCTGATGGCTCGGGCGTAGCCATCATTGGGCAGTGCCGAAATCCTCGACCGGCCCATCGGGCGTGGTCGGGCGCCATCCGGGGATCCCCCAGTGTTCGGGAGTTGTTTCATTCATCAGTCGGTGAAGTTCCACAGAGGCGGCTGGATATAATTGCGATTCACAGGGTCCCACCGTCACTCGGCGTGGGCCCGCCTCTGGAGGTCTGGTTGACGCCCCAACAGCGAGGTACCGCCCCCATCGGCGTCGTCGTGTCGGTGAACGTTGGCGAGCCCCGTGAGGTCGAATGGGGTGGGCGACAAGTCCGTACGGCCATCTGGAAGTGGCCGACAGATCGACGGATCGTGGTCGACCACGACAATCTCGCCGGGGACGCGCAGGCCGATCTCCGGGTCCACGGTGGTCCCGACAAGGCCGTGTACGCCTACTCCGTGGAGGACTACCGGTGGTGGGAAGGTCGGCTGGACGCAGGGATCGCCCCGGGCACCTTCGGCGAGAACCTCACGACCGAGGGGATAGCGCTGGCCTCCACGGTGATTGGTGAGGTCTGGGCGGTCGGCACCACGAAATTGCAAGTGGCACAGACCCGGCAACCCTGTTTCAAGCTCGGGATCCGGATGGGTGACGCCGGATTCGTACAGGAGTTCGATGACGCTCGCCGGTTCGGTGTCTACCTCCGCATCCTTGAGGTCGGCGATGTTGGCGTTGGCGATGAGATCGTACTGGTCTCCCGGCCCACCCACGGCCTGACTGCGGCGCGCTTCGCCGACACGCTTGACTCGAGCGATCCGAGACAGATCCGACGGTTGATCGAGATCGACGAGGTACCCGAGGGGATGAAGGTGTGGGCCCAGCGCCAGCTGGATCGTGCCGGGCGCAAGGCGTGAGCCGCCTGGGCCGGAGCTCAGGCGGCCGGGAGCTGGCGACCCGTTGAGTGACTGTCCCTCGCTGTGTGACGCCACGGGGGGATGACCAGAACGCTCAAAATTACGGCCAGGATAACCACGGCGAGGAAGATAGCGATTAAGTGGACATGCAGTCGACCGCCGTCGTACATGGTGTAGCCAACCGCCGCCAACGACCCGGCAGCGACGCACACTGCCGCGACGTGCTGTCGCCTTAGTCCGATCACCACTAGGGCTGCGGCCACGGCGAACCAGAGGATGCTCATCGTTCCCAATGGATCCACTGCCCGGATGATCTGATGCCCACTGGGAAGAGTCCGGACCGCAGAAGGAAAGAACATGGCCCCGCAGTGGAGGGTCAGTCCGGTCACCCCGATTACGAACAGAACCGCGTCGATGACGGCGATGGAGGCTGCCCAGCGAGCCAGGGGGAGGAACGGGAGGGCGTACCTACTGACCAGGACGAGTACGACCACAACAGACAAGGCGAGAACGTACCGATCGGACACCACCTCAGTGTATGGGTGGAGTATCTCCAGCACCGCGTCGTGGGCGACCCACTGGGCGGAACCCATCCCTCTAACGTGCACGTATGCATCGGACCGAACGGCCAGGGGATGGCCGCCCTGGATCAGGTGCACCTGCGGGCGATGTGACCGGGGCATCGAGGCTGTTTGCCGCCATCGCCCGGCGATCGTTGCGCTGGCGGTGGTGGGTCATCGGTGGGTGGATGACGGCCACGGTAATGGCGGTGGTATTTCTGCCCACCTTGGGCGATGTGGTCCACAACGACAGCACGACCTTTCTCCCTCCCGCTTCGCCCAGCCTGGTGGCCGCCCGCTTGGCATCGCCCTTCATACACGAGGGGATACAGACCGGAATCCTGGTCGCCGTGGATCGAGGCGGCCGGATAGGACCTGATGACGAGGACGCATTGCAGCATCTCGAGGCAGTCATTCGCCGGGTACCAGACGTGAACGGGATCTCCCAGGGTGCCCAGTCGGCCAACGGTCAGGCGGCGACCGCTGTCGTGCAGTTTTCGGCAGCGACCGCAGGAGGCGGCGCGACGGGAACCGCAGTGGTTGCCGCTGTTCGCCACCTGATGGCCCTCGACACACCAGCCGGAGTGCACACCTATCTCACCGGGTCGCTTCCCATCCTGGTGGATCAGCAGCATGCCGCCAATCACACCGAAGATGATGCCGCCATTCTTTCGGTACTCCTGATCCTGGTAGTGCTGGCGGTCGCCTTTCGCGCTGCGCTCGGTCCGATCGTGGCCCTCGCTCCGGCGGCCCTGGCGCTGATGTTGGCCGAGCCGCTGATCGCCGAATCGACACACCTCGGCGTGCAGATCTCCTCGCTTCTCGAGCTTTTGTTGACCGCCCTGGTGCTGGGTGCGGGGACCGACTATGGACTGTTCATACTGTTCCGCTTTCGCGAGAACTTGGGACGAGGCGTCACGGTCGAGACCGCCATCGTCGAGGCCATGTCCCGGGTGGGCGGGGCCGTCGGCCTCTCAGCTCTCACCGTCGTCGTGGCTCTGTTCAGCCTGATCATCGCGCAGTTCGGTCTGTATCGAGGCGTCGGACCGGGCCTCGCGCTCGGCGTCATCATTGTGCTGGCCGTCGAGGTCACCCTTCTGCCGGCGCTGTTGTCCCTAGTAGGCCAGGCGGCTTTCTGGCCTAGCCACGCCGGCGTCCACTGGTCCGAGCCGGGTGCGTGGGGTCGGGTCGCGGCCCGAGTGTGCGGGCGGCCTGTGGCAGCGCTGGTCGCTGGGTCAGTGGCGTTTGCCGCCCTCTCATTGGTCGTGGTGGCCTACGCTCCGTCGGGGTTCAACCCGGGCGGCACGATCGCAGGAAGCAATTCGGCGGCCGGGGCGACGGTTCTCCAGCGTTATTTTGGGATCACCTCGGACAGTCCGACTGATGTGGTGATGCGGTTCGCTACCTCGGTGTGGGCTCATCCCGGCCGCGTGGCCCAGGCCGAGTTGGAGCTCTATCACACCCATAAGTTTTCCAACCTGGTTGGTTCGGTCAATCCCAACGGCTCCTTCCAGGATCCCGACCGACTGGCGTCGCTGGAGGCCCGTCTGGGTCCGCCGCAGGGCGCCCCCCCGGTACGTCCGCCCGGAGTCAATGTCTCCCCCTCGGCCTATGCCGCGTATCTCTCTACGGCACAGTTCATCTCGCGAGATGGGAGAACCGTGCTCATCTCGACGACGCTCAGGGCTGGGGCGGCGGGAAGTACGGGAGCCCTTCAGGCCATTCCCAAGGTGCGATCGCTGGTTGCCGGAGTGGCTGCTGATGTCGGAGCTGTCGCCAACGGCGTTACTGGAGAAGCGGCTGGGGCCGCGGACGTGAGCGCCGTCTCCGGTCGCGATGTCGTCCACGTGGTCCCAGTGGTTCTGCTGCTGTTGACCTTGCTGCTTGCTTTCGGCCTTCGCAGTCTGGTGGCACCGCTGTATCTGGTGGCCAGTGTCGCCTTGTCCTACCTGGCCTCGCTCGGACTGGCCATCTTGATCTTCCAACTGGTGGGCGGAGCTCCCGGGGTGAACTTTGCCCTGCCATTCTTCCTCTTCGTTTTTGTGATGGCCCTCGGCGAGGATTACAACATCCTGGTGATGGGTCGGATCCGTGAGGAGGCCATCAACCATCCGCCCCGGGAAGCCGTCCGTCGTGCCATCTTGGCCACCGGCGGCACCATTACCGCTGCCGGACTGGTTTTGGCGGGGACGTTCGGGGTTCTGGCCGTGGTGACGTCAGGCCAGATCCGCCAGATCGGTGCGGGATTGGCTCTCGGTATTCTGCTCGACACGTTCGTCGTAAGGACTCTGCTCGTACCTTCGACAGCCGTGTTGCTGGGTCGGCTCAACTGGTGGCCCTCCCCGCTGTGGCGGCTCCAGCCCGACGAGGAGCTGCAGGAAGGCACGGGTCCACCGTCCCTAGTGGACTCGATGACCGCCCCCTCAGCCAATGGCGTAGAGCGTTCCCGCCTCGTCGCCGACAACTAGCGTGCCGGTCGCCGTGAGGGCTGGATATCCGTCGACATTGCTGCTCAGCGACACCTTGAACAGACGCCGCCCAGTGGGTCCGAACCCCTCAACTGACCTACTTCTGGTGCCGACATAGACATCGCCACGCTGGTCGATGGCCTGAGCCGCCCAGAGCCCAGTCGACGCCGTGTCTATCTGCCGAACCGGAGCTCCAGAAGTTCCTTTCACGATGTTCAGGCGTCCGCCGTTGTCACCGACATAGAGCAGTCCAGTCGGGCTCACAGATGAGGACGAGTAGGACTCCTGGCCCAACCGTCTTCCCCACAGGCGCTGACCCGTCCGACTGAATGAGTAGGCCAGCCCCCTGTTGTCCGTGACGAAGACATTCCCCTTTTCATCAGCCGAAGCCGACACCTCGACGGGAGCTTTCAAGGTGTGCCGCCAGGTGATTGCTCCATGGGTCTGACGGTCAGCCACGGCTACCACGCTGGTTCCCGCGGTTGTGACGATCTGGCTGGTGTCATCGAGTACGGGGCTACCGAACGAGCGAGATCCGACGGTGAGCGACCAGGCGACGCTTGGTTCTGTACCCCCGATTCGAATCGCAGCGACTGTACCGTCCATGCAGACGACGTAGGCACTCGATCCGGAGAGGACGGGCGAGAGCACCTCGGCGGAGAATGTATGGGACCAGGTCACGACGCCAGCCGCGGAGACCTCGTCGAGTATGTTTCCCGGTGCAGACCAGAGCAGCGATCCGGAGGGCAGGATCAAAGGACTCACTGACAGATCGGTCTCACCGCTGAATGGACCGTCTCCGCTAAGCGTCCATCGGTCAGCGCCGGTGGTCGGATCTATAGCGTGCAGTTCGCCACTATTCGTTGCTACGTAAATGGTCCCATCCGATCCGACCACCGGTCCGGGAGTGAGCCCGCCGCTGAGTTGGCGCGACCATAGGACTTTGCCGGACTGCGGTCCGACGACCCCCAGAGTGCCGGAGTGACGGGCATCATGGAGCGCCATAGGCCACGGGGCAACGGCCGTCGCCGCTGCAGCCCCAGTGGCCGTCAAGCAAAGTGAGATCGATCCCCAGACCACTGCTGCGATCCACCGCACTATCTGGCGCCGTCTTCTACTTTCCTGGTGGAGTCGGCTCAGGGGTTGTTGCGCTGTCAGCGCAGAGTCACCGGTCGACGAGCCGGTCAATCTGAGGGTCCACTCGACCGGACTCGAGCATCGGAGGAGGTCTACAAAGGGTCGTGGCACAACCTTCTGTCTCCCTGGGCTCAGATTCCGTTACAGGGCCATCCAATGGGTGGTCCTGAAGTGACCCGGAATTCCCAGACAATGACAGCCAGCGGTGGGAATCGAACCCATGAATCTCATTGCCCCAGACCAGGGCCAAGTAGCCGAGTTGGGTTGGAAACAACATTCTCGTCGACGAGGCGATCAAAATGTACCTGCGTTGGGTTAGGTCGTCCCCGCGATATTGCGACAGATCCCGAGCGAATGGCACGAGCCGTCCTCAGTGACCTTAGCCACGCTCTGTCAGAAGGCGATGGATGAAGTCTCGGCCGGTCTTTGGATCAATAGCTGACAAAATTCCGACGCCGTGCTCGCGACAGTTGCCTGCCGAGAAACGACACGGGTGGGGGTACCCCAGATTCGGCTGGAGGCGCCGATCCGTTTTGCCGCACGATTGGCTGCGGCGGAGCCAGCCATCTGCCGCAGGAGCAGGAGGCCGTCGAGGATGGCAACGGCGGTTTCGGCCTCGGCCCGACGCTGTGCCGGTGAGCCTCGGAGGTACTCCGCTCCTACGGGATCCAGGTGTCGACGATTTGGGGAACGAGGGTGCAGTAGGGCTCTCGTCCCGATGCAGCCAAGCCGATGGCCTCCAAGCGAGAAGACTGCGTCGGCCTCCGGGTCGGCGAGGACCGGCCATGCGGCCTGGACCAGCCAAGGTGATTCTTGGCCGGCGACCTAGCAGGCGCCAGAGCCGCTGCAGCTGGAGGCCGACACCGACGACAACCTCCCCGACGAGGTCCTCCTTGGATGGGAAGTAATAGACGACGATCCTGTCGCTGATCCCGAGCTGCTTGGCAACCCGGCCGTACGTCAGCTACTGAGGCCATCATCGCACGCGACGTCAGGGCGCCTTCGAGGATCTCGTCCTTTGTCTCCGATAGCCCATCGCGGTTGATTGTAGTAATCACTGTGAATATGCTTCTGCAGTAGGCACTACAAATGGCGTTGCGGTATCCCGAAAGCGCCGGTCGCTCAAATCGCTTGGAGGTACCGTGTCGCCGCTAACCGCTGCCGAATCTTCTGACCTCTTCCGTCGTGCGCCTGACGCGTTCCTCGACGTGGGTGCCGGCGACGTCGCTTACCGTCGGGTCGGGCAGGGGCCCGATGTGCTCTTCGTTCATGGATGGCCGGTCAGCGGGGCCACCTTCCGCACGCTCCTGCCGTGCTTGAGTTCGCACGTGACATGCCACATCATCGACCTCCCCGGCGCTGGATCGAGCCGATTCGGGGCCGAGACGACGCTCACGGTGGAACAGCACATAACCACGGTCCGACGGGTCGTGGACTTGCTCGGACTCGACGAGGTGGCCGTCGTCGGGATGACAGCGGCGGGCTGATCGCTCGCCACGCACTGGCTGGTGATGTTCGGGTGCGGGCCATGGCACTCATCGACACGGAACAGCCCCATGGCCTCAACTGGCGGTTCCGTTCGTTTCTCGCAGTCAGGAACGCGCCCGGTGTGGCTAGAGCGTTGGGTTGGATCGCCGGCCAGCCGAGGCTGCGACGGAGCAAACTCGTGCTCGGGGGCAGCTTCGTCGACCGCTCGCTCCTCGACGGTGAGTTCGACGAGTTCTTCCTCCGCCCACTTCACACGTCGAGCGAACGCCGTGCTGCCGCCATCAAGGTGCTGCGTAGCTTCGATACTCGACACATCGATCAACTCATCGAACTGCACCGGCGCATCGACGTTCCCGTGCAACTCATCTGGGGAGATCGTGATCCGTTCTTCCCTTTGGAGTGGGCCGAGGAGATGTTGGGGACGCTTCCTCACGGCCGCCTCTCGGTCATCCGGAACGCTGGTTTGTTCAGTCACGAGGAGTGCCCGGCCGATGTTGCACAGGCCCTGCTTCCCCGTCCTCCTGGAGTCAAGCTGATCCATCGCTGCTGCGCCGCCCGACGCGACGACTGGCTGGGTGACAAGCGTCAGTGCCCACACTTGATCGCACCTGCCAGAAGCTTTACCGTGCCCCTGTCGCCGGGAGAAGGGTACGTTCCGGTCCGAGTCTCATCGGTCAGGGTCCTCGCTGGGTGGAGCCTGAATGGACCACTGCCCATCTGCATCTCGCTCGCGACCGGCAGAGTGGGGCCTTGAGCCTTGACCGACCGGACCCGGTCGACCAGGATAACTACTACAGAACGTAGTGAATGAGCATTCGACCGGGAGTTGTCCGTGGTTCGACTGGGTGAACTTGAACAGCAGGTCATCAATGTCCTGTGGACCGATATGGGCACCGAGATGACCGTCCGACAGGTGGCCGAGCACTTCCCTGATCACGCCTACACGACCGTTCTCACCATTCTCGATCGCCTCGAGCATAAGGGAATGGTGCGCAGGATCCGTGGTGGGCGCGCTCACCACTACGTGGCGACCGGCAGTCGTGAGGCCTACGCCGCCACGCTCATGCGGGAGGCGCTGGGCTCGGCCCCCGACCCGGACGCGGTTCTCGTGCACTTCGCCGAATCGGTGAGCCCTGAAGAAGCCGAGCTGCTTCGCCAAATTCTCAATGAACACGACTCGGATGCCCCTGAGGGTGGGCCACGATGACTACCTTCATCGGACTGTCCGCCCTTACCGTGGTGATGTTCGGACCTGCCGGCGTGTGGCTGGAGCGGGCGTCGTGGCTGCACAAGGCGCCGCGTGCCGCCATCGCACTGTGGCAGGCCATTGGGGTCGCCGGGGCGTTGGCCGCGGTGGGTGCCGGAGTGGCCTTGGCCGTCGAACCCCTCCATACCGGCTTGCTATCCGGCCTTGGGGAGCTCCTGCACGGCTCATCCGCTGGGCATCCGCTCCCCATCAAGGGCATCTACGAGGCAATTGGCCTTACGCTTTCGGCCAACGTGGTCGCCATTCTGGTGGCTGGGGTGATCATTACCGCTTCCCGGACCCTCGCCAGTCGGCGCCGCCATCGGATCCTTTTGGATCTGGTGTCGGTGCGGTCCGACCAAGCCCCTGGCGCGGTTCTCTTGAGCGACTCGAGGGCGACCGCCTACTGCCTGCCCGGCCGGCGTTCCCGGATCGTGGTGAGTGCAGGGGCCCTTGACCTTCTGGACAGCCGGGAACTGGCCGCGGTGGTCGATCATGAGCGCGGCCATGTCCAGGAGCGCCACCACCTGATCCTCCTTCCCTTCTCGTCGATGATCGAGATGCTCAATTGGATGCCGTACGTCTCGCGGGCGCCGCGGGCGGTGCGGGCACTCCTGGAGATGGCTGCCGACGACTACGCCAGCCGGTTTAATTCCGCCGCGGGTGTTGGCATCGGCGCTCATCCGGATGGTCCACCCCTCGTCAGTGCCCACGTGCGCATTCGGAGCCTCATCGGGGTCAGTGACCAACCGGGTCAAGAGGTTGATCGACCCCCACCGGAAATCGAGTGTGGTGGCGGCAATGGCCGGGATGGCGGCTGTCGTGCTGGTCATCGTGCCCGTTGTGATCATGGGTATGGACTGATCGTGCCGGACATGCCCGGAGGATCAGGGATGGGCCGGGTTCCCTTCGATGCCCACCATGCCTTGAGTCAGTGGGAGTTCAGCCCGTTCGCCCTTCTCGTGTTGTTGGCGGTCATCACGATAGGAGCCTGGTATTTGAGGGCCCAGTGGATGCTGTCCCTGCAGGGAGGCGATTGGAGTAGGAAGCGGACGCTTTCGTTCATCGCCGGCCTGGTTGTCATCGATGTCGCCCTCCAGTCGCCGGTAGCTACCTTCACCATGAGCTACTTCCAGGCCCATGTGGTTCAACACCTCCTGTTGATGGTCATCGCCCCTCCACTCCTCGCCATGGGAGCTCCTGTGATCGTTGGCCCTCCAGACTTCGAGTCCGACCGCTGTGGCACGACTCTTTCGGGTCATCAACTCCGAACCGTTCCAGAACCTGACTCATCCGGTCCTCGTGTGGTTCCTCTACTACTTCTCGATGTTCGCCTTCTTCCTCACCTTCGTTCTCAACTTCGCCATGCTCCACATGTGGGCCATGGATGTCATCAACGTCGGCTTCCTCGTGGCTTCGATGCTGTTCTGGTTTCCGATCGTGGGGGTCGATCCGATTCCTCATTGGCAGATGAGTCACGGGGCCAGGATGACGAACCTCCTCATCGGGATACCAGTGGAGTCGTTCCTCGCCCTCGCACTCATGAACAACGGCCGCCCCGCCGCTTCGATGTACTCCTTGGCGGGGACCCACTCCGGGGCGGTGATCCTGTGGTTCGGCGCCGAGCTGTTCACCATGGTCGCCTTGATCCCGGTCCTCATTCAGTGGCTTCGGCTCGACGAGCGCAAGGGCGCCCGCTACGCCCCGCAGCTCGACGTGGAGCTGTCGGCCTGAACGGCCGAGTCCTGCTCGGGTGGATCGCGCTCGCTCCGACATCCTGCGGGTCGCCAACCGGCTGCCGCTACATCCGTCGAGGCTTCTTCGCCGAAGACGACCGTGACGGTGGTTGCCGTCGGTTGTGCGGATCTACTACGCATAGTAGTAATTAAAGAAATACTACGCCGGGTAGTAGGTAGCGCCCGAAAGTGAGGTGGTGAAGTATGACGGTCGCCGAGGTGAAGGAGGCCGCGCCTCCCAGTCCTAGTACCGCCGCCGTGCCCACCGGCATTCGGGTCAACCGACCACCACGAGACCTCCAGCGGTCCTTTCAGCTGGTGCTGGCCACCGTCTGGCTTCTGGATGCCGTCCTCCAACTGCAGCCATTCATGTTCACCCGCGGGGCGAACGGCTTCAGCGGCATGCTGAACGGATTGGGCGCCGGCAACCCGAGTTGGATCGCCCACACGATCACCTGGAACGCCTCGAACGTCTACCACCAGCCGATCCTGACCAACACCGTCTTCGCCGGGGTCCAGTTCCTCATCGCTTTCGGGATCATCTACCAGCGCACCATCAAGCCTGCGCTCGCACTTTCCATCGTTTGGTCCCTCGGCGTCTGGTGGTTCGGCGAAGGTCTGGGTGCGATCTTTTCCGGCGGTGCCACCCCTTTCGGCGGTGGACCGGGTGGGGTGCTCTTCTACGCCGTCCTGGCTGTGCTCCTGTGGCCTGGTGGCGGATCGGACCACCCCTTCGTGGCCGCCCGAACGGTCGGCGTGACCGTGGCCAGAGCCATCTGGGTCGTGATGTGGGGGATCCTGGCTGTCTTCTCGCTCGTGGGTTCGGGCCGGTCGCCGCAGGCGCTCCACGACCTGGTTGCCGGACTGAACAGTGGAGAGCCCGGCTGGCTCGCCCACATCGACCGATCCTCCGAATCTCTGTTCCTCCACCATGGCACCACCATGGCGATCCTGCTGTCCGTTGTCTGCGTCGTGGTCGCCGTAGGCGTGTTCATGCCTCCAAAGGTCGGTCAGGCCACGGTGGTACTGGCCATCGTGGTCTTCACCCTCATCTGGGTCGCGGTCCAGAACTTCGGGGGCATCCTGGCCGGCGGGGCCACCGACCCCAACTCCGGCCTCCCCGTGATCATCCTGGCCCTGCTCTATTGGCCCCTGGCCGAGGCCCCAGCGAAGGCAAAACCCGACAGTGTCAGTCAGTCGCTCGCTAGTCAGGAGGTGTGATCCGCCATGGCCATGTCGACTCCCTCGTGGTTGTACTACCTCTTCGGCGTGCTGATGCTGGCGGTCGCCGCCTACTGCCTCACCCTGTTGATCCTGTCAGTGACGACGAATCGCCCGGCTGGACGTGACGTCGAGATCTCCCACATCTTCATGGGGGTGGCGATGGCCGGTATGTTCGTGGGCAGTGGGCCTTCGGACGGAGTGCCGTCTGGGAGATCATCTTCGGTGTGCTCCTGGTCTGGTTCGTCGTCCAGAGCATCCAATCGGTCAGGCTGTTCGGCCTCCATCTGCCCCACGCCTTGATCCACGCCGTCATGAACTTCGCCATGCTGCTCATGTACTGGTTCCCCATGGGGGCAACGTCGGGGGCCATGTCTATGTCGGATGCAGCCGGTGGGCAGAAGTTGGACTCAGGGGTGGCCTTCGTCGTGGCCTTCATCCTCCTTGCCTCGGCGGTCTTCACCCTGGCCTCGCCCAACAAGGGGGCTTCGCACTTCGGAAGTCACGCTCCGTCCTGGGCGCTCGCCAGTACGGCGGGCTCCGGACTCGGGGGTAGCCCGGGAGATGGGACAATGACATCGGCGCTACGGGTCGAGGGAGTCGTGGCCACTCCGTGGCTCGTTGACGTGAGTCACGTCGTGATGTGCGTCGGCATGGGGTTCATGTTGTTGCTCATGACATGAGACACTTCCGAGCCCGAACCTTGACGCTGCCTGTGGTGCTTCGAGTCGTCGGGCGTGGAGCGATGTCGCCGTCCGCCCGCATTGCAGATGCTGGTGGTGATCGTCTCCGTCGCTCTTTTGGCGACCGGATGCGGAGGCGGGGGCGGGGGCGCCGTTCTCACCGCAGAGACCCCTAAGCCCGCCGGCTCCACTCCATCGCCCATCGCCACCATGATCTGTCGCAACGAGGCCATCCAGGACATCGACTCGGCCGTCGGGGAGAAGGCAACGGTTTCTCCACCTACGTGGGCCGACCATCTCTACTCTTGCCAGTACGGCTACCCATCGGGCTCGATGGAGCTCTCGGTCAAGGAGCTTTCCAGCTGGGCCGAGACCAAGGCGTACTTCCGAACACTGGGAGTTCAGATGGGTGACACCCGTTCCATACAGAACCTCGGCCAGGGCGCATTCCAGACCACCAATGGCTCCATGGTCGTCCGCAAGGACTGGAAGGTCCTACTGGTCGACGTGGCCAACCTGCCGCCTCAGTTCGGCGTTCCGCCAACCAGTTCTGGCAATGTGGCGATTGCGGTAGCTGACGTAATCCTCGGGTGCTGGTCCGGCGACTGACGATCAAGCCGCCACGGCCAGGCGCCACACCGGATCTGAGAATCGTGCGGGCGTAGTCCGGTGCGACTTACTGAAGTCAGGTGGTGCCTGGATTGGCGACACTTGGCGACCCAACGTCGGCATGGACGAGATCGCCAGTGCTGCCGGTGTTGCCGTCGGCACGCTCTACCATCACTTTCCGACCAAGAGCGACCTGGTCGCCGCCGTCATCAGCGCCTTCGTTTCCGAAGTCGCCGATGGGGCCGAGGCGGCAGTCGGTCGTGTTGCACAGGGCAGTCCGGCGTTCAACGAGTTCGCTGGACTGTTAGGGGAGATCGTCCTGGCAGCGGCGAGCAACCATGCCGTCAAGGCCGCCGCTGTGGCCCTCAACGCTGACGTCGATCACTCCGCCGATCGCACCAAGGACGTACAGAGGGCCCGCAACGCACTTCAGCAGCTCATCGAGGGTTCGCAGGCCGACCGCGCCCTTCGGGATGACCTCTCGATCAGTGATTTCTACCTATTGGTGGGCAATGCCCCCGTTGACGAACCGCCTGAGGTGCTCCAGCGTTGGGTCGAGCTGACGCTCTTCGGGATGGTCGGTCAGGCGGGACGCTGACGTCTCGCCACGCTGACGGGCGCTGCACGTCGCGACCCCATCACAGCACCAGTGCTTCGGCGAGAACCTCAGCTCGAAAGAACGGATGTAAAGACGACTCGGTCCCGATTTCCACGCGGACCTCAAGCTCGTCTTCGAGGTCGCAGCCGAGTTCTAGAAGGTCGAATGCGGTGGCCTCCGGCTCGACGTCGACGAGGAGGTCGATATCGCTGTCAAGACGTTCCTCGCCTCGCGTGACGCTCCCGAAGACTCGTACGTTTGACGCATTTCGCTGAGCGGCGGCACGCGCAGAATGGCCTCCCGGTGTTCGACGAGCCGAAAGCCCAGTGGCGTCGTAGCAATGAGTCGGTGCTCCATCTAGAGCCGGCGGTGGGAATCGAACCCACGACCTGACGATTACAAGTCGTCTGCGCTACCAACTGCGCCACACCGGCCCGGTGCCGGGACCTACCCGGTGCCGTGTCCATTCTACGGTCGATCTGCCCTCGGGCTCGTGGAGGGCCGATGCCTGCGGTCCGGGCAGACCGCTGGTTTGGAAACGCTTGCTTTGGTACCCCCCGGTTGGCAGGCTGGCACTCAGTGCCCCAAAGCCCCGAACCACCAGCACGGCCCCCTACCGGCTCCGGCGGAGGTGGCGCCGGGTTCCCACTCGTCCGGGCCGCCATCGTCCTGGTGGCCTTTGTGGTCGTCACCATCCTGTTGCTCGGGGTCATCCACCCCACGACCTCGGGTACCGCGGCCGGGCCGGTGGTGACCACTACGACGGCTCCCGCCCATCCGACCACCACCACGACCACCGTGCCGCCCAGCCACGTGCCGGTGCTGGTGGCCAATGCCTCAGGCATCACCGGTGCCGCCACTGCGGTCACCGCCCAGCTGCAGACGGCGGGTTGGGACCTCCTTCCCCCCGTCAATGCGTCGACTCAGGTCACCAAATCCAACGTGTACTACGTCGCCGGCCAGCAGAAGCCGGCGGAGAGCGTCGCCGCCACCCTTCAGCTCCCGGCCAGTGCGGTCGTCCCCTACACCACCTCGGCTCCGGTGAGCTCCATCGGGTCGGCCGAGGTGCTGGTTGTGGTCGGCCCTGACTTGGCGGACAAGAGTGCGGCCACCGGCACGACGACCACCGTCCGCTGACCTCCCCCGTGCCGCAGCACCATGGGGCAGCAGGTGCCCCGGTCCCGGAGGTTCGGCGGGCGTTTTCGGCTCTCCTGGCTGATCCGGCGACCACTGCCGTGCTCACCGACTTTGACGGCACGCTCTCGCCGATCGTGGCCGATCCCTACGACGCCAGGCCGCTGGCGGGCGCCGGTTCGATCATGGCCGCGCTGGCCACCCGCTTCGCCGAGGTGGCGGTGATCTCGGGTCGTTCGGTGGCCTTTCTCGAACAGCACCTGGCCATCCCGAAAGCAGCCCGGGACGAGCACCGGGTTCGACTCGTCGGGCTGTATGGTCTCGAACAGTCGTGGGGCGACGGCCGGGTCGTGGTGGAACCAGAGGCTGAGCAGTGGCGACAGGTGGTGGACGCCGCGGTGGCACGGTTGCAGGACGACGCTCCCGGTGGGGTGCTGGTCGAGCCCAAGGGGCTGGCGGTCACCATCCACTGGCGCCGTGCTCCCGAGGCGGCCGGCTGGGCCGCCGCCGCCATCGCCGCTGAGGTCGAGCGATCGGGGCTCGGGGCCCATCCGGGCCGTATGTCTGTCGAGCTCAGGCCGCCCCTCCGGGTGGACAAGGGCTCGGTGGTCCGATCGCTGGCCGCCTCGTCGACGGCAGCCTGCTATTTCGGGGACGATCTCGGCGATCTGCCCGCCTTCGACGCCCTCCAGGAGCTGGCCACCCACGGCGTCGACACTGTCGCTGTCGCCGTGGTCGATGAGGAGAGCGATGAGCGTGTCGCCGCCGCCGCCGACGTGGTGCTGGCCGGCCCGGCCCGGGCCCTCGAGGTGCTCGGGTGGCTGGCCCGTGCACCTTCGGAATCGGGCGGCTGATCCGGCCGCCGCGTGACGTGGACGTTCAGGGAGCCGCGTCGAGCTGGGCCTGGAGCCAGTCGGACGGATGCCGGGCGAGGACCAGGTCGCGTAGGCGGGCTGCCCGTTCGGCCCGCAGCCCCGGGTCCATGTCCAGGGCCTCGGCCATTACCGCGGCGGTGCCGGAGACGTCGAAGGGATTCACCTCGAGCGACCCTTCGGCCAGCTCCTCGAAGGCTCCTGCCTCCCGGGACAGGGCAAGGACGCCGTTCCGGCGGTTGATCAACGGTCCCTCCTTGGCCACGAGGTTGAGGCCGTCCCGCACCGGGTTGACCAAGAGGACGTCGTACCGGGTGAGGGCGGCCAGCGACCGGGGATAGTCGTCTTCCACCTCCAGCACGATGGGCGTCCAACCCGGCGTGCCCCACTGGTTGTTGATCCGCTCCACCGTCGACTCGACCTCGTTCTGGTAGGCGAGATACTCGGGGAGCCCTTCGCGGGTCGGGTAGGCAAGGGCGACGAATACCACCCGCTCCCGGCGGTGGGGCTGAAGCTCCAGTAGCTCCTCGAAGGCCCAGAAGCCGCGGAGCAGGTTCTTCGACAGCTCCATTCGGTCCACCCGGACGATGACCTGGCGATCGGGATCGCCGACCTTGTCCTCGATGCGGGCCAGCGCCCGACCCACCTCGGGTCGAGCGGCGGCAGTGGCCAGCTTCACCGGATCGGTGGAGAGCGGCGAGACGAAGGTGGGCCCGGCCGGGACCGTCGGCCCGAGCACCGTGTCCAAGTCGGCTCGGTAGGAGGACGCCCACCGCTCGGTGTGGAAGCCACAGGCACCGAAGCAAGCCATGGACGCCATCAGTTCGTCACCCACGGCGGTCGGCAGCATGCGGAGCACCGACGGGTCGGCGAAGGGGGTGTGGGTGAAGTGCGTCGTCCGCAGGTCCGGACGGAGGCGGGCCAGGTCCGCACCCATCAGGGCGAGGTGGTAGTCCTGGACGAGGACGCGCCCTCCCTCGGGTGCCACCTTGGCCACCCGCTGGGCGAAGAGCTGGTTGAACTCCCGGTAGGCGTCCCAGGCCTCCAGCCAGCGATGGTCGGCCCGCGGCCGTCGGACGGCGTCAAAGAGGTGGTGGTGACAGAACCACAGCATGGAGTTCGAGACCACGTTGTACGCCAGGTTGTAGACGTCGGCCTCCGGCTCGACCAGCTCGATGCGCAGGCCGTCCTCGACCATCAGCCCCCGTGCCGCCGCTGTCCGGTCGGCCTCGCCCATGGCTGCCGCCACCCAGGTGGCCCCCGTCCCCACCACCAACGGGTGCATGGATCCGGCCAGTCCGCCGGCCGACGTGCCGGCTACCGGTTCGCCATCCTCCAGGTGAAAGGCCAGCGGTCCCCGGTTGGAGACGAGGACGGTATCGGCCAGCGAGCCCTCGCCCCAGCGGGGGATGCGGTCCTCAACCATGAAGGGACGCTACCCGGTAGGCGGTGCAAAACCACAAAGGAGCACGGGCCTTGACAAGGTAGTGAGTGACCAATCACAATGTAACCATGATGGTTCCAGCCCGACAGACTGCAGGGGAGCGCCGGACGGCCGTACTGGCCGCGGCCATCACCGAGTTCGCCCGCTCGGGCTACGCCGGGACATCGACGGAGGCCATCGCCTCGAGGGCGGGGATCTCCCAGCCCTATCTGTTCCGGCTCTTCGGCACCAAAAAAGACCTGTTCATCGCCACCTACGACCTGGTCGGCCTGCGGATCATCACCGAGCTGACCAAGGCGGCCGAGGGCCTGGAGGGCGAAGAGGCCAAGATGGCCATGGGCGATGCGTATCTGGAACTGATGCAGGACCCTGAGATGCTCCAGGTCCAGCTGCACGGATTCGCCGCCGCCCCTGCGGATCCTGATATCGCCCGAAGCTGCCGACGGACCTTCGAGGTCCTGGCCGACCTGTTCCTCGAGCGAACCCACCTCTCCGACGACGAACTCCGGGGGTTCTTCGCCATGGGGATGCTGATCAACGTGATGTCGGCCATCGACCTGCTCTCCATCCCCGAGCCCTGGGCGCAGACCCTGTGTGCACTGCCCGACAAAGCCAACGCCATACGATCCGCCAGCCAAGCCCTCGCCGACCGCCATGAGGCCGACCGGGACGCGAACCAGGAGGTTCCCGCATGAATCAGCCCCTCACCATCCCCCTTTTTTTGCCTCGCCAAGCTAGTGAGCGGTCACAACCCTTCGGGTGGAGGACGGTGTCGGCCCGTCGCCGGCTCGCCTCCCTCCGGCACCGGTCCACCTCGGCCCCGAGCGGCGAGTCGGCCATGGCTCCGGCCTCGGTCGGAACGAGCCCGGTCACGACCGATCCCGGGGCCACCGGCACGAAGTCGGTGGAGTCGATAGCCCCGGTCGGCTCCGACGGGGCCGCCCGGGCGAAGTCGCGGGCCGTCTGGGCCATCGTCATCACCGGACTGGCCCTGTTCATGGCCTCGCTGGACAACCTGGTGGTGTCGACGGCCCTACCCGTGATCCGCGAGCACCTCCACGCCGGGCTCTCGGGGCTCGAGTGGACAGTGAACGCCTACACCCTGACCTTCGCCGTCCTCTTGTTGTCGGCGGCCGCCGTCGGCGAACGCTTCGGGCGCCGACGCATCTTCGTCCTGGGCATCGGCGTGTTCACCGCCGCCTCGGCGGTGGCTGCGCTGGCGCCGAGTATCGGGGTGTTGATCCTCGCCCGGGCCGTCCAAGGAGCCGGCGGCGCCATGATCATGCCCCTCTCGCTCACCTTGTTGAGTGCGGCCGTGCCACCGGAGCGTCGCAACGTCGCCCTCGGGATCTGGGGGGCCATCGGCGGCGCCGCCGTGGCGCTCGGGCCGCTGGTCGGCGGCGCGGTGACCAGCGGTTGGTCATGGCAGTACATCTTCTGGCTGAACGTTCCCGTCGGCCTGGTGCTCATGCCCCTGGCCTGGTGGAAACTGTCCGAGTCCCGGGGCGTCCGGGCCCGTCTCGACCTGACCGGCGTCGCCCTCGTGAGCATCGGCCTCTTGGGTGTCGTCTTGGGACTCGTCGACGGCAACAGCCACGGGTGGACAAGCACCCTGGTGCTGACGTCGTTCGGTATCGGAGCCGTGGCGTTGCTGGGCTTCGTGGCCTGGGAGATCCGGTCCGACCACCCCATGCTCGACATGCGGCTGTTCCGTGATCGCGGTTTCACCTCGGTCAACGTGACGGCCATGTTGTTCAGCTTCGGGATGTTCGGGGCCATCTTCTTCCTGGTCCAGTTCCTCCAGACGGTCCAGGGACTCTCGCCGCTGGCCGCCGGCGTGCGGATCCTGCCCTGGACGGCCATGCCCATGCTGCTGGCCCCGGTGGTCGGACAGCTGGCCGAACGGTGGGGAGGAAAGCCGTTGGTCGTGACCGGCCTCAGCCTGCAGGCCATCGGGTTGGCGTGGCTGGCCACCGTGACCACGCCGACGGTCCCCTATGCCGACCTGGTCGTGCCCTTCGTGGTCTGCGGGATCGGTATGACGCTGTTCTTCGTGCCGCTGGCGTCACTGGTGCTCGGGGCGGTGCCCCGCTCCCTCGAAGGCGTGGCCTCGGGGGCCAATGCCGCCTTCCGGGAGTTGGGCGGCGTCCTCGGTATCGCCGTGCTCGGTGCCATCTTCAGCTCCCATGGCAGCTACGCCTCGGGTGCCGACTACGTGGACGGGATGACCGTGGCCGTGTACGCCGGGGCCGCGGTTGTGGCCATCGGCGCCATCGCCGCCATGCTCGTCCCGAGCCGGCGCAACGGTCCTGACCACGACGAGCTGGTGGCTCCCGACGTGATTCCGGATCTGACCGCCGGATCGGTGCGGGCCGACGGCCAATCCGTGGGGCCCCGGGCCACCGTCGGCCCCCGGTCCGGGTCGAGCCCGGTCCCCGTCCCCTAACTCGGCGGCTGGATCCTCGGTGGGCCAGGCCTGTGACCTCAGTCGGGGGTGACGGGCCTGGCCCGGGCGAGGGCCGCCCGGAGGATATCGGTGGCCTGGGGCCGGAGCTCGTCGAGCGGTCGGTTGCGGTGGATCCGGATGCCGAGGTCGACTTGGGCGATGGAGTCCACGCCGTAGAGGGCAGCCACATCGATCAACAGAGCCAGCTCGACGGCGTACCCGTCGGCCAGGCCCAGCTTCTCGAGGACCCATCTCGGTGCCGCCGTCTCGCCGGCCAGGGGCTGTTCGATCACCCCGAGCTGGGGGAACAGGAGGTCGATCACCGGCCGGGCCATGAGCTCGGTGACCCGGCCACCGCCGTCCGGGGAGCCGTGTAACGGCCGCCGGTAGTACCCCTTGACCAGGGTTACCGCCTCGTCGACCAGGAGCGGCTCCAGCAGGCCGGTCACGAAATGGGGACCGAAGTTGGTGATGTCGGCGTCCACGAAGGCGAGGAGGTCGGCGTCGGTGGCGATGAGGGCCGATCGCATGGCCTGGCCCTTTCCCCCGGCCGAGGATTCGGACCGGACCACCCGTGCCCCGGCCCGACGGGCCAGATCCCCGGTCCCGTCCTCGGAGCCGTCGTCGACCACCACCACGTCGTCCACCAGGGCGGCGCCACCCGTCCGATCGGTGAGTGCCGTGACCACGGCCTCGACGATCGGGCCCACCGTACGTGCCTCGTTGCGGGCGGGGATGCACACGGCGATGGTCCGATCACCCTTGGCCGCCGCCAACCTGGTGGCGGTGGCCGAAACCGAGGCGTTTCCCGCGTCGTCGCCGGATGGGGACGCGATCGACATGCTGCCATCATCGCTCACCGGGGACAGGTGCGTGGAAGCCCACCGGACCGAGAGGCGTGGACCTCGCGCCACCGACCGCCACGGGGGCCGCATTGACGACGGACCCGAGTTCGGCCAAAATAGAGCCCATCATCCAGAGCGGCTGAGGGACCGGGCCCAGCGACGCCGCGGCAACCAGAGCGAGACACCCAAACGGCTTCGGCCACGGGATCTCGTACCAGGTGCCAATGCCCGAGCGATGAGGAGACTGCTGTGGACTTCGTTTCTGGGCTTCGTTGCCGTGAATGTGGGCGTGCCTATCCGGCCGAGGCGTTGCACGTGTGCGACTACTGCTTCGGTCCGCTCGAGGTGACCTACGACTACGACGCCGTGGCCACCACCATGACCCGAGAGCGGGTGGCCTCCGGGCCCCGATCGATCTGGCGGTACGCCGATCTGCTCCCGGTCCACGACCCGGCCCCCGTCGACCTCGGGGCGGGCTTCACCCCGCTCGTGCGAGCCGACCGGCTGGCCGCCGAGCTCGGCCTCGGCGAGCTGTGGATCAAAGACGACACGGCCAACCCCACCGGGTCGTTCAAGGACCGGGTGGTCTCGGTGGCGCTCACCAAGGCCCGCCAGCTCGGCTTCAAGATCGCCGCCTGTGCCTCCACCGGGAACCTGGCCAACTCGGTCGCCGCCCACGCGGCCCGGGCGGGCATGGAGTCGGTGGTGCTGATCCCCCACGACCTGGAGACGGCCAAGATCACCATGACGTCGGTCTACGGGGGCACGGTGATCGCCGTCGACGGGAGCTACGACGACGTCAACCGGCTCTGCGCCGAGCTGACCAGCGAGCAGCCGACATGGGCGTTCGTCAACGTGAATGTGCGCACCTACTACGCCGAGGGATCGAAGACGCTCGCCTTCGAGGTGGGTGAGCAGCTGGGGTGGCAGGCGCCCGACCATGTGGTGGTCCCCATCGGTTCGGGAAGCCAGCTGACCAAGGTGGCCAAGGGGTTCGAGGAGCTGTGGAAGGTGGGGCTGCTCGATGAGGAGCCCCACGTCCGGATCTCGGGGGCCCAGGCGGCCGGGTGTTCGCCGGTGGCCACGGCCTTCGCCGAAGGGACCGACGCCATCCGGCCGGTCAAGCCGGACACCATCGCCAAGTCACTGGCCATCGGCAACCCGGCCGACGGCTGGTACGCCCTCGACGCCATCCGTACGTCGGGCGGGGCCTGCGCCTCGGTCACCGACGACGAGGTCCTCGAGGGGATCCGACTCCTGGCCCGGACCGAGGGCATCTTCGCCGAGACCGCCGGTGGCGTGACCATCGCCACGCTGGCCAAGCTGGCCGCCCAGGGCGTGGTGCGGTCCGACGAGCGGGTGGTGGCACTCGTCACCGGACACGGGCTGAAGACCGTCGAGGCCCTCAACGGCTCGGTGGGCCCGACGACGACCATCGCCCCCACCCTCGAAGCCTTCGACCGGGCCATGGCCGAACACGAAGCGAACGACCTGTCAGCGAGGAGCCCACGATGAGCGTCACGGTACGCGTCCCCACCCAACTGCGCACCCTTACCGGCGGCACCGGAGAGGTGAGCGTCGAAGGGTCGACGGTGGGCGAGGCGCTGAAGGCCCTCGATGCCGCCCACGCCGGGTTCGCCGAGCGGATCTTCGACGACAAAGGCGAGCTCCGACGGTTCGTCAACGTCTTCCTCGCCGACGAGGACGTCCGCTTCTTGGAGGGCCTGTCGACCCCGGTGGCCGACGGCCAGACCCTCTCGATCGTGCCGGCGGTGGCGGGAGGCTGACGTCGGCGACGCCTGCCCGGTGCCGGAATCAGTCGGGCGGTGAGGCTCAGGCCCCGAGTCCGTGCAGCATGAACTCACAGATGCGGGCGGCTGCGTCGGCTGCATCGGGGGGTAGGGGTTCAGCGGCCCGTATGGACATGGCGCCGTAGATCTGCTGGCCGATGAGGCTGACGGCCTGATCGGGATCCATGGGACGGAAGGTGCCCGAGGCCACGCCGTCGACGTAGAGGTCGGTGATGAGCCGGGCGATATTGAGGCCGATGAGGGCGAGCTCGGTCCCGACCGCCTCCCCGCCCTGACTGACCGTACCCTGGGTGAGGAGGGCGAGGCGGAAGAAGGCCGGATTGTCGTCGATCCTCACCAACATGGCCTCCACCAGCCGTTGGAGACGGTGGTTGGGCTCGGCGTCCTCCTCCCAGGTTCCGGCGACGTCCTCCAGGAGCTGGTCGTGCATTCCTTTCAGGCACGCCCGCAGTAGCTCGTCACGATTGGCGAAGTAGACGTAGACCGTGGAGCGGGCCACACCCGCCTCGGCGGCGATGTCGTCCATGGACACGTCGGTGGTGCCGCGCTCGCCGAACAGCCGCCTCGCCACCTCGATGACCTGATCACGCCGGAAGTCCCGGATGACCTCTTTGATGGTGCCGGCCGGCCGGCGGTCCGGCATCAGGCCGAGACGCGAGCAGCCGGCGGGAAGGCCACGGGAATGTGCTTCACCCCGCTGATGAAGGCCGACTGCAGCCGCTCCACCTCGCCGTCGAGCCGGATGTCGGGCATGCGGTCGAGCAGGTGCTCGAACATCACCCTGATCTCCATGCGGGCGAGGTTCGCCCCCAGGCAGAAGTGGGGTCCGCCGGCACCGAAGGCCATGTGCGGGTTGGGGTCACGGGTGATGTCGAAGGTCTGGGGGTTCGTAAAGACCGCCTCGTCACGGTTGGCCGAGATGTGGAAGAAGACCACCTTGGTGTCCTCGTCGATGTGGTGGTCGCCCAGATCGAAGGCGCTGGTGGTCTGGCGGCGGAAGTTCATCACCGGGCTGACGTAGCGCAGCATCTCCTCGGTGGCCGAGGGGAGCAGCGACCGGTCCTTGCGGAGCATGTCCCACTGCTCGGGATGGTCGAAGAAGGCCGCCATGCCCCCCGAGATGAGGTTCCGGGTGGTCTCGTTCCCGGCCACGGTGAGGAGGAGGAAGAACAGCTCGAGCTCCACCGAGTTGAGCTTCTCGCCTTCCACCTCGACCTCGGTGAGCACGCTCATCAGATCCTCGTGGGGGTCGATCCGCTTGGACTCGAAGAGGGCGGAGGCGTAGGCGTAGAGCTCCATGGCTGCCTGTTGGGGAACTGATTCGTCCGTCTGGTACTCGGGATCGTCACTGCCGATCATCCGGTTGGACCAGTTGAACATCCGGTGCCGGTCCTCGTTGGGCACACCGAGCAGCTCGGCGATGACCACCAAGGGGAGTTCGGCGGCGATGTCGGTGACGAAGTCGGCACTGCCCTTTTCGATGACCGAGTCGATGATGGTGTCCGCGGCGGCATTGATCCGCTCGTGGAGCTGGTTGACCATGCGGGGCGTGAAGCCCTTGTTGACCAGACGTCGGTAGCGGGTGTGGAGCGGTGGGTCCATGTTCAACATGAGCATCTGCTGCTGGGCCAGGTCGTCGGGGCCGAGGTCCCAGAGGAAGGTGGCCTGCTTAGAGGACGAGAAGTGCTCGTAGTCCCGGTTCACCGTGGTGGCGCCGGCATGGGAGGTGACCGCCCAGAACCCGGGACCCGCCTCTTCTTCCTGCCACCACACCGGGGCGTTCTTCCTGAGGTAGGCGAACCACTCGTGGGGAACCCGTTCGGTGAAGGCCTTGGAGTCCAACAGGTTGATGTCGTCGAAGGTGACGTTGCTGATGTCGATCTCGTCGTGGGGCATATCGGATGCTCGTTCCAATCCATCGGACAGTGTGTCCGATATGTTGGATCGTACGTCCGAACGAACGGTTCGTCAATGACGGGACGGTCCGCCACGCGGCTACGCAGGGCGCCGAGCCACCCTGCTCAGGCGACGGCCGGACGGACCAGGGCTGCGAGGTCGTCCCGGTAGGGGAGCGAACCGGGGTGGATGAGGGCGGCCAAGGCCTCCACCCCGTCGACCAGCCGCGGGCCGGGACGCACGACGACTGCGTCAGCGTCCACCGCCCATACCGGCACGTCCACGGGCAGACGTTCCCGCTCGATCAGCTCCTCGGCGAGGCCCACGGCACCGTCCAGGCGGAACCCGCACGGCGCCACCACGACCACCTCGGCCCTGACGGCGGCGACCTCCGCCCAGGACACCTCGGACGACCGGATCCCCGAGCGCCCGAGGAGCGACCGGCCGCCGGCCGCCTCGACCATGTCGGGCACCCAGTGGCCCGAGGTGAACGGGGGGTCGGTCCACTCGAGCACGGCCACGCCTGGCCGCCCCCGGCCGGCCACGGACCTGCCCACCGCCTCCAGGCGATCCCGCAAGGAGGCCACCAGGCTGGCGGGCCGCCCCTTCCCGGCCAGTGGCCCGGCCGACGGCACCGATGGTGCCGAGCACCTGCTCCAGGGTCATGGGGTCGAGGGTCAGCACCTCGGCCCGACAGCCCAGGTGGTCGAGGGCGGCGTCGACCTCGGTGCTGTCCACCGCACAGACGGCGCACAGGTCCTGGGTGACGACCAGTTCGGGGTCGAGGCCTCGGAGCGCGCCCTCGTCGAGTGTGTAGAGGTCCTCGCCGGCCGCCAGGCGGGCCTTCACCGCGCGGTCGATCTCGGCCGGGGTCATGCCCCCCGGAAGCTCGGTCGACGAGACGATGGTCCGCTGCCGGGCCTCGTCGGGGAAGTCGCACTCGAAGGTCACGCCCGTCACATCGTCACCGGCTCCGATGGCAAAGAGGATCTCGGTGGCCGAGGGAAGAAGGGAGACGATCCGCACCGGGCCACGGTACCAAGCAGTGCTCGGCGCACGGCCGGGCCCGAGGGAGTGGCCGCACCTCACCGAGCTGCCGGTTCAGGTGGCCCAGTCGACCTCGCCGTCCATGATGACCCGGGGCTCTTCGGTGAGGACGAACTCCAGGTGGTCGGTGTCGAGGAACTTCGGGAGGTCCTCGAACATGGCCGGTGAGTCGACGTCGCTCATGTGGGCGTAGTAATCGTCCATGGAGTTGAACCACTGGACGGTCACCCCGTCGTAGCCCGACCGGTCGTCGTCCCCCCGGTAGTCCCCGAGCGGTCGGGGGTTCTGCTCGTAGCGGACCACGTGGCTGCCGCACCGGCTGGAGGCGATGAGCGGGCCGTGACTGTTCTTCCAGTACTCCTGGAACTCGGCCGGGGTCATCCCCTCCTTACGCTTCAGCAGACAGGTCAACTTGATCATCGAGGTGGTCCTCCCCTGGTGGGTCCGGCGGGCCGACCAACCATAGGTCCCGTCCGGGTCCTCGCCGACGGTCAGGCGGCCAGCCGGGCGCAGAACAGGTCGGTGACGTAAGGCATGGCGATGGGCTGGGGGAGTCCGGCACCGAACGCCTCGACCTCGTCGAGCAGGGCCTGTTGCTCGGTATCGGGCAGTATCTGGACATAGCTCCGGGAGGCCACCTGGCCGACGAAGGTCGGAAGGTCCAGCCACTGGGTGAACGGGAGCTTGGTCCGCTGCACGGTCTCGAACCGTCCGCTCCGGTCGATGTCCGCGCCGAAATCCTTGCCGATGGGGTAGGGGGCCATCGTGTCCCACTTGGAGATGCGCACCAGCTCCTGCACGAGGGGGACCGACTCGTCCCGCTCGTTCCAGATGAGGACCAACCACCCGCCGGGCTTGAGTACCCGGGCCACCTCGGCCAGGGCGGTCGGGGGATCGAACCAGTGGAAGGCCTGGGCCACGACGACGGCGTCCACGGTGGCGTCGCCCAGCGGGATCTGCTCGGCGGTGGCCCCGACGAGGGGAACCTCGGGGACGACCCGGGAGAAGACGTCGCGCATGGACGGCGACGGTTCGGCGGCCACACAGGCCAGGCCCCGCTCGTGGAGTTGGCGGGTCATCTTCCCCGTGCCCGCGGCCAGGTCGAGGACCCGGCGTCCGGTGACCAGACCGGCCGTCTCGACCAGCAGGTCGACCGCCTCGGCCGGGTAGGAGGGCCGGGCCCGCTCGTAGATGTCCGATCCCGACTCGAACCCCACCCGCCCGAGCTGCGCCCGGGCGGCGGCACGCCGGTCATCGGTCGGAGCCGTGTCCTCCCGGGCTCGTCGGGTCGTGGTCGGGTCGTCGGACACAGGGCAACTCTATTGAGTGCCGCCCGACGGTCGGTGCCTTCTCGGCCCGACCAGCCGGTGGCAATCGCCTGGTGCCACGGCCATCAGTTAGCGTCGAGGGGTGACTGGTGGCAGCCCGGGCCGTGACGACCGCTCAATTCCCGGGCTCAACCTCCCCGTGGCCGGCGGCGGGACAGATGCCGCCCCTCGGCACCCCTCCCTCTCGGACCGGGCGCCCAGCCCGCGTCACCGACGGTGGGCCAACGCCCTCATCCACGTCGGATGGAACTGGATGTCGCGCTACGGCGCCACCGGGCCCGACGACCGCCTGGCCGCTCGGTTCGGCTTCTTCGGTGCGGGCAGCTGTCTGGCCTTCCCGACCGGAGCGGTCTTCGGCGAGCGGTGGATCCACGTCGGACGGGACACCTTGGTGGGGCCACACGTGAGTATCTCGGCCGGGATGGTTCCGGGCCAGACCATGGTCACCGACCCGGTGGTTCGCATCGGCGACCGGTGCATGATCGGCCGGGGCAGCCACATCGTGGGCCACTTCGAGATCGACATCGGTGATGACGTCCATACCGGACCGTACGTCTACATCACCGACCAGAACCATGGGTACGAGGATCCCGACAAGGTGGTCCACGTCCAGTGGCCCAGCGACGACCCGGTGCGCATCGGCGCCGGCAGTTGGCTGGGCACCGGCGTGGTCGTACTCCCGGGCTCCCGACTGGGCAGGAACGTGGTGGTGGGGGCCGGGGCCGTGGTGCGGGGCACCTTCCCCGACCACTGCGTCATCGCCGGCGTCCCCGCCCGGATCGTCCGGCGCTACGTGCCCGGATCGGGATGGGTCGACGGCCCGCCGGACAAGGGATCGGTTCCGACGGCCACCGCAGCTCCCGGGGAGCCCACCGTCGGTTCGTCCGGCCGGGCGCCGGCAACGGGCGGCGAGGTCGCGGCCGCGCCCGAGGCGGTGGCGAGCTCGACGTCGGGCCGACCCAGCCCGTAGCGGCGCACCACCTCGGAGGCCTCGTCGCGGCCCTGGGCGATGAGGGCCTCGGTGGTGGAGAAATCGGCGAAGTCTCGGGCCTCGTCCTCACTCCCACTGCACACGATGACTTCCACCCCCGGTGGCAGGAGGGCCATGTCGCGGGCGAAGCGGGCATGGATGGAGATCAACAGGGCGTTCAGCGTCGCCTCGACGGGTCGTCGGGGCGACACGGGGGTGAACGACGGGGGCGCACAGAGCAGCACGACGATCCGGGTGGCTCCTCCGTCGATGGCCCGGCGGATGGGCACATTGTCGACCACGCTCCCATCGATGAAGCGTTCCCCGTCGATCTCCACCGGGGGGAAGATGGCCGGGATGGCCGACGAGGCAAGGACGGCCTCCACGGCGGGGCCGTAGGTGAACCAACGCTCGCCGCCGTCGGTGAGTGAGGTGGCCACCACCTCGACGGGGATGACGGCGTCTTCGAGTCGCTCGAAGCCGATTCCCTCCTCGATGACCCGACGAAGCCCGTCGTTGACGAACACCGAGTCCCGCTGCTGGACATAGAGCCAGGGCCCGTGCAGGCGGCCCTGGGGATAGACCGACTCGCGGGTGAGGCTGCGCCAGATGTCGGTCATGCGCTGGACGCCCTCGCGCGTGGGATCCCCGGCGAAGGCGGCACCGTTCACCGCACCCACCGACGAGCCGTAGATGCGGTCGGGCACGAAGCCGTGCTCGGTCAGGACCTGGAGCATCCCAATCTGGACCGCTCCCCGGGTCCCACCGCCGGCCAGCACCAGAGCGGTCCGCGGTCCACGGTCTTCGGGCTCGCTCTCCTCCTCGACCTCACCCTCGGCCAGCCACCGCGACCGGGCCAGGGCCGCCCGCTGGAGGGTAAACCGGAGGACCAGCACGATGAGCACCACCGTGACCACGACGAACACCGTGAACACGACGGCGAAGGCGGTGACGGCGGCCGGGATCATCATCGATCCAGAGGCTATCGGCGGCCGGACCACCGTCCCGCTGTGACACCCATCGTGCACTCTTGACGCCATGCCGGTCATGGACATCGAGCGCCCGAGGGTGGCAGTGGCTCCCCCCCCGGGGCGCGGCATGGTGCCGACGGATCCTCGACTCACCACACCACCGCGCCCGCCGGTGGCCGGCGTTACGCGCCGTCGCCGGAGTACGTGGGAGCCCCTCTCGGGGGAGGCCCTCCTCCAGCGCCTCCGCATCACCGGCCGCCCCCGTCCCGCGGCCCGTCCCGAGCTGACCCGGACGCTTTGGACTTTGCTCGAGTCCGAACTGGCGCACACCGGATCTGGCCTCGGCCCGGCCTCGGGTGCACCCGACGGCCACTCGTCGGAGCTGCCCGTGCTGGTCACCAAGGACCGGCTGACCAAGGTGCTGGCCTGTGAGGCCCACCAGGCGCCCGCCGGATTCGGCGCTGCTCCCTTCTCGCCCGCGCTGGCCTGTGGTTCGCTCATCGACGTCCTGTTCCGCCAACTGGTCACGGTGGGCTCTATCGGTGACCCGATGGAAGATGGTCTCGCCGCGCTCGAGGTGGACGACCACCAGGCCGACCTGTGGGCGTGGATCGAGAACCTGGCCGGTCCGGAGCGCGACGAGCTTCGGGCCGAGGTGGAACGGCAGGCCGACGGGCTGTGCCGACGGTGGCCGACGCTCGATCCGGTGTGGCTGCCCCGCACGCAGGAATCGCTGCGTGCCCGGTCGGCGGGCGGCGCCATCGAGCTGTCGGCCCGGGTGGACCTGGTCATCGGGCGCCCGGCCCGTGACGAGGGTTCGGTGGCCATCGTCGAGGTCAAGTCCGGCTCCCGACGGGTCGAGCACCGGACCGACCTCCACTTCTACGCGCTCCTCGAGGCCTTGCGCAGCCCGGCACCCCCCTTCGTGGTCGCCACTTACTACTCGAGGACCGGGGAGCTCGACGTCGATCCGGTCACCGACGAACTGCTTCTGGGTGCGGCCCGCCGCACCGCCGTCGGCTCCCGCCTCCTGGTCGACCAGGCCCACGGCCTCGAGCCCGACCGCCAGCCCGGACCCCTGTGTGGACGGTGCTCGATCGCTCCCGCCGACGCAGACGTCGGGGTGGGGGCGGTGGCCAGGTGACGACGCCCGGGGACCGTACGCGGGCTCTCCTTGCCGTCGCGCCACCACCTGTCGGCGATGATGTCCGGGCGGGTCTCCGCGCCGACCTCGTGGCCCGGCTCGGTCCCTTGGCCGCCGCGCTTCCCGCCGGGGATCCGGTGGTGGTGGGCCTGCCCCTGCTCCGCCGGGCGAGGATGCGACCCGAGACCTTGGCGGATCCCGAAGAGCCGTTTGCCTGGCGGCCGGTCTTCGTTCGGCGATCTTTGGGCCTCGCCGTGGTCGAGGCCTGTGCCCGCGGACGGTTCCGCACTCCCCTCGATGCCGTCGACCCTCTGGTGTCCGAAGCCGTCGACCAGTGGAGGGAGACCGGGTGGCGCACCTATCACTGGGAGCCGTGGATGGCGGGGTTGGCCCCCGGTGCCCGGGCCGTGGTCCTGGCCGAAGCGGTGGGTTGGGCCTCATCGTTGTGGTCCGCGTTCGACTGGCGTGCCTTCGACCCGCTCCCACAGTTCGGCGGGGCTGCGGATCAGTGGGTGTGTCCGGCGCCACGTGTGCTGCGGTTGACGGCGCGCTCGGAGTTCCGGGTCCCTCTCGGTGCTGGGGGCCCGGTGCCTGACGCTGGCCGCGGTGTTGACGGAGGAACGGACGGGGCCGCGGTGGCACTGGTGTCGGTGGCCGGAGGGGCCCCGCCCGAGGCGTGGAGCGAGGACCTCGCCTTCCTGGCCCTCGTGGCGTCGCTCCGGTCGCCCCGGCGACCGGTGCCGGCCCGGGTACTTGGCCTGTGGCCGGATGCCGGTGCCCATCGCCGCGTGGAGATCGACCAGGTGGCACTGGCGGGAGCCGCCGACCGTGTCGTGGACACGGTGGCCGCGCTGGTGGCCGCCCAGGAACGACCCCTCGCCGCCTGAGGACCCATGGGGTCCGTTCAGAAGAGGGCCTTGGCCGCCTTGGAGTCGGGCTTCCCGGACGCGGTGAGCGGGATCGCTTCCACCACCAACAGCTGGCGGGGGAGCTTGTAGCCGGCGATGTGGGCCCGGCAGTGCTCCTGGAGCTCCTCCAGCGTCGGGCCTCCACCGGTGTCCCGCGGATGGAGGACCACAGCGACCCGCTCGCCGAACCGCTCATCGGGAATCCCGACGACGATGGCGTCGAACACCCCCGGATGGGTCTTGACCGCCGCTTCCACCTCCTCGGGGAAGATCTTTTCGCCGCCCGAGTTGATTGACGCCGAGCCCCGGCCGTGGACGGTGATGGTGCCGTCGGGCTCGACCGTGGCCAGATCGCCGGGGATCGACCAGCGCACCCCCGTGGCGTCCACCGGGAAGGTGGCCGCCGTCTTCGCCGGGTCCTTGTGGTAGCCGAGCGGGATGCGACCCGATCGGGCCAGCCGACCGATGCGGCCGTCGCCCGGGGTGAGCGGGACGAGGTCCTCGTCGAGCACGGTCGTGTCCGCCCGCATGACGAAGCGCGGCCCACTGGCTCCGTCGTCCACTGACCCTTGGGCACCGCTCTCACTGGACCCGAAACTGTCGAGCACCATGATGGTGGGAAGCCGCGACTTCAGTTCGTCCTTGACCGTCCGGGATAGCATGGCCCCGCCCGAACCGACCACTATGAGGCTCGAGGTGTCGTAGGTACCGGCGGGCGCCTGGGCCAAGGCATCGGCCAGCGGCCGGGCCATGGCGTCCCCGACCAGCCCTATCGAGACCACCCGTTCCTCGCCGACGATGCGCCATAGGGCGTCGGGGTCGAATCGATGCCCGGTATAGAGGACAGCCGTGCCGGCCATCATGAAGGCGTTCCACATGACCCACTGGGCGTTACCGTGCATCAGGGGCGCGACGACCAGCATCACGGCCCGCGCCTCGTCATCGGGATTGAGACGGCCCGAGAGCTCCTCGGGATGGGCGATGGGTTCGGACCCCCAGCCGCCCCCACCCATGGCGGCGAAGAAGATGTCCTCCTGGCGCCAGAGGACGCCCTTCGGCATCCCGGTGGTGCCGCCGGTGTAGAGGATGTAGATGTCGTCGGGCGAGCGCGGACCGAAGTCACGGGCGGCCGATGACGATCCCAGCGCGGACTCGTAGGGGGTGGGGGTGAGGCCGGCCGTGTCGACCGCCGACCCGTCCTCGATCATCACCAGGCGGAGGGGGCGGGAGGGCTCGGGGCCTGCGGTCGCCTCGGCCACCAAGGGGGCGAGGGCCCGTTCGAAGACCAGGACCTCGAGATCGGCATTGTCGATCACGTAGCGCAACTCCGGAGCCACGTAGCGGTAGTTGAGGTTTACCGGGACGTTGCGGGCCTTGTACGAGCCGATCATGGCCTCGACCCACTCGGCCCGGTTGAAGGCGAGGATGCCCACGTGGGCCCCGACGGGCACGCCCTGGTCGGCCAGATAGTGGGCGAAGCGGTTGGCCCGTTCGTCGAGTTGCCGGTAGGACAGCCGGTCCGTCCCCGCCACCAGGGCGAGGCGTTCGGGAACGGTGTCGGCCACCACCTCGAACAGGTCGGCCAGGTTGAATTGCCGGTCGCTCATGGCACCCTCCTCGTTTGGGCGAGCCCGCGAGGTGAGGCGGCCCGGTCCCGTAACATGCTGCGTCGAACCGTCAAGTCGTAGCACGCCCGGCTCACCGTCGGGACGCCGGACTACGTGACCCCGAGTCAGAGGAGCGCATCGTGAGCAGTCGGTCCAACCCAACAGTGGGCATCGTGGGGCGTTCGGCGCTGGTCACCGGAGGTGGCAGTGGCATCGGGCTCGGCGCCGCCTCTCGACTGGTCGGGGACGGCGCCCACGTCACCATCTGCGGGCGCACCGAGGAGAAGCTGGCAGCCGCCGTGACCGAGTTGGAGTCGGTGGCCGCGGCGGCCGAGGGGACGCCCACGGCCGGTGGGTCGGCTCGCTACGTCGTGGCCGACGTGACCAACGAGGAGCAGGTGGCCGCCGTGGTCGCCGCCGCCGCATCGGATCGGGGTCGTCTGGACATCCTGTTCGCCAACGCCGGTGGATCGCTGCACATGGGACCGATTGTCTCCGCCGAACTGGAATCGGTGCGGGCCACGGTGGACGTCAACTTCATCGGGACGTTCCTCTGCATCAAGCACGCCGCTCCGCTGATGGCGGCCGGGGTGGGCACGGGCGTGGACGGCGACCCGGCGTCCGGCGGGTCGATCATCGGGATGTCGTCGGGGGCGGGCGGGTTCCCGCACCGCTATCTCTGGGCCTACGGCGCGGCCAAGGCCGGCATCGACACCCTGTGCAAGTACGCCGCCGAAGAGCTCGGGTCGACCGGAGTGCGGGTCAACTCGGTGCAGCCCGGGATCGTGGACGACGAGCTGATGTCCTTCATCACCGCCGGGGGCCCCCTGCTCGACGAGTATCTGGCCGAGATGCCTATCAGCCGTCTGGGCACGGTGGAGGACATCGCGGCCACCGTGCGGTTCCTCGCCGGCCCCGAGTCCACCTGGATCACCGGGGTCAACCTCCCCATCGACGGCGGCCATCACCTGCGACGGGGCGCCAATTACCGGCTTGCTGTTCGGTGAGTAGACAGGGGTAACCTTCCTGGATTTATTGGGGAAACCGCTTCTCGTGTCCACCCGGACGCCTTGTTCCGCCTGACGATCGCAAGTGACTGCCACAGCGCCAGTCCGTGGTCGCCGACCTCCTGAGGCAGGGCCCGACCGGTGGTGGTTGTCCTGCATGCGGTGGGCATCGTTTGGTCTAGAGGATCCGCCCAGCCGCCACGAGGCCAGACGTCGATGGGATCTCCATTGGCCTGGCGACCGGGGCACGCGGCGCGATGAGTCCTCGTCCTGGTCCGGTCCTACACTCGTGTCGATCGGGCTAGCCATGCTCAATCGCAGTAAGTGCCCGTTCCGTCACGAGCGTTGCGGGCAGAGCTCGACAGATTGGTTGCGAAATGCCAGGCATGGGGCACCCCCTCCAGACCGACAACTCCACCATCACGGCAGCATTCAGGTCCGCCCTCAATCACCAGTTCCTCATCCTGGTGGCCCTGGGCGTACTGGTAGTCGTCGCCTGGAACCTGGCCCGGACGCTGCAGTACCGGCGGGCTATCGCCGCCGGCGCCGCTTCCGTCCGGGACACCACCCCGGCGCTCCCCGCCGAGCCAGCGGCCCGTCGGCTTCTCCGGATCGCCTTCGGGGTCCTGTGGGTGTTCGACGGCCTTCTCCAGCTGCAGGGGTCCATGCCAGTCGGCCTTCCCGGCTCGGTGATCACCCCTGCGGCCAGCTCGTCACCGGGGTGGGTCCAGCACCTGGTCAACGTGGGCACCACCATCTGGTCGAATCATCCGGTCACGGCCGCGGCGGCCACCGTATGGATCCAGGTAGGCATCGGAGTCTTGTTGCTGGCGGCACCTCGTGGCCGCTGGTCCCGGGCCGCCGGTCTCGTGAGCGTGGGGTGGGGACTCGTGGTGTGGGTGTTCGGCGAGGCCTTCGGCGGCATCTTCGGTCACGGCAGCAGCTGGCTGTTCGGACTGCCCGGGGGTGTCGTGTTCTATGTGGTGGCCGGGGTGCTGGTCGCCCTGCCCGAGAGCTCGTGGCAGTCGCCTCGCCTCGGCAAGGGCATCCTGCGCGGCATGGGAGCGTTCTTCATCGGCATGGGTGTCCTCCAGGCCTGGCCCGGAAGGGGCTCTTGGACCGGGGGGGCTCACACCTCGTCAACGCCGGGGACCATCACGGCGATGGTCGATCAGATGTCCCAGGTGTCCCAGCCTTCGCTCTTCGCCAGCTGGGTCCGGTCCTTCGGTTCGTTCCAGTCCGGCCACGGGTGGCTGGTGAACTTCGTCATCGTGGTGCTCCTGATCGGGGTGGGTGCGACATTCCTCAGCGGTAACCTCCGCGTGGTCCGGGTCGGTGTGGTGGTTGGATCGGTGTTCTGTCTGGCGACCTGGGTCCTCGTCCAGGACTTCGGGTTCTTCGGTGGGCTGGGCACCGATCCCAACTCCATGATTCCGATGGCCTTGATTTTCATAGCTGGCTATGTTGCGATCGACCGGCTGCCTGCCCATGCCCCGGTGCGTGAACCAGCCGTCGACTCGGTGGGTGCCGGGTCACGAGAGGCCACCGCCTCAACGGGGTTCGCCGGGTGGCTTGACCGCCTCAACCCTACGTACCTCCTTCGCACGCTTCTTGCCCTTCTGGCGGTGGTCATCGTGCTCATCGGGGCCGCCCCCATGGCGGTGGCGTCCACCAACTCCAACGCCGACCCCATTGTGATCGAGGCGGCCAATGGACTACCCAACGAGGTCGATGTCCCCGCCCCACCCTTCACCCTGATCGACACGAGCGGGCACGCCGTCTCGCTGGCCTCACTGGCCGGACGGACCGTGGTGCTCACGTTCCTCGATCCAGTCTGCACGTCGGACTGTCCGCTCATCGCCCAGAGCCTCCGGTTGGCCGATGAGAATCTGGGGGCAAGTGCCCGCAATGTCGAGCTGGTGGCCGTGGTCAACAACCCCCTGTACCGCAGTTCGGCACTCACTGCGGCCTTCGACCGGCAGGAGGGCCTCGACCATGTGGCCAACTGGACGTACCTGACCGGGTCCCTGGCCCAACTCCACAAGGTGTGGAACGACTACGGGGTCCAGACCGAGCTGTCGCCCGCGGGTGGCATGGTGGCCCACACCGACATCGTCTACGTGATCGACAAACTGGGTCACACACGAGTGATCTTGAACGGCGACCCCGGGGCCGGCAGCGCCGAGGGCTCCTCCTTTGTGGGGCAGCTCACCTCCCAGATCCGCTCCGTCGTCGACTCGTGAGGGTCCCACCACGGCCGTCTGGCCGCCCGGGAGTGGCATGGAGGCTGCTGGCCGCCTCGGCGGCCGGCGTCCTCGCCGCCGGCGTGCTGACTGGTTGCGGTCCTACCGGTGCCGCCGGTGCCGTCCGAGGGGACGTTGGGCCCGGCGGTCCCATTGACCAGCTCGACCGTGGCCGGCACCGCCACCTGGGCCACCCTGGCCATGGGCCATCTCGACGATCCTCTCAATACCTTCTGGCAGTTGCTGCGTCTGAACGGCGCCGGCTGGCAGCTGGTCACCCCACCTGGGGTGGCGAGCAACGGAGGGCTGGTGGCCGCGGCGGACCCCTCATCGGTCCTGGCCGGATTTGGACCGTCCCAGTATCTCCGCTTCTCCCCTGTGGCCCGCACGTCCGATCAGGGCTCGAGTTGGCAGCCGGGCGTCCTGCCGGCCGGTGTGTCCTCGGTGCCGGATGGGCTGGCCCAGGACGGGGCGGAGTCATTGGCGCTCGTGCGCGCAGGCGGAGGAAGGGTGGTTGCCAGCACCGCCGATCTCTCCACCTGGACCCAGGTGACGACGGCCACTGCGCTTCGCCGTCAGTCCGGGAGCGCTGGCTGCTCGCTTGGTTCCCTCACGGCGGTGACGATCGACGCCCAGGGCGGAGCGGTCGTGGGTGGTTCCTGTGCGCGGGGCGGCCGGGCGGGGCTATTCGCACCGTCCTCGGGCGGATGGAAGTCTGTCGGACCTGGTATTCCCGGCGGCTCCAGCGGACCTACCCAGGTGGTCCGACTCGACCAGACCGGCGCCGGAACATCGGCACTGGTTACTGCTGGCAGCGGGGCCAAGACCCGTCTGTTTGCCATGTGGAGCACGAACGATCTTGTCACCTGGACTGTCTCGGAGGGACTGCCCATCGGTGGGAGGTCTCTGCTGTCGACCGGCGTAACGTCCGACGGCGGCTTCGTGGTCTCCTCCCGGAGCGGGAATGCCACTCCCTCGGCGTCCGTGATCGACCCCACGGGATCACCGTGGAGGGCGTTGCCGCCGCTGCCCTCGGGGACGACCTCGGTCACGGCTGTTCCGTCGGGGAGCTACGACGCGTTGGTGCCTGTCCAGTCCACGCTGTCGGTGTACGCACTGGCCAGCAGTAGCTGGGTCCGGGTCCAGAGGCTTCGGGTTGCCATCCCGTACGGGTCGTCCGGTTAGGAGTGGCGCGCCTCGGCTGTGGGGGCACAGCGTCTGATGCCCGGCCCGAGGCTCCGCATCCGTCCCACTGCTCGAGACCGGCACCGATAGTCCTCGTTCAGTGCGGCAATCCCGGTGTGGTCTCGGGCGCTTCTGACCGATCGGGAGAGCCCCGACGATCCGCCCGTTCGAACTGGCGTTGGACGTCGGCCCAGACGAGCGGGTCGTCGGTGGGCGCCTCCTCGTCGGTCCGCAACAGGAAGACGGTCCCCACCGAGAGGAGGACCAAGAGCATGGCCAGCTTCGAGACGAATCCGGCAACCTGCTGGTCGTTGAGCGGCCGGAGGCCGATGGCGAGCCGCGACCCGGCGAACGTCCGGTACAGGGGATGGGGGGCGAGGATGAGCACGAACGACAAGAAGGCCGGCACGACACCTTGGGCGGCGAGATAGCCGAATCGGACCATGGGCCTCAACCGTGGAATGCCGGGCACGCGGCCCAGAACGGGGAGCCAGAGGATCAGTCCGGCGACCACCATGGCCACGGAGATCAACCCCCTGACCAGAGGTGAGGTGGCCTGGAGGTGTACCAGGATGGGAACCATCGAGCCGACGAGGAGCACAGTCACCATCACGATCGCCACCGGCGGACGGCGCAGCCGGAGGAGGAGGGCATCCACTGCCCGTGGACGCGTGGCCCGCTCGATGAGGTCGTGAGGAAGGCCGAGCAGGAGCAGTGGGGCGACGGCCAGGACCAATATCAGTCGCTGCGCGACCAGCGCGGTCAGTGACCAGTGGGCGGCTAGGTCGGCGACCGGCCACGTGAGGGCGAGCGCGAGGGCGCCACAGGCCCCGGCAAAGAACTCGATCTGTCGCCGGGACCAGCGGATGGGCCGGCTGCTGGTACGGAGAAGGTGGCGATGGGCGAGAATGGTGAGCACCACTACCGCGGCCAGAACACCCCAGGTCGGAGCATGGAACTGCCAGGCCAGCGGGTCCACGGCGTCAGGCGGGCCCACGGGGTGTCCCTTGCTGGTGGAGGTCCGAGGTCGGCGACCGGTCCACTGCTCCCGGGACGGTCGGGCGACCCGGACCAGACTCCGGCCGGGAAGGGGTGGTCGGCTCCGGACCCCAGTTCGAGCGTGGGCCAGTGACGGCTCTCCAGTAGCGTTGAACCTGGCCGGCGCCCGAGTTCACGCCAGCGACCTTATCGCTCCCCTGCGTCATCGGTACGAGTGAATTTGAATCGTCGCACCGGGACGACTCGCCACGGTGGAGAGAAGACCGGGATAGCCTCGGTGCGGTCGTAGAAGGACGGACGAATGCAGCTCCCGCCTTACTGGCAAGTGACGCCGATCGCCCTCGTGGCCTTGGCCGTGGGCATCGGACACGAGATGGGATTGCGCTGGCTGGCCCACCGGCAGACGCCGGACCATCGTCGGGCCATGCGCCGCCGCAGCTGGGTGTTCTACACCGGGCTGGGGGGACTCATCCTGGTGTCGTCAGGTCCGCTCGAGCGGTGGGCCATGGCGCGCCTCACCATCCACATGGTCCTCCACGTCCTCGAGATGTTCTATCTGCCACCCCTCCTCATCATCGGGGCCCCCTGGGTGCCGTTGCTCTTCGCCGTGCCAGTCGACCAGCGACGCAGGCTGCTCCGGTGGTACTACCGCTCGTCGTGGACACCGGCACTGCGCGGGACCTGGAAGGCGGTCTCGAATCCGATTGTGGCGATCGTTCTGTTCAACGGCGTGATGGTGGCCTGGCACCTTCCCGTCGTCTTCGATTGGGCTTCGAACAACGCCTGGGCGATGGACTGGCTGATGGGTCCCAGCTTTGTGGTCGTCGGTCTGCTGTTCTGGCGCATCATCCTGCCCTCCCATCCCTGGGGAGCCCGAGGGTCCACCCGCATCCAGATCGGGGCGATCGTGGTGACCGCGTTCGAGATGCTGATCCTGGCCATGGCCATGTCGATCTTCACCAAGGCGCCGTGGTACTCGATGAACCTCAGGATGGACGGCCCGGTGGGTGCGTTGCGGGATCAACGGTTCGCCGCAGGCATCCTGTGGATCTGCGGTGACTTCTGGGCCATCCCCGCCCTGGTCTATGTGGGCTACCGCATCTACGGGGCCGAAGGTGGGGTGTCCGCCTCCTTGGAGCGGGTCCTCGGAAGGGTCTGACTCACGTCGGCCGGGTGAGGCCCGACTCCTCGTCGGCCTTCAGCTGGCGAAGGTAGCGGTTCCATGCCTCGAGTTCCTCGTCCGGGGCCTCCGTTGGTTGGCTGGCGGCGGGCTTCCGGGGTGGTCGGCGGACCCGGTCGTTCCCGTGCAGGAGGTTCCACCACATGTAGATGGCGAAGGCGGCGAAGATGGGCCACTCAAACACGTACATCCAACTGAAGGTGTGCCCGCCCAGTGCCCGGGCCAGCTCGAAGGCGAAGGCACCACAGCACAGCACGAGGCCGGCCGTCAGGGTGACGTGGAGCCACAAGGCGTCCTTTCCCGTCAGGCGGACCGGACCCGGACTGGTCGAGGTCGCATCGCGAGAATGGACAGGCTCCACTCCCGACACCCTACCGCCACGCCCGTGTCACGAGCCGGTGGGCCGGACCGGTTCGTCTGATCCACGCCCGCACATCCCCGCGGCCGCACGGCGAATACTGGTTACTATCGTTCCGACCGCGACGTGCTGACACCAGGGGAGTGAAGCGATGGTTGGCGCCCCCGAGACAGACCACGGTGGTGCCGAACCCGCATCACGCTCCTCCCGACTGGCGACCAGCCTGCGCCGGACGTGGGCGGACGACCGATCACGGCGTCGCCTGGTAGTCGTGTCCGTCGTGGTCATCGCCGCCGTGGCCATCGCGGTGGTCGTTTCCCTGTTCGCCTCCCTTGCCGGGGAGAGCCAGTCCTACCGGGACGGCTACGCCGCCGGTGGTACCGCCTACACCGCCTACGCCGATGCCCACATCACCTCGGAGCAGGCGTGCCGGGACGTGGCCGCCGAGCCCAAGAGCCTTCCCGCACGGGACAACCTGGCGCAGTGGGTGCAGGGGTGCACGGACGCCTTCAATCTGGCCGCCTCGGACAACTGATACTTCCCGACCGGTCGAGGACCGGACGGGTGGGGTGTCATGAGTCGGGCGGCCAGTTGTCCATCAGGTCCGACTTGTAGGCCACCACCAGCACGAACACAACGGTGTAGAAGGCCACCACGAACACCGTCAGGGTCAGCTGCGAGTAGGTGAAGAGCGCCACCGCCACGAGGAAGACGTAGAGGAAGATCGCCGCGCGCCCCTGCCACGTGAGCGGGGCGAACCGCAGGCCGCTCTCGCGCTTGGCGAACCAGAGGGAACGGCCCCCTACTTCTCGTTCCGCTTGGCCCATGCACTTACGGTACCGCCGAGCCCGGCCCGCCCGTGGGGCGGGCTCGGCGGTGAGGACATCAGATGTGTGTGGGGCGGTCTTCGGCCGGCAAAGCGTTGACGAGGGGGAGATCAACGACGGGGGAGTCACCGGTCTTGGTACCCAGCCGCTCCTGCAGCTCGGATGACAGGTAGGGGTATTGGGTCACGAGCTGCTCAAGACGCGTGTCACCGGGAACCGCGGCCAGGGCTTCGTGCTCCAACAGGATCTCGACGACCTCCCGGACCAACGTCGTCCCGGCGACAGATCCCAGGCCCAACTGCTGGCGGAACTGCGGGTCGGCGCCGATGCAGTGCTGGGTGACGACATGGCCCTGGACGGCTTTGACCTCGAAGGTTCCAGGGTCGAGTTCGCTGACCTCGAGATGGGTGTTCACGAAGATCCTCCTAGTGGTTGGTAGCTGGGTTGTCCCGCGCCCCGAACAGGTGCCACACGGCCCGGGGGCTGGTTCGCCAACCCCATACCCGTTCGCCGCCGTCTGAACCGGGCACCCCCCTCGGGACATCTGGAGGGCCTGTCCGGCGTCCGGGCTGTGACCCGGGACTTTGACGCAAAATCCGACTTTGTAAAAGGTTCGTGACAAATGCCCGACGAGTGGCTACAGTCCTTTTCCACTCGGCCTGGACGTACGAGAAACGAGCGAGTTGTCGCTCGTGAGGACGGTCGCCGAGGGGGGAAGGGAAGATGGCAGTGGCAGATGCGCCGGAGTCAGAAGCAGTGACCAAGGCATCCGAGACCGATGCCGCCCCGGTGACCCGTAAGCCCCGATTTGTCGGACTCGTGCTCACGGTGGTCGTCGCCCTGGTCGCGTTCGTGGTGGTGGCGCTCCTCTTCCACTCCGAGACCTACAAATCCCCGGCGGGCACCTTGGTGGCCACGCCGGTGGGGTCGGTTACCGTCAACGGCACCACGCTGCAGCACGTGAGCCTCAGCTTCAACACCTATCCGGACTCGACCGGGATGATCAATGGGCAGCCGATCCATCCGGGCGGCAATCCGGATTGGCCGGCCTACGGACCCACCAACCAGTTCCAGGTGCCCGCCCACGCCCTGGTCACCGTCACCGTCCGCCAGTACGACTCGGGCGGAACCCTCAACAATCCGTGGTTTGCCACCGTGCGAGGCACCGTAGGCAACGTGGCCACGGTCAACGGGAAAGTCGTCCACTCCATCGACCCCAACAACGTGGGCCACACCTTCACTGTCCGCGGGGTGCCAGGAACCGACCCGGCGTTCTTCCTGAGCGTGCCCTTCCCGCTTGTCCCTGGCGATAGTCAGACCGACAACGGCCAGTACGAGTCGGTGCGGTTCAGCTTCATATCGGGAACCAAGGGGACCTACGCGTGGAACTGTGAGTTCCCGTGCGGCACCCAGTTGGCCAGCTTCGGGGGTCCCATGTCGGCGTTCGGATTCATGTCGGGATTTATTCATGTCGTCTGAGGAGCCGCGGGTGTCAGATGAGCACGGTGTAGGCGATGATGCGCCCGACCCGATTCCTGAGTTGAAGCCGTTCTTCTCGCGAGCCGGCGGGAAGATCTTCATCATCTGGCTGGCCATGACCGCGGTCGGCGTGCTGATCGGCATCTATGCACCGCACCATCTGCTGCCCAACCTGCTGTCGATTCAGGGGACGAAGGTGTGGCAGACCATCGTCTTGTTCACCATCCTCGCCGCTCCGGTGGCGGCCTTCGTCTATGCGGTAGGCCTGTACAGCCTCATCGGGTGGAGGGCTCGGGGGTTCGGCAACCGTGATGACGCACCTCCGGACGGACCGGCTCTCCGGGGCGACGCCCCGATGACCGCGGTCTGGGTGGGCATCTCGGCAGCCCTGGTGATCGTCCTTCTGGTCTGGGGCCTCGGTGAGTTCACCGCCGAACAGAACACCCATCCGGACACGCTCCAGGTCAATGTCACCGGACAGCAGTGGCTGTGGACCTTCTCCTATCCGGGCGCCGGCAACGTGGAGACCCGGTCGCTCGTCCTACCCGTCAACCGTCCGGTGCAGTTCAATGTGACTTCAGTGGATGTGACCCACGGGTTCTGGCCGGCGGCCCTCGGCGTGCAGGTGGATGCCAATCCGAACACCACCACCGTCATCCAGGCGACACCGAACCGGTTGGGTGGATTCACCGTCCGCTGTAGCCAACTGTGCGGTCTCTACCACTCCGTAATGTACGCATCGGGAGCAGTCGTCACCCCCGCGCACTTCGCAGCCTGGCTGCACAGCCACGGTGCCTCAGTGGCCAGGGCAGCCAACGTGGCCAATCTCAGGACGTCCACATGAGTGGTTCGCGCCGGTCTCCGGACATGCCCCTCGGACACGGCCCCGCCTCATGGGCACGCGGCGAAAGGGTACCAACGTGACAGTAATGGAAGCGCCTCCGATCCTCCTCGAGGACACCCCGATCAGCACCACCGCCGGGGGCCTCTACCGGAGACAGAACGCCCTCACCGGTCTCATCGCCGGCATCGTCCTGGGCTTCATCGGGTGGTTTGTGGCCCACAAGACCCTCCAGGGATCCAACTGGGGCTCAGACATGGTCGTCACGGTCACCATGGTCGGCTGGGTCCTCGGGTTCAACATCGGGGTCGGCACTTTCAACGCCCCCATACGGTGGATGCTGGGGCACGATCAGAGCTACGACGATGAGCTGTACGCCGCCGGTGTGACCCAGGGCAAGACCCGCTACTGGAAGTTCTGTACGGACCACAAGGTGGTGGGCACCCAGTACCTCGTCTTGGTGATGGTCCTGTTCGGCGTGGGCGGCACCCTGGCGATGATGATGCGCACCCAGCTCATCACCCCCCACTCGAGCTTCCTCTCGCCGAACTCCTACAACGCCATCGTCTCCGTGCACGGGATGGTGATGATCATCGCCACCATCATCATGGTCACCGGCCCCTTCACCAACTTCATCATGCCGATCATGATCGGGGCCAAGGACATGGCATTCCCGAGGCTCAACGCCATGAGCTTCTGGGTGGTGGTCTCCGCCGTCCCGCCGTTGCTGGCCACCTTCTTCCTGGGCGGTGTCGACGCCGGCTGGACCACCTACGCCCCCCTCTCGGTGCAAGCTCCGGCGGCCATGGATGCCTTCTCGATGACCATGATCGTGTTCGTCGTGTCGGTGACGGTGGCCGGGGTCAACACCATCGTGACCCTCTTCACCATGCGGGCCAAGGGCATGACCCTCGGTCGCCTGCCCATCTTCACCTGGGCGTCGCTGGTCGGGGCGGCCCTGAGCATCTACGCCATGCCGGCGCTGCTCATTGCCTTTACCTCCATGATCACCGACCGGGTCACCGGTACGTCGTTCTTCGTGGCTGCCGTGGGCGGCACGGGGTGGCTGTGGGAGAACGCCTTTTGGATCTTCGGGCACCCGGAGGTCTACATCATCCTCATCCCGCCGGTCGGGGCCATGCTGGAGGTGGCCAGCACCTTCGCCCGAAAGCCGTTGTTCGGCTACAAGGTGACGATCGCCGCCTTCACTGCGGTGGCCGCCCTGTCGCTGATGGTGTGGGCCCACCACATGTTCACCACGGGCTGGGCCCCCGACCTAGCCGGGCCGTTCATGGTCACGACGGAGCTGATCTCGATACCCACGGGCATCATCTTCTTGTGCGTCATCGGGACGATCTGGAGAGGCAGCATCTGGACACGACTACCGATGTACTTCGTGTACCTGTTCCTGTGGAACTTCATCATCGGCGGCGTCACCGGGATCTATCTGTCGGATGTTCCGGCGGACAACTTCTTCCATGGCGACATGTTCGTGACGGCCCACTTCCACTACACCTTGCTGGGCGGAGCCATGATCGCAGCCGTGGCCGGCTTGTGTTACTGGTTCCCGAAGATCTCCGGCAGGATGTTGAACGAACGAATCGGCAAGACCGCGTTCTGGATCATCGCCATCGGTATCCAGATCACCTACTTCGGCCAGTTCTGGGAAGGATTCCAGGGAATGCCGCGCCGGGTCGCCTACTACGACCCCATCTTCCTCCGAGCCAACCAGGTGACGAGTATCGGTGGCTACCTGCTGATGACCGGATTCTTGGTCCTGCTCTACTGTCTGCTCAACGGTTGGCGTCACGGCAAGGTGGCATCGTCCAACCCGTGGGAGGCGAAGTCACTGGAATGGAAGGTGCCTACACCCGTGCCGCTGGTGAACTTCCTCGTCGATCCGGTGGTCACCGCAGACCCTTACGGATTCGGGGAGCCTGAACCCGACGGAGACGAAGTGGAACTTCCCGATCCGGACCGAGAACTGGTACCAACACTGTCCAGCGACCGACCAGTGACGGGCGGTGAGGTGCTGTGACCGTCACCGCCACTGAGCAGGAGGGTCCCGGCGAAGACCCACAGGACGACGGTCGCAGTATCGAGGCCGTCGCCGGCCACCACGAGACACGCGAGCAGCGGCATTTCAAAGAACGGTTGGCCCTGTGGCTATTCATCGGCGGGGACCTGGTGTTCTTGTTGATGGAGCTGTTCTTCTGGTTCTACCTGCGCGCCCTGAACACCAATGGACTATGGCGGGGAACGGCCTGTACCAAGGCGAATCCGTGCACGGATGGTCTGGGCAATCCGATCACCAGCGAGATCGCCAAGGCCAACCCTGCGTACACCCTGGCCATCGCCGGCCTGGCCATCGTGGCCGCGCTGGTGATCTGGCGTATGGAAGCCGCATCGCGTGCACAGGCCAAGCGAGGGGCGATCAGTCGGACCGCCGCCTTGGCCCTGGTGGTACTGCTAGCGGCCGTCGTCGTGCAGTGCATCCAGTTCGGCAAGCTTCCGTTCACCACGATCGACGGTACCTACGCATCGAGCTTCATCTTCTTCATGGGCTCGACCCTGGGTCACCTGATCCTCTTGACCTTCTTGGTCTTCGCCCTGTGGAACCGTGCCCGGGTGGGCAAGTACGACGGTGGCCACTGGTACCAGGTGCGCCTCAATCGGGTCTTCGCCGTGTGGATCGCCATCTCGACCTCCGTCCTGGCTCTCGTCATGGTGCTGTTTGCGTGACCCGACGCTGTCTCCCAGCTGTCGGCTTGACTCACTGACCCGCTGATGGCCATCTCGTCAGTGGCCCCACCCGCCCGGCTCGCGTGGAGACCGCGCGCCGCCGCCTACGTGGCTCTGACCAAGCCTCGCATCATCGAGCTACTGCTCATCACCACCCTCCCCACCATGGTGGTGGCCCAGCGGGGGATGCCGCCGGTAAGGCTCATGGCCGCCACGCTGCTCGGGGGGGCCCTGGCGGCTGGTGGGGCGAATGCCATCAACATGTTCGTCGACCGGGACATCGACAAGCTGATGCACCGGACAGCCAAGCGACCACTGGTCACCGGAGCCGTTACCCCTCGGGCCGCACTCACCTTCGCCATCATCCTCGAGGCGGCCGCCTTCGTGGAACTGTGGGCGTGGGTGAACCTCCTGTCGGCGACATTGGCCCTCTCGGCCACGTTGTTCTACGTCTTCATCTACACCCTGTGGCTAAAGCGGACCAGCAGTCAGAACATCGTCATCGGTGGAGCGGCCGGAGCAGTGCCGGTGCTGGTGGGTTGGGCGGCGGTTACCGACAGCCTGTCCTGGGCGCCGGTGGTGATGTTCGCCATCATCTTCGTCTGGACCCCGCCCCACTTCTGGGCTCTGGCTGTCAAGTACCGAGACGACTATCAGGCCGCCAACGTTCCCATGCTCCCGGCGGTGGCCACGTTTCGGCGGACCGCCCGGGAGATCCTCTTCTACAGCATCCTGCTCGTCGGAGTGTCGCTCCTGCTGGCCGTGGTGAGCACGCTGGGAGCGGTCTATGTAGTCGCGGCCTCCGCCCTCGGAGTCGTGTTCGTCGTCATGGCCATCCGCCTACTTCGCGAACAGACGGCCAAATCGGCCATGCAGCTCTTCAGCTACTCGATCACCTACCTGACGCTCCTGTTCGTCTTCATGGCGGTCGATATCTTCACGAAGCATTGAGCGAACCGTGTTGATCGGGGATAGGCGAGAAGCCGAGCCCTCGGATCCTGAGGCACCGGTCAGGGGCGGCGGCCCCATCTCAGCGGAGACCGCTGTCGACCCTTCCCTGGTTGACCACGGCGAACCCCAACCCGACCTGGACCCCGACGCCACCACGGTCAGCGCCGGTGGCGCGCCGTCGTCCTCGGGGCCGGCTCCGAGGGTGCGCCGCTCGCCGAGCCGCCGTCAGGCCCGCTCGTTACTCGTGGGTTCCACCACCGCCATCGCCGTAATCGTGCTGCTCTTGGTGGTGCTGGGCTCCAAGTCCGGCTCAGGGGCGACGGGACCGGTCGTACCGGTGGGTAGCCAGGCGCCCAGCTTCTCGATACCACCCCTCACCGGCTCGGGACCCGTTTCCCTCGACGCCCTGGGCAAGGACCTTCACCACCCGGTGATTCTCAACTTCTTCGCCTCGTGGTGCGGTCCGTGCCAGAAGGAGACGCCCCTCCTGGCCACCGCGTCCACCACCGCGCACGCCGCCGGCCGTGACGTCCAGTTCGTCGGTGTCGATGTCAACGATCGACCCACCAACGCCTTGCCCTTCGTCCAGAAGGCGGGCATCACCTACCCGGTCGGGATGGACCAGACCTTCTCGGTGACCAGTGGTCTCTACGGCATCAATGGGCTGCCCCAGACCTTCTACATCGACTCTCACGGCACGGTGGTCGGGCACACGATCGGGGCGGTCAGCGCGGCCGGCCTGCGGTCGTGGGTGAACAGGCTCGGATGAAGGCCATCTCGCTCGGTCCCACGAGCGGGATGGCGACGACCACTCCCCACGCCGCCGACGGTCGATGCCGGCAGTGGGTAGGTCGGCTGGGCGAGCCGCCGCCGGTCCGCTCTCGATCTGCGGCGGTGGAGTCGAGTAAGACGGGGCCATGAGATCAACGCGGCGAGGGGCACCGCCCGATGTGAATGGGTTCGGACGCCACGTGAACGGGCACTGAGTGCCGTTGGTCCTGGTGGCCCCAGACAAGTTCCGGGGCACGGTGACAGCCGCCGAAGCGGCCGAGGCCATGGCCCGGGGGGCAGCTTCCCGCGGGTGGACCACCCGGCAGATTCCTCTGGCTGACGGCGGTGAGGGACTACTCGAGGCCCTCGAGACGCACGGTGGGGAACGCCATGAGCTCGACGTCGAGGGCCCACTCGGCGACCCGGTGCGCGCCGAGTGGCTCGGATGGGGTCGGGTGGCGGTGGTGGAGATGGCCCAGGCCTCGGGACTGCTCCTGGCCGGTGGGGCCGAGGGGAACGATCCGCTCCGGGCTTCCACTCGGGGGACCGGCGAGTTGGTGGTGGAGGCGGCCCGTGCGTTGGCGGAGCCGCCCCGATCACCCACCGTGTCCGACGTCGGGCTGGCGGGGGAGGCCACGGTGATCATCGGGCTTGGCGGCTCGGCGACCACGGACGGGGGATGGGGCGCCCTGTCGGTCATCGAAGAGGCCGGCGGTCTCCATGGGGTGCGACTGGTCGGGGCCTGCGACGTCGACGTCGGCTTCGTCGACGCCGCTCGTCGGTTCGGACCGCAGAAGGGCGCCGATCCGGCCCAGGTGGCGACCCTGTCCGACCGGCTGGAGGACCTGGCCGATCGCTATCACGACCGCTACGGCGTGGACGTGCGCTCCGTGCCCGGGGCGGGGGCGGCCGGTGGGCTGGGCGGTGCCATCGTGGCCCTCGGTGGCCGGCTGCGTTCGGGCTTCGAGGTGGTGTCCGACCTGTTGGGTTTCGGTGAAGCCCTGCTGGCCAGCCAACTCGTGGTCACCGGCGAAGGCGCCTTCGACGACACCTCATTGTTGGGCAAGGTGGTCGGCTCGGTGCTGCGAGACGCGGCTTCAGTTGGCGTTCCGGTCGTGGTCATCGCCGGACGGGTGTCCGCTGCCGCGTCGGCCGCGGCGGCCGGCGCCACGGTGGTCTCCCTGACCGAGCGGTTCGGGGAGGAACGAGCCCTCGGCGACACGGCACGGTGCATCGAAGAGGCGATGGAAGAAGTCCTTGGCGCCGGGGCCTTCGGGGAAGGGGCCGCGGGCCCATCCGACGGCCAGGGATCCTGAGCGCTACTTGAGTATGTTGACCGCCCTCGCCACCACCAGCACCGCCACCACCAGCGAGATGGCCTCCTCGGCCATCATCATCAGCTTGGCCCACGGCCGGACGGCGGAGACGTCGGTCGGGCTGAAGGCGGTGGCGGCGGTGAACGAGAGGTGGAGGTAGTCGACGAACCTGGGGTACCAGCCGGAGCGCACGAACTGGGGGTTGATCATCTCGGGGAAGATGAAGGCCGGATGATTCACCGAACCCCGGGCCCGGGCGGCGGCGCCCCCACGGTCCACGTCCCAGTACCAGAGGCCGAAGGCGATGACGTTGGTGAGCCAGATGGCGCCCCCGCTGATGAGCAGCTGGTTGGCGTCATTGGTGAAGGGCTGGGTGCTGAGGATGCTGGCGACGAGCCGGACCGCGGCGGTGGCGTTGACCACCGAGATGAGGCCGATCAGCGAGATGGTCGTGATCCGGAGCCAGCGCTTGTCGCGGTCGATGCGACCCGGGTCCCCGATGATCAGAACGCCGAGGAGTACAGCCACCACTACTAAGTAGAGCCAGCGCGAGTCACCGGCCCGCAGTTGGGCAGGCAGGCCGGCCCGGAGGAATCCGGTGGCCAGGACAGCCACCGCCATCGGCCAGCGGGGCTCCCCCCTGTCGCCTCCTGTACCGAGACGGCCCGCTCCCGAGGAGGGCAGTGGACTGGTCTGGTCCTCCGTCACGGTGTCATCGGCTCATCGGCTCATCGCTGGGCTCGCCCGCCCGGCATCGTCACCCGGAGACAGGATTCCCCCGGCAGCGTACCGCCGACCGGTAGGACGGGGCGGTGACGCCGGGCGGATGCGACCATACTGGTTCGTACCGGGCGCCTCCTGGGTACGTAGGGAGGGCTCGACGGCCCACGATGAGGCCGCCACGATCAGGAGGACGGGCATGGACGAGACGACACGAGGCCCGGGGGATGTCCCGGGCATCGCTCTCAACGACGGACGCGTGATTCCCCAACTCGGCTTCGGGGTGTTCCAGATCCCACCGGCCGAGACGGCCGCCGCCACCGCCCTGGCCCTCGAGGTGGGCTACCGGCACGTCGACACCGCCGAGATGTACGGCAACGAGCGGGGGGTGGGCGAGGCCGTGGCCCGGTCCGGCCTGGACCGCGCCGAGGTCTTCGTCACCAGCAAGCTCAACAACGGCTTCCACGAGCCCGACGTTGCCCGCAAGGCCTTCGACGCCACGCTCGAGGCCCTCGGCTTCGAGTACGTCGACCTGTTCCTCATCCACTGGCCCCTACCCACCCTGTACGGCGGCGACTTCGTGTCCACGTGGCAGACCCTCATCGAATTCCAGCGGGACGGGCGGGCCCGCTCCATCGGCGTGTCCAACTTCCAGCCGCACCATCTCGACCGACTGGAGGGGGAGACCGGAGTGATCCCGGCCGTGAACCAGATCGAGATTCACCCCTACCTGGCCCAGGACCCGCTTCGGAAGTACGACGCCGACCACGGGATCGCCACCGAGGCCTGGTCGCCCATCGCCCAGGGCCTCGTCCTCGACGACCCGGTCATCGTTTCGGTGGCCGAGTCGGTCGAGCGGACGCCGGCCCAGGTGGTGTTGCGCTGGCACATCCAGCGGGGTGACATCGTCTTCCCCAAATCCACCACCCCGTCACGGGTGCGGGAGAACTTCGCCGTCTTTGACTTCGAGCTCGGCGACGACGCCATGGCCGCCATCACCGGGCTCAACCGCGACGAGCGGACCGGTCCCGATCCGGACACGTTCGACTACGTCCCCCGCTGAGGCCATCGCCCCCTCCGGGGTGATGCACCGGGGAGGCACCCGGGTTACCGGCGGGTAGCCCGCGTGGGCGGGCGATGTGTTGTTGAATGGCAGGAGACGGATTCGGCGCTACAGGCGGCTGAGCGGGCGTGGATGCGTCGACCATGACGCAGCGCGGAGACGATCACCATGCCTCTGATGGGACGAGCGAAGATCATCGGCGTCGGCCAGTCCCTTCCCGACGCCGTACTTACTAACGACCACTTCGCCAGCTACCTCGACACCAGTGACGAATGGATCCGGACCCGTACCGGGATCGCCCGTCGCCGTCACGGCGGACCGACGTCGGAACTGGCGGTGGGGGCGGCCCGGCACGCGCTCGATCGGGCCGGGTTGGCTGCCGCCGACATTGACTGCCTGGTGCTCGCCACCTGCACTCCCGACCAGATCCTCCCGCCAACCTCGGCCGCCGTGCAGGACGCTCTCGGACTGCACTGTCCGGCCTTCGACGTCAACGTGGCCTGCACCGGTTTCGTCTACGCCTCCGCCATCGCCACCAGCCTCACCGCCAGCCACCGACGGATCCTGGTCGTCGGGGCCGAGCAGCTGTCCCGGATCACCGACCCGCTCGATCGCAGCACGGCGATCTTGATGGCCGATGGGGCCGGAGCCGTCATCTTGGAGCGGTCCCCGGACCCGAGCCACGACGTGTGGGCCGATCTGGGTATGGATGGCTCCCTCGGATGGGCCCTCTATGCCGATCACGGCGGGACGTTCGTGATGAAGGGTTCCGAGGTGTTCCGCCAGGCCGTCCGGTTGTGCTCGGACTCGGTGGCCCGCTTGCTCGCCGACGCCGGTCGATCCGTCGAGGACGTGTCGTTCTTCGTTCCGCACCAGGCCAATCAGCGCATCATCGAGGCCATCACGGCGAGGCTCGGCATCCCCGGGGACCGGTGCCTGTCCGTGGTCGAAGAAACCGGCAACACGTCGGCCGCCTCGATACCCCTCGCTCTCGACGCCGCCGTCGAGTCCGGCCGCCTCCACTCCGGGGACACGGTCGTGATGGCCGGGTTCGGTGCCGGTATGGCCTGGGGATCACTACTGGTCGGGGTGGGCTAGCCGACTGGTCGACCAGGGCCGCGGCCCTGGGCTCAGGAACGCCAGGCTCAAGAACCCCGGGCGCTCGCGGCTGTCTCCGGCTCGAAGTAGGAGCCCGGGGACCCCGCGCCCACCTCGGCCATGGCGACATCGCCCACCTCGCCCAACCCCTCCTCGGCCTCTTCGGCCGCCGACAGCATCTGTACCGACTGGCCCGGTCCCCGGAACCAGGAGAAGACGGCGCCGAGGAAGCACATGGCGGCGGCCATCACGAAGGCCAGGCGCAGCCCCTTGCCGAACGGACCGGCGATGAGATTGGGGAAGAAGCTCTTGCCCGTCAGGTAGCTGGCGTGCACACCGGGCTGGGACAGCAGGTGGGCGCCGAGTAGCTGGTGGATGGGGTTGATGCCGAGGAAGGCGGCGAACAGGCTCCCGATGGGGGAGAGGTGGGAGATGGACCGGGCCGCGCTGGCCGGGACCCCTTGGGCGGTGAGCCCGGAGAACAGCGCGTGGGGAAGGGCCGAGGCCAGGCCCAGGGTGATGAGGGTGAAGAAGAATCCGATGGACAGCACGCTCGCCGAGTTCTGGAAGGTGTTGAGCATGCCGCCGCCTGCACCCCGCTGGTTGGCCGGGAGGCTGTTCATCACGGCACTGGTGTTGGGGGCGGCGAACATGCCGAGGGAGAGCCCGAACAGCAAGAGCATGAGGGCGAAGAGGGGATAGGGGAAGTTCATGGGCAGTGCCTGGAGGCCCAGCAGGCTGATCCCGGTGAGGACCAGGCCGGCGGTGGCGAAGGGCCGTGGGCCGAAGCGGTCGGCCAGCCGCCCCGAGAGCGGTCCCGAGATGAAGAACCCCACGGTCAGCGGGACCATGTAGATGCCGGCCCACAGTGGGGTCTGCTCGAAGCTGTAGCCGTGGAGGGGGAGCCAGATCCCCTGCAGCCAGATGATGAGCATGAACTGGAGGCCGCCCCGGGCCAGGGCGGCGAGCAGGCCGGCCAGGTTGCCCATGGTGAAGGACCGGGACCGGAAGAGGTGGAGCTGGAACATGGGGTCGTCCACGTGGTGCTCGATGATCACGAACCCGACAAGGATGGCCACGCCCCCGACCAGGCAGCCGAGTACGAAGGGGCTCGTCCATCCCATGGTGTGGCCACCGTAGGGCTGGAGCCCGTAGACGATGCCGGTGAGCACGGCGACGAGTCCGATGGCGAAAGCGATGTTGCCGATCCAGTCGATGCTGGCCTTGATGCGCACCCCGTTGTCGTGGAGTCGGAAGTACGCCCACAGGGTCGAAAAGACTCCGAACGGGACGGATACCAAAAAGACCAGGCGCCACTCGACCGGAGCCAGAAGCCCTCCGAGGAGCAGGCCGATGAACGAGCCGCCGATGGCGGCCACCCCTTGGATGCCGATGGCGAAGCCCCGCTCGCCGGGGGGGAAGGCGTCGGTGATGATGGCCATCGAGTTGGCGAAGATGAAGGCACCGCCGACCCCCTGCCCTACCCGCATGATGATGATCCAGAGGGCAGCGTTCGGTCCAGTCATCCAGGTGACGGACAAGAGGATGGAAAACACCGTGAAGATGGCGAAGCCGAGTGTGTACATCCGCACCCGACCGAAGATGTCCCCGACCCTCCCGAAGCTGACCACCAGCACCGAGGTGACCAACAAGAATCCCATGAGGATCCACAGGAAGTAAGAGGTGTTGCCGGGCGAGAGCGGGTTCAGGCCGATGCCCCGGAAGATGTCGGGCAGGGCGATGAGCAGGATCGAGGCGTTGATGGTGACCATCAACGTGCCGATCGTGGTGTTGGTGAGGGCCACCCACTTGTAGTTCTTCGATTCGACCGTCGAGGGCATTCGGGCTCCCGCTGTCCACTTCCGGTCCCACGCCTCGGCGAGGAATCGGGGAGAACGCAGATAGATAGTTGTCAGCAACTAAGTATACTGGTCGGCGACGGCGGTGCGACAAGGGGGATCGATGAGGTTGCAGGAGAGCGGACAGGTACAGGTCGGCGAGGAGACCAATGGGCAGCTTCGTGCTGTCGAGGAGGCATCAGGGCTGCGGGTGGCCCTCGTCCGCATCCAGCGCCAGCTCCGCTCGAAGACAGCGTCGGACATCACCCCCTCCCAGTCCTCGGCCCTGGCTCGCATCGAGCAGTCCGGCCCGGTGCGCCTCGGCACCCTGGCCGAGCTGGAGGGGACCACGGCGGCCACCATGAGTCGGGTCATCGACAGCCTCGCCGACCGCCAGCTGATCGAACGGGTGGCTGACCCCCACGACGGTCGGGCCAGCCTGGTCCAGCTGAGCCCCCAGGGTGGCGCACTCCTCCACGAACTCCGGGCCCGTTACACCGAGGTCCTGCGGGGTGCCATGGCCGAGCTGACCGGTGATGAGCAGCGGGTGATCCGCCGGGCCATTCCGGTGCTCGAGCGTCTGAGCGACCTCCTCCAGTCGGGCGATCACAGCCCGGTGGGCTGACCCAGAGCGGCGAAGGGGTCACCGTCCAGTGGGCGACGGGCGGACCGCGTCCTCCCCTAGTGTCACTACCGTGAACGAAGCCCGTCCGAGTGTTGCCGAGCTGATGGTGCGTTGCCTCGAGGGGGAGGGCGTCACGCACGTCTTCGGGATTCCCGGTGAGGAGAACATCCATCTCGTCGAGGCCCTGTCCCGCTCGCCCATCCACTATGTGCTGGTCCGCCACGAGCAGGCGGCCTCGTTCATGGCCGAGACCTACGGTCGGCTCACCGGTCGGGCCGGGGTGTGCTCGGCCACGCTGGGCCCGGGGGCCATCAACCTCCTGCTCGGAGTGGCCGACGCCACGACGAACTCCACACCGGTGGTGGCTCTGAGCGCCCAGGTGGGGATGGATCGAAGCTACAAGGAGTCCCACCAGGGGGTGGACCTGGTGTCGATGTTCGCGCCGGTGACCAAGTGGTCGGCGCTGATGGCCACACCCGGGGCGGCACCCGAGATGATCCGCAAGGCCTTCAAACTGGCCCAGACCGAGCGTCCTGGCGCCGTCTACCTGGCGGTCCCCGAGGACGTGGAGAAGGCAGCCTCCCCGGAGGACGCCCTCCCGTTACCGGTCAACGTCCCCCGGCCCGACGATCCCTCCCACGATCAGGTCTCCCGGGCCGCGGCCATCCTGGCGCAGGCCACCAACCCCGTGGTCCTGGCCGGCCACGGGGCCACCCGGGCCGGGGCCGGCGACGCCCTCCGTCGGTTCGCCGAGAAGCTCGGAGTGTCGGTTGCCACCACCTTCCACGGCAAAGGGGTCTTTCCCGACGACCACCCCCAGGCCCTCGGAGCCATCGGGTTCATGCGTCACGACTACGTCAACTTCGGATTCGACCAGGCTGACGTGGTTGTGACGGTCGGTTACGAGCTCCAAGAGTTCGACCCGGTCCGGATCAACCCCCGCGGCGACAAGGCGATCATCCACATCCACCGGTTCCCGGCCGAGGTGGACCGGCACTACAACGTGGCCGTCGGTGTGCAGGCCGACATCGGTGCCAGCCTCGACGCCCTGGGCCGGGCCGTCGACCGTCGGTTCGAGGCTGCGCCCGGTGAGTTCAGCATCCGCGGCCTGTTGAAAGATGAGCTGGCCCGCGGGAGTGCCGACTCACGGTTCCCGTTGGCCCCGGCCCGCATCGTGGCCGACACACGGGAGGCCCTTGACCGTGAGGACATCGTCCTGGTGGACACCGGGGCTCTCAAGATGTGGATGGCCCGGCTCTACCCCACCTACGCACCTAACACCTGCCTCGTCTCGAACGGGCTGTCCACCATGGCCTGGACGGTCCCCGGGGCCATCGGGGCCAAGATCGCCCGGCCCGAGGCCAAAGTCCTGGTGGCGACAGGCGACGGGGCCTTCCTCATGAACTCGCAGGAGATCGAGACCGCCCTACGGGAGCGGATCGCCATGGTCATCCTCATCTGGGTGGACGATGCCTACGGCCTGATCAGCTGGAAGATGGACCTCGAGCTCGGCCACGACGTGGACACCACCTTCACCAACCCCGACTTCGTGGCCTATGCCGAGAGCTTCGGCGCGGTGGGCTACCGGATCACCAGTGCCGACGAACTCCTACCGACCCTGCGTACCGCGCTAGCCGACGACACCGTCTCGGTCATCGCCTGCCCGGTCGACTACTCGGCCAATCTCGAACTCATCCGGTCGCTCGGGGAGCTCGACGAGTCGATGTCCTGAGTTCTCGGTCTGTCCCTCGGGTCCTCGCCGGCCCAGCCGGTGGGGGGATCGCTGGCCGGAAAGGACTCCTCGACCATCTCGTCGATCCGGTCGTCACCGTCCGGGGCGCCGTCGTCCTGGGTGTTGGAGCGGGATTCTGATGCCATCACACCCTCCTCTCGGTCCTAGTCAGGGTACCGGGATCGGCGCGGCACATGACCCTGCACGCGGGAGTGGCCTCCGGTTCGGCCACAAGGACCGAACCGGAGGCCACCTGTCCGGATGGCCGGAGCACCTGGGCACCCCCCGAGGCCCAGGCACTCCGTATCGCTACCATCCGAAGTTGTGCACCGTCACCACCCGAAGTTGCTGCGGGTGCCGTCGGAGTCGATGAGGGCGTAGCCCGGGCTGCCCGGTGAGGCGATGAGCCCCACAGCGGTCCGCCCGGCGCTGCCGCCCGAGCCGTAGAACTGGGCGTCGCCGAAGGTGAAGATGCCACCGTCGGAGGCGACCAGCCAGTAGCCATGGCCCGACCGGTCAGCGGCCATGCCCATGACCGGCTTGTTCAACTTGATGTTGCCCGTGGAGCCGTAGAACTGGGCGTCGCCGAAGGTGAAGATGCCACCGTCGGAGGCCACCAGCCAGTAACCGGTCCCACTCGGGTCCGACGACATGCCCACGATGGGCTTGTTCAACTTGATGTTGCCCGTGGAGCCGTAGAAGTGGGCGTCACCGAAGCTGAACACCCCGCCGTCGGAGGCCACCATCCAGTAGCCCTTGCCGTCAACGGTGCTGGTGATGCCCACGATGGGCTTGTTCAGCTTGATGTTGCCGGTGGAGCCGTAGAACTGGGCGTCACCGAAGCTGAAGATCCCGCCGTCGGAGGCCACCAGCCAGTACCCCTTGCCGTCAGGGGTGGCAGCCACGCCCACGATGGGCTGGTTGAGCACGTGGCCGTCCATGGACCCGTAGTCGACTGCCGTCCCGTAGGCCTTCACCGAGCCGTTGGTGCCGACGATCCAGTAGCCCTGGCCGTCGGGAGTGGCGGCCAGTCGGTCACCACCGGCCAGCGCCGAGGTGGGCTGGGGAACGACGGTGGGGCTCGTCGGGGTGGGAGTTCCCGTGGGTGGGATGGATCCGCCGCTCGCCGGGGCCGGGGCCACGTTGAGGGTGAAGTCCTGGGTCACGGTGCCGGTTCCGTCGGTGGCCCGGACCATGAAGGGGTAGGCGGTGTCCGAGGTCACGGCATCGGGCGTGCCGGCCAAGGTGGCCGTCCCGTTGCCGTTGTCGACCCAGGTGATCCCGTTGGGCAGGGTCCCGGTCTCACCCAATGAGGGTGCGGGGTACCCGCTGGTGGTCACCGTAAAGGTCCCCGCCCCGCCGGCCACGAACGTGGTCGAGCTGGCGCTGGTCACGGCCGGGGCGCTGCCCACGATGAGGCTGAATGTCTGGGTGGCGTCGGGAGCCAGGCCGTTGGTGGCCGTCACGGCCAGCGTGGCCGTGCCCGTCGCCGTGGGTGTGCCCGAAATGAGGGCTTCCCCGTTGCCTTCGTCGACCATGGTCAGGCCGGCCGGGAGCGCTCCTACCTCGGTGATCGAGGCGATGGGGGCACCCGTCGTGGTCACGGCGAAGGAGCCGGCCTGGTTCAGGGTGAAGAATGCCGCGGTACCACTGGTGATGGACGGGGGACCCGAGGTCGCCACGGTCAGCGTGAGGGCCAAGGTGGCCGTGCTCCCACTGCTGTTGGTTGCGGAGACCGAGACCGGGAAGGTGCCTGCCGACGCCGTGGTGGAACCGGTGATGGTGGCCGTCCCGTTGGCGTTGTCGGTGAAGGTGATGCCGGCCGGAAGTGCGCCTACCTCTGTGATGGTGGCCATCGGATAGCCCGTGGTCGTCACCGTGTAGGTGCCGTTGACCCCGGTGTAGAAGGTTGCCGTCGGGGCGCTCGTGACCGATGGGGCTTCGTCGTTGGTCAGTGTGAAGGCCTGGGTGGCCGTCCCTGCCGAGTTGGTGGCGGTGATGGTGATGGGGAAGCTGCCACCACTCCCGGCTCCCGGAGTGCCGGCGAGGGTGGCCGTGCCGTCGCCGTTGTCGGTGAAGGTGACCCCGGCCGGAAGTGCTCCGGACTCGGTGATGACCGAAACCGGCTCACCGGTGGTGGTGATCGTGGTGGAGAAGGGTGCACCCACGATGGACGTGGCCGAGGCGGCGCTGATGATGCTCGGGGCGACGTGCTCGTTCACCACGAAGGGCGTGCCCGGTGCGACCGACGTCCAGGTGGACAGCTGCCCGGCGTAGGACTCGCCGAAGGCCGTCCCGCCACTCACCGTGGAGCCCTGAGGCATGGTGAGTGGCACGTCGACGGCGGTGCCACCCGAGTTGGTCACGGTGACCGCTCCGGTGGACTCGTCGAGGGTGGCGGTGACCGAGTTGCCGGTGTCGGCCTTGGCCCACGCCGCCTGCTGGGCCAGGACCTGGGCCTCAGAGACATCGGTCATCTGGTCGAGGGGAGCGGTGGCGTTCTCGTAGCTGGTGTAGAGGCTCTCCATGGCGCTCAGCGTGTCCAACAGGGTGTAGCCGTTGGCGGGATCGGCGGAGCCGATCAGGTTGGACTGGTGGGCGTAGTCGACCCGAGGGTTGTTGGCCAGGATGTGGCTCAGCATGATGCCCGTCTCCGAGTCGATGAGCGAAGCCTGGGTGGCCGGTGCGCTGAGGCACGTGGTCGACGAGGTGTCGACACAGTGGCCGAACTCGGCCTGGCCACCCGTGGTCGTCCCGATCTGGGTCGTCGTCGAGGCGTAGAGCGTGTTGTACTCGTTCAGCTCGTCGGTCCAGTTCGCCGCGTTGTAGTAGATGTTGCTCGGGTAGCGGGGAGCGTTGTCGGCTGCCCCCAGCGTGAAGGATCCCGACTGGCGGGAGGCGTCCGAGGCGAAGGTGGTCACACCGACGCCGGCCAGTGCCGCCGACATATTGGGGTTCTCGATGCCGGAGTGCTCACCGGTCACCACGGCGGCCGGCGTGTAGTTGGGGAGTGCGTTGGCGGCGGCGAAGGCCTGGTCCAACCCGATCTCGGTGTCGATGGACACATCGGTGGCGTTGGTCGGGTCCGTCGTGGCCTCCCAGCTGCCTGGGGCACTTGAGCAGTCGATGCCCGGGTTGGTGGCGGTGGGGAACTCGTCCGTGGAGCCTGGGGCCTCACCGGGGGTGGTGGTTCCCCTGTCGGTGAACGAGTAGGTGGGGGTTGTCCCCGCCTCGGCCACTTGGCCCACGAGCCCGTAGGTGGTCGCTCCGGGGTTCTCCCGATAGACGTAGTAACCCCAGAAGCCCGTGCCGGTGCCCGCGTCGTGGTCGGCCTCTTCCTGGGCCAGGGTCGGGCCCTTGGTCGTGCCGCCGTCTCCCACCCCGTTGGTGGCGTCGGGCCAGGTCAAATCGATCGAACCGGTGGCGCTCAGGGTCGCGGCCTGGGCCGTCGAGGGCTCAGACTCGCCGTAGGCGGTGGCGGCGGTGATGACGTAGCTGTAGGTCCCGGCGGCCAGGGAGCCGCTCGACGGGTCGGCCGTCACACTGGTGAGGGGCTGACGCTGCCAGACGTTGCAGCCGAGGAACTGGTGGCTCCAGGTATGGGTTTCCCAGTTGAAGTCGGCCTTGGCCCCGAGGAGGGCGTCGACGAAGGCGGCGTCGTCGGGCATGGTGGCATCGACCACGTAGCCGGGGTCGGTGTAGGTCTTGCCGTTCTCACCGGCGGCGTTCTCGGTGACCGATCCGGTGCAGTTGGCCGAAGAAGCCGCGGTTCCCGTGCAAGCGCCCACGGCGTTGAAGGCCAGGTTCAGCTTGATTCCGGTCTGGGCCTCCCAGTTGGTGACGTAGGCCACGTCGGCGGCCGACATCTGGACATCGGGAGGGGTGTCGGCGGGATTGTTGTCGACGCCGGTCGGGCACGTGTAGTCGGGCGGATCCTCGGCTCCGGGCGTGCACTGGTACTGGCTGCTCCACTCGTTGTCCGCGATGAACACGTCGTCGACATCCTGGCCGAAGTAGTTTCGGGACAGCCCGAGGTGGGTGTCCTGGGTCACCCAGTCGATGAGACCCGGCGCCATGAGGAGCCACTGCAGCTGGTTGGCGTTGTAGTTGAAGTTGAGGCTGAGCTCCGACACGCCGGCCTGGAGGTCAGAGGCCACCCCGGGGTGCTGGTAGACGCCACCGAGTGACTGCCCGGCGGAGTTCTCGATCCATGGGGTGAACGGTGCACCGGCGTCAGCCGTGGCCGGCGTGCCGAAGGTGCCGGCGGCGAAGGCGAGGGTGCCCTTCAGGGCAGGCAGGCCGGCGAGACCTGCCGTCGTCAGTGTGGCGGTGGTGTTGTCGAGGGTCTGATTGGCACCGGACACGTAGGTCTGGCCGAGAGCGGGGGAGGGGAACGCCGCGCCGTCGATCTGACGCACACCGAACTGCGACTCGTAGGAGAAGAGGGCGTTGAGCTGACCGGCGGCGAAGCCGGCTGGCGCGTCGGCGATGACCACGCCGTTGAAGTTGCCGGTCGATCCCGAGGAGAGTGCGGGGAGATTGACCGTCTCCGAGCCGTAGCCACCCGTCGCGGTCACGAGGGTGTAGGCCACCCCGTCGGCGCTGAGCGTGGACTGCCATGCCGCAGTAGTGGAGTCCTGAGTGGCGCTGTCACCGATGACGAGCACCCGCAGGTCTAGCTGGGGTGGAGTCGCCGCACCCGCCGGACGAGCTCCAGCCGCCAACAGCGTGGCGGCGAGGAGGCATACCGTCACCGCAGCGGTGACGACGTTGACAATGGACTTACGAACTCGGGTCATGGAATCGCTCTTCCTCTGGCTGCGTGCCCTCTGCCCGCACTGCCATGTGGCACGGTAAGCCCCGAGCAATCCCATCTCTACCCTGCACTGTGCCCCGGGTACCCTGCACTTTTGTCCGAGGTCCCCGGTCGCTAGCGAGGGAACCCCCGCAACTTCGGCTCGTGGGTGCGGCCCCCCAGGGCCGATCGGGCAGCGGGCCGACACGAACCTGAGTTGCGGCTCTGAGCCCCATCCCCACGTCGCAGGGGATGCCCACGCCTGGCGGCGTTCCTAGCCCCAGGGTGACGCTCCGCTAGTACCAGGGTCGTTGGGCATGGCACGGGGGTCCCACCTGTTCAGGAAGGGTTCGCCACCTGCCCCCGACGCCGAAAGTCGGGGGTATCCAGTGCCCACCCCGATCCTTACTGTCGTAGCCAAGATGAAAGCGAACGCACGCGTCACCGGACACTCCCGGTCACTGCTTATGGAGCTCGTCTCCCGAGGTGGTGGACCATGGACGTAGCCCTTCTCACCGAGGCCACCTACCCGCACAAGTCGGGTGGGGTCAGTGTGTGGTGCGACCAGCTGATCCGCGGGCTGAGCTCCCACCGCTTCACCGTTCACGCCATCACCCCCGGGGATGACAACGAGATCATCTGGGACATGCCGGACAACGTCGTCGGCATCCAGTCCGTCCCCCTGTGGGGGGCCGAGGCCACGGTGAAGCATCCGCTGCACCACTCGACCGAGCTCCGCTCCGCCTTCCAGACCTTGGCCCAGTCCCTGGCCCGGGCCGACGGCGAGGCCCAGTTCCTCGACGGCCTTCACCAGCTCTACCTGTTGGCCCAAGAGGCCCCCATGGCGGGCGCCCTTCGCACCAGGGAGTCGCTCCAGGTGCTGCTGGGCACCATGCGTGACACGACACCGGGCGACCGAGAGTTTGTCTCCGACGTCGGCCCGGTCACTGTGCACGACGCCAGTCAGGTCCTTCATCATCTCGACCATCTGTTGCGTCCCCTGTACGTGGCCCCGGCCCGGGCGGACCTGTCTCACGCATCGGCCAACGGACTCTCTGTCCTGATGGCCCTCGCTTCCCACTGGTCCTACGAGACCCCCCTGGTCCTCAGCGAGCACGGCATCTACCTCCGCGAGCGCTACTTCTCCTATTCGCCGGACAAGTACTCGTTCGCTGTCCGCTCCCTCATGCTCCGCTTCTACAAGCACCTGGCGTGGGCCGGCTATCAGATCGCAGGCTCCATCGCCCCGGTCTGCGAGTACAACCGCCGGTGGCAGGAGGCCAACGGTGCTGCTCCCGAGCGGATCCAGACGATCTACAACGGTGTCGACACGAACCACTTCACCGTGGCCACCGCCGAGCCCGAGGTTCCCACCTTGGTCTGGATGGGACGCATCGGCCCACTGAAGGACGTCGAAACGTTGATCGAGGCGTTCGCCCTCGTGCGCCATGAGATTCCCTCCGCCCGCCTCCGGATGTACGGGGGCGTCTCCGAGGAGAACCAGGCCTACTTCGCGCGGTGCGTGGCCCTGCGCGACCGCCTCGGCCTGGAGGGCTGCGCCACCTTCGAGGGTCAGACCGACTCGGTCGTCGAGGCCTACCACTCCGGACACGTCGTGTTGCTCACGAGCATCTCCGAAGGGTTTCCCTACAGCCTCATCGAGGCCATGGCCTCGGGCATGGCCACGGTGGCCACCGACGTGGGCGGGGTAGCGGAAGCCTCCGGGGATGCCGGACTGATCGTGCCCCCACAGAGTCCAAAGCGCACGGCCGACGCCTGCATCCGGTTGCTCAGTGATCCCGAGTACCGACGCTCGGTCGCCGCCGCCGCCCGCGCCCGTGTGCTCGCCAAGTTCACACTCGAGCAGAATCTGGCCGACTACAGCGGTGTGTACCAGGCCGTGTTCGATCAGAGTGCAGGTGCCCAGGTACGGGCGGAGTTTCGAGAATTGGCCACCCAGCCGGGTGACGAGATGCTGTCGGCGGCTTCCTGATGAGCGGGTCCGAGATGCGATCTGAGGCCCACGTAGCCGACGCCGACGCCCGGCGGCTCTCCGGGGCGGAGCGGCTCGACCGCATCACCTCATGGGTGTCCGACGACCCCATGCTGTCCGTCGCCTGTGCCGCCGCCGTCGACCCGGTAGAGATTGCCGCACGTCTTGAGTCCCATGGGGTCTCCAGCCAAGTGGCGGTGGACACGTTCGGCTACGACGACGTGTTCAGCACAGCCCAGGCGGTGTACTCCGTGTTGCCGTTCCACGAGGTCGAGCCGCCCGAGCCCGAGGTTCCCGTGAAGGGCGGACCGGTGGACCTACTGCGCGGCGCGCTCTACGCCTTGCCCGCCCTCTTCCTTCCGGTCGTGGTCAGCGGATTCAACCTTCAGCTGAGCTGGTGGGTACTTCCCGTCGGCCTGACCGTGGCTTGGGGCACCAACCAGGCCGCAGCTACCTGCGCGTGGACCTTGGCCGGCCGGAAGGACTCCCGCAGTGACGCGCTGGTAGCACTCAGCACGCTGCTCATCACCGTCGTGGCCTGCCTGACCGCCGCCGTGGTGGCGTGCTGGACCGTCGGAGGCAGTGAGTCGAGCGCACTCACCGTCGGAGTGATCGGTGCCTACGTCGCCGCCAGCGCCATCATGGTGTTCCAGGAGTCGGAGCTGTGGCTGGCCCTTTGCATGCTGCCGGCCGCGGTGGGCGCACTCCTGTCCTTGGGCCACCTGCCCCTCGCCGTCTCCTCGACGGCGGCGGCGTGGTGCGTGGTGGCGACAGTCACCCTGGCATCGCTGGCCGCCAACCGCTATCTGTTCGCGCACCGGTGGCGGCGCCCCGACCTGGCCCGCTCCACGTGGGTCGAAGCGGCTAAATTTCTCGCCTACGGCGTCAGCTGCGGCCTGCTGCTGTCGGTACTCATCGGCTTCGCCAGCGGGGTGAACGGGAGTGCACGCGCCCTCACCATCGCCGTGTGGCCCTTGTTGCTGACCCTGGGGCTGATGGAGTGGCAGCTGCGTACCTTTCGGAGTCGGGCCACCCGGGCCCTCAGTTCGAGCTTCGACCTCGACGACTTCGGACGACGGGTGGGACGCGCCTTCCGCCGCTCGATCGTGCTCTATGTGGGAGCGCTCGCCGTCCTCTCCGTGGGCTGTGTCATCGTCGGCGAGCTGCACCACCTTCCAGAAGTCCCCCTTCTGCTCGCCTCCGTCGGTGCCCTGGGTGTCGCGTTCTTCATGGCACTGCTCTTGGCCTGCGCCGGACGAATCAACCTAGTCCTGCGGTGCTGGGCGGCCACCTTCGTCGTCCTCGGTGGAGCCTTGATCGCCGATCAGCAGGTACTCGGCCACATCACCCCGATGGACGGCCTGATCTCGCTTCTGGTGGCCACCGGCACGGCCATTGTCCTGTTCCTCGTCCTGGCCCGCACCGTGCTGGCCTCACCCCTGAGCTACTGATGACCCGCTACCTCCTCCTCGGCGCCAACGGGTACCTCGGCCACCATGTCCGACGGGCCATCCACCGGGCCGACCGCGCCGCCCATGTGGTGGCGGTCAGTGGACATCGGTCTCTTCCCGAGGAGCCTTCCGGGTGCCACTGGCAACAGGTCGATCTCGTCCGGGCATCGACCGAAGACGTGGGCCATCTACTCGATTTCAGCAAGCCCGACGTGGTCATCAACTGTGTCGGGTGCACCTCGGGTTCGATCGAGCAGCTCGAGGCGGTCAACGTCTCGGTGGTTCGGAAGCTCTTGGACGCGCTGTCCCAGACCCAGCTGAGCCGTCTCGTCCATATTGGGACTGCCGCGGAGTATGGAACCCAGCCTCACGGCGTGGCGTTTGCAGAAACCGCCACGGCCCGTCCCGTCGGGGACTACGGCCGGACCAAACTCGTAGCCACGGATCTGATTGCGGACCGCGTAGCCCGTGGAGAGATCGACGCCACCGTCCTCCGTGTGTTCGATCCGGTGGGTCCCGGCTGTCCCGCCCACTCCCTGGCCGGGATGGCCGTCCGTGAGATCAGCCTGGCGCTCGAAGCCGAGGCCAGCTTTGTCACCCTCGGGCAGCTGAGCTCGTGCCGGGACTTCTTGGCCGCTTCGGACGTAGCTGACGCCGCGCTCCGGGCCGCCCACGGCACGGGTGTGCCGCCCCTGTTGAACGTCGGTCGAGGCGTGGCCACGTCAGGGCGCTCACTGGTCGAGCTCCTGGCCGCGACGGCCCGATTCGAAGGAGACATCTTCGAGTCTCGGGGCGGAGCCGCACACGCCACCCAGTTGGTCTGGCAGCAGGCCGACCTCACGCTCATTCGCCGTCATCTTCATTGGGTCCCAACCACATCAATCGCCGAGGCCGTACGCGACCTCTGGCAGTCAGGAAGCTGAATCATGTGCGGAATCATCGGAGTCACGGGAGTCGACGACGCCCTTCCCCTGCTGCTCGAGGGGCTGGGTCGGCTGGAGTATCGCGGGTACGACTCGGCCGGCGTGGCCCTCATCCACGGCACAGAGCTCTGGCGTAACCGGGCGGCCGACGGCACCCACTCCGTGGGTGACCTACGGCCGTTCGGCGACGATGCACCCGCCGCCTGCGGCAGTGGGATCGGACACACGAGGTGGGCCACCCACGGGAAGCCCACGACTGTGAACGCCCACCCACACTTCGACTGCAGCGGTCGGCTGGCCCTCGTCCACAACGGAATCATCGAGAACTACGACGAGATCGCCAGCGAGCTCGAGGCCGAAGGGCACGTGCTGGTGTCGGAGACCGATTCCGAGGTGCTGGCCCACCTGGTCGAAAAGCAGATCGCTGCCGGGTCCACCCTGACCTACAGCCTGCGTTGGGCGCTCCGCCTGGTGCGCGGCACCTTCGCGGTGGCCGCTGTCCACGCCGACGAGCCCGACTTGGTCGTGGCCGCTCGGCGGGTGTCGCCGCTCATCGTCGGAGTGGGTGAAGGAGCCACCTACCTGGCCTCGGACATTCCCGCCCTCATCGGTCTGACCCGCGACCTGTTCACGCTGGAGGACGACCAACTCGTGGAGCTCCGTCCCGGAGGCGTCGTGGTGACTGGACTCGACGGCCGGTGCGCCCAGCCCAAGGCCCTCGTCATCGACTGGGATGTCGAGGCCTCACGGCAAGGGGGCTACGACGACTTCATGACCAAAGAGATCCACGAACAGCCCGACGCCATCGCCGACACGCTCGCCGGTCACCGTCGGGCCGACGGGACCCTCGTCCTCGACTCGGCGGCGGGACTGAGCACCCAGGACCTCCGGGACATCGAACGGGTGTGCATCGTGGCCTGCGGGAGCAGCTTCCATGCCGCCATGGTGGCCAAGTACGCCATCGAGAAGTGGGCCCGCCTCCCAACCGAGGTCGATATCGCCAGTGAGTTCCGCTACCGGAGCCCCATCCTCGACCACCGCACCTTGACCATCGGGGTGAGCCAGTCCGGCGAGACCGTCGACACCCTGCAGGGGTTGCGGGCAGCCAGGGAGTCGGGCTCCAAGGTGCTCGTGATCTCCAATGTGGTCGACTCGTCGATGACCCGGGAGGCCGACGGGGTGCTCTACACCCACGCCGGACCCGAGATCGGGGTGGCGGCCACCAAGACCCACCTCACCCAGATCGTGGCGCTCCAGATGCTGGCGCTCGTGCTGGCCCAGGCCCGTCAGGCCATGACGGTGGCAGCCACCGACGAGATCATGCAGCAGATGCTGGGGCTTCCCGACGTGCTCGACAAGGTCCTCGAGCGGAGCAAGGACGTGGCCGAGGTGGCAGGAGAGCTCACCGAGGCGCGCGACTTCTTCTACCTCGGGCGCCATGTGGGCCACCCGGTGGCCATGGAGGGGGCACTCAAGCTGAAGGAGATCTCCTACCTACGGGCGGAGGGCTATCCGGCCGGTGAGCTGAAGCACGGCCCCATCGCCCTCATCGAGCCGGGCACGGTGGTAGTTGGCGTGGCCACCCGCAACTGTCTGTGGGAGAAGATGTGCTCGAACATTCAGGAGGTGAAGAGCCGAGGGGCCACGATCGTGCTGGTGGCCAACGACGGCGACCTCCAGGCGGCCGATGTGGCCGATCACGTGCTGTGGGTGCCTTCGGTCGAACCCATGCTCTCCCCGGTGGTAGATGCGCTGCCGCTGCAGTTCCTGGCCTACTGGCTGGCTCAGGCCCACGGCCTGGACGTGGACCGCCCCCGGAACCTGGCCAAGACCGTAACCGTGGAGTAACAAGCAGCGCCGATCAGCGGCAGGGAATTCGCCCACCGCTGAGTGACACGTCCAGCTTCAGGGCGTCCTCGTCGGCACTGTTGGCCGCGGGACAGAACTGAGAAGGGGTCACGGAGTACTCAACCTCGAGCACGGCCTTGCCGGCCGAAGCGAAGGGATCGAAGGAACTGCATGTGTCGTACTGGTGGCACTGTTCGTCGAGCGCGAAGTCGGCCGCTGGCTGCATCGCGGCCGCGAAGCTCGGGTCGTCCCCGTTCTTTAGGCCCCATGCCAACCCCAGCCCGTGGGAGTAGGCCGCCAAGGTGGTGTCATAGCGAACATTCTGCGTCTGGGTAATGGCGAATCCTGTGCTGTCGGTATAGCTGTCATCGATATCCGGTTCGACGGCGTCGAACCCCTTTGCCGCGCACATCGAAATGCGTGCCTCGATGACCCGGGTCACGGCGGCGTCACCGATGTTCAGGTAGCGCTCGGATGGATAGCCCGACACCTGGCTACCCAGATCGGCCACGGGGAACTGCGCGTAGTCGGGCCGATAGGTTTCCGCTGCTCCAACCTCGATGTAACAGATCACGTGATCACCGTGTGCGTGCAGGGCGCTCACCGTTGCCGCGGTGTTGTCGAACCCGTCGATGTCGTATGCGGAGGGGTCGGCGGCCCTGGCACCGAGGTAGGTGGAGACGCCGGTACCCATGTCGTTGGCATTGGTCAGATCGAGTGGATGGTCGAGTTCCCACTGCCACGACAGGGCGGCGGGCGGCCGCCACCAGGAAGCGCTCGTTCCCGGTGCCACCGGAGTGGTGACCGTCGCAACCGGCCGAGAGGTGGGGGTGGACGGGGCGGGTCGGGACGTGGTGGAGGTCCCCGAAGATCCGATCCCCGGTGTGACGGGCGCGGTGATGGCGGTTGTCCCCGGCGCGGCCACTCCACCGCCCGAACCCCCAGAGGGATGGTGCCGACCCGGGCGGTGGGTGCTGGTGGGGCAGCCGCTCCGGGGAGGGCACGAGGCCGACCCGTTGCTCGGTTGAGACGTCCGTGACGCCGACAGCGCCTCCGGGGTGGGGACGGTGACCTCAGATCCAAGGTGGTGGACCGGCGATCCCCGATGCCCCTCTGGCGTGTACGCCGTGGCCGTCGACACGGTGAGGACCACGACGAGCACGACGGTACTCACCAGTACGACCATCACCTTGCGTTGTCTGCCCACAATGCCCCTTCACCCCATGTCCTGCCCACCGCCAGTGTCGCACCGGACGGACGAAAGCGCACATGGGATGGGCCAATTCCGAGGGTGTCCGGGTCAAAACCCGGGGGTCCGGGAAGAAGATCCAGGGTAGTGGGGTCGCCAGTGCCTCCGTAGACTTGTGGTCATGGGCAGGGTGCGACGACGACGCTTCCACTGATGGCCACGCCCACGCGGCAGATATCTGGCCGGAGCGGCAGTGCTCGTCGTGGTGGTCGCCACAGCTGTCGGATGGCTCTTGCTACCATCGCCGTCCATCGCTGACACCTCGCCCGCTGTCCCCCATTCGTCCCCCCTCGTCCAGCGCCTCGCTGTTCCTGCGTATGCCAATCCGGTCACCGAGGCGGCCAGCTGGGCGCAGCTGGCGGCATCCCGACCGGGCTCGGTGGGGGTTGTGGTGGCCAATGTGGCCAATGGCCCGGGTTCGGAATCCCAAGCGGACTGGTCGGCGGTCATCCACTCCGCCCACGCCTCGGGGGCCCGGGTGCTCGGCTACGTGGACACGGGTTATCTGGGCAGCCCCTCCCTTGCCAATCCGGACGGGCTACCCACCCGGTCGGGAACGCTTGGACGTCAAGCGTGGCTGTCCCAGATCGAATCGGACATCGATGCGTGGTACCGGTACTACGGGAGCGATCTCGGTGGGATCTTCCTCGACCAGAGCACGAGTGCCTGCGGGTCCCCGTCGGTACCCGACCAGTACGCGGCCGAGTACCGGACGCTGCGAGCCCATCTGCGGAACGAGCATCCCGGTGCGGTGACCGTACTCAACCCTGGCATTGCCGTGCCCAACTGCTACCGCGACGCCGCCGACATACTGGTGACCTTCGAAGGAAGCTACGCGAACTATGTCGGTGCACCCGACAGCCAGGGACAGGACTACGAACCGATGCACTGGACGCCGGCTGATCCGGCCCAGATCTGGCACATCGTGTACGGGGCCACCACCACCGCTTCGATGGAGCACGCCATGGACCTCAGCCAGAAGCGTGGAGCCGGCTATGTCTATGTCACCGACGGCGGACTGCCCAACCCGTTCGGCTCCCTGCCATCACCTGAGTACTGGGCATCCGAAGTAGCCATGCTGGCCAGCTGAGCCGCCGGTCCCGTGGTGCAGACGTTGGCCCGGTTGGGTCAGACCGCCGACGCCCGGAACAGCTCGTCGGAATCGCCGTCGTCCTCGCGCTCCGGCCAGGGCCTCCGCGAGGTCGGGACGCCCGTCGACACCGAGCTTGCGGTAGGCCTTGGCCAGATGGCCCTCTACGGTCTTCAGGGTCACGTACAGCTCGTCGGCGATTCGTTGATTTGTGAGGCCGTCCGCCGCCATCCGCACCACCCGCAGCTCGGAGGGCGTCAGCGACTCTGGGCCGACGAGGCCTAAACGCCGGGGTCGCGCACCGGCGGCCCGGAGCTGCTCACCGGCCAGTTCCAATAGCTGATGGGCGCCGCAGAGCGACGCCAGACTGGCGCCCTGACGGAGCACGCTGCGCGCCTCCTCTTTGCGATTGCTGTCGATGAGAGCCGTACCCAGATCGACAAGGGCGCGGGCTCGCTCGAGACGGGCACCGGAAGGCTCGAGCAACGACACAGCTTCGGTGAGCAGCTCGACGCGACGGCCGAGCTCGGATGAGGCAGCAGCCGATGCCCGCAAGGCCGAGCTGATCGTGCGAGGTGCTCCGAACCTGCGGGCAAGACCAAGGTTCTCATCCGCCAGTCGCCTGGCTTCTTCGTGCTCGCCCAGTTGGACGAGCGCCACCACCGCGCCCGCCCGCCACGGAACCATGGCCGGATTGGTCGTTCCAGCACGAGCGCCGGCTCGACCGGCCGCCGTGAACTCCTCCAGGGCTCGATCGGCGTGCCCTTGGGCCAGGAGAAGGCTTCCTCGTTCGATCTGGGAGAGGGACCGGAAGATGGACAGGTGGATCCGTTGGTGCTCCGTTGCTCGGGCCAGGCGCTCAGCCTCGTCGAACCGGCCTTGCTCTACTAGCACGTCGAGGTGTCCAACGATCGCGCTCCGTCCCGGTACCGACCCTTCGTCACCCGCTGCCTCTTCGGACCGGGTGCACCGGTCGTCGGCTTCGGTGAGCGCCCCTTGCCACAGCAGCGAAATGGCGGACAGCGCGGTGATCCGTTGCTCGACCACCTCACGGTCGATGATCGAGCCGTGCGTGCTCGCCGTCGCCAGGAGGTTGTCCACCCAGGCAAATCGATCGGTGCAGAGCAGGCCGAACAGCGCGTAGGTCTGGATTCCGGCGTCCAACGGCTCCACGCCGACCAGTTGTCCTACATCGACGATCTGCTCCAGGGCCTCGGCCAGTTCGTCAGCGCACAACTCATTCGAAGAGAGCAAGTCGTTCACGGCGACGACCGATCGACCCCGCTGGGTGATGGGGGACTCCTCGTCCCCTGGTTCATCGAGGAGCAGGCGGAGTCGCTGTAGGCACTCCATCCTCTGGTCGATCGGCTCCACGGTCAGTATCAAGCTGAGTTCGAGCTCGATGCGAAGGTTCCTGTCGACGCCGTCGAGCTGCGCTCGCAGCCCGATCAGCGTAGTGATGGTCTCGGACCTCGACTCACGGTCATCTTCTCCGAGGTGACCCAGCAGATCCACACCGACCCGCATCACCCTGGCGGCGTCGAACCCTTCGAACTCGAGGGCCCGCCGTAGGTGGACCAGAGCCAATGACCCCTGGTCGGCGACCTCGGCCGCGGCCAGGTCGACGTAGAGGGCACTGCGCCGCTCGGCTAACGGGCATTCAGACAGCGCCCGTTCGAGGCAGCGTAGGGCGAGGGCGGTCTCCCCTGCAGCCTGAGCCCGGCGCCCGATCGCCTGCAGTCGGTCCGCTACCTCGATATCCCCACCAGGCTCGGTCGCCAGCAGGTGGTTGGCGATGACGGTGTCGTCGGCCCCGCGCGCATCGAGGAGCTGTGCTGCCGCCCCGTGGAGCTGAGACCGTCGGGCCGTCGGAATGTCCTGATACACGGCCCACCGGAAGAGTGGTGAGGTGAACCGGAACGGCCTCCCAGACTCGATCAACTCGATCTGCTCGGCATCATCGGCAGCCTGCTCAGCAGCGAGGGCATCGATAGCGGCGAGCTGTCGCGTCAGGGTCGGATCCGCTTCTGCACCGAGAACCGCTGCGGCCCGCAGGAGGTCGGTGGCCGCAGCCGGTAGCTGAGCCAGTCGGCCCAGTACGGACTGGGTGATCTTCGAGGCTCGGATCTGTTCGACTGACGAGGCCATCGCCGCAGTCGGGGCCACGGACGCTCGGAGCAGCGAGGGGAGGAGGGCCTTGAGGAGAAACGGGGAGCCACCTGTGGCCTCGGTGCACGTGTGGACGAACTCGGGATCGGGTCGAACCCCGAAGAATCCGGCGAGGACGGCCTCCACGCTGGCGTCGTGAAGGGGTTCGAGGATGAACTGGCGGACATCGTGCTCGGTGAGCAGCCCGTCGACGGGCCGGAGGCCAACGCCGGCCAGGAGCGGACGGGCGGTGACCACCAGCCAGATCTGCTGATGCTCGAGGCGGCGTATGAGGAACTGGAGGACCGCGAGAGTTTCGGGGTCGCCGAGGTCGGCATCGTCGATGGCCAGCAGCACCGGTGCCGTCTGACGGAGGGTGAGCACCAAGCGGTGAAAGAGGGAGGCGGTCTGATGGTCATCCGGCTCCCGCCTCGGACGGATCGGGTCATCGTCCGGACCGGCCTGCTCGGCCAACAGCGACTCCAACGAGCGCGCCCGCTCAACCCCCTCATCGTTGCCGGCTGCCGCCGCCATGGCCTCGGCCGACTCGATGAGCCGTCCCAATACGGCGAAGGGCTTCTGCTGCTCGACCACGCCCCCTTTGGCTCGAAGCACCAGGCAGTCGACGCGGGTGGCCACGTCGGCTGCCGCATTGAGCAGTGCCGTCCGTCCCGATCCCCTCGAGCCCTCGATGGCGATACAACTGCTGGGTACGGCCAGCGAACGGCTGAAGATGGCCTCGAACTCGTCGAGGATCGCACTCCGTTCGAAGAGCCGGGGACCCCGATGCGTACGGGATCGCCGATCGGGTGCGGAGGCCGGCGAGTCGGTCAGCGTCATGTGCCCGTCCCGTGAACCGTGGGAGCCGGTGCGCGGCCCATCGAGCACCGGGGCCCCGCTATGACGAGAATTGTTTGCATGTGATGCAGCCCTGCCCCTGCTGGATCGCTTGCGCTATGGGAATCAATCTGTGGCAGGCAAACTCTCGCGACGTGACCACGTGGCCACTGAGAGCGCCCACTTAGCATGGTATGGCACGGAACGCAGTTAAGGCAACGGTCGAAACCGCTCGGGCCGCTCGGCCCCGGAGGCGTAGTGGGGAGGGTTATCGTGCCAACGATGAGCCCGGCTGAGCCAGATACACCAGGTCAGGGGCACTCTGCTGATCGGCGAGTTGCCCTGGCCGTCGATCTGGGCACGAGCGGGCTGAAGGTCGGCCTTGTGTCGCTGTCTGGGACCGTCGTCTGGCACGAGCAGATGCCCCTCGTGTCGCGCATCGAGGACGACGCCGCCACTCAGGATGCTGCTGGTTGGTGGGATCTCGTCCGTGCCGCAGCGCGCCGGGGGCTGGCCTCGGGGGTGGTTGCGCCCGAACAGGTGGAGGCGGTCAGCATTACGGGACAGTGGGCCAGTACCGTGCCAGTCGGTGAGGACGGCGAACCGGTAGGGCCGTGCCTCCTGTGGATGGATACCCGGGGTCGCCACCTCTCCCGTGGAGTCATCGCCGGCCGGGTGGCGGGATACGCGCCGTTGGCCGCCATGCTGTGGATCCGGCACTCCGGCGGTGCCCCGTCACCTTCCGGAGCTGACCCGATCGGCCACATGCGCTTCCTCCAGGCCACGGAGACAGGATCGGGTGCGACCGCCGTGGCTCGCTGGTTCCTCGAGCCGGTCGACTACCTGTCCATGCGCTTCACCGGCAAGGCAGTGGCGTCGCACGCCTCAATGGTCGGGGCATGGCTAACCGACAACCGGCGTCCCGACGTGCTCGAGTACGACCGGGTGCTGGTGGGGCGATCGGGCGTCGACCCCACTCGCCTGCCGCCGCTTCGCCCCAGCGGCGCCGTGATCGGCACAGTTCTGCCTGACGTGGCCCGGGAGCTCGGGCTCACCGACCGGGTCCAGGTCGTCGCGGGTACGCCAGACCTCCATTCGGCGGCAGTGGGGGCCGGGGCCATCCTCGACTTCCAGTCACATCTAGCCGTGAGCACCAGCGCCTGGATCGGCGCTCCGGTGCCGCACAAGAAGACCGATGCCATTCACCAGGTGGCGAGCGTTCCCGGTGTGGGACCTGCCCGGTACCTGATCGCCGACAATCACGAGACTGGTGGGGCCTGTCTCGACTGGGTGTGCGGTGTACTTCCCGGCCTCCTCGACACTGACGGACGGCCGGACTTTCCTCGGGCACTGGGACAGGCCGCGGAAGCCCCACCCGGTTCGCACGGCGTGATGTTCACCCCGTGGCTGCGCGGCGAGCGATCACCCGTCGAGGACCGATATGCCCGGGCTGGCTTCCACAACCTCTCACTCACGGCCGACCGGAGCGACCTCGTACGGGCGGTCCTCGAAGGCGTGGCCTTCAACAACCGGTGGCTCCATGAAGCGGTGGAGCGCTTCGCCAAGCGCCGACTCGACCCGGTGCGAATCGTGGGGGGAGGGGCCCAGTCCGACTTGTGGTGTCAGATCCACGCTGACGTGATGAACCGAACCATCGAGCGGGTAGACCTCCCGGTCCTGGCCAACCTTCGGGGAGCGGCCCTCATCGCCGGCCTGGCCCTCGGCGCCCTCCAATCCACCCAGATCAATGAATTGGTGCAGGTCGACGCCACCTTCCGTCCAGACCTCGGTCGGCGGCCTGTCTACGACAGTCTTTTTAACGAGTTCCCGCGGTTTTACCGTGCCCAGCGGGGCATGTTCGCCCGGCTCAACCGCCGGACCGGGCCCTCCCGCCCGCCCGCCCGCTGAAGGTAGGGACCTCCGGAAGGGCCTCCTGCTCCCGTCATGACTACCATGGCCTCCGGTCGGCGCAGAGCCGGCCGATCGGATGGGGATCCGATCGAGACCTGGGGGGGACTATGCGGATGCGTCGACGAGGTTGGATCCCGACGATGGCCGTGGCCATGACGGTGGTGGTGTCGTTCGGGTGGTCGGTGCAGGCACAGGCCGCCTCGCCCGGCGCCACCAGCTCCCCATCTTCGCCGTCGGCCCAACGCTCGTCCGCGTCCAAACCGACTTCGACGTCATCGACCTCGACCTCGACGTCGACGACTGCAACCTCGACCTCGACCTCGACCTCCACGTCCACGTCCACGTCCACGTCGACCTCGACACCCATCTCGGCGGCACCTGCGGCCATTCCGGCCAGCGGGGCGACACCGACCTTCAGCGGTCACGGGTCGATCGATCAGGCGTACCTCCTCGGAGGAACGCCGGGTGCAGCGGTCGTGCTGGTCGACGCTTTCGGCCGTCACGTGGGCAGCGGGACCGTGGATGCCCAGGGAAGCCTGATCGTTCGGGACCTCACACCCGGTCCTGGGTACTCCTTCCGGATGACGGTCGGGACCACGGTGACGGCCACGCCCAGGTTCCGGGTCCTGTCTCCGCATGACACGCCCCCGGCTGCGTTCTACGACGACCAGCACCTGAACGAGGGACTCAACTACATCACCATGCGGGACGGGGTGACCCTGGCCGCCACCGTGCGGCTCCCGCCAGGCAAGACCCTGGCCGACGGACCGTTCCCCACGGTGATCGAGGAGTCGGGTTACGCCATCGCTGCGCCCCACAGCCTCATCGACGCCGAGCTCCACCTCAACGGTGAGAGCACGTCGGATCCTCTCGTCCCTGACTCCGCCACTGTGGTGGGCTCGCTCATGGCCCCGCTGCTCGGCTTCGCCACCATCAGTCTCCAGATGCGCGGTACCGGATGCTCAGGTGGGGCTTTCGATCTCTTTGACCTGCCCACGACGTACGACGGCTATGACGCCGTGCAGATCGCCGCCGCTCAACCGTGGGTGGCCAATCACAAAGTAGGGATGGTCGGCATCTCCTTTTCGGGCATCTCCCAGATGTTCGTGGCCGGGACCCGGCCTCCGGGCCTTGCTGCCATCGCCCCCATGAGTCTCACTGACGATCTCTACTCCACGGGATTCCCCGGAGGCATGTTCAACAGCGGCTTCGCCGGTTCGTGGTTGAACCAACGCCAGTCCGACGCGGAGGTCGCCCCGGCCGGCGGCCAGGAGTACGCCAAAGTGCTGATTCAACAGGGGGATACCCAGTGCCTGGCCGATCAAGCCCTGCATGGCCAGGCCCAGAACATCCAGACGCTTCTGAGCCAGGCCTCGCACTACGTGCCCTCGCTCTACCGGCAGCGAGCCCCGTCCACCTGGGCCAGGTTCGCTGACGTTCCCGTGTTCCTGTCCGGTGCCTTCCAAGACGAGCAGACCGGAGGTCAGTGGCCAGCAATCATCCAGGACCTCTCACGGGACCCCAAGGTCTGGGCCACCATCACCAACGGGACCCACATCGACTCCCTCGGTCCCGGCACCATCACCCGGTGGCTGGAGTTCCTCGACCTCTACGTGGCAGACGAGGTGCCCACGCCGTCACTGACGCTCACCGCACTTGCCCCGGCCATCTACGCCCAGGTGGTCGGAGCGCCGGCCGGCCCCATCCCCCCAGTGGCCTATACAGACGAGCCGACGCTGTCTGCGGCCCGGGCCGCATTCGAACAGCAGGACCGGGTACGTGTCCTGTTCGACAACGGTGGCGGGAGTGCCGGGCCCGGGGCCATGCAGCCGGTGTGGAGCGAAGACTTCACCTCGTGGCCCCCGCCCCAGGCAATCGCCACCAACCTCCAACTCGGATCGGGGGGTTCGCTCGTGCCGTCCTCAGGCCGTGGGTCGGCGAACGGACAGGCCTCTGGGACCGTCTCGTTCCGCCCGGACCCCTTGGCCCGGCCAGCCGACGATCTCCCCACCGGCAACGTGTGGTCGGCGCTGCCTCCTTATCAGTGGGTCCCGGCCACCGGGACCGACGGGCTTGGCTTCATCTCGGCCCCGTTGACCGCCAACCTGGTGGCGGTCGGCCCGGCCAGCCTCAACGTGTGGGTGGCGAGCACAGCCACAGACACCGACCTCCAGGCGACCATCTCCGAGGTCCGTCCGAACGGGCAGGAGCTGTTCGTCCAGACCGGTGAGCTGCGGGCCAGCGATCGGGCCCTCAACCCCTGGACCTCGACCGCGACCGACCCCGTTCCCACCTACTCGGCCTCCACGGCGTCACCGTTGCCCCACGGACGGTTCACCGAGGTACGCATTCCCATCGAGCCGTTCGCCTACGCCTTCCGAACCGGCTCGCGCATCCGCGTGTCGATTACCGCACCCGGGGGCGACCGTCCGGCCTGGCAGTTCGTCACCTATCCGACGGGAGGCGCGGTCACCGACACCATCGGCCTGGGTGCCGGGCACCCTTCGGCTCTCGTCCTGTCGGTGGTGCCCGGGATTACCCCGCCCGACCCCCAGCCGGCCTGCCCGTCTCTTAGGGGCCAGGCGTGCCGAAGCTACGTTGCCGCGGCCAATGGCGGCTGACCCCGCCGGTCCGCGGCACGGCGGCCGGTGGGGCGCCATGACCCGAGAGTGAGCATCCGACCCTGGCGCGACCATCTGGCTACTGGCCAGGAGATGGTCGTGGCCGACCTTCTGTCCTCGGGCACGCTGCTGGCCGCCTGGTCCGATCGCTGGAGCCAGGCTCCTGCTGCCCCGCTCTGGTGGCAGTCACCCGCCGCGACTCCGTCGGAGCCGAGGGCGGACGAGGGTCGGTGGTGGAGCGCCGGTGAGTTCGAGGCCGCGTCACGGCAAGCCGCCGGACGGCTCCGCTCAGCGGGTCTCGTCCCGGGCGACCGAGTGGTGTGGTCGACGCCGTCGTCGGTGGCCGCCCTGGTCGCCCATGTGGGTGCGCTTCGGGCCGGGCTGATCGTGGTGCCGGCCAACACCTCGTACTCCGAACGTGAGTTGGCCCACATCGTGCGCGACGTGGAGGCGCGGGCGGCCATCGTCGGGCGATCCGAGCAGGCCGAGTGGGTTCGTAGGGCATCGGAGGGACCGGTGGTGGTGACCGGTCCGGACCTCGATCTGGCTGACGGCGACCCCGGGCCTCTCGACACCGCCAGCCCGGAGGATCCGGCCCTGATCTGTTTCACCTCGGGCACGACCGGCGTCCCCAAGGGCGCCGTGCTCCGCCACCGGAACCTCCTGGCCGCCACGGAGTCGGTGACGGCGGCCTGGCGCTGGACGGCGGAGGACCGCCTCATCCACTGCCTACCCGTGTTCCACGCCCACGGACTGGCTGTCGGCGTGTACGGCACCCTCCTCGCCGGGGGGTCGGCGGTCCTCCTGCCCGGATTCGACCCTGCAGCGGTCGCGGCCGCTGCCGAGGAGCACGACACCACCCTCTTCTTCGGCGTCCCGACCATGTACCACCGTCTGGTGGCATCGGGTCAGCTCGGTAGCCTCCGTGGCCAGCGGCTGTGCGTGTCCGGCTCGGCGCCGTTGTCGGCGATGTTGCACCGGGAGATCACCTCGGCCAGTGGGATCGTGGTCCTCGAGCGGTTCGGCATGACCGAAACACTGATGAATGTGTCGAACCCGTACGAGGGGGAGCGGCGCCCGGGCACGGTCGGATTCCCACTTCCGGGCGTGGAAGTCCGGCTGGCCGACGGCGACGAGATCCTGGTGCGGGGGCCGAATGTCTTCGACGGCTACTGGCGACGCCCCCAGGCCAACGACGAGGTCTTCGTTCCGGCCGATCCCGACGACGGCGCCTCGTACCCGTGGTTTCGGACCGGGGACGTGGGCGAGGAGTCCGACGGCTATCTGGCTATTCGGGGCCGGACCAAGGAGCTGATCATCTCGGGTGGCTTCAACGTCTACCCCGCCGAGGTCGAGGACGTCCTGGCCACCCACCCGTCGGTCGTCGAGGTGGCGGTGACCGGGACCGATTCGGCCGAGTGGGGTGAGGTGGTCACGGCGTGGATCGTCCCGGACGGACGTGCCCCGACCGTCGAGGACCTGGCCCGGTTCACGGCGACCACGCTGGCTTCTTACAAACGGCCCCGGTTGGTCCACGTGGTGACCGAGCTGCCCCGCAACGCGCTCGGCAAGGTGGTTCGGAGCGAACTGGGTGGCTGAGGGCCCTTCTTCGATGTGACGCCGGTCGATCCGGGTGAGCGCTCAGGAAGCAAGTTGGCCCGCGAGCCAGTTACCCACCTCGTCCCACCAGACCGGCTGGCCCATGCCCTCGCAGTGGCCGCCGGCCCCCTCAGCCACCGTGAACTCGCGGAACTCCTTGGGACAGGCCAAGGCGTCGAAGAGGACGCGACTCTGGCTGGCGAAGTCCCCTTCGCCCTCGGTGACGAGGGTGGGGCAGGTGATGAGCTCGGCCCGCCCTTCCAGTGAGTAGGAGACGAGGAGCCGGAGCCACTGTGCGAATGTCGTCGCCCCCATGGCCCTCATCCGGGAGCCGTAGTACTCACGTCCCCGGTCGTCGTTCAGGAATCCCTCGAGCTGAGCGTCCATCGCCGGGTCGGCATCGAGGACACGCTGCCAGTCCTCGGGGGCGAACATGGAGACGAACCGGGACGTGAAGTCGTACTGGCCAGGATCGCAGACGAGTGCATGCAGTCGGGGCTCCGCGCTGGCGGCCCGAGGGGCCAGGTAGCCACCGAGGCTTCGACCGACCATGGCCACCCGTCCGGAGTTCACCGTCGGTTGGGCCACGACCCAGTCCATCACGGCATTGACCACCACCTCGAAGTCGGGGCGCATCACGACACCGTGCTCGATGAGCTGCCCGCCTTGGCCCGGACCGTCCCAGGCCAGTGCGTTCCAGCCCATGGTCAGCGCACCGTGGACGCCGTACTTGTAGAGCTCCTCACAGGTGCTGTCGAAGCCAGTGGGGAAGAGCACGGTGGGTCGAGGGGCCAGGTCGCCCGGGTCAGGCCGGAAGAGATACCCGTTCAGGGCCACGGGAGCGAATGGGATCTCGATGGGCTCCACATGCCAGGGGAGGTATTCGATGGCCCGCCGGAATAGATCGCGCTGGCCACGGTAGGCCGATCGCACCCGGTCGTCGGCAACGTCGTGGCGCAAGAAGAAGTAGGACTGGCGGCAGTACTCGGAGGCCCGCAGGTAGCCAGCTGCGGCGAGGATTCCGTGGCGATGGTCGGCGGCCCGGAGCGCGGCTGCCTCGGCTCTTGCCGAGGTGGTGGACCATTCGTCGAACCACTGGTCGTAGCGTCCCGGCTCCACCCGTTGGGCCGTGGCCAGCGCCTCCCCGAGATCGGCTGCACCGACGTACGCCCCGATGAGCGTGCGGGCCAGTTGAGCGTCCATGTCGGCGTCTTCGTGCAGGGCCATGGCAGTTCCTTCCCAGTGAGCGCAATCGCCAACCGCGCCGGCCCGATGCTACCGGCGCGCTGGTGAGCCTTCAGGCCCTAGTCGTGGAAGTCGCCCGCCCCGAGGCGCAGCTTGGTGATGATCCGCATCAGGTGTTGGAGGTCGCCCGGGCTGAGATCGCCGAGGCCGAAGACCACGTCGTTCACCGCCCTGGTGGCCTGTTTGGCCAGTCGCCGACCGTCGTCGGTGATCTCGGCCAGCGTGGTACGGCCGTCGGTCGGGTGGGGCCTCCGTCGGACCAGCCCTTGCTGCTCCAGTCGGTCGATGATGTTAGTGACGCTGGTGGGGTGGATCATGAGGCGCGGGCCCATCTTTCCGAGCGGCAGCTCGCCCCGGCGACTGTAGAAGAGGAGCACCAGCCCTTCGTAGCGGGCGAAGGTCAGCCCGAAAGGGCGCAGGGCACCATCGACGGCGGCGAGCACGATCTGTTGAGCCCGCATGATGGACGTGGCGGCGGCCATGGCCTCGCTGACGTCGGGCTCCCAGCGGGCCGACCACTGGAGACGCGCCTCTTCGATAGGGTCGAACTTGAGGGGTTCGGAGGCCACTGAACGAAGCTATCGGGTCCGGCGGGTCGAGGGAGCCGGGGATCGGGGAAGGCGAGGATGAGCATGGTGGTACTGGAGGACGACCTTGGCCATCCGGTGTCGCTGGAGCGGTCTCCCGTGCGCGTCGTGTCCCTGGTCCCGTCGCTGACCGAAGCCATCGCGGCCACCGATTCCGAACGGTTGGTGGGGGCGACCGACTGGTGCACCCATCCCGAAGAGCTCGATGTCACACGGGTGCGCGGCACGAAGAATCCGGACCATCGAGTCATCGCCGGGCTCCGGCCCGATCTGATCATCGCCAATCAGGAGGAGAACCGCCGCATCGATGTGGAGCGCCTCCGGGCCGCCGGATTCCCGGTGTGGGTGACGGTGGTGGAATCGGTCGACCAGGCGCTGGCCACCATGCGTCGCCTGCTCGTCGACATACTCGGGACCGACGAGCCGGACTGGCTGACGAGATCGACAACCGAGTGGGCGCAACCCCCGACGCTTCCGCCGGTCCCGACGCTGGTGCCCATCTGGCGTGACCCCTGGATGGTGGTCGGGCACCGCACGTTCGCCGGAGACATCGTGTCCCGCCTCGGCCTCGCCCATCTCGATGCCGGCGGCCTGGACCGCTATCCGAAGATCGATCTTTCCGCCCTGATGGACGAGCGGCCCAGGCTGGTCCTCCTGCCCGACGAGCCCTATCCCTTCGCCCATGACGACGGTCCCGAGGCCTTCCCCGACGTGCCAACGGCTCTCGTGTCGGGTCGGGACCTCACCTGGTACGGGCCCTCTATGGCCACAGCGCGGGCGACCTTGACGGACAGGATCGAAGTCACACTCGGCCTGAGGTGATCGGCTCGGGCCCACACGTGCCGGGGGATCAGACGTTCCGGCGGTAGGCCCCGCCTACCTCGAAGAGGGTGTCGGTGATCTCGCCCAGCGTGGCATGTCGCACGGTGGTCATCAGCTCGCCGAAGACGTTGCCCCCCTCGAGGGCGGTCTGGCGTAGTGAGTCGAGTGCGGCCTGCCGGTCGAGGGCATGGTCGCTCTGGTACTCGCGCAGTCGCCGCAGCTGCCGCTGCTTTTCCTCCTCGGTGGAGCGGGTCAGCTCCACGGGCTCGACCTGGTCGTCGGTCGTCGGGGCGGTGAACGTGTTGACGCCGACGATGGGGAGGGAGCCATCGTGCTTCTTGTGCTCGTAGAGCATGGAGTCGTCCTGGATCCGCCCACGCTGGTAGCCGGTCTCCATGGCTCCGAGCACGCCCCCGCGCTCGCTGATCCGTTCCAACTCGGCCAGCACGGCCTGCTCAACGAGGTCGGTGAGCTCCTCCACGATGAAGCTGCCTTGGAGCGGATTCTCATTCACGGCCAGGCCCCACTCCTTGGTGATGATCATCTGAATGGCCAGGGCGCGTCGGACCGACTCGGGGGATGGGGTCGTAACCGCCTCGTCGTAGGCATTGGTATGCAGGCTGCTGGCGTTGTCATAGATGGCGCACAAGGCCTGCAAGGTGGTGCGGATGTCGTTGAAGGCCATCTCCTGGGCGTGGAGCGAACGACCTGACGTCTGCACGTGGTACTTCAGCTTCTGGGAGCGCTCGTTTGCCCCGTACCGTTCTTTCATGGCTATGGCCCAGATGCGTCGGGCCACGCGCCCAATCACCGTGTACTCGGGGTCCATGCCATTGGAGAAGAAGAAGGAGAGGTTGTGGGCGAAGTCGTCGACGTCCATTCCCCGGGCCAGGTAGGACTCCACGTACGTGAACCCGTTGGCCAGGGTGAAGGCCAACTGCGTGACCGGGTTAGCCCCTGCTTCGGCGATGTGATAGCCGGAGATCGATACTGAGTAGAAGTTACGCACCTGGTGCTCGATGAACCACTCCTGCATGTCGGCCATGACACTCAGCGAGAACTCCGTGGAGAAGATGCAGGTGTTCTGACCCTGGTCCTCCTTCAGGATGTCGGCCTGGACCGTGCCCCGCACTGTGCCCAGGACCTCGGCGGCAATGGCGTTGCGCTCGTCTGCGGTTGCCTGACGGTGCTGGGTCGTTTCGAGCCGATCGACGCGCTGGTCGATGGCCGTGTTGAGGAACATGGCCAGGATGGTCGGTGCGGGGCCGTTAATGGTCATGGAGACCGACGTGGTCGGGTCGCAGAGGTCGAATCCGTCGAAGAGCGCCTTCATGTCGTCAAGGGTGGCGATGGCCACACCCGAGTTGCCGATCTTTCCGTAGATATCGGGGCGTTCGTCAGGGTCGAAGCCGTAGAGGGTCACCGAGTCGAATGCCGTGGACAGCCGCGTGGCGGGCTGACCCTCGGCCAGCAAGTGGAACCGGCGGTTCGTGCGGAACGCATCACCTTCGCCGGCGAACATCCGGGCGGGGTCCTCACCCTCCCGTTTGAAGGGGAACACGCCGGCGGTGAAGGGGAAGTGACCGGGCAGGTGCTCGGCGCGCAGCCAGCGGACCAGCTCCCCGTGTTCGGTGAAGCGGGGGAGCGACACCCGAGCGATTCGGGTGCCCGACAACGAGGTTCGCCATAGTGCCGGACGCTCGGTGCCGTCGGTACCCGGACCGGACGGTTCGGGCTGGTCGTCTTCGAACGAGAGGGTGGCTCGGAGTTCAGTCCACTCCTCGAGCAACCTCCTTCCTTCGGGATCGCGGTCCTTGTCGACTTCGGCGGCGAGGGTGCCAAGGCCACCAGTCTCGATACCACGTGCACTGCTGAGGGCCAAGGTGGCCGCAACCTGCTCGGCCTGTCGCACCTCGTCCACCAGGCGCGCCGACGTGGCGTGGTAGCCCTCGACCGTCTCGGCGATCTCGGCCAGGTAGCGACGGCGATTGGCGGGAACGATGGCGCTGGCGTGCGTCGACTGGCGTCCCGCGACCGTCGGGAGCACCCCTTCGGTCGCCACGAGGCCTCGGGCGACCAGCAGTTCCTTCAGCCGCTGGAACAAGGCAGTAACGCCATTGTCGTTGAACCGAGAGGCGATGGTGCCGAACACCGGCTCCTCGCCGGTCTCGGCCGAGGAGCCCTGATGGTCCCGTCCCCACTGGCGGCAGACCTGGCGGAAGGCGTCGTCGGCCCCTCGCCTGTCGAACTTGTTGATGGCCACCACATCGGCCAGTTCCAGCATCCCGATCTTCTCGAGTTGCGACGCCGCACCGTACTCGGGGGTCATTACGTAGAGGGAGACGTCGGCGATGTCGGTCACGGCGGCGTCCCCTTGGCCGATGCCGGGGGTCTCCACGATGACGAGGTCGAATCCGGCGGCGCCGCAGGCCGCCACGGCAAGGGGGAACCGGTCCGGGAGCTCGGACGCTGCACCGCGGGTGGCCAGTGACCGGAAGAAGACCCCGGGCCCGTCGATGGCATTCATGCGAATGCGGTCACCGAGAAGGGCGCCACCACCCCGGCGGCGGGTGGGGTCCACGGCCAGCACGGCGATGGACAGTTTGTCCTCCTGGTCGAGTCGGAACCGCCGGATCAGCTCGTCGGTCAATGACGACTTGCCCGACCCACCCGTACCGGTGATGCCGAGGACGGGTGGGGGACGTCGATCGGATCGGGCCTGGAGGGCATCGACCGTGACCGGATCGAGCGCTCCCGCTTCGATGTGGGTAATCCACCGGGCCAGCGCCTCGTGATTGCCGGTGAGCAGGGCGTCGAGGGGCGGTAGGGGGCTAGCAGCCAGATCGCGGTCGCACTCTTCGATCAAGAGGTTGATCATGCGGTCGAGGCCAAGCTGCTGCCCATCGGAGGGGGAGAAGATCCGCCGCACCCCGTAGGCCTCGAGCGCTTCGATCTCGGAGGGGACGATGACCCCGCCACCCCCGCCGTAGACGAGGATGTCACCCCGACCCTCAGCTCGGAGGCGGTCGACCAGGTAGCGGAAGTACTCCATGTGGCCACCCTGGTAGGAGCTGATGGCTATCCCCTGGACGTCTTCGGCGATGGCCGCCGTCACCACCGTGTCGACTGAACGGTTGTGGCCGAGGTGGATGACCTCGGCTCCCTGGGACTGGAGGAGCCGACGCATGATGTTGATGGCAGCATCGTGGCCGTCGAACAGGCTGGCGGCGGTGATGAACCGGACGGGGTGGCTGGGCCGATGGAGGTTGCTCACCGTAGCCCCGGCCAGCTGGTCGGCAACGGTCGGATCTGCCGGATCGGGATCGGGAGCATGGCCAATATTACTACAACGTCCTACTAAAGGTCGATGGATGGCCTTGGCTCGGGTCGTCAGGCCCCCCAGAAGTAGTGTCCACCTGGCGTGACCACGACTCCGGGCAGGTCCGGATCGGTAGGCAGGTGACCGACCCGACGGGGATACGGAAAAGAGGACGACTATGGAGTTCGAGGAGATCGACTACGCGGTGGCCGACGGCATCGCCACCATCGCTCTCAACCGTCCCGATCAGTTGAACGCGTTCAACGCCCAGATGGTCGTCGAGATGCTGGCGGCTATCGACCGGGTGGATGGCGACGATGACGTGAAGGTTGTCATCCTCACCGGAAACGGGAGGGCGTTCAGCGCCGGTGCCGACTTGTCGGCCGGGGCCCAGACCTTCGACTACGACGACGAGCGCAGCGACGGGGCGGTCGGGGCGGAACGGGTGGGCGATGCGGTGGCGCCCCGGGACGGATGCGGTCGTATCACCCTTCGTCTGTTCGACTGCCTGAAGCCGGTGATCTCGGCCGTCAACGGGGCCGCGGTCGGTATGGGGGTGACCCTGCTGCTGGCCACCGATATCCGTATGGCCTCGGAGCGGGCGCGCTTTGGCTTCGTGTTCACCCGCCGGGGCATCGCGCCCGAAGGGGCGTCGACCTGGTTCCTCCCCAAGCTAGTCGGGGTGGCCCAGGCGGCGGAGTGGCTCTACACCGGGCGGATCTTCGGTGCCGAAGAAGCCTTGACGGGCGGACTCGTTCGTAGCGTCCACCCGCCCGACGAGCTGATGGGCGCTGCCCGGGCGCTGGCCGCCGAAATCGCCGAGACCGCCCCCGTCTCTGTAGCCCTCACCCGTCAGATGCTGTGGCGCATGCTCGGAGCCGACCACCCGATGGACGCCCACCGCGCTGACTCCCGGGCCGTCTACGCCACGGGAGCGGGGCCTGATGCCCGCGAGGGCGTCCTGTCGTTTCTCGAGAAACGACCCGCCCATTTCACCGGCCGGCCCTCTACCGAACTTCCCGATATCTTCCCCGGCTGGACGGAGCCTCCCTACCGGTAACCGGGGAGGCCGATTGGAGCAGCGGACCCTCGTGCGCAAGCAGTACCACTTCTGGCCGGGGGCCGAGGGCCTCGACGCGTGGGATGTGGACCACCTCATCGAGGCCAGCGCCGGCCTGGTGGTCAAGGAGATGGCGGTGGATGCGTTCCCCGAGGTCGACACGGACCACTGGTTCGTCCACGGTGCGGTCCCCACGGTCCGGCGGATCATCGAACATGTCCGCCTGATCCAAGAGGCGGACGGCTCATACCCGATCATCCTGGGGGCAGATGGGCGGGTCATGGACGGCATGCACCGGATCGCGCAGGCGATACTCGACGATCGCCCATCCGTCAGGGCCGTCCAGTTCGAAGTCGATCCCGAACCCGACTTCCGAAACTGCGTTCCGACCGACCTGCCCTATTGAGCAGTCACCCGCTCGGGCGGGCCGACACGAAAAATCCGTGCCGTCGACCAGGGAGGTGACTGGTCAGTCGGACGAGGGCAGAGGCTTGGCCTCTTTCAACTCGAGGGGAACCCCGTCGACAGCCAGAGCGCCCTCCCCCGGCTTACTGCAGAGCAACTCGACGGTCTGGTCACCGTTCACATAACGCTTCCCGAGGAGGGTCGATCCTTCACCGCCGGCCTGGATCTCTGCATTCCCCGGCTCGTCGTCGAGTCCAACGACGGGGACACCACCGATGGTGACTGCGAGATCCCCACCCGGTGCCCGGATGACGACGACTTCGGTACTCCCCACCGCGCTGCGCAACCGTGTCCCTGGCTTCAACTCCACGACGGGTCCTTTCCTTGGCCGTTGGCGGCCACGAGGATACATCCATTCGAACGAGGCCGGACGAGTGGGTGAACCCCATGACCGGATCCACCACGGAACCCCGGGTCACCGGCCACCCATCCGCCCTGCTCGGTGGACCTCCGACCTGGTTACACTCCCCGGCATGCAGACCCGTGAACACACCGCCCCCGACCCCAGTCGGTTGATGCCGACCGTCCGGTGACCCGCCCGCTTCCCGCGGTCACGCCGGAGAACGAGTTCTTCTGGACGTCGGGCGCCGACGGCATCCTCCGTTTCCGCCGGTGTCAGGTGTGCCACGCCTATCAGCATCCGCCCGGACCCATCTGTCGGACCTGCGGTTCGGACGACCTCCGTGTCGAGGCTGTCAGTGGAAACGCGGTCGTAGTGGGCTTCACGGTCAACGAGCACCAGTGGAGTCCTGAGTTCCCTCCTCCCTACGTCATCGCCATCGTGGCCATCGATGAGGACCCCCGCGTCCGCCTGACCACCAATCTGATCGACATTCCGGCCGACCGGGTGGTTGTCGGGCTGCGAGTGACCGTCCGCTTCGAGCAGGTGGAGGACGTGTGGCTGCCGATGTTCACAGGTCGAACCGATCTGACCGAACTGGGTCCGCTGCCCGAAGAGGAGCGGGCCGTCGACCATGTTCGACCGATGGCCAGCCCGGAGAAGTTCGAGAGTCGGGTTGCGCTCACCGGGATCGGAATGTCCACCGTCGGGCGCCGGTTGGGCGTCAATCCCCTCAGCCTCACCGTGGACGCGTGCCGACGGGCCGTGGCCGACGCCGGACTCACCATGGCGGACATCGACGGCCTGTCGACCTACCCCGGTGGGACGACTGCTGGTGGCCATTCCGAAGGGGGGGTCACCGCACTGGAGGAGAGCCTCCGGATCAGGCCCACCTGGTTCAACGGAGGCTCGGAGCTCCCCGGACAGGGAGGTTCGGTCGTGGCCGCCATGCTGGCCGTGGCGGCGGGACTTTGTCGGCACGTACTCTGCTTCCGGACCGTGTGGGAGGCCACGTTCCAGGACCGCCAGCGCCGGAGCCCGCCGCCATCCGGCTCTGGTGGGGGGCGGATCGAGGGGGACTTCGTGTCGTGGCGGCTCCCCTTCGGCGCCATGAGCGCCGGAAACTGGATCGCCATGAACGCCTCGAACCACTTCGCTCGCTTCGGCACCACCCGGGACGCGTTGGCCACCATTGCCATCAACGCCCGAACGTTTGCGGGCTTAAACCCCAACGCCATCTACCGGGATCCGCTGACCATCGACGATTATTACGGCGCACGGATGATCTCCACACCCTTCGGTCTCTACGACTGCGACGTGCCCTGTGACGGCTCCATTGCCATCGTCGTATCGGCAGTTCATACCGCTAAGGACCGACCGCACCCGCCCGTTCTGGTCGACGCGGTTGGCACCCAGATCACCGAACGGATCAGTTGGGACCAAGGCACCCTCAGCCACGAGCCCCAGACAGCGGGGCCAGCGGCTCACCTGTGGTCGAGGACATCCTTGCGTCCCGATGATGTTGACGTCGCCGAGCTGTATGACGGCTTCTCGTTCAACTGCCTGAGCTGGCTCGAGGGCCTCGGGTTCTGCGGGCTTGGCGAAGCCGGAGAGTTTCTCGCCGATCCCTCGCGCATCGGCCTCGGGGGTCAGCTGCCGCTGAATACGTTCGGCGGCCAGCTTTCAGCGGGTCGGACCCACGGCTACGGGTTCATCCACGAGGCGGTGGTGCAACTTCGAGGCGACGCGGGAGCCCGCCAGGTGGCGGGAGCCGAAGTAGCCGTGGTCAGCACGGGTGGCGGAACGCCAGGAGGGTGCTTCCTCTTCACCTCGGGTCGCTGATAGTCCCCTACTTGCCCATGAGGTTCACCAACCTCCTCCGGACCTGTTCAGAGCACCTTTCTGCTCCTGCCTGATCGGCGGTCACCTGGATAAATCGGGCCCGGAGGTAGCTGGTGCACAGCGCACTCACAGAGTTTGCCCCTAGCGTCTGGCCCATGAAGAACCAGTTCAGGTTGCGCAACAAGCTCGTCGCAGGGCTCGGTGGGGGTGCCATCATTGCTCTGCTGGCCGCCGTCCCGGGAACGGCCGTTGCCGCGCCCACGCTCACCTCCACGGTGCTCACCCCGAGCCATGCCAAGGCCCTCGGATTCACGAAGACCGTGCAGGCGGCCAAGAAGACGAAGGTGACCAGCCAGAAGGGCTGCACGGTGTCCGTCGAGGCTGTCTATGAGGACGCGGCCAGTAAGACCGGCCTGGTCTCGGAGTCCCTGCAGTGTGCGTCGAAGGCGGCAGCGGTCAAGGCGCTGGCCGGGGCCCGTAAGCAGGTCAAGGTGGACACGTCGATCAAAGCCCCGAAGAAGTTGGGTCCGACCGCATTCGCCACGGCCACCGACGCTCCCGAGTACCTGATGGCCTGGATCAACGGGTCTCGGGTGGCCATCACGGCCCTCGATGTGGACGTGGCTGCATCGAGCTCCACATCCACCTCGTCAACCGTGGCACCTACGCCGCTGACCCCGGCCCAGATCAAGACGCTGACAGCAGCAGCACTGAAGCAGAACTCTCTCTACGGCTGACCCGCCTCTCGACGGTCCGGGGAGTGGGGTGTCCGTTCGGCGGGGGGCCAGCCCGTCCCTCGGCACTCCCACCCGCTGCTAGAACTGTTTGACGGCGGATTGACGACGACGGCAGGGAGGGTCCTGATGACCGATGTGATGAAAGGCGTGCGGATTCTCGAGGTCGCGGAGCACACCTTCGTACCCGCTGCCTCGGCCATCCTGGCCGACTGGGGTGCCGAGGTCATCAAGATCGAGCACGTGGAGCGGGGTGACGCCATGCGAGGGCTCGCCTCCAGTGGTGTCATGTCGATGGGTGGCGACGTGCACGTACTCCTCGAACACTCGAACCGGGGAAAGAAGAGCATCGGCGTCGACCTCACCACCGAGAAGGGCGTCGAACTGGTCTACAAATTAGCGGCCACCTGTGATGTGTTCCTCACCAACAAGCTTCCCGCCGTGCGCAAGAAGCTTCGGATGGAGATCGACGACATCCGTGCCCACAATCCCGACATCATCTACGTCGCTGGCACCGGCGGTGGGGAGCGGGGCCCTGAAGCTGACCGCGGCGGCTACGACTTTCTGAGCTACTGGTGTCGGGGGGCCAGCGCCATGGGCTGCACGCCCCCCGACGCGGAAAACCTGACCATGCAACCTGCTCCCGGCTACGGCGACTCCATTGGGGGCATGACCATCGCCGGAGGGATCATGGGTGCACTGTTCCACCGCGAGCGGACCGGCGAGGCGGTCTCGGTCGACGTGTCCCTCCTCGGTGTCGGGTTGTGGGCCATGAGCCCCGCCGTGGCCCTCTCCCTCCAGATGGGATTTCCGTGGCGGCCACCCCCTGCCTCGTCGGGGGGCGGCGGTGGCCCGTCCAACCCGCTGGTCGGAACGTACAAGACCGAGGACGGCCGGTTCCTCGCCCTCACCTGTCTTCAGGGCTTCCACTACTGGCCGGGCGCGTGCCGGGCCATCGGCCGCGAGGAGTTGATCACCGATGAACGGTTCACCTCTCATGAGTTGTTGTCGGCCAACGCCGACGCGGCACGAGGGATCCTGACCGAGGTCTTCGCCTCTGCGCCGCTTTCCGAGTGGTTGATGCGCCTGGCCGAATTTGATGGGCAGTGGTCGTTCGCCCAGGACAGCCTGGAGGCGGTCGACGACCCCCAGGTGGTGGCCAACGGCTACGTCGGGGAGACCGAGACCGCGGCCGGCGTGCCGTTCAAGCTGGTGACGACACCGGTGCAGTTCGGTGGAACGCCCGCTCCGCCCAAGCGGGCACCCGAGTTCAACGAACACTGTGACGAGATCCTGGCCAGTATCGATCTGGACGAACAGAGTGTGCTTGACCTCAAGATCGAAGGTGTGGTGGCCTGAGTAAGGCGTGCCTTCCCCTGGGCCAACAGGCCTAGCCGTCGAGGGTCCGGTTCGAGACCTGTGGTGGGACCGTCTCGATCAGAGGACCTCGACGATCATCGTTTCATCCACTGCCTGCTGGGGCTCTTCAGCGATCTCTGCGTCCTCGCTAGCCGTCTTTTTCTGCTTGAGAATGAAGATGCCGACCACGATGCCGACGACCACGCTGCCCAACGCGATGGCGAACGCCAGCCGATAGCCGCCGTCCAGGGCGGTGTGTAGTGAACTGCCGCTGGCGAGCAGGGTCGCGGTGCGGCTGGCCGATACCGTCCCGAGGACGGCCACCGAGAGTGCCGCCGACACCTGTTGGGAGACGTTGACAATCCCCGAACCGATGCCGGCGTCCTTGGCCGGCACATTGGCCAAAGCCATTGTCAACAACGGGGTGAAGGCCATCGCCGCCCCCAGTCCGACCAGCAGGACGGCTCCGAAGAGGTGGGGAAAGTAGGCGGTATTCACTCCCGAGGTGATGAAGAGGGTGAGCCCACCGCCCAGGATCATGAGGCCGATCAGGGCGGTCAACTTCGGTTGCAGTCGGTCCATGATCCGAGTGGTGAGTCCGCTGGACATCAACGCCACCGAGAGGGTCTGGGGCAAGAAAGCCAGCCCGGTCCGGATCGGGTCATAACCGAGAACGTGCTGGAAGTAGAGGACTCCGATGAAAAAGGTGCTGTACATCCCCACGACCATCAACCCACGCACCAGACTCGAGGAGAGCAGTCCGGGTGAGCGCATGACGCGTATGGGCATCATCGGTGTGGCCAGGCGGCTTTCGAGGACGAGAAAGGCTGCAAGTACGACCACGGCCGCGGCACCGAAGCCCAGTGTGTGCGTCGACGCCCAGCCGTACTGGCTCGAGCTGACGATGGCGTAGACCGCCAGCATGAGCCCAGCCGTGCTCGTGACGGCACCGGCAATATCCAATCCGGCACGGAACCCGATTCCGACGTTCTCCTCGATCAACAGAGCTCCGGCGATGAACGTGGCAACGCCGATGGGAATGTTGATGAAGAAGATCCAGTGCCAGCTGAGGACCTGGGTGACGTAGCCGCCGATGAGCAGACCTAGTGACCCGCCCCCGACCGCGACGATGATGTACGAGCTCATGGCCTTGGCTCGCTCGCGGGGAACGGGGAAATCGGCCACGATGATGGCCAAGATGACCGAGGACGAAAGGGCTGCACCCAGCCCTTGGACGAATCGGGCCACGATGAGGAGGATCTGACTGTCGGCGGCACCACAGGCGACCGAGGCCGCGGTGAACAGGGCCACCCCGACCAGGAAGACCTTCTTGCGCCCGATGAGGTCGCCCAGTCGGCCGGCCAGTAGCAGTGTCCCGGCGAAGGTGATCAGATACGCATCGATCACCCAGGCCAGCGACGCCTGCGAGAACCGAAGGTCATGCTGGATGGTCGGAAGCGCCACGTTCACGATCGTCTGGTCCAGGATGTTCATCAACATCGCGAAGCAGACGACGATCAGCGCGATCCATCGACGGCGGTGGTGGATGAAGGTGGTGAGGGAAGAGGGGATGGCGAACTCCGGTGAGTTTGAGGTCCTAACCATTGATAATCACTAATCTAGTGAGTGTCAAGATGACGGGATAGTGGCCCATCCGGCTATGATCCCGACCATGGCTACGACGACGACGCCTGGCGTGACGGTGTTGTTGACCCAACTTTCCCGGGTCGTTTACCGCCGCACCTCCGAGGACCTGCTCGGGATGCGGATGAAAGAGTTCGTCATGCTGGCCCACCTCCGGGAGCACAATCCGATTACCCAGCAGGATCTGGGCGAGATGCTCTGCATCGATGCCAACAATCTTGTGCTGCTGCTCAACGAGCTCGAGTCGAGGGAGTTTGCCTTCCGACGACGCGATCCGACCGATCGGCGCCGTCACCTTGTTGAGATTACGAACGCAGGGCTCGAAGCACTCGAGAAAGCGGAGCACGGAATCGAGAGCGTGGAAGATGCCGTCCTCGCGTCACTGAGCGGTCGGGAGCGCACCGATCTCCAGGAACTGCTGACCAAGGCCCTCGAGGGAGAACCCGGAGCGGAGTGACGCGGTAACAGCGTCGACGGATGGCCCGCCACCGTCCGGTTGTCCATTCCTGTAGCGTCAAGCCAAGTGGCACGGGGGGCCGCAACAGGGTGGCGACTCCGGAGGTCGTTGCCTGGGCTCGGGTCAATGGTGCTGATGCACCGTCGACCTGGACCACCCGGTGAGATTCCGACTCAGATGCCGCAGCGCGGCCGTTGGCTAGGGCCGATTGAAGTCGTGCAGTCGCTCCACTGCCCGGTCGATCACATCGAGACTCTTGCAGAAGGCGAAGCGGACCAGCGACCTGTTCGGCCCGGGATCGTCGTAGAACACCGAGGCCGGTATGGCGACGAGGCCGCAGCGCTCAGGGAGCTGGCGGCAGAACTCCACGCCATCGTGTGCTCCGAGTGGCGTGATATCGGTCACGACAAAGTAGGTGGCCGCGGGTCGGAAGACTTCGAATCCTGCCTCGGCCAGTCCGTCGCAGAGTCGGTCCCGTCGCAGTGCCAGTTCGGTAGAGGCATGGACGAAGAACTCGTCGGGCAGCCTGAGGCCCGTCGCCACCGCCGGCTGGAACGGGGCGCCGTTGACGTAGGTAAGGAACTGTTTGGCGGTTCGGACGGCTGCCACCAACGGGGCTGGGCCACACACCCAGCCGATCTTCCATCCAGTGAAGGAGAACGTCTTACCGGCACTCGAGACGGTGAGGGTTCGCTCGCCCATCCCGGGCAAGGAAGCCAGCGGGATGTGCCTCCCCTCGAATACCAGGTGTTCGTAGACCTCGTCAGTCACTACCAGTAGGTCGGCTTCCACGCACAACTTGGCGATGGCCGCCAGCTCGGTAGCGTCGAACACCTTCCCCGTGGGGTTGTGAGGCGAGTTGAGTAGGAGCAGACGGGTTTTCGAAGTGATGGCGGCGGCCAGCTGGTGCACGTCGAAGTTCCAATCAGGAGGCCGAAGAGGCACCACCCGACGCACCCCGCCGGCCATGGCGACGGCAGGGGCGTACGAGTCGTAGGCGGGCTCGAACATCACCACCTCGTCGGACGGTTCGCAGAGTGCCAGCATGGCGGCGGCGACGGCCTCAGTGGCCCCAGCGGTCACCATGATCTCGCTCTCCGGGTCGTACTCCAGACCGTAGAAGTGGTGTTGGTGGGTGGCGATGGCCCGGCGGAGGTCAGCGGTGCCCAATCCCGGGGGATACTGGTTGTGACCCTCACGGATTGCGTTGATCGCAGCGTCGGCCATGACCGACGGGCCATCTGAGTCGGGGAATCCCTGTCCCAGGTTGATCGAGCCGGTGCGTTCAGCGAGCGCGGACATCTCGGCGAAGATGGTGACCCCAAATCCCTGAAGCCTCGAGGCCAGAACCGATCTGAAGGGCTGCTCGCGGCCGACGAGACCGTCGTCGATGGATGCTGCCACTGGCACAGACTAGGAGACCCACTCTCGTGACCCCACTCGACACGGGAGCGACCGTGCATCGTATGGACCCAGTTGAGGTGGCACGGGTCTTTTCCGGGGGGAATCACCTCACCCTGTTCGCCGTTGTAGAGGCGCATGAGGTACTCGACCATTGGACGTCCAAACGCCGGCATTTCGAGCGACTCCCCGACTTGGGATCTGGAGCGTCGGTGGATGCGTGAGACCATCGCCTTCCTGGCAGCACCGAGATGACGTCGATCGCAGCGCCCGTACGCCCGCCAAAGCGCATAGCCCTGCCCCGACCGGTCGCATTCTGGCTCGTAGCCGCAGCCACCGCGACGCTCACGGCCGCCTCAAGTGCCCCGAGCCCTCTCTATCCGGTCTACCAAGTCCAGTTCAGGCTGTCCGACATCACCCTGACGGTGATCTTTGCGGTATACGTCTTCGCTCTTATCGCCAGTCTGCTCACGGTCGGTCGGCTGTCGGACTACGTCGGACGGCGGCCGGTTCTTGCTGGTTCACTTCTCGTTGAGGCGGGTGCCATGGCGTTGTTCGTCGGGTCTGATGGCGTGGGGTGGCTGGTGTGGGCACGAATCGTTCAGGGTTTCGCCACAGGCGCCGCCATCGGTGTGTTGGGCGCCTACCTTCTCGACCTCCAGCCCGGTGACGGATCTCGGCTCGGATCGCTGGTCAACAGCGCGGCGCCGACACTGGGCCTGGGGATAGGTGCGATCGTCACCGGGCTGCTCGTTCAGTACGCTCCGCTGCCGACGCGGCTGATCTTCGTCATCCTCATGGCGTTCTTTTTGGTACTGGTCCTTGCCACCGTGATGCTGCCCGAAACCGTGGCCCGCTCTCGGGTTGGGTTCGCCGCCCTGCGCCCAGAGATTGCCATCCCCACACGAGCCCGACGTGCCTTTGCCGGTGCCCTGCCCACCATGGTCGCCACATGGGCGCTCGGAGGTCTGATTCTCTCCGTCGGTGGGTCGCTGCTCGGTGCGGTCTTTGGACAGACGAACTTCGGCGTTATCGGTTTGGTGATCGGGCTGCTCCCACTGTCCGGCTCAGCGGCTGCGGTGTTGGCCCGTGACTGGTCCCCCGCGAAGTATGGCCCGTCGAGGTGGCGCGGCCCTGACCGTAGGGACGGCCTTATTCCTGCTCGCTCTGGGTTGGTCTTCGTTTCCGTTGTTCGTGATCGCCTCGATTGTCGCTGGGGCGGGATTCGGGGCTGGGTTCCTCGGATCGCTGCGCTCGGTCAGCCAACTCGCCGAGCCGAACGAACGGGCCGCCCTACTCTCCGCCGTCTATGTGGTCAGCTACCTGGCCTTCAGCGTCCCCGCGCTGGTAGCCGGGGTCGTAACCACCCACATCGGACTTCGGGACACGTCCTTTGGCTATGGCGGCTTCGTCCTCGTGGTTGCGCTCAGCGCTGTGGTCGTCGAGCGGATCGTCGGCCAGGCTCGTGAGGCCTAGCGACATACCGATTTGAGAGTCCGGGGATGCCGGCATGGCCGGATGGACTCTCCACCTAGGATCAGGATCAACGGACATCCAGGAGGTAGGAATGCCAGCCAAGGGGAGTGCGGAGTGGAAGGGTGATGTACCCACGGGCACCGGTACGTTCACGGCCGGAGAATCCATCAGCGGGGGCTACACGTTCAAATCTCGCTTCGAGGATGGTCCTGGATCGAACCCCGAGCAGTTGATTGCGGCTGCTCATGCATCATGCTTCTCGATGGCGCTCTCCAACATCCTGGCCCAAGCGGGTAATCCGCCCGAATCGGTGCACACCGATGCGACGGTCACCCTTCGGCTGATCGACGGCGCTCCGACGATCACCAAGATCGCCCTCGTAACGGTGGGCAAGGTCGCCGGCCTCGACGAAGCGTCTTTCGTGGCCAGGGCCGAGGAGGCCAAAGCCGGGTGCCCCGTGAGCAGGGCGCTGGCTGGCGTACCCGAGATCACTCTCGAGGCGTCCCTGGCCCCCTGATCGCTCCCTGCCGATGGTCTGATCGGTGCCCTGACGGCAGCCGAAGTTGTCAACTGAGACACCGGCCTCTGCGTTCGGCTGTACCGAACGCCTGACGGCTCAGGTTCCGAAGGCGGCCACTCCGGACGTTGTTCCGACGAGCACCAGGGAGAGGTTGGTACTCGGAGACGTAAAGGTGGGAACGGCCGAGCCGACCTGGATGCTCTGGACGGCCTTTCCGGAGGCGACATCGAACTGGGTGAGCACTCCGGTCGGGTACTGGACGGCCCAGAGATCACTATTGATCACAATGGGGGCGCCGTTGGCCCCGGAGAGTCTCGGACCTGTGGTGGCGTTGGCAAGATTGACTTCCTGGATGCCCCCATCACGACACGGCACGAAGATCTGATCGGTGGCCGCGTCGAAGGCGGGACCGCCGTCGGGATCGCTTCCGCAGATGCCCTTGATGGCTTTGACCAGGGAGAGATTCGATTGGGTGAGCACATACCCGATGTCAGTTTTGCCTATGGCAAAGAGATTTCCGTTGGGGAGCAGTACAGGATTGCTTGTGGATAGATCCTCGTCCCCTCCGGCCACCGAATCTTTGAATGAGGCAAGCGGAGTGAGGGTGGGGTTCAGTTTGACGACGCTCTCCGTGTACTTCTTCGGGTCAGGGCCTCCTTGGGGTGGATCGGGGTTGGCGTTTCCTGTCGTGATGTAGATGTTGCCACTCTCGTCGACAGCCGGAGCGCCACCCGCCTGCCAGATCGCGCCGCCTTGTCCGTCCGAGGCCACCTCGAAGGACACCAGGTCCGGCGACCCGCTTACGTCGACCCCAACCACCCAGCCGTGATAGTCACCGCAGTCTCCGTAGTTGCCTCCGTAGCCAACGTAAACCCGTCCGTTGGCTATGGCCAGCGAGGTTCGTTGCAGCAGATTGACGGGTCTTTCACCGCTCGGAAGGGGAGGATCGACGTCTTCGGAGAGGGTCACTGCTCCCGTAGCCATGCTGAGCCCCTCGAGCTGGTGGTGTACGGCTCCGTTCCCATCACTGATCTCTCCGACGACGAAGACGGTATTGGTGCTCGGGTCAATCGCCGGAGTACTCGTGATGCCGAGTGGATCGATGTCGCCGCACCCGGCCACCGCCGGGACATTGACGAGCGGCTTACCCAGTGAAGCCGACCAGAGGACGTCACCGTTGGCCGGATCGAGCGCCACCACCCTGTTCTCCTCTGTTCCGACAACGATGCGCCCATCGGCCACCACTGGCTGTCCGAAGACAGCGCCCCCGAGGTCGGTGCTCCACTTCCGCCTCGCCGAGGAGAGCGAAGTTGCTCCCGAGACGGCCCCGGTGCGGCTCTGATCGGCGTGGTAGCTGAGCCACATCGGGGATCCGGTGGCCGGAGTCGTTGTGACGTCACTCGAACTGGTGGTGGTCGAGAGCGGGGCGTGGGTCGACGTTTGGGGTGATGAGGCGACATGGCTCGAGCTGCAGCCAGCCAGAGAGAGGGCCAGCATCCCTCCAGCGACCACCATCGAACACTTGGGCCGAGTCCTCATTGCGTCACTCCTTGTCAGACGCTGGGCCCGACTACAGGAATCCTCTCACGTCGCAATCGGGGTGGGGCTGCACCTCGATGGAGTCGGTGGGCTCTATGAGATCGCGCCCTGTACCGTCCAGCATCCATCGGCCCATTACCTCTGCGTGGGAGATCCACGTCGGTATCTCGACGGTGACCGGCGCATCGGCGCCGGCCGCCACGGATATCCAGGAGATGAGTGCTACGACCATGCCGATGGCCGCACCGATCAGGTCGCGAGGGAGCCGCAGGCGCTGGTCGGAGGTCGTGACCAGGACTCGAGCCCGCCAGCTTTCGGCGGCGCCTGTCGTCGGGACCATCAACCGCTGCCCATCGGGTTCACGCATCCCGGCCTCTCGGACCTCCCACATGGCCACCCAGGCTGCGATGAGGACGCATCGCCGGCGTCGTCCGGTGTTCGGGCTGCCGGCCGGCGAGAGTGCCGCTGAACGTGCCGTAGCGGGTGGCCAGGGGTGAGGCCGACAGCCCGTGGGCCAGAACACTGAGCGCCACGGTGACGGTCACAACGGAGAGGACACGTCCACCGTTGACCGGGTCGAGACTGTCGTAGGCGATGAGCCCGAATACCACTGAGGCGAGGCCTCGGGGCCCGAACCACCCGATGAACCCCACGGTGAAGCGGTCGAGCCCGGATCCGGCCAGAGCCAGCCCGACGGGGAGCATCCGCACCGCAGTGAGTGCGAGTACAGCGAACAGAACGTCCGACCACGTGGCATGCTCGAACCCAGGGACCACCATGGCCGCCCCGAAGATCAGCCACACCAATAGGGACAGCAACCCACCGGACTCCTCGGCAAAGCCCACCAGCTCGTCCAGATCCTCATGCACCAACGAACCGAAGGCCATTCCTGCGACAAAGGCGGCGACGAAACCGTTGCCGTGCGCCTCGATGGCGGCGCCATAGGCCAGGAGGGCCAGGCCTAGCGGGGTCAGCGTGCGAAAGGCTGGGGCGCTCCATCCCGCTGCACGTGCTCGGGTTAGAGCCCATCCCCCCACCAGTCCGACCCCGACCCCGACTCCGGCACCGACGAGCAGGTCACGTACGGCGACCGGTACCGACGTGGCCCGCACCATCTCCGTGGCGACGGCGCCAGCTAGGAACAGATTCACGAACGGGGTGGCGATGCCGTCGTTCAAGCCGCTCTCGACGTTGAGCAGTCGCCGAATCCGGTTGGGGATCCGGGAGTCCTCCATGATGCTCGCCCCCAGGGCGGCATCGGTAGGGGCCACGATCGCGCCGATGGCCGCCGCTACCCATAGGGAGATGCCTGACACAAGACCCAAAGCCACCGCCGTCCCGAGTCCGATGGTCAGGGGCAGGCCGACGGCCAATAGCCGGACGGGCAGGCCGAGGTCGTGGCGCAGTTGGTGGACATTGACTCTCGACGCGTCGGTAAAGAGAACGACCGCCAAGGTGACCTCGGCCATGGACCGGACGGTGGACGAATGGGGGTCGAAGCGGATGAAGGCCAAGGGGCCGTGCGTGATCATGAGCCCCATCAGCACAAAGGCGATGGGGGCCGAGACATTGAGTCGCTCCAGTCGGGCAGACGCCAGCGACCAGAGGACGACACACCCCGCAGCGGTGGCCAGGACTGCCGTGTCGAGGCCGTGGCTCACCGGGCCGGTACGGATCGGGTGTTGCGAGTCCGATCGTGCGATGTTCCTGGCGGTCGTGCCCGCCCGGCTTGGTGCTTCACTGTTTTACTGGCGAGCCATGGAGACTCGCCAGCGCTCATCCGGCGAGATCAGATGGTCGCCATCGTCGACGGCGACGTCGATCTGTACCCAGTTGACGGCACCCGGGAAGTGGCTGGTCGTCTCGTCATAGTCGTCGCTGACCGTAGATCCGCTGTCGCTACCGACGTCTGTCGTCTCGTCGTACGAATACAACAGGGGCACGGTGCGTTCGAGGCTTCCCTCACCGACGTGTTCGCCGTCGACGAACACGGTCACGGTGGCCGAGCCGCCCAGGCCACCGTCATAGGCGAACTCGCTCCTGACCTGGTGGTGGCCCGAGGCGATCGGTTTCGACCCCCGTATGACGGTCCGTCGGATTCCAAACAGGTTGTAACAGTAGGTAGGGATGCCCTCGAGTAGGTAGAGGCTCCAGCCGCCGAACGCCCCTCCCTGGGCGACGAGAACACCAGAGGTGGTGCCGTTCGGCAGTTCGATGTCGGCGGTGACCGAGTGGGAGGAGTTCTTGGTGTTGATGACCGAGCTCTCGCTCAGCCGGCCCATGCCGCCGTAGAGCAGCTGTGAGTGGCCGGTGATCAGTTCGGGGCGGCCGGCCAACTCGGCGAGGAACCGCTCCACCCGGCGGTCATCTAGCGGGAGGGCACCGTACTTGACCGCCTCAATGAGGAAGAGTCGTTGGAGTTCGAGGAGCTTCTCGGGGTGGTCGGCGGCCAGGTCGTGGGCCTGGGACCAGTCGTTCGTCGTGTCGTAGAGCTCCCAGGTGTCATCGTCCAGTGCCGGCGTCTCGGCGGCCAGCCACGGAATGCTGTGACGGGTCACGGCCGTCCAACCCCTGTGGTAGATCCCACGGTTGCAGACAATTTCGAAGTATTGGGTCTCGTGCCGCTCCGGGGCTTCGGCATCGTCGAAGCAATACCGCATACTCACGCCGTGGAGAGGCATCTGCTGGATTCCGTGAACGAAGGTGGGTGCGGGAATGTCGGCAACATCGAGGATGGTGGGGGCGATGTCGATGACATGATGGAACTGGTCGCGTCGCTCCCCCCTGGCCGTGATGCCCGCCGGCCAGTGGATGAGCATCCCGTTTCGCGTCCCTCCGAAATGTGACGCCACTTGCTTGGTCCACTGGTAGGGGGTGCACGTGGCGTGCGCCCATCCGACGGCGTAGTGGTTGTTGGCCGCCGGGCTTCCAAAGTCGTCGATGTGATCGGCGAGGAACTCCGTGGTCTCGAGGTCCATGCTCTGGTTGAACACCAGCAGCTCATTGAAGGTCCCGTGTGGGGTGCCCTCGGCACTGGCCCCGTTGTCCCCAACGATGTAAAAGACGAGCGTGTCGTCCAGGATCTCCAACTCCTCAAGGGCATCGACTAGCCGACCCACGTGGTGGTCGACATGTGAGAGGAAGCCGGCATACACCTCCATCTGACGAGCCAGGACTGGCTTGAGGTCGTCATCGATGTCGTTCCAGGCGGGAATCTCCTCTGGTCGCTCGGTGAGGACAGCCCCGGCTGGAATGACCCCGAGCTCTTTCTGACGGGCGAAGGTCCGCTGGCGGAGGGCATCCCACCCGTCATCGAACTGACCTCGGTAGCGGTCGATCCACTCCTTGGGTGCGTGGTGGGGAGCATGGGTGGCCCCGGGAGCGAAGTAGGCAAAGAAGGGTTTGTTGGGAGCCAGAGTCTTCTGCTGGCGGATCCACGCGATGGCCCGGTCGGCCAGGTCCTCAGTCAAGTGGTACCCCTCCTCTGGGGTCCTGGCCGGCTCGATTGGCTTCGTTCCCTCGTACAAGCCCGGGAACCATTGGTTGGTGCCTCCTCCGATGAAGCCGTAGAAGTGCTCGAACCCGCTCCCTGTCGGCCACTGGTCGAACGGCCCCACCGGGCTGTTCTCCCACATCGGGACCTCGTGGCATTTGCCAAACTGCGCGGTCGAGTAGCCATTGAGACGCAGCGTCTCGGCCAGTGGCGCCGCCGCCTTGGGTCGAACCGAGTTGTAGCCCGGGGCTGACGTAGCGAGGTCGGGGACGGCGCCCATGCCAACGCTGTGGTGATTGCGTCCGGTGAGCAGTGCGGCTCGGGTGGGCGCACAGAGGGCCGTGGTGTGGAACCGGGTGAAGGCCAGGCCGCCTTGGGCGAGGCGCTCAGCGGTCGGGGTGGAACACGGACCGCCGAAGGCGCTCGAGGCCCCAAAGCCAACATCATCGAGTAGTACGAGTAGGACGTTCGGTGCGCCCTCGGGGGGACGCAGTGGTTCGATGGCAGGAAACGAGGTATCGGGATCCTTGGCGTCGTAGGTGGTTAGACCGACGTGCTGGGGATCAGGTATGGGCAGGTTGGATCGCGACGGTCTAGCCGGCATGGGAAAGTCCTTTCGACACGTTGGAGCCAGGGTCATCTCCACCGGACACCACTGTCATCCTCACAACTGTTCCAATCCTGGCGGATCAATCAGGATCGCCCCGCCGAATCTCGTATCCGTCGTGGCTGAGCCACTGGTAGGTGCAACCTTCAGACCAATGTCGCATCCTCACAAAAAGTGGTTCGTAACCTAACTACGCTAGAGACCCATGTCAACCAACCGAGCCAGGCCACCCGACGGTCTGCTTGTCCGGGTCCAGAGCGACTTCGAGAAAGAGTTTCCCGGGGCCTCGGCGCTGGCCACCGAGTGCTTCTTGAACCTCGGCCGAGTGGCCGTCACCATGCTGACCGAGCTCGACCGATTGTTGGACGGTTTCGGGGTTCCGTCATACACGAGCTTCAATGCGATGACCGTCCTCGCTGGCGCTGGTGAGCCGGTTCCCCCATCTGTGGTCGCCCAGCGAATGGTCGTGACACGGCCGACCCTCACGGGCATTTTGAATACGCTCGAACGACTTGCCCTGGTGTCCCGGAGCGCTCATGGATCGGACGGTCGGATGCGACTCGTCTCCCTTACAGATACAGGACTCGATCGGGTGCAGCAGGTTCTGCCTCAGGTGCACCACTTTGAGAAGCAGCTCTTCGGTGGGCTGGATCACAACCAGCAGAACGCTCTACTGGAGGGCCTCTCCGCAGTGGCGAGTCGGCTGAATCGGTTTCCTTAACCCTTGCGCTGGCTGCAGTCCGTTCTGGGAGGTCACCACGTATCCGATGCTCGATTTGGATCACGACAGCATGGATCTCCAAACTGAGCGTCGTCGCCGTCCAAGGTCCGGATCCCAGCCCCCAGATACCTCTCGCTCGCCGGCGCCAGGGACATAGCTATTCGGGGATGTGCAAGACGTGAAACCGCCAGCACACACAGGTCTCTCATTCCTCACACACCGGTCTCTCATGTCCTGACACACCGGTCTCTCATGTCCTGACACACCGGTCTCTCATGTCCTGACACACCGGTCTCTCATGTCCTGACACACCAATAGCGTGTCTCACGCGACAGGCCAACTACAGCGGAGGGAGTGGGATTCGAACCCACGGAGGCTTGCACCTCACGGCTTTTCAAGAGCCGCGCATTTGTCCGCTCTGCCATCCCTCCGAGCGCTTGTCAGGGTAGCCGGACGCCACCATCGGTCCGGGCCATCGGCATTCACTCCCGATGGTGTGGATTTACCTCGGCACGCAAGCGGTCCACCCATTCGGCCGCTGCGCTCCATGACGTCTCAGCCTCCCTCCGGCGGGCAGGTGCAGCGGGCCCGGCGGCCGGATACGAGCCAAGGAATTTCACTCCGGCCAGACCGGCATGGAGATCTCGAAGGCAGTCAGTTACCACGGCATCGGCGATGTGGCCCTCGAAGTCGATAATGAAGCAGTAGTCACCGAGTGCCTGTTTGGTGGGCCTCGACTCCAGCTTGCTCAGGTTGATGTTTCGGGCTGAGAACTGTCCCAGAATGGCGTGAAGGCTCCCTGGATGGTCGGCACTCTGGAAGCAGGCGATGCTGGTTCGATCGTGGCCGGTGGGGGCGGGAATCCCCGTTCGGGCCAGCGTGACGAAGCGGGTCTGATTGTCGGGGTGGTCCTCCACATCCTCCACCAGGATCTCCAGTCCGTAGAGCGTGGCCGCCAGGCGGGGCGCTATGGCCGCAGTGGGTCGGGACGCCATGGCTGGATCGTGCCCACCCACCAGCCGGGCCGCTTCCGCTGTCGAGTTGGTGGCCAGTAGTTCCACCGCCGGTAGCTTCTCGTTGAGGAAACCTCTGCACTGGGCTGTCGCCATGGGGATGGATGCCACTCGCTCCAGGTCGCCGAGCGCCCTTCCTGGCGGTGCCATCAGATGCAGGTGGATATCGAGCACCACTTCACGCTGGATACGGAGATCGAAGTCGAAGACCAGGCTGTCGATGATGTCCCGGACCGTGCCTTCGATCGCGTTCTCGAGCGGGACGAAACCGAGGTCGACCCGGCCCTCCTGCACCGAGTCGAGCACCTCGACCAGGGACCCGAACGGTATGACCACGGCTCCCCGGTAATCGGCCTCACTCAGGAGGGCCTCCTCGGTAAAGGTGCCCTCGGGGCCGAGGAACCCGATGCGTAGAGCGTCGGCACCCTGGGAGTCTGAGGATGCGTCCGGGGCCATACCCAGGCAGGATAGTGAACATCATGGACGAACCTGGACTGCAACGCCTGCTCACCGACGTGGCCTCAGGTGCGTGTTCACCGGACGAGGCGGTGCACAGGCTGCGGCGGCTCCCCTTCGCCGACCTGGGCTTTGCCAAGGTCGACCACCACCGCTCCCTCCGCCAGGGTCTGCCCGAAGCCGTGTACGGCCAGGGCAAGACCCCCGTGCAATGCTCGGCCATCGTCGGCGAGCTGTTGTCCGACGGGGAGGGACCGGTCATCCTGACGCGAGCCGATCGGGGCCAGGTTGATGTGGTGGCCGCTGACCACCCGGGCGGCGAGCGGACCGTGACCGGGCCGGCCACCGGCGCTGACCAGGTGCGTGGCGAGCTCTCGGCCGTGGTTTGGCGTCCGGCCGCACGACGTGGTGCGAGGACGCTGATCGTCACCGCGGGAACCTCGGACCTGCCCGTGGCCCGTGAGTGTCAGGCCACCTTGACCGCGCTCGGCTTGCGCCCCACGGTCCTGGCCGACTGTGGCGTGGCCGGCGTCCATCGCCTGTTGGCCTCGGCTGACGAACTCGCCGACGCCGACGCCGTGGTGGTGGTGGCCGGCATGGAGGGTGCCCTGGCCAGCCTGGTCGGTGGCATTACCCCTGCACCGGTCGTCGCGGTACCCACCAGCACCGGCTACGGGGCTGCGCTCGAGGGTGTCACCGCCCTGTTGGCCATGCACGCCTCGTGCGCGGCCGGCATCACCGTGGTGGGTATCGACAACGGCTTCGGGGCGGCGTGCGCCATCGCCCGGATGCTCCCGTGAACCGGACGGAGTCATGAAGCTGGTCGACCCGGTCCGCGCCACCGGTGGAGTGAGCAATGGGTTTGGTTCGGTGCCGCCCACAATGGCCTGGTTTCACTGCTTTGCGGGAATTGCCGGGGACATGGCCCTCGGGAGCCTGCTCGATGCTGGCGCCGATCTTGGTGAGGTGCTGGCACTGTTGGAGCGCCTTCCCCTGGGAGGATGGTCACTCGACGTCGAGCCGGTGCTGCGAGGTGGTATCGCCGCCACCCGTGCCCTCGTCAGCGCGGAGGACACCGTGGTGGTGCGCACCCACGCCCACATTGTCGGGCTGATCGGCGAGGCGCGGCTTCCCGAACGGGTAACCCGCCGGGCGTTGGCCACCTTCGCGATGCTGGCCGACGTGGAGGCGGCACTCCACCGGCGTCCGGTGGACCAGGTCCACTTCCACGAGGTGGGCGGCCACGACACCATCGTCGACATCGTGGGGACGGCCGCCGCTCTCGAGGTCCTCGGAATCGACGAGGTCCGCGCCAGTCCCGTGGCCACGGGGCTGGGCATGGTCCGGGCCGCCCACGGCATGCTGCCCAATCCGGCACCGGCGGTGGTGGCACTGCTCGAGGGCGTTCCCACCTGGGGTCGGAATGTCCCGGTGGAGCTGACCACACCCACCGGCGCGGCACTACTCGCCGCCCTGTCTTCGGGCTACGGCCCCATGCCCGCCATGCAGGTGACGGGTCAAGGGTTCGGTGCCGGTGCCCACGAGCTCGAGGAGTTGCCGAACTGCACCCAGGTGGTGACCGGAGTGAGGATCGACGACGGCAGCGGGGGAGACCCCGATGTGGGCACGGGACAACCGGTCGCCCACCTCGAGGCCAACGTGGACGACGCCACCGGTGAGCAGTTGGCCCACGCCGTCGGTGCCCTCTTGGAGGCCGGTGCCCTCGACGCCTGGCTGACGCCGGTGATCATGAAGAAAGGGCGTCCAGGGACCGTCATCCATGCGTTGGGGGACCCGGTGAGTACCGCTGCCCTGCGGAACGTGATCCGGGAGACCACCGGTTCTCTCGGGGTCCGCGTGACGGCCGGGGAACGGTGGCCGGTCGCCCGGACCATGGGTTCGGTTCGGATCGACGGCCAGATGATCAGGGTCAAGGTGGCGGTGGGCAAGATCAAGGCCGAATACGACGACGTGGCCCTGGCCAGTCGTCGCACCGGGCAGCCGCTCCGTGAGTTGGCTTTCCGGGCCGAGGCGCAGTGGCGTGAGGAGCACGGCAACGGGGAGGATGGGTCGGGTCCGGGCCGGTGGGGAGCTCCGGGCCCCGCGGCTGACGGCCACACTCCCCGAGGCTCGGGTGGGCCGGGGAACTCGACAGCCTGACGGCTGATAGGCACGGAGTGACGCCGCGAACGCGATCGTGCCCACTACGGTGTCACTCGCTGGAGGGCCGGCCGGTGGCCGGACCCACCCCTCGCCCGCTTCCCGGAAAGGAATCTCTCTATGACCCGTGCGCGCACCCTCACCTTGGTCGTTGTATCGGTCGCAGCCCTCGGACTCACCGCGTGCAGCAGCTCGACGTCCAGCCCGACGACAACGGCCGCGGCCAGCCCGCCTCCGTCGACGACGCCTGCCTCCGGGGCACCCACCGCCATCCCTTCCGCCGACCTGTCGCCGGCGGGTACCGCCGGGACGGCTCCGATGGTCACCGTGCCGAGCGGCAAGCCGCCAACCTCGCTGGAGATCGCCGACCTGATCACCGGCACCGGCCCGGCGGCCAAGGCCGGGGACTCGGTAACGGTCCAGTACGTCCTCGCCACCTACTCCTCGGGGAAGACCATCCAGTCGTCCTGGACTGGCCAGCCCTTCACCTTCACGCTCGACGCCCGACCCGAGCAGGTGATCCCCGGCTGGGACCAGGGCGTCCTGGGAATGCAGGTGGGGGGCCGGCGCGAGCTCATCATTCCCCCCGCCTTGGGTTACGGGGCCCAGTCGCCGGGGGCCGGCATCTCCGCCAACGACACCCTGGTCTTCGTCGTGGACCTGCTCAAGATCAACTGACGCCCGTCCCGTTTCGGGCTACAGCGACCCGGTAACGGCCAACAGGCCCAACGCCGCGGCCATGGCCAGCGGGACGGTGACCAGTCCGAGGCCGACGGCCTTACGCACGGGTGGGGTTGATCCGGCCGAACGTGCCGTTCGCCACCAGAGGATCCACGCCAGCGATCCGGTGACAAAGAGGTTGGGACCGATGTTGAGGCCGACCAGGAGCGCGTAGGGATGGGGCGGCACCCGAGACGCCAACAGGGCCGCGGCTGGAAGATTGTTGACGACAACGGTCGCCACTGCGGCCACAACCGCGGTGCCCACGGCGTCGAGGTGGGTGAGGAGCGTGGTCGGTCCGGACCATGAGCGGCCCAGGGTGCCGAGGGCCAGAGCGATCCCGAACAGTCCGACGAGTACGGGCAGTCCCAGCACGTCGAGCACGTGGTCGAGATTCTCCCGTCGGGCGACCAGGCGGGAGGCGATGACGACGAGGCCGACGCCGGCCACGGGCAGGGCCGGGTTGCCCAAGGCCACCACCAGGACCGTTACGGACACCACTCCCAGGGACCCGAGTCCGACGACCCGAGTGGTGCGTGACGGAGTCGGGGAGGCCGCCGCCTCCGTCGGTGTCGCCGGCCCCGGTACTCTCCCGGCGGTAGAGCGGCTCCCGAGCGACCGTCGCTCGGCGAGGGCGATCACCAGCCCGGTGAGCAGGATCGCCCCCAGCCAGGGGAGGGCCATGTGGGCAAGGAACTGGCCGCCGGAGAGGTGGAGGTGGCCGAGGACGATGAGATTGGTGAGGTTGGAGCCGGGCAACAGCAGGCTGCCGGCGTTGGACAGCAACAGGCAACCAACCAGCAGTGCTGTCTCGCCCTGCCCGCGGCTCCTGGCGGCATAGACGAGCACGGGGGTGAGGAAGACCACTGACGTGTCGAGATTAAGGAGGGCGGTCACGCCGGCCACGAGCAGTGCGGCGCCGGCGAATAGGGCCATCCCGTTCGGGGCGGCATCCGCCAGTCGGCGTCCGGCAGCCGCGAACAGCCCGTCCTGGTCGGCGACGAGGCCCACCAACAAGAGCCCGGCCACCAGCACGAACGGCGACCACACCTGAGACGCGGCTGACCGGGCGTCCGCTCGATCGACGACCACGGCCACCACGGCGGCCACCACCCCCACGGTGGCGAGTACCCACTCCCAGTTCCGGGCCCAGAGAGCGAGGCGGGTGACGCCGGTCCGAGGGCTGGGGGCGAGTCGGGACATTGTCGACCAGCATGCCCCGGGACGGCGACCACCAACCACGGCCCTCCGTCCCCCGGATCCGCCACCGTTTCGAACTCGGAGCTAGGCCGGGCGTCGCCTCGTGGCCGCAGCTGCCGGGGCGACCCGTTCGGTCACCCGCGGGCCAGTGCCGCGAACTCCTCCCTACCGAAGGCCACGCCGCTGATGCCCCATCCACCCTCGGCGGCCTCGGTGAGAAAGACCCAGGTCCGGCGGGTGACGGTCGGATCCCCGACCACCTCAGCCACGATCTCGGTGGCCCTGGCCACAAACTGTCGCTGGGCGTCCCGTCCGAGTACTCCGGGGAAGTGAGCACCTGGACCTGCACCGTCTCGGCTCGGTCGGTGCCGGCGGTGTGCACGGAGGCAGCCGGCAGGACGTGGACGTAGGCCGAGGTGTTCTCGAGGTAGGGATCGTCCATGGGCGCGCCCTCAGCCTCGAGCGCAGTGCGGCGAGCTGGCGCGGTCTTCGCCGTGTGGCAGGAGTACCTGGCGGCGCTCCTCGTGCACACCGGCCTAGAAGAGGCCCGGGCCATGGATCTGTCCGTGCTCCTGCTGGCGTCGATGGAGGGGCCCTTGGTGTTGTGCCGGGCCCAGCGCACCCTCGAGCCGTTCGACCGGGTCGCCGCCCAGCTGGTCAGGGCGGTCGGCCTGACGTAGCAGTATGCCGTCCAGGGACACCCGGTCACGCCCGGATGTCGGTCTCGCCATTCGTCAGGGAACGCTTCGCCCCTGCTTCCAGGAGACAGCCCACTCGTCGAGCGGCCTCAGCGCCTCGCGGAGGGACGCGCCCGGAGGGGACAGCGCGTAGGCCTCATCGGCGGTGCGTTCGAGTAGTCCGGCCTCGGTGAGCTCCCGCAGGCGGTCGTAGAGGACGCTCGAAGACATCCCGTCGCAGCGCTCACGGAGCGCACGGGCGCCGACCGGTCCGTCACGCAGTTCCCACAGAATGCGGAGGGCCCACCGGCGGCCGAGGAGGTCCATGGCCGCCATGAGCGGGCGTCCTGTCGTCGAACCGCGCACCGCCATCTTTGGGCTCGTCGTTCTCGTCTTCGTCACCGTGAGGGTCCGTCCGTTCCGGCCTTGTGTTTCGGTTTCCAAAACCCTACACTCGAAAGTGTTTCGGAAAGCAGAACATTGGAGGTTCGATGCCGAGGATTGACCCGATGGCCCCGCCCTATGACGACGAGGTGGCCGGGCGGCTGACGGCGATGATGCCTGTCGGTGTCCCACCCATCCTGCTCTTTAGGACCCTGGTGCGGAATCTGCCGATGAGTGAGGCCATGGGGTCGTGGGGCGGCTACGAGCTGAGCCGGCGACTCTCGCTGACCATCCGTGACCGTGAGATCATCATCGACCGCACCTGCGCCCGCTGCGGCTGCGAATACGAATGGGGGGTGCACGTCGCGTTCTTCGCCGAGCGGGCCGGACTCACCCGCGAGCACATCGCCTCGCTTACCCACGGAGG
>CAWFQI010000002.1:0-190784 GCA_963817985.1 uncultured Acidimicrobiaceae bacterium | reverse complement strand
GAATATGAGGCTGAGGTAGATCCGCTCTTCAGGTGAGCAGGTGCCACAGGTTGTTCGACCTCGTCGGTAGTGTTCGCATGTGGAAGAACTGAGAGCTGGTCTATACGATGCGCTGGTAACACGGCGCTTGGCCCAGCAAATCGAGGGGGTAAGTCAAGACGTCGTCGCGCTGACAGGATCTCAAGCCGGATGAAGCTCCCGACCGAATTGCGCTTCATGTCGCGAGACTCATCCAACGTGCCCTCGATGATGTTTCTGACGAGGACCGGGCTGAGGCCGGAACGGCTCTGGTTCACTCCGTGGTCGAGCAACTAGGCCAAATGTTTGAAATCGATAGTGGGGATGATCTGTACGACCCAGGGACGGTTCTTCGTGCGGTTCTGAAGCGCGATCCGGACGGCTCTCCGCAGCACAGTGCCCAACCCCTGATCTCATTGCTGGACACCACCCTTCTCACCAACTCGCCTGGCGAACCGAATCTCTGGAGTCAGCTTCTGGCAGAATCCCGCTCGGCTGACGCGATTGATGTCGTCATGGCGTTTATTCGCAGGAGCGGGATCACCCCAATGCTGGAAGTGCTTCGCCGACACTGCGCAGACGGTCGCCAACTGCGAATACTGACGACTACATATACCGGTTCGACTGAACAAGCCGCTCTAGATGAACTCGAGAGTCTGGGTGCGCAGATTCGTGTGTCCTACGACCTCACTTCGACTCGCCTGCACGCCAAGGCCTGGCTGTTTCATCGTAATACTGGGTACTCCACTGGATTCATCGGGTCCTCAAATCTCACGTATTCGGCACAAGTCACTGGGCTTGAATGGAATATTCGCGCCTCATCGGCCCGGAATCCTGATGTGCTCTCGAAATTCTCTGCCGTTTTTGAGAGCTACTGGCAGAACGGCGACTTCGTGCCTTACAACGCCGACGTCTTTAGAGCGGAGGCCACCCGGAGCGGCCAGAGCGATCGAGGACCAGTCGTAATCTTGGCCGGAATCGAGCTACGACCAGAGCCCTTCCAAGAGCGCCTGCTCGAGCTCATCGAGCTGGCGCGCCAACAAGGTCATCATCGGAATCTACTTGTCGCTGCAACTGGTACGGGAAAAACGGTCATGGCCGCCGTGGACTATGCCCGAATGAGGACGAGCCTTCAGCGGTCTCGCTTGCTTTTCGTCGCCCATAGGGAGGAGATCCTCGATCAGAGCATCGCAACCTTTCGGTACGCACTTCGCGACGCCGGCTTCGGGGAGAAATGGGTGGGTGGCAACCGGCCCTTGGCGTTCGATCATGTATTCGCGTCCGTGCAGAGTCTGAACGCATCGGACCTGAGACACCTCCCACCCGATCATTTCGACGTTGTCATCGTTGATGAGTTCCACCACGCAGCGGCCCCTTCGTACCGGTCCCTTTTGGACCATGTTCAACCTGTCGAGATGTTGGGCCTTACTGCAACGCCAGAACGCAGTGACGACCTACCGATTCTGCAGTGGTTTGACAACAGAATTGCTGCCGAGTTGCGCATATGGGACGCCATTGACCAAGGACGCCTCTCACCGTTCATGTATTACGGAATTCATGATGGAGTAGACCTGAGCGAAGTCCCGTGGCGTCGCGGTCATGGATACGACACCAATGAACTAACGAGCGTCTACACAGGTTCGGACGCCTGGGCACGCCTAGTTCTCAAAGAGCTAGCCGATCATGTGGACGATCCGCAACGAATCCGATGCTTGGCATTCTGCGTGAGCGTTGAGCATGCAATCTTCATGTCTGGCCACTTCAACAATCATGGCCTGACCTCTGTGGCGATCTGGGGCGATAGCCCCGAACAGGAGCGCCGACAGGCCCTCAACGACCTTGCTCAAGGCAAGGTGCAGGTTGTGTTCTCCGTAGACCTGTTCAACGAGGGCATTGACGTACCCGCTGTTGACACGGTGATGATGCTTAGACCGACCGATAGTCCCACTCTCTTCTTGCAGCAGCTCGGTAGAGGCCTGAGGCGATCCAAAGATAAGGCCTTTTGCACCGTCCTAGACTTTGTGGGATCTCACCGGAAGGAGTTTCGTCTGGATCGGCGGTTCCGCGCACTCTTGGGCGGAACGAGACGAACCCTGGAACGAGCGGTGGAAAGTGGGTTTCCCTACCTTCCAGCTGGGTGCCACATACACCTCGATAGGGTGGCTCAGGAGATTGTGCTGCAGAACATCAAGAACTCTGTCCCCTCGCGATGGCCGGCGAAGGTTGCCGAGCTTGGACAAATTCGCTCGCAGCATCCGGATATCTCGCTAGCAGAGTTCTTGCATGAGTCAGGACTCGAACTTGAAGACATCTATGAGCAGAACAGATGTTGGTCGGATCTTCTGGATGCCACCACCGGACGTCCGACCTCTGCACCCGGACGCAGTGAATTGCAACTTCGCCGAGCCATTGGCCGGCTGCTCCACATCGATGATGAGTTGCGCATCTCGACATATCTTGGATTTCTGGGCCACGTTTCCGCCCCGGATGCCACGACACTCAGCGAACAGGAGCGAAGGTTGCTACGGATAGTAGTCGATTCGGTGACCGAGCAGGCAATCACCAAGGAGACGACTCTCCAAGAGGCAGCTGATCTCCTTTGGTCACTTGCTCCTGTTCGTTCCGAGCTGATTCAACTTCTAGAGATATTGCGAACCCGAGTGAATCATGTGCACTTTGACTTGTCGGAGCGACCAGAGGTGCCGCTTCAGGTGCACGCAAGGTACCGCGCAGAGAGATAATGGCCACCTTTGGCGTGGGAAGTGAGGTGGCAAAGGTCTTGTCCTGGCAGTCAGGGGTCTTCGATGCCAAGGGTGAAAAAGCGGACTTACTTGCTTTTACTCTCGACAAGAGTGGAGGAGGATTCTCGCCCACGACTCGCTACCACGACTATGCGATCAGCCCCGGGATGATCCACTGGGAGAGTCAAGCGGCAACGCGGGAAAACAGCCCCACAGGGCTGAGATACCGGAACCACGAAAGCCAACAGCGGTCGATCATGCTTTTCGCCCGGCTTCGAACAGAGGAACGGGCTTTCTGGTTTCTTGGTACTGGCCACTACCGAGGGCACGTCGGCGAAAAGCCCATGGCCATCGCCTCAGAAGTGGATCATCAACTCGCTCGTGATGTTTCCGTATTCATCAGCGGCCGCCGTCGCCTAAGGCATCCGAACATAGCGAGCTTTAGATAGCGACACCTTGAAGCCCAAATCGAACAGATGAGGCGAAGGCGCCTTCATTCGTGTGGCACTTAGGAGGCCATATCGGTTACTTCGGTTTCGCTCTTTTACTCGGACACGTCAGCACGGCATCAGTCCTGCGGGATGAGTAGCGGCCCTCACCGATGGGGAGTGGAAGCGATTCGAGAACAGGGCTCAGAGTGTGAAGGGAGTCGGAACACCAGTTTCCCGTGTGGTATCACTTTGATACCATATGCGTATGGCCCTCACAGTCCGAACTGATGCGGAACTCGAAGAGGCCCTCGAGGCACTTGCGGGTGCCGAAGGGATCTCCAAGCAAGAGGTCATCCGGCGCGCCATTCTCGAACGGTACCGAGCGCGCCGGCCATGCTGAACACGTGGAGGGGGCAGGTCGCCGCATGCTCGAGCGCTGGGGCGACGTGCTTGAGCGCCTGGGCACTGAATGAGTCGAGTCGAGTATCTCGATCTCGATGACCTGCTCTGAGCTGATAAGGATGCTTGGCGTCGGACCGGTCCGCGACATCGGCTTGCTCGACTCAGCATTGGCGAGACCTCAGTCGAGCGCCTTCAGGGGAAGATGCCTACAGGACCACCACGCTCAAGTCAGCTGCACTACTGCATTCCATCGTGAACAATCATGCACTCATCGATGGAAACAAGAGACTGGGCTGGCTCGCCACGGTCGTTTTCCTTGACCTCAATGGTATTTCTCCCGTTCTATCTGACGGTGACGCGTTTGACCTGGTTTGGGAGATTGCCGCCACGCCTCTTGATGTCAAGGCAATCGCCGCCAGGCTTCGGACCAATGAATGAGCTGCGCTCCAACAATCTGATCTCACCTCCGCTGATTTAGTTGGTGACTGTTCTCAGCTGGCCCGGCTGAGGACACTTTTGAATCAGGGATCTGGGTTGACGCCCGCCGACAGCAGGGCCGGCACCGCCACTGTCACTATGCCGTTCCGTTGGCCGGGCTGGTCGCCTCCATCTGGACTGCGGCCTCGACTTGACTCACGGGCGAATCAGCACCAGAGGCCCCCCGGTTACCGGGGTCATCCAGACGTGCATCATGGGCGATGTCGTCCGGTTGACACTCCCCACCCCACAGGCACCGCCGGACTCTTGACCTACCACTGTGCCGGCTCTGAAGCACAGGTTGTTGTGGATATGCCACTGGGTGAGGCAACCGCCTGGTTGAGGCGGTTTTCCCGAACTGTCAGGAGGCATCAAGTACATGGCTGCCAAAGCACCGCCCCGTGTGAAGTATTGACGTAAACCAGAACGGGCACCTTGGCCGGATCGAGGACGTCGCCCTCTCGGTAGATGGTCGGATTTATGTAGTGCACGATCTTCTGTCCGGATGGCGTGATGGGCTCATATCCCGCCTCCTTGGCAGTCGCCAAGCTCTTGTAGGGCGCAACTCCGGCCACGGTCTGGTCCACCAGGCGGGTGGCGGCCGCTTGCTGGGCCGCCGTCGGTTGGGCATGGCAGTTCGGAGCGGCCATTTCCATCCCGGTGGCCATGGCCGTCATATCGACGGGCCAGACCACGTCGCCGGCTGGAGAGGTGGTGGCCAGGTGGAGCGCAGTCGTCGCACCCGACGAGTTACCTTCCATCCCGGGCATGGCTGAGCTCGAGTCTGGAGCATCTGAAGGCGTGGTCGCCCCCGGCAGCCCGCTCGAAGAAACGGATGGGCTGGGTGACGCCACGGCGAGCTGGCTCCCGATAGCGCTCACGCCAAGGAGCGAGATCAGTGCGATAGGAAGGGCTGCGACACCGAGCCACCGGTCGGTGCTCGAGCGGTGATCCGACCTGGGCGAGAGAACTGAAGCCAGCAGGAGGAGGCCGGACGCCAGCTCGATCGTAGTGGTGAGGAGCCCAACCGGGTCCGCCGTCTCCCATCCGGCGAGCAGATAGAGGGCATAGACCGCGGCAGTTCCCACCAGCATGATCACATCAATAAATTTCCAGAATCTCCGCTGACTCAGTGTCCAGACGAAAGCAAAGACGAAGCCAACGGTATCGACGATAAACAGAAGCGCGGTTACATGGGCGTCCTGCCAATGGGTGGGGACAAGGACCGCGTGGACCACCGCGCCCACCACCAGAGCAACCAGAGCGGCTCGGGTAGCGAATGACAACTGTCTCAACCGTCCAAAAAGGCTCTCGGCCCAGGAGACTCGGGCAAGGGCCAACGCTCTTATGGCGCATAGGGCCAGCCACAGCACAGCTGGAATGATGGCCAGAGCGATAAGGCCGGGAAGGTGTTCCGAGGGTATAGAGAGGATCCCACTAGGTCCTGTCATGTGCATATCGACCGCCCTGCCTTCTGCTCGCTGACCTCAACGGTACGAGTCCGGTATGAGGATTTAATGATGAGTTCAGGACAGTTCCGTTATGGCTCTACCGGCCGTATCTCCCACTCCGCGGCCGCTCGAGTGTCAATGGCCATTGGTTTCTGTCCGGTGACGGCCGACAGAACTGCCCAGACATAGCCGTCAGAACCGCCAGTGACGACCAAGAGAACTGCCCAGCTCTCAACTCAAGGGCTTCACACCTTGCCACTGGCGGCGTCGATGAGTCGGATGCGGTTTCAGTCTTCGGGCGATGATCGGACCCCAACGACGAGGCTTGGATGTCCCCAAGCGCCGTCTATCGGGTAAGAGTGGAGCATGGACCTTCCACGTTGGACCTTCTCCGTCCTTCCCGTCGGAATCGCTGCCGGGCTAGGCGGACTGGGCGCCCGAGACGCAAAGGACACCTACGCCAGGCTACGGAAGCCACTGTGGGCACCTCCGGCGGCGGCATTCGGGCCGGTCTGGACCGGGCTCTATCTGACCATGGGGATCTCGGGCTGGCGACTGTTTCGCTCCGCTTCAGGGCGGACCAAAGCGCTTCACCTGGCGCAGCTATCTCTCAACGCGGTGTGGCCGGCACTGTTTTTCGGCGTCAGGGACAAGCGCTCCTCGTTGGTGGTCATCGGGCTGCTCGACGCTCTCCTCGCTGCGGAAATCGTCTCCCTCGGCCAGGAGGACCCGGTGGCAGCATCCCTTCTGCTGCCCTATCTGGGTTGGAGTGGATTTGCGACGCTTCTGAACGCAGTCGTCAGTGATCCCGGGCAGGCCATCTAGAGATACCGGTGGTGCCGCCGAACCGGAGGCACTTTGACGCTTTCCCACCACTAGGGCCTTTCCTCCGGCATCAGCTTTTCGAGTTTCCTAATCCTGACCAGTCCTCCGCTTCGGCCGGTCTGTTGGTCGAGCTGAACAAGCCAGACCTTCAGATGGAGGACGCGACCTCGCCGGACAATGGTTCCGGTGAGGTCCTTGACCGGAAACTCCAGGCAGCGGACCCGGTCGCCAATCGAAAACTCCTCGTCTGGGGTTTTCGCCATGGACGAACGGTACTGGTCGCCCAGACGACGGACACCATTGAGCTTCAGACGTCATCGAAGTTGGTGTCTCAGCTCCGCTAGCTGAGGTCACACCGTCCCATGGCCGGCGAATTTAGGCCCAACACATCTCACACTTTCGGAGCGAACCGCCCAGGCCGCTCGCCCAGTCCTCCAGCATCGAAACGGATGGTGAGCACACTTTCACGTAGTCGCTCGTCGTCTACGGCAAATGACTGCCATTGATCGTGTGGCAGCCAGCCCAATGAAGCATGAGGTAGTCGGTGGTGGGTTTGCGGTAGCAGTTGACGACGTATCCACGAGCGTTCTGACCTGTCCAGAATAGATAGCCCCGGTCATCGCCCTCGAAGGCCTCAAGGGGTGGCTTCACCTCAATTGGCATGCACCAACGGTAGCCCGATGGCATCACCGGCTCCCAAATGCGGTGTCTTTTGGGGGCTGAACCGATCCTCAGCTACGGAGGCTGAGATCAATCGCAGCACTGTTAATCAATCCATCCATGCTAACTAACCTCCATTACGAGTGAGAAATTCCCTCAGTAGCCAGGCAGAAAGCATTCCAAACCATTGAGCACAGTGGTTCGCCAAGGAGGAGCAATAACCGCCGTCAGCCCGACTGCGGACGAAATTCTGACTTTTGCCGGTAGTGGACAACCTCGATGACCGTCAGCGCGATCAGAAGCCCGATGCCCGTATTCACGAACCGGCTGATGGCAATGCTCCATCCGTAGAACCGGACTGTGGAGGTCATCAATAGTGCAGTGGGTGTGAGCAGCATGGTGAGCCAGAATACCCACGCTCTTTCAGCGCGAACAAGCCGCCAGACACCAGGAAAATAACCACCACCAGAGCTTCTTCATTTCTCGTGGCCACGGCCACAACGACCACGATCGCCGTACCGAGCAGTGTTCCTGCGGTCCTCTGAAGTGCCCGGACTCTGCTCCCGTGTGCATCCGGCTGAAGCACGGCTAAGGCTGTCAGAGGGATCCAGTAGCCGAATACCAGATCGAGCACTCGATATAGGGCGGTCGCCGCACCAGTGACTATGCCGACTCTGACCGCATTACGTCGAACGACTCCCCCTCGCGAGAGGGTCTGTGAAAACGCTGACCAGGGAATTGGCCGTGCCGCTGAATGCTGCACACTCGGGGCGGGAAGCAACATCAAAGCGAGCGCGAATCCGCTCCCGACCGTGTATTCGGCGATGCGAGCCAACTCTGGCTGCCACTGCCAGGAAGTCCGTTGATGATGATGAAGACCGCCGTGGTGGTGAACCCGACCAACGCTCCCTCAGGTCCGATGGCCCGCAGAAGAGCCCATACGACCGACCAGATAATGGTGGCGAGGACGGCAACCCACGAAGGCTGGTGTGTCACTGTTGCCACACCGACGGCCACCGCCCCAGAAACCGCGGTAAATGAACCCCAGCCGAACCTCCGGGGTCGGGCAGAAGGACTCATCACTAGGGCAGTGTTGAGACCTCCCATTGCGCAGAAGAGGCCCAGCGAGTGATTATCAATTCCCACTCCGACCGCGAGCGGAGCAGTCGTGGCGATGGCCCCAGCCACAGCTGTAGACACGCTGATCGACCGCTCACGGGCACGGAACGCTTCATGTTCGAGGGCGCGCCAAGCGTCCACCTCGGATTCACTCGGATCCACGCACCGATCATTGCCCATCGTCCGCCTTGAGGGTGCCCCCGAACACCGCGACAGTGGTCTACAGGGTGACGCATTGGTCCCGCTACACCGTGCGACGCCCTTTTCGTGGGGATTGGGTCTCAAGTGCAAGGGGGTTTGGGCCCCCGGGTTTATAAGCTCCCCAGGCTGAGCGCTCCTCCGGGCATCCTCAGCCGTGAATAGTTACTGCGTAGCCGTCAGGGTCAGCGAAGGTGAACGTACGACCGAACGGTCCGTCGAAGGGTTCAACCAAGATCGGGACTCCGGCAAGGACCATTCCGTCATGCAGGTCCTGCGGATCGTTCGCCTTGAGCCAGATGGCGACGCCCCACCCGAGGTGCTCGACAGCGTCGAGGTCGACCAGCGGCTCCCGGATGGCAAAAGTGGTGGGCTCCGTGACGAAGACCACGGCGTGCTCGGGGCTCACCGGAGCACGAATGAGGCCAAGGTGGTCGATGTAGAACGCTGCAGAAGCCTCCAGGGAGCGAACCTGGAGGGCGATGAAGTCAGGGCCAAAGGCGGTCATTGTGTGTCCTTATCTGTCGCTAGGTTGCGGTAGGTTGTATCAGGTGTCCTGATAACTATATCAGGCAACCTGATAAAGGGAGAGCGATGAGTGAGGCCACCACGGCCAGGGTGGGGTACTTGATCAAGCGGGCGCAGACGGTCCTCCACGACGCCATGGCCGACGCACTTGGGACGTACGGGCTCACGGTGACCCAATTCGCCGTCCTTACCGCTCTTAGGGAACTGCCCGGACTCTCGAACGCCGATCTTGCCCGTCGGGCGTTCGTCACGCCCCAGAGCATGCATGCCGTCATACAGGGACTCGAGAGCCGCCAGCTCCTGGTGAGACGCATGCATCCGGAACATCGACGGGTCCTACAAACAGAACTGACCGCGGGTGGCCGCGAGGTCCTGGAAGGGGCAGCGGATGCTGTCGACGCGGTGGAGGAGCAAATGCTCCACAACCTCTCCGACCTGGCACGATCAAGACTTGCAGGAGCACTTTCGTCCTGCGTCGACGCACTGTCCGAAGTCCCTCCATCATCCGCGGGGCACCGTCCGCAGTGACAAAGCTGCCACCTCGGCACTTCTTGGGATAGCGCGCTCCCACACCGAGCGCATCACTGAACCGCTTGGCTCGTGTTTTCAACCTCAACGGCTGGAATAGCAACTGGGCAAAGTCCTTAGCCTCGCAAGTTGGGAGGGCGTCCAAGCTGGTGAAGTGGACAGGAGTAGTTTCGAACTTCGGACGGTCACTCTGTCAGGGCGGAGCTCATCGATCCTCACCTTCGGGGGACCGGAGTCGAGGGCGGCAAGAATATGGGCGGCCTCCAACGGTCTGGATGTGATTGTCTTGGAGTATCAAGGGAAGCACTAACCCCCACAAGGAGCCCACATGCCCGACACCGTCTTCCTGTCTGACCGAATCGAGGTGACCCGGCCGATCCCGGCCCCGGCCGCCGCGATCTTCGACATCGTGCGCAGCCCGGCTGGCCATGTGGCTATCGACGCCTCTGGGATGCTGCAGGACTTCACCGGCGAGCCGGCGGAGAAGGTCGGCGACACGTTCGTCATCCATATGGACCGCGAGTCGCTCAATGACTTCCCGCTCGGCAAGTACGACGTGACCGTGCACATCATCATCTTTGAGCGCGACAAGGAGATCGCGTGGGATCTCGGTCCCGACATTCCGATTCCGCACTTCTACGGTTACCGGCTGGACGCCCGTGAGGACGGGATCACCAATGTGACCTCCTACTACGACTGGTCGAAGGTGAGCGGCGACATCAAGGAGCGCTTCCCGATCGTGCCCGAGTCGGCCCTGCGCGCCACGCTGGGAATTTTGGAGCGAACGGTCAGAAAAGGGTTGTGAGGTTCTGCGCCTACGGCGTCGAACTGAACGATCGAACAATCTCGTCAGAGCCGCCAGTCTCTGAACCTTCGATTTACCGGCAGGCCCAGTTAGCTGATTCGGAGCTTCTTCTTTGAAGTTCACCGGCTACTCGGTCGGGCACCTGGATGCCGGCACTTAACCTGCGAAGTCGCATCTTGAGCCGACTCCAGCTTCGTTGGTTAAGGACGGTTGTCGGTCGCCGAGGGTGATAGCTGAACAAGCGCGTTTGAACTCCCAGACTTCGTCCTACAGTCGCCACCCAGTTCACGACCCTCCTAAGAGCTCTTGCCAGTTGGCCGGAACCCGCCCAGCTGGACCAGGAACAGGTTGGTCGAGAGGATGATGTTCAGGGACGCGAGGCGAGGTCCTTCCGTGTATTTGTCCGTTTGGTAGTTCCAGAACCAATCCTCTCCTGGCTCGAAGCTTCGTATGACAGGGTGACCAGACGCCCGTGCGTGAGCGCTTGCATGTCGCTCTAACGAATCGTCACAGCACCCAATATGGCCGCACTCGGTGCATCGTCGTAGGTGCAGCCACCAACCTCCAGACCCGAGGCACTCCACGCATCCTGTTCCGCTAGGTGGAATATCTGGATCGATCGCATTCACCATGTGTGCACCTCCTGCTGCGGTCAGTTGACCACAGCTTAGGATGGCAACCAACCGCGAAAAAGATCCCGAATGCTGGTGGTCGGAGCCACCGCTCAGACTTTGCGGTCTAAGCCGAGCGGGGCCGCCGCCCGGCGAGGTACGGCGTGGTCGGACCCATCCCAAGGCCGACGAGGTGGACAGCGGGGGGTTAGTCGAGCCCGCGTCAGGCCAGATTCTGCGATCAGGCCTGACGCGGGATTCGTTGCCGGCCTAGTGGGCCTCCGCCGGAGTCCTCTGCAGGCTCGTGACGTAGTCGGCGGTGATGGCATTTCCGCCGATGCCCCAGTCACCACTTTCGACCTCGGCAATCGTGACCCACGTGACCCCGCGTAGGGCTTCTCCCTCGATCCCCACCATGGTCTCGGTGAGTTGAGCGATCATCTCCTGCTTCTGACCGGCGTCGAACACACCCTTGATTAGCTTCACTTCAACTAGGGGCACTGGGGCCCTCCTTTGTGTAATCCGTTGAGCCGCCATGGTTGGCGACAAGTCCAGTATCCAGACGTCGCCTGCAGCCGGCTTTTCAGGCACTTGTGGTCGTTTGGATTCAGTTGCAAGTACTTTGCAAGGTGACTTGCAATACTGGGGCCATGGAGTTTGGCCTCGATATTCGGGTCCTAGGTGGTATCGCCCTCGTGCGGGACGGCCTACCGGTCCCGGTCGGAGGACCCAAACCGCGGCTGGCTCTCGCCCTCTTGGTGGCCCATCGCGGTTCAGTCGTGTCGACTGACCGGATCTGTGACGAACTGTGGGGAGACAGTCAACCCGCCGATCCGGCGGCGGTGCTGCAGAGTCATCTTTCTCGCCTCCGACGACTGCTTCGCCCCGACGCAGCGATCGTTGCCCAGCCGCCCGGTTACCTACTCGACGTGTCCCCAGGCGTCATTGATGCCGAGCGGTTCGAACTTCTGTGCGAGCGAGCAGCCACCTCTGATCCAAGGACTGCCATCGAACTGCTGGAGCAGGCCCTCAGCTGCTGGCACGGGCCCGCCTTCGAAGAGTTCGTCGAACGCGAATGGGCAGCCCCCACCGCTGTACGGCTCAATGAATTACGCGCCAGAGCGAACGAGCATCTCTTTGAGTCCCGCCTCGCACTCGGAGTGGACGGCACCCTGGTCGGCGACCTCGAAGCAGCTGTGGTTGAGCAGCCTCTGCGAGAGCGGCTTTGGTGCCAGCTGATCATCGGCCTACATCGGAGCGGTCGGACCGCCGATGCCCTACGGCGGGCCGAGGCGTACAGAGTCCTCCTGCGAGAGGAACTCGGACTCGATCCCTCTCCCGCCTTAAGGGAGCTCGAGGCGCGGGTACTCAACGACGATCCGACACTCGTCGGCGGTGACCACGAGTCGCGCCGATCGCCCATACGACGGCGGTCGAGTGAGGCGACACGGCTGATCGGTCGCGATCAGGAGTTGGAATCGATCATGGGTCTAGTTAAATCTAGGCGCATGGTTACGCTCAATGGGCCGGGCGGAGTCGGTAAGACCAGACTCGCCAAGCGAGTGGCTAACGAACTGTGGGACGAGTTCGACGGAGAAGTGTTCGTCATCGAACTCGCCCCTGTTCATGATCCCGCCTCCACCGTCGCTGCCATCGCCACCGGTACCGACATTCAACAGCGACAACATCTCTCTATCGAAGAAACGCTCATCGAGTATCTAAGAGCACGTCGAACCTTATTGGTGCTCGATAACTGCGAGCACCTGAGGGCTACGGTTGCTTCGCTAGCCGACCGGTTGCTTAGTTCTTGTCCGATGATCACACTGCTGGCCACCAGTCGTGAGGTCCTCGGTCTTCCCGGTGAGCAGGTCTGGAGCGTCGGGCCCCTTGACGTTCCCCTGGTGGGCTCTGGCACGGCTCTAGTCGCCGAGGCACCAGCCGCCCAACTCTTCGTCGAGCGAGCAATCGCGGCAAGGCCCGGATTCAGCCTGGGGCCTGACAACGTGGAGGATGTGGTGAGGATCGTGCATCGACTCGACGGACTCCCGTTGACCATCGAGCTAGCGGCGGCTCGAATCCGGGCCATGAGCCCCTCGGCACTGGCGGAGCGCCTCGAGAGTGGCTTCGAGCTTCTCTCTGGAGCCCAGCCCTCACTGACGCTGCGGCACCGAACTGTCGAGGACTTGGTGGCATGGTCCTACGATTTCCTGGATTCGGACGAACAACTTCTCTTCGCCCGATTAAGCGTCTTCACAGGAAGCTTCGAACTCGGCGCTATCGAAGAAGTCTGCGGGGCAGATCTGGGTTTCTCAAAGGTGCCGATGCTGTTGGCCAACCTGGTCGACAAGTCGATGGTGCAGCTCGCTGAGGATGGCAGCCCTCGCTACCGTCTGCTGGAGACGTTGCGGGAGTATGGACGGGACCGCCTGAGCGACGCACAGCAGCGGGACCTACGGGCCCGACATCGCGCGCTGGTTTTTGGAGGTCGCCGAGAGGTGTGCTGTTGGACGTTAGCCGGCCCGGACGAGGCGAGCGCCGATCCTCGTACTCGACCGCGAGTTCGACAACCTTCGTGCCGCCCACTTGTGGTCCACTGAGCATGCCGAGTCGATGTTGCCCTTCGTCTGGTCGCTGCTCTTCGGGAGTACGGATTCCGCTGCATGCACGCCGAGATGACTGGGTGGGCCGATGTTGCTATGGCCACTCCCGGCGCCACCGAGCACGCCCGGTATCCCGTCGTCGTAGCAGTCGGCGCCTATGGCCGATTCGTGCGTGGCGACCTGGAAGGCGCGATCGATCTAGCGGAGCGCCTTCGCCGCCGCTGACCGCCTTGACGTCGATTGTTCGGGACTTGGCCGAGCGGGCACTGGGCAATGCCTGGTTCTACCAGGGAGAGGTCTGCCCGAGGTCTTTACTGGAACGATCTCATGGTCACTTCGGCGAAAACGGGTTCACCAGCGCGTCTCGCCCATGCCTACTACATGAGGTCGGTCGCCTTTACGCAGCCTGGGAGACACCGTGAACGGCAGTCCGATTCGCCGAGATGGCGTGCACTGCCGCCGCAAGGTCCGGGTCACCGAGCGCCCTGGCGCAGGCGCTTTACGCCATGGGGCTTCCCTCGCGGCCACTGACCCGAAGGAGGCAACGATTCTGCTCCAAGAAGCCGCCGATATCGCCTGTAATGCCGGCAATCGTTGGATCCAGGCCTTTGCCCTCACCGAGGTGCTCTGGCTCGAAGCCAGCCAGGGCCGCCCCCGTGAGGCCCTCCAGCGCTATGCCGATGTCATCGATCTCTGGTATCGCGGCGGCGACTGGGCCAATCAATGGCTATCGCTTCGACATGTGTTCGGCATACTGGTCCAGCTGCGAGCGGATCTTGGCGCGGCAACGCTGCATGGTGCCCTCTCTGCAGCTGGCGCCGCGTACGCACTTCCCTTCGCAGTTGCCGATGCCGAACGAATCACTTCACTTGTCGACGAACTCCGAGATCGATTGGGAGCGCCAACTTCGCTTCGGCGGTGAGGCGGGGGGCAAGTCTCAATGACGGTGAAATCATCCACTTCGTTCACGGGCAGATCGCCGCGTTGACAACCTAGGGACAGTGCGATTGAGGCGCTACTGGCGGTCTGAGGCGAACGCTGAGTTCCGACTCTTTGTCATTTTGTCCTCCATCGACCGTAACGCCGAGGGAGATTAGGAGACTGTCCCATATGGAAACCGATAGCCACCCCGACTTCTCGACGCTCACTGCGCTGTTCATCAATACGACGCTGACGCGCTCGCCAGACCTGAGCCACACGCAGCGTCTGATCGACATCAGTGCCTCGATCATGGCCAAGCAGGGGGTGCGGGTCGACCAGTTCCGCTCGATAGACCACGCGATCGCTGGTGGCGTCTATCCAGATATGCGTGAACACGGTTGGTCACAGGACGAATGGCCTCAGCTATTCGATCGCGTGATGGCTGCGGATATTCTCGTCATCGGAGGACCGATTTGGCTTGGCGACAACAGCAGCGAGACCAAGAAGGTGATCGAGCGGCTCTATGCCCATTCCGGTGAGCTCAACGACAAGGGCCAATGGCTCTACTACGGCAAGGTTGGAGGTTGTCTGATTACGGGCAACGAAGACGGCATCAAGCACTGCGCTTCGAATGTCCTCTACAGCCTGCAGCACATCGGGTACTGCATCGCACCGCAGTCAGATGCCGGATGGATCGGTGAGGCCGGTCCCGGTCCTAGCTACGGGGACGAACTTGAGGATGGCAGTCGTGTCGGAGTAGATAATGAATTCACCAATCGCAACACCACCTTCATGACCTGGAATCTCCTCCACCTCGCCCACATGCTCAAGACGGCTGGTGGCTTCCCGGCTTACGGGAATCAGCGACGCGAATGGGATGCCGGGTCACGATTCGACTTCACAAATCCCGAGTATCGGTCCTAGGAGGACAGCAGGTTACCGACCCTGTTGGCCGGCGTACTCGTCTCAGCCGGCTGCATTCCACCGTCCCATCACTTCAGCTACGAGGCGGCTGATGGCTGTGCCCCGGTCCGTCGGGCTTGTGAGTCCGCCCGAGCTGGCCCGCCAGAACCAGTGGGGAAACCACCTGCTCGGTGCTTCAGACGGCTGGCACCTTCTCTCGTTCCAGTGTTGCAGCCGAGGCGAGGATGTTGTGGGCCACGAAAGAACGCTCCATCTTCGAGCGAGCCTCGAGCAGATCTGCCTTCATCGCACGGGCCTCAGCCACCAACTCACTGTCGTTGAAGAGCACGAAATCGACCAGGTGAAGCGCTTTCTGAACATCATCGGTGGTGCCCGAGGCACCAAGAGTCCGCGCTCGGTCCAATAAGGGTCCAGAACCACCCGCTAGAGCGACCACTTCGGCGGCAATCGTGGACCGTGTGCTGGGAAACAGCATTGACGGATTCCCGTCGTACCAGCCCATGTATCTCCGGAGGAGGTCACGGACGAGAAACGGGGTGCATCCGTAGAGCGGTTGAAGGTATGAGCTGTCAGCGAGCTCGGTAGGCAGCTCAACTTCGGAGATGATCTGCTCTTGCCACTGACCGTCATTGAGCCGGCGCACCACCTCACCGTCGAGGTACCGGAGTGCCTCCGCCGTGGTCAACAACATTTCAACCCCATGCTCTTTGAACACACCTCCATGGCCAGAGATAATTGCCGCGGGTTCGACGGCAGCCATCTCCTCCAGGGCCTCAGCCCACTCCGACACATAGCGCTGCACCCGGAACGGAGTTCCAGCATTGGGCAATGACGACACGATGAAGTCACCACCGACAATGACACGGGGCCCGGGCAGCCACACCCAGGTGTGGTCGTCCGTCTCGCCGAGCCCATGGCGGCATTCGATCGGTAGATCACCCAGATCGTTGAGGAGTAGGCGGTCCTCGTAAGCGATGGTCGGAGGGAAGTACTTGGCCTTCCGCACAACGTCTCCCCCGTCGGGTCCCCACATGGCGAACTGGGAATCGAAGGTCCCAGCCAAGTGGCCCGAAGTCTTCGCGTAACGCTCAAAGCGCTTGGCCACATTTACGTGGCCCACGATGTCGGGTGGATTGTGGCCCCGTCGAGCGGCGTCCTCAAGGATTGCCGGGGTGCCGAAGGCATGGTCATAGTGTCCGTGGGTGTAGATCACATAGCGAACGGGGAGATCAGTAATGGCCCGGAGCTCGTTGACCACCCGGGGGCCATTAGTGAACAGCCCTGGGTCAATGACAGCCGCCCCTCTTGTTCCGACCAGGATCGTCGTATTGCCGAATCCGGCGAGAAAGTGCACGCCCGGTGCCATTTCACGACACTCGAACAATTCCCTCGATTTGCCGAGTGCCTCGGGTCCAGCACTCCGGATCGGGTTGGTGTCATTGCTCATAGCTACCTGCCAATGTCGTGGTCCAGTTCCCAGATCGTAGATTGCCCCGCTTCAACCCTGGATCGCTACCCGCTTCTCGAATAACGGCAATGCACCTCCGGCGGAGCCGTCCGCATCCGATCTGGCTCCCCACCTCGGCACTCAACTCAGAGCGCGTTCGGAGCCACACGGCGAGGATCCCTGAAGTGGGGGGCCGGATCAGACAGCATGGGCGATGATCCGTGACGCACCGAGCGCAGCCGGATTCGGAAAGTGGCGGTGCTGAACGGTGAGAGAGCGCAGCAAGCCAGTGGCCTCGGCGGTCGGCGCTGCTGGGTTCTGGCGGACCAGTACCACCTTGGGGGCGGTCATGGTGGCCTTGCTCCTCGTCGCCGTCGGAAGCGTTCGAGATGCCGCCCCAGCCGGTGCATCACCCACAGCACCGTTTACGGTCTTCGTCACGAACCAGACTCCGAATACCGTCACTCCTATCAGTACGGCGACCAACGTCGCCGGTACCCCGATTTCCGCAAGTCTGTATCCGCGGCAAATTGCTATCACGCCCAATGGGAAGACCGCCTACGTCATCACTGGCGGTTCGTCGACCGTGACACCAATCGACACAGCAACCAACACTGCGGGAACCGCCATTCCGGCTGGCTCCACCCCAAACGCAATCGCCATCTCACCAAACGGGCAGACTGCGTATGTTGTCAATTTCATCTCCGGCTCAGGAACCATCACACCGATAAGCACCGCCACCAACACCGCCGGCACTCCGATGGTGGTTGGCAACTACCCGCAGACCATCGCTATCGCCCCCAGCGGCCTGACCGCGTATGTGGCGCTCAACGGTGGAACTATCGTCCCCGTCAACCTGACAACCGGCACGGTCGGGTCCGCACTTCCTGGGGTGGTCAATCCGCAGGGCGTGGCCATCACCCCGAACGGTCAGACGCTCTACGTTGTCGGCGGAAGCGGTGTGACCCCGCTCAATCTGACTACCGGCACTCTCGGTAGCAGCATTGCCGTCGGCTCCCTGCCCACGGGCATCGCCATCACGCCCGACGGGCAGACAGCCTACGTAACCAGGAACGCCGGGACGGTTACCCCGATTACCTTGGCCAGCAACACTCCCGGGTCGCCAGTCACCGTTGGCAGCGTGCCGTTGTCCGTGGCCATCACCCCCGACGGCAGCACCGCCTACGTCGCAAACTCCAGCTCGGGCACCGTTACACCGATCACCGTCGCCACCAACACAGCGGGGACAGCCATCCCCGCTGGCACCAACGCCTTCAACGTTGCCATCACCCCAGACCAGGCACCCACCGCCGCTTTCAGTGTAATTCTCGTACCAGCCGGAAGCGCCACGACCTTGACGCGTCCAACTCGAGCGATCCTGGAGAGGCCATCACCACATACGCCTGGAGCTTCGGCGACGGGACCAGCGCCATCAGCTCCGTGCCGACCATCGGTCATTCCTATGCTCGCAGCGGTTCGTACAGCGTCACCTTGACCCTGACCAATGCTTCGGGAACCTCAACCACCCAGGTCTTCACCGGGCAGACGATGAGCAACAACGGTGGCCCGTCGGCAACGGTCACCCATGTGGTGACCGTGGGTGCTCCCCCAGGAACGGGCTACTGGCTCGTCGGCAGCGACGGTGGGGCGTTCTCGTTCGGATCCCCCTTCTACGGATCGGAGGGGGGCCTCAAGCTCAACCAACCAGTGGTGGCCATGACCTCGACTGCCGACGGAAAGGGCTACTGGTTCGCCGCCAGGGATGGCGGGGTGTTTGCCTACGGCGACGGGGCCTTCCTCGGCTCGCTGCCCGCGCTCGGAGTCCACGTGACCAACATCGTGGGTCTGAGCACAGATGCGGCAACCGGTGGCTACTGGTTGGTGGGCTCCGACGGGGGTGTCTACGCATTCGGCTCACCGTTCGAGGGTTCGATTCCGGCTCTTGGCCAGCACGTGAACGACGTGGTGGGTATCGCCGGCACCGCCGACGGGCGTCGCTACTACCTGGTCTCCTCGGCGGGAGCGGTCTACGCCTTCGGTGATGCCAAATACCAAGGTGGCGCCAACACTCTGCCCCACCTCAATGCACCGATTGTGGGCCTAACTGTCGATTCAGCGACCGGCGGCTATTGGGAGGCCGGATCCGATGGGGGCATCTATGCCTATGGCGCACCTTCGAAGGTTCAGCGGGCGGTGCCAAGCTCAACAAGCCCGTCGTCGGCATTAACGCCACCGCAGCCGGGACGGGCTACTACCTCGTCGCCTCCGACGGTGGTGTGTTCTCCTACAACGCACCTTTCCTCGGATCCATGGGCAGCACACACCTCAATGCACCAATCGTGGGGATCGCGATAGTCGGGTCCACGCGGCCAAGTGCCTGAGAATCGACCCACTTCACCTGAAGTGGATTCGTTGTGGGTACCTCCTGACTGCGGCTAGAAGAGCTCTCAGCCTGCAAAGCTGAGTCCGATGGATTGCCACCCTCGACACCGCTGGGCAGACCATGTTGGTCGTGCTCGGCCTCAGCCAGCTATCCGCTGAGATGCTTGCGGGAATTCCGGAACAGCGGGGGTAGGTAACGCAGCATGAGCGCCGACCAGGTCATATGGGTCAGGATCGGAGCCTGGATCCCGCCTGAGCCCGAGCGCTGCAGCGCCAGCAAGGTGCCCATGGCCCCTGAGGCGAGCACCAAGGCCGGATTGCGGGTGGCACTTGTGGTGAGCATGTAGATCCCGGTCGAACTCAGGACTGGGTGATGATCACCGAGCGCAGTGAATAGGGATCCGCGAAAGAACAGTTCCTCAGCTACACCGTTGGTGAGGGTGGTAGCCAAAACGAGGAGGTCTGAGCCGTGGTGCGCGTAGCTCAGGACCGAAGTGAGCGCCTCGTTCAGGATCGGGATGCGTCGGGCAACGAGCGCTGCTCCGTAGAACGCCCCGAATGCGGCAGCTCCGGTCACGATCGGGATTACCGTGGTCCGACCGAAGGACCGTTCAGGAACGCTCTCGGGCTGGATGTGCAGTGGGTCCGAAACGAAGCCGCCGACCAACCAGGTTCCAGCTGCTGCAAACGTAAGTGCGTAGAACTCCGGCGAATCAGGTTCGGTAGAAAGTGATGCCCCTAGTAGAGCGGTGCCGGTCAGGGCCACGGCAGCGACTGCTCGGTGCCGTCGACGTTGCAGGCCCGAGACCGTTTCGGCGTGGCCAGTACGATCGTCGGACAAGTCCTTCGATTGCAACGCGACCCCTCGGTGTCGGACGCCGGGCGTGCCTGGCGGCAGCGATCCGTTCAGTTTTGGCACTTCGCTACTTCTGTTCCTTGGCTCGCTCGCCCAGAGCAGTGAGGACCGCGTCGTCGTAGCCCATCGGCTCAAAAGGCACCAGCTACGGATGCTGTCGTCGCGAACGACGACCTCATTGCTCATCGAGTCGATCAGTGCTCGTCCAGTCGCCGAATCGACATTTGTCACCAGCGCGAGCCACCGCGAGGACAAGGACGGAGTCAGCAGCGGCACGGGTACCACCAGAAGGGGTCGTCCTTCGATGGTGGCTACCCGACGGAGCATTTGAACGTACTCCAAGACATCGGGTCCACCGATTTCGAACACGCGTCCGACGGCCTCGGCTGTTTCGAGTACACCGATGAGGTACCGAATCACGTCGGCCACCGCGATGGGTTGGGTCTTCGTATGCACCCAGCGGGGCGTTACCATGGCCGGCAGATGCTCGACGAGCTGCCGGGTCATCTCCCACGAGATTCCGCCGTGGCCGACGATGATCCCGGCCCGCAGCACGGTTACCGGCACACCAGCCTTGCCGAGCAGTCCCTCGACTTCACGACGACTGCGCAAATGGGCAGACAGCTGATCGTCACTCTTGCCTAGGCCACCGAGGTAGATGATCCGACTGACTCCCGCCTCGGACGCAGCCACGCCGAACGCAGTGGCCGCTGCTGCATCGGCACGAGCAAAGTCCCTCTCCCCCAGGCGGTGTACGAGGTAGTACGCGACTTCGCATCCCTGCAAGGCAACGGCTAGAGACTCGGGGTCCTCGACATCGCCCTGCACCGGCTCACCGACACCGTCATAGGACTCGGGGTGGCGGGTCATTGCCATCACCTCATGCTCCGCCTCCACAAGCGCCGGGCACAGTCGACGTCCGACGAATCCCGACGATCCAGCTACCAAGACTCTCATTGGTCGTAGCGCCCAATCACGCAGCCAGCCGAACCCAGATAGAAAGCACGACATGCCTGATGGTCCCGAAGGAGTCTGCATCGGGTCGTGTTTGCCATTGTTGGGGTCTCCGTGGTCTGCGGAAGCCCATCGACGCTCCCGCCCCCCCCCTACCCAGATCCGATCCCTCCAATCTGTCATCGCCGAATAGACAGCTGAGTCGCCGATCTCAGCTACGGAAGCTGAGAACGCCGTCTGCGCCTTGAGCGGAATCCGTCCATCCACACCGACGGCATCCACTAGCCGGAGGAGTACGTTTCCCGCCAGCTGGCCCGGCACGAGGAAACCTTCAACAAGAGATAGATGGAAAACGCCCGCCACTCGCAGGCTCGCACCTACTGGCGTCGCTACGCCGTCCCGTTGGGCGGGCTGCTCGCCTCCATCTGGACTGCGGCCTCGACTTGGCTCACCGGCGAAGGATCCGGCACCAGAGGCCCCCCGGTCACCGGGGTCATCCACACATGCATCATCGGCGATGTCGTCCTGTTGACGGTCCCCGCCTCACACGCACCGCGGGACTCTTTGGCCGACCACTGAGCCGGCACTAAAGCAGAGGTTGTTGTGAATATGCCACTGAGTAAGACAACCGCCCGGTTGAGGAGGTCTTCCAGAACCGTCACGAGGCATCAAATACATTGCCGCCGAGAGCACTGCTCCGTGTGCAGTATTGACATAGACCAGAACGGGCACCTTGGCCGGATCGAGAACATCACCCTCTCGGTAGATGATCGGGTTGATGTAGTGGACGATCTTCTGTCCAGATGGCGTGATCGGCTCATAACCCGCCTCTTTGGCCCTTTCCAAGCTCTTGTAAGGCGCTACTGCGGCCACAGTGTCATCCACAAGCCGGGTGGCAGCTTCCTGCTGAGCGAGAGTCGGCCGGGAGTGGCAGTTCGGAGTAGCCATCTCCATACCAGGGGCCATAGCCGTCATATCGACCGGCCAGACGACGTCGCCGGCCGGAGAGGTGGTGGCCAGGTGAAGCGCAGTTGCCTTAGACGACGAGTTGCCATCCATCCGGCCATGGCTGAGCCCGAGCCTGGAACCGCCGAAAATGCGGTTGTCCCCTTCAGCCCGGTCGGAGAAGGCGGGCTGGGAGACGCAGCGGTGAGCTGGCTCCCGATTGCGCTTACGCCGAGCGAGGGAGATCAAGGCGACGGGTACGGCGGCAACACAAAGCCACCGGTCGGTGCTCGGGCGGTGCTCTGACGCGGACGACAGCACCGAAGCCAGTAAAAGGAGGCCAGACGCCAGCTCGATCGTGGTTGTTAGGAGCCCGACCGGGTCTGCCGTCTCCCATCCGGCGAGCAGATAGAGGGCATAGACGGCAGCCGTTCCCACCAGCATGGCAACATCAACCAACTCCCAAGATCGTCGCTGGCTCAGGGTCCAGGCGAAAGCAAATAGGAACCCCACGGTGTCGGCGATAAAGAGAAGCGCCATGACATGAGCGTCCTGCCAATGGGTTGGGACAAGGACTGCGTGGACAACCGCACCCACCAATAGCCCGACCAAGGCGATACGGGTACCGAATGGGAACCGTCCCAAATGCCCTATGAGGTTCTCTGCCCAGGAGACCCGGCCAAGGGCGAAGGCTTTTACTGCGCAGAGGGCTAGCCACAGCACAACCGGGATAATGGCGAGAGCAATCAGGCCGGGAAGATGTTCCGAGGGTACAGAAAGGAACCCATTAGGTCCTGTCATGTGCATATCGACCGCCTCTCTCGCTCGTAACTATCTCAACCGTAGGAGTTCGGTATGAGCATTTGATGAGGAGTCCGGCACAGTCTTGTTATGCCTTAGTGACCCCATTACTCAGCTCCTGTTCGAGCGTCGAACTCGAGCCCTCGTTCCCAGCGTGTAAGCTCAGGGTAGCCGATCGGGAACGTTTACGCTGCGTGCTCAAGCATGGGACTGGCTGCCCGCCTCGCGTCGGCTTGTGGCCAGAAGGGGCGAACAATCCAGACGTTAAGGCCGCACGGAGGCGATGTAGTTGACATGTATTCTCCTGGTGGGTCCTTTCGAAAGGAAGGCTCGCCTGACCCACCGCGGTGGATCTCACCCAGCGATTCACTGATCGCTTCTCTTTCCATGTTTGTGATGGGATGCGCCGCCGCTGCTCGCTGGAACGGTGGTCGTGGTCGTGGTCGTGGACGGAGGAGGAGCCACGGCAACCGACACGGCTACAGAACTACCCACTCTGATTCGGCCGGCGGGCGATATAGCGACGACACTACCGGGCGTACTGGCCGAAATCACCATGGTCTGAACTGGGATTAGACCAAGTGTCGAGAGAGTGGTTACCGCTGAAGCAGCAGGCTCTCCGTCAATCGCTGCAGCATCTGCCGTCACGAATCCAGAGGACACGTCTAGAACCAGGCGAGAACCGCGTTTGACCGAGGTTCCCGGTCCAGGCTTTTGCGACACCACCCGGCCGGCCCTCCGGTTCACATCAACAAGTTGTTGCTCGGCATGCAAGCCGAGATTGTCCACCTGCTTAGTCGCGGCCCCAGTCGTCATTCCCGCAAGGTGAGGCACCACCACGCGCTCCGGTGCTCTATTGATCCAGAGCCCGATTCCCACCGCAATGCCAACCACGACGAGCGAACCCAATAACGCGACCAACTGCCAGTGCGATCGGGCATTCTTCCGGGTCGGGTCGACGACCACTGAGGCCAGCATCGCCTCGGTTTTCGGGCCTCCGGGCAGTGTCGGCGAGTTCGCTGAGTCCAGGCTGGAGGTCCATCGACTCCGATTCCAGGCTGTGTCCACCGGCTCCTTTGCAATCTGATTGAGGGCGGTCGATTCGACCTGTGTGCGCTGATCGAGCTCGACCCTCAGGTCCGATGCCCTTTGTGCGACCTCTCGGGCCGTTGAAGGGCGATCGGGCGGCCCTTTTGAAAGCATGTGTGAGATGAGTCCGACCACCTCCATAGGCACGTCCGTAGGCATTGGAGGTACCTCCTCATGCACATGAGCCATGGCCACGGCGATTGATGCTTCGTTTTCGAACGGGACATGACCAGCTATGCAGGTGTACGCGACAACGCCCAGCGAGTAAATGTCGGATGCGGGAGTTGCAGCGCTGCCGGAGACCTGCTCTGGAGCCATATATCGGACCGTGCCGACCATAAGCCCATTCTGGGTGACCGTCGTCGAATCGAGGACCTTTACGATACCGAAGTCGGTAAGTTTAACGACACCGTCCGACCGAATCAGAAGGTTGGCGGGTTTGATGTCCCTGTGAATTAATCTGTGGTCGTGCGCGACCTGTAGGCCGCTGGCAGCCTGAGCGACGATGTCCAAGGTCTCCTCGACTTTGAGGCGACCTTCTCTGCGCAATCGTTCCTCGAGCGACTCGCCACGAACTAGTTCCATCACAATGTACGGTCGCCGCCCATGGTCATTGCCGGGCTCTTCTCCGTAGTCGTACACCGAGGCAATCTCTAGCGAGTTCAAATTCGCCGCCGCTTGGGCTTCAACTTTGAATCGTCGGCGCGCAACCTCATCGACTGCGAGTTCGCTCCGAAGGACTTTCACTGCAACTTCGCGGTGCAGACGATTATCGGTTGCCTTCCAGACCTCGCCCATCCCACCGGTTGCAATTAACTCGCTCAATACATAGCGACCGCCGACGGTTGCGCCTCTTCGGATTTCGGACATTAAATGCTTCTCCAGCTGAGTCATTGATCAGTGACGCGACCGAGTTGGGCCTAGATCTCGGCGTGATTGCCGACGACGGCAAAGGGAACCCCTTCGTCCATTAAGGGTATCCGAGCAATGGAGTTCCTAACCCGAGTGGACCGCTGGTTCGGCTTCCCCGATTGGAGGGCGCTGCGTGAGAATCTCCGGCTACCAAGAGGACGAGGATTCCGGATAGGAGTCGCCATCTGTACCTATGGTGAGATCATTGCTGACCTACAGGTGGGCCGGAGCGGCGAGGTCGGCAATTCGGCCCGAAGCAGGCCCGTGAGCAGGGCCGGCGTCGGCTTGAAGCGATCCGGGCAAGGTTCATGTGAGCCGAGTACATCTCACCACTCCGTACCGCGGACCAGGGATGATCCTGGCGCCCAGATTTCAGTCGTGTCCCGTCTGTGCTTCGGCTCGTCTCATCATTTCGTCGTGCGGCACATCCTCTACGTGCGTCTGAATACTCCAGCCATGACCAAACGGATCCATTGATCTGACAAGTTCGATCGCCGTAGAACTGGTCTGCGATCGGGCGAAGGATCGTCGCTCCAGCTTCGGTGGCCTTGGCGACCGTGGCATCTACGTCTTCCACGTAGATCGACAGGACGACCGGGCTTCCTCCGTAGGCGCTTGGACCCTTGACTCCCATCTCAGGGTGTTCGTCAGCGAGCATGACGATGGAGTCACCGATGCTCAGCTCGGCATGTCCGATCCGACCGTCGGGACCATCCATGCGCATGCGTTCGGTGGCACCGAAGACGGCCTTGTAGAAGTCGATGGCTGATGCAGCTCCATCGATGTGCAGGTAGGGGCTCACCCTCGGGTAGTCATCGGGGATTGCCTTGGTCATGGTGCACTCCTCATGATCTCGATCGAAGCCGGGGTATCGCGAGCACTGGACTCAAGCACAGCCCTGACGATAGAAGCGTGCCACTGATCTTCCTCCTGTGCTACCGCCGCTTCATCTCGGTTGAGATCGGTCGTCGGCCTTGCCGAGGCATTCGAAGTGCACCCCACTGACCCATCGGAGATCGTGAAACTGCCGTATCGATCGCCTGAGAGACTCCTCCGCTTCGATTGTGAACGTGGCGAGGAGTCCATTAAGGCGCTGATCGATTGGCAGTTCGATGGGTCTTGACCATTGAGAAACCCATCAGAGCGAGGCCGCAAACTAGTCAAACCAAGCGCCGACGCCCTCATGATGACGTCGATCTTGTTCGCTGGTCCGCCACGATTCGGTCAGGTTCCCTCCACAATCGGCGGGTGGCCTCGATCGACGGGACGGTCGCTCACTAATTCAGTACCCAGTACTGAGAGTTCCCTAGCTGCATTTGCTTACCTTTGAAGGGAACTACCCGAGACTGACCAAACAGTTGGTTCGGCCAGCACACACATCCCGGACAGGCTGAGCAATTCAAGGACTTTGATCGTACGCATCGTCGTTGGTCGACTATCACGTGGAAAGGCAATGCGGAGTGGATGCAATCTGGATGATTGCCCGAGCCGATATCCGGCGTCGGCTGTCGGCCGTCCTCGTCATGGCCCTCATCGTCGGGCTAGTGGGGGCGGTGTCAATGGCCACTGTCGCCGGCGCCCGACGAACCAGTGCGTCTCTCAGAGCGTTTGAACAGCAGAGCCGGGCGGCTGATGTCGAATTGAACGCTTTTGGCCTGCCGACGCGAGCTCAGCTGAGTCGGCTCGCTGCCGTCAGTGGCGTCGAGGCCGTTGGTGGCCTTCGGGCCTACGGCATCGTGGTGCCAGGCGACCCGGACCTAGAGGAGATCGGCACTCCGATTGACCACTTCGGAGTATCTGTAGATCGGGCCAGACTGATTGCCGGCCATTCTGCCGATCCAGCCAAAGCCGACGAGGCGACAATCGGTGAGGCGTTGGCCAATCGACTCCATGTATGGGTTGGCGGCCACATCGATATCGAGTCCTACTCGCCAGAACAGGTCTCATCGCTCGAGAACGGAGCCGTAAACGTTGGCCCTTACGCTGGCCCGAGCCTCCGATTGCATGTCACCGGCATCGACCGTAGGCCACTTGACCTGGGCGACCAAGCGGAGTCAGGCGGTTTGCTCGTGCTTACGCCGGCTTTCGATCGTGCCTACTCTCAGCAAATAGGGATATTCGGGACTCACCTGCGAGTTCGCACGTATCGAGAACAGGCGGACGTACCCCGCGTGATTGCCTCAGCGCGAACCATCTTCCATGGATCGTTGCTGAGCACCGAAGGCTTGGTGGTCGAGAAGGAAGGGGCACGGAGCGCAGTCAACGTGTCAGCCATCGCACTCTGGATATCGGCAGGGGTAGCTGCGCTGGCAGGAACTGCGATCATCGCGATCGGTGTCGCTCGCGAAGCTGACGATATCCGCTCCAGGGAAGAGGTGCTCCGTTCGCTGGGATTCACCCGGATTCAGCAAGTGCTGGCACGATTGCCATTTGACTTGGCGGTAGCTGGCATAGGCACCCTGTTCGCGGTGGTCGGATCAGCGGCACTATCACCGCTGTTCCCCTTCGGCGTGGCTCGACGCGCTGATCCTGACGTCGGGTTTCATGCAGACCCATTCGTATTGCTCTTCGGAGCGACTCTGCTCGTTGTGGCGGTGATTCTCATCGGAGTCGGTATGAGCTTCCGGGCCACCTCCAGATCTCGCTCGATCACGTCGAAAGAAGCACTCACCCTTTCGGAGCGATTGTCCCATGTAGGCCTCGGTCCCACTGCGTCAAATGGAGCCCGCATGGCGTTTGAATCATCGGCTGTCAACTCATCGGCGGTACCTGTGAGGTCCGCACATCTGGGATCTATGTTCGGCGTACTGGCGCTCACGGGGGCCCTGCTGTTCACGACCAACATCCATTCGCTCGCCACGTCGCCCGACCACTATGGCTGGACATGGGACTTCAAGACCGCCTATACCTCCGCGAACAACGTGCCGTGCGGAGGATCCGACTTTGGGCTCACTCGGCTGAGGGGACTGGCAAGCGTTTCTGAGGTGTGTCTCCAGAATATTCAGATCGATGGACGACCCGAATCTGCGCTCGCATTCACTTCGCTTAGCGGTCCGAAGATTCTCCCCAAGACAATCGTGGGGCGTAGTCCACAGGGACCCAGTGAGGTGGCTCTCGGCTCGGCGACTCTGCGGAATCTAGGCAAGCGAGTGGGAGAGACGGTGCAGGCGAAGGGTCTCGGTTCTGCCCACACCTATACGATTGTCGGTCAGACCGTGCTTCCCTCCTTCGGGGAGGGCCAAGCGATTGACGACGGGGCGGTATTCACAGGTCCGGGATTCGCACCCCTTTTCGACCCGAATATCTTCTTTCGTTATTTCGTCGGCGACTATCGCTCAAACGCAGATCGTGCACTGGTGAACGGACGCATCTCGCATATTCCTGAGTTGGGCGATCCTTCCGGCCCGACTCTTCCGGTCGAGATCTCTCGTCTCGAACAGATCAGCCTGGTTCCCGTTGAGCGTGGCATTTCTCCTTGGCGGCCTCTCACTGTTGGCGGTCGGATCGACGCTGGTGGTAGGGGTTCGCCGTAGGCGCCGTGAGTTTGGGATTCTGAAGACTTTGGGATTTCTTCGAGGTCAAGTCAGTTCGACCGTTGCTTGGGAGGCGACAGCGTTCGCCATGACGGGCGTCGTGGTAGGAGTTCCCGCTGGATTGTTCGTGGCAAGAATTGCATGGCGTCTGGTGGCCAACGGTCTCGGAATTCAATCCACCATGGTCTTTCCTCCATTGATCCTTGTGTTCTTGGTGGCTGGCACGTTCCTAATCTTCAACCTCGTTGGGATTATTCCTGCACGTTTCGCCTCCCGCATACGACCGGCCGAGGCGCTTCGAACGGAGTAGCCAGCCGGCATCGCCCATGAGGACCGGCGGCGTACGAGCGTGAGAAGTGGCAGTCATGGTGCCTCATCGATTCGGATCGCGACTTATCCGTCTCGGTGGCAAGGAAGCCAGCCTGAGTGGTGAGGTGGTGCTAGCACCACCGATAACGAACCAGCTGCCCAAAGCACTGTTTCGCGATTGCAATCTACGCCCGGGCACGGCACACTCACGTTTGGGGGCATCGATAAGGGAGGCTCAATGCGAGCGGTGAAGCTTCTACTCGGTGGATGCATAGTCTTGGCGGTCTTCGGATTTGCAGTCAGCGGCGCCAAAGCCGGCGCAGCGAGTCCATCTAGCCGAACGAGTTGCACGGGCACCCTCAGTGCGCCCGGAGTGCTCTCCGGCACTTATTCGGGAGACGTGGTAGTCAACGGATTCTGCGTTGCCAACGGTGGTCCGACACTCATTCGAGGTGATCTGCGTTTAGCACCCGGAGCCGGCTTAAACGCCACCTTTGCCCTCAACGACGTGACCCACGTGGGGTCGACGAGCCTCACTGTTAAGGGCGACATCACCGTTGCCAGTGGGGCCACGCTGGCCATGGGCTGCGAACCCAACGCCTCTCCCTGTTCGGATGATCCCGCAGCGTCAACCGGCGGCACGCTGACAGGCCAGAACACCGTCAGTGATGACGTGATTGCTTCGGGAGCGCTCGGTGTGATCATCCACGCCAGCTACATCAAAGGTGATGTCCGACAGACCGGAGGCGGTGGCGGATTGAGCTGTGCTCCCCCTACATCCGGAGTCTTCTCCCTGTTGCAGTCACCCGTGTTCAGTGACTACGAGGACAATACGGTCTCCGGGGATCTGAAGGTGACCGGGGTTCAGTCTTGCTACTTCGGTGCCCTTCGGAACTCGGTGAAAGGTGATCTGGACTACACGAACAACACCTTTGGAGACCCCGATGCCTCAGAAGTCCTAACCAATGTGGTGTCGGGTGCTATCGCTTGCTCCGGAGATTCGCCCGTCGTGCAGTACGGGGACTCGGCGGGACTTCCCAATCGGGCCCACGAAGCGTCTGGGCAATGCAGTTTCACGTCGGAACAGCCCAATCCAGCGCCCAGCGGACCCCTCGCTGCAATCACAGTCAAAAAATAGTCTCGCCAGTCGATACGAGCTTGGGATGCCAGCCTCTGAGGCACGGGCTACCCGGCTCTGTTGGCTCGTACAGAGCGACTCGCTCCTAAATGCCGCCTACCCGGCGGTCACCACTATGCGCTCGGACCGCCGGGGGGCTGGACAACACCAGCTTGGAGCATCGCACGAAGATCGTCCCGGACTGCCCAGTGCTCGACTATCTGTCCACCGGCTAGCCGAAAACGGTGGGCATGGTGGAAATCGACCTTCTTGCCGCCGCCTGGCGTCGCTCCTAGTGGCCCAAACTGGGTCCCCGAGAATCGGACCCATGCGACTACTTGGTCAGCCTCAGCGACGAGTACCTCGACGTCGGCACGGAGATCTGGCATCGCATTTCGCAGCCACTCGAACGTCTCCTGAACTTCGGCCGGGCCAAAGGAGACACCCTCTCTGGGCCACTCTGAGAGGTCAAACGGACCAGGAGCATGGTTCCGCCCCGATACCGAGTGAATCTCCGAAAGATCCTCATAGTGACCCGAGTTCAAAGCGGCGAAATGTGCCGCCACCACTGACTTGTTCTCATTCTGATCATCGGTTGTCACCTAGATAGATTGGCCGTTGGTCTCACGTGGTGCAACGGCTGATCGGGCCGAATGAAGCCGGATCCTTCCCGGTCGGTTACGGAGCAGTAGTACACGCAGGCCGGTCGCACGATCGGGGGGCAGCGATTGAGGTGGTCAATCCTGCTGCCGCTAAAATTGGGATCGCCGGCGTGGGATCTCTTCCAACCCATTGCGGGCCACAGGTAGCCGAACAGAGCCCCCGTCCTCAGCTCACGCAGCTGAGGACACTACGGAGGGCCGAGGTAGGCGCGAATTGAGGCATCTCACGAGTCGGATGGCATCTACTCGAACGAGGTGCGTACCTCCCTCGGATTCAGGAAGACCAGTACTCGGCAGAACCGCCTAGCCCTTCGGGCGAGTCCCCTCGATCAATATGCTGTTGACCTTGGCCACCATCTTGTGAAGACCATTGAGTTCCCGGTCGACGACCAACCAGGTGCATGATCGTTGTGTCGCAGCCGACTCAAGGCCACTCGCCGCATAGGCGAAAGACCGTGCAGCTCTAGCTATGGTCGTTTCGAGATTGCCATCCGTGCACGGATGATCGGAGATCCACGCTTCCAGGGTTCTCGATGCGGTCCTGAGCTGATCAGCATTGGACACGAGGGCCGGCGCCCATTGCCGCCCCGACATCCGGTCGCACTGATCAAGGACCACCAGAGTCCCGGCCCAAATTGGCTGAAAGCTCTTTTCCCAGTCACGGTATGACTCCATCAATCGTCCCCCCGAACTCACCCCCATCACACCTGCCGATGTTGGATGGGTGATGATCCCCCAATGACCTCACCCATCCACATCGGCCGGACCAACGGTGGTGGAAGAGGCAAAGCACAAATTGTCGGTCCAAGGTGGAGTTTGAACCTTCGTTCACGCAAATTCCACCGTGACTCCCTCTCGGTGAGCAGTGGACCACCCATTGCTGTGGAGAGATCGATGCCGGGCCCTGGTGGTCGAGGAGGCAAATCCGCCGCCCAGGGCCCGGCGGACCTATCTCGTACCCGTCTGGTACTACTTCCAATCAGTTGCGGTCACCGTCCCGGCGATTCGCTGACCAGTCAGGGTGGACCGGCCTCACCCTTGAGGGCATCGAGCGTATCGAGCGATCTACACGATCCGCAGATGGGCCGAAGAAATAGGACAAGGCATTCGGAATCGTGGTTCTCCAGCGTCCGGGTCGGATGCCTGCGCAGTGGGGGAAGGGGGGCACTGGAACTTCTGCCAAGGGCCGCGATTTCCGGGCTAGCGAAGATGCCAGGCTCAGTAGTTAGTCGGACGAACAGAGACCCTGGGCCCGGCAAGTGCCATTTTTCGGCACAGTATTCACCGGCATCAGAGTATCCCCACGGCTATGGCCGTTACCGATTCAGTCTGAGCCAAGCCCCGAGGATCTTCACCCCGGCCGCCTAAACCATTCGAGCCACGTGATCCTAGGAAGCCAATGGGTTCCGACACTACAGACTGTTCTGCGGCAACAGGGGCGGATTGCCGGTACGGCACTTCTTCGTACCGATGCTCGGGAAGCGCCTCTTGACGGCCGCTTTTACTTTCTTCTGTTCGGCGGGCGTACCGTTCTGAGCCACCCTGGCAAGGGCGTTCCGAGCGTGAGCTTTATCCGGAATCGGATATTTACGTTTTCCTGGCAAAGCGAACTGCTTCTTGCTCAGCTTCTTGCGTTTTTTCGTGGTCAACTCATGTGCCATGGAGTGGATCTACCCGAAGCACTCGTTAGTGGACCATCGACGGATCTGCTTTATCGAGTTCCGGCTTCGCGGCCACATGGGAAGCACGAGCCATTGACCACCGAAGACAGCGAGGCGTAAAAGTCGCAATCAGCGGAACGGCCACCCCGTCAACCCCAGCTCGTCACTAGGAGAACACTGATTTTGAGAAGGCAACAGCAGACAAGCCCATCAAGGCCAGCGCGTTCGCCGTTCTCAGCAGTTGATCCTTCTGGGTGCCGCCGATCGACCAAGCGGTGATAAGCGACCGGCGCAGTCAAGAAGGCCGTCGCTAGGCCGGTCATAAGAATGACTGCGACGTAGAGATCACGCTGACCGACGCTGAGTCGAGCGAATCTGGCACTAAAGGGAAGCGCCAAGAGGAAGCCGAACAGAACCTGCACGCCCAGACCGGCGACCCGAAGTTCCTGAAGGAGCTCCAGTACGTTCCGGTCGTCGCGCTCTCCTCAGATCTCCCTCCCTTCCTGGATCGTTTGTAGCTTCGCGCATGTCACACCGGCCCATCGGACTCGGCAAGATCGGGCACGGACGTTGCTACCCACTGTTGGATTGGGTAAACGTGCGGCTGACCGGGACCTGCGGGCGATCCCCGATCGACATGCCGCTAACCGGCAATGCCTCTAATCCGGTTGCCCGTCAGGTTGTGCTCGAGCTCTGCGAGACCAAAGAACTCCAAGAGTGGGGGCACGTACATGGCGAACCGTCCTCGCCATCCTGGTCTCAATCCATACCAACCTCCAACGGGATTGTCTGGCGATCGAGCCCAAGCTTCGACTGTGCCTTCGGCTGGCGTGCCCTTTTCGTCTTTCGCCCCAAGCTCGACCCATCCGTGGCCGAGGAGCATGGCATGGAGGTCCGAAACGCAGCGCAGCCGGTACGCGAAGGAATCCACACCGAGCGTGCAAATAAGGGCCTGCGGATCGCAGGTGACGTCGACACGCATCCGATAGCGGTGGATCCCATCTGGCGTCTCTAGCTCCCATGGGTCGGCGGCCGTCCCGCTGCCTCCGTAATCCAACCGTGATCCCTCCCACGTCAATGTTCCAAGTCGGGGCCGAGGAACTGAGATTCCGAAGCCCGGACTCGGCATTCCGACCGCTGTACCCCACGGCGAAATCTTCAATCGATGTCGGCGCCACAACGACAATTGGCGGGGTCCCGACGGTGCGTGCCAAGCCGAGAAATGGTGGGGTGCCGACACCCCAGTTACAGGACGGAGATGGCGATGGGGTTCTACTCGCCCGTAAGCCAAATCGCGGTTGCCTGGTCTTCAGGTCGATTCAGGCGAGGACAGGATGGGTAAGGCCCCGCCCTCCACCGCCCACACGAAACTGACCTAGATGGCGCTCAGAGGCATCTGATGGCCAGTACCATCTTGTTGTGCCGCCCGAGTTCACGACCCGAGTCCGGGACCTTCCTGACCTGCACATAGTGGCCCTTGCTGGCGAGTTGGATATGGCGTCGGCTGTCGGCTTGGCTGATGTTCTTGCTGACACAGTGGCGAGCACCATCGTCGTTGACTTGGCGGGTCTTTCATTCCTCGACTCGAGTGGCATCTCGGCCTTGGTGGTAGCCCGGAGAGCGATTCTCGCTGAAGGCCCGGATCGTCAGTTCGTGGTGACACGCCCGACGGAGATCGTGCGCAAGGCCCTGGAGGTTGTCGGGCTGAGTAAGTGGATCGTGGAGTGGTTGCCAGACTGGGGTGAGTAACGACCAGTCCCGATCTGGATCTTCTCAACTTCGATTGTTTGGTGGATGCGAGTCGGGGTACTGCACCTGCAGAGTTGCACCGGATGGTAGGCCGAGGACGATGGCCCCACCGCCGCAGTCCTTGGCGCGAACAGGGACCATCCAACTCGTGTGGGAGCCCGAGATGTGTCGAGTCGCTATTCAGGAGTTCGAACCGGCCGTAGAGTCGGTACCTGGTGCCCGTCACTGGGTGACCGCCAAATTAGAGGCGTGGGGCGTGAGCGACCAAGGGGCGGTCGCAGAGCTGCTTGTGACAGAGCTGATGTCGAACGCCGTCAAGCATGGCGCGGGACGACCGATCGTCTCGGTCTCGGTGGCCAACGATTCGATCGAGGTCGGGGTGACAGATGCTGGGGGGGATACTGCCCGACCCCTCGACACACCCCAGTGGGCACCGGGAGGACGTCCCTTCGACGAGCGAGAGTGGCCGCGGGCTGCAGATCATCGACACCCTGGCCACCAGCTGGGGTACGACACATCTAGACGCCGGTAAGCACGTTTGGTTCCAACTCGACACCCGTGAGTGGGCCTTCAGTCCAGGGTGCCGTTGTGGGGTAGCGGGAATCGAATCCACCGAGCTGCAGTCCGGCCACCGTGTTGTGCCGAATCCAGGTCCCTGGGACGCCAACTGACGCACCCACCATCGGAGCCCACTGGGGTTACCGACCGCCGCATGTGGCTCAGGCAGTTGCTATCCTCCTCGGTCGAGGGCTGCACGAGTTCCTGGCCCCCGGGAAGGTCAAACGATCGTTTGTTTGCCTTTGCTGCCTGGGATGAGAAGCAAAAAACTCTGTTTGATGAGGCCGGCGAGTGGGAATGAATCGAGGACCATATCCACATAGCAAGGGGGAAAGAATGATCATTGTCGGGGTAATCCTGATGCTGATTGGATTCATCACGAAGATCGCGATCCTGTGGTCTCTCGGGATTCTGGTAGCAGTGATCGGTCTAGTTCTTCTGCTTCTTGGAGCGGCGGGTAGGGAAATCGGTGGGCGAAGGCACTACTACTAGGCCGCGCATTCGGCACATGTCTCACCGACTATCAATTCAATATCTCACGACCAATCAACTACCAACAATAGGAGGGCAGGGCTATGGCTGGAGGATTAGTAGCGAGCATCATTGCTTTTGCTGTAGGTGCCGTACTCGACTTCGCCGTGACGGTCGACCCGATCAGCACGGATTCAACATTCACACCGTGGGCGTCATCCTGATGATCGTGGGGGCAGTGGGAGCAGTGTTGTCTCTCGTCGCTCTGTTTGCGGGAACCGGCCCCCGTCGTCATCGCACCACAGTGGATGATGGGCGTGGAAACGTCGTCCGCCGGGAGGACACCTACCTCTGAGCTTTGAGGAAGATGCAGGACCAGAAGAGCCGGGGCCACGTGGCCCCGGCTCTTCTGCATCCGTGGAATTCACACTTTGACCCAAAGGGATCGGAATGTCTGAATCGCATTGCCCGTTTTGTGGATCTGCGAGAGTCGAACCCGTCTTGCGGGCCAAGGTTTCAGGATTGGCCAGCTTTCGTTGTGCGGCCTGCACTAACCAATGGTTCAGTAGCTCGGGGTTGTCCTCGGAAGGTCACGACACCCGCAGTTGATGACTACGACCACGGCTCAGCGACACCCCACTACCGCAACCAGGAGTCGTACCTGGGTTCGCACGTTAGGTCGCACGGGAATCGCCTCACGGGGTGTGATTTATGTGATTTTGGCCTATCTGGCGTTTGATATCGCCCGCCACGGCACCGCTCCCGCACAGACCACGAGCACTGGAGCTCTAGAAGAAGTTGGCCGCCGCGAGGGCGGATCTGACCTACTGATCCTTTTGGCCGTCGGGTTGGGATCGTACGCAGTGTGGCGACTGGTTGACGCCGTAGCGAGCAGTGAAGGTCTTCTTAAGCGTCTCGGCTCCGTGGCCATTGCCGTTGTCTACTTTGGGTTATTGGTCCGCGCTATCCAGTTGGCCGTCGGTCACCAAGCAAATGCGGGGGCTTCTGCCAATCCTCAGCCGATGGTTGCGAAAGTTCTGGGATGGCCAGGCGGCAAGGAGATCGTCGGGGTCGGCGGCGTGGTACTGGTGATCGCCGGAGTAGCGCTTGCGGTTTGGGGTCTGTTCCACCGCTACACAAAGACCCTGGCCCTGGAGCGAGTCGGTCGAGGCTGGCAGCGGATCGTTCGGACACTCGGTGTATCGGGAGATGTGGCGCGTGGATTCCTCATTGCTTTAGTCGGCACTTATCTAATCGGCACCGCAGCAAGCAACAACCCTGGCCAAGCCAAGGGCATAGATCAGGCCCTAAAGTCCCTCGTGCACCATCCGTACGGGGCGATCGTGATCGGCGCCGTGTCACTGGGCCTCCTCTGTTTCGGCCTGTACTCGTTCTTTGAAGCGCGCCTCCGGAGGTTCTGACGTCGCGGTAGTGATGCCGATTTAGCTATGAGGCGGAGGGGACGTTCAACGCAGGTGGTGTCAGTGGGGACCCAACAACGATCAGATGGCAGGCCAGTTTTCTCGTTCCAGCTTTGCGGCCGAGGCGAGAATATTGTGAGCCACGAAAGACCGCTCCATCTTGGAGCGAGCCTCGAGCAGATCCGCCTTCATCGCACGGGCCTCAGTCACCGACTCGCCGTCGTTGAAGAGCACGAAGTCGACCAGGTGCAGCGCTCTTTGAACGTCGTCGGTGGTGCCAGATGCACCAAGCGCCCTCGCTCGGTCCAGTAACGGCCGAGACCCACCCACCAGAGCGACCACTTCGGCGGCAATCTTGGCTCGGGTACTGGGAAACAGCATTGACGGGTTCCCGTCGTACCAGCCCATGTACCTCCGAAGGAGGTCACGGACCAGAAACGGGGTGCATCCATAGAGGGGTTGAAGGTAAGAGCTCTCAGCGAGCTCGGTAGGCAGCTCCACCTCAGCAATGATCTGCTCCTGCCACTGACCTTCATTGAGGCGGTGGACGACCTCGCCGTCAAGGTACCGGAGCGCCTTCGCAGTCGTCAGCAACATCTCAACCCCATGTTCTCCGAACACACCTCCGTGACCGGAGATGATTGCAGCGGGTTCGAGGGAAGCCATCTCCTCTAGGGCTTCGGCCCACTCCAACACGTAGCGCTGTACACGGAACGGTGTCCCCGCATTGGGCAATGACGACACGATGAAGTCGCCACCGACAATGACACGGGGGCCGGACAGCCACACCCAGGTGTGGTCGTCCGTCTCTCCGAGCCCATGGCGGCATTCGATTGGCAGACCGCCCAGGTCGTCGAGGAGTAGGCGGTCCTCGTAGGCAATGGTCGGCGGGTAGTACCTGGCCTTCCGAACAACGTCGCCCCCGCCGGGTCCCCACATCGCAAACTGCGAGTCGAAGGTCCCGGCCAGGTGACCCACGGTCTTCGCGTACCGCTCAAACCGCTTGGCCACGTTCACGTGGCCGACGATGACAGGGCGTTCGTGCCCCCGCTGAGCTGCATCATCGAGAAGTGCGGGGGTGCCGAAAGCATGGTCATAGTGCCCATGGGTGTAGATCACATAGCGGACGGGAAGATCGGTAAGGGCTCGTAGCTCATTGACCACTCGAGGGCCATTGGTGAAGAGTCCTGGGTCAACGACAGCGACTCCCTGTGTTCCGATCAGAATCGTCGTATTGCCGAAGCCGGCCAGAAAGTGCACGCCCGGTGCTATCTCACGACATTCGAGTGATTCTCTGGATTTGCCGAGGGCCTCGGGTCCCGCACTCCGGATCGGGTTGGTGTCATCGCTCATGGTTACCTGCCAATGTCGTGGTCCAGTTCTCAGATCGTAGAGTGCCCCAACCGCCAAGCCTGGGGGTCTCTGACACCCTCTCGGCCACCGTGAAGTGTGCTCCTGGTGGACCCACCTGTCAGTGTGGGCGGGCGGAAAGGGCGGCAACCAGCTCTCGGCGGCTCCCGATCCCAAGCTTGTCGAACACGGCACGGAGGTGTTCCTGCAAGGTGTTGGACGAGATCTCTAGCTCGTTGACGATAGAGGCGGTTGACCGCCCCTGAAGGACCAACGCGACGACACGACTCTGAGCAGCAGTGAGGCCATGGGCGGCCAGGATGAGCGAGTTCACAGGACCGGTGTCGGCGGAGTCGAGGATCACCACCAGCTGACCGTTGTCGCCCCCTCTGAGTGATGAGACGTTGACGTTCACCCAGCCACCACCTCCACGCCGTAGTCGGGTGACCGATTGCGGTGCTGTCTCATCGTGATGGTCCGCGGCCAACCAGGCGGTGGCCACCGCATAGATGGTGACGGGTAGGTCAAGGTGGGCTGGCCAATCGGCGTCGACAACGTCGGCCAGCAGAGTTTCTGCCGCCGGATTCAGAGAGACCATCTCCAGGTCCCGGTCCAAAATGATGATCCCGGTGCCGACCGTCTGCGCATTCGACGCAGGGCGATCGACCGTGATGCTGAGACGCAGACCTCTGGCTAGGTCGGGTGCGAGCTGCCGCACAAGATTCAAGTCGGCAGTTTCGAACCCCTTTGCGGATGCGGACCGGTGCAGGCAGAGCACCCCCCAGCACAGGCCCCCTATGGTCAGGGCAACTCGCATCTCGTCACCCAGCCCGAGTGGAGCGAGAACCTCGCGGTAGCGGGCACTCGCAGATCGATTACCCAAGGTGGCACCATCCAACGAACCCACCTTGCCGTCGGATCCAGCCAGGCGAGCAAACTTGTTCACGTCGTCCCGACCGTATTCATTCTCCAGAAACTGCGCCGTCACCGACGCGAGCGGCTCCTCGGCCAGAGCAGAGGTGAAGAGCAATGTCGTCGGGTCAACGGTGGCGAAGAAGGCGGCATCGACCGACATCGCCGACCGGAGGCTTCGGAGACTCTCGGTGCGGAATGAAACCAGGTCCAAACCCTCGGTGCTCATCCGACCGATCTCGCCCACCGTCCGATGTCGGGCCGACCCACTCGAAGCTGACGGGCTCATAGGCCACCGTACGCCAATCGCCGCCGATCCGGGACCTGGGAGTAGTTCACCGGACCGGCACCTGTCAGCGTCAGCCGGAAATACCCAGTTGCTGACGGAAGCCGAGGTCGTCAAGCCTGCCCCAGCGCTCCACGATCCGTCCTTCTCGCAGTCGGAAGATATTCACTCCTTCCAGCGTCACTTTCTCGCCTGAGGGGGCGACCCCCATAATGGGTGCGCCGGTGTGGGTCCCTGCGGCGGTGAACTGCTCGACCACGATGTCGCCCTCGGCGACGAGCAGATGCAGGTCGCTGTGCCAGTCGGGAAATACCGACCGGAACAGTGCGCTGGCGCTACGCATTCCCTCTCTGTCGGCGGTGGCGCCGAAAGGTGGATCATTGTTGACGAAGTCCTCGGCGAGGTATCGGTCGACTGCATCGAGTTCACCTCTGGTGAACAGCGCGTCGATGAACTCCGTGACGGTGGTCTTGTTTTGCTCAGTAGTGGTCATGACCACATTGTGAGATCTTGGCTCATCGGTGACCACCCCAACTTATTTGGGTGCTAGCAGGGGAAGGGTGCAGCGATCATGTTGGGAGGGCCGGGACCGGTCCCCTTCCTGCGGGGCTGGGGCAACTTCGGACAGCTGTCGACCGCTAGGACGAGAAATCGGGAGTGGCGGATCGTATTGATTCGCTTCTCCCCTTGGGTTCCTCCCACTCCTCCTGTCGACCGAGAGCCGTGAGGTCGAGGAAGTAGTACGACCCGCCAGTCGACTCGAGGCCTCGGGCGAATTGGGAGTAGGTGTGGAACACACGGCCATCGACCTGAATGAAACAACTCAGACCGGGCATGTCGTAGGGCTGATCCGAGGTCTTCATATCCTCTTGTCCCATCGACACGTACTCGTCCAGCGTCCGAAAGTTGTACTCGTCGAAGCCCCGAGATGCATCAATCGTGACGCCGAAGTCATAGTTGAAGTCAGATCCTTCCGACGAATACCAAGGAACTTGCCAACCTCTCTTTCTCTTCCATTCTTCGAGCTTGGCCAGTGGGGCCCTCGAGACCATGGCGTAGGTCGTATCCCGGACGTGTAGGTGATCGAGAAAGCCAGGAGACAATTCGTCCGTTCCCGCAGTGCAGCTGGAACAACCCTCATCCCACTCCGGGTGGAACATGAAGTGGTAGACGATGAGCTGGGTGCGACCTTCGAACATGTCGATGAGCCGGATGGGGCCACTTGAGCTGATGAGCCGGTAGTCCTTGTCGATCTCAACCATCGGTTGGTTCCGCCGCTCGGTGCTGAGTTCGTCTCGCCGCCTGGTCAGGTCTTTCTCTTTTGCAAGCAGCTCGCGCCGGGCTACAAGCCATTCGTCTCTCGTTACGATCGTGGGCAGGCTCATTCGTGGACTCCTGTGCGCTTGGGTCAGTCTCGGTTCTTCATGAGCTGTGACGGCTCGATTCGCTGAAACTCATCGGACCGACTCCGTCGCCTTACTCGTGGAGGGTCGGGGCATACATCAAACGGTGAGACCGATCGTTCGAGCCAGTGCGGCGTAGTCGTCCGGGGCGAGGCAGTCCTCCGTGGCCGAACGGAACAGCTCGAACACCTCCTCGGGAGCCGCTCGCATCCCGGTGAGCATGTCCGCACGCTCATGCGGGTTCATTGACGGTGCCATGTAACGGATGAACACGCACATCTCCGGCGGGGGGACGCTCATTCGGATTGCCGACGTCACGTCCGCGAGTTGGTCATCGGAGAGGGCTGCGTTCAGCGCTGGCATGACCCGCTCCTCTTCGAATCGCAGGTGTTCCAGGTAGATGGCGGTGAAGTCGGACAACTCACCGTAGAGGTGACCCAGCTGAGATCCCGACCCGCCGCTCTGACTGGTTAGGCCGCTGATGGATTTCGTCACTCCGGCTATGGCCACGTGGCTGGCTTGGTGCGCAAGTTCTAGCTCCTCCCGGAGATGGGCAGCATGGGCCTGGATGAGTGGATCGCAAAACCTGTCCTCGTGGCTGTGGTGACCCTCCAGGACCATGCTCACATCTGCCCACTCCCGGGTCAGGCGGTCCAACGACGCCTGATCAGCGGGATCAGTCGTCCCCACCATCACGGTGACTCCGAACAACGCGAATCGCAGCGCTTTGTGAATCTCCCGGTAGAGGTCCCAGCGCTGGTCTTCGTTGTTCGTCACGTGCCCGATTATTGCCGAGACAGTCGTGCGGGCCCACCCTGGTGTGAGATGGCTGACCCTCGCCCGGTCAAATGGCCGGATAGTCCTCGAAAGTGTCAGTCGAACGAGCCACCGGTTCGTTGGGCGGTACTCCGCCCTGATCGGCCAGTATCGCGGCATTGGCCTCGTCAATACAGTGTTCGAGCTTCTCTCGTCGTAAGGGATCCTTAATGGTGGCCGTACACTCCCGGGCACGTGCGAGCACTATTGGAGCTTGGTGGCCATCCAGTGACTCGTGTGTCGCCCATTGCTTCGACTCGTGCCGAGCCCACTGCACAAGCGTGTACACATCCATCTCTGCGGCATCATCTTGATCGAGTTCGATCTCAAGCTGGTGGTCGAGGGCGGCGGCGTATGCGTCTCTGGCATGGTCGAGATCTCCACAGCGACCTCGGTTGAAGTAGTACCGCCCGAGGCTGCGACGGGTCAGAACACGGGAGAACGGTGTGTCTGCGGAGCCACAGTCGCAAGCGGTTCGGTGGTGTCGTTCCGCCTTCTCATCTTCCCCAACCAGGTCGAAACTCCACCCGAGCGCAAGGTAGCCGGTGACAGGTACGCGAAGATCATCGCCACCTTGCACGATCAGCGACTCCACCATCAACGCGAGATGGTGAACCTGGTTGACGGCATTCCTGCTCGTGTTCGGATGGTCAGGCATTGAGCCTTGAATCTCTATGAGCTTCATCACCGCCTCATGGAGATCGGCTCCGGTGTCCTCGGTAAACTGCGCCCGCATCACTCGGTAGGTGAAGCCGAACGAGAGCAGCGAGACCACGAGAGCAATCAACGCAAAGATGTCGGTTAACGACATGCCAGTCCTCCGCCTAGGAGTACATCGTCACAAGACCAGATCGTACTTGCTTGATTCGACCGCTACCTGACCGACCCGAGGCGCGTAAAGATCCCTGGTGACGCCCTGAATCCGATGGAACCTGGGCCAGATCTCATCCCCGAGGAGGCTTCGGGCCTCCCCTTGTCCCTCAGCTTTGACGGCTGAGGTCGGTCAGAACGTGAACCGAGAGCTCTGACCGTCCACCGCCAGACGGAGCAACATCAGAGCCCTAAGGCTCACCGCCGGGGTGGCGCTTGAGCGCGACAATTCGGCGATGGAAACCTTTGTCTTCAGACTGCACGGCCCAAGGCCAACGTTTGCCCTCGACATGAACGACGAAGAACGGGCGATCATGGGTCGACACGCCGAATATTGGAGACCGTTCATCGACTCAGGCCAAATGGTCATCTTTGGCCCTGTACTCGATGACACCGGATCATGGGGTCTGGGGGTCGTCGAGGCAGAGAACGAAGAGGAGCTTCGCTCATTTGCCGCTGGCGACCCAGTCGTGACAAGTGGCACCGGAACGGTAGAAATCGGCAAGTTACTTGCCGGATTCGTCCGCCAGCGTTAGACGAGTCGGTTTCGGCCGGTCAACCTCCGACAGGGACACCTGAGCCGACCCGTATGGGTGACTCCAACCTGCCATTGTGGCGTAGAACCGTCGCGCCCAGTCGCCTACAGGGACTCGTGCGAGTCAGGGAGTACGGCTGACGTCCATGTCACTCCCACACACATCTCGTCCGTCGAACCGTCGCCCCAGGTGACGTAGTGGGGCTGGACCTTCCGGAGGACAGGGAGTTCCTGTTCCAGTTGTGGGTCATAGGTGCAGGTGATCTGAACCGGTTCCCCGGCGGTCACCGGGACCGGCGTGGCCAAGTTGTAGGCGTGTTGATGATGGAAGTCGTAGTTGGGAACATTGAGCACAGTCTTTGCCTCGGGAGTTCCCGGGTTGAGCACCATGGTGAATCCCACACCGAGCAGATGCATGTGGGGTGCAACCCTGAGGAGGTAGCCACCGGTGCTCAGCGGTGCCGTACACGACGTGGAATCACCCGCCGGCGGATCGGAGGGATTCCGACCGCAGAGCGCTTCGATCCCGTTGACCTCGACGACAGCAGTCTGGCCGAAGCGTTGGCCTTGGTTGGCCAGCGAGGCCGCCCGATTGCACAGCGGGCCCGTGGCGCCCGCCGGGCAGGGTAGATCCGGAGCTGCCTCCATCTCTTGGACATGCAGGGGCAGCAATGGTGCTGACATGGGAGCCGTATGGAGGACTAAGGAGTTCTTCACTGGCTTATCCCCGGAGAGCAGGTTGTAGTGGACCTGCATGACCACCATGCTCCCCGCCGGAATGACGTAGCCGGTTCCCTTCGGAAACTCGATGGGCCCCGAGCCCGGTGACCAGTTGCTCAGTAGTTTGGTTTGTGCGAAGTCGGACAACGGGGTGTTTGGCAACGTTCCTTCGCCAAAGCACGTCCAGCCTTTTTTGAACACCTCGTCCCGTTTGGCCTGTGCGACGAGCGAGGGCGGGAGGAGAAATAGGGCGGCATGGTGATCCTCCACGCTGCCGGGGAAGAACTGGCTGGAAACGATGTACGCGCTGTGGGTCACGTGCGGGTCGACAACCGTGCAGTGGTAGTCATCCGTCGCCCCGGGCGGGGCCTTCGGTGTGTACTCCCCGGAGCTGAGCCAGATCGAGTTCACCTGCGTGCCCGTCGCACTGGTCGCTGCGGCTGTCTTGCCCGCAACTACCAACGCCGTCGCCACAAGGGCGACGATGAGCAGAAGACTGGCACTACGACGGACCGGCACCCGATCAAGGTAGCCCGAGCGGGTTGTCGCCGCTCGGATTCGGCTGGCCGCCGCTAATTAAGACGACAGAGTCCTGACTTAGCCTTCGAAGGCCGGCGTTGGCCTAATTTCCCAAACTTCGAGCTGAGCGGGAAACAGGCGTCCTCCCACCCTGGATGTGATTGGCATCGAGCACGACGGAGGGAGATTCGGGACCTTCGGCCCTGCCGATCACGATCATCTTCGTGTCATTCTGAGTGGAGGCACGATGTCGGAGGTCCACCATGAGTGAAGTCCTGTTTCGATGTCCTTCTTGTGGGTCGATCGACACACCGAAGCTCGTTGTTCGTGGTTCTGGGATGAGCGAGTCCGGCGTCTCGCACCAGTGCCGTAGTTGTGAATCAGAATGGCGCTTCGATGTGGATCGCCGCGAGGCCCAAGGCCATTCGGCTGATGTTGCTGGGCTATGCCGAGTGTTTGCCTCGATAACGTGATCACCGAACTCAGGGACATGCCTCCAGGAGTGATTGGATTCGAGGCCGCCGGAAAACTCCGTGCCGAGGACTATCGCGATGTTGTTCTGCCAGCCCTCGAAGAAGCCGCAGCAAATGGTGAGGTCCGATTCGTCATTGTGATGAACGATTTCGGCGGAATGACGGGTGGAGCGCTTTGGCAGGACCTCAGGCTAGGCATAGAGCACCTTCGAGCCTGGAAGCGCATTGCGTTGGTTACCGATATCGAGTGGATGCACCGAATGACTGACCTCTTTGGCTGGATGACTCCGGGCGAAACGAAGACATTTTCAATCGCAGAGCGAACCTCGGCCATCGCCTGGGCAGCGGAATGAAACCGTGGCTGATTAGACGGGAGGCTCAGCGGTCATCAGAAAGGGGCGACCTAGCTGCGTCGAAGAGTTCCCACATGTGGGCATCCCCCTGAGGTCGGCCATCGTTACGTCCTCGGCATAGCTAGGGACGCACCGGCCCAAATGAAGCAGAGGACCGGGCCGACCACGCTGACACGGTGGCTGGATCCGACGGAGAGCGGCGGCGCCAGGGCAACGTTCCTGGCCCCGCTCGAGTCGCTTGCCACCGCAGAGGCTTCGGGGGCGAACCGGAGTGATCGACCTGGCATCCTGAAACTAGAGTTCACCCCGCACCAGGGCGGTCGGACGTGACCAGGTGGGTCAATTCGAAACGTATCGCCGGCGTATCGAAAACCGCATACATGGTGGCAACGTTGCGCTGGATTGACTTAGGGCATGACCCACGGCCAATCAGCAGAACGCAGGAGCCCCTCGAATTCTCGCTCTACAAGGCGACGACCTGCACGCCATCGGAAACTCCGCTCGTATCGCCTGTGGGCGATCGCTGTCGTAGTACCTCTCGGAGCCATCGCAGCCGCTTGCTCGGGCGGGTCGACGCTCCCGGCCGCTAGTTCGCAGCCGACCACGACCGTCGCCTCGGGGGGAGGTTCAGCCTCCACCGGTACGTCTCCCCTCGCCGAAGCCGTTACGTACTCTCAGTGCATACGCAGCCACGGTGTCCCGAATTTCCCTGATCCCGTGCAGACTCCGGACGGAGGCTACGGGTACCGAACCAGCGGGATTGACCCGAATTCGGCCGCGTTCCAAAACGCGTTGCAGGCCTGCAAGTCCCTGCCGTCGCCATGGAACTCCACGGGCAAGGACCTCTCATCCGCCCAACAGCAAGCGTGGCTGAACTGGGCGTCATGCATCCGAAACCACGGTGTGCCCAACTTTCCCGACCCGACCTTCTCGGGCAGCGAGGTACGTGACTCCGGCACCGCGTCCAACTCGCCGTCGTTCCAATCGGCGATGGACAGCTGCAAATCGAAGATGCCGTCCGTCGGCGGTCTGGGCGGATGACCAGCGATCCGGACCCGGGGGCCGAGCAAATCGTGGTCCCTACTGCGAATACGAACGACGAGGGGAACCTGGATGTCACCGGAGCTGTCCCTCCACACCGGCGGTTGGGTCAGGTGACTCGGAGGACATGGGTACTGGCCGGGTCGGTCTGCCTCGTTGCGGCAATTGTCGCCGGCAGCATCGTCCTCAACGCCGGTACCGATCCGATAACCCCAGCCGCACAGGGGCGGCCAACGACGGCGAAGGTCGAACAGCGGACACTGTCTGCCATGGTCTCCTTGCCTGGGACCCTGACCTATCAGGCAGGACCGGACGGTTCACCGCTTTCCGTGATCAACCAGACCCAAGGGACCTACACCGCGTTGCCTCAGCCCGGCCAGGTCGTTGCGCAGGGTCAGGTGCTCTACCGAGTGAACGCCAGCCCGGTCGTCCTCCTCTACGGCTCGACGCCCGCCTATCGGACGTTGTCGGCGGGTTCGTCCGGCCCCGACGTGGCCGAGCTCAACAGCGATCTGGTCGCGCTCGGCTATGCCTCCTCGAATCAGCTCAGTCCCACCTCTGTCTACTTCGGCTCGGCCACGGCGATGGCCGTGGCGAAGCTCCAAGGTGCCCTGGGGGTGACCCGGAGCGGCACGCTCATCCTCGGCCAAGCCTTGTTCGACCCCACCGCAGTTCGGATAGCGACGCTTGCTGTCCCGTTGGGGGGCACCGCCCAGAGCGGGCAGACGGTGATGGAGGCAACATCGACCACCCGCCAGGTGGAGGTGGCGGTCAACGCCTCACAACAGTCCCAAGTAGAGCCGGGCAACAAGGTGAACATCACCCTCCCGGACAACCAGACCACACCCGGAGTCGTCTCCACGGTGGGAGTCATTGCGACGTGCCCTGCAAGTTCGTCTTCCGGCGGGTCAACGGCAAGCTCTGTCACAGCAGGAACGGCTACCTGCTCGTCGGGCAGTTCGGGCAGCGTGGTAACGCCGACAGTGACCGCAAGCGTCACCCCGTCCGACCCAATCGCAACGGGTACCTGGGATCAGGCCCCTGTCCAGGTCACGATCACCACCGCCAGCGTTCCCGACGCCCTGGTCGTGCCGGTGACCGCGCTCCTGGCCCGGTCGGGCGGTAGCTACGCCGTTGAAGTCGTCGATCTGCAAGGTGGCCACCATCTGGTGACGGTCTCGCTCGGACTGTTTGACGATGCCGATGGTCTGGTGCAGATCACCAACTCGAAGTTGGCTGCCGGGCAAGACGTAGTGGTCCCGAGCACATGATCAAGACTCCCTACCCGCTCGATGACCCGTCGGCCGGTGCCCGCGGCTACTCCGTCCAGGTTCCGGTGCTCGAGGTCACCGAGGTGACGAAGAGCTACCCCGGCGAGCCGCCCGTGGAAGCTCTGCGAGGGGTGAGCCTCACCATCGGCCAGGGTGAGCTGATCGGGATCGTCGGACCGTCGGGTTCCGGCAAGACGACCCTGCTCCAGCTCATGGGGACTCTGGATCGGCCCACGAGCGGCACGGTGCAGATCACCGGTCGAGACGTCGCCACGATGGCCGACGACGACGTGGCCTACCTGCGGGCCACCGAGATCGGCTTCGTATTCCAACAGTTCTTCCTCGCTGAGCACGCCACGGTATTGGACAACGTGGCCGACGGCCTCCTCTATGCCGGTATTCCCATCACGGAGCGGCGCCGACGGGCGTTCGAATCCCTGGATCTGGTCGGCCTAGCCGACCGACCCCGTGCCCACCCCACCCAGCTCTCCGGCGGACAACGACAACGGGTGGCTATCGCCCGGGCTCTCGTCGGACACCCGGCCATCGTGCTGGCCGACGAGCCGACCGGGAATCTCGATCAGGCCACCGGACAGTCCATCCTGGCGTTGATCGACCAGCTCCACCAGCAAGGTTCGACCATCGTGGTGATCACCCACGACCACACGATCGCTGAACGCATGGACCGCAAGATCGACATCCTCGACGGGCGGATTGTTTCCGATACCGGAAGACCCGACGAGCCACACCCTGGTCTCACCCAGACCCCCTCCCCCGCGCCCCAGACTCCCTACCATGCGTCTGCTTCACAGGAGCGGGCGTGACCGGACTCACACTCCAGCCCCGGAGACGACTGCAACTCTCCGAGCTGACTCGACTGTCCACCATCGGCTTGCGCACCCGCAGGCTCCGTGCCGGCCTGTCTGCTCTCGGCATCGCCATCGGCGTGGCCGCCATCGTTGCTGTCCTGGGCCTCTCCGCTTCCTCTCAGGCCGGCCTGCTCAACGAGATCGACCAGCTCGGTACCAATCTCCTCACGGTCGGCAACGGACAGAGCATCACCGGTGGCCCGGCCGAGTTACCCACCACGGCCCCGGGCATGATCAGCCGCATCAACGGGGTCCAACAGGTGCAGTCCACCGGAACGGTCAGCGGTGTCAGCGCCTACCGCAATCCCTACGTCCCCCCGGTCGACACCAATGCCCTGACCGTCCAGGCCACATCGCTCCAACTCCTCCCGGCGGTTGCTACGACAGTCGCCAGGGGGACGTTCCTGAATGCCGCCTCTGCCCAAGAACCGGTCGCCGTGCTCGGAGCGGCCGCCGCCCAGCGACTCGGCATTGACCGGATCTATCCCGGCGAACGCATCTGGGTGGGCGGCCATTGGCTGTACGTCGCCGGCATCCTCCGACCGGCGACGCTGGTTCCTGCCGTCGACTCCTCTGTTCTGATCGGCTACCCGGCGGCAAAGAAGTACCTCAACTTCGACGGCCACCCCTCGACCATCTACGTGCGAGCTCAAACTGACCAGGTCCCGGTCGTCGATGGGCTCCTGGCCGCTACCGCCAACCCCGAGAGCCCCAGCCAGGTCGACGTCAGCCAACCCTCCTCCGCCCTGGTCGCCCAAGCCGAAGCGAAGAGCGCCCTCAACGGCCTGTTCCTGGGCCTCGGCGCCGTGGCCCTCCTGGTTGGCGCCGTCGGCGTGGCCAACATCATGATCATCTCGGTCCTCGAACGTCGCTCCGAGATCGGCCTGCGGCGGGCTCTCGGTGCCACCCGGAGCCACATTCGCATTCAGTTCCTCTCCGAAGCGGTCCTCCTCGGAGTGCTCGGAGGAGTTGTCGGAGTCGCCCTCGGCGCAGCATCCACCGCCGTATACGCCCATGCCAAACACTGGGCCGTCGTCATTCCCACCGAGGCCTGGGCGGGTGGCCTCGCCGCCTCTCTGGTCATCGGCGCCGTCGCTGGGCTCCTGCCTGCGCTGCGGGCCGCACGGCTCTCACCCACCCAGGCCCTGTGGTCGGTGTAGCAAACCCACAGCTCCTGATGACCGAGCCGACCGATCAGAAGGACGATTGGGTACCGGTGGGCAGGTGGACCGTGGCGCAGAGCCCACCGGCGGCTCGGGGGCGGAGGGTGAGTGTTCCGCCGTGAGCCTGGGTGATCCCATCGACGATGGCCAGGCCGAGTCCTACCCCCTCGTGCTCGTTGTGTATCCGTTCGTTGCCACGCCTGAATGGCTCAACCAACGTGGAGACCAGCTCCGGCGTGAGCTGGTTCCCATCGTTCTCGACGGTCAGTTCCACACTGGTCGGTTGGGCAGTGGTCGTGACCCACACGGTGCCCTGCCCGGACACATTGTGGACAATGGCGTTGTGTATGAGATTGGTCGCCAACTGCACCAGAAGCGACTCTGACCCGACGGTCGGGGCCGTGACGCCAGAGGTCTCGACCGATACGCCGTACCTGGCTGCCAGGGGAAGCAGCGTTTCGGTGGCCTCTTCAGCGATCAAGGACAGGTCCACGGGTACCGGAGTGAAGGACTGCTGGTCGGCACGGCTGAGAAGGAGCAATGCCTCAGTGAGGTCGATCGCCCGGGCATTGACGGCGTGAAGGCGGTCGATGAGTGCGCTGTCGTCGAAGTTAGGATCCTTGCGGGCAACATCGAGGAGGGTCTGGGTGATCGCCAGCGGCGTGCGCAGCTCATGGGAGGCGTTGGCCGCGAATCTCTGCTGTCTGGCGACCTGTGCTTCGAGCCGGGCGAGCATGGTGTCGAACGCGTCAGCGAGCTCACGAAACTCGTCGCTGCGGCCTGGTAGCCGGATCCGATGGGACAACACACCGCTGGCCGCGATTCGTGTCGCCTCGGTGATTCGGCCCAGGGGGGCGAGCATGCGGCCGGCGAGAATCCAGCCCCCGAGGAGGCCGAACACCACCAGGAACACCCCCAAGATGGCGGCGGCAGGAGCAAAATCCCGCAATAGAGCACCGCGTCCGGGGGCCATGAAAATGCGCCCGTTGTGGACGATGACGGTCTCACCACGGGGCACGTAACGCAGCAGGAAGACCCAGACCGCGCCGAGTAGCAGGGCTCCGGCAAGCACGATGAATCCGGCGTAGCTGAGGGTGAGCTTTGAGTCGGACGCTCAAACCGGGTTGCCTATCCACAATCTCCTCCCTCATGGCCGATGTCCGGTGCCTTCTCGATTCGGTAGCCGGCACCGGCAGCGGTGACGATGATCGAGGGCGGACCCAGGCGCTTCCGAAGGGCCGAGATGGTGATTCGCACCGCATTGGTGAACGGGTCAGCGTGCTCGTCCCACGCACGCGCCAGGAGTTCCTCCGCACTGACGACCCCACCATCGGCCGCCATGAGGACCTCGAGGACGGCAAACTGTTTGCGGGTCAGCGCCACGAAACGGCCGTCGCGATAGACCTCGCGCCGGAACGGATCCACACGCAGACCTGCCATCTCCCATACCGGCGGTCGGTTGTAGGCACGCCTGCGGTCGAGGGCTCGGAGACGGAGCACGAGCTCTTGGAGGTCGAAGGGCTTGGTGAGGTAGTCATCGGCGCCAATCTCGAATCCGGACGCTTTGTCGTCGAGCCGGTCGGCCGCGGTGAGCATGAGAATGGGCATCCCGCTTCCAGATGCGACGATCTGCCCGGCGATCTCGTCTCCCGAAGGACCCGGGATATCACGGTCGAGAACGACGATGTCGTAGGCGTTGATGCTCAGCAGGTCGAGCGCTGTGTGACCGTCACCGGCGATGTCGGCAGCGATCGCTTCCAGGCGCAGGCCATCCCGGATGGCTTCCGCCATAAAGGGCTCGTCCTCGACGATCAACACACGCACGCTCTGGCCATCGTAGGCACTGGCACATATCGTCGGCGTATCGAAATCCAGGTAGGCGATGGGAACGCCACCTCGGACTGGGCAGGGAGGATGCGGCGTCGCCCCGGCCACCCGCACTGGCTTCCGGGGACCTCAGCTTACGAGGCTGAGGCAGTTGGAATGCTGCCCTCGAGAGGCTTCGATGCTGGCACTCTCGGGTGGCTCTCAGATCAGTGGCTGGACCGATCGTTTCCCCTGCCGCTCGTTGTGACAGGTACCACTGCCGCCCGCTGGCGCCGCGCAACCGAACCATTGATTGGGACCTCGACCGCATTGGGCCTAGATCTTCAGGCCCGAGATTCTTGGCCACGTGCTACAGGCGGGCGTACTTCTCGGCCTCTTCGATGAACCGCTCCGTCGCGTCCTTACTCACGGACGGTCTGGTGAGCCGCACGGCATGGAACACGTCTTCTGCTTCGACCTTGGATCTGCCACCGTCAAGAGCCCGATCGAAGGCGAACTGAGCGCTTCGTTGGGCCACAAGGGCGAAATCGGCCGGGGTGAACCCCGCCGTCTGGATGGCAACGGTGGCCGGGTCGCCAGCAGGAAGGAACTCCGAGGCCAACTCGGCCCGCTCGGCCTCATCTGGAGCGCCTACAGGGACGATCAGATCAAATCTGCCGGGTCGCAAGAGAGCAGGGTCCATAACGGCGATTGAATTCGTGGCCATGATCATCAGGTGGTCCGGCCGGGATCTAAACATGGGAATGGCCTTGAGCAGCTCGTTCACCAGTGGCTGGCTGTCGGGCCGCTCGGCCCGGTCGGTAGCTATTTCGTCGGCCTCGTCGATGAAGCACACAAGGCGGTCCACCCGTCCCAGCTCGGTCGAGCGCGTCACGGAGGGCCCGTGCCCCGTTTGCCCCCTGGCCGAGCAGCGAGGGATGCAACTCCACGAACGCCCATGAGAGCCGCGAGGCGACCGCCCGGGCGAAGGAGGTCTTGCCCGTTCCCGGGGGCCCAAAGAGAAGCACGACTGCAGGCGGCCGGAGCCCGAGTCGGTCGGCCAACTCGGCGTGCGCCAGAGGCGAGATCACCCGCTTCTCCAAGATGCCCTTCACCAAAGAGAATCCCTTCATTGCCTCCCATAGCCCTTCCACTGGCACCTGACCACCGAACCGCTCCACGAGGGCCAGCTCCTCGGGAACCATCGAGGCTTCTCGCGTGTAGAGATGGAGTCCGTCCAGTCGGCTGAATCCCTGGTTGGCGAAGGCGCTCTCACCCACCTGCCCCGGGACGACAAGGGCAACCAAACGACGCGCCCCCCGGTGGATGATTTCCTGATCCAAGCGGCGCAGAAGTGCCGAACCGATGCCCTGGTGGCGCCAGTCGGGATGGAGAGCGAGGGCGAGCAGGTGGGCGTCGGGGCCGCTGACTCGGGCCACCACCGCTCCGACCAGCGTTCCCGACGACGACACGGCTGCGACCCCCGGCTGATGTTCGTGGAGGGCTTCGACCACGTCACTTCTGCTGTAGGCCGCTGACATGGCTGTTCCCGCCAAGTCGATAAGTTGTACAACGTCCTCGATTGGTAGCGCGGAGTCGCGGTCGTCGAGGGTAAGGGCACGCCAGGCGGAGGTCACAGATCAGCCTTTCGGTTGGCCGTTCCATGTTACGTCTGCTGCGCTCCAGCTGTTCTAACGGGATCTGGACCGATCAGCGCCAGCCGGGCTCTCTCATGCTGCGGATCTAGCGAATAGGGAAGTGCCGCACCCCCAGCTTGTGAGGCTGAGGATGATCTGGAGGAAGGGCCTCACGCCTTGAGGCGCTCCCTACACTTGCCCCATGAGGACCGAAGAGGAACGGGAAAAGGCAGCTGCGAGCCTGCGAGCGCTCAACCACGCTTTTGCGGCGCACGATCCGGAGGATGATGCGCTTGCCACCTTGGCGGAACAGGTGAATGGGCAGACGGAGGCCATCGGCCAGGCGCCGACCCGTGATCGTCTTGCCCTGATGCGGTACAGCCCCGACCAATCGGTCTTGGGCGGGAGCGGATTCGAAGACCGGGCCGTAGGTGGCTCCTCGAATCCGACAAGCGTCGAACTAAAGGTTCGGTTCACTGACGAAGATGTGATCGCGGATTTCGTACTGGGTCGGGCCTTCGAGGGCGCACCCGGTCGCGCCCACGGCGGGATCGTCGCTGCCGTTTTCGACGACGTCACGGGATTCGTCATCGGCAGATTGCAGGAGCCAGCTTTCACCGGCGAGTTGACCGTTCGCTATCTGGCGGCCGTGCCAGTCGACCAAAGTCTGGAGATTCGTGCCCGACTGGATGGACGAGAACGCCGCAAGCTCTTCATCAGCGCGGAACTGCGCAGTGGTGACGAGGTGGTCGCGACCTGCCGGGCTATCTACATCACCGTCGACCTGTCCCGTTTTGCGGGAGCGCCCGACCCGCGTTGAACCCACCGGCACTCTGCCTCCGCTAGATATGGGCGGGCCAACCTGAAACCATAAGGAGTCAAATGGACCGGGCTCGCCCTCACATCATGGGAGGGTGAGCCGGGCCCGATTGTCCCCGAACCCAGCCCACCAACCCAAGAACCTCCGAGTACGCAAGAGGGAACAAGCTTCCTCGACGGCAGTAAGGATTCGGAGCCAGCTGCCTTTCCGGATGGGGTATATGAGGTCAGCGCTAAGGAAAGTCTTGTGGGTCGTTCGTCTCGTCGTCTGGGATGTCGTCCACCTGAGACAGGCGCTCGTGGCTCCGCAGATGATCAGCGATTACTGAGTTGACGATCGACGTTGTCGAGGCCTGGCCAGTCACGCTCAGGACAAACGCCTCACCATCCAGCGCGTAGAGCAGGGCATTGGAGCGGGCTGTCACCGTGGCTGTCCGCGGCACACGTCGGATCAGAGCGATCTCGCCGAAACCGTCTCCCCGAGACAGGATGCCCAGCTGCTGGTGGTGCCGCGACACAGCGAGTTCGCCGTCGGCTACTGCGTAGTAGCGATCACCCGGATCACCCTCCGCTATGACCACCGACCCGGAGGTCACGGACAGTGGGTACAGTTGTCGGGCGATCCCTTCCACAGTGGGGGCGGGCAGGGCGGTGAACAGGGGGATCGACCTCAGTAGCTGAATCTCGACCTGGGGGATCACTGCCGTCGAATCGATGGTCCGGAGCCGGCGCCACACCACGGCGAGGAGCACGACGGCCACGGCGGCCGGAGCACACAGCGCCGCGGGGATGCCGTCGATGCCGAGAGCGACGCGGACCAGTACCGCACCGAGGACGAGTCCCAAGTCGGTAAGTGCCTCGTAGATCGAGAACGTCCCGGCAATGCACTCCGGCGGCGCGGACCGTTGCAGGAGCGTGCGACAGGTCACGTCGAATACCGACCCGGCCAGGCCCACCATCAAGATCAGTAGCACTGCGGGTGCGACATGAGGTACCAGTTCGATCGCGGCCAGTGCCACAACAGACATGGCCAACGAGAGGGTCAGCGTCGTCGAAAGATTCCGGCGCCCGACCAGGGAGGTGGTGATGAAACCCGCCATCAAGGCGCCGGCTCCGAGCGCGGCGTTGAGAAACCCTGGACCACCGGACCCCATATGGAGCAGATCGACAGCCAGGAGTACGCAGAGCAGGTCCAGCGAGCCGATGAGGACGAAGTAGAAGGTGTGGAGTGTGAGCAGGACCCGCAATTGGGGCGAGCGTACGGCCATGAGGAGGTTCGAGCGGGCACCCGCCACCAGCGACCGGGATCCGCCGTCTTCCATTGTTTCCGTGATGCCGGCATCGACCACATCGGGAAGGGTTTCCAGCGTCCCGCCGGGGATCGTTGGCGTGGGACCGACGATTCCCACCACCAGCACGAAGGCGCCGACCGATAGTGCGGCCATGGCCGACACGGCAAGACCGCTGCCGTGCCACGCCAAGAGGATGCCGACAAGGGCTGGACCCACCAGGCTTCCGGCTCCATCGCTCCAGCCGATCATGACGTTGGCCGCGGTCAACTCTTCAGGCGTACGCACGATGGCCGGAAGCAGAGCGGCCTGGGGCGGTCGGGTGGCGCTGAGACTGATGGCCGTGATCGGGGCCAGCAGGAACACCAGGAACACGGGGGCACCAAGGCCGATGGCCAGCGCGATGGCGGCGATCGAACCGGCCTGCACCAGATAGCCGAACCGCAGGATCCGGTCGACCCGGTGACGGTCGGCCAACGAGCCGATCAGCGGGGAGAACACGACGCAAGGCACCAGCTGGACAAGGACGATCAGGAGGCCTGCCGTAGACCCACCGTGGCTAAAGGCAAAGACGAGGAGGACGATCCACAGGCCGAACTCAGCGGCAACAAACAGGGCATAGGCGACCACCACCCGGGCAAGCTCCTGGTTGCCGAGAGCGGCGCGAAAGACCTGGGCGATCTCCCGCACTCTCGTGACCAGATATCCGCTGGACATCACCGGGGGTCAGCCGGGAGGGATGAAGTGACCTCGGTTGATCCGAGCAGGCGGGTGAACAGAACGGTGACGTGCTCAGTTACGTCCATTCACCGTTCCGCCCGCCGCACACAGCGCAATGGTATTCGGGCCGGCACTCTCGTTGTAGTGATCTCCCTTCGAGCCACTGGGCGGCCACAAGCTGGTGACCAGGCCCGAAGCACCCCGAAGCGACACGGGCAGGCGGGGATCGCCACGGCCGAGTGCGGTAAGCCAGACGATGCCGAGATCACTCCGAGCGCAACGAGGACGCCGTCGACGTACCGGCCAAGATGAACCTCGACAATGAGGTGAGGAACGTTCCCGTGACGACCAGCAATGTCAGACCGACGGTCAGAGAACCCAACGGGACGACGGTGATGGGTGCGACACCGAGTGACGAGGCAAAACCGGTCCAGGTCCACCGTCCGGCGACGATGCCGAGTGGAACCCCGACGACGATAGCGATCGACAGGAGTGTGAGTGTCTGCCAGGCGACAATGCCCCGTAGCTGTCGGTAGGTCAGGCCAAGGGTCTGAAGGACGGCCATCTCTCGTCGCCGGCGCCGAGCACTCGATACGACGGCCACAGTCAGCGATAGCAGGGCGGCCGCCCCCAGAGCCAGAGCCATGGCTAGCGGCTGCCCACTCATCTGGTTGGCGTTGACGATCGATGCACCCAGCACCCTGGGCACCTGGTACACCCCACCCGGCGGTGCCCCTGGATCGGCCTTCACGATCGGTTGCACCACGGATGCCGGCCGAATCCCTGGCTCCAGATCGATCGCCACAGTGGAAGGAAGGGCGGAGATGGCCTCGTTGGTGGCCGTGTTGAGGTCGTGCAGACCTTCGATCGAGAGCAGGGTCGCCTCGGAGAGCATGGCCCCCGTCCCCAGGGAGACATGATCGGTCAGTCCCACCCCGATAGACGGCAACGTGACGACGCCGACGACAACCAGGCGTCGCCTCGTGCGGCCCACATCCACGGTGACGGTGTCTCCCACGTGCTTATCGAGCTGGTGCAGCGTGGTCGGACCTAGTTCGATCTGATCGGAGACGTCTTTAGGCCGGGTTCTCAGACTGTAGCGGGCGGACGCGTCGAGTGGGTGTCCACTGACCGTGGGAGGCTCCACAGCACCCCGGTGTGTGGCCAGCCCAAGTACGGGCACGGTCTGGCCATCGATCTCGAGCTGGGTGAAGCCGAACGCTGACCATCCAGCCACCCCGTGCTGGGAGTCCACCAGTCGGTCGAGATCACCGTCTCCTCCATGAAACGAGTCCGGATTCGCGGAATTCAGGAAGGTGCCGTAGCCCGCTTGGTTCTGGATGAGGACGTCCCAGTTCCAGCCGTAGCGGTCGGGATGGGATACCAACCCGGCGAGGCTGGCCCCGAACACGCTCGCCGCCACCACCGCCAACACGGCGACGATGGTCCCGACCTGGTTGGCCCGGACTGCCGATTTGCGCCCCCCTGCCGGCGGTTCGAGGGCAAACCGGATGCCGAGTGCGACCACCCGGGGCAGCCCGGCGGCGTCGGCGGCATGGGCCACACCTGAGGGTGAGGCCGATCGGGTCTCCGTGCGTGGCTGTACGGAACGCCAAGCCGTCCAGGCCAACAGGGCAATCAAGGCCACGCTGATGACGAGGGCGCCGCCCAACAGAACGGTGGTGTCGAACTGGTAGCCACGAACGGGATCGAACTGTCGGACCGGCTCGAGGGGGGCCAGAGGCGAGAGGGCCACCGCGCCGGCCACGGCCAGTACTACGCCGGCCACCACAGCCAGCGTGGGGCCCAGTCCGGCAGTCAGTGCGGTTGTCGCGGGGGTGAGGCCGAACGCTCGGAGGGTGCGGAGTGATCCGACCGAACCGAGAAGCCACTGAGCCAGGGCCTGGCCCACCAGAACGAAGAGGGCCAAGGCCGCCAGTCCCCCAAACACGGCGAGCGCAACCGCCTGGGGGCGGATGGCGTCCTGGACCTGGCGGTGGACGGTGCCCATCCTTCGCACTTCGAAGCCGTAACCCTGACCGACCCGCATCGACAGGTGGGTCAGGGCAGATTGGAAAGCCGGCAGACCGGCGGTTGGCCGGTCGAGCCGGATTCCCACCCACGAATACCCGATCTCCCTCTTGAACCGGACGGACGCCGCTGGAGGAAGGAGGGCCCCCTCCGCCTCGTCGAACTGGTCCACGAGCGCTGGCTGGGGTTCCACGATCGCCGTGACCCGAAACGACGCATAGCCGATCGCCTTCTGCGTCTCGGCGTCATACAGCTGGTAGCGGACCGTCCCGCCCACCTTCACCCCGAACAGACGGGCGATGGCGGGGGTCAGGGCAATCTCATTGTCTGCGGTCGCATGGGGCAACCGCCCGGACAGAACGGTCAGCGTGTCCTGACGGTAGAACTCGTTGTCCACACTGCTCGACACGGAGTCGGTGAGAAAGGAGTCATCGACACGGCCGTGCACCACCGGATTGGCGGCCAGGCCCGCCCATGCCCCACTGGAGCGAACACCGGGCAACCCCTCGATCCGGGCAATGAGCGACGTGTCCGGGGTGGGGATATTCACGAATACGTCGCTGGAGTGGATCGACTGCAGGTAGCGCCCGTAGGCGGACTCCGTCCGACGGGCCCCGGCCAGAGAAGCCATCGACAGGGCGCCGAGCAAGCCGGTCAAGAGGATGATGACCAATGCTGGCCGCCACGCCGTTGGCCAGGTGGCGCGCCACCAGTACCACGCCACCGTCATCGGACGATGACCGCCGACCCCCTCGAGCCCCCGTGGCAGTGGGTGCTCTTCGCCCTCGGCCCTGACGACTTCGTGCACTGGGGACAATGGGGCCGCCGGCGCCGAGGTCACTGCTCGCATCGCTGCTCGGCTTCTGCCTTCTGGCGACCGATCTCGATGAGTGCGTCCACTCCTGCCGGATCCATGCCCAGGCAGTCCCCGATGAGCTCGTCATCGGCGCCCAGCTCTCGCAGGAGGAGGCCGATCCGATAAGCCCGCGGTAGGTCATCAAGGTTGCGAGGCTCCACCGTTTCAGCGTGGCTGAACGGGACCGGCTCAGCCTCAGTACCGGGTACTGAAATCTGCGGCTGAATCAGCCAAACTACGTCCATGGATCGGTGGCCGATGGTCGGGCGGGCTGAGGAGCAGCGATTCATTTCCGATGCCATCGCGAACCCCGATCGAGCCGGTGTCCTCGTGGCAGGCCGGGCCGGGGTCGGAAAGAGCCGGCTGGTCCACGAGGTCCTGCAGACGACACCCGGTTACCACCACGAATGGATCGCCGCTTCCGAATCGCTGCGACCACTCCCCTTCGGCGCATTCGCTCAACTGCTGCCCAGCGAACTGCACGAGTTCGATCAGATCGACCTGCTCAACATCCTCGGGCGGCAGTTGAAGCGTCGAGCCGAGGGTCAGGCGATCATCCTGGCGGTGGACGACGTGCATCTACTCGACGGACTTTCCGCAGGCTTCATCGACTACGTGGCGGCCAGCGGACTAGCAACCGTCCTGCTGACGCTACGCAGCGGGTCCCCCGTGCCGGATGCCCTAGTCAGGCTGTGCCGAAACGGAGCCCTTCCGAGGTTGGAGCTGCAGGCGGTATCCAGATCCGAGTTCAACGAGATTGTGGAGCAAGCGCTGGACGCCATCGTCGAGACCGCCTCGTTGGATCGGATGTGGGAAGCGACCCGTGGGAACGTCCTCTTTGCCCGAGAGCTCATCGCCGATGCAACGGAGGCCGGAGAACTCCGAGAGATCCATGGCGTGTGGCGATGGGCCGGTGGAGTCGGAGGTGCGCCCCGCCTACACGAGGCCATTGCTGCCCGGCTCGATGGCGTCACCGAGCCCGGAAGCCGGTTTTTGGAGTTGCTGTCGGTCGGGGAACCCTTCACCCTCGCCATGGCGGAACGAGTGACCACGGACGAGGTGCTGATTGACCTCGAACGGCGAGGGCTCATCACCGTTGGAGGACAGGGAACGCCGAATGTGCGCTTCAGTCATCCTCTGTTCGGCGAGGTCCTCCGAGCGAAGATGCCGTCGCTCCTTCATCGTCAGATCAACCGACAGCTCGCCGGACTGTTGCGTCTGGATGGGGCGCACACACCGTCGGATCTGCTCAAGCTCGCCGTCCTCTGGCTGGACTCGGGCGAGCAGGTGGATCCGAACATCCTTGCCGAAGCGGCCCAGGTGGCGAACCGGCTGTCGGATCATGCGTTGGCCGAGAGACTCGCCATGGCCTCACTCCAGCAGGTGCAGACCTTCTTCGCCCAACTGGAGCTCGGATGGTCGCTGAGTTACCAGCACCGCTACGACGAGGCGTCCACGCTCTTCAGCTCCCTGGTTGGGAGTGAGCCCGACGACAGTGCTCGGGAGCGCCTGGCCGACGGACTGTCGATGGCGATGGGCTTCGGCCTGGAACGAGTCGACGACGCCATCGCCCTCATGGCCGAGATCGAACGCTCGGCCGTCGGCCTAACGGCTCGATCGTTGATTCGGTGCCATCGGGCCACGCTGGTCGCATTCGTCTGCCGGTACGCTGAAGCGATCGAGTTGGGCATGGCAGCCATGCGGGCCGACGACGATGATCGCGTGTTCGTACGCGCCTTGCCCTCCGTCGCATCCAGCCTGGTGATGATGGGCAAGACCTCGGATGCGCTATCACTCACTGAAGCCGGCCTGGCCTGTGCCATGCGCGTGCGCGATGAGCTTCCCCGCGCCCCGGGTTGGGCGGTCAGCAGTCGCTGTACCGCGTTGACATTCGCTGGCCGGGTACCCGAGGCATTGCAGCTTCTCGACTTCGCCCTCTCGTCATCCTCGAGCTACACACCCGAACAGCGAGCGCTCTCCAACAGCTATCGCGCCCGGTTTCTCCTGTTCGAAGGCAAAGCGGCCAGTGCGGTCCGATCCGTCCGGGAAGCGACTCTTGCCCTGCGAGACGACCCGATCTACGGGTCGTGGGGCCTGGCCCTGCTGGCCGAGGCCGAAGCGCTACTCGGCCACTCGGCCGCGGCCGCGGCCGCACGGATTGAGGCCATCTCCAGTCGTAGCAACGAGCGTCTGGCCCTGTTCGTCGATGAACGGAGGGCGTTGGCCTGGGTCGATGCCCAGGAGGGAAGGCTGACGGATGCGATCCACGAACTGTGGGCGGCGGCGGACATGGCCTTCGAGCGGAACCAGCGCTGCTTCGAGTTGATCATCTTGAATGACCTGCTGCGCCTGGGTGAGACCGGTGCCTCCGGCCGAGCCCGGCAGGTCTCCGATCTGATCGAAGGCTCACTCGGGGGGGCGGTGAGGCTCCACGCCCAGGCTGTCGAGTCGCGAAGGGGAACGGACCTCGAACAGGCCGCATCTGCCTTCGCCCAGGCGAGCTACGCACTGATCGCATCAGAAGTATGGGCCGCGGCATCGGTGGCCTACCGACTCGAAGGGCTGCAGGCTCGGTCCACCAAGGCCTTGAAACGAGCACATGAGCTCGCCGGACGCTGTGAGGGAGCAATGATACGGGCGGCCGCGCCACCCGATCAGGTCGAACCCCTTAGCCGCCGTCAACGCGAAGTTGCACTCCTGGCGGCTCAGGGGGCCACCAACACCGAGATCGCCGTGGCACTCTCGCTCTCGGTCCGGACCGTCGAGAGCCATATGTACGCCGTGTTCGCCAAACTCGGCCTCACGTCGAGAGACGAGTTGAGCTCAGTCCTGGTAGGACCGGTCGGCTAGGCAACTCCCCGCCCCGGGGCTCCTCCCCCCGAACAGAGGTTCCCTAATCCCGCCCGGATCGAGGCTGGCGAGGCGCTGAGGACCGCCGGTGGCAGTTCCACATCGCCAGTCTGCTGCCTCAAGAAGCTTCACGCATGAGGGCCGCTCGGTGTAGCCCGGTATGGACGATGTCCCGAGCGAACCGGTGGTCACATCCCTCGGAATTCAGTAGGCGCTACTGAGAGTCCCTCGAGCCGTGCTTCGTACCATCAGACGTAGCCGCTCGGACTGGGAGGGTCAGGGCGACGGGCCCGCCGATGCAGACGTCCATGAGGCAGTGGCGTCCACCCGCTGATCGCCGAGGACCCGCTCTGCGATGGGCCAGTCACGAATGGAGGAACGGTAATGATCGATGTACATGCGGATCTCCACAGGATGCCCGCTCAAGCCCCATTACGCCGCAACTCCGACACGAGTACGGGTGTCCACCGCCCAGTCAGCGGGAGTGGGTGATCAGGGTTGTCGGTCATACCCCGAACTGACAGCGACGGAGGGACACGGGCCTCAGCCTTTTGGGCGTGGAGGGACGTCAAGCGGCGCTGGCGGTCCCTCGTCCTTCTGGGAGTGCTGGTCGGCCTCACCGCCGGATTTGCCCTCTCCGCCTGGGCTGGTGCCAGACGCACCGATACCGCCCTCGAACGACTACGAGTAGCTACGAACGCATCCGATGCCGTGGTGTTCCCCAGCCAGGTTGGAGTTTCCCATCCCAACTGGACCCGGCTGGCCTCCCGGCCCGAAGTAGCCAGTGTGGCCATCTGGGATCTCCTCTTCGGCAACTACAACGGACAGCCGGGCAGTCTCCTCTTCGGCTCCAAGGACGGCACCTACCTGGGAAAAGTCGACAGGCCCGTTGTCGTGCAGGGGCGGATGTTCAATCCCCGGGCGGCTGACGAGGTGGTAGTCGACGAGAACACGCTGAAGCAGGTCACATCGGCCGACGGTGCGACCGTTGGTCAGGCTCCACACGTAGGAACCACGTTCACGTATCAGTTCTATTCCTCGAAACAGTCTGACGAAGACACCGAGCCCCCTCGGGGGCTGAAGTTGAAGATGCACATCGTCGGGGTCGTGCGTGAAGTACCCGAGTTCGCGTTCGTCTCCGATGGACAGGTGCTGGTGTCACCCGGTCTCCTCGCCAGGTACGGCAAGCAGATCCAAGCGGATGAGAACGCCGACGTCAGATTGCGTCACGGGGAAGCCGACATGGGAGCACTGCGTCACGACGTGAACAAGTACCTCATCCCCGGCACGCCCGTCCTCGACTCACATGCGACCAGTCGACGGGTGACCACCACACTGACCGTCGAGACAACCGCCTTGTTGCTGCTGGCCCTGGCCATCCTCTTGGGCGGGGGAATCCTGGTGGCCCAGGTCCTTGGTCGCTCAGCTTCGATCATCTCCGATGATGCCCTGCCGCTGCGTGCGTTCGGCATGTCTCGTGGTGAGCTGGGCCTGGCCAGCGGACTGTCGCATCTCGCCACCGCTCTCGTTGCCGCACCGGTGGCGTTCGCGGTTGCCCTCCTGGCGTCGCCCCACTTCCCGGTGGGGCTCGGCCGACGCGTCGATCCCGACGTGGGCTACCACATCGACTGGACGGTCATCGGGCCCGGAATTGCCGTGGCGACGGTGGCCCTGCTGACGGCAGCCGTGTTGATCGGCAGAGGATCGACCAGGAGCCGCCGACGGCCCTACAAGACACCGGGTGCCTTCCGTCAGTGGGCGCCGGTTGCTGTCGGGCTGGGCACCACCATGGCCTTCGAGCCGGGGCGCGGTCGGAGGCGCATTCCCGTGGTTCCAGCCCTTCTGGCCGCCACCGTAGCGGTGGCGGGCGTCGTCGCCAGTCTGTCGATCGATCAGGGCATCTCCACCGCCCTCGACCATCCGGAGCTGGCGGGGATCACCTTTGCCGCCGGCGTCACCCCCGCCCCGCAGGCACAGACCGGCCGCAATGTCTCGTCTCAGCTGGCGGGCCGGATCGAACAGGCCAAGGACGTGCGGGGTGCGGCGGTCATCGACCGTGCGGTGATCAACGTCGGGCACCTCGGAGCCCCCGTCTTCACGGTACGTCCCATGACTGGCGAGTCCACCACTCCCATCGGGTACACCCTCACCTCTGGTCGGGCCCCCAGGGGAATGGGCGAAGCCGCCATCGGCCCGGCCACGGCCAACGATCTCCATGTCGGCATCGGCGACACCATCTCGGTCGGCACTTCGGGCGCCCGGGTTCGGATCGTCGGCGAGGCGCTCTTCCCCAGCGACGTGCACTCCGAGTTCGACGAAGGTCTGTGGTTGGCACCGACCCAGTTCGATGCGGTCGAGCCACCGATTGGGGCGAAGGGCTCACTAAGCGATGAGCGGCTCGTGGCCGTTCGCTTCGCACCCGGCATCCACCTGGAGGCCGCCATCACGAAGTTGCAATCCACGATCGGACCGCTCGCCGAGGACATCTCGCCACCCGATCCGCCCGATGAGTTGCTCAACCTGCAGAACGTAAGGACGCTCCCAGAGGTCTTGGCCGGGTTCCTCGGTCTGATCGCCGTGGTGGCCTTGGGCTCGGTTCTGTTGAGTTGTGCCCGACGTCGGGGCCATGACTTCGCCGTCCTCCGGGCCTTGGGCATGACCCGTGGCAATATCCGCGTGGTGCTCAACTCCCAGGGAGCAGCGATCGCCTTCTTCGGTCTGGCGGTCGGGATTCCACTCGGGCTGGCCGTGGGGCGTCTGGGCTGGCGAGCCATCGCCGAACGGGTCCCCCTGTCGGTCATCGCACCGTTCGCGGCGGTGGCTGCCCTCCTCCTCATTCCGGTGACGCTCATCGTGGCGAACGGCATTGCCCTCCTTGCCGGACGAGATGCACTTTCGCACCTTCCCGCTGGTGAGCTACGGGTCGAGTGAGGGGCCGGCCCACAGCTACAGAGGCTGAGGTCGCTGGTTGAGAGTGGAGGTTGCTCGATCCAGCAGCTAACCCGCTGACTTCCGCCGGGTGACGGGGTTCCTACTGGCAACCGCCGTAGTCCGACACCGTGGAGGACACTGAACTTGGGTCGGGCAGGGCGTCTCGACCCAGTACCGCCTCTTCCACGCCGAGTGCGAACCGCACGGCGCCACAACCCTTCTCGTCCAAGTGGACGGCGTCCTCACCACCGACTCTGACCTGGACCTTCCCGTCATCACAACGTTTGACGTCCCATGGCTCGCACGTCAGATCCAATCGCCACGCCAGTTCGGGTGTGGAGACCGAGCTGGCCGCACGGTCGTCGTATCGCCACTGAGGGTTCTTCGCATTCGCCACCAGTGATTGGTAAAACGCGACCATGTACGGTGAGCCCTGAAAGCCCCGGTTGACTTTGGCTACCGGGTCGTACCCGACGGCCACGGCCGGGTTCCGAGGTGGTGGCGTCTCAAAGAACACCGTCGCCCCCGACTTCACCGCTCTGTTTGCCATCTCGTTGAGAGACACGTCGTAGCTATGGAGGAGTTCGGACAGGCTGTAGGCACTTGACGCGTCGACGCAGCCGGCCGAAGGACCCGACAGACCCGGATTCCCGGTGAATACGAACACCACATCCTGTGGCCGAACGGTGTCAAGGATCGTGGCAAAGTCAGGGAACGTCTTGCCGCCGGGAACTGTCAATCCGTGGTTCCAATCGCAGGGAGCGGTTCCCGGCTGCACCGCATCCACGGTCACGGTGACCCCCGCTGGTGCCAGGTGGATCAGTGGCTGAGCTGCCTGTGCCGCGACACTGTCACCCACAATGAGCACGGACCGCTGAGATGTGTGGTTCGTGGAGCAGGAACAAAGCAGGAGCAGCAGCCCGACAGGGGCGAGAACCCTGAGCACTCGCCCCACGTCTGTCCTGTGGACGTGACGTCGGTGACCCTGGACCACCCCTAGGGCCCCCCGTCGTCCAAATCGGCTTCGATGGATTCCTGATCGGCTCCGAACTGATCGGCTTACTCGCTCTGGTCCGCGCATCCCAGCTGAACGGTAATCGCGACTCCCCAAATCACCAGAAGAAACAGGTGGGCTTTCTTCCGTGAGACCACGGGGCGCCGGGATGGCACTGCCACTGCCGGCGCCTGAGCGAGTCAGATCCACCACTTCCGATCCGAGATGGACTACGAACGTATGTTCGTTTATCCTGATCGGGTGCGGGCAGCCAGCTCAGCGACGATCCTCCACGCCGATCTCGATGCCTTCTACGCGTCAGTCGAGCAGTTACTTGACCCCTCACTGAGGGGCCTACCGATTGCCGTCGGTGGCGGCGTGGTCCTCGCTGCCTCGTACGAGGCCCGAGCTCACGGAGTCCGAGGCGGGATGCCGGGTTGGCGGGCCCGTCAGCTGTGCCCCTCCATCCAGTTCGTCGGCGGGCACTTCCGCGAGTACCAGCGTCTGGGCGATGCGGTGATGGCGGTGTTCTACGACTTCACTCCGCTGGTTGAGCGGATCTCCATCGACGAAGGATTCCTCGATGTCTCGGGGGCCACCCGCCTGTTCGGGTCTCCACGATGCATCGCTGACAGCATCCGGCAACGCGTCCGAGAGGAGATCGGCCTGCCGGTGTCCGTTGGGGTAGCTCGGACCAAGCACCTGGCCAAGGTGGCGTCCCAGGTCGCCAAGCCGGATGGTCTGGTCGTGGTCGAGCCCGCCGACGAGCGAGCCTTTCTCGACCCACTCCCGGTCGGGCTGATCTGGGGTGTCGGACGAGTGACGGAGGACACGCTCCATAAAGCCGGCATCGATACCATCGGGCAGCTGGCCTCCACGGGTAGTCCCATCCTCGAATATCTGCTCGGCAAGGCCGCCGGAACCAAGCTGGCCTCCCTGTCGGCCAATATCGATCCCCGTTCCGTCGAGCGCCCTCGGGGGGCGAAGTCGGTGGGTGCGCAGTCAGCGCTTGGCCTCCGCCTACCCACGCCGGTGCTGGTTCGGGAGACCCTCGGCTACCTAGCCGACCGGGTAGCTGCCCGCCTCCGTAGTGCCAATCAGGCCGGGCGAACCATTACCGTCCGGGTCCGCTTTGCCCACCTCCGATCGGTGACCCGGTCGATTACGTTGGCGGCGCCCATATCCGCCACTTTGACATTGGCCGAAGTAGCCACCCAGCTGGCGGACACGGCCATCGCCGATAACCCGGGGGAGCGCCAGATCTCCCTACTGGCGGTCTCCGTTTCCCAATTGAGCGACGAATACTCGCTACAGCTGGAGCTACCACTCACCCCCGTCGAGGAGCACGCCGAGCGCAGCCCCGGCTCAGAGACCGGGGCGGCTCGATGGGGCGCCGACCGGTCGGTCGACGCCATCCGACAGAGGTTCGGTCGGGACTCAGTCGGTTACGCCGCCATTGCGCTCTCGGACGCCAACCGGGTCCCCGAGGAGTTTCGAGAGCTGGCTGAGCATCCGCTTCCAGACTGATCGCCGAGCTCCAGCCCTTTTGATCGATCCCCACCTTCGTGCTTCTGCCTCGAGCGGAGGTGGGCCTCGTCCCAGGCCAGGGGTTCAAGGCCCGAGCAGACGGCGACAGCTCGCACGCTGTCGCCGTCTGCTGCGTAGTGACGGGTCAGAATGCGACGATTCCTTCGCCACCGACCGAGCCCGGCACAGTTACCGAACCGACACTGGTGAGGGTCCCGGTCGCACCGACGGCAAACTCATCGACTGCTCCCAATCCCCCGGTCTGCACGTAGAGGAACTGACCGCCGACGGAGGCAGATGCGTCCACCGTGCCTGGATCGGTGGGCGTCTGGCCGAGCAGGGCCAGTTGACCGATGGGTCCCTCTCGATAGGTGCTCAGCGAGGCACTGCCCGCATTGGAGGTGACGAAGTACCCGTCGACGGGGGCGACCCAGCACGTGGCGGCCTGGGAGGTGGGGACCGCATCGAGTTGGGTCACAGTCCCGTTGCCGCTCAATCGGTAGGTAGCGAGTGAACCGATCCCGGTGTCGGCGACGACCAAGTTGCCGCTCGCATCGAATGACACGGCAAAGGGAAGTGCGCCGGGCTCGACGTTCACCACGGGCGCCAACGAGAGCTCACCGAAGAAGCCAACACGGAACACATCAATGGCGTTGGTACTCGCCTTGGTAGTGACGATCAGCTGGGTCCCATCGGGCGAAAACGCCACTTGCCCCGGTGTATGGGTGAATTGGGTGGCGTCGGTGGGAATGGTCAGGCCGAGGGGCCGATTCGAACCGGGGATCGGGAACAGCCGCCCGAAGATGGTGACGTAGCCCTGCACGCTTCCACCGTTCTCGGCGTTGAGCACGTACACCAGGTTGCCGTGCACGGCCACGCTAACCGGGAACACCCCGCCTGAGCTGAGAACTTGGGTGAGAGCGAGGTGGTCGCCATGAGTGGAGAACACCGAGACCGTATTGCTGCCTGCATTCACGGCGTACAGGGAGCTGGCACTTGGGTTATAAGCCAGAGACCCTTGCGAGGCGAGGTGATCGACTGCCGAGCCATTCAACACACCGCCCACACCACCGGTGTTGTAGGTGCCGTCGGGGGTCAACGTTCCGTTGTCCGATCTGGCGTAGGCGATGACTTGGTTTCCCGCCGTGTTGTCGGTCTGGACGAATACGGCGTGGTTGGCCCCTCCGAACGGTGGACCACCGTGCTGGAAGCCGTCCGCACCGGCGGTGATCGGTGACACCCACGCGGACAATCCGAGGACCGCTCCCGCGGCTGCGGCCAATCGGGCAATTCGCTTCATGCTTACTCCCTTGATCGAGGTTCATGCTCTAGGACACAGTCCCGCCCGGGAGCCGCGCGCGTTACGCAGCCTCAGAAACGCCTCCCGCCGTAACGCCCGCCTTCCGATTCCGGACTGTGTCCACATGTCGAGAGGTGTTGCCGCACGGGCCAGAGGCGGCCAGCCGCGCGTCCGGCCGGCGTTTCATGGTGGCCGTTCCGCACCTACGCTCTGCGTCGTGGAGACTGACGTCGAGCTACTCGACCGACTGCGGGAGGGTGATGAAGAGGCATTCGTCCTACTCGTGACTCGATACCAGCAACCCATGCTGCGGCTGGCTCGATCGATGGTCTCCAGCCGCGCGGTAGCCGAGGAGGCCGTGCAGGACACCTGGATGGCTGTCGTTCGTGGCATCGATAGGTTCGAGGGACGGTCGTCCCTGAAGACCTGGTTGTTTCGGATATTGATCAATCGGACTCGCTCTGCCGGCTCTCGGGAGCACACCGACGCTCCGATTGAGTCACTGCATGCTGTGGATCCGAGTCGGTTCGACGCCCAGGGCCATTGGGCCAATCCGCTCGACAGGTGGGTGGAAGATTCGGAGGACCGGCTGGCCGCGGCCCAGTGGCTGCCCGTGCTGAAGGCTGCGCTCGACGAACTCCCCGCTCGTCAGCGCCAGGTCGTCATTCTTCGAGATGTGGAGGGATTGTCGAGTGACGAAGCCTGTGACCTGCTCGGGATCACGGTAGGCAATCAGCGAATCTTGCTGCACCGTGGACGGAGTCGCTTGCGAGGGATCCTCGAGATTCAGATGGAGAGGGATTGACCGATGCTGTTACTGCGACGTAGAGACATCGTGTGTCAACAGGCGGTCGAACTGGTCACCGCCTACCTCGAAGATTCACTTTCGCCCCGGAAACGGCGCCGATTCGAAGCACACCTCCGAGGATGTCCGAACTGCTCCGCCTATCTGGAGCAGATCCGATTGACCATCCAGTTGTCGGGAACGATTGGACCAGAGGATCTTTCTCCTGAGGCACGGCAAGACCTAACGGACCTCTATCGTCGTTGGCGATCGGAGTGACCCCTCCTGGGGTCATCCGTGAGAAGGTCGCTTAATCGGAGGCGACCCGCCCCGTGGAGGTCCGGTTCTCTCAGCGCCACTAGCTGAGGTATCGCCGGGCGCTCACGAGCAGCAGGCGTGGGATGGTCGCCCCGTTCGGCAGGTCCCCGGTCACTTCGATCGTGGCGGGCGGAGGTGGGGGCTCGACCATGTCATCGATGAGCAGTCCGCACTTCCCCATCGCGTGGACGTACCGGCTGACGGGGCGGTGAACGAACGACAGGTGCACCCCGGGTCCGACCTCTTCGGTGGTGATGTCGTCCTCGAGGTAGGAACCCACCCGCCAGAAGTGGTCGTCAGAATCGACCACCTCGACCCAACCGCTACCCGGGGCCTGGAGCAGAGGGTGCACGAGAAGCAGCACGAATCTCCCCCCGGGTATCAGGACCCGGGCAACCTCTGAGAGGGCATCCTCGAATCGCTCCACGTGCTCGATGGCCAAGCACAGCACCACCGTGTCGAACGAGGCATCTCGAACCGGAAGGCACTCGGCACCGGCTTGGAGGAAGCACGGGGACGAGCCTCCCCGCTGGTGGGCGGTCCGAACCTGGGATGCAGCGACATCGAGGCCGACCACCTGGGCCCCGTGGCTCTCGAGGCGGCGGCTCACCTGTCCCTCCCCACAACCGATGTCCAGCACCCTGGTGCCTCCGCTGGCATAGCGCTCGACCAGCGGAAGGATCTGTTCTTCGTATTCGGGGTCCGCCCCTGCGGTGAAGTTACTCTGCCACCAGCTCGCGGCCGTTTCCCAGAGGTCGCTGTCCACCGGATCGACGCTACAGCTCGCAGCCGTGGGTGGTCGGTTGTCTACCGGAGAGCGACGGGGAAAGATGGTCAACGAACGAGGAGTCTTCGTCATGGAACTGGACCGCACCATTCGCCGGGCCACCTCGGCCGACTACAGCACGGTGGCCACCGTCATCACCCTCGCCTTCGCCAATGACCCGCTGTGGAGCTGGGCCCTCGCCCGCCTGGACGGGCGGACAGACCATCGGGCCGACTTCTGGCGACTTCTTCTTGAAGGTGCATTTGCCTACGACGACACGTGGATTGTCGGCGGCGGCGAAGCCACGTCGGTCTGGATCCCGCCTGGTGGAATCGAGGTCAGCCCCGAACTCGAGGGCCGGATCGGGGCGTTCATCACCAACCATCTGGGCCAGCGAGCAGACGCGGTCTTCGAGCTGCTGAACCGATTCGAGGAAGCACATCCACGAGACGTGGACCATTTCTATCTGAGCCTGCTCGCCACCCACCCCAGCCACCGCGGCAAGGGAACCGGGATGTCCTTGCTCACTCACAATTTGACGCTCATCGACCTACAGCACGCCCCGGCCTATCTGGAGTCATCCAACCCCGCCAACAACGACAGGTACCTGGGCGTGGGCTTTGAACCGATTGGGCAGTTCGAGGCACCGGACAACGGTCCGGTGGTTACGACAATGTGGAGGTCACCGCGCTAGGCAGGCCTGATGATCGGCGACGTCGCCTTCTCGTCACAGAGAGGGACGGCAGGTACTCCACGATCAGCGGTGCGTGGTGTAGCCCCCGTCGATGGTGAAGGTCTGACCGGTGACGAAGGCCGCATCGTCGGACAACAGGTAGGTCACGGCCGTAGCAATCTCCTCGGGATAGCCGGGCCGGCCGACAAGGTGTCCGGCTGAGATGGAGGCCAGGGTGTCACCGAGTGGGCCGCCCAGCGCCTCTTGGAGGTCACGGTCGACGACGACGCCGGGAGCGACGGCGTTGACCCGAACGTTGTGTTCGGCGTAGGCGGTGGCCACGTAGCGGGTGAGGGCGACGACACCGGCCTTGCTCGTTCCGTAGGCGGCCAGGGACTTGCTGCCGTAGGTTGCCGCCACCGAGGCAGTGTTGACGATGGCCCCGCCACCCCGCTCCAGCATGGCCGGGATGGCGAACCGACAGCCGAGCATGACTCCGTCGAGATTGACCCGCAAGACGGTGTCCCACGTCTCGAGCGGCATGGTGACGACATCCTGATCGGTGAGGTTGAGCTGGATCGCCGCCGCGTTGTTGTGAAGCAGGTCGAGCCCACCGTACGCAGTGACGGTGTCGGCAACCATGCGTTCGACCGCATCCGGCTCGGCAACGTCGGTGACCTGGGCACGGGCAGTACCACTTTCACCGCGAATCAACGCAGCGGTTGCCTCGGCGCCCGCCTCGTCGATGTCGGCGATGGTCACCGCCGCCCCTTCGGCTGCGAGCCGGCGAGCCGTGGCGCGCCCTATCCCCGAGCCTGCACCCGTCACGATGGCGATCTTGTCCTGGAAGCGCTGCATGCCCGAGTGTCGCGCGTGCACACGACGGTTGTCTCCGTCGTTCTCGCGTCACCTCGGCAGCGAGGGGCCAGGAATGACGGGCAACTCGGACAGGCCGCGCAGCACGAGCCCGTCACCGTGACCCCAGTGCAGCTCGGGTCGGTCAACGGCCAGTTGGAGCTGTGGGAACCGCCGGATGAGCGAGGAGAGCGCCAACTGTCCCTCCAGTCGAGCCAGCTGGGTACCCAGGCAGTGGTGGATGCCGTGGCCAAAGGCCAGATGGCGCCCTTCGCCCCGAGTGAGGTCGAGTCGATCGGGATCGGCAAAGTGGCACCGGTCCCGGTTGGCGCCGGCCAGACACACGATGACCTGCGCTCCAGCCGGGATCGAGTGGCCGGCGATCTCGACCTCCTCCACTGCGTAACGGAATGTCGAATGCGGCACGGGAGCGTCAAACCGGAGCAGCTCCTCCATGGCCGCCGGCATCCGATCGGGGTCCCCACGGAGCAGTTCGAGCTGCGCTGGGTGATCGAAGAGGGCGACGATGGCGTTGCCGATAAAGCTCGAAGTGGTGTCGTGACCGGCCACGATGAGCTGGAAGATGGTTGACAGGAGCTCCTGGTTGTCCAGCCGTTCGTCGCCGTCCCGGGCCGCGATCAGATCGCTCACGAGGTCGTCTCCGGGAGTTCCCATCTTGGACAGGACCAACCGGCGCAACTGAGCCACCACGGCATCGGACGCTTCTTTGGCCTGCGCGTAGTCCGCCGGAGTCGGCGTGGGAACCAGCATCGCCCCGAACCCCTGGCCCAGCGGTATGCGTTCGTTCACGGGCACGCCGAGCAGCTCACAGATCACCGTGAAGGGGAGTGGGAAGGCAAACTCAGCCACCAGATCGACGGGAACTTCAGGATCCCGGTCAGCCATGTGGTCAAGGAGGTCGTCCACGATGGCCTGCACCCGTGGTCTCAAACCCTCGATTCGGTGCACCGAGAAGGCCGACGCCACCAGACGACGCAGCCGGGTGTGATCCGGGCGATCCACGGCAAGCATGTGTCGGGCGAACTCAGGGCCCGGGAGACCCTCGGCCACCACGCCACCGCCCAACGCCAGGGCGGCGTGCATGTCCTTGGACAGCCGAGGGTCCTTGAGCGCCCAGCGAGCCTCTTCGTAACCCACCACCAACCACGCCTCGTGACCGTCAGCCAAGGTCACCGGGTGGATCGGGCCGAGCTCCCGGACCTCGGCGAAGAGCGGGAAGGGAGTGTCCCGATCGGTGCCGCCCCACGCGCTGAGTGCCACCTCAACGCGTTCGCCTGGCCGTCCGGACACGGAGACCGGTGCCCTCTCATCCACAGGGGTGTTCATCACGAGTTCCTCTCTCGAGTGTTCGGTCAGTAACTGAAGGTGGTCGCCCCGTCGCCGATCCACTCCCACAGCTGGACCGTCCCGCCGAGCTGGGCGTTGGACACGAGTGACGTTTCATCGAGGCGTCTGGCGCTGAAGCAGATCGGACAGGTGAGAAACGAGCCGCCGGCGGCCTCGAAACGCTTCATCAGGTCCGGAATGGGCGGACAGCCCTCGCACGCCACCCCGAGTGCGACCCCCGCAGTGGCGAGGCGGACCGCCTCTTTGGTCAAGAACACGAGGGCGTCCCGGCCGGACTCGGCCGCCCCCACCGCCACCAGCAGGGCAACCGTGACTTTCTCCGGATCCTCGAGGCCGGTGGTCAGACTGATCGCGGCCCGGCTCATCGGACCAGCTCCGCAGTCGTGGGATCGATGACGCTGTGGACTTCGTACACGGCGTCAACCGGAAACCCGCCACAGCGACCGTGCTCCCGGACGATCTCCGGAGAGGTGGCCAGGTAGACGCAGGTGATCTTGTCGTCGGTGACGTAGCTGTGCAGCCACTGGATATCGGACCCGAGGTCCCGGAGCACCTTGTTGGAATCGCTGGCGATGGCAGCGAGACCACCGGCATCCATCTGACCGACGCCCGGCACGGTGCGCTCGATGAGGTATTTATGCATTGCCTTCCTCCGTTCACGGCGACCGAATGTCGCCTGTCATTCACGGTAAGGAACGGCGGGCCGCCCGTCATGGGGCATTCACCCCATGGCCCGCCGCCGCCGGGTGGCGAGGCGGTACGATTCGCCCATGGGGGCCTCGGGCACTCGTCTCTCGGACCTACTGGTCTCGCTGTCCTTGGCCACCGACCTCGGTATCGGCCAGCCGGCGGAGCACATGCTGCGTTCGACGCGGATCGGCATGCGCCTGGGGGAGCGTCTCGGCCTGGAGGGCGACGACCTGGCCACCCTGTATGACGTCGGCATCCTGACCTATGTCGGGTGCCCCGTCTACGGCAACGAGTCAGCGCTCCTCTTCGGTGACGACATCGACTTCCGGGCACACGCCATCGAGATCGACCTCGCCGGCTTCCCGGCCATGATGTTCATGCTCCGACGGGCCGGGCACGGGACATCGGCGTTCAACCGGGCTCGTCAGGCGGCCACCCTCATGGCCGGTGGAGGCCGCCAGGTAGTCCAGCAGATGGCGGACCACTGCTCGGCGGCCGGCGTGCTGGCCACCCGTCTGGGACTGAGCGGCGACGTCCAAGCAGGCATCGAACAGGCCTACGCACGCTGGGACGGGCGGGGCGTTCCCGAGGACCTGTCCGGCACCGATCTGTCTCTGGCCGCGAGGGTCTCCCACGTGGCCGAAGCCTGTGAGGTCTTCCAGCGCACGGCCGGGATCGATGCGGCCCTCGATGTCGTCCGCTCACGGAGCGGCAGCCACTTCGACCCCGAGATCGTTGAGCTCGTGTCCACCGACCCCGAGTCGCTCTTCGACGAGCTCGACCGGGATACCGTCGATGAGGTTCTGGCCGCCGAGCCCATCGAGCGAGGCCCGTTGGCTGATGAGGACCTCGACCGAGCGTTAGCAGCCATCGGTGACTTCTGTGACCTCCGGTGTTCGTTTTTCGCCGGGCACGCCCGGGACACGGCAGACCTGGTCACGCGGGCCGCCGAGTTGATGCATCTTGCCCCAGCCGACGCTCATCTCGCCCACCAGGCCGCACTCGTCCACGACGTGGGGCGCTTCGGGGTTCCGGGATCGGTATTGGGAAAGGCGGGGCCGCTGACCGCCAACGAACAGGAGCGTGTGCGCCTGCACGTGTACTACGTCGAACGAATCTTCAGCCGGCCAGAGCCGCTACGCCGCATCGGTCTGCTGGCGTCGACCCACCACGAACGGATGGATGCCTCGGGCTATCACCGCGGCATCGGGCAAACAATGCTGTCGCCCGGGGCGCGCCTCCTGGCCGCCGCCGACGCCTATACCGCCATGAAGCAGCCGCGCCCGTACCGCAACCCGCTCAGTGAGGCCGAGGCCGTCCGGGAGTTGCAGGCCGACGTGGCCGCCGGGCGGCTCGATCCCGTGGCGACCGACGCCGTCCTCGCCGCGGCCGGACATCCCGTGAGTCGGACGAGGGCCGGTGGTCCGGCAGGACTGACGACACGCGAAAGTGACGTCCTGGCGCTCCTGGCCCGAGGAATGCCCAACAAGGGCATCGCCCGCGAGCTGGCCATCAGCCCGAAGACCGTGAGCAACCACCTCGAGCACATCTACAGCAAGCTGGGCGTTTCCAACCGGGCCGGCGCCGCGATGTACGCCATGCAGCACGGAATCGTGGGGTCCGAACCCATCCGAGCCGGGTAGAGGAGACGAGTCCAAGGGACCTCCGGAACGTTACTGGAGGACGGGGGGACCAGCGCCCCCGGTCTCGGGCCTCCCCCGGCAATCCTCGCCGGTCCACGCTCTAGCGGCTGTCGATGGCGACCTTGATCGCCCCTGAAGTCTCCTGGTCGGCCAACACGGTGAAGGCGTCGCGCCACTCGTCGAGCCGAAACGTATGGGTGAGCATCGGTGTGAGATCGATGCGCCCGGATTCGACCATGTCCAGGAAGTGGGCGATGCCGTGCTTGCGCACGCCTTCGACCTCCTCGATCCCGAAGGCGTTGGAACCGGTGTAGATGATCTCCTTGGAGTACACCGGCGTGTCGTCCCATTTGGCGGCGCCGTGCATACCCAGCTTGACGAGGGATCCCCGGGCACGCAGCACGCGGCAGCCGACCTCCAAGGTCTCGGCCGCTCCGATGGTGTCGTAGACGACATCGATGCCACCCGGAAAGGCCATCGGGAGGCCGTCAGCCGGTTGCAGCACGCCGTCGGACCACGCAGCGACCCGCTCGATGACCTCGAGCCGCGGCTCATGGGTCACCGTCATTGCCCCGAACGCCTCGGCCGCTTGGCGCTGGGCCTCGAACCGGGCGACCACCATCACCTCGACCGTCGGATGCAGGGCCCGCAGAATCGCCACGGCGCACAGGCCGAGCGCACCGGCACCGTAGACGAGCACCTTGCTTCCCGGCTGCGGCGGATGGCGGGTCACGGCATGAAGCGACACCGCAAACGGGTCGGCGAGAACCACCTGTTCGTCGGTGAGGACGTCCGACACCTTGAAGAGCATTGAGTCGTGGGCCGGCATGAGCTCGGCGAATCCGCCGGTGACGTCGGCGCACATACCGATGTGGATGCCCGGGGCGAATGAGCCCTTACCGAAGGAGTGGCACTGGCTCAGGTCACCCGCCACGCACGCCGGGCAGACCGGGGACACCCCTCGGGTCACGCACGTGAGCCACGGATTGAGGGCGACACGGTCCCCCGGCTCCAGCCCCTCGGCTTCGGGGCCGGTGGCCACCACCTCGGCGATCACCTCGTGGCCCATCACGTGGGGGAAGGAGACAAAGCCTTTCATGGGATTCTGCATGCCCGAGGCGTTGGCCGGGTCGGCCATGCTGGCGTAGTCGAGGAAGACCGCTTTGGACTCCGACCCGCAGATCCCAACCAGCCTGGGCTTGGTCACCACCCAGTCCGGTCGGAGAAATCCCGGCTCGTCGATGTCGATGAGCCTCGTCGGCGTGCGGGCGAGCATCCGCAACAAGCGGTTGTCCGTCTCCCCGATCGACTGTACCTCCGGCTCCACCCCGTATATAAGCGCTTGCATGGCCACATCGTAGGGCTCGGCCGATCCGTCCGACCGAGCCTCGAGGCTCGAGTCGGCTGGTGCCCGTGAACGGCTCGGTCTGAGTGACGGAGCAGAGTGGGCGGCCGACGGTCGCGGGCCCAACCTCTCCGCCTCGGTGAGGTCGATCGTCGAGCTGGACGCTCGCGTGCACTCGTAGTGCTCGTAGGGTGCCGAACTCAAGAAAAGCCCTGCTCTGACCACCTGGTGGTTGACGCAGCCCGATCTGGGTATCGCAGCCTCATGGCGGACGGCGAGGAAAACGCGGAAGCTCGGCTGGAGTGTGGCGCCCCCGTACTCCGAGCTGACGGCTCTTCGGCGCCCTGCAACCTCCGTGCCGGCCACCTGATCGCACACGAGGTGATCCCCGAAGTCCCCGATGAGGCGTGAGGAGTCGTCAGGTGCGGAACGTGAACGCGGGAGTCCGCGTGGCGTCAGCGGCTGCCCTCGGGGTGGTAGCTGGACTGATCTCGTCGCTGTTCACTGGCTGGCAGGCGTCGATGCTGGTGGGTTGGAGCGTGGGCGCGGTGATCCTGATCGGATGGATCTGGGCCTCGGTCGGACGACTCAGTGCGGCCCAGACGAAGACCCATGCGAGCAGAGAGGACACGAGCGTCCATCTGACCGAGTTGATCGTGCTGTCCTCGGGAGTTGCGCTGCTGGCGGCCGTGGGACTGGTTCTGGTCAGAGCGGCCCATGCCACCGGGGCTGACAAGGCGTTCTTGATCGCCCTCGGAGTGCTGAGCGTGGCCCTGACGTGGGGGTTGGTCCATACCGTCTTCACCCTCCGCTACGCCCGCACCTACTACCGGGCATCGGTCGGCGGGATCGACTTCAACGAAGACGACGCGCCCACGTACCTTGACTTCGCCTACCTGGCCTTGACCATCGGGATGACCTTCCAGGTCTCGGACACGAACCTGACCACCAAGACCATTCGGAGGGTGGCCCTCGGCCACGCGCTGCTCTCCTATCTCTACGGCGCGGTGATCGTCGCCCTGGTCATCAACGTCGTCTCGACGCTCCTGCACTGACGGGCGAGACGAGAATCGGCCCCGGGGCTTCGAGTCGCCCGTCGCTGAGCCGGGGAAGATCGAGAGGGCCGGACCCCGGAGCTCAAGAATGGCGGGATCCTGCGCTCGACGGGGCCCGGCACAGTTGATTCGGAGTCAAAAGCCCGCCCGGATGTCCCGAATTATCCCTCTCTCAGGAGGCCGAGTTACAGATCGAGCAGTCGGAGCCGGCGATCCGGAGCCAGCACAGATCCTCGCCGGCCTCATGGCGGGTGTCGTATCCCGGGCACGCCCTTCCCGCCGCCTCCTCGGTACAAAAGGCCACCTGTCCGCCCCGATGGATCACCAGACGACCAGAACAGTCGGAGGAGGCCATACCTACGGTTCGTTGCTGGGCGGTGTCCGGATCACAAGATTCGCCGTGACCGAGGTCGGTCAAGTGAGCTGTGGATCAGTTGCACCGTCTCTCACCAGGGGTTTGGCCTGTCACCAAGTGTTCACCCATCCGTATCGCTGTAGTTACCGGCCCCCTCGTATCGTCACCGGTGAACGATCAGGTCTTTCGAACGGCGACCCGTCTCTCTGCCTGCACCGCAGGACGAGTCGAGAGGATGAGTGGATGCGGCGCAGTGCAGTTCGACACGCGACAGCCTCGGCGGTGCTGTCCGCCATGGCCACGGTGTTCGCCGTGGGAGTCTCGGGCGCGGCCGGGGCGGCACCCATCATGGCCGACTCGTCGACCGTCCCTCCGTCCTCGACCACCTCGACGGACACCGGTTCGACGTCGACTACGACTACGGATCCCGCATCGACCACGACCACCGGAGTTGGATCGACTACGACCACCACGATCTGCCCGGCTCCATCGTCGACCACCACTACGTCACCCTCGGCGTCGAGCACGAGCACGAGCACTTCGACCAGCTCGTCGACCACGACCACCTCGACCAGCACGACCACCTCGACGACTACGACGGTGCCATCGATCCGGGCCGCGGTGACCACGACGACAACTGATCCGGCCTCCGACACAACCACCACGTCGAGCACCTCGACGACTGACCCCACTGCTGGCTCGACTACGACTACGACAACGACGCCGTGCTCGACCACGACGACCACGACGCCGGTACCTCTCTCGGCCGCCACCAGTTCCGGCCCGGCCACACCCGCGGCATCCTCCACGCCGGCGTTGGCTTTCACCGGCGAAGGACCCTACGCACCGGTGCTGACCGCCATCGGATTGTTTCTCGTGGCCACCGGCCTCGGGGTCGGCCAGCTGCTCCGGCGCCGGAAGACCCGCATCTGACCTCTGACACAGCCTGACGCCGGACCCGTCGCGCCCGTTCTCCCGGTGCGGTAGACAAGAACCATGATGCGGATCGGTATATCCATTGGTACCGGATTCTCCACCGACGATCCCGGCGGCCATCGGTCCGGTCCGTCCGCCGTGCTGGAGCAGGCCCGGGCCGCCGATCGTGCCGGTCTCGACACGCTGACCGTTGGCGACCACCATTCGACCGGCCCGGCGGGCTATGTCCAGAACGTGCCCATACTCGGTCGCCTCCTGGCGGAGTGGACGACCCGCCCAGCCGGGTGTCTGTTTCTCGTCCCCTTGTGGCATCCGGTCCTGATGGCTGAGCAGATCGGCACACTGGCCGCCCTGTCGGCAGGCCCGTTCATCGTCCAGACCGGTCTCGGTGGAGGTGCCGGCCAGTTCAGCGCCATGGGAGCCGACCTCAAACAACGGGCCGTCCGCCTCGAGGAGGGAATTCTCGTCGCCCAGGCGCTCCTCCGCGGCGAGACAGTCGACAGTGACGTGTTCGGCATCACGGGCGCGGCGATCGCACCCCGTCCACCGGAAGGCACGGAATGGTGGATCGGCGGTGGCGTCCCCAAAGCGATCGATCGGGCCGCCCGGCTCGGTGACTGCTGGTACGGCAACGCCGATCTGACTCCCGAGACCGCGGCCCGCGACATCGACATCTACCGGGAGGCGTGCGCCCGCCATGACCGGGAGCCGGTGCGCATCCCGATCCGCAAGGATGTGTTCATCGCCGATGGCCGGGCCGAGGCCGAGCGGGCCGGCGACGCCCTCCTCGCCGGTGGCTACCGGGGGTTCGAGCGGGGGGCGGTCGCCTACGGCGACCCGGCCAGTGTGGCCGAGCAGCTCGCCGTCTTCGGCGAGCTTGGGTTCACCGACGTCATCATCCGGACCATGGCCCCGTTGCCGGCCGAGTTCGGCCCGACAGGTGCTTCGCGCTCGGTCGAGCTGGCCGGCGAGGTGCGCTCCCTGTTGGCCTGAGCCAGCTCCCACGCAGGCCCACTCCGGCCCCCCTTGCCGGGCACCATCGATGACAGCAGACGAGTTGTGAGCGCTCTGCTCCCGGGTCTCAGCCTATGAAGCTGAGGTCTCGATGTTCAGCTCGTTTCACCCGGCCACCGCGTCCAAGGCCCGTCGGACCGACCCTGGCGATTCGAGCCAGAGAAAGTGGCCGCAGTGGTCCAAGACCTCGTAGCGGGCATCGGGAATGAGCGCGGCCGACGCCATCCCGTGCTCGGGCGGGATGGGACTGTCGGCTCCGAGGACGAAGTACGAGGGCACCCGTGTCCCGGGCAACAGCCTCAGAAGGGTTCCTGCTGCGTACTGCTCATGGATCGATTCGAAGGTGTCTGCGTAACACGGGATCGACAGGCCGATCTCCGGCATGGGTGGGGCAGGGGCATGAGGCGAGAAGTAGCCGGGCCACAGGATGGCCATGCTCGCCAAGGCATCGTCGGGCGTGCCCTGTCCGGCCATCGCCCGTCGGTCGAGGTCGAGCGCCCGCTCGAGCCCCTCGGGTGAGATCCGCTCGGTGAGGATCCGCTCCATGTCGGCCTCACCGCCATCGGGGACTGCTCCGAGCGGGTCAACGCACACCAGCCCGAGCAGACGGTGTGGATGGTGAGCGGCTACGTACATGGCCAGATGGCCACCCCAGGAGTGCCCGACGACGTAGGCGCGCTCTACCCCGATCCCGTCCAACACGGCCACGGCATCGGCCACGTGGGTGGCGATGTCGAACGGCCCCGACTCCGTCGAGGGAGCGAGTCCACGTTGCTGGTAGCGGTAGACGGTGAACGCATCGTCGAGCTCGGCGGCCAGGGCCTCGGTGTACTCGGAGAGGCCAGGCCCACCGTGGAGCATCAGGACCGGTGGTCCCGAACCCTGGCACCAGGCGTGCAGCTCACCACCGGACACCGGGATATCGAGCTCCGTCGACACAACCGCACCGTAACCGACTTCCGAGCCGTGGACACCGGGGCCGACTGCGTGCGGCGACCTATTCCTGCAGTCCACTCTCCGATCATTCCGACCCGTGCGTTGGACCGGGGTCGTCGGGAGGAAGTGGGGCGGGCGCCGCGCAGCTCAGGTGGAGATGACGAGGGAGTAGCTCTGCACCCCGGTCGGCTTCCGACCGGAGCGGACGGCGAAGGTGACCCCGGAGTTCCCCTTCTTGGTGGGCGTCCCGGTGATCTTCCCGCTTTGGGGATCCAGGGCCAGTCCGGCGGGGAGATCGCCCGAGATCACCGACCATTGGGACCCACGGCCCAGGGGCGATGCGGTGAGTGCGGCCTGATACGGAGTGCCGACCACTCCGCCAGGAAGGGTGGCCGGCCCCACGACAGGCGTGTTGCGTACCGCGCCCTTGGCGACGGCCGTGGTGGGAGGGATCACCCCTGGCCCGGTCGAGAGGCAGGCCGCCGACAACGCCGGGTTCGCCGGCGCGTGCAGACTCGGTGGCTTGAGGAACGCCGGGGACGCCTTCAGGTCGACCATGTCGAAGAGGTCGAGCGCGTTGGCGTCCCGTCGGGTCATGGCCGGCAGGTTCCACTTCCGCTCCAGAGTGGCCAGAACCGAGGTGTGGTCGTAGATCTTGTGGGAGACGAAGTTCCGCCGTGCGAACGGGGACACCACCCCGGCCGGTACCCGGAAGCCGTACTGGTCGAACTTTCCCGGAGCCTGGTTGGCCGACAGGACCACCGGAGGCACATCATCAGGAGGAATGGCGGCGGGGGGACGGACGTGGTCGTACCAGCCGCCCCACTCGTCGTAGGTCCAGATGAGCATGGTCTTCTGCCACTGCGGACCCGACATCACGGCGTTGACCACTCCGCCCAGGAACTGATCGCCGTATTGGATGTCCTGAGGGTTCTCCTCGGACGAGTGGTCGTAATCCGGCTCCACGAAGGAGAACTGGGGAAGTGTCCCCTGCTGGGCGTCGACGTAGAACTGGTCGATTTTGGTGATGTGAGGCGTCATCGAGGGTTCACCGAGCAACGGCAGCCAGACCCCGACCGAGGGAAGGCTCGAGTAGTAGTCCTTCCAGGTGATCCCGTATCGGTTGAGCGCATCGAAGATGGTGCCGTTGGGTGGCAGGGCGGTATCGAGGGCATCGCTGATCTGACCCAGGGAGGTTCCGGCGAGGAGAAAGCGACGGTTCGGATCGGTCTGGCCGAGCAGCGACGAGAACCACCGATCAGCGATCGGGAACGTGCGAGCCATGTCCCAGGTGAACGGGAGGTCGGCACCGGTGAAGTAGCCCAAGGCCTCCCCCGACGACCCCTCGACGAATCCGTGATTGTTCTGCACCAGCGAGTGATGGGCCAGATTCCAGTTCTGCCCAACACCATCGGTCTGGCACTCACTCGGCATGTGGAAGGCGCTCACCAGATTCCCGTGCCCGTCGGACATCGTGATGGTCGGCTCGCCGTCTTTCCCCTTCGGCCAGCAGTCACCCCGGCCCAACATGCCGAGGACATTGTCGAAGGAGTGGTTCTCCATCATCACCACGATGAAGTTCTCGATCTCGGGCACCTGGTCCGTGCCGGCCGGCACCTTCGGGTTGGGGAGGGACCCGGGCCCCCGCAGGCGGCGGGCCGCGGTCTGGAGCCCTGGGTGCGACGTCGCGTAGGCCCGGCCATCTGCGGCGGCGGCAGATCCGCCGGAGGCCAGCTCGATCCCCACCCCCAACGTTCCTGCCGTCACACCGCCGAGAAACGAGCGACGAGAGATGCGGCTCTGAGCCATCGCTTCGAACGCTAGCACCGGCTCGAAAACAGATTCGGACCACGTCGGATGAACTCATCGTGACGACACCTTCCATCGGAGATCCCCGGATTCTTTAGTGGGAACTCACGAGGAGTAGTGGCCTCTGGATGGTGGGGCCCGTGTTGTGCATCGCTTCTGTCCCATCAGTCGTCGGCCGAGAAGACCGTCAGCGCTCGACAGGCCGTCCACCGACCTGGACTCATGGACCCTGGGCCAGTACCCGACGGAGATCGTTCAGACCCTGTGGTGCGGTCTGCTGGCAGAGATACGTCGCGGCGAAGATCGCCACCACGTACGACTGGAACGGCGTCAGCCCCCGGGCTGCGAGTGAACGCAGGACGTTGGCCGCGGGTTCGTTCTTGCTGAGCTCCGAGCACGACAGGCTCCCGTCGGCCAGCACGCTGGCATCGGTCGTTCCGGCAAAGGCCTGTCCGACCTTGCGCACGAGGTCGAGGTAGGCCAACGACGGTTGACTCGGCAGGTCCGTGTCGTTGTAGTACAGCGCCGCTTCGGCCAGGGCCGCAGCCGGTGCACCCGAAGCGATACGTGGAGGTCGGCCGGGGGGAAAGGTGATGAGGTCGACGTACAGGCGACGTTGTGCGGCGTTGCCGGTCTGGCCGGGCGCCAGGGCGTGGTGCACCATCCAGATCAGGCCGTCGGCCGTGAAGAACTCCTCGCCGCCCGGCCCGGGATCCGTCTGGCCACCGTTGGACGACGACAGCCACGCATGATCGAGCGGTTTGGTGCAGGGTCCGGTGACCGAGGCACAGCGCGCCACCCCGATCCCGTAGTCGGGAGTGCCCCAGAGATTGGCCGAATAGAAGAGCCAGTAGTCGGAGCCCGAACGGATCATGGACGGGGCCTCGACCAGGTCTCCCTCCCAGCCCTGGGTGGCGCTGATCAACCGGTGCGGAGGTCCGGCGACCGACAGGCCGTCGGGGGCGAGCTGCTGGGCATAGATGGTCGTGGTCATCTTGCAGCAGTCACCGTCGTTCTTCCACAGGAGCCAGGGTGTCCCGTCGGAGCGGATGAACACGCTCGGATCGATCGCCCCTCCCATCGACACCGGGCAGACGAAGGCCGAGGTCGAGTCGTCGACGAACGGGCCCGCCGGGCTGGTGCTCGTGGCCCGTGAGACGCACATGGCCGAGGTCGGCCCGTTGGCTGCGACCACGCACCCGTAGGCGTGGGGATCGGTCAGACAGTTCGCCGGATTGGTGGCCGGCGTGGCGTAGTACATCACGTAGGTTCCGTCAGGTCTGGCCCAGATCGACGGGGCCCACTGGAACCCTGGCTCGGTCCAGGTCGGAAGCACCGGCAGGGCGTCTCCCAGGTACTGACCCCGAAAGGCTGACGACTCGGGCAGCTCGATGACCGGAATGTGCGCCCCCGGTGCGTACTGCGTGGTGGCGGTGTTCGTGGAGTAGAAGTAGAGCGCGTCAGCGGTACGAAGCGCGTAGGGATCGGCGAAGTCGCCGTTGAAGATGGGAGTGTCGTCCAGCAGTCCGCTCAGGACATCGAGCTGGACGCCGTCGGCCATGGACGGGTTCTCGGCCCGGGGCCCGAGCGTCGGAGCCCGCCCGGGAGGGGTGGGCAACTCGCCGGGCCGGGCGGCCGGCTCGATCGACACGTCCGACGGCGAGCTGCTGGACGTGGAGCCGCATGCGGCCAGTAGTACGGCGGCCAGGAGCACGAGCACGACCCCGGCTCGAGTGACACGAGCGGTCCGGGGACCGATGCCTGGCGGCGACGGTTGCGCCCCGGACCAGGGCGCAGCCCCGTCGACACCATCCGCGCTGCCGGGCCCGGCCATGGAGGCGAGATCGTATCGCGAGGCGTCGCCGGGCTCCTCGCTACCGAGCCCCCTGCGTCAGCCCATGGTGGTGGTAGCACGAGGCCGATTCTGAGGGTTGGCGCCCTTGTTGCCAGGCAGGACGGAGTCCAGACTCTGACGAGGAGGTCGCGGTGACTGTCGTCAGAATCCTGTTCCGAGCAGAGCTCCGTCACCGTTGGCGGTCCTGGCTCCTTCTCGCCGTTCTCGTGGCGCTGGTCAGTGGGTTGGTTCTGGCCGGCGTGGCTGCGGGCCGCCGGACGGCGAGTGCGTTCCCCCGCTATGTGGCCACCCACGGCTACGACGCGCAAGTGTTCAGCGCCGTACCCGTCCCGGGCATCGCATCACTTCCCGACGTGGTGCAGTCCACGCCGGGGCTCATCCCGGCCAACGGCCCACCGATGTGTGCCGGGTGTCGATCGCTGGCCAATCAGGACTTCGGGGTGACGGAGCTGGCTCCGTCGGGTCTGGCCCGGCACGTCAAGTTGGTGTCAGGTCGGATGCCGGACCGGGCGAATCCCCACGAGGTCTTGGCGTCGTACACGATGCAACGGGACTTCGGCATCCACCTCGGCTCCACCGTCCGCATCCGGTTTGCCTCGCCGGCGCAGCGACAGGTGGCGCTGGACGGCGGGTCCGTCAGCCCCGAGGGTCCCCGGTATGGCTTCACCGTGGTCGGTTTCGAGGCGTCCGAGGACGAGTTCCCGGCCACCAACGGCATCCAGTACGCGCTGTACACGACCCCGGCCCTTGCCCGGGTCCTCAACGACAAGACCTTCTCCTTCCACCTGGACTACGTGCGCCTCCGGCACGGAGCGGCCGACCTCCCCCGCTTCCAGGCCGAGGTTCGCAAGGCGGGCAGCCTGGGCATCGTCGACCTCGACTCCATCGCCGCGGCCATCAACGCATCCATACGTCCCCAGGCGGTGGGTTGGTGGATTCTGGCTGGGCTGACCGGCCTCGTCGGCCTGATCGTGTTGGCCCAGGCGCTCAGCCGCCAGGCCCTGCTCGAAGAGGACACCTACGGGACGCTGAGCGCTCTCGGAGTCTCCGCACCGCAGCTCGTCCAGACGTGCATGGCGAGGACAGCAGTCATCGGCACGGTCGGGGTGCTCGGCGGGGTCCTTCTGGCCTACGGGCTGTCCGCCTTGACCCCGGTCGGCGAGGCCCGCCTGGCCGATCCCGGCGCCGGCTACTTCTTCGACGCATGGACGCTCCTGCTCGGAGGCCTGGTGATCTTGGCCGTAGTCCTGGCCCTCGGCCTCCCCCCGGCGATCAGGGCGGCAAAGGCTCACCAGCCGGGCCGCCGGGCCCGCATGCCGCACTCGTCTCGGACGGCCGCCCTGTTCGCCCGAATGGGCGCCTCTCCCAGCGCCCTCATCGGGGTCCGCCACGCCCTCGAACGGGGATACGGCCGCTCTGCGGTTCCGGTCGGCTCGGCCCTCGCCGGGTCGATCCTGGCCGTCACCGCACTCTGCGCCACTGCCGTCTTCGGGTCCAGCCTGACCCACCTGACCACTACTCCCGCACTGTACGGCCAGCCCTTCGACCTGTACATCAGCCTGAACGCGTTGGGCACGCCGGCCGAGACCAACCAGCTCGTCCACGACGTCGAGCAGGAACACGCGGTCACGGCGATCACCGCCGGGATCTCCTCGGACGTCAGCATCAACGGCCACACCGTGGCCGCCCTCGGCGGCGCACACCTGCGGGGATCCCTGCTGCTGACGACGATCACCGGGCGTCTGCCCAGCGCTCCCGACGAGGTGACGATGGGTAAGAAGACGTTGCGGGAGGTCGGGGCGCATCTGGGCTCGGTGGTCAAGGCGTCGGTGCCCCGACCTGACGGCGGGACCAGGACGGCGAGGTATCGGGTGGTGGGGGTCACCTCGTTCCCACCCGACTTCGGAACCGGGGGACTCGGAACCGGGGCCATCTTCGATTTCGCCGGGCTCGGTGGCCGGTGCGCACCGGGGACTGGGCCACGCCAGTGCGCGGTCGCCGTCGCCTACCGGAGCGGCGGCGTGATCCTCGTGCACGCCACCCCGGACCCGGCCGGGCGATCGGCGCTCAACAGGCTCGTGGCGATCTACCACTCGGACGTCTCGTTCCCGTCCGCCCCCACCAACCTGGTCAACTTCGGCCAGGCGGTCAACTTCCCCCTCATCTTGGGATCGGTCCTCATCGTCTTCGGTGTCGCCACGCTCCTGCACGTACTGGTGGTGAGCGTCACACGGCGTCGACGGGAGGTGGGGCTGCTCAAGTCACTGGGATTCGTCCGCCGTCAGGTGGCCCTGACCCTGGCCTGGCAGACCTCGACGGTGGCCCTGATCGGCATCGTGATCGGTGTGCCGATCGGGGTGGCGATCGGTCGCCTCGTGTGGCAGGGCTTCGCGGGCAACCTGGGCGTCGTGCCGGTGCCGGTCGTCAGCCTCTGGGTGATCGTCGCCATCGCCCTCGGCACCTTGATCGTGGCCAACGTATTGGCGATCGGTCCCGCCCTCGTCGCCACCCGGACCCCACCGGCCCGGCTGCTGCGGACCGAATGACCGCGGGGTTGGACCTTGCCAGCGCCCCCACCCCTTGAGATCATGAGGAGGCGGGCTTTACCAGCCGTGATGTGACGGTCAGCCGACAGGCACCGACCATGGCATGCATGCATGACGGAACAAGGGGTGGCGCCCAGTGGCAAGTACGGCGGAGGCTTCGACTGAGGTGGCTGGCAACGGTACGGTGTGCGTCGCCGAGCGCCTGGCTCGCGTGACCATGCTGTACGTGATCACGGGTGCCCTCGCCCTTCCACCCTTGCAGTTCAGCGAGTCCGAGCCGGCCCTCGTCGCCGTCGGGATCGCTCTCCTGTTGGTACCGCTGTGGATCGTCATGGCCAGACGGTGCTGGCGCATGGGTCTGATCGCGGAGCCCGAGCAGCTGGTCGTACGCAATTTCAATGTCACCCATACGATTCCTTGGGAGTACGTAACCTCTTTCGTCGAGGCTCGGTGCGGACAGCAGGGCCAGTACCGGCAGATAGCCGTCGTCCTCACCGACGGCGATGTGGTTCGAGCCCAGGCGAGTCTGGTGAAACCCAAGGACCTGGAGCGCATGCTGGCCCTCTGGCGTCCGGTGGCCGAAGCCCATCGGATTCCCTGGGAGACACTGCCCACCAAAGAGAAGCCGCTCAGCCGCAGACAGCGGAGGGCGAAGGGGGCCCAGGTACCCGAGTCGCCTTCGGGCTGGTACCCCGACCCTGGTACCCCAACCGACTGGCGGTGGTGGGACGGGACCACCTGGGGCTGGACGGCCGGGGACTATCAACAGGCGCAGGCCGCCATCGGTCCACCTCCGGGTTGGTATCCCGATCCGAGCACCCCGGGCGAGTCCCGTTGGTGGGACGGCTCCACGTGGGGTTGGACAGCCAATGACTATCTGCGCAACCAGGTGGTCCCCGCCTCACCTGCGGGCTGGTACCCCGACCTGAGCAGCCCGGGCGAGTCTCGGTGGTGGGACGGGACACAGTGGGGGGTCCGGTCGGGTCAGTACCGGGAGCTAGGAGCAGTCGGCGCAGAAGTGCGCTGACCGTCGGTAGCGACGACACGGTGCCAACCGGCACTCCGTCTGCCCGCTGAGGGCGGACACCGCCGGACCACGGGTGTCTGAACGGCGCAGCCCCACTGGTAGCGTTTTTTTCACCACCCCCGCGCAGGAGCCACGAACCATGACCGATGCCGTCGACACAATTCCGGGTGCAGCCGGAGCGATCGAAGAGCCCGATCCCAAGCGATGGTCCATTCTGGCCGTCGTCGTCCTCGCCCAGCTGATGGTGGTCCTCGACGCCTCCATCGTCACGATCGCCCTGCCCTCGGCGCAGCGGGCCCTCCACATCTCGGTGGCCAACCGACAGTGGGTGATCACCGCCTACACCCTCGCCTTCGGGGGCCTGCTGCTGCTCGGCGGACGCATCGCCGACTTCGGTGGCCGCCGCCGGATGTTCATCGTGGGCCTGCTCGGCTTCGCCGCCGCCTCGGCCCTCGGTGGTCTGGCCACGGACCAAGCCATGCTCTTCGGAGCCCGGGCCCTGCAGGGCGCGTTCGCCGCCCTCATGGCTCCCGCCGCCCTGTCCATCCTCACCATCACCTTCCAGAGCGACCCGACCGAGCGGGCCAAGGCCTTCGGGGCCTACGGTGCGGTCTCCGGAGCCGGCGGGGCGATCGGGGTCCTGGCCGGTGGCTTGCTCACCCAGTACGCGTCCTGGCGCTGGTGCCTGCTGGTCAATGTGCCCATTGCCCTCCTGGCCGCGGTGGCCGCCTTCCGGGTGGTCCACGAGAGCCGGGCCGGAGGCACCACCCGCTACGACATCCCCGGCGCCCTGCTCTCGACGGCCGGCCTGGTGAGCCTGGTCTACGGGTTCACCAAGGCCGAGTCCGACGGCTGGGGCTCCACCATCACCATCACGCTGCTCGTGGCGGCCGTCGTGCTGTTGGCCGTGTTCGTCCTGGTCGAGTCCAGGTCGAAGAATCCCCTGTTGCCGCTACGGGTGATGGGCGAGCGCAACCGGGCCGGGGCCTTCCTGGCCTCGCTGTTGACCGGCGCCGGGCTGTTCGCCATGTTCGTGTTCCTCAGCTACTACATGCAGGGAGTCCTGCACTACTCGGCCTTGAAGACCGGGCTTGCCTTCCTCCCCTTCGCCGGCGGCATCATCCTGGCGGCCGGGGCGTCCTCTGCGCTCGTGCCCCGCATCGGTCCCCGCGTGCCGATGGCCCTCGGGCTCCTCATCGGGGCCGTGGGCCTGGCCTGGCTCACCCAGATCGGCGTGGACACCTCCTACTGGACCCATGTCCTGCCCCCCGAGATCCTGATGAGCGTGGGACTGGGCCTGGCCTTCCCCGCCTTCAGCAGCACGGCCCTCACCAAGGTCCAGGACCACGATGCCGGTGTGGCCAGTGCCCTCGTGAACACCACCCAACAGGTCGGTGGGTCGCTCGGCACCGCCCTGCTGAACACCGTGGCGGCCTCGGTGACGGCGACGTACATCGCCGCCCATGGGATAGCGAAGACGCCGGCGGGAGTGGTCCACGGCTTCGCGGTGGCCTTCGCCATCGGCGCCGGCTTCCTCCTGGTGGGCTCGATCGTGAGTGCGCTCTTCGTCACGGCCAAGAGCCAGGATCTTCCCACGACCGCCGGAGCCCCGGCACCGGCGGTCGGCTAACCGGGCACCGTCATCAGCTCCGCCGGCTGCGTGCCGGCCGGCCGCCGCGCTACCCGGCGGCGGCCACCAGCTCGTCCAACATCTGGTCGATCGCCCCCACCCCGACCGAGAGGTGTCCCTCGCCCTCCAACAGGTGGGCCCGCACCCCGGGCACATGCTCGGCCAACCAAGACCCGTGGGCGAAGGGAACCATCAGGTCATCGCTGCCCTGCCAAAGGGCGACCGGCCCGGCGATCTCGTCCAGTTCGAAGCCCCAGGGTGCGATGAACGCCAGGTCGTCGTCCAGCCAGCCGTCGGCGCCGTGGGCCAGCCCCTCGACAAATGACGCGGCCATGTCCTCCGCGTACTCGTCGGTGAGTACGGCCACGTCGGCGTCGGACAGCAGGCCGGCCAGCGAGGCCGCGACGCTTCCTGCGTCCACGTGGACAAGTTGCTCGAGCTCGGCGTCGAGGAACGCACGCAGAGTCGCCGCGCCTTGGATCGCCGCCTCAAACTCGTCCACGTTGTCCTGACCCATACCGGCCGGCCAGTCGAGGCCTTCGGCCCCGAAGGGGGCGACCCCGGCGATCACCAGGGTGGAAGCAACCTGTCTCAGCCGCGCCGCCGAAGCCAGGGCGTGCGGACCGCCGCCCGACCAGCCGGCCACCAGGCACCGCTCGGCCCCCAGGGCCTCGAGCAGGACGGCCAAGTCGTCCACCACGTCGACCACCTGACGCCCCTCCCGTCGGGTGGACGTGCCGTAGCCGGCCCGCGAGAAGGTGACCAGGCGAAGGCCCCGCTGGTGGGCGGCCCGCTCGATGGCCCGCACCGGGGTGCGGGCACCGGGCGTGCCGTGGTGAAACACCAGGGGGAGCCCGTCTACGGGTCCGCTGGCTGCGACATCCAGGTACCGCCCGTCAGGCAGTCCGATGCGGTCGGGGAACGTAGCCATGCTCCCAGTATTCACGCCGGGCAGCGGCCAGTGACGGCCCGCCACCCGTACCGCCCCCCAGCTGCGGTGGTTCTCGCTGCCCGGGCCCGGCCCACTGATGTGCCCGACAGTTCATCCCTCGTTCAGCCATTCGTCAGCTGCTGGTCAGAGGAACGCGCTAGACCTGGTGGGCACGACGCGGCAGCATGGGGCGAATTCACAGGCGGTAGAAGAGGGGGGTCAGATGCGAGTGGACCGAAGGACCTTTGTGAAAGGCGCCCTGGGCGCTTCGGGGGCCGTGATCCTCGGCCAGGCCCTGGACCGGTCGTCAGCCCAAGCCGCGCCGGCCCCCGACTACGCCACGAACCGGGTGCCGCTGCCCGATCCCGCCGCATCGGGGATCCAGCACGTGGTGGTCGTGATGATGGAGAACCGGAGCTTCGACCACATTTTGGGATGGCTGCCCGGCTCCGACGGACGCCAGAACGGTCTGGCCTACGCCGATTCGGCCGGCACCTCGCACAAGACCTTCCACCAGACCCAGTTGAACGGCTGCGGCTTCAACGACCCCGACCACTCCTATAGCGGTGGTCGGATCCAGTACAACAACGGCCAGATGAACGGGTTCCTCACCGACACGGCCAACGACTCCTACGCCATCAGCTACTACCGCCGGAGGGACCGTCCGTTCATGGGCAGTCTGGCCCGGCACTACACCACCTGTGACCGGTACTTCTGCTCGATTCTCGGACCCACCTACCCCAACCGCATCTTCCAACACGCCGGCCAGACCGACCGACTGTCGAACACGTTCAGTGCGTCGACGTTGCCGACGATCTGGGATCAGCTGAATCAGCCGGGCGGCCCCACCGGTCACTACTACTACACCGACCTTCCCATCATCGCCCTGTGGGGCTCCAAGTACTTGGGCATCTCCTCGAACCTCACCCAGTTCACCGCCGACGCCGCGGCCGGGACGTTACCCAACGTCTCGTTCGTCGACCCCGGGTTCGTGGGCGAGGGCAGCGGTACGTCGAGCGACGACCATCCCCTGGCCGACATCCGCGCCGGTGACGCCTTTTTGTCGAAGGTCTTCCACGCGGTGGCCTCGGGCCCGGGTTGGGCCAATACCGTGCTCGTCATCAACTACGACGAGTGGGGCGGATTCTTCGAGCACGTCGCCCCGCCGAGGGTCACCCCCGGAATCGCCGTGGGAGCATCACCGACCACCGGAGTCGATCAGGACCTGGTCAACGGTCAGGTCCTGCTCGGATTCCGGGTGCCGTGCATCGTGGCTTCCCCCTTCACCAGTGTGCACGCGGGTGCTACCCCCGTGGCCCATGGGCTCTACGACCACACCTCGGTCCTGAAGCTCATCGAATGGCGCTGGGGTCTGAAGCCGCTCACCCAACGGGACGCGTCCACGGCCGCCACCGATCCAGGCAATCTGGCCACGCTCCTCAACTTCAAGAGGCCGAGCACGAAGGTGCCCGCCGCCATTCCCGTACTCCCCCCCTTCGTTCCCACCGCCTGCGTGGCGCCTGCGCCGGCGGCCACTCCGGCGACCACTCCTGCGGCTGTGGGGGCAGGTGCCCAGGCCGGCAGTGTGTCCCTCGAGAGTCAGACCTGGGTCGACCTGCAGAACTCGGGCCTGCTGGCGGAGTGGCGCTGACCGAGCCCTGAGCCCCGAGGCCTGTTGACCACATGGCGCCCTCCGGCACCGGGACAGGCCTTCAGCCCCGGTGCCCTCCCGGTGCCGGAAATCCGTCCCGGTCGCCATACGCTCCACGTAACCAGTCGGCATACCCGGCGGACTGACCACGCCGAGGCTGCGGGCTACCGGCGGCCTGCTGGTTGGGCCGATGTCGGGCGTGTCAGGATCGTCACCTGCGCATCCGAGTCGACACGGTCGATCCACAGGAGAAGGACAACAACAATGGAGGACACGAGCGCCGAGGACCCGTCGATCGACCAACTGCGCCAGCGGTACCGGGAGGAACAGCAGAAACGGTTGCGTCCCGAGGGCATGGCCCAGTGGCGGGGGCTGACCGACGAGTTCGCCGACCTCGACCAGGACCCCTTCGTCGAGCCCGGCTTCACCCGTGACCCGGTCGTCGAGGAGACCACCGTCGTAGTGGTCGGTGGCGGCTTTGCCGGGATGCTCACGGCGATCGACCTCGGCAAGCACGGGATCACCGACTTCCGGATCGTCGAGAAGGGGGGCGACTTCGGGGGGACCTGGTACTGGAACCGGTACCCGGGCTGCATGTGCGACGTGGAGTCGTACACCTACCTCCCGCTGCTCGAGGAGACCGGATTCATGCCGTCGGAGCGCTACGCCAGCGCCACGGAGATCTTCGAGTACTCGAAGCTCCTGGCCCGGACGTTCGACCTCTACCCCCATGCCCTCTTCCAGACCGATGTGACCGACGCCGAGTGGGACGAGGACCTGGGGCGCTGGCAGGTGACCACGAGTAGGGGCGACCGGCTGTCGAGCCGGTTCCTGGTGCTCGCCGGAGGCATCCTCCACAAAGCCAAGCTCCCGGGGATCCCGGGCATCGAAACCTTCGAAGGCAAGGCGTTCCACACCAGCCGCTGGGACTACACCTACACCGGGGGCAGCCCCACCGAACCCATGGACCGGCTGGCCGACAAGCGCGTCGGGATCATCGGCACCGGCGCCACCGCCGTCCAGGTGGTTCCCCAGATCGCCCGGGTGGCCAAGGAGCTCTACGTCTTCCAGCGCACCCCCGGGGCGGTGGGCGTCCGCGACCAGCGGCCGACGGACGTCGAGTGGTTCCAGAGCCTCCAGCCCGGGTGGCAGCAGGAGCGGATCGTCAACTTCACCGAGGCGGTGACCGGGGCTCAGCCCGAGGTCGACCTGGTCAACGACGGGTGGACCGAGGTGATGTGGGTCGACACCCAACGGCTCTCCGAATCGGGCGACGAGGCCGAGGCCCTGGAGCGGTCCGACTTCGAGACGATGGAGGCCATCCGGCGCCGGGTCGACGAGATCGTCGAGGATCCCGAGACGGCCGAGAAGCTCAAGCCCTACTGGGGCAAGCACTGCAAGCGCGTCTGCTTCCACGACGACTATCTGCCCGCGTTCAACCGGCCCAATGTCCACCTGGTGGACACCGATGGTCAGGGCGTCAATGAGCTGACGCCCCGTGGCCCGGTGGTCAACGGCGTGGAGTATCCGGTCGACCTGTTGATCTACGCCTCGGGCTTCGAGGTCACGACGGATCTACACCAGCGGCTCGGCTTCGACCCCCAAGGGCGCGATGGGATCAGGCTCTCGAAGCGGTGGGCCAAAGGTGCCCACACCCTGCACGGGGTGCTGGCCAGCGGCTTCCCCAACCTGCTCCTGATCAGCCTCGTCCAGGGAGGGTTCGGCACCAACTTCTCCCACCTCCTCTCCGAGTCGGCCAAGCACGTGGCGCACATCGTCGAGGCCTGCGTCGAGCAGGGGATCACCGTCATCGAACCGGAGGAGGCCGCCGAAGACGAATGGCTCACTGTGCTCCACCGGGTGGGCGCGGCCGGAGGCCGCTACTTCGCCAGCTGCACCCCCAGCTTCTACAACAGCGAGCAGCAGACGATCGACGCCCGGGCGGCTCGGAACCTCACCTACTCCGGCAGCCTGTTGGACTACGTCGGCTACTTGGAGCGATGGCGTGACGAGCCCGACTTCACCGGGGTAGTGGTGAAGCGAGAAGAAGCAACGCCGGGAGCCTGACAGGCCTCGTCAGCCGCTCGTGCACGTGGTCCTGGCGTGTCGATCCGGGGATATACCCTCACCGAGCCCGATGCTCAGCTCGTCGGGAGTGTGGGTCGAGCGGGCGCCGGGTCGGTGTGCGGCCGGGCCCGTGCGAGCGCACCCCGGTAGTCGTCGAGCCGCGCCGGCTTGGTGAGGAAGTCGTCCATACCCGCCGCGGCGCACGCCTGGTGATCCTCGATGAGGACGCTGGCCGTCAGCCCGACGATATAAGGCTGGCCGTGGACCGACCGAGCACTGCGGATCGTCGTCGTCGCCACCAGGCCGTCCATCTCCGGCATCTGGATGTCCATGAACACCGCGCCGTAGGGGGCCAACCGGACCGCGTCGACCGCTTCGAGGCCGTTGCCCACGACATCGACGAGGTGTCCGAGCTTCTCCAAGAGGAGTCGGCCCACCCGCTGGTTCACGGTGTTGTCCTCGACGAGGAGGACCCGCATCGGTGCCACGTCATCGGACCCCTCGGTCCGGGGCATGAGCCGGCGATCCAGCGGCACACCGGAGGCCACACCGTCGACCACGCTCTCGGCGAGCCGGGCCGATCGCAACGGCTTGGTGAGCACGGCGAAGAGCAGCTCAGGGTGCTCGATCTGTGGCCGATCGGTCCGACTGCTCAGCAGCACGATGGGGATGGGTTGGGCGGTCGGGGTCTGCCGGATCCTCGTCGCCAACTCCTCGCCGGTCATGCCCGGCATGGTCATGTCCACGAGGGCGATATCGAAGCGGGGTCCCGAGTCGAGGAGCGCGAGAGCAGCATCGCCCGTCTCCTCGTCGACCACCCGCATACCCCAACCCTCCAGTTGACGCCGTAGGACCCGACGACTGCTCGGATTGTCGTCGACGATCAGTGCGGATCGGCCCGTCAGCACGGCGGTCGGACCGGTCGCGCTCGTTGCGGTGGACTCGGTGGAGTGAGCGAGTGTGAGGGTGAAGCTGAAGGTGCTGCCCTGCCCGACGACACTTTCGACGCCCAGGACGCCCCCCATGGCACCGACGAGCTCCTTGCTGATGGCCAGGCCCAACCCGGACCCTCCGTAGAGTCGGGTGGTCGAGCTGTCGACCTGGCTGAACGAGTCGAACAGGCTGCCCACGCGCTCCGGTGGGATCCCGATGCCCGTGTCGGCGACCGACAACTGCAGGCTCGTCCTACCGCTGCCCTGCCCGGTGGGTTCGACGGTCAACAGCACGTATCCGCGCTCGGTGAACTTCACGGCGTTGCCGAGGAGATTCACCAGTACCTGTCGCAGGCGGGTCACGTCACCGATCACCATCGTCGGACACCGGCCGTCCACATCGCCGATCAGCTCAATGCCCTTGTTGTTGGCCGCCGCAGCGACATCGAGGGCGTCTTCGACACACTCCCCCAGGTTGAACGCCTGGTTCTCCAGCTGCAGGCCGCCGGCCTCGATCTTGGAGAAGTCGAGGACGTCGTTGATGATCCCCAACAGCGACTCACCACTGCTGCGGACCGTCTCGGCGTACTCCTGCTGGTCGTCATCGAGCGAGGTGCCCAACAGCAGTCCGGTCATCCCGATCACGGCGTTCATGGGCGTGCGGATCTCATGGCTCATCATGGCCAGGAAGGCCGACTTCTGTGCGGTGGCCTGCAGGGCCACATCGCGCGCTTTCTCCAAGTCTTTTCTGGCAGCCAGGACGGCGTCTCGATCGGCAAGGACCCGTCCCATGAGCAGCAGGGCCAAGCACCCCACCACGGCGAATACCGTGAGGAGCAGCCAGGGGATCCAGTCGCCTCGCAGGGTCTGGTCGAGGAGCGTGACCGGAATGGTGGCGACCAGCCTCCAGGGCGTACCGGCTATCGGTGCCGAGGCGTAGAACTGTTCGGCCCCTTCGCTCCCGCTGCGGTAGTGACCGTACGGCGCCTGCCCCACCGCCACCGCCAACGAGGGGGCGGCACCGTGCAAGGTCGAGGGAGCACCCCGCGACGTGGCGACCAAGGTGCCGGCCGCATCGGTCACGTAGACCGCCGCCGTCGGGTGGGGGAATGCGCTGGCCAAGTAGGCGCTCAGGGGTGTGTCACGGACGTCGAATCCGGCGCTGAACACCCGCGAGGGACCAGCAGGTAGGGCAGGTATGGCGACGGCGACGATCGGGACCTTCTGCACCGCGGAGCGCACGACGTTCGACACGCCGATCTGCCCGTCGTGCGCCTCGCGCAGATGCAGGTACCGGTCCGTGAGGTTTGCTCCGATCAGCGCGCTGTCCGGTGGATAGGAGCGAATGAGCTCGCCCCGACCGTTGAGCAGGACCGCAGCCCGAGTAGCCAGGGCCGTGGCGGCGAGCGCCATATCGGCGTCGGATGGATTCGGTTGGGCCAGATCTTGCGCTTCCACGAGACGCTCGTGGGAGGCCACCTGCTTCATGTACGTCGCCACCAGGTCGGCACCGGACGTCACCTTGGTCTCGTAGCGCTGGTCGATCAACGCCCGAGAGGACGACTGTGACGAGAACAGTGTCAACGCCGAGGCAGCCAAGACGACGGCCAGCACGACGACGGCGACGATGCCTGGACCCGAACGCAGCGCTCGCGCTGCCGTCTTTAGGTTCAACCCTCGAGCCGATTCCGCCTGATCCGTCGAGCGACAGTCCACTACCTATGGACCGTGCTCATGCTACGGCTATCGGCCCAAAGGGCCCCCAACTGAAGCGCGGGTAATTTGCGGGCCTGAACACAGCCGGCGTCGAGCCGGGGTCGCCCAGCTCCCTCGAGCGACTCGGACAGTCGGTCAGACCACCGGGAGTCGCCCGGATCGCAGGGGGTACCGGAGGGCCAGCGGCTCCCAGCAGGTCGTCAGATTCTGACGGGGATGGATGACGGCGGAGCGGACGACAGCCCGGCTCGCTTGGCGGCGTACATGGCCAAGTCGGCCGCATCGACCAGCTCGTCCACGCCGACGGTGGGGTCGTTGGTCCACTTCACCCCCACGCTCGCCGACACCTCCAGATGCTGACCGGCGACATCGGCTGGGAGGTTCAGATGGCTCTTCAGCGACGAGGCGATCTGGACTGCGGCGCTGGCCGAGCCCACCTGGGAGCAGACCACGACGAACTCGTCACCACCGACGCGCCCGACGACGTCGCTCATCCGGACGGCACCCTTCAGTCGCTCCGCCGTGATTCGCAGCACCTGGTCGCCGACGCTGTGACCATGGTCGTCGTTGATCAACTTGAAGTGGTCGAGGTCGACGTAGAGCACGGCCAGGCCCTCGGATCCGTTGGGGTCGAGCGAGGCGAGCCGTGAGCCGATGGCGTCCATGATCGACGACCGGTTGTGGCACTCGGTCAGGGCGTCGTAGTTGGCCTGCACTTCCATCCGGTGGCGCATCCGCACGGCGTCGGTCACGTCCTCGATGCAGCCGATGAACCCGGTGAACCCCGCCGTCTCCTGGGCCGGTGCCCGCAGGCTCAACGCCCCGTACCGCACCGTACCGGCGGCGGGAATCCGAACCTCGAGATCGGCACCGCCCGACCCCGACGTCACCTGGCGGATCGCCTCCCTGATGGCCTGACGATCGTCCGGATGGACCCCCAACGACACGTCGGCCACGGATTCGGCCCGTGGGATCCGCAGAATGCCCAGGAGCCGCTTGTTGGCAAAGAGGATCCTGCCTTCGGGGTCGCTGTGGAAGAGGCCGAGCGGAACCGTCTCGGCCAGTTCGTGGAGCAGCTGTTCACGGGCCTCCAGCGCAGCATGGGCGGCCATCTCCTCGGAGATGTCGACCATCTCCGAGACGACGTCGCCATGGGACGGGTCGTCGAGACGGTTGTGGTTGGTGATCTCCAGCCATACCCAGTGGCCGTCCTGATGGCGGTGTCGGAGCCGGACCCGCCGGCCGAGGCCGGGCGTGGCCAGCATCTCCACCCAGTTGGCGATTCCCGTCTCGTGATCGTCGGGGTGCACGATCTCGAGCGCCCGACGGCCGACCAACTGGTCCGCCGACCAACCGAGGATCTCGCACATGGCCGGGTCGACGGCAATGAAGACCGCAGCACCGTCCTTGTGCGCCCGAGCCAACCGCGGTGGAAGGGGAGGGAGTTCCCACTCGACGCCGTCAGCGGCACCACCGAGGGCATCATCAGCCGAGACGAGGATGACGGCCCCGTGGGCGGTGCGGCAGTCGACGGCATGGACCGTGGTGGCCGGGCCCGCCTCACCGTGCAGGTGGAGCTGGTTGGTGGCCATGCCCCGGATACGGGCCCGAGCGAACAGCGAGACGGCGATCGGCCGGTCCCGCTCCACGATCAGGTCGAACGTCGAATCCACCGGCGTGTGACCCTCGCCCAGCGGCACCGACGCCGGCACCCGGATAGGGGTACCCGACTCGTCGATGGCCGCCACCTTCGCCGTCGGGTAGCGGGTGAGCAGGGAGGTGAGGAAGCTGACGGCCGATTCGGCACGATCATCGGCGTCGCGTCGCGACCCCCACAACTCTGATCCGCCCCCCGACAGACGAGGGTCCGGCTTCAACACCATGGAAATTCTGTCGACCGATTCGGAGGCCTCCTTTAGAGCGGGCCCTCCGGCGAGCATCCGTCCAGGTCCACCCGGCCGTCACCGGCGAGCACACGTCCGAGGGCCATCGCGACTGACCCGGTCAGCGGCAAGGTGGCGGGGGTGACGCCGGACCGGGGGCGTCCCGGCTCAGGTGGACGAGTCGGTCGCCAATCCGTCGAAGATGGGCGTCCCCTCCAGGTACCCGACCTCCAGCAGTTCGCTGCCCGGAGCACGCTCGTTCAGAGCCGACCGCACCGGTCCGACGTCGATGGCCGCAGCAAAACCGGGGAGCCAGTTGTCGTGGTGGCCGAGGAGGACCCGGGCCGCTCCGAGGTCCAGTGCCTCACCCGCCACGAACTGGGCCAGTGATCCCTGCACGGGCTCCCCGTCGACCGTGCCTCGGCCGGCGGCGGCGAGGATGGCGACGTCGGGCGCCAGCGTTCGGAGCACGGGGCCCCAGTGCCCGGAGGTGTCCTGGAAGAGCAGTGAGCCCTCGGGCGTCTCGAACACGAAGAGGAGCGCGCCCCCGTCACCCCGATCGCTGTGCCCGGGGGCGGCGTTGATCAGATGCTCGATGGCCGACGGTTCGAGACTGTCGGCGAGCCCGGCACCCAGCGCCTTCATGCGGGACTCCCGCTCCTGCCAGGTCACCCCGAGGTCACCGATGCAGACGTCGCCGGAGCCGGCACCGTGGCTGCCGGTCCACAGACTGGAATGCAGACTCGGGAAGGCCGACACCACCACCCCCGGGGCGAGCTCGATCCGCTCACCACCCGAGACACAGATCATCCGCTCGAGGGGCACACCGGCCTGTTCGAGCAGGCGGATCGACTCGTAGCTCCCGATGAGCCGGGCACCGGTGTTGGCCATGATCCGCTCAGCACCCCAGAGGTGGTCGAAGTGCGAGTGTCCGACGACGATCCAGTCGCACACGTCCACGTCGTCGGCAGTGAGCCCGGTTCCGTCGGCGCCCGGGACCCGGTCGATGTAGGCGTCCAGGAACACCGTGATGCCTGCGGTCCGGAGCCGGAAGGTCGAACAGCCGTACCAGTCGAGCGTTGTCGTCATCGCTGAACCTCCGGGGGGAGTTGTCCCTGCGGTCCGATGGTAACCAGCGTCGATACCGCCGGCCGGGCGCTACTCGTCGGGGTGTTCGGCGTGTCCGTCGGGGTGGACGGCGAATCGGCCGGCGTGGCGCGGGTGCACCGGATCGTCGGTGGGCCACGGCCAGCCGCCGAATCCCGTCCGTTGGTAGTCGCTGAACGCCTGCTCGATGCCCGCCTGGTCGTTCATGACGAACGGCCCGTACTGGGCCACCGGCTCGCCGATCGGCCGTCCCTGGAGGATCAGGATCTCCGCACCCTCGGTCCCGGCGGTGACCTCGACGGGGGCGTCGGTGCGGAGGACCGCGCCGACCGGCGCCGGCAACGGGGTGGCCCCCGCAGTGACGCTTCCCCCAAAGACGTACAGGGTGCGCACCGTCTCGGGGTGGGCGGTCTCGGGAAGGGTCAACTGCGCCTCCGGCTCGAACTGCGCCTGCCAGATGGCCACCTCGGAGTCGGGCTGTGACGCCCAGGAGTCGGGCGGCGGCCGCAGCGGCACGGCGTCCCCGAACGGGCCGGCGACGACCGTCACCTCCACGGTCCGGCCGGCATCGTCCTTGGCCACCACGTGGGGGACCTCCTCCCGCCAGAACATGGTGAAGTACGGGTCGACCATCTTGTGGCTGGCCGGGAGGTTCAGCCAGATCTGGAACAGCTCGGAGGGGTTCGGGCCCGTCCGGTCCAACAGCGGCATCATCTCGCAGTGGACGATCCCGTGACCGGCCGTGAGCCACTGGGCGTCACCCTTGCCGAAGCGGGCCGTGGCCCCCAGTGAGTCCGAGTGGTCGATGGTCCCCTGCCTCATGAAGGTCACCGTCTCGAACCCCCGGTGGGGATGCTGGGGGAACCCGGGCACGATGCTCCCGTGGTACATGCTCCAGCCGTCCGCTCCCGAGAAGTCCATCCCGATGTCCCGGGCTTCGAGTGAGGCCACCGGTCCCATGTGCTCGTTGGCGGCCGGATACCGGTCCAGGTGGTGCACGCAGAACAAGAAGGGGTCCTGGGTCACCCACGGGAACCCGAGTGACAACGTGCGAACAACAGGGTCGACCATGGCACTACCTCCTAGTACTCACGGTTCTAGCCGGAACTCCGAGACGACGTGGCCGGGACCGCGGGTAGCCGCTGCCGGCGGCGTCCGAATCCGGACTCGGAGGCCGGGTGGGGGGCGGGACGGCGAGTGTCCGACCGACTCGGGTCCACGCAGCCCGGCCTGATCGCCCCCATCGTCGACCACGGGCCCAGGCGGGGCCTCGGTTCCACCCACCGGTCGCACCCGATCGGTACGATCGCCCCTCCACGGCGACGGACGAACTGTCCCGCCCGATCGACTCCCCCACCATGCCCGCCACCCCCACACCATGCTCGCCAGAAATGCGCGCCCCCGAGTCCGACCTCCCCCGTCGTACCCGCAGTCGCTGATGGCTCGATCCATCCGACTCCGGCCCTGGCAGCTGGCCGCACTCGACCAGCTGGAGCGGTCCACCCAGTCGGACTTCCTGGCCGTTGCCACCCCCGGGGCGGGCAAGACCACCCTGGCCCTGGCCGCGGCCCGGCGGTCCCTCGCCCAGTCTCCCGGACGGCTGATCGTCGTCGTCCCGACCGCCCACCTCAAGTTCCAGTGGGCCCGGGCGGCCTCGGCCCTCGACCTGCACCTCGAAGCGGGGTGGACCCCCGCACACGGTGCGTTCCCCTCGGACATGCACGGCATCGTGACCACCTACCAGCAGGTGGCCTCGGCGCCCCAGGCCCTGGCCGCCCGGGCGGCCGGTGCCTTCGTGATCCTGGACGAGATCCACCACGCCGGGGACGACCGGGCCTGGGGTGACGCCCTCCAGACCGCCTTTGAGGGCGCGGGTCGCAGGCTCTCCCTGTCGGGCACGCCGTTCCGGTCCGATACCCGGTCCATCCCCTTCGTCCGCTACGAGTACGAGGAGGCCCTGCCCGACTTCGAGTACGGCTACGGCCCCGCACTGGCCGAGCGCCGGGTGGTGCGCCCGATCTACTTCCCCCGGACCAACGGGCACATGGAGTGGTCGGCCCCCGACGGGTCGGTCTACGCCGCCGACTTCGACGATGCCATGGATGCGGCCCGGGCCAATCAGCGACTGCGCGCCGCGTCTGTCGCTCGAGGGCGAGTGGCTGCCCGACGTGCTCGGGACCGCCCACGCCCGACTCACCGCCGTCCGGGAGCACCATCCCGAGGCCGGTGGACTGGTGGTGGCGACCGACCAGGAGCACGCCCACGGCATCGCCGACCTGATCCGGCGACGTCTGCGCACCCGGGCCGTGGTCGCCACCTCCGACGACCCCGACGCCTCGAAAAAGATCCTCGACTTCAGCGGCTCGGACGACCAGTGGCTGGTGGCCGTGCGGATGGTCTCCGAGGGAGTCGACATCCCCCGGCTCCGGGTCGGGGTCTACGCCACCACCACCACGACCGAGCTCTTCTTCCGACAGGTAGTGGGCCGGTTCGTCCGCTGGCAGGCCGGCGTCGGCCGGCAGTCCGCCCACCTCTTCATCCCCGACGACGTCCGCCTACGGTCGGCCGCCGTCCACATCGCCGCCGACCGCCGTCACAACCTCCGGCGGGAGGATCGCCCGGACCGGGCCGACGGGGGCTTCGACGAGACCGGGCCCGAGGGCTTCGACACCCCGGTCGAGCCCACCGCCGACGAGCAGCTCTCTCTGTTTGCGGTGATCTCGGCGGTGGCGACCGATGCCGTCATGCCCGACGACGAGGCCCACCACGATCCCGACGAGGACAGCGATCCCGATCCCGCCCTGGTCCTCGAACTCCCCGCACCTCCCCTGCTCCCGGGAGGCCGGGCCGGTGGCCAGCCCGTCATCGAGGGCGAGACGCTGATGGAGCAGAAGGCCCGGCTCCGCGCCTCCAACACCGCCCTCGTCCGGGACCTGGCCCGACGGACCGGGATGACCCACGCCCAGGTCAACGCCGAGCTCAACCGCCTGGCCGGTCTCCGGCGGATCGGCGAGGCCAACTCGGACCAGCTGGCCCGCCGCCTGAAGCACGCCGAACGCTGGATGGCCACCCGCTGACCGGACCGCGCTCACCGGCGGGACCCGGCCCCGCCGGACCACGTCGCGAACTGCAAGACTGCCGCCATGGAGGTGCACCTGGTCGACGGGACCTACGAGCTGTTCCGCCAGTACTTCGGGCAGCCGTCCCGACAGGGAGCTGACGGCGAGGAGATCGGTGCCGTCCGGGGCGTCTTGTTGTCGCTCCTCGGCATGATGGCCGAGGGGGCCACCCACATCGGGGTGGCCACCGACCATGTCGTCGAGTCGTTCCGCAACGACCTGTGGCCCGGCTACAAGACCGGCGAGGGCATCGAGCCCGAGCTGAAAGCCCAGTTCCCGGTGCTCGAGACCGCCCTGGAGGCGTTCGGGGTGGTGGTCTGGCCGATGGTCGAGCTCGAGGCCGATGACGCCCTGGCCTCGGCGGCGGCCGTGGCGGCCGAGGACCCCACCGTCGACCGGGTGATCATCTGCACCCCCGACAAGGACCTGGCCCAGTGCGTGATCGGCCGCCGCGTGGTCCAACTCGACCGACGGAAGGGCGTCATCACCGACGAGGACGGGGTGTGGGAGAAGTTCGGGGTCGCCCCCTTGTCCATCCCCGACTGGTTGGCCCTGGTGGGCGACTCGGCCGACGGGTTCCCGGGGCTGGCCGGATGGGGCAAGCGGTCGGCCTCGACGGTGCTCGCCCACTACGGGAACTTCGATGCGGTTCCCGACCGGCTGTCGGAGTGGGACCCGGCCGTGCGCAGCGAACTACGGGGCGCGGCGAAGCTCGCGGCCCGGCTGGCCGAGGAGCGGGACCAGGCCGAGCTCTTCCGGGACCTGGCCACGCTGCGTCGCGACCCGAGCCTGCTCACCGAGGTGTCCGCCCTCCGCTGGCAGGGGCCCACCGAGCAGTTCGCCGAGGTGTGCCGCCAGCTCCGGGACCCGAGCCTCGTCGACCGGGCCCACGCGGTGGCGAAGGGCTGACGCCCCCGGTCACCCGCGGGTGCCGAAGACCTCCTCGAGCTCGGTCGGCACCGGCGTGTCCAACTGGTCGTAGGTGCACGAGCCCGGATCCCGGTCCTGGCGCCAGCGCACGAAGTTGGTGGCGTGCCGGAAGCGGTCGACCTGCAGGTGGTCGTAGGCCACCTCCACCACCAGCTCGGGGCGGATGGGCTCCCAGCTCAGGTCCTTGCCCGCACTCCACCGGCTCTGGCCGCCGGGCACCCGGCCCTCGGGCGTGCCCTCCCGGAGCCATGGGTGGCCGCTCGTGGCCTCGCTCCGGTAGGGCTCGAGCGTCTCGACGAACTCGGACCGGCGGGCGGCACTGAACCCGGAGGCCACCCCTACGTGGTGGAGCACCCCGGATGCGTCGAACAGGCCGAGGAGGAGGGAGCCGACCACGCCCCCGCTCTTGTGCCACCGGAAGCCGGCGACCACGCAGTCGGCCGTCCGCTCGTGCTTCACCTTCATCATGGTCCGCTTGTCCGGCTGGTAGGGCAGCTCGCCGTCCTTTACGACCACGCCGTCGAGCCCGGCGCCCTCGAACCGGGAGAACCAGTCCCGGGCCACGTCGGGCTCCGTCGTGACCGGGGTGAGATGGATGGGCGACTGGGCTCGGCCGAGGGCGCCTTCCAGGGCCTTCCGGCGCACGGCGTAGGGCTGGCCCTGGAGGTCGTCGTCGTCGAGCGCCAGGAGGTCGAAGGCCACGAACGAGGCCGGAGTGGTCGTGGCCAGAAGCTCGACCCGCGAGTCGGCCGGATGGATCCGCTGGGACAGGGCGTCGAAGTCGAGGCCGTCGGGAGCGACGATCACGATCTCGCCGTCGACCACGCAGCGGTCGGGCAGGTTGGCCTTCAGGGACTCCACCAGCTCGGGGAAGTAGCGGGTCAGCGGCTTCTCGTTCCGGCTGCCCAGTACGACGTCATCGCCGTCACGGAAGACGATGCACCGGAAGCCGTCCCACTTGGGCTCGTAGTAGAGGCCCTCACGCTCGGGCAGCTCACGGGCGAGTTTGGCCAGCATCGGTGCCACCGGCGGCACGACGGGGAGAGCCACGCTGGCATGGTACTCCGACGGTGTCGGCCGGGCCGGGTGCGCCGGGCCGTAGCCGGCCTAGCCGTGACCGGCGGTCCAGGCCAGGAAGTCGTCCATCGGGAGGGTGTTCATCACCCGGTCGGCCGGGACGCCCACCTTGGCCGCCTGCTCGCAGCCGTTGCGCTGCCACTCGAGCTGGCCCGGGGCGTGGGCGTCGGTGTCGACGGTCATCACACAGCCGAGCGAGAGGGCGAGGTCGAGCAGCGGCTCGGGCGGGTCGAGGCGCTCGGGCCGGGAGTTGATCTCGACGGCGGTGCCGGTCGCCGCACACGCGGCGAAGACCGCCTCGGCGTCGAAGGTGGAGGGCGGGCGGCCTCTCCCCACCACGATGCGGCCGGTGCAGTGCCCGAGGATGTCGGTGTGGGGGCTCTCGATGGCCCGGAGCATCCGTCTCGTCATCTCGGGCTCCTCCATGCGCAGCTTCGAGTGCACGCTCGCCACCACCACGTCGAGCTCGGCCAGCAACGACTCGTCCTGGTCGAGGGCCCCGTCGACCAGGATGTCGACCTCGATGCCGGTCAGGATGCGGAAGGGGGCCAACTCCTCGTTGAGTTCGGCCACCACCTCGAGCTGGCTGCGCAGGCGGTCGGCGTCGAGTCCGTGGGCGACGGTCAGGCGGGGACTGTGGTCGGTGAGGGCCCAGTACTCATGGCCGTGGGCCCGGGCCGCCTCGGCCATCTCCCGGATGGGCGACCCGCCGTCGGACCAGTCGGAGTGGCTGTGGCAGTCACCCCGGAGGAGGTCGAACAGCTCGGCGGCCGCCGCGCTCATGTCGGGGACGGCGACGGCTTCCAGGCGGGCCAGGTACTCGGGCACGGCCCCGGTCGTCGCTTCCTTGATCACCTGGGCGCTGGTCTTGCCCACATCGGGGATCTTCTGCAGGCGGGCCGGCGCCATGGCGGCGAGCTCGTCGACAGGCATCCCGTCGATGGCCGCCGCGGCCTTGCGGAAGGCCCGGACCTTGTAGGACTCGGCCCCCTCGCGTTCGAGGTGGAAGGCGATCCGGCGAAGGGCATCGCGCGGGTCCATGCTCAGGCCTTCTTGGCCCGGCTCGGGGACACCCGCGGCGGCTCGTCGGGCTGTTTGGGGTACTCGGGCGGCCAGGGCGCATCGTGGAGGCCCTCGGCCCGGTCACGGGCGGCCAGATCCAACAGGGGCTGGAGCGACTGGGGCTCGGCCGCCATGGCCGACCAGGGATCGCCGCGCTCGGCGACCAGGTCGGGGACCGACCGGATGGTCAGCGCCTCGGGATCGACGGTCGCCACCTCGTCCCAGGACAGGGGGGTGGAGACCTGGCCACCCACCCTCGGACGGGCGAACCAGGCACCGAAGACCGTCTTGTGCGGGGCGTTTTGGTTGAAGTCGACGAAGATCCGCTCCCCCCGTTCCTCTTTCCACCAATTGGCGGTGATGAGGTCGGGGTGACGCCGCTCCAGCTCGCGGGCCAGAGCCACCGCGCCGGCCCGGACCTCGAAACTGTCCCAGCGCGCCTCCAGCCGGGCGTAGACGTGGAGGCCCCGGTTGCCCGTCGTCTTCGGATAGGCGGTGATGCCGAGCTCATCGAGCAGCGTGCGGGTGCAGGCGGCGGCCGCCCGGATCTGGTCGAAGGACGTTCCCGGCTGCGGGTCGAGGTCGATGCGGAGCTCGTCGGCGTGGTCGGCGTCGTCGGCTCGGTAGGGCCAGAGGTGGAGGCCGAGGCACCCGAGGTTCACCGCCCAGAGGATGTGGGCCACATCGGCCACCACGAGGGCGTTCGACGTCGTCCCGTTGGGGGTGGTGACCACCGTGGTCTGGAGCCACTCCGGTGCCCCCGAGGGCACCCGCTTCTGGAAGAACGACTTCCCCCCGGCTCCCTCGGGAAAGCGCTGGAGCATGGCCGGCCGGCCGAAGGCGGTGACCGCCAGGCCCTCGGCCACCGCCGCGTAGTACGAGGCCAACTCGAACTTGGTGGCGCCGAGCTCGGGAAAGTAGATCTTGTCCGGACTGGAGAGTTCTACGGTCCGGCCCGACACCTCGAGCGCACGAACCTCTTTGGCGGCCACGGACCCACGCTACCGGCCCTCGTGATCCCGGATCGCCCGGCCAGGGGTTGGGGGTCGGACCGGGGGTGAGCAGCGACGACTCGGTATCCTCGGGACCATGGCCCCGGACAGGATCGACCACGGCAGCCGGAGGCACCGGTGACCGGCGACGAGGCGTCCACGTGGTGGACGGGTTGGGACGTCCGCGGCGGTGCCTCTGCCGACGGTTCGGGGGCCGAAGCGTTCGCCGGTTCGGCGCCGGCAGACGCGGCCATCGGTGCCCACTACGAGTTCCTGGCGGTCGCGGCGCGGGGCTTCCGCCCCCCGAAGTTCCTGAGCACGGTCAACGGGAGTGCAGAGGGGAACAACGAGGACCACCCGGGACTGCGACAGACCTGGACGCTCCGCTACCGCCAGGTGGCAGAGACCGCACCGGCCGAGGTGGCTCCCTTCGCCATCTACCTGCTGGGGGTCGATCCCCCCGACGATGCCACCGAGGCCGACCTCGAGGTGTTCAACGACTTCTACACCCACGTCCACCTGCCCGAGGTGGCCGAACGGCGGCGGGCCCTCCGTGCCGTCCGCTACGAGCTGGTCGACGCGGTGCGCCCGCCCTATCAGGGTGCGCCCCGATTCCTCGCCGTCTACGAGGTCGACGAGGAGGGGGCAGCCAACCGTCGGCACTCGGGGCCGAAGTACGCCAGCGGACCCGAGGTCTGGCAGCGGCACACGACGCCCTGGCGCCTCTGGTATCGCCGGCTCGTTCCCGGGGCACAGCCGGACCCGGGCTGATCGGGCCGTCAGCCGGGAATCGGATCCGTCTCGGTCCCGGCCAGGTGATCCACCAGCCGGTCGATGAAGGCACGCTGGGCCCGGATCAGCCGGAATCCGGCGGCCTCAGCGGACATCCATTCGGCCCGGTCCACTTCCGGGAAGGATCTGACCAGGCCCGACTTCGGGGGCCACTCCATCTCGAATTCGTTGCTGGCCACCTGGTCGACCTCGAACGAGGGCGCCTCGACGGCCCAGACCCTCACCCGCTTGCCGTTGGCCTGTTCGACTTCGCCGAGGTCGAGCCTCGGACCGGGAGGTCCCGCCACCCCGACCTCTTCGACGAACTCACGCTCGGCGGCCGACCGTGCTTCCTCGTCGTCGCCGTACTCCCCTTTGGCGATCGACCACGCCCCCTCGTCCCGGTTGGCCCAGAAGGGTCCCCCGGGGTGCACCACGAAGACGTCGAGTGCCCCGTCGGCGCCGACACGGAACGGAAGGAGACCGGCACTGCGCTTGGGCATAGCCAAACCCTAGGCATCCCGGTGGGTGGCCCGACCCGGCCGGTTGGGCTGGGGCTACACCGTGATGGGCGAGAACGAACCGTCGGTCCGCAGATCCTGGAGGCGTGCCGGTAGGGAGAAGTCGACGGTGGCCAGGTCGACGACATAGGTCTCGGGGTTGTCGATCATCCGGTAGGCGTAGCGCGGGTTGCTGAGATTGAGCACCACGTCCCACACGGTGACCTCGGGCACGAGCGACTCACCCACGCGCTCGACGATGGCGCCCTTGGGTATGTCGAAGGCGTTGCACACGTGCAGGGCCAGGAGTTCGGCGTCGGCCCCGTCGGTGGCCCGGTCGAGCAGCCCCAGGACGCTGAACAGACGGACGAACCTCGCGGTCGGGGTGTAGTCGGCGGGAATGCCGCGCAGGCCACCCCCCTGTCCGAACGGCGAGAGGGTGAGGCCCCCGACCACCTCGTCGGAGGGGTTCTCGGCCGACACCCCGACGTAGTTGTTCAGGTTGGTCAGGTGCCACTCGAGGAAGGGGGCGTTGGTGGCGATCCCGACGGGGTTGTCGACCACACGGGTGGCGTCGGAATGCAGCTCGATGGCCAGCGATCCGGTGGCGTCGTGGACGAGGCAGTGCACCGGGGGGACGAAACCCATGCCCGGGTCGATGCCGATCACGTTGACCGCCGCCACCGCCGCTCGCACCTCATCGAGGGTGGCACACGTGCCGAGGAGGTAGGCGACCAGGTCGAGCTGGGAGAGGTCACTCCCGTCGCCCCGGGGGTCCCGGAAGGTGCAGTAGCCCCCCGGCATGTAGAGCACGTGGGCGCTCACCCCGGCGGTGTTGATGCCGTCGACCAACCAGTCCGGTCGGCCGAACACCCCCATGCCGACGACACCGAGGGTGGCCGCCCAGGTCTTCGGACTCGCCCCGTCGCCGATCGATGCGGTGCCGGTGAAGTCGGAGGGGAGGACGGCCAGCTGGGTGGGCATGCCCATGGGGAACTCCATGCTCCGGCCGGCCACGACCGACCCGTCCTCGGCCTCGGGGAGCTTGAACGTCATGCACATGACTGGCCCTGCGCTTTCTCTTGGTCGGTGCGGACCACCCCTTGGCACCCACGCGGCGCCGGATCGGTGGGTGGGAGCAAGCCGGAGCGGGTGCGGTGACGGCCGATGCGGAGGCCCCTCGAGTATCGGCACCTGGCGGCGCGTTCTGGAGCCGGCACGCACGCGGGCGGGCCGTCCAGCCCCGCGGCGCGGCTGGTCACACGGTGACGTGGCGCATGGTGGCGTACCCACCGGCCACCAGCACCACCGTCAGCGCGGCCAGCAGGCCGGTGAGACCACTGGCGCTGAGGGTGGTGAAGAAATGACCGATGCTCGGCCAGGCATGGCACCAGGTGGTGATGAGGGCACCGGCCAGCAGCACGGTCACTGCCGTGGCGATGAAGACGACCAGCCCGAGGAGGTTCCAGCGCCGGTAGACGAGACCGACCCACATGCCGAACACGAAACCCAGCGTCAACAGGACCAGCGCGGTGGCCAAGGTGAGGTACCACGGGCCGTCCAGCAGGTAGGGCACCCGGAAGAAGCCCATCGAGATCCCCCATCCGTCGGTGGCCCGCTCCACTTCTTGGAGCACGGCGATGGCCACCCCACCGATGACACCCAGGCCGAGGGCGAGCAGGGCCGTCCCCGAGAAGAAGGTCCGGCGGCTGGCTCCGAGGGAGAGTCCGAAGGGGAGGGCCCGGGCCATGCTCTGCAGCCCGAAGACGAACGACAGGACCACGATCGAGGCGAGACCACCGACGTAGCGGTTGCCGCCGTCATGCCCGGCCGGCGTGAGCTCCAGGATCAGGATGTCGACCAGGAACACGAAGGTCACGATGGCCACGGGCAGGACCACGTAGTTGAACCGCTGGACCAGGTGGTAGCGGGGGATGTTGATCAGGGTGCTCATGCGCTTGTCCTTTCCTTGCCACGGTCGCCGGCGCGTCCGGCGGCGAGGACCATCAGTTCCTGGAGAGAGAGGGGCTCGAGGTCGAGGCGCATCTCCTTAGCCCGCCGCCAGTCCGTGTCGTCGAGCGTCGCCGCCAGCACCACCGACTCCTGGGAGGCCATCCGCCGCCGGTCCCATGTCGGGCGTCCGGCCACGAACTGCTCGACGGCGGCGATCGGACCGCTCACCGTCGTGGCACTGCCCCGGATGTCGTCGGCCGAGGCGTCGAGCAGTACCCGCCCCGAGTCGATGATCACCGCACGCTCCAACAGGTCGGCCACCTCATCGATGAGATGGGTCGAGAGCAGCACCGTCCGGGGGCGCTCGGCGTAGTCGGCGAGCAGCCGGTCGTAGAAGAGCTGGCGGGCCACGGCGTCGAGGCCGGCGTAGGGCTCGTCGAACAGGGTGATCTCGGCCCGGGCGGCCAGACCGATGATGATCCCGAGGGCCGAGCGCATGCCTCGCGAGAGCTTCTTGATCGGTCGGCAGGTGGGCAGGTCGAACTCGTGGAGCAGGTCGTCGGCCAGCTCGGCGTCCCAGTGGGGGTGGAACCACGAGGCGACCCGGAGGGCGTGACGGACCTTGAAGTCCGGATAGTCCTGGTCCTCGCGGACGAAGACCATCCGGCGCAACACGTCGTCGTTCTCGACCGGGCTCTCGCCGAGGACGCGCACCGACCCGGCCGAAGCGAACTCCTGGGCGGTGATGATCCGCATGAGAGTGCTCTTGCCCGCTCCGTTCCGGCCGAGGAGACCGGTGATCGACGGTCCCTCGATGGTGAGGGTGACGTCGTCCAGGGCGAGGTGACCTCGGTAGCGGCGGGTGAGGCCGGTGACAGCGATGGCTGCGGTCATAGCTTGATACCTCCCTGTTCGTGACTGGAGTCGCGGACGAGCCCCACCAGTGCCTCGTCGTCGATGCCCAGCCGGTTGGCTTCGGCGACGAGAGGCTCGACGTACCGTTCGACGAAGTACTGGCGACGCTGCTCGATGAGCCGATCACGCGCCCCGGCGGCGACGAACATGCCGATGCCCCGTCGCTTCTCGAGGAGACCGGAGTCGATCAGCACATTGAGTCCTTTGGCTGCGGTGGCCGGGTTGATCCGGTAGAAGGCGGCCAGCTCGTTGGTCGAGGGGACGCGCTCACCTTCGGCGAGGACACCTTCAGCGATCTCCTCGATGAGTCGCTCGGCGATCTGGGTGAAGATCGGGGCGCCGTCATCGAGCACGTCCGGCTCCTCGTTTCCCGATGGCGGCTGCGGTTCCATGGTTCATTACTTGACTAATGTACCAGTGAACATGGGCGAGGACAACCCCCTGCGGACAGCGACGTCGAGCGAGCGGCTCCGCGGGCTCCCGACGAACGGGGCAGGGGTAGGAGCAGCCTGGGCCACGCAGTTGGCAGCCCAGGGGCTGTGGCTGGCCTCGGCTTGGACATGGGCCGGAGCTGGTCGCCCCGGCCGCGATCAGTAGGAGCGGGCCACGACCGCCACGAGCGATCCCTCGTCGATCTGGCCGCCCGGGCCGGCCTCGCCGATCGCCTCATCGCCCGTCCCGGCTTGACGCAGACAGCGCACGCTGACCGACTCCGCGGCCAACTCGGCCTCCCCGGCCTCCCCGAGGGCCGACCAGGGGATGCGGGCGAAGCCCGTGCGGGCCGCCTCCACCGCCTCGGGAACGGTCGACACGTCGACGGTGCGAGACCGTCGGAAGGCCAATGCCTCGTCCCGTAGCTCGCCGTCGGCCCGGGCGAGGACCGAGCGGACCTCGGCCGGTGCCGCCGCCAGGGCCACGGTGGCCTTCGAGCGGGTGTGGCGGGTGACCACGGTGACGTTCCCCTCGGCCAGGTCGCGGGGACCGATCTCCACCCGGACCGGCACCCCCTTCAGCTCCCAGTCGACCGAGCGCCGGCCGAAGGAGGTGTCCACCCGGTCATCCAGACGGACCCGGTGCCCGGCGGCCACCAGTTCGGCCACCACGGACTCGGCCGCCGTCCGGGCTGCCGGATCCTCGCGGACCAACAGCACCACCACCTCGAGCGGTGCCAGTGCGGGCGGGAGGCGCAGTCCGGCGTCGTCCCCGTGCGCCATGATCAACGCCCCGATCAGCCGGGTCGAGACGCCCCAGGAGGTCTGCCAGACGTACTCCCGGCCCCCGCCGGACTCGCTGGCGAACTGGATGTCGAAGGCGCGGGCGAAGTTCTGGCCCAACTCGTGGCTGGTCCCCATCTGGAGCGCCTTGCCGTCGCCCATCATCCCCTCGCAGGTCCAGGTGCGCACGGCGCCGGCGAACCGCTCCCGGGCGGTCTTCTCGCCGGTGAGCACGGGAATGCCGGCCACCTCGACCATGGTGTCCACATACACGTCGGCCAGGATCCGCAGGGCGTAGGCCCGGGCGTCGGCCTCGGTGGCGTGGGCGGTGTGGCCCTCCTGCCAGAGGAACTCGCTGGTGCGGAGGAAGAGACGGGGCCGCAGCTCCCAGCGGACCACGTTGGCCCACTGGTTGATGAGCAGGGGGAGGTCCCGGTAGCTCTGCACCCACTTGGCGAAGAAGCTGTTGATCACCGTCTCGCTGGTGGGCCGCACGATCACCGGCTCCTCGAGCTGGCGGCCCCCGCCGTGGGTGACCACGGCCAGCTCGGGGCTGAACCCCTCCACGTGCTCGGCCTCGAGCCGGAGGTACGACTCGGGGATGAAGAGCGGGAAGTAGGCGTTCTCGGCCCCCGCCTCTTTGATCCGGCTGTCGAGGGCGGCCTGCAGGCGCTCCCAGATGGCATACCCCCACGGACGGATGACCATGGTGCCCCGGACCGGGCCGTTGTCGGCCAGCTCGGCCCGGGCGACCACCTCTTGGTACCAGCGCGGGAAGTCCTCGTCCCTCGGGGTGAGGCCACCCTTGTTCGAGGGGGCGCGGTCAGCAGCGGGGGTCATGGGAGCGCAGGATACCGGGGTCGGGGGACCCGCTCTGGCGGAGCGGGGCGGGGCGGCACCTCGGTCGCGAGGGCGGGCCCTGGCTGATCGGGCAACGGACGGGGCGGGCAGCGCTAGCCGCTCACCTGACGCGTTCGGAGCGGACCACCCGAATCCGATGGACGAAGAGGGCGACGACGGCGATCACGACCAGAGCCGCGGCCACGTACCCGGCGAAACTGAACGCCTTGAGCACCCGTTGGTAGCTACTCCCGAGCCCGTAGCCGACCGAGGTCAGGATGGTGCACCAGATGGCGCACCCGATGACCGTGAAGACCAGGAACTTGGCCATCGCCATCTCACCCAGGCCGGCTGCGAACGACACGAACGACCGCAGGAGAGGGATGAATCGGCCGAACAGCACGACGGGTTCGCCACGGCGGGCGAACCAGGCCTCGGCCCGGTCGAGATCCTTGTGGGTGAGAAGGACGTACTTCCCCAATCGGTCCACCAAGGGTCGCCCGCCGAAGTAGCCGATCAGGTAACCGGCCAGGGAGCCGAGCACCTCGGCCAGGGTGGCGACGACGATTACGGCGACGAGGTTGAGGTGGTGAGGCTCGTTGGCCACCTGACCACTGGCCAGGACGCCGCCGTAGATGATCGCCACCTCGGCGCCGACGGGCAGACCCATCGAGGAGATGAAGCTGAGTACGAAGACGGCGAGATAGCCCCACGTCTCTAAGAAGTGCTCCAACGAACTACCCCTCGCCCTCGTGATCGGTGTGGCCGGGTTGACCCGTGATCGGTGGGTGTGCGTTGGCGCCCGAGGCATGACCGGCACCGACCACGCTGCCGATTCGGCTGATCTCCACCGGACACACGGTAGGGATCTGCCTGGGGCGTTACATCCATCGAGAGGATGATTCACCGTCCGACTTGAGGATGAGGCGGCAGTTGTACGCCTCAGCGCGACGGTTTGACCAGGCCTACCTGGAAGGCGAACACCGCGGCCTGGACCCGGTCCCGAAGACCGAGCTTCGTAAGGATCTTCCCTACGTGCGACTTGACGGTGGCCTCGGACACGAACAGCTGGGCGGCGATCTCCGCGTTGGAGAGCCCGTCGGCCATGGCCACCAGGACCTCGCGCTCTCGATCGGTCAACTCGTCCAGCTCCGCCAGGTGGGGGGGTCTGTCCTGATCGTCGATCGGCAGCTGGCGGGCGAACGTGTCGAGCAGACGCCGGGTGACCCGCGGGGCAACGACCGCATCGCCTTGGGCCACTACCCGGATCGCCGCGATCAGTTCACTCGGGGGCACGTCCTTCAGCAGGAACCCACTCGCACCGGCACGGAGCCCGGCGAAGGCGTACTCGTCGAGATCGAACGTGGTGAGGATCAGGACCCGGGAGGCCTCGCCGCCATCGACGATCCGCGCGGTGGCCTCGATCCCGTCCATGCCCGGCATACGAACGTCCATGAGTACGACGTCAGGAGACAGCTCGTGGGTCATGGTCACCGCCATCCCGCCGTCTGACGCCTCCCCCACCACCGTGATCCCGGGCTCCTCTTCCAAGATCATCCGGAAGCCCTTTCGGAGTAGGGCCTCGTCGTCGGCCAGCAGGACCCGGACCGTCACTGATCGGCCCGGATCCGGGCCTTCACTTCCCAGCCACCTTCGGTCTGGGGACCGGCGGTCAACGCCCCTCCGCAAAAGGCAGCTCGTTCACGCATGCCTCCCAGGCCGTGTCCTTCCCGGGTCGGCTCGACCGACTTCCCGTCGTCGTTGACGCTGACGTTCACATACGGTGCCTCGAACGTCAGCCGCACCCTGGCCGTCGACGGTTCGTCGGCGTGCTTGAGGATGTTCGTCAACGACTCCTGGATGATCCTGAAGATGGTCAGCTGGACACCCGGTGGGATGTCGAAGGGTCGTCCCTCCTCTTCGAACTCCGTGGCGAGACCGGTCGACCGCACGCCGTTGATCAAACGGGGCAGGCCCGAGAGTTGGGGCTGCGGTTCACGGTCCACGGCCGTGTCGTCGGTGCGGAGTACGCCCAACAGGTGACGCATGTCGGCCAGGGCCAGGCGACCCGTGGCCGACACATCGGCCATCGCCTCTTTCGCCCGACCGGGATGTGCGTCAGCGGTGGCCAGGGCGCCGTCCGCCAGGGTGACCATCACCGAGACGCTGTGAGCCACGACGTCGTGCATCTCCCTGGCGATCCGGCTCCGTTCGGCGGCTGCAGCCAGCTGGGCCTGTTGATCCCGTTCGAACTCGAGGCGCTTGGTCTGCTCCACGAGGGAGTCCATGTAGGACCGCCACGTCCGAAGGGCCACGCCGGTGAACAGCGCGGCCACCACGAGCCCGGCCAGAAAGAGGAGCGACTTGGCGAGGTCCCCGGCAGGACCCCACCGGACCGAGGCCATGATCACGCCGAGCAACAGGACGCCGGTTCCGGCGAGGGCTCGCCAAGGCGCCGCATGGACGGCCAAGGTGAACAAGGCCACCAGCAGTGCCGCATCGGCGGGCAGAGGGTCGGCCACCAGCCATTGGGCGAAGGCGATGGCGGCAATGACGCCGAACACCAACGAGGGCGCCCGCCGTCTCCAGACCAGGGGCACGATGAGCGCCACCTGGAAGGCGATGTCCGCGGGGTGGTCGGCTCCGAATCGGTGCAGAAAGAGTTGGCAGGCGAGGAGAAGCCCGAACGCCACGCCGGCATCGCTCGCCAGTTGGTGATCATGATCCCAGGCCCGCAGCCGATCCCACCACGACCGAAGCCTTTCCATTCGCCACTCGTCAGCCATCGGTCGTGCCCCAATCAGCGCCGTCATGGGAACATTCTCTCAGCCGGGGGCGGAATTCGGCATCCGCCTTCAGGATGACCCGCGGCTGGCTAAATCATCCTCTGGTCGGTCGACTCGCCGAGATGGCGTTCGTACAGTCGATCCATGGACCGAGGTCGACCGGTGAACCCCTCCACGACGAGCCGCGCGATCGTGACCACCACGCATGCGTCTGCGTTGGCCGTGGTGGCCACGGGCCTCACCAAGGAGTTCGGCGACCGCCGCGTCGTGGACGACCTGCTCCTTACCGTCCCGGGCGGTTCGATCTGCGGATTCGTGGGACCCAACGGTGCAGGGAAGACCACCACCATCCGGATGCTCCTCGGTCTCATCAGACCCACGGCGGGAGAGGGTCAGATCCTCGGAGGCGACCTTCACCTTCCGTCCACCTACCTCGACGGCGTCGGTGCACTGATCGAGGCCCCCGCCTTCTATCCGCAACTGAGTGGCCGAGACAACCTGTTGGTGCTCACCCGACTCGGCCGACTTCCCACGTCGAGAATCGACGAGGTACTCGAACGGGTCGGCCTGGGTGACCGGGGCGGCGATCGCTTCAGCCGGTACTCCCTCGGCATGAAACAACGACTGGGTATCGCCGCCGCGCTGCTGGCGGATCCGGCGTTGCTCATCCTCGACGAGCCGACCAACGGATTGGACCCGGCCGGCATCGTGGAGATGCGGGGTCTCATCCGATCGCTGGCCAACGAAGGAATGACCATCTTCGTCTCGAGCCACCTGCTTTCGGAGATCGAGCACATCTGCGATCACGTGGTGATGATCCGAAGCGGGCGGAGCGTGTTCCAAGGTTCGGTCGACGAACTGCGGGCGGTCCACTCGGCTGAGTTGGTGCTGCGGCCAGGGGACCCGGGTCAACTCGGGACCCTCGCTCAGCTCGTCGCCGATCGGGGCCTCGAGGCGCACATCGAGGAGTTGACGGCCTCGGTCGTCGTGGCCCACGGAGGTCCCCTCGCCGGCGAGCTCAACCGGACGGCCCTCGACGCAGGAATCACCATCGTCCATCTAGCCGAGCGAGAGCGGAGCCTCGAAGAGGCGTACTTCGCTCTGACCGGTACCCATTCGGGGGACGTGACCGACGGCCGAGCGCTCGGAGGAGTCCAGTGATCATCGCCGCCTTCCGCAGTGAATGGGTCAAGTTGAGACGACGGAGTCTCCTCGTCGGCACCTACGTGGGCTTGGCCATCGCCGCATCGTTGTTCGCCGTCCTGCTGTTCGCCCAGGCACCGGCCAGGGGCGGTGGCGACCTGCCCAGCCTGGCCCAGCTGGCCCGGCCCGATGGCCTGATCCACGGAGTGAACCGGGCGGCCGTACTCCTCGGCATTGTCGCCTTCGGGATAGCCGCCACGCAGATCGCCAGTGAGTACAGCCTGGGAACGCTCCGCCAACTCCTGGTGCGCCAACCGCGGCGGCCCGTGCTCCTGGCCGGCAAGTTTCTCGCCGTACTCACCTTCATGGTCGGCGCCGTCGTGTTCGCCTCGGCCGTCGCCACCGTCGCCGCCTTCGTGATGGCCCACCTACGGCACGTACCCACATCCGCGTGGACATCCAGTGCGGGGATCACCGACCTGACCAGGGCGCTGGGCGACCTCGGGCTCGCCACCGTGGGCTTCACCACCTTCGGCCTCGTCGTCGGGCTGCTCTTCCGGTCGTCGGTCACCGCCATCATCGTCGGTTTCGCCTACCTGCTCCCGGTCGAGGCCGTCATCACCCGGATCGCCCCCCAGACCACGCAATGGCTTCCCGGCGAGCTCCTCCAGGCCATCGCCGCGGGCGGACTCACCACGGCCACCTTCTCCCACTCCCTGATCATGAGCATCGTCTACCTGACCGTGGCGGTCATCGTGGCCACGGTCGTGTTCATGCGAAAAGACGTCACGGCATGATCGGGAGGACTTCCGTCCGGCCGTCCAGACACTGCTGATCCTGTGCAGAAGCACGCAACCGGCCACGGGCGCCCAGGGAAGGTGACCGTGCGCATCCCGTCGACGGCCTACGGTCACGTACGCGTCCGCCGTGCTGGCGCGCACGCTGGAGCCCCACGGTGAGGAGAGACCCCCCAGGCATGTCCGTGATCCGCCGCATCTTCCCCGCCCCGTTGACGGCCAAGGTTCCCGAGATCATCGTCCTGTTCTGGGTGGTCAAGATCCTCACCACGGCAGGGGGCGAGGCCACCTCGGACTACCTGAAGACCTGGGGGAATCTCGGCGGTGGGGCCACCGAGGTGGGCCTGTTCCTCATCGGTCTGGTGCTGCAGTTCCGGACCCGTCGGTACCGGGCGGTCTGCTACTGGTTCCTCGCCTACGCCATCGCCATCTTCGGCTGCGGGGTGGCCGACTTCCTCCACCTCGACCTCCACATCCCGTACGCGGGGACCTCGGTGCTCTGGGCCGTCATCCTGATCGCCATCTTCGCCGTCTGGTACCGACTCGAGGGGACCCTGTCCATCCACAGCATCACGACCCAGCGGCGTGAGCTCTTCTACTGGGCCACGGTCTTTGCCACCTTCGCCCTCGGCACCGCCCTCGGCGACTTCACGGCGAACGCTCTCGGGATCGGCTACCTCGCCTCGGGCATCCTGTTCGGCGTGGTCATCCTGATTCCCCTCGTGGCCTGGTGGAAGTTCAACCTCAACGCAGTGGTCGCCTTCTGGATGGCCTATGTCGTCACCCGTCCCCTCGGCGCCTCCTTCGCCGATTACATCAGCAAGCCGCCGGCCATGAGCGGGGTCGGCTTCGGTGACGGTCAGACCGCACTCGTCTTCACCCTCGTCACTGCGGCATTCGTGGCGTATCTGGCCATCGCCCGACCCGACATCCAACCCGATCTGGGCTGATCCTCCGCCCGCATATTCAGTCTTGCGTACTACGTGATACGTAGTAAGGTAGGGACATGGCCCAAGCTTCCCGAACCAACGCAGGCGTGCGTCAGAACGAGCCCGCGGTCCTCATCCTCACCAGCCTGGCCGGGGGTGACAAGCACGGGTACGCCCTCACGAAGGACATCGAGGAGTTCGCCGGGATCACCCTTCGACCCGGTTCGCTCTACGGGGCGATCACCAGACTGGAGGAGCGGGGGTTGATCACCCCGATGGCCGGGGATGAGCGGCGGCGTCCGTATCGCATCACGGCCGCCGGGCGGAGTGCGCTGGCCGAGTCCGTTCGCGACATGCGGGCACTGGCCGACGCCGGAGCGGTTCGGCTGGGACTGCAGTTCATGCGCCGCTCACCGACGCTTGCCGTGCTCCTTGGGGGTGGGTCATGACGAGGACCACCCACCAGATCGAGCGATCCCTGCGCTGGTATCCGGCGGCCTGGAGGGCCCGGTACGGCGACGAGCTGGCCGCCCTGTCAGAAGATGTCCACGGGGAAGGTGGACTTCCCCTGCGAGATCAGGTCGCACTCGCCCGTTCGGGTCTCCAGGAGCGTGCCCGGTCGGTGGGACTCCGGGGTGAGTCCGAGCCCTCCGGCCCAACGGGTCCGCTCCGCCTCGCTGCTCGTGCTCTGCGGCTGGGCCGCCTTCATGGTGGCCGGGTCCGTCTTCGCCAAGTTCAGTGAGCACTGGATCGGCCCGACACCGCTGGCCCATCGGGCCGTGCCCAGCGTCGGCTACTCGGTGGTCCAGTGGGCAGGTACTACCGGAGGTCTGGTGGTCTTGGTCGGCCTGGTGCTGGCCCTACCGGCGTTCGTTCGCCACATCCGAGGTGGTGGCTGGGCCACGGTCCGGTTGCCGATCGTCCGGGCGGCCGTGGCGGGACTGTCGATGATCGGACTGACGACGGCGTTGGCCCTGTGGGCTCACCACTTGAGCGGGCCGGCCCGCAACGGAGGCTCGGGTGCCTACGGCGTGGCCTTCGTCCTGTGGGCGACGAGCTGCGTGGCGGCCTTCGCCGTTGTCACCTGGGCGGGCGTTTCGGTGGCCGCGCAGCTGCCGTTCACCGCTCGCGTCGATCAGGCCCTTGGGCTTCTGGCCGTCGTGGTGACCATCGACATGGCTGTTGTTGTCGCCGGTCTGCTCGTGTGGTGGGTGTCGCTCGCCGAGCAAGCTCCGCGCGCGCTCGACAGCGGCCTCCTCGCCACCGGCAACGTCGTCCCACCCGTCCTCGTGGGGAGTGGCCTGCTCATGGTCGGAGCGCTCGCCGCGGCGGTCGTCGCATCGTGCCGGGCGGTGGCCTCACTTCGGTCGGTCGGAACCGGGATGGAATAGCAGTGGCGCCGACCGGGCCGTCGGCGCGGTCATGAGTGCGCAGCCACGAAGGCTCGGACACCGGAATCGGCGTACGTCTTGATGTCGTCATCGGTGACGGGCGAGTTCGGATGGAACAGCCCTAGGTCGATGAGCGGTCCGAGCACCAGGTACGCGAACTGTACGGCCGCCTCGCCGGTGTCCTCGATATGCAGCAGTCCTCGGTCGACGAGCAGGTCGAAGCCGGCGGCGATCGCCTCGATCCCCCGTCTCGGGGCGCGGTCGAAATAGGTGGAGGCAAGATCGGGAAAGCGGTCCGCCTCGCCGATCACCAAGCGGCGCAGGCGGATGACCTGCGGGCTGACGACAGCTGTGGCGTAGACATGGGCCAGGCGCGTGAGACCCTGCTCCACGTCTTCGATCTCGTCGAACAGCGCTCCGATGGTCAGCACGATGGCTTGGGCTCGATCGGTGATCCCGAGAACGATGTCGGCAAATAGGCGCTCTTTGTCCCGGAACTGTTTGTACACCGTCTGTTTGGACACACCGGCCGCCGCCGCGATGTCGTCCATCGTGGTGCCCTGATAGCCCTGCTGCAGGAACAGGCGAGTGGCTGCGTCGAGGATTGCGCTCCGCTTCAGATTCGTCCTCGTCGAACCTCCCGGGACCCGGCCTTCGGTCACTTCGGTCTCGGGTTCCGCCTCGGTTTCCATGTCGATGTCGTGTCTTTCCTGCTAGAGGTCACTTTTGGACCAGTCTAGTACTGGACGGTACAGTTCTATCGTTTAGAACTAGACCGTCCAGTACCACTCGTGAGGTCAGGGCGGAGGTACCACCGAGCAAGGAGGAGTAGCCATGCCCTCGAGACCAGCCCCACCCGCGACGGTCACCTTCGACACCACACTGACTGCCAACGGGAACAACACCGGCATCGTCGTGCCCCCCGAACTCCTCGACCAGCTTGGTGCCGGCAAACGACCCCCCGTCCACGTCGAGGTCAACGGATACCGCTACAGGAACACGGTCGGCTCGATGGGAGGCAAACACCTCATCAGCGTGAGCGCAGCCGTGCGGTCCGCCACGGGGCTCAAAGGAGGTGACGCCATCCACGTGACGCTCACCGTGGCCACCGAACCTCGCCCCGTCGACGTCCCCGACGACTTCGGTGCAGCGCTGAAGCGCAACACGAAGGCCGGCGCCTTCTTCGCCACACTCTCCAACAGCCTGCAGCGCTTCCACATCGACAACATCAACGGAGCGAAGACCGCCGAGACCAGGCAGCGCCGCATCGACAAGGCGATCGATCTCTTCGTGGCCGGAAAGCCGCGCTGATCCGAGGAGGTCCTGTCGGCGCTGACCGCACGGACGCGTATGGCTAGAGGCCGGACAACCAATCGACCACGATGTCGGCGACCTCGGCGTCGCGCCGGCGAAGCGAGTGGTCGCCGTCCAGGAACACCAGGGTCACGGGTCCAGGAATAGCCGCCGTCTCCCGCTCGATCTCCTCGGGCGTGCCGAGGGCATCCCGTCGCCCACTCACGAAGAGACACGGCAGATCAAGATGGGGGAAGTGTGCGGTCCGAAGGCGCTCCGGCTTGCCCGCCGGATGGAGCGGATAGCTGATCAGGACCAGGGCGGCGACCTCCAGGCCCTCAGCGGATGCCATCGAGCACATCCGGCCGCCCATGGATCGCCCACCCACCGCGATGGCCGAGGTGGACACACCGAGTCGCTCGGCAAGACCGGATGTCGCCGTCCGCACCGTCTCGATGCAGACGTCCGGCGGGTCCGGTCGTCGACGACCGGCCGTCCGTCCGGGAAATTCGATCCGCTCGACCGTCAGGCCGCGTCGGGTCACGGCCACGTCGACGGCCACCAGGGCCGACTGGTCCCGCCCACCTCCGGCACCGGGCGTGAGCAGCAGCCCGCTGATCCCTGCCGGCTTCATCGGCCCATCTTGGCGCCGGGTCGCAGCACCCGCCAGTGGCGGTGCACCGCACCCCCGAAGGCTGATGTCCGGGACCGTCACTCGGTCGCATCAGGCCTCGACCGAGCGGGAACGGGGATCCGTAGGAGATCCTCGGCCGCCAGAACCTCGGGGAAGATGGCGGCCGCCTGTTCCACGAGCCGGCGGGTGTCCGGGTACCGCTGTGAGAAGTGGGTGAGCACCAACCGTCGGGCACCGGCATCCCGCGCCGTCCGGGCGGCGTCGGACGCGGTCAGGTGGTTCCACTTCCGTGCGAGCTCCACCTCCTCGTCGGCGAAGGTCGACTCGCAGACCAACAGGTCCGCACCTTGCGCCAGGGTGACCGCAGCGTCGCAGATCCCGGTGTCCATCACGAAGGCCACCCGCTGGCCGGGCCGGTGGACCGAGAGATCGTCCAACCGGAACCGTCCACGGTCGGTGACGATCGAACCGGTTCGCTGCAACTCCCCGATCTCGGGGCCGTGGACGCCGGCCGCCTCCAGCCGGTCGGCCAGGAGGTGACGCCCATCGGGCTCTTCGATCCTCCACCCGAAGGTCTCCGGCTGATGATCGAGGCGCACGGCACTCAGCGTCAGCGCATCGCCGACGAGGACCGGTCCGTCTCGCTCGACCGGCACCGGTCGGACGTCGATCCTGTCGTAGAAGACCGATGCATGGCGCAGGCGATCGAAGTACTCGGACCCACTGGCCGGGAAGAGCACGCTGACCGGGTGGGTGATCCCGTCGAGGGAGAGCCGCTGCAACACCCCGGGTAGGCCGAGACAGTGGTCGCCGTGGAAGTGGGTAATGCAGATCTCCGAAATCGTCCACGGCGAACAACCGGCCAAGAGCATCTGGCGCTGGGTACCCTCGCCAGGGTCGACGAGGATTGATCGTCCGTCCCAGCGCAGCAGGTACCCGTTGTGATTCCGGTAGCGGGTCGGGGCCTGACTGGCCGTACCGAGCACCACCAGCTCGCGGGACGACATGGCTGAACCCTAGGTGGACATGGCGATACGAACGACAGGTGTCGGGTGCGCGGGGACGGCGGGGTGCTGGTTGCGGCTAGCGCAGATTCGTGAGGACCAGAGGCGCATCTTCCTGTCCGGTGAGGCAATCTGATGCCCATGGATCGGCACCGGAAGCTCCTGGTTGCCGTCTACGCCGGAGGGGCGGCAGCTCTGGCCCCGTGGATCGTCTTCCTGTGGGTCGTCGAACCGGCCCGCGGTCTCGCCCATGACGTGGTCTGGCTCTCGGCCGGGCTCGTGGCGGCCCTAACTGCCGCAGCCGCAGTGACGGGCGTCCTCTGCGCCACGGGATCCCGGCTGCTGCCGGTGGCTGCGGGATTCACTGGATGGCTCGCCTTCGCCACGCTGTGGTTTCACGTGACCTCGCCTCTCGGCCATCAGTCGGTGCCGGCCACCGTGCGGTCGATCGTCATTCTCCTGGTGCCGCTCGGGCTCCTGGCTTGGCTGGTGATCGCCGAACCCAGAGACGGCGACGGGACCACGGTGCCGGGTCGTCGGCTGATGGCCGCGGCCTACGGGGTGAGCGCACTGTTGCTCCTCGCCGGGGCCTTCAGGCTGGCCTCGGTAGCGCCCTCGACAGCCGTCGTGCACCACGTGCGACTGCTCTGGACCGGACTCGACACGTTCGAGCTCCTGGCCCTGGCCGCAACCGCCTGGTGCATCCACACCCGATCCCGGGTGGTGGTCCTCGCATCGACGTTCACGGCGGCCCTCCTGACCGCTGACGCATGGACCAATGTGGCTTCCAGTACCGATGCCGCGAGAACCGCCGCCCTGGCCATGGCTGTGATCGAGATCTCCCTCGCCGCGCTATCCCTCTGGGTCGCCGTTTCGTCATCCGGTTCGACAGACAGACAGGCCGGTTCTTCGACCGCGCGCGGGCTACGACTGGTGAGGGGTACGGTCCGCCCGAAGGCCGTCGTACATGACGGCAAGGAGCTGACGGGCCCGGTCGTCGTCTGCTCCTGCGTGACAGATCGCATAGGCCACTCCAGTCAACAGAACCATCACGTCCTCGACGGTGACGTCGCTCCGCACGGCGCCGGCTCGCTGAGCACGGCTCAACAGCTGAGCCAGGGCATCGGTGAGCGCCCGGACGATCGGCGCACCGGCGAGCTGGAGGTGGATCCCGTCGTAGGCCAGGGTTTCGACGAGGTCGCGCTTCTGTGCGCCTTCGATCCCCAGGCGTTCGACGAAGGCGGCAAAGGCGGCGCCCGGATCCGGATCGTCCTCCAGGACCCGGGCCTCCTCGATCAACTCGCCGATCCGATCGAGGACAACCGCCTCGAATAGGGCTTCCTTGGTGGCAAAGTGCCGGTAGACCGTGCCCGGCCCGACGCCAGCGCGACGCGCTATCTCATCGAGGGATGCATCGGAGCCCTCGGCGGCGAAGGCGGTCCGGGCGGCCGCCAGCACGCGGTCTCGGTTGCGCCTCGCATCGGCACGCAGCGGGCGGGGCTGACCACCGTCGACCGGCGCGATCCTGACGCCTGGCGACGGGGTCTCGGATCGAGTCATCAGGCACGTCTCCTTGCCCTGGTAAACGGGGCGTGCGTTCCGTATAGTGTAAGCGGGGTCGTCGTTCCGTTTCCCTCGGAGGATACTCGGCGGCCCGTGCGAGGACCTTCCATGAGCGAACAGACAGACCGGGACGTACTTGAGCTCCTGACGCGCGATCGGCTGGTGGCGCTGGTCGACCGCTACGTCACCACGCTCGACGCACCGAGCACCTTCGACGTGGAGTGGGCCCGCTCGCTGTTCACCGACGATGTGCGCCTGGAGCACGAGATTGCCGTACTCACGGGAATCGAGGACGTTGCGGCCGCCCACCGCATGGTCATGGCCCGCTGGGAGCGCACCTTCCACTTCACCAGCAACCACTGCATCGAACTCGATGGCGATCGTGCCCATCTCTCGGCCCGCCTGATGGCGATCCATGTACATCCTGGCGAGAACCCACCGGAGCCACTGATCGCCGCCAACCTCGTGGATGCCGACGCCGTACACACCGGAAACGGCTGGCGGTTTGCCCGGTTCGCCCCTCGCACCATCTGGCGATCCGGACAGTCGGCGGACGCGACCGAAGGGTACGGGCAGTGAGCAACACCACGGGCACGGGGTCCGACCTGGCTGGAGGCGTCAGCACCGGCACTGAACCCGTGCGGACGCCACCCTGTCCCGTCGACGGGACGCCCGAACGGTCAGTCCGCTAAGCACATGCCCGCACTGTCACCGGAACTTCGCGACCTGATCGAGTCTGGACCGATGGTCCACCTGAGCACCATCAATCCGGATGGCAGCCCCCAGGTCACCGTGATCTGGTTGGGCATCGACGGCGGCGATCTGGTGAGCACCCACATGAGGGACAACGTCAAACTGAGAAACATCAGGCGCGACCCTCGAGTCGTGCTCTCCTTCGACACCCCGCGAGAGCCAGGAGTCTGGATCAACCCGTATGCCGTCATTCACGCCCAGGCAGAAGTAGAGCCCAGTCCCCGAATCTGGGAGCTGATGGCCAAGCACGCCAAGGTCTACGTCTCACCCGATGCGGAGCTCCCCGTTCCCGACGGGTCGGAAGCTGGCTACATCGTTCGCTACTCGATCAAGCGAATCGGAGGTATCGGCCCCTGGGCGACCGACTCCGAGGTCTGATCGCGATGAACCTGCCTGGCCCTCTCCGGTCCGGGTGCCTCACGAGCCACCTCAATCGATGTAGTGCCCGGACTGCACGTCTTGCACCCATCCTGTGTGGGTCGGCTCCCAGCCCAGCACCTCCCGGGTCTTGGCGTTCGAGACCGGGTTGTCGAGGCCGGCGAACCCGGCCAGGAAGTCGAGGTACTTCGGCGCCTCCTCGGCGGTAATGCTCTTGGCTTCGATGCCCAGCTTGTCGGCGATGGTCTCGGCGATCACCTTGAACGGGATCCCCAGATCGCCGACCCCATGGAGGGTGGAGCCGGCTGGTGCCTTCTCGATGGCCAGCCGATAGAGCGCACCGATGTCGTAGGTGTTGGCCGCCGGCCAACGGTTGGCGCCGTCGGCGATGTAGGCCGCGGCGCCGCTGTCCCGGGCGAAGTCGATCAACGACGAGGTGAAGCCATGCAGATCGAGGTCACTGTGGACCATCGGCGCGAGCCGGACGACCGAGGAGCGGACGCCCTGTTGGGCCAACGCGATCGTGTAGTTCGCCGCATCAACTCGGGGACCTCCATCTGACTGATCGTCCTCAGTTCCGGGGCGACCAGTGATGCCGGCCATTGCGAGCATCAGGGTGCCACCGGTGGTCACGTAGGGCTTGTCCGAGCCGATCAGTGCTTCGCCTATTGCTTCGGTGGCCGCCAGGTCCGAGCTGATGGCGTCCATGAAATCGCCGGTGCGCATCGCCTCGTGTTTGAAGGCCAGGTGGATCACGCCGTCGGCCTCGACGGCGGCAGCCTTCAGTCCCGCGAGATCGTCGAGGTCACCGCGGCGCACGTCAGCGCCTAGGGCGGCCACGGCCTCAGCCGAGGCGTCGGAGCGGGCCAGGCCGACGACCTGATGGCCATGGTTGATGAGTTCGGGAATGACCGCGGAGGCGATGTGGCCTGAGGCTCCGGTGACGAAAATGCGCATGGGAAAACTCCGATCGAGATGGGATGTCACGTGCTGTCATCACTATACCAGGGTGATGACAGTTGCTGTCATCCGATACGCTCGTTGGCGATGTCACGCTGGAAGCCCGATGCCGCCGGCCGCCTCGTGGTGGCGGCGATCACCCTGTTCGCGGACCAGGGCTACCAGGCGACGACCGTCGCCGAGATCGCCGAGAGGGCCGGTCTCACACAGCGCACGTTCTTCCGCTACTTCGCCGACAAGCGTGAGGTGTTGTTCGGCGGGTCAGAGGAGCTCAGCCGCATCTGGCTCGAGGCGGTGACCACTGCCCCGCCGGAGGCGACCCCGCTCGGTGCCGTGACCGCCGGGTTCGATCCAGTGGCCGAGATGTTCATCGAGCGTCACGCCTTCGCCCGCATCCGCGCCAGCGTCATCGAAGCCACCCCGGAGCTCAAAGAGCGCGAGCTGATCAAGCTCCAGAACCTCGCCGGCTCGATCGGAGCGGCACTGGTCGAACGCGGTGTATCAGCGAGTGAAGCAACTCTTGCCGCCCAAGCCGGCGTGACGGTCTTCGTCGTGGCCTTCGGCAGCTGGGTCCAACAGGACGACGCCACGGCCCTCCGGCGCCTGATGGACGAGTCGCTCGGCGAGCTGCGCTCGGTCACGGCCGGCTGATCGGAATGGGCCGTTCTGATCGGTCAGGGGTTGCTACCCCGGTGAGGTGCCGTGTCACCAGCACCCTCCAGTCCGCCGCAGCTCTGCTCAGAACGCCTTCGAACACGACGTTTATGGCAGTCGTCCCGGAGTTCCCCGACCCCCGGCGGCCGAGCCATGGGACCACCTGGCCGTGTTCGCTGGTCGTGGCAGCGAGAACACAGCAGACGCACATCGAGCGGGGGCTGTAGCCAGTCCGACTCTGTGGTTGGGCCGCCAAGGTCAGACCTCACCTCGATATTCCTGATCAGTGACATGATCGCCCCAATTCGGCTCGCCCTCACTGACGGCGAGATGGGTCATCAGATGGTCGGGTGCCGCACCATGCCAGTGCCACTCGCCGCCTGGAGCGAACACGGTGTCGCCCTGGCGCAGCATGACGACCGGTTCTCCACGCGCCTGGATGTAGCCCTCGCCCTCGACCACGAACAGGCTCTGACCGATCGAGTGGCTGTGCCAGGCAGTGCGGGCCCCCGGGGTGAAGTGGATAAACGCCACCATGACCGGTGATTCGCCGTGTCCGTCGGCGACGGCATCAATGTAGACATCACCGGTGAACCATTCAGAGGGCCCTTTCGCGGTCGGACGCTTCGTTCCGTGTTCCATGCTTTCTCTCCTTGCTAGTTGGCGAGCGCACCGCAGGTCAGACGGTCCGGGCGGACTGGATGTGTCCACAATGACACTCATGCCCCGTTAGTGATCGGCCGGCTTGGTACAACGCCGTGCGGCGCGCCATCGCCAATGCGCTTTTGGCCTAGTCGGAAGTGATCGCTGAAGCTATTTCAGTAGCCGCCCAGCTTCCGAGAACCTTCAGTGCGTCATCGGAGCGGGAGCCGGGCTCGGCTGCGTAGGTGAAGATCGCCAACCCCTCATCGGCGGCGATGTCCAATCGGTTGAAGGTCAGACTGAGGTCACCGACGACGGGGTGGCGCAGCTCTTTGATGGCCGTGTGGTGGAACCGGACATTGTGGGCCGCCCAGCGAACTCGAAACTCGTCGCTTTTCGTGGCGAGCTCACCCACCAGATCCGAGAGGTCTCGGTCATGGGGATTGCGGCCGGCAGCCCAGCGCAGGATGGCAACGGTCTCCGTGGCGACACGATCCCAGTCGCGGTAGAAGGTCTCCGCTCGCGGGTCGAGGAATACGAATCGGGCGTTGTTCACCGGTTCCGTTGAGGTTGCGTAGAGGTCCATGAACAGGGCCCGTCCGAGCTGGTTGGCAGCCAAGAGGTCGAGCCGGTTGTTGCCGACGAACGCAGCGGCGCCGGTGATGGCATCGAGGGTCCACTGCACGTCAGGCCGCACTCGGTGGGTAGCTTTGCGCTGGCGCGGCCGAGCGGGCGTTGGATGCGAGGCCCGGACGAGGTCGAAGAGGTGGGCGCGCTCGGCCTCGTCCAATTGTAAGGCGGCTGCCAGTGCCTCGAGCACGCTGTCCGAGACTCCCCTGATGTCGCCCCGCTCGAGGCGGGTGTAATAGGGCACGCTCACTCCGGCGAGGACGGCGACTTCCTCCCGACGCAACCCGGGAACCCGCCGAGCCCCGTAGCTGGCCAGCCCGACCTGCTGGGGGGTGATCCGTGCCCGTCGTGAGGTCAGGAACTCGCTGATCTCGTTCTTGGAGTCCATACGTCCAGGCTATGCCCGCTTCACCGGACGTGAGAGACCCTGGCAGTACCCCTATTGACAGAGGCTGGTTGCCGCAGATTGTCCGTGTTTGTGTAGCTCACAGCACGATTCGACGAAAGGCCAACCATGACTGACATGACCCCCATTCAGTTCGACAATGGACCCATCACGATGGCCGGCAACCTCTACTTCCCTGACGGCTTCGACGAGGCCAAGCGCTACCCGGCCATCGTCAGCGTCCATCTTGGCGGTGGTGTGAAGGAGCAGACGGCCGGGGTCTACGCCGAGAAGCTCGCCGGGCACGGCTTCATCACGCTGGCATTCGACGCTTCCCACCAGGGGGCCAGTGGCGGAGAGCCTCACTTCTTGGACGACCCAACGTGACGAGAGAGGACAGAACCATGGCTTCCTGGCCCCCTGACGTACTCCGAGTGATCGAGCAGAACCAGGACCTGTTCGTCTCCCCGTTTCGAGACGACGGCGTCACCTACGGCACCCCGACCCAGACGTGGGCGCTCATCGTCAACGGTGACGTCTACGTCCGGGCGGCCAACGGACAGGAGTCGCGCTGGTATCAGGCGGCGATGGCCAAGAAGGCCGGTCGCATCCGTGTCGCCGGCACGGACTACGAGATCACCTTCGAACCTGCCGGGGGCGGCGTATCGGACGCCATCGACGCGGCGTACGAGGCGAAGTACCCCGGCAGCTCGGCAGTACCAATCATGCAGGGCGCAGGGCCAAAGGCGGCCACGGTTCGGATCTTGCCGCGATGACGCACCGCTGCAGCTGAACTTCCACCTACACAATGAGTCTGGAGTTATCTGATGAAGCACATTTCCCTGGGGGGACTGAACGTCTCCCGCATCGGCCTCGGTGCCATGACCATGGCTGGGACCTACACCTCCGGTGGGGGGCTGGACGATGACGAGTCCATCCGAACTATTCACCGTGCGCTCGAGCTGGGCGTCACCCATATCGACACCGCCGAGGTCTATGGACCGTTCCACAGCGAGGAGCTGGTGGGCCGAGCCATCAAAGGTCGTCGTGACCAGGTGGTGGTGGCGACGAAGTTCGGTGTCATCTCTCACACCGGACGGGAGCCCGGCGTCGCCGACAGCAGCCCGGCGAACATCCGAATGGCAGTTGAAGGATCGCTGCAGCGTCTGGGCACCAACCACATCGACCTCTACTATCAGCACCGGGTCGACTCCAGCACCCCCATCGAGGACACCGTGGGAGTCATGGCCGAACTTGTTGATGAAGGGAAGGTCCGGTTCCTCGGCCTCTCCGAGGCCAGGCCGGCCACGATCCGTCGTGCTCATGCTGTGCACCCGATTGCCGCGCTGCAGACCGAGTACTCACTGTGGACCCGGGACCCGGAGGCTGAGCTTCTGCCGCTGCTGAGGGAACTGGGAATCGGTTTCGTTCCGTACTCGCCCCTGGGTCACGGTTTCCTCACCGGTCAGATCCGGTCAGAGAAGGACATCCCGGACGACGACTGGCGCAAGTCCAACCCTCGCTTCATCGGCAAGAATTTCGATCACAACCTTCGTATCGTCGATGAGGTCCGTGCCATCGCCACCGAGGCCGAAGCCACGCCTGCTCAGATCGCGCTGGCATGGTTGCTGGCCCAAGGTGATGACATCGCTCCGATTCCGGGGACTCGGCGAGTGGCACGGGTCGAGGAAAACACTGCCGCCGTCGGAATCGAGCTCAGCGAGGACCAGATTGCCCGCCTCGACGACCTCACCCCCGCAGCTGGCGACAGGCACGACGAGGCAAATATGGCGAGAGTCGATCAGTGAACGGTGGGGCACCCATAGCGCTCCAGTGGCAAAGTTCCGGCATGGCTCGACGACCTCTGAAACGCCCCTGCTGGATCAGCCCGTAATCGACGAGCCGCACACGATGCAAAGCTTCGCAGTTCTCTTGGACGCCTGCGTCCTTGTGCCCGTCACGGCGGCGGACACATTGCTTCGCCTGGCTGAGCGGTAAATGTACCGGCCAGTCTGGTCCGAGAGAACTGTTGATGAGGCCAAGCGGGCGGTCGAGGGACTCCATCCCGAGCTCGCAACAGAACACATCGACCACCGATTCCGCTGTATGTCCGAAGCATTTGAAGATGATCGATTCGGACTTGGCCCAACCGACAGCAGAACGCAGCACCCGGAAGCGGCCGTAGTCCACCGACACCCCGGCCGCGGTCTCCTGCCATCGGGCCATGGTCACCCGCACGACTTCGGCGCGCAGCGTGGCCACCCGCCGTCCGGCATCCGGGCCGGCGCTGAGCGCCTGACGTTCGACCGGACCCCGACCGAGGTGGACGGACGCCAGTCGTGCTGGGCACACACCTACCGCTCGAGCAGTTCGCCGAAAGTCAGGAACGGTGCGGCCCGCCGGATGGACCGGTACTCGCCGAACTGGGCGGCCAGGTCACGGCGACGCTCCTCAGGATCCTCCAGAGCTCCGTGAAACCAGAACGACCGCTTCACGGTCCGGCCGGAGACCGGGTCGACACCCACGGCGACACGGATCTCGAACACTCCGGGGCGCTTCTCCCGCAACGATCCCTCGCCCCAGGCGCCCATCGGGCCAAAAATAGGGTCGTAAGTAGGGTCACCGGTGGATCCCTACTTTGGGCGGCCGCCAGATTCAGGCCCCTGACCAGGGGCAACGCCCGGAACTTCGAGTGCGCTCGGAGGGATTCGAACCCCCAACCTTCTGATCCGTAGTCAGATGCTCTAATCCGTTGAGCTACGAGCGCTGGCTTCCACCCACATACACAAGGCCTACCACTGACACTGCACGAGCAGCGCCCTGTCGATCCGTGCCCTGGGCGGGTGTTAACTCTATCCGACCCGGGCGGTCACGCTTCAGCCGCCGAGTTTCCCTGCCGGTTGGGCAGAGGAGCGCCAAGCGGAGACGGGCACATGCCACCGCTCATGGCCGGTGCTCTGGGTGAACCCCTGGACACTCCGCGTGGAGCCCATTGACGCATGCTCGGTCCGGTGCGCGAGGATCGAAGCGTGGGGCCCGTTGCCAGATCAGTCGAGAGCGGTGCAGGCATCTCGCTCGGCGAGCTGATCGACTTCTGTGCCCGGTGCTCCGCTCTCGGAATTCCCGAGGCCACCAAGCTGCGAGCCGTCTCCGGCGGGCACCAGTTGTTGGTCGCACTCTCTGCCGAGAGCGAAACCATGCCCGAGGTGGTCCAGCGTTCGGGGGCGGAGTTCGGGACCATTATCGACGGCGGCGTACACATCGATATTCCCGGCGAAGACTAGGGGCAGGTCCCGAGGACACCGCCTCGGACGTTGTCAGCTCCGGGCCCCTCTCCCCAACCGGATCATCGCCCCGGCACCAGCCAACGACCGGCTACAACGGCCTCCCGCCGACGCTTGCCGGGGGTCAGGGGATTAGGGTCGCAAGAGTGAGCGCCATGGACGATTCCTTCGACCTCGAACTGGCCGCCGCTTCGCTCCGGGCCGACGGCTCGGACGTGCACATCCTCGTCAAAGTGCTCGTCGACCAGCTGTCCGACGCCCTCGGTCCCCGCCTGAAAGTGGAGCGGGCGGGTCGGTTCCGAAAGTCCGAGGAGATCAAATCCATCAAGATCGCCCTGGACGACGACCAGTTCGATGCCGAGGTCGACGGGGGCACCCTCAAGTGCACCATCGGACGGACCTCGGGAGGGATTCGCATCCGCAGCGAGAAAGTCGATATCGACACCTGGCTCAACCGCCTGCTGACCGTGCTGAAGGCTGAAGCCGCCAACAGCCAGGCCGTGCGCCTGGCCCTCGAGAACATGGTCATCGGAGGAAACACATGAGCGACGCGAACGAGACCGGGGCCGTCGACGAGACGCCCCAGGACCTGCCCGAGGGAGCCAGCCGACGCCTGCAGGAACTCGAGGACGGACTGTTCACCTCCGACCTCTCGGTCAACGAGTTCCTCCTCATCAAAGAGGTCGGCTTCCACCCCCTCGGCTTCGTGATGGGCTCGTCGATCTACCACACCGGGATCCAGACCCGTAAGTGGGGGCAGTCCCAGGAGCTGACCAAGCTCACCGAGGCCATGTACAACGCTCGGGAGCTGGCCATGACCCGCATGGAGGAAGAGGCGGCCGAACTCGGGGCCGACGGTGTCGTCGGCGTGCGGCTCGACGTCAACTACTACGAGTGGGGCAAGGACGCCGCCGAGTTCATTGCGGTAGGAACGGCCGTCAAGGCCGAGAACGGGGTCTCCCACCGCAACAAGCTGGGCAAGCCGTTCACGTCGGACCTGTCCGGACAGGACTTCTGGACCCTGATGCAGACCGGGCACATCCCCCAGGGCCTGGTCATGGGCACCTGCGTCTACCACATCGCCCACCGGGGACTCGGGGCCACCCTGGGATCGGCGGGCCAGAACGTGGAGCTGCCCAACTTCACCCAGGCCCTCTACGAGGCGCGCGAGCTGGCCATGACCCGCATGCAGGACGAGGCCAACGAGCTGGGCGCCTCGGGCATCGTCGGGGTTCGCCTCGAGGAGAAGTCCCACCAGTGGGGCAGCCACACCATCGAGTTCCTGTCCCTCGGCACCGCCGTGGTCAAGACCTCCGACGACGTGACCCTCCCCACTCCCACCACCATCATCTCGCTCGACAACTGATGGGTCGGGACCGCTCGTGAGCCAGGTACCCGCCGACCTGCCCGAAGCGGCGGTACGCCGCTTCGCCGAGGGGGCGTTCACCTCCGGGCTCACCGTTCCCGACTTCGCCGCCTGCCTGCAGATGGGACTCGAGCCGGTCGGGTTCGTCCAGGGATTCTGTGTGATGCAGTGGCAGTTCTACCGGACCGGCGCGGGCATGGGCATGGGACTCGGCGGGTACGGGCCCATGTACGGCGGCGCCGGTGGCGGCTACACGGAGAACTGGCAGTGCCCCCACGGAATGGTCTCGGCCGAGCACCGCTCGTGGGGCCAGAACTACGAGCAGACCTGGGTCGAGAGCGCGTGGACCGAGGGTTTCACCTCGTCGTACTCGCGCATGGTCGAAGAGGCGACCGAAGCCGGGGCCCACGGCATCGTCGGCGTGGTCGACACCAGCTATCCCCTCGCCGACATGGGCGTGCTGGAGTTCAAGGTCCAGGGGACCGCGGTGAAAGTCGCCGGTGGCGCCCCGCCCTACGACGGACGGCCGTGGACGACGTACCTGGCCGGCCAGCGCCTGGCCAAGCTGGTCGAGGCGGGCTACGCCCCCGTCTCCATCGCCGCCTCGGTGGCCTCGGTGCGGGTGTGGGCCAACTGCGTGACGGCCAATCTCAGCGAGGGTTCCAACTCCATGTACTCGGTGGCCCAACCCGGCTCGGAGATCGACCAGACGGTGAAGGCCCACTCGGTCGTCCGGCGCCTGGCCCGCATGCGGGTACGGGACCAGTTGGAGCACGACTCCCTCCACGGCGCCGAGATGGTCACCACCGAACGGGAGATGGGTGAAGGGGACGCCGAGCTCCAGTGCATCCTGCGGGGCAACCGGGTGCGCCGGTTCCGGGACTTCGACCCCATGCCCCCGCCCGTACCGACAGTGCGGCTCTCGTGACCGCCATCGTCCCCGCCAACGACGGGCTGCCCGCACCACGGCCCGTGGACCTGAAGGCCGAGATGCTCCGGGCCACCGAGGCCCTGGGCCAGCAACCGCCGGCCAAGGCCGCCCGCATGATGTCGGACCTGTCCATCGACGAGGAGCTGGTCCTCCACTCCATCGGTTGGGAGCCGGTCGAACTGGTCAGCGGGATCTCCATCCACTCCGTGCCCTACGGCGTGTGGAACTGGGGGCAGGGGGAGATCACCTGGGCGTCGGCTGCCTACTCCCGGTCGTTCGCCAACGCCACGGCGCGTATCCACGACCAGTGCTCCAAGGCCGGGGGCCAGGGCGTGGTCGGCGTCCATGTGGAGGTGGGCATCCACCGCCACCACATCGACGTGGCCCTGGTGGGCACGGCCGTTCGCCCCGTCGACTGGAAGGGGCTCTCGGCCGATCCCGTCTTCGTGTCGGACCTCTCGGGCCGGGACTTCGCCCTGCTCCACAACGCCGGGTGGACCCCACTCGGCCTCGCCGCCGGAGCCAGCTTCGTCTACGCCCCTCGTCGGTCGATGGGGACGGCCATGAAGCAGAAGGGCCAGAACGTGGAGCTGACCAACTACACCGAGGCCATGTACGCGGCCCGAGAGGCAGCCATGGAGCGCATGCAGACCTCGGCGCTCGGGATGGACGGCACCGGCGTGGTCGAGGTCAAGGTGACCGAGGGGCCCATGGGCTTCGCCCACCACGCCGTGGCCTTCACCGCCTACGGGACCGTCGTCCGCCTGCTCGCCGGCGAGCACCGGAACGTGGGGGCCCGCATGATCCTCCCGCTCGACGACGCCACCCGGGCCTTCGACGCCACCTCGCTCCGCTGAAGCCGGGCCGGGCCGATCTGACGGTCCGTCAGTTACACTCCTCCCCATGAGCGACGCCCCCCGCAGTGCCCCCCTCGACGGGATCCGGATCCTCGAGTGCTCCGCCCTCGGGCCGGCCGCCATCACCATGCCGCTGGTCGACCTCGGGGCCGAGGTGATCAAGGTGGAGCCGCCCGCCGGCGACTACATCCGCGAGATGACCTGGCCCATCGTGGAGGGCGTCTCCCTCATGCACCTCCACATCAACCGGGGCAAGCGGTCCATCGTCATGGACCTGCGCACCGACGAGGACGTGGCCACCTTCAAGGAGTTGGCCGCGACCGCCGACGTGGTGGTCGAGGCCATGCGGCCCGGGGGCCTGGCCCGCCGCGGCGTGGGCTACGACGACCTGCGGGCCATCAACCCGAGACTCGTCTTCTGCACCATCTCCGGCTACGGCATGACCGGGCCCTACCAGAACCTCCCGGCCCACGGCGTGGCCTTCGACACCTGGGCCGGCATCGTCACCCCCCAGGTCAACGAGGACGGGTTCGCCTACCTCCCCGAGCACGCCTCCATGGGCATCCACGCCGGACCGCTGTTCGGTGCCCTCGGGATCCTGGCCGCCGTGCTCCGGGCCAAGACGACTGGGGAGGGCTCGTTCCTCGAGATCGCCCAGTCCGACGCCGCCGCGGCCATGGACTGGTACCGCTCGGAGACCTGGAAGGCCTACGAGCGCCCCGAGTCCGAGGTCACCGGCAACAAGGCCGACGACTACGAGCGCCGCGAGCCGGGGACGGCCGGCATGGTCGAGGGCGTGCGCTACCAGGTCTACGAGGCCAAGGACGGGCGCTACATCCTGTTCATGGCCTCCGAGCAGGCGTTCTGGAAGAACTTCTGCGAGTTCGTCGGCCGCATGGACATGTTCGAGAAGTGGCCCGGCTCCAAGTTCGCCGACCACGCCCGCAACAACTTGGAGATGCGGGCCGAACTGCGCGACATCTTCGCCACCCGTACCGCCGAGGAGTGGTTGGAGTCCGGCAACACGGCCAACTTCCCGGTGGCCCCGGTCAACTCGCCCAAGACCATCGCCGAGGACCCCCAGTTCAACGACCGGTTCTCGTGGTACCCCACCGAGCAGCTCGGAGCCGAGCAGCTGCCCACCCCGCTCAAGTTCGTGGGCGAGCAGCTGCCCGCCCCCTTTCACGCCCCGACCGTCGGCCAGCACACCGACGAGGTGCTCCGCGACCTGCTCGGGTGGGACGACGAGCGCATCGCCGAGTCCCGGGGCCGTGGTGGTCTCGGCGGGCCACCCGCCTGATCCGAGGAGGATCAGGGGGTTACCCACACCCCAGACCCCTGATCTGACGGAGCGTTAGAATCCGCCCATGTCACCGGTAAAGTCCCGCCTGCCCGCCGTCGAAGGGTGGTTCACCCTCGACGGCGACTCCCCCGCCCTGCTGGGGTCCAAGTGCACCTCGTGCGGGAACTATGCCTTCCCCAAAGAGACGTACTTCTGCCGGAACCCCGAGTGCCAGGGCCGTGAGTTCGTCGAGACCGAGCTGAGCCGGTCGGGCACGGTGTGGTCGTACACCAACGCCGGCTACCAACCGCCCGAGCCCTACGTCGCCGCCGATCCCTACGTCCCCTTCGCCATCGCCGCGGTGGAGCTGGCCGCTGAGCAGATGGTGGTCATGGGACAGGTGGTGCCCGGCGTCGACGTGGACGCCCTCCATGTGGGCGACACCGTGGAGCTGGTCCTCGACACCCTCTATGAGGACGACGAGCACGAGTATGTGGTGTGGAAGTGGCGACCGGTGGGCGGGGCCGCCGACGCGGTGACCGACGGCGAGGTGCGGGCCGATGCCTGACGACAAGCGCATCGCGGTACTCGGTGCGGGGATGCACCCGTGGGGGAAGTGGGGCCGCAACTTCGTGGAGTACGGACTGGCCGCGGCCGGGGACGCCTTGGCCGAGGCCGGGCTGCCGTGGACCGACATCCAGTACGTCGCCGGGGCCGACACCATCCGCAACGGCTACCCCGGCTTCATCGCCGGGGCGACCTTCGCCCAGGCGCTCGGCTGGACCGGGGCCCGGGTGTCCTCGGCCTATGCCGCCTGTGCGTCGGGAGCCCAGGCCATCAGCAACGCCCGGGCCCAGATCCTGGCCGGGCTGTGCGACGTGGCCCTCGTGGTGGGTGCGGACACCACACCGAAGGGCTTCTTCAAGCCGGTGGGCGGCGAGCGCAAGGACGATCCCGACTGGCTGCGGTTCCATCTCATCGGCGCCACCAACCCGACCTACTTCGCCCTCTACGCCCGGCGACGGATGGAGCTGTTCGGGGCGACCGAGGCCGACTTCGCCGCCATCAAGGTCAAGAACGCCCGGGCCGGTCTCGAGAACCCCAACGCCCGCTACCGCAAGGCGGTGACCGCCGAGGAGGTACTGGCCTCCCCGATGGTGGCCGACCCGTTGCGCCTGCTCGAGATCTGCGCCACCTCCGACGGGGGTGCCGCCCTCGTGCTGTGCAGCATGGAGTTCGCCAAGCGCCACGCCGGCACCGACGATCTGGTCACCATCGACGCGGTGTCGACCGTCACTCCGACCTTCCCCCAGACAGTGCTCGACATGCCCGGCATCACGACGGACTCCGCCGCCACCACCGACTCCATCGGACCGGGCTTCAAGCAGTCGGTGGCCATCGCCGCCTACGAGGAGGCCGGCATCGGCCCCGAGGACATCAGCCTGGCCGAGGTCTACGACCTCTCGTCGGCCCTCGAGCTCGACTGGTACGAGGACATCATGCTGTGCAAAGAGGGCGAGGCCGAACGGCTGCTGCGCGACGGCGACACCACCATCGGGGGCCGGGTACCGGTCAACCCGAGCGGAGGCCTGTCCTGCTTCGGGGAGGCCATCCCCGCCCAGGCCATCGCCCAGGTGTGCGAGCTGGTGTGGCAGCTGCGCGGCCGGGCCGGCACCCGCCAGGTCGAGGGCGCCCGGGTGGGCATCACCGCCAACCAGGGCCTGTTCGGCCACGGGTCGTCGGTCATCGTCTCGACGTAGGCGCCGCTCCCGGCCGGAACGACCGACGGGTCACTCGTTGACGAGGATGATCTTTCCGAACTTGCCACCGGCGGCGAACCGCTCGTAGGCCTCACCGGCCCGCGCCATCGGGATGCGATCGGCCACCGGCACGGTGACCCGGCCCTCGGCCAGCAGGGGCACGGCGTGCTCGGCCACGGCGTGGGCCACCGCAGCCTTCTCCTCCACGGTCCGGGCCCGCAGCATGGAGCCACCGATGGTCGATCGACTGGCCATGAGCGACAACAAGTTGAGCTCGACCTTGGCTCCTGCCCCCACGCCGATGACCACCATGCGGCCCCCGACGGTCATGAGGGGGACCACCGCGGCCACGTTGGCCCCGCCCACCAGTTCGAGGGAGACGTCGTAGGGGCCGTGCTCGGCCACCTCGTCGGGGTCGATCACCTCGTCGGCGCCCAGGCGGACGACGTCGGGTCGTCGGGCCTCGGAGCGGACCGAAGCCACCACGTGGGCCCCGGCCCGGCGGGCCAACTGCACGGCCGCCGTCCCCACCCCGCCGGCCGCGCCGGAGATGAGCACCCTGTCGCCGACACCGAGCCGGCCCTGGGTTACCAGCGCGTCGTAGGCGGTGGAGAAGGCCTCGGGGAACCCGCCGGCCTGGTCCCAACCGACGTTGTCGGGGACCGGCAGGGCGATGGTGTCGGGCACCACCACCAACTGGCCCTGGCCACCGCCGCCGGTGATGGCCATCACCCGGTCGCCCACTTTGTGTCGCGTTGCGTTCGCCCCCGCCGCCACGACCTCGCCGGCGAACTCGAGTCCGGGGATATCGGGTGGCGCGCCGGGCGGGGCCGGGTAGAGGCCGCGCCGTTGCATGAGATCGGCGGCGTTGATCCCTGCGGCGGCCACCGACACCAGCAGATCGCCCGGGCCCGGGACGGGGTCGGGGTGCTCCTGCCACACAAGGGCTCCCTCGACGATGGTGACAGCGAACATCGCTCCACAGTAGACGGCGGTCCTTCGCACCAATCTCGGGAGTGACCTCGTGACCGCCCAGTGCATCCGATGCGATGACACGGTGATGCCGACCTCCTACTCTGGGCGCAGGAGGTGTCGCCATGGCGACCGGTCAGAAGTCGAAGAAGGGTCGGAAGTCCGACGCCTCTGCGCCCATCGACCGTATCGGTGTGGCCGCTGACGACGTGGTGGCCGACCCGTCGGCGGGCCTGGTCCTCCACCGGGTGCTGGCCGAGGCGGCACGCACCTTCCTGCTCAACGACATGGACGAGGAGCTCGTTGGGCGCTCCTCGGTCTGTTCGCCGTTCGATCCGGAGCGCCTCGGCCAGTCCGACCGGCCGCTGTGGGCCCAGGTGGCGGCCCCGTCGGGCCGGGGCGCCCAGCGACGGACCAGCGAGGAGGAACGCATCCACCAGAGTCGGGTGGCCCTCCGGAGGATCCGGTCCAACCTGCGCACCTTCCGCCTCGTCGTCGACCCCGCGTGGGGAACGTCCCTACGGGCCGAACTGGCGTGGTACGGCGGACGGCTCGGACAGGTCCGCGACCTCCACATCCTGCGGGACATCGTCACCGTCAAAGGGCCCGAGGTCATCGGCCCCGAGTCGGTCGACCTGTTCGACTCGGTCATCGGGGTACGGATGGCCGCCGCCCTGGCCGACGTGGCGTCCGAACGCGGCGGGGCCCGACGGTTCCAGCTCAACGAGCAGATGATGGTGCTGTGGGACGGCCCCGACTTCAAGGGCAAGGCGGCCAAGCCGGCCGACGAGGTCCTCCCGGCGATGCTCCACCGGGCCTGGCACGACCTGCGCGGCGCGGCGCGTGCCGCCCGCAAGGACGCCACCGACGCCAACCTCCACAAGCTGCGGATCCGGCTGAAGAACCTGCGCTACGGCGCAGAGACCGTGGCCCTCATCGCCGGAGGGCCGGCCAAGAAGACGGCCCGTGCCGCCGAGGCGTTGCAGGGCAAGCTCGGCGACCTCCACGACGCCGGCGCGTCCATCGAGTGGTTCGAGGCCGTGGCCCGTCAACATCGCGAGCTCCGGGATCCGGCCCGGGCCATGGTGGCCTTGCAGCGCGACGCGGCGCGGACGGCCCGCAAGGGTTGGAACCGGGACCTGAAGGTGGTCGAGCGGCAGTGGAGGGCCTGGCAGGGCTGAGTCAGCCGTCCCCGTCGTTCACGGCCAGGTGCTCGGACTCCCACAGCTTGATGCCCCCGAGGATGCCCGCCGTGTTGTCCACGATGGTCACGTCGTCGTCCAGGTTGTGGCGCGCCACCCGGCGCGAGTTCCCGCCCCCGATGTAGAGGTGGTCGAAGAACATGAGGGCCCGCAGGTTGACGATGGCCTTGTGGACCCGCTTGTTCCACCGCTCCTCGCCGATCTCCTTGCGGGTGGCCTCGCCCAACTGCTCGTTGTAGGTCTCGCCCTTGCGGAAGGGCTGGTGGGCGATCTCGAGGTGGGGCATGAGCTGGCCCTGGTAGAAGAGGCCGCTCCCGAATCCGGTGCCGAGGGTGATGGCGAGCTCCAAGCCCTTGCCCTTGACCACCGCCGCTCCCTGGATGTCGGCGTCGTTGGCCACCTTGGTGGGGATCCCGAAGGACGAGGTGAGCTCGGTGGCCAGGTCGTACTCGGACCACTGCTTGAAGAGGTCGGCATCGACGGCACTGCCCGGGCCGTGCTTGGTGGAGAAGTGGGGGGCGGACAGGACGTGTCCGTCGCGCACCATCCCCGGGAAGCCGACCGACGCCCGCTCGGCGGTGGGCAGGGGGCGACCAGCCGGGTCAGCATGGACGTCAGCTTCTCCGGCGGCAGGGGGTAGGTGGTCGGGACCCGGACCCGGTCGGCCACCATGGCCCCGGTGGCGTCGAGGACCGAGGCCTTCAGACCGGTGCCCCCGATGTCGACGGCCAGGGTGAAGGGATGGCGGGGCTCGGCCTTGGCCGGGTCCGGCTGGGTGTCTCCGATGGCGCTGTTGTCTTCGGCGTCGGAGGACTGGTCGGGGCTCATCCCCCCACGCTAGACACCGCGACGGCACAAGGCATGCCGTTGTGGGCCCGGATCCCCCCACTTCCGCGGATCGGCCCGGCCCGGTAGCGTCGATCCCCGTGACCGATCAGCCCTGGCTCGGAGATGCCTGCTCACTCGTCGACGCCTTCCGGGAGGGGACGCTCTCCCCTGTCGAGGCCCTGGACGCCTCGGTGGCCGCCATCGAGGGGTCGGAGCTCAACGCCTTCAGCCATCTCGATGTCGACGCCTCCCGAGCCGATGCCGCCGGGGCCGATGTCTCGCTCCCCTTCGGCGGGGTCCCCCTCGGGATCAAAGAGCTCGAGCAGGTCGAGGGGTGGCCCTACACCGAGGCCTCCCTCGTCTACCGGGACCGCCGGGCGGCCCACACCTCCACCCAGGTCACCCGCCTGCGGGCCGCCGGTGCGGTCCTCGCCGGCCAGACCACCGCCTCGGAGTTCGGGGGGATCAACTGCACCAACACCAAGCTCCACGGCACCACCCGCAACCCGTGGAACCCCGAGCGCACCCCCGGGGGGTCGTCGGGAGGATCGGCGGCGGCCGTGTCGGGGGGCCTGCTCCCCATCGCCAGCGGCGGTGACGGCGGCGGCTCGATCCGCATCCCGGCCGGGTTCACCGGACTGTTCGGCCTGAAGGCCACCTACGGGCGCATCCCCCGCGGCCCCGAGGTGCTCCAGCCGCCCCTGACCGTGGTCGTCGGATGCGTGTCCCGCTCGGTCCGTGACACCGCCCGCTGGTTCGATGTGTGCAACGGCTGGCACGCCACCGACACCTTGAGCCTTCCGCGCGTCGAGGGTTGGGAGGCCGGCCTCGGCACCTTCGATCTCTCGGGCAAGCGTGCGGTCATCAGCGTCGATCTCGGCACGGCCATCGTCGAGCCGAGAGGCGCGGCGTTGGTGGTGGAGCTGGCCCAGACGCTCATCGCCTCGGCCGGCCTGCGACAGGTCGACGTCGTGGTGGACATCCCCCAGGGGGGCCTCGAGTGGGTCATGTCGAACGTGATCGGTCTGGCCGGCGAGCTCGGCGACCGCTATCCGGAGTGCAACGACGACCTCACCCCCGAGATCCAGCTGGGTCTCAACCTCGCCACCCACAACCTCGACGTGCAGACGGCGGGGCGGACCGAGATGTTCCGGATCGATGCCAACGAGCGGATGGCCCACCTGTTCGAGCAGACCGACTTCGTCTTCTGCGCCACCAACCCCGACACCGCCTTCGATGCCGCCGGCCCCATGCCCACCACCGTCGGCGAGGTGGACCTGATCAAGGAGTACGGCTTCGACCGGGCCCTCGGCAACAACGGGGCCCTCACCATCCCGGCCAACCTGACGGGCAATCCCGCCGTGTCGATCCCGGCCGGCGTGGTGGACGGCCTGCCCGTAGGGCTCCAGATCATCGGTCGTCACCACGAGGAGCAGCTCCTGTTGGAGCTGGCCCACCGGGCCGAGCGTGAACGTCCCTGGCCCTTGGTGGCCCCCGACTCACCCCGGTGAGCGGAACGACGACCGGCGGTCCACCCCGTCTTCGCCGAGGGCGGAGAGCGACGACTCGGCGACACCACGACCACGACTCGACAACACGAAGGAGTAGCTGATGCGCATCGACCTCTGGGTCCCGACGGCCAGTCCCATGGCCACCCCCGAGCTCCTGGCCGTCATCGGCCGGGAGGCCGAGGCCCGGGGGGTCGGGACCATCTGGGTGGGCGAGCACGTGGTGCTGTTCGAGGAGTACGCCTCGTCCTACCCCTACGCCGATGACGGCCGCATCCCCGCCCCATCGGGCACCGGGCTGCTCGAGCCACTGACCACCCTGTCGTTCCTCGCCGCCGCCACCACCACGGTGCGACTGGGCACGGCCATGGTGCTGCTCCCCCAGCGCAATCCGGTCTACACGGCGAAGGAGGTGTCCACCTTGGACTGGCTCTCGAACGGCCGGGTCGACTTCGGCATCGGGGTCGGATGGCTCGAAGAGGAGTTCAACGCCGTCAACGTCTCGTGGCCGCAGCGGGGGAAGCGGACCGACGAGTACATCGAGGTGCTGCGCACCCTGTGGTGCGACGAGACCTCCGCCTACGAGGGCGAGTTCTACTCGCTCAACCCGTGCCAGATGTTTCCGAAGCCCATCCAGAGCCCCCACCCCCCACTGCACATCGGAGGCGAGTCGGACGCCGCCCTCGCCCGGGTGGCCCGGGCGGGCCAGGGTTGGCACACCTTCAACCGGCCCCCCGAGGCACTGGCCGAGCCGCTGGCCACTCTGGACGGCCTGCTGGCGGCCGAAGGACGGTCCCGGTCGGATGTGACCATCACCGTCTGCCCCTACTTCCAGCCCCTCGACGCCGATATCGCCGGCCGCTACGCCGAGGCCGGAGTCGACGCCGTGGCCGCCCTCCTCCTCCCCTTCAGCGAGGAGGACGTGGTCAAGGGCCTCGACGACCTGCAGCCGGTGTTCGATCGGGCCGCCTCGTCCTGAGACGGGCGGACGCGGTAACGGGCTCCGTCGAGACGGGTGATGGCCTGACCCCGGGACGGGCAATGCCCTCACCCGGGAGACATGTTGATGGACGACCTCGCTCGGGATAGCGACCACGAACACGATCGCCAGATCGACGCCCGGCACTATCGGATCGATGGCGTCGGGCGTGGGGGCGTCGGCATCGGGCGCCGCTGGCCCCAGACGCAACCATTCGCGACTCACTGAGGTCACTCTCATAGGGTTTCGGGCAATGGCGAGCATCATGGCGGTGATTTCCACGAAGGCGCGATCTGTCCGCGTCTATCGACAGTGCTTCGGCCCATGGCGCGGGATCGCATTTCTCGTGTTCGCCCATCTGGCCCCCGCACGTGTTCGACATCGTCCGATGAAGGCGCCCGACCCCGGGTCGGGTCGGACGTTGCGACTGCGACTGGGCACGGACGACATCGAGGTGTTCAAGAGCATCTTCTACGACGAAGAGTACGAATGGCACTTCGTTGATCCCCCCGAGGTGGTCGTCGACGCCGGCGTGTACACCGGACTCTCGGCCGCCTGGTTCGCCGGCCGCTACCCGGGCGTGACGATCATCGCCATCGAGCCGAGCCCGGCGAACTTCGACCTCCTGACCCAGAACACGGCCGGCCTGCCCAATGTGCACACCCGACGTGCAGCGCTGTGGTGCGAATCCGGCTCGTTGGTCGTGTCCGATGCCGGACCCGCTACGAGTACGTCCGGCTATCAGGTCCACGGATCGGAGGGCGGCGGCCACCTGGGGACCGCTCAGACACAGGGCACGGTCGACGCCCTCACGGTCGAGGACATCATCAGGGAGTACTCGCTGGACCGCATCGGCCTGTTGAAGGTCGATATCGAAGGGAGCGAGGTGGAGGTCTTCTCCAACTCGTCGGGATGGATCGCCACGGCTGATGCGATCTGCGTGGAGCTGCACGACAGGTTCCGACCCGGGTGCAGCCGGGCCTTCTACGAAGCGGTTTCCGAGCTACCGATCGAGGCGCGGCGCGGTGAGAACGTGCTGGTGGCCAGGACCGACCAGCGGATGGCACCGACGGCCAACTGAGCCGCACCCGTTGACGTCGGCAACGGGCTGGGTCCTCACGACGTCACTGAGGGCGGCGCCCACAGGTGATCAGCCCCGCATCGACACGGGCAGGGCCTCCATGCCCCGCAGGACGACGTTCGACTTGTAGGAGACCTGGTCGACGGCGAGGGCGAGCCCGGGCGCCCGCTTGACCAGTGAGGTCAGGGCCACCTGGGTCTCCATACGGGCGAGCGGGGCACCGAGGCAGTGGTGGATGCCGAAGCCGAACCCCAGATGGTTGTTGGGGGTCCGGGCGACGTCGAACCGATCGGGATCCTCGAACTGGTCGGGGTCGCGGTTGCCCGAGGCCAACAACAGCATGGCGAAGTCGCCGGCGGCGAACTCCACGCCGCCGAACTCACAGTCCTCGGTGAGGGCCCGTCCGGTCAGCTGCACCGGCGAGACGTAGCGGAGCATCTCTTCGACCGCGCTGCGGCCGACCTCGGGATCGGTGCGGAAGCGGTGCAGCTGGTCGGGATGGGACAGGAGGGCAAGGGTTCCGCCCGAGATGAGGTTGACCGTCGTCTCGTGCCCGGCCACGAGCAACAGGATGCAGGTGGACAGCATCTCGGCCTCGCTCAACGTGGTGCCCCCGTCCTCGGCGGCCACCAGCCGGCTGAGCAGGTCCTCACCCGGGTGCTTCTTCCGGTCGGCCAGCAGCTCGAAGAAGTACTGCGAGAACTGGAGCACGGCCTCCCCACGGGCGTCGATGACCTCTTTGGCCAGCAGGAAGTCCGGATCGAGGCCTCGGGCCAGCGCGTTCGACCACTCCTTGAACCGGTCGTGGTCCTCGACCGGGACCCCGAGCAGGTCACAGATCACCCGCACCGGCAGGGGGTAGGCGAACGCCTCGAGCAGGTCGACCTGGTTGGCCTCGAAGGCCTCGTCGAGCAGCTCGTCGACCATCAGCTGGGTCCGCTCCCGCAGCGACTCGACGACCTTCGGGGTGAAGGCCTTGGACACGAGGCCCCGCAGGCGGGTGTGGTCGGGCGGGTCCCGGAAGAGGAAGGGCCGCATCTCGATCATGGCCTGGGCCACCGGGTCGTCCTCGGCGATCGGCGTCCGGAATCCCTCGGGCATCCGCCCCGTGTCGACGTTGAGGCTGTCCGAGCTGACCCGCTTGTCCCGCAGCATGGCCAGGCAGTCCTGGTGGCGGGCGACCACCCAGAAGCCCAGATCGTTCCGGTGGATCGGGGCCCGCTCCCGGAGGTCGGCGTAGAGGGGGAAGGGATCACTCGACCACTGGGGGTCGAAGGGATCAAAGACCGGATCTGCCGCGGACGAGGTCGAAGAGGTCACCGGGCCCGATGGTACGACCATCAGGCCTGATCGGCGATTCGCAACCCGCCCGGCGGGTCGGGGTGCACCGGGCGGTGGGCCTCCCTACTGTGGGGCGTCTACGCGTCGAAAGGGCCTCCCATGCCAGATCCCGTCCTCCTCATCACCGGCACGTCGTCGGGTATCGGCCTGTCCACCGCGGTGGCCGCGGCCGGTGCGGGCTACCGGACCGTGGCCACGCTGCGCAACCCGGACACCGGGGGCGCCCTCGCCGGTGCCGCCGCCGCGGCCGGCGTGGAGCTCGACGTGCGGACCCTGGATGTCACCGACAGCGAGTCCATCCGGGCATGCATCGACGGGGTGGTGGCCGACCACGGGTCCCTCGACGTCCTCGTCAACAACGCCGGGGCCGGCTATGTGGGCACCATCGAGCACGTGTCCATGGACGACATGCGCAGGGTCATGGAGACCAACTACTTCAGCGTGGTGGCCATGACCAAGGCGGCCATGCCCCACCTGCGGGAGTCGGGCGGCCGGGTCGTCTCGGTGTCGAGCGTGGGCGGTGCCGTCGGCCAGCCGTTCAACGAGGCCTACTGCGGGGCGAAGTTCGCCGTCGAGGGATTCCTGGAGAGCCTGGCCCCGGTGGCCGCCACCGTCGGTGTCCGCGTGTCGATCGTCGAGCCGGGCCCCGTGACCACCGAGTTCGTCAACAACGTGGGCGTCGACATCTCGGCCATGTTCGCCGCCGCCGGCCCCTACCTCCCGGCCATGCAGGCCTACCTGAACCGGGTGGTGGCCCAGTTCGGCGGGGACACGGCCCAGACCGCCGACGAGGTCGCCGCGGTGATCCTCGACGTCCTCGGGTCCGAGCACCCGGCTCTCCGGGTGCAGACCGGGCCGCTGGTGGAGGAGTTCGTGGCCATGAAGCTGTCCGACCTCGACGGCTCGACCGTCCTCACCGAGACGGGCACCTGGGTGGCCTGACCGACGGCCTCGGACGAGACCTCGCTAGGCGTCGGGGGCCGAGCGGGCGCGGAGGTCGGCATCGGCGAACCAGGGTCGGAGTTCCAGGCGGGACGGGGGGAGGTCCCCGTAGACGAGGACGCCTCGGCCCGGGCGCGATCCGTCGGAGGGCGTCGGGAGGGGCCAGCCTCCGGGTGGTCGGCGAGCGGGTGGTGCTCGGGCCGCCCCGGCCCCCGTGGGTGGTGGCGGGAAGCAGCACCTCTTCGTCCCCGATGAGATGGCTGGCGTAGTCCAAGGTGGAAGGGTCCGAGATGCCCGAGAGGAACAGCTTGGCCCGGTGGTTGTTCACGACGGTGGTGGCCCGGGCGCCGTAGCGGGCGGTGATCTGGGCCAGGTCGTGCCAGACGGTGACCAACTGCACCCCGTGGCCGGCGGCCGTCGCCGCCAGTGCGTCCAGATCGGCCAACGGGGCGATGTTGGCCGCCTCGTCCAGGACCACCAGCAGCGGGGGGTCGATCGGCTGGTGGGTGAGCGTCACCTTGTCGTAGACGTGCTCGATGATCTGGCGGACCACCGAGACGAAGAGCGGGGTCAGCCTCCTCTGGTCGTGGGCCGGTGCACAGAGATAGAGGGTGTTGTCCCCACCCACCAGCCGGGCCGGGTCGACCACCGACCGGCCGGGAGCCGACCCTCCCCACGGCCCGGCGGCCGGCCCGGTCGTTGCTGCGAAGGGCTCGAGGATGGTCTCGACCGTGGTGTAGATCGAGCTTCGCTGCCGTTCCTCCTTGCCGAAGGCCGAACGGGCGGCGTCCATCGCCTCGGGCACACCGGCCACCGCCAACAGGTCGAGCACCTCGGTCTTCCTCGTGGGTGTCGACCCAGCGGACGACGTCTCCCATGTCGAGACGACCGACCGCCGCGGCGAAGAGCAGCGGTGCCAGCATCCGGGACGCGGTGGCGTACCAGAAGTCGCCGTCGGTCATGGTGCCGACCGACGACCGGGCCACCTCGGTGAGGGCTGCTGCCGCCCTCCGGGCGGCCGGCCAGGTTCGGGACGTGGCGAGCGGTGACCAGGTGGCCGACTCGAGTCCTGTCGATCCCGACGGGTCGAAGCACTGGACCTCCCCGCACGATCGACGGTGGGCCAGGGTGTGGTCGATGAGGTCGGTCTTCACACTGGCCGCCACAATCGGCCCGGACCACTCGAGCAACGCCGGCACGGCGAACCCCGAGGTCTTGTGGGACTGGGTGGGGCCGAAGACGATGACCGACTGGGCCCGCTCGGCTGCCACCAGGCTCCGTCCCGACCGGCCCAGCACCAGGCGCCCGGGTGACGGGGCTCCGGTTCCACCCCTCGGCAGGGCCAGGGCCGCCAGCTCGCGCCGCTGGGCCCAGTGGGCCGCCGGTCGACGGCTCCGGTCACCGCTGGGCCCCGAGGGCCCCGAACGCGCGCTGACCCCTCGACCCGGCGCCATCCGAGGCGGTCGGAGCCGAGCAGGCCGGCACCGGCGAACGCGGACATCCCGAGGACCGACGCGATCACCGTGGGCACGCTCACGACAGACCCCTCGGCTCGGTCCACGCCACGCTGGCGCTCCCGTCGTACTCGGCCATGGCCTGGTCGGTGTCGGTCAGCCACTGCTCGCCCGAGGCCAGGCGGTGCTCCACCAGGAACGACCGGCGCCCCACCTTCCAGAGCGCGGTGCCCCGCCGGAGCTGGGTGACCAAGTCGGCCTCGGTGGCCGTGAGCCCGAGGAGCTCGGCGGTGCGGGCCACCTCGCCGGGGGACTGGGCGTAGACCACACGGGTCTCGGAGTCGGCGAGCAGGCCCTCGGCCAGGCTGACCTGCTCGGAGCCCGCCGTGCCCACCGAGTGGAGGTCGGAGAGGCGGTGGAGCACCGCCATGTTGGCCACGCCGTTGGCCCGGGACATCTTCCACGACGACTGGAGCCACCGGGCCACACCCAGGTTGGAGAGGATGGCCCATGCCTCGTCGACGACCACGATGATCCGGTTGCGGTGGCGGTCGCGCACCGCGTTCTGCAGCCACGCCGCCGCGCAGGCCATGAGCACTCCGAGGGCCGACGAGTGGTAGACGGCCGACAGGTCGAGCACGACCAGGGGGCCGTCGAGGCTGACGCCCGGCGTCGTCGGGCCGTCGAACATGCCCCCGAGATCCCCGTGCACCAACCGGCGGAGTTCGAGGGCGACGTCCCGGCCGTCCTCCAACAGCTCGGCCCGGCTGGTCCGGAGGGCGAGGGAGGCCTCGAGGCCCGGCTCGAGGAGGGCCTCCACCACCTGGGGGAGGGTGGGTGCGGGCATGGCCGCCTCGAAGGCCCGGTCGGTGGCTTCGGCCAGGGCCGCGTCGATGGCGGCGCGCTCCCGAGGCCGGAGGTCCCGGCCCAGGCAGGCCACGGCCAGCGACGAGGTCAGGACGGCCCGCCGCCGTCGGGTGTCGTCGGCTCCGTCCGGCCGGCCCGGGCCGTCCCGTTCGTCGTCGGTGTCGAGCGGGTTGAGCCGGACCGAGCCGCCCGGACGCAGGGCGACGGGCCGCACACCCCAGGCTTCGGCCAACGGCCCGTACTCCCCCTTCGGGTCCACCACCCAGGCCTGGCGCCCGAACACGGCCTGGCGCCACAGGTAGGACTTGACGAACGAGCTCTTGCCCCGCCCGATCTGGCCGAACACCACCGCGTTGGGATTGGTGACGAGTCCCTGGCGATAGAGGACGAAGGGGTCGTAGACGAACGAGCCTCCGAGGATGTCGCGGCCGATGAGCACGCCTTCGTGGCCGAGCCCGGACTCGCTGACGAGCGGGTAGGCGGCACAGAGGTGGCGGGTGGTGGCCACGTGGGCCGGGACGCGTGGGGAGCGCGCCGTCATCACGAGAGCCCCCGTCCGAGGGGCAGCCCGCAGACAAAGGCGGCGTCCTGTTCGCCGTAGAGCAGACGGAGCTCGATGCGGGACTGGCCCGCCGCCTGTTCGAGGACGGCCCGCGCCGAGGAGAGCTCGTCTCTGGTGTCGGCGGTCAGCGTGACGTAGCCGCTGAACCGGTACTGGGCGTGGCCGTCGGCCAGCTCGGTGTCACGTGCCTCGACGCTCTCTTTTTCCCGGGTGTGACGGGCGGTGACGAGGAAGCCGCCTCGCCGACGCATCTCCCCGTCGGCAATGTCGGCCGTCCGGGCCTGGGCCACCTGGCGGGCGGCGCGTGCCGGACTCACCGGCTCCATGACGAGCGACACGGTCCGCCGCAGCGACGAGAAGAGCATGGGCCCGAGGAAGTCCGGGGTGACCTCGGTGCGCGGCCATTCGGCGATCCAATAGGTGGCGTGCCAGGTGCCATCGGCGCGCAGGGCGTCCCAGTGCGGCTCGAGGGTCATGGGCCACGGCCATCTCGGGCCCACCCCCGGTTGGGGGGCGGTCGGTCCGGAGGGAGCATCGGGCGGTCCGGCCGGCGCGTAGGCCTCGCCGACCGATGCGGCCACGGCCGAGGGCCCGAGCACACCGTCGACCGAGATGTCGGCACCGTCGAGGGCGCGGTGGAGGGAGAGCACCTCTCGATTGAGCACGGCCCCGATGCCGGCGAGTCCCCGGCCGGCCGTCCGGATCGACCGCGACGAGTGCGCCGTGTGGATGGACAGGGCCAGCAGCACCCGGTGACGACGGGCCACCGGTGACGACTCGTCGACCAACGACTGGTAGGACCGGCCCGCCGGGGAGTCGGTCCCGAGCACGGCGTGACGGGACCAGTGCTGGCGAACGGGACCGCCGTCATCGGGGAGGCACGACTCGATCCACTGGATCCGGTGGACATCGGTGCCCTCCCGCGCCATGGCGGCCAGGACGCGGGCCCACGAGGCGATCCGGGCGTCCTGGTCGCCCGGTCCGAGCAGGGCGAAGCTGTGTCCGCGCACCGAGAGCACGGCGGTGGCCGTGCGGGACGGCCGGTCGAGCACCACGCCGACCTCGAAGGTAGACCCCTCGGGTCCGAAGGCCACCGACTCGACCGACAGCCCGGTGAATACCGACCTCCCCGCCGCAGTACGCCCCGGTGTGCCAGGTCGGGTGGCACGAACGACCGTCTGGTCGGGGTCGACCGACACCCGGTGCCCTTCGCCGGGGCCGGGGGCGTGCCTGCGTCCGCCGGATGAGGTCCGGGCGAGGACCCATCGCGACGCCAGCGGCAACCACTGTTCTCCCGTCCGCCCGTAGAGGGGCCAGAAGGCGACGGCCACTCCGACAGCCAGGGCGACGACGGCGAGGAGGATCCCCACCAGCGATGGTCCGAAGCGCAGGGCCACGACGCCGACGACCAGGCTGCCGGCCACGGTGGCGATCTGCCCGCCCCGCCATCCGGCGATGACCCCCCGCCGTTCCAGCGGGGAGAAGCGGTACCGGACGCGCTCGACGCCATCGGCCTCACCCATCGTGCCGCTCCGGTGGGGCCTGGCTCGGGTCGATCAGCTTGATGCCCAGGTGGTCGCGGCCGAGATGGGCGGGCCGGAAGGTCCCCGAGGCCCGGGGAAGGGGGACGAGCCCCGCCACGGTGGACGACGGACCCACTCCCGGACCGGTGTCGCCGACCGGGCGCTCGGACACCTCCGGATCGGTGGCCGGGGTGGACGTTCCGTTGGCCACCGCGGTCACCTCGTGGTCGATGGGGTACATCGGGATCCCGCCTCCGGGCGGCCCCATGGTCCCCACCCCGGTGGTCTCGAACGACGAAGGACCGAGGTCCGGCCCATCGCCTCGGGGGCCTCCGGTGCCCGACGGAGCCCCACCGCCTGTCTCGCCACCCCCGCCGCTCCCGTGGCTTCGGCCCCCACCGCCCGTGACCGCGCCGAGGGCGCCACCGAGCATGGCCGCGCCCGCGGCGTCGACGGCGCCGATCGAGGACTTCTGCAGGGCGGTGTGGGCGAGGGACCGGACCGGAGCCGACGTGGTGCCCCGCGTCTGACGGCTGAGTCCCTCGAGATGCCCGACCGCCCCGGCCTCGACGAACGGGAGCAGTCGGAACAGCGCCCAGGGAGCGAAGGCGGCGAGCATGAGGAGGGCGGCTCCTCCGAGTACGGCGGTGAAGCTCCCGCCGTTGGATGGCGCACTCCCCCCGCTCGGGGTCGAGCCCGTGCCACCGGCCAGGGCGCCGGCGGCGAGACTGAGAACCGAGACGATCACGAACTTGCCCAAGATGAGCGCCACCAGCGTGTCGACCAGGCGGCGGCACCAGTGGGCAATGGCCGGCCACGCCAGGCTGGCCAGCGCCAGAGGCAAGAAGAGGACGGCCACGTAGACGGCGGCGGCGCGGATCAGCAGCTCGACCCAGACGAGCACGGCCCCGACCACTACGGCCAGCGCGCCGACGAAGACCACGAACGCCGGAGCCGTGGGCTGGCCGGCGACAGCCGAGGTGCCGGACAGGCCGCCCAGGACCGAGGCCATGAAGTGCCCGCTGTCGAGCCCGGCCCCCTTGGCCACGGCGCTGCTCATGGCGTCGGTCAGCGACAGTCCGAGCTGGACCAGCTGGACGGCGACGGCGGTGAGCAGGATGGCGAGCGGGACGTTGACCAGTACCGACCGCATCAGGGCCGAGAGGTTCTGGCGGTAGACGGACTGGATGATGCCGAGCAGGAGGAGCGGCACGATCACCACCCCGGCCAGGGCGGCCATGGTCCTGTAGTGGGCGCTGAACCACGAGGCGCCGAGGTCGACCGAGGTCGAGTCGCCGATGACCGCCCCGATCTGGGCCAGCAGCCACGACGCCCCCTGGGCGACCCAGTCGCCCAAGCCGTTCAACACACTGTCGACGCCGAAGCCGGCCACGCTCGAGGCCACCGAGCCCACGGCGCTGGTGGCGGCCGAGGCCACCTGGCAGACGGCACCGATTCCGGTTGTGGCCAGTGCCGCGGCGGCACCGGGACAGGCCGCCCCCGAGGCGGCGGAGAGGACGCTCATCGTCAGTGGACGCCGGTGCCGGCGGTGTAGAAGAAGTTGACGATGCCCGGTCCGGCACCGATCAGCAGTGCGGCCAGCCCGGAGATGAGGACGGCGCGTCGACCGACGAAGGACTGTTGGTAGTTCTGGCCGTGCGACCCGAGGGCCCAGGCCGCGGCGCCGATGACCAGCCCGACCAGGGCCAGGGCCAGCGCCCAGAACTGCAGTCCGTTCATCAGGTTCTGGAGGAGCTTTCCCCCGGGCAGCTGGTCCGACTGCGGCTGCATCCCGACCACGTCGACCAGCAGCCGGGCGGACATCGGACGGGGGCTGTCGGCCGTCAGGGCGGCCAGGAACGAATGGAGGGTGAGGAGGAGGTGGGCGGGCATGGCGCCAGCGTAGAGAGTCTTAGAGACCCTTTCAATACTTTTTATGTTATTTCATGTCTTCCCTGTACAGGTTGGATGGGTCGACACCACCGGGTCACGGGCCTGCCATGCTTAGGCAGTGAAGCAGTATGTGATCGGCTACGTCGTCCTGGGTGTGGTGGCCGTCGTGGCCATCTTCATCGCCCTGCGTGTCGGGCGCCGGTCCGGGCGCCGAGCCCTCCAGCAGCGTCTGGTCTCCCTGTCCAACCGGCTGGGGGTGGAGCCACCCGATGACGGCGGGATCGAGTCCATCCTCGGCCACCTGGAGAAAGTCACCGGTGAGGCGGCCGAGGCGGTCACCGAGTCCAGCTCAGACGCCATCCGGCTGCGGCGGGCCCTCGACACCCTCCCCCAGGGGGTCATCGTGTGCGACGAGAACGGGGACATCGCCTTCCAGAACGCCCGGGCCACCGGGCTCATGAACAACCGCCATGGGGACGCGCTGGCCGCCCAGGCCGTGACCGAGCTGCTGGAGAACGCCTGGACCGACGGCTCGGCTGAGCGGACCCTCGACCTCTACGGACCTCCCCGCCAGACCCTCGCTGTCAGGACCCGGCTGATCGACGACGGCCGGCGACCCTTGGGCGTCATCGCCATCATCGAGGACGTGTCCGACCGCAGGCGGCTGGAGGAGGTGCGTCGGGACTTCGTGGCCAATGTGAGCCACGAGCTGAAGACGCCCATCGGGGCGCTCGGGCTCCTGGCCGAGACCCTCACCGTCGAGCCTGACCCCGAGGTGGCCCAGCGCCTGGCCTCGCGCATCCACACCGAGGCCTTCCGGGTCAGCCGGATCATCGACGACCTGCTCGACCTCAGCCGGATCGAATCCGAGGAGGCCCCGCCACGCGAGCCCATCCTCGTAAACCTGGTCATGGCCGAGGCCGTCGAGCGGGTGAGGTCAGCTGCCGAGCAGCGAAGGATTACCATCGAGCTCAATGAGCCAAGTCCCCCCGTGCACGTGCTGGGCGACCGCCGCCAACTCGTCTCGGCCATCCACAGCCTGCTCGAGAACGCCGTGACCTTCTCCTACGAGGACACCGCCGTCCAGGTGCTCGGGGTGCGCTCCAACGGCGAGGTCCGCCTGTCGGTCACCGATGTCGGTGTCGGCATCCCCGCCCGGGACCTCGACCGGATCTTCGAGCGCTTCTACCGGGTCGACCACGGCCGGGGCCGCGATACGGGGGGCACCGGGCTCGGGCTGTCCATCGTGCGCCACGTGGCCAGCAACCACCAGGGCCGTGTGGAAGTGGACTCGCGTGAGGGCCAGGGCTCGACCTTCACCCTCATTCTCCCCTCTCCTCCGGAGTACTCCTCATGAGCGCAAAGACCGATAGCGGCAAGAAGGCAGACAGCGCCAAGAAATCCGACGACGCCAAGAAGGTGGAGGAGGACACGTCGGCCGATCAGGCGCAGACCAAGGTGCTCCTGGCCGAGGACGACGAATCCTTCGTCGACGCGCTGGTTATCGGGCTGTCCCGTGAGGGCTTCGATGTGACCGTGGCCCGCGACGGCAACGAGGCCCTCCGTCTGTTCGCGTCAGAGGATCCCGACCTGGTGCTCTTGGACCTGATGCTCCCGAGGCTCTCGGGCATCGATGTCTGCCGTTCCATCCGGGCCCAGTCGTCGGTGCCCATCATCATGGTCACGGCCAAGGGCACCGAGATCGACACCGTGGTCGGCCTCGAGGTGGGGGCGGACGACTACGTGGCCAAGCCCTACCGGCTGCGCGAGCTGGTGGCCCGGATGCGGGCCGTGCTCCGTCGGACACCCGGCAGCGAGACCGCCCGTCGTGAGCAGTCCGAGGCGGTGGCCGGCTCGGACCGGCGCAGCACCGATCGGCGGACGGGAGCCGCCGTCCTCGAGGCCGGCGGCATCCAGATCGACCCCGACCGGCACCTGGTCTTCATCCGTGGGGAAGAGGTCCACCTCCGCCGCAAGGAGTTCGAACTGCTCTCCTTGCTCATGGAGAACACCGGGCGCCTGCTCACCCGCGACGTGCTCATCGACCGGGTGTGGGGATCGGACTACTTCGGGGACACCAAGACCCTCGACGTGCACATCAAGCGCTTGCGCAGCCACGTGGAAGAGGACCCCTCCTCGCCCAAGCTGATCACCACCATCCGGGGCGTCGGCTACCGCTTCGACGCTCCACGCGACTGAGTCGCCCTCCACGACGGCGGGCATGGTTCCCGCCCGAGCCCGGTCCGGTTGGCCGGGCTACGACGGAGCCGGGATGACCACCTCGCCGCGCAGGTAGGGAGCCAGGACCGCAGGCAGCACCACCGAGCCGTCGGCTTGGCGCCCCGTCTCCATCAGTGCCGCCCAGATCCGGGCCCAGGCCAGGGCCGAGCCGTTGACCGTGTGGACCAGCACCGGGCCACCGCCCTGGGGCCGGTACCGGATGTTGGCCCGGCGGGCCTGGTAGTCACCGAACCAGCTGATCGAGGAGACCTCCAGCCACTGGTCGACGCCCGGCGAGTAGACCTCGAGGTCGAAGGTGCGGGCCGCCGAGTTGCCCAGGTCTCCGGCGCACAGGTCGAGCACCCGGTACTGGAGACCGAGCTCTTGGAGCAGGCCCTCGGCTCGGGCCACGATGTCGGCGTGGAGCTCGAGGGCCTGGTCGGCTGTGGTGTAGGCGAACAGCTCCACCTTGTCGAACTCGTGCACCCGGAGGAGGCCGCGGGTGTCCCGGCCGGCGGAGCCGGCCTCCCGTCGGAAGCAGGCGGTGGCGGCGGTGAGCCGGAGGGGCAGTGAGGCCTCTTCCAGGATCTCGCCACGCCACATCGACGTGAGCGGGACCTCGGCGGTCGGGATGGCCCAGAGGTCGTCGCGCTCGAGATGGTAGGCGTCCTCTTCGAACTTGGGCAGATGACCGGTCGAGACCATCGTCTCGGTGAGGACCATGGTCGGCGGACGCACCTCTTCGAAGGCGTCGGCGTGACGGTCGAGGGCGAAGGAAGTGAGGGCCCGGAGCACCCGTGACCCGAAGCCCCGGTAGAGGGGGAACATCGAACCCGACAGCTTGGCCCCCCGCTCCATGTCGAGCAGACCGAGCTCGGCGCCGATCTCCCAGTGGGGCACCCGTTGGGCCTCGGTGTAGCTCGGCGCGACCTCGGGCCAGGAGCGGGTGACCACGTTGTCCTCGGGTCCCGCCCCGTCCGGGGCGTCGGGGGCGGGAAGGTTGGGCAGATAGAGCAGGGCCTGGCGCACCCCGGCCTGAGCCGACTCGGCCACGGCGTTGAGGGCGCGCTCCTCGTCACCCAGCTGACGGCTCCGCTCGGTCAACTGGTCGGCCAGTGCGGTGTCACCGGACTTCCGGGCCGCACCCACCTGCTTGGAGAGCGCCTTCACCTCGGCCCGGCAGTCGTCACGGCGCCCGATGGCCTCCCGGGCCTCCTGGTCCAACTCGACCAGCCGGTCGAGCTCGGTCGGGTCCACGCCCCGGCGCCCGAGGGCGGCCTTCACCGAAGCGAGGTCGTCTCTCACCAGCCGGATATCGATCATGACGGACAACGGTAGCGTGACCACCCGTGGACGACGCCATAGCTCCGACCGTCGGGTCGAACGGTCACGGAGGTCAGCCCGCCGTTTCCTGCGACGGCGTGGTCATCCGCTACGGCGAGACGCTGGCCGTCGACCGGCTGTCCCTGACCGGCCGGGCCGGATCGGTCGTGGCCCTCCTCGGTCCGAACGGCGCCGGCAAGACCAGCACCGTGGAGGCACTGGAGGGCTACCGGCGGGTGGCGGGAGGCTCGGCACGGGTGCTCGGCTACGACCCCATCACCGACCACGCCGCCCTCGTCCCGCACATCGGGGTGATGCTCCAAAAGGGCGGGGTGTACCCCATGCTCGGTCCCGCCCAGGTCCTCCACCTGTTCGCCCGCTACTACGACGACGCCGAGGACCCCGAGGCCCTCCTCGACCTGGTGGGCCTGTCCGCCGTCCGCCGGACGCCGTGGCGGCGGCTCTCGGGCGGGGAGCAGCAGCGACTGGCCCTGGCCCTGGCCCTGGTGGGCAAGCCGTCGGTGCTCTTCCTCGACGAGCCCACCGCCGGGGTCGACCCCGAGGGGCGCATCGCCGTCCGGGACATCATCGCCGCCCAGCGGGACCGGGGGATCTGCGTGATCCTCACCACCCACGAACTGGCCGAGGCCGAGCGTCTGGCCGACCACGTGATCATCATCGACCACGGCCGCGTGCTGGCCGAGGGCTCCCCAGCCGAGCTGGCCGCGGGGACGGCCGACGGTTCCATCCGGTTCTCCACCCGGCCCGCCATCGACACCGGGGCCCTGGCCTCGGCCGTCGGCGAGGGCACGGTCATCGACGAGGAACGGCCCGGGTCGTACCGGCTGCTCCCGCCACCCGGCGCCTCGAGTCCCGCCGTGATCGCCACCCTGGCCGGCTGGCTGGCCGAGCGGGACCTGGCCCTCGGGGACCTCCGGACCGGTCAGTCGCTGGAAGAGGCCTATCTGGCCATCACCGGGGCCCGGCCCGAGGCCGAACCGGACTCCGCCGGTACGGGTGCCGGATCGACCGGTCGACGGGGGTCCGGGAGAGGGCGCGGACGGAGTCGGCGGTCGAAGCCGGGACCGGATCCGGCCTCGGGCGAGGCGGACCGATGACAGCGCTGCGGGCCCAACTCCGGGCCGAGATCACCATGCTGTTCACCAACGGCGAGACCCTGTTCCTCACCCTCGGCATCCCCGTCGTCTTCCTGCTCTTCTTCTCGGCCGTGCACGTGCTGCCCACCGGGACGAAGCACCCGGTCGACTTCCTCGTCCCGGGCATCCTGGCCCTCGCCATCATGTCGACGGCCATGACCGCACTCGGGATCGGCACGGGGTTCGAGCGAGGGTACGGCGTGTTGAAGCGCCTGGGCTCGACCCCACTCGGCCGGCCCCGACTCCTCACGGCCAAGATCCTCGCCATCCTCTTGGTGGAGCTGGTCCAAGCGGCGGTACTCGTGGCCGTGGGGTACGCACTCGGCTGGAACCCCGGCGGCCCGGGAGGGGCCGGAGCCCTGGTCGGCGCAGCGATCGGTGCCATGGTCCTCGGCACCGTGGCCTTCGGCGGGATCGGCCTCCTTCTGGCCGGCACCCTCAAGCCGCTGGTCAACCTGGCCGTGGTCAATGCGCTCTTCGTGGTCCTCCTGCTCCTCGGCGGCATGTTGATCCCCCTCCACAAGCTGCCCACGGGACTGGCCGACGTCTCGAAGGTGCTGCCCGCCTCGGCCCTGTCCGATGCGCTCCACGGCTCACTGGGACACGGCACCCCGGTGTCGGCCCGCGACTGGGTGGTCCTCGCCGTGTGGGCCGTGGCCGCCCCGCTGGTGGCCGGCCTCACCTTCCGGTGGGAGTGACCGTCCACTCCCCGACTCCCCAGCCTTCGGATCCCATGGCACCAGATCCCACGGCACCGGACCTCAAGGCGACCGTCTCGGGGCCGGTGCGGCCACGTCGCTGAGGGTCAGCCGGCCGAGCCGGCCAGCCGGTGGAGCCACTGTGAGAGTTGGGTGGCCGACACGGCGCCGATCACGTGACCGACGACGTGCCCTGAGGCGTCGATGAAAAAGGTGTTCGGCTCGGCGTTCAGCCCGTAGAGCGACGAAGTCACCCGCACCTCGGTATCGGCACCGACCGGATAGGTGATGCCCGAGCGCTGGACGAAGGCGAGCCCGTCGGAGGCCTTCTCCGCCACGTCCACCCCGATGAACTGCACCGGGGCGCCCTTGGCCTGCTCGGCTGCGGCCGTCCGGGCCAACAACGGCGTCTCCTTCTGGCACGGGATGCACCACGAGGCGAAGAAGTTGAGCACCACCGGACGGTGGCGAGTGGAGCCCAGGGCCTTCAGGTCGACCGGCGCGCCACCGCTCAGCGACGGCAGCGAGAAGTTCGGCGCCACGTCCCCCACCCCGACCACCGGTCCCGACGCCGATCCCGTCCCGGAGTTGGAGGACGTACCGAGGCCCACGAAGAGAAAGACAGCCAGGGCGGCGGCGATGACACAGCCGAGGAGAAGGGCCCGCAGTCGCCGTGGCCGAGCGGGCGACGGCGTCGACCCCGGTGTCGGGGTCGGGGGTGGGCCCGGTCCGTCGCCTGGTGGAGCGGCGACCTCATCGGTGCCTGTGGACGTCACCATGGTCAGTGCTTGGTGAAGATGTCGACCGCCATGAACACGAAGAGAAGCGTGAGGTAGGTGATCGAGTAGCTGAACAGCTGCATGGCGGCTTTGGGCGTGGCCCGGGCGTAGAGGCGCGCCGCCATGCCGATGAACACCACACCGAGGACGGCGGCGGCCACGACATAGATGACGCCCAGGGTGGAGACCACGGCCAACAACAGCGACACACCCAGCAGCAGCACGCTGTAGAGCAGGATCTCCCTCGCCGTGCGCTTGAACGTGGCCACGGCGGGCAGCATGGGGACACTGGCCGCCTGATAGTCGTCTTTGTACTTGACGGCCAAGGCCCAGAAGTGGGGCGGCGTCCACACGAAGATGATGGCGAACATGACGACCGGGGTCCACGACAGGCTGTCGGTCACCGCGGCCCAACCGACCAGTACCGGCACCGCGCCGGCGGCTCCACCGATCACGATGTTCTGGCTGCTCGTGCGCTTCAGCCACAACGTGTAGACGAACACGTAGAACAAGGTGGCCGAGACGGCCAGGACCGCCGAGAGCAGGTTGACCCAGGCCCACAGCTCCACGAAGGCCAGGACCTCGAGGGTCACGGCGAAGACGAGGGCGTTGCGGGGGGTGATCGCCCCGGTGACCAGCGGCCGCTTGGCCGTGCGGTTCATGAGCTTGTCGATGTCGCGGTCGATGAACATGTTGATGGCGTTGGCCCCACCGGCGGCCAGGGCCCCGCCGAGGAGGGTGGCCACCATCAGCCATACCGGAGGCAGCCCGCGCTGGGCCACGATCATCGTGGGCAGGGTCGTGATCAACAGGAGCTCGATGATGCGCGGCTTGGTCAGCGCCACATAGGCGCCGATCCGAGACCCGAGCGTGTGTCGGCGGGGCAGAGCCACCGCGGGGAGCGCCATGAGGGAGACAATAGTGCCACCGCTGTCAGGGTCCCATTTACCAAAAGCCCTGCCCGGCCAGCAGGTGGGATGCCTCGACGCCCTATCGGCCGGTACCATACGGAAACGGTGTCCTCCCTGCGTATCGGCCCTCGCCCGTTCCTCCTCGTCTGCCGGATCACCCTGGCCACCGTGGTCCTCAACGTCATCACCGGAGCGGCCGTCCGGCTGTCGGACTCGGGCCTCGGCTGTCCTGACTGGCCGACCTGTTCCCAGCACCACCTGACCCCGGTCCTGGCCCTCCACCCGGTCATCGAATTCGGGAACCGTGTGGTGGTCTTCGTGCTGGTGGTGGCCTGTGCGGTGACCGTGGTGGCCTCGTTCCTCCGACGGCCGGCACGCCGCGACCTCCGGTGGCTGTCCGGCGGGCTCATCCTCGGGGTGATCGGCGAAGCGGTGCTCGGCGCCTTCGTCGTCTACTCCAAGCTGAACGCCTATGTGGTCATGACCCACTTCATGGTGGGGATGTCCCTGCGTGGCGGTGGCCGTCGTCCTGACCCTGCGGGCCGGACATCGGGCCGGCCGCGGCACCCTGGTCGTCAGCCGGGGCGCCCTACGCATGACCCGGGGCCTGCTGGCCCTCATCGTGGTGGTGCTGGCGGCCGGCGCGGCCACCACCGGAACCGGTCCCCACGCCGGGGGCAAAGGGTCCAAGCGCATCCCCCTCGGCCTGGAGGACATGACCCGGATCCACGCCGAGATCGTGATCGCAACGGTGCTCCTTCTGCTCGGCCTGTTGTGGATGCTGTGGCGGAGCGACGCTCCCGCCCACGTCCAGGACGCCGGCCGTATCCTGTTGGCCGTCATGGTCGCCCAGGGGATCGTCGGCTACACCCAGTTCTTCACCCACCTGCCGGCGGTCCTGGTCGGGATCCACGTCTTCGGGGCCACGATGGTCTGGTCGACTGCGCTCTGGTTCCACCACGGTCTGTCCGACCATCTGCCCGAGGTGGACACCGGACCGGCGCGCCGCCGTGACTCGGACCGACACGGCACCACCACCTCACCTCCGTCCGGTGGGTCCGCCGGCTTCAGCGAGGTGGCGCCGCCGTCAGGCCTCGACACCACCCGAGAGCCGGTATGAGGGTGCGCTCGAGCCCGGTGCACGGTGCCCGACCGGCCGCTCGGATCGAGGTGCCGACCCACTTCCGACAGGTCGAGACCGCCCCCTTGGAGACCGACCCGACGACGTCGGAGTGGACTGAGCTCGACGAGTCCCAGGCCACCGACAAGCCGTGGCTGGTCATCGTCTGGAACGACCCCATCAACCTGATGTCGTTCGTGACCTTCGTCTTCCAGAAGCTGTTCGGCTACTCGAAGGAGAAGGCCACCAAGCTGATGCTCGATGTCCATCACAAGGGACGGGCCGTGGTCTCCTCGGGGACGCGTGAACGGGCCGAGCTGGACGTCTACCGGCTCCACGAGTACGGGCTGTGGGCCACCATGGAACCCTCTACGTGAGCGCACCCATCAAGCGCCGGCGCGACGGCCGGTTCGCCATCAAACTCGATCCCAGCGTCCGGGCGGTGCTGGTGACCATGTCCGAGCAGCTGGCGCCGATCATCAGTCCGGACGAGCCGATGACCCGGCGCCTCTTCCCGCCGGCCTACACCGGCAACGACCAACAGGGCGCCGAGGGTGAGTACCGCAACCTCGTCGACAATGCCCTCATCAACCACCACCGGGAGGCCTTCACGCTGATGGCCGCCACGGCGGATGCCGACATCCTCACCGAGCCCGAGCTCAACGCCTGGCTGTCGGCGGTGGGGTCGCTCCGGCTGGTGCTCGGCACGCGGCTCGACGTGAGCGAGGAGATGGAGCCGCCGGACCCCGAGGATCCCACTGCACCCGAGTACGCCCTCTACGAGCTGCTCGGCCAACTCCAGTATCTGATGATCGACGTCCTGGCCGCCGGGCTACCTGACGAGGGGCGGCCCGACGGGGCGCTCTGACCCGGAGCCGCCGGAAGGACGCTCGCATCCCTCTGCTAATCTCCAAAAGCCCTGATCGGGTTGGAGCCCCCATCGTCTAGCGGCCTAGGACGCCGCCCTTTCAAGGCGGTAACACGGGTTCGAATCCCGTTGGGGGTGCGTTATTCCCCAGCGCCTTTGCTGGTTGGGGACCTGTGGTGCAGTTTGGAGTGCACGCCGGCCTGTCAAGCCGGAGGTCGCGGGTTCAAATCCCGTCAGGTCCGCCACCTCGGTTCGCCGAGGCGAGGTCGGGTAGCTCAGTTGGTAGAGCGCGCGCCTGAAAAGCGTGAGGTCACCGGATCGACGCCGGTCCCGACCACCACATACTCCAGGTCATGGCGTCCTCCGTCCGGCCGAGCCGCACCACCTTGGCGTGCCTTCGATGCCCGCCGGTGCGACACCTTCTCCATCTCGCTGGCCTCGGTGATCGCCGCCCGCCCCGAACGACGGTCTGTGCCTGGGCGGCGCCCGCCGTCCCGTCGACGCCGGAATCGGCACCACCGGGTCGAGCTCGATGCCGTTTGGGGCGGTGCGTCAATCTGTGGTTGACGATCAGTAATCGTCAATCTAAGGTTGACGACATGACGCCATCACCCACACTGCAGGAACTCATCGACAGCGTCCGCGCTGATGCCCCCGGCGGGGAGGCCCTGGACCAGCTGTCCCAGGCCTCGAGAACGGTGAGCGACCTCGAGCAGGTCAGCGACGCGCTGCTCGGACACTTCGTCGATCAGTGCCGCCGGAGCGGCCACTCGTGGTCCGAGATCAGTGGCGCCCTCGGCGTCAGCAAGCAGGCGGCCCACAAGCGGTTCACGTTCGACGTGCCCACCCTCCAGCGCTTCACCGAGCGGGCGAGAACCGTCCTCGCTGGGGCTGAGGACGAAGCCCACCGCCTGAGCCACGGCTTCGTCGGGACCGAGCACATCCTGCTGGCCCTGTTCGACGTGGCCGAGAGTCTGGCCGCCCAGGTCCTCGATGCCGCCGGTCTCACCAAGGAGATGGCCGACACCCAGATCCAGGCGATCATCAAGCCGGGAACGGGTACCGCCGGCGGCACGGGGTCCGACGAGGAGAAGCTTCCCTTCACCCCGCGGGCCAAGGCCGTCCTCCGGGGGGCGGTGGACGAGGCTGTTCGCCTGGGCCACAACTACGTCGGGACCGAGCACCTCCTCCTCGGTCTGTTCAACGACGAGGACTCGATCGCCGCCATCGTCCTCACCGAGTTGGGTGCCGACTACACGAGCATCGCCGATCGGACCACCGAGATGCTGGCCGCCCTGGCCACGAGGCGGCCCACCCCCAGCGAGCTCTGATCCTCAGCGTGTGGCGCGAACATGAAGGCCATGACTGAGTCGATCTACGAAGCCGCCGGAGGCCGACAGGCGTTCCTCGACCTCGCCCACGCATGGCACGCACGCTGTCTCGCCGACCCCGTGGTCAGTCACGCCTTCTCCCAGGGCTTTCACCCCCAGCACTCCGAGCGCCTCGCCGCCTACTGGTGCGAGGCACTGGGTGGACCGCCGGAGTACACCGCCACCATGGGGGACGAGACCACCGTGGTCCGGATGCACTCGGGCAACGGGCAGCACCCCGACATGGACGAGCGGGCCCAGATCTGCTTCGCCGAGGCCATCGACGACGCCGGCCTGCCCGACGATCCGCGGCTGCGGGACTCCCTGCGGGCCTACTTCCACTGGGCCACCGAGGCGATGGACACCTACCCCGAGTCCGCCGACGACGTCCCCACCGGGCTGACCATCGGGAAGTGGTCGTGGGACGGGCCGGTCTGACTGACCCTGACCAAATCGGCCACGGGTGCGGGGCCGCTGATCAGCCGCCCCGGCATGACCCTCAGGCTGCACCCACGTCCGCCCGCGTGGCTCCCCGGTACCGCTGGAGGGCGACCAGGGTCCAGATGGCCTCGACCACACCGAAGGGCCACGCCCCCGAGAGAAACCCGTAGGCACTCGACAGCCCACAGCCCAGCGCGAAGGCCAGGATGAATCGGGGCCCCCGTCGCTCCAGCGCGTACATGGCCATCATGAAGGTGAGCACGACGATCCCGAAGACGGTGAGGGTCATGGATCCACGCTAGGGGGAGCCGCGCGGCTCCATACCTCCACCGCCGAGCCCTCGGGTGGCCCGCTCGTCGGCGCAGTGGCGACGAGGCGGACGGTACGATCGGCGTCGTGGCCTATGACGAGGCGCTGGCCGACCGGCTCCGCGACCTGCTGGAGGACGACCCCCATCTGAGCGAGCAGAAGATGTTCGGCGGCCTGGCCTTCCTGATCAACGGCAACGTGGCCATCGCCGCCAGCGGCCAGGGCGGGGTCTTGGTGCGCGTCGATCCCGAGGACTCCGATCGGATCGTTGCCACCTCGTCCGCAGAGCTGGCGGTGATGCGGGGCCGCCCGATGGAGGGCTGGTTGCGCGTGGCCAGCGACCAGCTGCGGACGAAGCGTCAGCTCACCCGGTGGGCCACGTTGGGTGCCGGATTCGCCCGCTCCCTCCCACCCAAGCGGTAGGCGGTGCTCCGGGCCCGGCGACCGGGCTCAGCTGTCCTCGGCCAGGCCGGTCTCGGGCCGCTCGCCCGTGTCGACGAGGGACTGGGCCACCACCCGCAGCTTGAGGTTCAGGTGCTGAGAGGCCCGGCGCAGGATGTCGAAGGCCTGATCGGGGGAGATCCGCTCGCGCTCCATCAGGATGCCCTGGGCCTGCCCGATCATCTCGCGGGTGGCCAGGGCCGCCTGGAGCTGGGTCGCCTTGCGCTCCTCCTCCTCGTGGGCGGTCGCCGTGGTGAAGGCCAGATCCGCCGAGGGCGGCGAGCAGGAGGCCGCGGCCGCGGTCGATCACCCCGAACGCACCCGGATAGCGGGCGTAGAGGTTGAGGGCGGCGGGAGCACCGTTGAAGTCGAGGGGCAGGGCCAGGACGCTCCGCATCCCGTGGTCCACGGCCCGTGGGGCGAAGATCGGCCAGCGGGGGTCGCCGTCGAGCTCCTCGACGTAGACGACGCCTGCCCCGGTCAGGGCGTCGAGGCACGGTCCTTCGGCCGACTCGTGCTGAAAGGCATCCATCTCGATGACCATGGGATCGGTCGACACCGGCGTGGTCACGGACTTTCCCTCCCGGACGAAGATGCCGGCGAAGTCACAGCCCTCGATGGTGGCTACCGAGAGCATGACCACCTGATCGAGCGCATCCTGGACGGTGTTGGCGGCGAAGAGGCTGACCGTCTGGGCCACTGTGGCCGTGAGGTCCGCAGCCGCGTCGCCTGCGGAACCTGGGAGCACCTCGTCGCCTAGGGAATCGCCGTCGTTCATCGCCTGTTCCAGCCTGCCATCAGTGGTCCCGGTTCTCAAGGGGGGAGGGTCGATGCAGCGTAGCTGGTAGGGTCGAGATGCCTTCGGGAGTGAGGGTTGCTGAACCCGAAAGTCCGCACTGTGTCGTCTGACCAGTCTTGTGACCCCGCCGTTTCCCTCCGCACGCTGATCCGGGCGTTTCTATCGACACCCATGCCGCCGGCGCAACCCCCCACCGGTCACCCGGTAGGCCGGATCATCTCCCATCGCCCCGAGGGGCATCCGTGACCGCCGGCCAATCGGAGCAGGGCGTCTCCCTCTCCATCGATACGCCGCAGTCCTCAGCCGTCATCACCCCACGGGGCACACTCGACGAGCTGGCATTGAGCGAGCTCATCCGACTGTTCGACACCGCCTTGGCCAGTGACTGCACCTCGTTCGCCCTCGATCTGGACGCCGTCGACTCCATGGTGACGACCGGGCCGGCCGTGATCGGCCTGGTGGCCCGACGGTGCACCGGTCTCGGTCGCCGTCTGGCCATTCGCTCCCCGTCGACCGCCATCTCGAGCCGGCTGGTGGCCCAGGGACTCGGGCACCTCCTCCTCGACGACGAGTCCGAGCTGGCACCACTCCCACTGGAATCACCCGTCCTCGTCGCCCAGGTGGCCACCAACGCCGACCTCCACCCGCCCAACCGGTTTGCCGAGCACGACAGCGCGCTCCCCACCGAATCCGATCTGGTCGATGCGACGTTGCGCCTGGTCGTCGAGTTGGCCCGCAGCACCGTGAAAGGGGCGGACGGAGTCAGCGTCTCCCTCCGGCGCCACGGCCGCCTGGCCACGGTGGCGGCCAGCGACCAGACCATCCTGGAGATGGACGCCGATCAGTATTCGACGGGCGAGGGCCCCTGCGTCGACGCCTCGATCGAAGGCCGGCGGTTCCTCACCGAGTCACTCGACGACGAGCAGCGGTGGCCGGCGTTCACGCCCAAGGCGAGAGCCCTCGGCATCCGGGCCATCCTGTCGTCACCGTTGGTGGCGCACAGCCGACCGGTCGGGGCGCTCAACATCTACTCATTGCAGCGGGACGCCTTCGGCGAGGACGACCAGAGTCTGGCCATGAGGTTCGCCACCGAGGTCTCGACCATCCTGACCGACGCCGGAGTCGACGTCTCCGACGACCAGAGGGCCGAGCGGTTCCAGGACTCCCTACGATCCCGTGAGGTCATCGCCCAGGCCCAGGGCGTCATCATGGCCCGCGACGCCGTCTCGGAAGACGAGGCCTACACCGTGCTCCGCGGCCGCTCCGAGAGCACCAACATCTCCTTACGGCGATGCGCCGAAGAAGTGACCGAGTCCACGCGACCGGCGTCATCCAACGCTCGGTCCCCGGCGTGGCGATGATCAACGTGACTGAAGAGGAGCCCGACCAGTTCGACAAGTTTCGCCGGGACGCCGGGCTGACCCGGGGCGAGCTCTGGCTCCGGTACTTCGAGTTGGGCGGCATGAGCTCGGCGTTCCAGATGGAGGCGTTCCTCTACGGTGCGCTCACCCCGAGCCCCCACGACCACAACGTCATCGCCCATGCCCTCAACGAGCGGTTCGTGGAGTTGGGCGGCAATCATCCCGTTCCCTACACGGGGGACACCGCACCGGGCTGACACCTGCGGATCACCGTACCCGTTGCACGTTGGTACCCTTCGGCTTCGTTCCCCCGAAGAGAGCGAGCCCGCATGACGACCGATTACGATCCCGGCGCCGTGGCGCCCCTCGACGAGCTCGGCTTCTACACCCTGGCCGGACAGGCGGACTCCTCGCGTGACCTGGTCGGCGAGGTTCGTCTGGCCGAGGAGATGGGCCTCGGCTCGGCGTTCATCTCGGAGCGCTTCGACAAGAAGGAGGCCGGCGTCCTGTCGGGAGCGGCCGGTGCGGTGAGCGAGCGGATGGCCATCGTGACGGCGGCCACCAACCACAACACCCGCCACCCGATGATCACCGCTGGCCTCGCCCGCACCATGCAGAGCCTCACCGGTGGACGCTTCGTGCTCGGGCTGGGTCGGGGCATCCCCCTCATCCAGGACACCTACGGCATCGGTCGCGTCACCACAGCCCAGCTCGAGGACTTTGCCGGAATCATGAAGCGCCTGTTCCGCGGCGAAGCCATCATCGGCCACGACGGCCCCGCCGGCTCGTTCCCGGTGCTCTACCTGGCCGCCATCGACGAGGACCTTCCCCTCGGGCTGGTGGCCTTCGGGCCGCACTCACTGGCCCTCGGTGGCCGCGCCTTCGACCGGGTGATCCTGCACACCTTCTTCACCGAGGAGACGACCCGGCGGTGCGTGGCCGTCGTGAAGGAGTCGGCCGAGCGCGCCGGCCGGGATCCCGACCAGGTACAGGTGTGGTCGTGCCTCGCCACCATCGGCGACCACATCGACGAGGACCGACGGCTCATGAAGTCCGTGGGCCGGTTGGCCACCTACCTCCAGGGCTACGGGGACCTGCTGGTGCAGACCAACGGCTGGGACCCGGCCGTGCTCGCCCGCTTCCGGGCCGACGAGATGGTGGCCGGCTTCCTCGGCGGGATCGACTCGAATGCCACCACGCCGCAGCTCGAGCACCTGGCCACCCTGATCCCCGACGAGTGGCTGGCGGCCAGCGCCACCGGAACCCCCGAGCAGTGCGCCGCAACGGTGCGGGGCCAGCTGGCCATGGGGTGCGACGGGGTGATCATGCACGGCGCCACGCCGAGCGAACTCGAGCCCATCGTCGACGCCTACCGGGCCGGCCGACCCGGCTGACCCTGCGCACGACTCGGACCGCCGAGTCGAGCACCGCTCCCACGGTCGTCCCTGACGCCCAGCCCCCGACCACGCTGGAATCAGTTCGATCCCTTTGGCCCCTTGACAGCTACTACATCGCGATATATCGTTATACAACGTGAGCAGTCGTGAGACGAGCTCCACCACCTTTCGGGACCGGCAATCCGGCCGGCCCGGACAAGCACATGAAGGAGATTCACTCATGCATGGACATGGACATGGACACAAGCACTTCAACGAGACAGACACCGGCGAGCAGGCCGGACCGGGCTTCCCCGGCCGCCGCGACCGGTACGACCGCTTCGGCGGTGCCCCCCGGGGCCGCGGTGGCGGCCGTGGGCGCGGTCGGGACGACGCCTTCGGCTTCGGCGGCGGTCGCCACGGGGCGTTCGGCCCGGGCTTCGGCCCCCCGATGTTCGGACGGGGCCCGAAGCGGGGACGCGGCGACGTCCGAGCGGCCATCCTCGCCCTCCTGGCCGAGGAGCCGATGCACGGCTACCAGATCATCACCGAGCTGACCGAGCGCAGCGGGGGCGTCTGGCGTCCGAGCCCCGGCTCGGTCTACCCGACCCTCCAGGCCCTGGAGGACCAGGGGTTGGTCACGGCCGACAAGAGCGAGGGCAAGCGGGTCTTCAGCCTCACCGACGACGGCCGGGCGGCCGCCGCCGAAGCGGGCGACGGGCCCGCCCCCTGGGAGCGAGCGGCCCGTGGGGCCGACCGTTCCCTGGTCGACCTGCGCGGCCTCATGGGCGAAGTGGCCGGCGCGGCCATGCAGGTCGGACGGTCCGGCAGCGAGAGCCAGGTGAAGGCGGTGGGCGAGATCCTCGCCGAGACCAGGCGGCGCATCTACCTGGTGCTGGCCGATGGCGCACCGAGCACGGACGACGACGAGGCGGAGTCCGCTTCGTGAGCCCCGACGCCGACCGCTTGGCCAAGCAGCGACGGGCCGCCGCTCACCCGGATCGTCCGGGTGAGCGGTGCGCGGCCCCGACCGGCACCTACCTCCCGGTCATCGACCACACCCGGTGCGAGGGCAAGCGGGACTGCATCGAGGTGTGCCCGAACGACGTGTTCGAGGTGCGCCGCATCGACGACGCCGACTATCAGGACCTGGGCCTGATCTCCCGCCTCAAGGTCCGGGTGCACGGCATGGTCACCGCCTATGCCCCCAACGCCGATGACTGCCGGGCCTGCGGCCTGTGTGTGGTGGCCTGTCCCGAACAGGCCATCGTGCTCACCCGCCTGGGCTGAGCGCCGGTCGGTGCCGGGGCTCAGGCTCCCTCGTAGGGGAAGCCGAGGTCGGGTGCGGTCAGAAGCGCCCGGAACGGCAGGCCTTCGGCCTCGGCCATGGCCGCCACGGTCCCGCCGCGATCCACCACGGCCACCAACAGGACGGGCACCGCGCCGGCCTCGATCACGGCGTGGGCCGCCTCGAGCAACGAGGTGCCCCGGGTCACGGTGTCCTCGGTGATGACCACCCGGTCCCCCGGATCGAGTGCCCCGGCGATCCGGCCGCCACCGCCGTGGTCCTTTGCCTCTTTCCTGACGCTGAACGCCTTCAGACGTCGGCCCCGGGTGGCGGCCACCCCGGCGGTGACGAAGGCCACCGGGTCCGCACCCATGGTCAGGCCGCCGATGGCATCGGCCTCGTCCGGGACGACCGAGAGCACGCCGTCGGCCACGAGGACCATGGCCTCGGGCCGGCACACGGTCTGTTTGGAGTCGATGAACCAGGAGCTCTTGCGGCCCGACTTGAGCGTGAAGTCGCCCCGCTTGACCGAGTGCGCCAACAGGTGGGTCCGGAGCGCTTCGAACTCGGTGGTCGGCAGGGAGTCGCTCACGCCGGCGGCACCGGCACGTCGTCGGGACGTCCCACGGGCTCGTCGCCCCAGAAGGCCGGGCCGGCGAACGACACCCCGTGATGGCCCTCGTCCACCCTGCCCACCACGGCGGCACCGACCCCGGCATCGGTCAGGGCGCCGAGGGCATCGTCGACACTTCCGGGATCCACCACCAGCACCATCCCGAGACCCAGGTTGAACACCCGGGCCATCTCCTCGTCGGCCACGTGTCCCACCCGGCGGATCTCGGTGAAGATCGGTGGCACCTCCCAGGTGCTCCGGTCGAGCACAGCCCGGAGTCCCTCGTGGGGAAGGGCCCGAGGCACGTTGCCCTCGAACCCTCCGCCGGTGATGTGGGCCACGGCGTGGACGTCGGCCGACTCGATGGCCGCCCGCACGGCCGGCGTGTAGAGCACCGACGGACGCAGCAGCTCGTCGGCCAGGGAGACCGTCGCCCCCTCCCACGCCGGGGCGTCGAAGGCCCGGCCCGCCCGTTCGAGCAGCACGTGGCGGGCCAGGGTGTAGCCGTTGCAGCGGAGGCCCGGCGAGGTCAGGCCGATCAGCACGTCGCGGTGGCGGACGCGGGGTGGACCGAGGACCTCGGCCCGTTCGACCACACCGACGGCGAAGCCGACGAGGTCGAACTCACCGGGCTTCATCACCCCGGCGTGTTCGGCCATCTCCCCACCGAGCAGGCTGGCGCCCACCTGCCGGCAGCCTTCGGCCACACCTGACACCAACTCGGCCATCTGGGCCGGCTCCACCGAGCCCGAGGAGATGTAGTCCAAGAGGAACAAGGGCTCGGCCCCCTGGCACACCAGGTCGTCGACGCACATGGCCACGAGGTCGATCCCGATGGTGTCGAACCGGCCGAGGGCCTGGGCCACCAGTGCCTTGGTTCCCACCCCGTCGGTGCCGGCCACGAGCACCGGCTCGTGGAACCGGTGGTCGGGGTCGAGGGCGAAGAGGCCGCCGAAGTCGCCGAGCCCGCCGAGGACCTCGGGCCGGTGGGTGGAGGCGACCATGGGCTTGATCAGCTCGACGGCCCGCTCGCCGGCGTCGATGTCCACGCCGGCGGCCGCGTAGGTGGCCGGCGTCGGGATCACGCGGTCGACCTCGTCACGGTCGGGGTGGGTCGGGCGCTCGTGCGGGTCGGGGGACCCGGTCACGCCGAGGTGCCGGCCACGCCGGAGAGGGCGGCCCGCTCGGAGAACTGCACGGGAACCGGGACCGGGTAGTCGCCGGTCAGACAGGCGTCACAGAAGCCCGCACCGGGGGCGTCGATGGCCTCGACCAGGTGGTCGAGGGTGAGGTACTCGAGGGAGTCGACGTCGAGGAACTCGACGATCTCCTCCAACGTCTTGATGGAGGCCAGGAGTTCGGTCCGGTCCGGGGTGTCGATCCCGTAGAAGCACGGCCAGCGGAACGGCGGTGAGGAGATCCGGAGGTGGACCTCGACTGCACCGGACTCCCGGAGCATGGTCACCATGGCCCGGGTGGTGGTGCCCCGGACGATGGAGTCGTCGACCACGATGACCCGTTTCCCGGTGATGTTCTCGCGTAGGGGGTTGAGCTTGCGACGCACCCCGTTGGCCCGCTCGGCCTGGGTGGGGGCGATGAACGTGCGGCCGATGTAGCGGTTCTTCACCAGTCCCTGGCCGTAGGGGATGCCCGACTCGACGGCGTACCCTTCGGCGGCGGGCACACCCGAGTCGGGTACGCCCATCACCAGGTCGGCGGGCACCGGGGCCTGCGTGGCGAGGAGCTGGCCCATCCGCCGTCGGGCCCCGTGCACCTCGTTGCCGTAGAGGCGGGTGTCGGGCCGGGCGAAGTAGACGAACTCGAAGATGCACAGCTTGGGGTCCAGCCGCTCGGCCGGGAAGGGGCGCTCCGAGCGGACCTCCTTGCCGTCGATGACCACCATCTCGCCGGGCTCGAGCTCCCGGATGAAGGTGGCCCCGATGACGTCGAGGGCCGGCGACTCCGAGGCCAGCACCCAACCCTGTTCGTACTCGTCGGTGGCATCGAGCCGGCCGAGGCAGAGGGGGCGGAAGCCGTTGGGGTCACGGACGCCGATCAGGCGGTCGGAGTCGAGCAGCACGAAGGAGAACGCCCCTTCGACCGAGGGGAGCACCTTCAACAGGGCGTGCTCGAGATCGTCGCCGATCTCGGCCCGGGTGCGCTCGGGAAGCTCAGGGGGGAAGGCCTGGCCCAGCAGCTCGGCCACGAGGTCCGAGTCAGAGGACACGAGGCCCGGCAGCATGCCGGCCGCCTCCCCCAACTCGGCCGTGTTGGTCAGGTTGCCGTTGTGGCCGAGTGCGAACCCGGCCCGGCCGACGGCTCGGTACACGGGCTGGGCGTGGATCCAGTCACTCGATCCGGCCGTGGAGTAACGGGTGTGCCCGATAGCCATATGGCCCCGCAGTCCCGACAGCTTGCGCTCGTCGAAGACGGTGGTGACGAGGCCCATGTCCTTCATCACGGTGATGACGTCGCCGTCGCTGACGGCCATGCCCGCTGACTCCTGGCCCCGGTGCTGCAGGGCGTAGAGCCCGTCGAAGGTCAGGTGTGCCACAGAACGCCCCGGGGCATAGACCCCGAAGACTCCGCACGCTTCCTTGGCCTCCATCATCGGTTGATCACCGCACACACCGGGGGTCGTCGAGCACGTCCTTCGCCACGATTAGGCCACAGATCCACCTGACCGTGCCACTCCAGACTAGTGGGACGGCGTGACCGTGGAGCGATCGGTCGCCCCCACTCCGGTAGATCGATGCCGCTGCGGGTCACAGGGGAGCCCCCGAGGTGAGAACGCGACCGTCGGTGCGCCGACAGGTCGGCCGCTCAGAGCCGGTGCGGCCTCGGCCTCGTCTGGGCTCTCGCTCCCCCGGTGGTGGGGCGATTGGGCCGTTTCGAAGCGGTGGCGCGGCGTGGGCTTGGCAGGCGATACCGCGTCGGTGACCGGACCCGAGCGTCGACGCTTGCCCACGGTAGCGTCGCCTGGCGTGATCGATCTCCACACCCACTCGACCGTCTCGGACGGAAGCGATCCCCCCGAGCGTGTGGTCGAGCTGGCCGCCGACGCCGGATGCAGTGCGGTGGCGCTCACCGACCACGACTCCCTGGCCGGCACCGGGGCGGCGCGGCGTCGGGCCGGCGAGCTCGGGGTCACGTTCGTATCCGGCTGTGAGGTGTCGTGCCGGTCGGTAGGGAGGGGCGGCATGCATGTGCTCGTCTACTTCGTCGAAGAGGACGGTGGTCCCCTGGCCGAGGAGCTGGGCCGGCTCCGCTCGGACCGCGGGCGACGGAACCGGGCGCTGGCCGAGCGTCTGGCCGACCTCGGGCTACCGGTCACCTACGAGCGGGTGGTGGCCATCGCCGGGGGCGAGGAGGGCATGGGGCGGCCCCATTTCGCCGCCGCCCTGGTCGAGGCGGGGGCGGCCGACTCGCTGGACGACGCCTTCGATCGCTGGTTGGGCGACGACGGCCCGGCTTACGTGGCCAAGGCCCGACTGTCCGGTGCGGAGGTCGCGGCCCTCGCCCGGGACTCGGGGGGCGTGGCCGTGCTCGCCCACCCGTTCAGCCTGGGCCTCGAGGGCCGGGCGCTGGCCGACGTGGTGGAGGAGCTGGCCGCCTCGGGATTCGGTGGCATCGAGGCCCTCTACGGCCGGTACTCACCGCGCCAGCGCACCGAACTCGGGCACCTGGCCCGCCGGTTCGACCTGGTGGCCACGGGCGGATCGGACCACCACGGCACGAGCAAGCCCGACCTGGCCGTGGGCACGGGAACGGGGGACCTGAAGGTTCCCGACAAGGTGCTCGGCCTCCTGGAGGCCCGCCGGCCCTCGGGCTGAGTCGCGGCGGCGCGCTTCTGGGTCAGTTGGTGACGGGGGCCAGCTCGTCCAGCAGGGCCGGCAGCCGGTCCCGCCAGGCGGTCGTGGCCGTGGCCAGGTCGAGGTCCACCAACCCGTCCACCACCACCCGGTCACCACCGGTCGTGCCCAGCACCCGGAACCCGACCCCGGCGTCTGCGGCCCGGGCCACCAGCGCGGCCCGGTCGGTCGTGCACACCACCACGCGGGAGGGCGCCTCGGTGAACAGCTCGTGATGGTCGGCCACCCCGGAGACGGCGAGGCCGATCCCGGAACGGACGGCCATCTCGGTGAGGGCCACCCCCAGGCCACCGCCGGAGACGTCGTGGATGCCCGACACCAGTGGTGCGGTGCCGGCGTGGTCGGCGACCCCTTCGGCCACGATGCCGGTGACGAACTCCACCAGCCGCCGGTGGGCGGCGAGGTCCAACCCGGGCAGGGTCCCGTCACGGTGGCCCCGGACCTCGACGGCCCAGCGGGACCCGGCCAACGACGGGGGACCCGGCGTCGGTGGCGAGCCGACCCGCCCGTCCAACAAGACAAGTGAGGCCCCGTCCACCAAGGTGAGCCCGGGAGGGCGGACGGCCAGGTGGTCGATGAGGCCGAGCACCCCGATGACCGGGGTCGGGTTGATGTCGGTGCCGTAGCTCTCGTTGTAGAGGCTCACGTTGCCGCCGATCACCGGCAGACCCAGTCCGAGGCAGGCCTCGCTCATGCCGTCGATGGCCTCGGAGAGCTGCCACATGACCTCGGGGTGCTCGGGGTTGCCGAAGTTGAGGCAGTTCACGACGGCCATGGGCCGGGCCCCGGCACAGGCCACGTTGAGGGCCCCCTCGGCCACCGTGGCCGCAGTGCCCGCCCGCGGGTCGATGGAGCACCAGGTGGGATTGGAGTCGGTGGTGAGGGCCAGTCCCTTGCTCGACGCGGGGAGGCCGGGTGCGGCCAGACGGAGGACGGCGGCGTCCCCGCCGGGACCGTCGACCGTGTTGAGGAACAGCTGGTGGTCGTACTGGCGGTAGACCCAGGACGGATCGGCCAGGAGGGAGAGGACGTCGGCCCCGCAGTCGGCCGGGGCGGCGAGGGTGCCCGGGTCGTTGGCGGCACGCGCCTCGTGGTCCCGGGGCCGGGCCAGGGGCCGGTGGTAGAGGGGGGCGTCGTCGCTGAGGGCGCCGGCCGGGACGTCGCCCAGGACCTCACCGTCGAACCCGTCCATGATCCGGAGTGCCCCGGGCTGCCCGTCGGCCGGATCGGTGACCCGCCCGACGACGGCCGAGCGCACCTCCCAGCGCCGGCACACCTCCTCCACCCGGGCCAGGTCGGCCGGGGTGACGATGGCCAGCATGCGCTCCTGGCTCTCGGAGGTCATGACCTCGTAGGGCTCCATGCCCGGCTCCCGCCGGGGCACCGCCGACACGTCGACGTCCATGCCCACTCCGCCCCGCGCCGCCGTCTCGCTGGTGGCGCAGACCAGGCCGGCACCGCCCAGGTCCTGGATGCCGACGACCAACTTGGCGTCGAGCAGTTCGAGGCAGGCCTCGATCAGGCGCTTCTCCTCGTAGGGATCGCCGACCTGGACGCTCGGTCGCTTGGCCGCCTCGGCCTCGGCGTCGCCGCCCCCGAAGCCGGCCGAGGCCAGCACGCTGACCCCGCCGATCCCGTCCCGCCCGGTCGACGAACCCAACAGGACAGCCAGGTTCCCCACCCCGGTGGCCGCCCCGAGGACCAGCCGCTCGGTGGGCAGGACGCCCATGCACAGCACGTTGACCAAGGGGTTCTGCGCGTAGCAGTCGTGGAAGGTGAGCTCCCCGCCGATGGTGGGCACCCCGACCGAGTTCCCGTAGCCCGAGATCCCGGCCACGACCCCCTCGATCAGCCACTGTTGGCGGGCGTCGGCCGGATCGCCGAAGAACAGTGGGTCCATCACGGCGATGGGGCGGGCCCCCATGGTGAAGATGTCCCGGAGGATCCCCCCGACCCCGGTGGCCGCCCCCTGGTACGGCTCGATGGCCGAGGGGTGGTTGTGGCTCTCGATGCGGATGGCCACGGCGATCCCGTCGCCGGCGTCGATGACCCCGGCGTTCTCGCCCGGGCCCACCAGCACGTGGGGGGCCTCGGTGGGCAGGCGCTTCAGGTGGACCCGCGACGACTTGTACGAGCAGTGCTCGCTCCACATGACGGCGAACAGCGCCAGCTCGAGATGGTTGGGCGGGCGGCCGAGGATGGCCTCCACCTCGTCACGCTCCCCGTCGGTCAGTCCGAGGGCCCGGTGCAGTGGCTCACTGGATGGGGCATCCGTCTCCACGGTCACGTGCCTGCTTCGCTCCTGATCCTTCGTCGATGTGGGTGCAGCGCATCCGCCGGCCCGTGCTCTGAGCGTACCTGTCGGCGCCCACCCGGCTGGCCGGTCGCCCCCTCCCCATCGGGCCGCGGCCGGAGCCGACGAGAGCCATCGCCCGACGCGGTGCACCCCGTCGGTCCATCACCCGGGGCGATAGAGCTCCCGGCGCCGGGCAGTTCCGTGCTCCACACGGCATAAAGGCCCGAGCACCCGACGGGGAACACCGGAGCCACATCCGTGGTTTTCCTCAGAGTTGTCCCCAACCTGGAGCAGGCACGTGGCCGACGGTATTCGGGCACAAACTCCGAGAGGGGCGACCGGCGACCCCGGAAAAAATCGACCGCCCGATAGAGGAAGACCCGGGGTGCGCTCGCCTCGTCATCCTCCCCGTATCCCCTCGGATAAGGAGGGAAGGACACCAGGGTCTACCGTCATTCCGGGATCAATGGCGCCCGGGCTAGTCCCGCCCCCATCGCACAATGGGTGGATGCACCCGGCCATGTGATTCCCGATGGAGTGGGGCCCCATTCCTCCCATGACGGCGGTGTGCCAGTCCGAAGTTGGGTAAACGCTGCCCCCTATTGGACCTATGGAGGCCGTTCTCTCTTACCAGGTTGCGTTGTATGGATATCTCTGCGATGCTCTGATTATGGCAGCTACAACACCCACGAAATCGCGCAAAAAAACCCCCATGTCCGAGGACCACAAGGCGGCCCTGGCCAAAGGACGTGAAGAAGGGCGCATCGTCCGCCGCTACCTCGAGGCCCTCGAGTCGACCAAGCCCCGCCGTGGCCGCAAGCGGACCCCCGAGTCGATCCGCAAGCGCCTCGTCGCCATCGACAACGCCCTCGCCACCGCCGATCCCCTGTCCCGCCTCCACCTCGTCGAGGAGCGCCAGCGCCTCGAGGCCGAGCTCTCCCACACCGGCGAGACCGTGGACCTGGCCGCCCTCGAGAAGAGCTTCATCAAAGTGGCCCGCGTCTACGGCGAGCGCAAAGGGATCTCGTACTCGGCCTGGCGGACGGTGGGCGTCAGTGCCTCCGTGCTTCAGCAGGCCAAGATCCCCCGGACCCGCAGCTGAGCCGCGGCCGGCCCGCTAGGGCCGGCGAGCTGTCGACCGGCCTGTCCGGTCAGGCCACGGTGGCCCGGGCCGCCGGTTCGGCCGAACCCAGCAGCGCATCGAGCAGAACCACGCCGTCGACCGATCCGAGCAGCGGGTCCGACGCCCGCTCCGGGTGGGGCATGAGGCCGACCACGTTGCGGGCCGCGTTGCACACCCCGGCGATGGCGTCGACCGAACCGTTGGGGTTGTCCACGTAGCGGAGCACGACGCGGTCCTCGTCACGGAGGACGGCCAGGGTCTCCTCGTCACAGGTGTAGTTGCCTTCGAAGTGATTGATGGGGATGGACAGCTCGGTGCCCACCGCCACGCCGTTCGTCAGGACCGACGCCGACGACTCCACCCGCACCCGCACCGTGGTGCAGAGGAACCGGAGGCCCCGGTTCTTCTGGAGGGCGCCGGGCAGGAGTCCCGCCTCGGTCAGCACCTGGAAGCCGTTGCAGATCCCGACGACCGGGCCACCGTCGGCCGCGAAGCGCCCGACCGCCTCCATCACCGGCGAGAACCGGGCGATGGCTCCCGGCCTCAGGTAGTCACCGTGGGCGAAGCCCCCCGGAAGTACGAGGGCGTCGTAGCCGGCCACGGTGGTGTCCCCGTGCCAGACGAGCTCGGCCGTTCCTCCGAGCCGCTCGACGGCGAGGACGGCGTCGTGTTCGCAGTTGGTGCCCGGGAACATGACCACCCCCACCCGGGCGGACATCAGGACACCGACCCCGCAGAGGACGTGGTCACGGCCTGGACCACGGTGACCGTCGACTCCTCGATGACCGGATTGGCGAGGAGGCGGTCGGCCACCACGGCGGCCTGCTCCAGGGCCGAGGCCTCGTCGTCGGCGGCGATGTCGAAGCGGAACGCCTTACCCGACCGCACCCCGGACACCCCGGTGAGCCCGAGCGCGGGCAGGGCCCGTTCGATGGTGGCCCCCTGCGGGTCGGCGATGCCCGGGCGGAGGTGGACCTCCACCAGAACCGAGAACTGCGGCGGGGTGGCCATGCTCACGCACCGTACCAGTCGGCCAGGCGGCGCCCGCAGACCCGCTCGTAGGACTCGACATAGAGCGCCGAGGTGGCCGCCACGATCTCGTCGGGCAGCGTCGGGGGCGGCGCCTGCTTGTCCCAGGGTTGGGCCTCCAGCCAGTCCCGGAGGCGCTGCTTGTCGAACGACGGCGGGTTGGTGCCCGGCGCGCAGTCGTCGGCGGGCCAGAACCGCGACGAATCCGGCGTGAGCACCTCGTCACCGATCGACAGCACCCCGTCGATGTAGCCGAGCTCGAACTTGGTGTCGCAGATCACGATGCCCTGGGACTCCGCCGCGGGCCGCGGCGCGGCGGTAGGCGGCGAGGCACAGCTCCGAGGCGGCCTCGGCGGCCTCCCGGCCCACGATGTCGGAGGCCTCGGCCATCCCGATGTTGAGGTCGTGGCCCTCACCGGCCTTGGTCGACGGGGTGAAGATGGGCTCGGGCAGCTTGTCGGCGTGGCGGAGCCCGGTGGGCATGGCGAGACCGTGGACCGTGCCTGCTCGCTGATACTCCTTGAAGGCCGAGCCGGCCAGGTAGCCGCGCACGATGCACTCGATGTCCAGCATCTCGGCCCGCTTGACCAGCATGGACCGGCCGGCGAGGGAGCCGAGGCCGCCGGGCAGGGCGGCCGCACCCTCGGGGAAGTCCGCGGTGTCGGCGCTGATCAGATGGTTGGGGGCCAGGTCGGCGAGCTCGTCCAACCAGAAGGCGGTCATGGCCGTGAGCACGCGCCCCTTGTCGGGGATGGGCTCGTCCATGATCACGTCGAAGGCCGAGATCCGGTCGGAGGCCACCATGAGCAGGCGGTCGTCGCCGGCATCGTAAAGCTCGCGCACCTTGCCCGACTGGAGGAGGGCCAGCGGCTCGACCGTCGAGGAGGGGCTCACGGGTCGAGGGCCTCCAGGGCGTCGGTGAACCGGTGGACGTGGCGCAGGGTGCGGGACAGGTCGAAGGCGTCGTCGAGCGCCTCGGGCGACAGGGTCACCTCGGGGTCCTCGTCGAGCACCTGACGGAACGGTCGGCCCTCGTCCCAGGCGGCGCGGGCGTCGCGTTGGACGATCCGGTAGGCCGTGTCACGGCTCAGGCCCCCACTCACCAGGGCCAAGAGGACCGACTGGCTGAACACCAGGCCGCCGCTGCCCTCGGTGAGGGTGGCGAGGGCCCGCTCGGGGTGGATGACCAGGCCGGCCACGAGGCCCCGGGCCTTCTCCAGCATGTAGAGGGTGAGCATGCTGGCATCGGGCAGGACGACCCGCTCGACCGAGCTGTGGGAGATGTCCCGTTCGTGCCAGAGAGCCACGTCCTCGAGGCCGGAGGAGAGATAGCCCCGGAGCACGCGGGCCAGTCCGCACAGTCGCTCCGAGAGGATGGGGTTGCGTTTGTGGGGCATGGCCGAGCTGCCCTTCTGGCCCGGCTTGAACGGCTCCTCGGCCTCGCCCAACTCGCTGCGGGCCATGTGGCGCACCTCGGTGGCGATGAGCTCGATGGTCGCCCCCACCGATGCGCACGCCCACAGGTACTCGGCGTGGCGGTCCCGGGCCACCACCTGGGTGGCCGGGGTGGGGGTGAGCCCGAGGGCGTGACAGACGTGGTCCTCCACCCGGGGGTCGATGTTGGAGTAGGTCCCGACCGCGCCGGACAGCTTGCCCACCGCCACCCGCTCCCGGGCGGCGCGCAGGCGCTGCACGTCCCGGTCGGCCTGGAGGGCCCACAGGGAGAATTTGGCCCCGAAGGTGGTCGGCTCGGCGTGCATCCCGTGGGTGCGCCCGGTCACCGGGATGTCGATGCACTCGAGCGCCCTGGCCTTCAGCGCGGCCACCAGGGCGGTGGCCGCGTCGATGAGGAGGTCCGAGGCCGCGGTCAGCGTGGCGCAGAGGGCGGTGTCCACCACGTCCGAGGAGGTGAGGCCGTAGTGGATCCACGAGCCGTCGGGCTGGCCGATGGACTCCTGCACCACGTCGACGAAGGCGGCCACGTCGTGGTCGGTGATGCGCTCGCGCTCAGCCACCGCCTCCACGAAGGCGGCGTCCACGGTCGGGGCCTTGGCCCGGCAGGTCTCGAAGGCGGCAGCCGGCACGTCGCCCACCTCCACCCAGCCCTCGGTGGCCAGCAGCTCCACCCGCAGCCACATGGCGAACCGGGCTTCGTCGGAGAAGAGGGCGGCCATGGCCGGCGGCGCATAGCGGGGGATCATCGAGAGCCCGCCTCGGTGGCCGAGGCCACGAGGTCGTCGGCCCCAATCGTCGAGGCCTCCTCGGCGATGTCGGTGCGGGCCTGCGCGCCCGGCCAGGAGATGGCGTCGACGCCCCGGTAGGCGCGGGACCGGGCCTCGGCGATGCTCGGTCCGACCGCCGTGACTCCGAGCACCCGGCCCCCGGCCGTGACCACCGCACAGCGGTCGACGGCACCGCTGACGCCTTGGTCGGGCGCGGTGCCGGCGTGGAAGACCGTCACCCCTTCGACCCGGGCGGCCGCTTCGAGTCCGGCGATGGCGTCCCCGGTACGGGGCGACTCCGGGTACCCCTCGGAGGCCATCACCACACAGACCGCCGCCCCCTCGGAGAACCGGGGCGTGCTCTGAAGGGAGCCCGATGCCACCTCGGCCAGCAGCGCGGTCAGGTCGCCGTCCAGTCGGGGCAGGACCACCTGGGTCTCGGGGTCGCCGAAGCGCACGTTGAACTCGAGCACCTTCGGACCGTTGGGGGTCAACATGAGCCCGGCGTAGAGGACGCCCCGGTAGTCGATGCCGCGATCGACCAGCGTCCTGACCAGTGGGGCCACGGCCTGGTCGACCAGACGGCCGACCAGTTCGTCATCGACCAGGGGCACCGGTGAGTAGGCGCCCATGCCCCCCGTGTTGGGGCCGCCGTCGTGGTCGTCGCGCCGTTTGAAGTCCTGGGCCGGGGCGAGGGGGGCCAGGCGGCGCCCGTCGCACAGCACGAGTAGTGAGCACTCCGGCCCGACCAGACCCTCTTCCACCACCACCTGGCGCCCGGCGTCACCGAAGGCGTCCCCGGAGAGCTTGGCGTCGATGTCGGCCTCCGCCTCGGCCAGGGAGTCGGTGACGAGCACGCCCTTGCCCGCGGCCAGGCCGTCGGTCTTGATGACCCAGGGGGCCGAGAGCGTCCCGAGGTATGCCTTGGCCGCCGAGGCATCGGTGAAGACGCCGAATCGGGCCGTCGGCACGCCCGCCTCGTCCAGCAGCTCTTTCATGAAGGCCTTGGACCCCTCCAGTCGGGCCCCGTCGGCACCGGGTCCGAAGACCAGTCGGCCGGCGGCCCGCAGGCGGTCGGCCAGCCCGTCGACCAGCGGTGCCTCGGGCCCGATGACGTAGAGGTCGGCCTCGATCTCCTCGGCCGGGGTGTCGACGCTCGTGATGGTGTGCCCCTCGGCCGTCACGCCGCCGATGCCCGGGTTTCCGGGGGTGACGACGACCTCGGCCGTGCGCCCGAGCACGACGGCGAGGGCGTGCTCCCGTCCTCCCGATCCGACCACACAGACCGTGCGGACCGCTGGGGTTCCTGTCTCCGACCCGGATGCCGGTGCGCTGCTCATGCGGCGAAGCGGACGAACTGGTCCCGGCCGGGGCCGACGCCGACCAGGCGGACCGGCGTGCCGATCTGCTCGGCCAGGAATCCCACGTAGTCCCGGGCCGCTTGGGGCAGGTCCTTCAACTCGGTGGCCCCGGTGATGTCCGTCTTCCACCCGGGGAGTTCCTCGTAGACCGGGGTGACCTGATGGAAGACCGACTGGTGGTACGGGGGGTGGGTGTACCGCTCACCGGCCGCCTCGTAGGCCACGCAGACCTTGACCGTGTCGAAGGTGTCCAGCACGTCGAGCTTGGTGAGGGCCACCTCGGAGAGCGAGTTGAGCCGCACGGCCTGGCGCATCATGACGGCGTCGAACCAACCGGGCCGGCGGCGGCGCTTGGTGTTGACGCCGTACTCGTGGCCCCGGTCGACCAGGGTGTCGCCGATCTCGTCGGTGAGCTCGGTCGGGAACGGCCCGCTGCCCACCCGGGTCACGTAGGCCTTGGCGATGCCGATCACCTCGTCCACGTACCGGGGGCCGATCCCCGCCCCGGTGCACGCCCCACCGGCCACCGGGTTGGACGAGGTGACGAAGGGATAGGTGCCGTGGTCGAGGTCGAGGAAGGTGGCCTGGGCCCCTTCGAGGAGCACGTGGGCCCCGCGCTCCAACGCGTCGTGGAGCAGTCCCACGGTGTCGGCCACCATCGGGTTGACCCTTGGGGCCAGCTCGTCGAGGTAGAGGGCGCAGATCTCGTCGGCCGAGAGGGGGAGCCGGTTGTACACCTTGGCCAGGACGGCGTTCTTCTCCTTCAGGACGACGTCGAGCTTCTGGCGGAAGATCTTGGGGTCGAGGAGGTCCTGGACCCGCAGTCCCACCCGTGACGACTTGTCGGCGTAGGCCGGGCCGATGCCCCGCTTGGTGGTGCCGAGCTTGTTCTTGCCCAGGTACCGCTCGGCCAGCTGATCGAGCTCGTGGTGGTACGGCATGATCAGGTGGGCGTTGCCGCTGACCAGCAGCCGGCTGGTGTCGATGCCCTTCTTGGCCAGGGTGTCCACCTCGGCGAGGAGGACGGTCGGGTCGACCACCACACCGTTGCCGATGATCGGGGTGATGTGGTCGTAGAGGATCCCGCTCGGGACCAGCTGGAGGGCGAAGGTCTCGCCGTCCACCACGATGGTGTGGCCGGCGTTGTGGCCGCCCTGGTAGCGGACGACCAGCTCCATCTCCTTGGCCAGAAGGTCGGTCAGCTTGCCCTTGCCTTCATCACCCCACTGGGTCCCGACGACGACGGTTGCCGGCACGCGTCTCTCCTCCGTTGCGAAAAGCGGATTACGCACCAGTGTAGCCCGCAGGGCCACCGGCCCGGGTGGGCCGATCCCGGATCAGGGAGCAGCGACGACGAAGAGCGATCTACCCGGTGCCCCGGTGCCGAGCGAGGCTTCGTCGACCGACTCGCGGACCGTCCATCCCGACCGCTCCACCAGGGCCAGGTGGGCCGCAGGGGGAAGGATGGTGCGCCACGGTTCGGCCGCAGCCCCGGGCCGGGCGGCGTTGGCCCGGGCCGTGACCCACGCCGAGTCGAACCCCTCGGGATGGACGGCCAGGCTGGCGGCCAGGCTGCTCCCGTCGGCGGCGCGGGCCCGCGCCGCGGCCGAGCAGGCCGACCACGGCCGACTCGTCGAGGTAGACGAGGAGGCCCTCGGCCAGCACCAGGGTGGGGAGGTCGGCCCGGTGGCCGGCGCGCTCGAGCACCACGGCCACGTCGTCCACGCGGAAGTCGGCGGCCACCAGTGTCAGCCCGGAGCAGTCGAGCCCGGCCTCCTCCAGGCGGCGCCGCTTGTCGTCCTGGGTGGCGGGGTGGTCGACCTCGAAGAAGCGGACACCGGGCGTGCGGAACCGCAGCGCCCGGTCGTCGTACCCGGCCCCGAGCACGACCACCTGGGTCGGTGCGCCGGCCACGGCCAGGGCCACCCGGGTGTCGAAGAAGACCGTCCGGGCCGAGAGGCGGGCCCTCGTGGTCGGGTCGACGACCGGGCTCATGCCCGCAGCCAGGATGGCCTGGGCGTCGGGGTCGCCCGCCGGGCTCGAGGGCCGGGACAAGGTGGCCCGCCAGGCGGCCACGGCCTGACTGGTGCGGGAGGGCGTGGCCTGGGTCGGGGGCATCGACCCATTATAGTCCATAATCTTGACTATCTTGATTCTTGACTATACTGATCCCATGGACCGCCCCTCCACCGACCCGTCCGACCGTCCGTCCCTCTGACGCGGAGCCGCCCTGGTACGAGAGCCTGGCCATCCCCGCCCTGCTGCGTCACGCCCGCACCACCTACGGCTCGGCCATGCGCACCGCCCAGGCCGAGGTGGGATGTGAGGACATCCCCCGCAACGGCAGCTACGTCCTCGGGGCCATCGCCCGGGGCGGCTCGCCGCTCGGCACCATCATCGAGGGCCTCGGCGTGTCGAAGCAGGCCGCCGGTCAGCTGGTCGACACCCTGGTCATCCGGGGCTACCTCGACCGCTCCCCCGACCCGGACGACCGGAGGAGGATGACCGTCTCGCTCACCGAGCGGGGACGGACGGCGGCCGACGCCGGGCGGGCGGCCGTCGAACGGATCGACGCCCGGTTGGTCGAGCGGGTGGGACCCGAGCACGTGGCCCACACCCGGGCCACCCTGGCCGCGCTCATCGGCCTCGGCCGAGACGGGACCTGACGCGTCGGGGTCAGCCCCCCGGTGTCCGTTCGCGCCGGAGCGTCTGGGCCACGGCCCGCATGAACAGGACCGACGAGAACACGAGGCCGATGAAGCCGATGGCCTGGAGCGAGATGCGGATGTCATGGGAGGGGGCGAGCTCTGCGGCCACCAGGATGACGCCCGAGGCGACGAGGCCCATGGAGCCGAACACGGCCACCAGGATCCGGTCGATCCACCCGCTCACCACCTGCTCGTCGCCTCCGGCGAACCGCTCCACCCGCATGCTCAGGCGGCCGGCCCGGAGCTGGGTGGCCAGCTCGTCCATGTGCTCGGGCAGGGTGCGCAGGGCGGGGAGCGCCCGGCGGAGCTCCTCTTGGAGGAGGTCGCCGGCCATGTCGGGGTCCCGGGTCGAGAGGGCGTCGGCCGCCGTGGTGGCCTCCCGGGCCAGGTCGAAGCTCGGGTCGATGACCCGGAGGGTGCCGTCCAGGGTGAGCAGGGCCTTGGACAGGGATGTCATCGACGCCGGCACGTGGAGGCCGTGACGGGTCATCACCGAGAGCACCTCGGGGATCATGGCCGGATCGAACCCTCCGGCACCCTCCACCATCAAGGTGGCGATGTCGGACTCGAGGCTCTGCAGATCGGCGGTGGCATCGGCGCCGGCCAGGTGGCGGACGGCCCGGGCCACCACCACCGGCTCGTTGGCGGTCATCCCGATGGCGATGTCCTGGAGGGCGCGACGGGTGACCGGGTCGAGGAACCCGACAGCCCCGAAGTCGAGCAGCCACAGCCGTCCCCAGCGGTCGACCATGAGGTTGCCCGGGTGGGGGTCGGCGTGGAAGATCATCCCGTAGAGGACCTGGTCGAGGAAGCTGGTGAGGAGGGACGAGGCGAGGAGGTGGGGTGGGGCCCCGCTGGCGGCGATGGCGCCGGGGGCGTCGATGGCCTGGCCCGGCGCCTCTTCCATGACGAGCAACCGGTCGGTCGACAGCTCGTGGAAGATCTCGGGCACCCGGATCACGTCGTCGGCCGGATCGTCGTGGGCCACGGCCTCCCGCAGGCGGTCGCACATGGTGGCCTCCCGCACGTAGTCGAGCTCGTGGTCCATGCTCGTGATCAGCTCCTCGGCCAGGTCCCGCACCCCGAGGTCGGCCGCGCCGGCGATGCGGCGCTCGGCCATCCGGGCCGCCAACCGCAGCACCGTGGCGTCGCGGCGGAGCAGGTCGTCGAGGCCGGGTCGCTGCAGCTTGACCACCACCGACTCCCCGGTGAGCAGTGTGGCCCGGTGGGCCTGGCCGATGGAGGCGGCGGCCAGTGGCTCGAAGTCGAAGGAGGCGAACACCTCCTCCACCTTCTTCCCCAGCTCGTCTTCGACCAGGGGACGCACCTGGTCGGCCGGGATGGGTCGCACCGATGAACGCAGATGAGAGAGCTCGTCGATCACCGGCTCGGACAACAGGTCACTACGGGTGGAGGCGATCTGGCCGAACTTGACGAACATCCCACCCACCTCTTCCAAGGTGAGTCGGAGGCGGCGGCCGAACTCGGCGCTGGCGATGCCCGAGGTGGACAGGAACTGGGGCCGGGCGAGGCCGTTGCGACGCGCCACCGACACCACCTCCCACGACCGTCCGAGGGGGGCGAAGGTCCGCCGGATCAACCGGACGGGATGGAGCCACATCCGCCGGGAGTGCCGGCGGCGGCCGGTCACCCGACGGCGGCCCACCGCCTCGGGGATGATCATGAGGACCATGGTGGCGAGCACACCGAACAGCGCGGTCAGGGCGTAGACCACCGTGGTGTCGTTACTGCCCCGCATCACCTCCTCGGCTCCGATGGCCCCGATGACGGTGCCGATCAGGGCGGTGGCGAACGAACGCCACCGCCCGACGGTGATCCCCACCAGCCGGGCGCTCACGAGGGCCAGCACCACCACGAAGACGATGGCCAGCAGCACGGAGAAGACGTTCTTGAAGGTGATCCGCACGGTCAGTGCGGCCACCGTCGTCGCCAACGAGTTCAACCGCGGGTCCGAGACCATGAAACCGCTCTACCTTTCGCCGACGACAGGCAGACATGATCACCCCCCCGGGTGCCCGGCGTCCACCGGGCGGCCTCAGGTGAGGACGATCGCCGCGTCCTTGGCGTCCACGGTCACCGTGGACCCTTCGGCGTAGCGGCCCTCCAAGAGGGCCAGGGCCAAGGGGTCCTCCACCTGGCGCTGGATGACCCGACGCAGCGGACGCGCCCCGAAGTCGGGGTCGAAGCCCGCCTCGGCCAGAACGGCCTCGGCCTCCGGCGTCACCGCCAGGGTGAGCCGGCGCTCGGCCAGCCGCCCCCGCAGACTCCCCAACTGGATGGAGACGATGCGGGCCAGGTCGGCCGGAGTGAGCGACTGGAACCGGACGATCTCGTCGATGCGGTTGACGAACTCGGGCTTGAAGTGCTCGACCGGCTCACCGGGAATGTTCGACGTCATGATCAGCACGGTGTTGGTGAAGTCGACGGTGCGACCCTGGCCGTCGGTCAGCCGTCCGTCCTCCAGCACCTGGAGCAGGATGTTGAACACGTCGGGATGGGCCTTCTCCAACTCGTCGAGCAGCACCACGGCGTAGGGGCGCCGGCGGATGGCCTCGGTGAGCTGGCCGCCCTCCTCGTAGCCCACGTAGCCGGGGGGCGCCCCGACCAGACGGGCCACCGAGTGGCGCTCGCCGTACTCACCCATGTCGATGCGCACCATGGCCTTGGCGTCGTCGAAGAGGAACTCGGCGAGCGCCCGGGCCAACTCGGTCTTCCCCACCCCGGTCGGCCCCATGAAGAGGAACGAGCCGATGGGGCGGTTGGGGTCCGACAGGCCGGCCCGACTGCGCCGGATGGCGTTGGACACGGCCGACACCGCCTCGTCCTGGCCGACCACACGGGCGTGCAGGGCGTCCTCCATGCGAATGAGCTTCTCCACCTCGCCCTCGAGCAGCCGGCTGACGGGCACGCCGGTGGCCCGGCTGACCACCTCGGCCACGTCCTCGGCGTCGACTTCCTCCTTCAGGAAGCGCTGGCTCTTCTGCAGCTCGTCGAGGGCCTGGGTGGCCACCTCTATCTCGTGCTCGAGGCCGGGGATGCGCCCGTAGGTGATCTCGGAGGCCTCGGCCAGGTTGCCCTCGCGGCTCAGCCGCTCGGCATCGCCGCGCAGCTGCTCCAGCTCCCCCTTCAGGTTCTGGATCCTGGTGATGGCCTCTTTCTCCGACTGCCAGTGGGCCGTCATGGCGACGGACTCCTCGGACAGGTTGGCCAACTCCTCGTCGAGCCGGCCCAGGCGCTCGGCCGAGGCGCTGTCGGTCTCCTTTTCGAGGGCCATGCGCTCGATCTCGAGTTGGCGCATGCGGCGGGTCACCACGTCGAGCTCCGTCGGCATGGAGTCGATCTCGATGCGCAGCCGGCTGGCCGCCTCGTCCATGAGGTCGATGGCCTTGTCGGGCAGGAACCGCCCGGTCACATACCGGTCGGACAGCACGGCCGCAGCCACCAGGGCGGCGTCCTGGATGCGGACGCCGTGGTGCACCTCGTAGCGCTCCTTCAGGCCTCGCAGGATGGCGATGGTGTCGTTCACCGAGGGCGGCGGCACGAAGACCTGCTGGAAGCGGCGCTCGAGGGCGGCGTCCTTTTCGATGTACTTGCGGTACTCGTCGAGCGTGGTGGCACCGATCAGGCGCAGCTCGCCACGGGCCAGCATGGGCTTGATCATGTTGCCGGCGTCCATGGCGCCCTCGGCACCCCCGCCGGCCCCGACGATGGTGTGCAGCTCGTCGATGAAGGTGATGATCTCGCCCTCGGCGTCGGTGATCTCCTTCAGCACGGCCTTCAACCGCTCCTCGAACTCGCCCCGGTACTTGGCGCCGGCCACCATCGAGCCCATGTCGAGCCCGATGACCCGCTTGCCCTTCAGGCCCTCGGGGACGTCGCCCTCCACGATGCGCTGGGCCAGGCCCTCGACGATGGCCGTCTTGCCCACGCCGGGCTCACCGATCAGCACCGGGTTGTTCTTGGTGCGGCGGGAGAGCACCTGGATGACCCGGCGCACCTCTTCGTCCCTGCCGATGACCGGGTCCATCTTCCCCTGGCGGGCCAACGCGGTGAGGTCCCGTCCGTAGCGCTCGAGGGCCTGGAAGGTCTCCTCGGGGTTCTGCGAGGTCACCCGGTGGCTGCCCCGCACGTCACGGAGGGCCGAGAGCAGTTGGTCGCGGTCGACCCCGATGCGGTCGGCCATGGCCAGCACCAGGTGCTCGACGGAGAGGTACTCGTCCCCCATGTCGGTGCGCAGACCGTCAGCGGCTGTGAGCACCTCGCGCAAGGCGCGGTCGATGCCCGGCTCGGCCCCGCCCACACTGTGGGGCAGGCGGGACAGGGTGCCGGCGATCCGCTCGGCCACCACGGCCGGCTCCACACCCACCCGGGTGAGGATGGGACCGGCGATGCCGTCGGCCTGGTCGAGCACGGCGGCCAGCAGGTGGTCGGGGGTGATCTCGGGATTGTTGGCGCTCCGCGCCCGTTCGGCGGCGGCGCTGAAGGCCTCCTGGGTCTTCAGGGTCCAGCGGTCTGGATTGATGCTCATCGGGAACCTCCCACTCCTCGGGTGGATCGACGGCTCGGCCGGGTGGGCACGAGTTTCTGGGACAGGGGCACCAGCTCTCGCCGGTACTGGCGGTGGGTGACGGCCACCGCTTCGCGGGCCTCGGCCCGGGTGGCCTCGAGCTCTTTGTGGAGCCGGGCCACTTCGGCCTCGAGCTCCATGACCCGGCGCACGCCCTCCAGATTGAGGCCGGCGTTGGTCAGGCTCTGGATGTGACGCAGCCGGTCGAGGTCCTGCTCGCTGAAGCGCCGGCTCCCCCCCTCGGTCCGGCTGGGGTCGAGCAGCCCCTTGCGTTCGTAGACCCGCAAGGTCTGGGGGTGCACCCCGGTCAGCTCGGCGGCCACCGAGATCACGTAGACGGCTCGGGTGTGTCGGTCGTCGGTCATCTCACACCCCCAGGCTGTCGCGTGCCGGCGGCTCGACCACCTCGGCCAATGCCTCGACGGCGGCGCGCTGTTCGTCGGTCAGCTGTTCGGGTATCTGCACGTCCACGGTGACCAGCAGGTCGCCGGTGGCTGTCTTCTTGCCGGCCGGGACTCCCCTGCCCTTCACCCGGAAGGTCCGGCCCGAGGGCGTTCCCGCCGGGACCCGGAGGGTGACCGGGTCGGTCAGCGTGGGCACGGTCAGGGTGGTGCCGAGGGCCGCCTCCGGATAGGAGACGGGCACCGAGAGGGTGAGGTTGCGCCCGCGCCGGCCGAACAGGCCGTGGCGGTCCACGCGGACCACGACATAGAGGTCACCGCTCGGGGCGTTCCCCCGCCCGGCCGCCCCGCGGCCCTTCACCCGGATGCGCTGCCCGTCCTCCACCCCGGCGGGGATGCGCACCTTGACCGAACGGTTGCGGTGCTCGACCCCGGTCCCCGAGCACGTGGGGCACGGGGTGGTGACGACCGTGCCGCGGCCCCCGCACTGGGGGCAGATCTGGCTGAGGGAGAACAGGCCCTGGTTGTCCTGGAGGGAGCCCGACCCACCGCAGCGCGGACAGGTCGTGGGCTGGGTGCCCGGTGCTGCCCCCGACCCGTGGCAGGTATGGCAGCGGGCATCGGTGGTCACATTGACCGAGGTGGTGACCCCGGCCACCGCGTCCTCGAAGGAGAGGTGCAGTTCGGTCTCGACGTCGGCACCGCGCTGGGGCCCGGTGGTGGCGCCGCCGCCCCGCCGGCCGCGGCCGAACAGGCCGCCGAAGAGATCGCCGAGGTCGCCCATGTCCTCGACCCGGTACGAACCGCCGCCGGCACCGGGACCG
>CAWFQI010000001.1:0-276077 GCA_963817985.1 uncultured Acidimicrobiaceae bacterium | reverse complement strand
ACGAGTGGGGATCGGTCCACCTCCGGCCGATCCGCCAGTCGTGACGGGCCGTCTCATACGGAGGTGTCGGTGCCCCGGTCGCCCACCCGCAGGAGCACCACCTGGTGGTCCCGTTTGAACTTGGCCCGCTTGGCCAACCGGGTCCCGAGGTCGGCGGCCGGCTGGCGCTGGCTCCCGAGTCCGACTGGGGCCCGAAGGCCGAGGAGGTCGACCGTGGCGGCCTCCACGAGGCGGGACTCCTTGGCGGTCAGGTCGTAGCGCAGGATCTCGAGGAGCACCGGGGCCCCACCCGCCTCGACCTCTCGGATCAGGTCGAGCGCCGGGAACGTCGGCTCGTCGGCATCGTCGGCTGCACCCCCGGTCCCGCCCGGCGCCACGGGCGTCGGGCCGGTGACCTCACCGCCGTGGTCGGCGTGGACCTCAGTGGGAACGGGCGTGGTGCGGGCGGCCTCCAGATGATGGAAGCACCGGTCGCCCCGCCCCCGCCCCACATAGAAGGGGCGGCCGGACCCGGGGTCGGTCAGCAGATAGACGTACCACTTCAGCTTGGACGCCACCCCGGGCGGGAAACTGTGGTCGAAGGGATCGGGGAGGACCTCCCCACCGGCATCGTGGGGTGCATCGGCCCGGGTTCGCACCCCGGACGACATCCGGTCGGTGGGCAGGGGCATGGACCGGGTCGACACCACCGGAACGGTGGGCCGCTTCCGGGTGGTGGGGGCGGGACCCACCTCGACGGCCGGTTCGTCGACGACCGGGCCACCGGTCACCGGGTCGACCTCGAGGGCCGTCCAGGCCCCTAGCGACCCCGTCGGCTCGGTGCCGGGGGTGGTTTCGGGCCGGGGCTCGGAGCGAGGCGGGACCTGCACCGAGGGAACAGCGGACGGCGCCGGACGTCGTTCGGCCTGGGCGGGGATGCTCGGCACCCCGATGGCCGGAGGGCGACCGGGCACCGGCTTCGCATCGTCGCCCTCAGGGGCCGCCGGAGCCCTGTCCATCGGGGTGACCGCTCACTCCTGGACGAGCTCGATCAGAGTGCCGAACGCCCCTTTGGGATGGACGAAGGCCACCGTCGTCCCCCGCGACCCGGGGCGGGGGGCCTCGTCGATGACCTTGCCACCGTGATCCTTCACCGACTGGAGGGCCACCGCGCAGTCGGCCACCCGGTAGCCGACGTGATGGAGGCCGGGCCCCTTCTTCTCCAGGTACTTGGCCACCGGCGAGTCCTCACGGATGGGGGTGAGCAGCTGGATGTAGCTGTCGGCCACCTTCAAGAGGGCCTCTTCCACACCGTCGGACTCCACCGTCTCCCGGTGGTCCACCGTGGCCCCGAAGGTCTGCTCGTAGTAGCCGATGGCTTCGTCGAGGTCGGGCACGGCGATGGCCACGTGGTCGATCTCGGTCAACAGGTGCTCGGTCATACCCCGTGCCTCCGGAACAGCGTGATGCGGTCCTCGCCCACCTCGGCCCGTAACTCCGGGTCGTCGATGCCGAGCCCCTCCTCGGGGGCGAGGCACAGGACTCCGATCTTCCCCTCGTGGAGGTTCTTGTGAACCTGGTAGGCGGCGTCACCCACCTCCTCCAGGGGATGGACGGCCGAGAGAGGCGGGAGGATCTTCCCCTCGCACACCAGCTGATTGGCGTCCCACGCCTCGCGGTAGTTGGCGAAGTGGGACCCCTTGATGGTCTTGAGCTTCATCCACAGGTGCCGGTTGTCGTACTCGATCATGTAGCCCGAGGTGGCCGCGCAGGTCACGATGGTCCCTGCCCGCTTGGCGGCGAAGACCGAGGCACCCATGGTCTGTCGTCCGGGGTGCTCGAAGACGATGTCGACGTCCTCACCCACCAGGCCCCGGATGTCCTTGCCCAGACGTCGCCACTCCGACTCGTCCTGGGTGTGCTCGTCCTTCCAGAACCGGTAGTTGGCCACCTTGCGGTCGATGACCGCCTCGACCCCGAGCTCGTGGAGGAGCGCCACCTTCGACGGCGACGAGACGACGCCGACGGGCGTGCCCCCGCCGTTCAGGACGTACTGCACGGCGTAGGCGCCGAGACCTCCCGAAGCCCCCCAGACGAGGACCTTGTCGCCCTGGGTCATGTGGGCGCCGTTCTTCGACACCAGCATCCGGTAGGAGGTCGAGTTGCACAGCGCGTTGCAGGCCGCCTCCTCCCAGGTGAGGTGCTTGGGTTTGGGCATCAGCTGGTTGGCCTTCACGACGGCCAGGTCGGCCAGTCCCCCGAAGTTGGTCTCGAAGCCCCAGATCCGCTGGTTGTCGGCCAACATCGAGTCGTCGTGGGCGGTCGGGCTCTGGTCGTCGACGTAGTTGCAGTGCACGGTGACCTTGTCGCCGGGCTTCCAGTTCCGCACGGCGGAGCCGGTGCGCAGCACCACGCCCGAGGCGTCCGAGCCGACCACGTGGTAGTCGAGCGCGTGACGCTTGCCCCACGCGCTCTCCTTGCCCAGCCGGTCGAGGAACCCGAAGGTGGGGAGGGGCTCGAAGATGGACGTCCAGACGGTGTTGAAGTTGATGGCGCTGGCCATGACGGCCACGTAGGCCTCGTCGGGGGCCAGCTCGGGGACGGCCACATCACTCACGTGGAGCGACTTCCGCGGGTCCTTGTCCTCGGTCGCCAGCCCTTCGAACATCCCCACCTCGTCCCGGAGGACGAACGAGGCACGGTAGTGGTCGGGCAGCGGGATGGACTCGAGTTCGTCGCCGGACGCGCCGGCCTGGATGGCTGTGAGGAACTCCTGCATGACTGGGCAGGTTAGCCCGCCCGCCCATGGCGGATTCCGGGCTGCGGCCGAGATCGGGTCGACGGGTTCGCCCCTGGCGCACGCCTGCGACCGCCGACCGATCGGGTGACCACGGGACGGGGCGAGGCGACCACGGGACGGGGCGGCTCCTAGCCGGGCACGAGCGGGGCGGCGCCGTGGCCGGACCGGCGGCAACCGACAGGGCCGGTCGTGTGGTCGCGTGGCCCGACGAGGCCGTATCATGGTGCCCTCGCTGCGGTGGACCCTAGGGGGAAGGCCGCCTGATCGGGCCGTCAGGCCGCGGAGGTCGTCATGTCCGGAACCGTCATCGTCTCAGGGGCGAGAACCCCGATCGGCAAACTGTCCGGCGCACTGGGCGGTTTCGCCGCGACCGAGTTGGGCGGCTTCGCCATCGCCGGCGCCCTGGAGCGGGCCGGCATCGCCCCCGATCAGGTCGACTACGTGTTCATGGGCCAGGTCATCCTGGCCGGGGCGGGACAGATCACCGCCCGGCAGGCCGCGGCCAACGCCGGCATTCCCATGACCGTGCCCTCGACCACCGTCAACAAGGTGTGTCTCTCCGGGCTCAACGCCATCTACCTGGCCGACCTGATGATCAACGCCGGTGAGGCCGACATCGTGGTGGCCGGGGGCATGGAGTCGATGACCCAGGCCCCCTACCTCCTCCCCGGGGCCCGGGCCGGCTACCGCATCGGCGACCAGAACGTCGTCGACTCGATGATGTACGACGGGCTCTTCTGCGCCTTCGACAAGTGCGCCATGGGCCTCGGCACCGAGCGGTACAACGGCGCCGACGGTGTGGCCCGCGAGCGCCAGGACGCCTTCAGCGCCGCCTCCCACGAGCGGGCCGCGGCGGCCATCAAGGACGGCAAGTTCGCCGACGAGATCGTCCCGGTCAGCGTTCCCCAGAGGAAGGGCGACCCCCTGGTGGTCGACACCGACGAAGGCGTCCGTCCCGAGACGACGGCCGAGTCCCTCGGCAAGCTGCGCCCGGCCTTCGACAAGAGCGGCACCATTACCGCCGGCAACGCCTCGCAGATCTCCGACGGCGGTGCCGCGGTGATCGTGATGTCCAAGGCCAAGGCCGACGAGCTCGGCCTCACCCCCCTCGGCGAGCTGGTCAGCTACGGCCAGGTGGCCGGCCCGAGCCCGTCCCTCCTCCACCAGCCGTCCCACGCCACCAAGGTGGCCCTCGACAAGGCCGGCCTGCAGGTGTCGGACATCGACATCTTCGAGATCAACGAGGCCTTCGCCGCCGTGGGCTGTGCCTCCGCCTCCGACCTCGGCATCAGCGACGACGTGGTCAACGTGAACGGTGGGGCCATCGCCCTCGGGCACCCGGTCGGCATGTCGGGCACCCGGCTGGCCCTCACCGCCCTCCTCGAGCTGAAGCGCCGCGGTGGCGGCACGGCGGCGGTGAGCCTGTGCGGTGGCGGCGGACAGGGCGATGCTGCCGTACTCCGCACGCTCTGAGGGTCCACCAACGACGCTCGGGATGACGGTGCCGTACTGAGGCCCTCGGCCTCAGTACGGGGGCTTGAACACTCCGGCCAGCGTGGCGATCCCCTCGGTGACGTCCTCCCAGGCCCCGACGTGGAGGACCAGGACGGCCAGGGCACAGGTCGGGAACCCGTGGGCTTCGAGCCGGGTCCGATCCGAACGAGGGAGGCCGTCCCCGACCGCGGCGTCGGCCCCATCCGTGTCGGTCGGCTCGGCGAGGAGCCGCCATGCCGCCTCGAAGACCGTCGGGTTGTGCCCGACGACCAGGGCACTGGTGGCGCTCTCGTCGATCTCGCGGACGTACTGGAAGAGCAGATCAGGATCGGCTCCGTAGAGCGAGTGGTAGGCGTCCACCGGAAGCCCACCCATGCCCTCGGCAACGAGGTCGGTGGTCTGACGGGTCCGCACGGCCGCGGAGCACAGCGCCAGCTCCGGTGGCGGCACTCCCCCGGCGACGAGGTCGAGGTCGACGGGGTCGGTGGCGAGGCGCTTCCCGAGGGCGGCGGCGTCCCGTCGGCCCCGGGCGGTGAGCGGGCGCTGCTGGTCGTCGCCACCCCAGGGGGCGTCGGAGGCAGCCTTGGCATGGCGGAGGATCCAGAGGATGCGGGTGGGCGCGCTCACGTCGACCGGGGCCACCGCTCCCCCACGGGGTGGCCCGCCCCGGTACTGCGGGGTCCCGCCGTCAGCCGACGGGGGTTCACGCGTCTCAGGCTTCGACCTCGCGTCGTCCTTCGAGCGCCCGCCCGAGGGTCAGCTCGTCGGCGTACTCGAGATCACCACCCACGGGCAGGCCGCTGGCGATCCGGGTGACGGTGAGGCCCATGGGCTTCAACAGCCGGGCCAGATACATGGCTGTGGCCTCACCCTCGAGATTCGGGTTGGTGCAGAGGATGACCTCGGTGATGCCCTCGCTCTCCACCCGGACCAGGAGCTCGCGGACGCGGAGCTGTTCGGGCCCGATGCCCTCGATGGGGTTGAGGGCGCCCTGGAGCACGTGGTACTTCCCCGAGAACTCGCCGGTCTTCTCCACCGACACGATGTCCCGGGGGTCCTCCACGACGCAGACCGAGGTGGCGTCCCGCCGGTCGTCGACGCAGATGGCGCACAGCCCACCTTCGGCCACGTTGAAGCACCGGGTGCACAACGTGATGCGCTCCTTCACGGCGATGATGGCCTCGGCCAGCCGGAGGGCGTCCTCGGGCGCCACCTTCAAGAGGTGGAACGTGATGCGCTGTGCCGACTTCGGGCCCACCCCCGGCAGCCGGCCGAGCTCGTCGATCAGCGTCTGCAGGGGTCCCGAGAAGATGGCCACCTACCCCACCTCCTCGGCCCCGGGGAAGGCCTGGAGCACCCGTGCCTCCGCCGAGTTGTCGATGTCGGCGATGGCCCCCAGCTCCTCGTCGAACACCGACAGGTCGTCGAGGTCCTCGGGGATGTCCGAGCCGGCCGGCGGGACTGCCGGGGTCGTCGCAGCAGCGCTCGACGGTGTGGCCGCAGGTGACGGGCCTGCGGTCCCGACCGACGGGCGTACGGGCGCGGGACCCGGGTCCCCGTCAGGGTCGTCGGACGACGGTTCGGTCCGCGTGCGGGGCGCCTCGGCGCCGGGGTCGACGATCAGCTCGAGGCCGATGGCCCGACCGAACTGTTCGGACAGTGCCTGCTCGATCTCTTCTCGGACCCCCTCGCACCGGTCCCGGTGGATCTCGTTCGGGAGCCCGAACACCGCGCGCTCGCCGTCGACGCCGACGAACCGTCCCGCCTGGAACAGTGCTTTGGCCTTCGGGCGTAGGCGGCCGATCACATGGTCGCCCCAGGCCTGGACCAGCTGGTCGCGGGTGGGGAACGGGCCGGTGGGAGCCGCCTTCGCGCTGGCCGGTGCCACCTCGGCGGTAACCGGGGTCTCGGACGGCGCCTCCGCCGCTGGAGTCGCACTCCCCTCCTCCTCGGAGGGCCCGGGTGCCACACGTGTCGGTTCGGCACCGGCGGGCGCACCCGGTTCCGGGCTGACCTCGGCCGCGGCCTGACGTCGGTAGGCGCCGAGCGTCGGCCTGCCGGTGACTCCGGGTGAAGCAGCGGCGGGCGGATCCTGGAGTTCGGCTGCCGGTGCCGCCGGTGGTGGCGCGGCGCTCGAGGGCGTCGGGCCCGTGGTCGCACTCCGTGCGGCCGAGGCGATGCCCGACGGCGGCGGTACCGTGGCCGTCGGTGCGGCCGGGGCCGCGGGTGACCCACCGGCCGCAATCGGCGGGGACTGGTCCCGGACCTGGGCCTCGAGCCGTTCGATGCGGGTCAGCAGCGCCTCGGGGGACTCGTCGGCTTCGGGGTGAGCCAGCCGGACGAGCGCCACTTCGAGGTTCACCCGGGGATCCGGGGCGTCACGCATGGCCACCTGGGCCTGACCGAGGACCTCCATGGCCCGGACGAGCGCGGCCAGGCCCACGCGTTGGGCCCGAGCGGACAGGTCGGTCCGCTCGCCGCCCGAGACGGCCATCAGGTCCGGTGCCACCAGAGCCAAGAAGCCCTGGCGAAGGTGCTCCACCAGGTCGGCGGCGAGTTGCTGAGGGCTGAAGCCGGCCGAGGTGAGATGGGCCACGGCCACGAGGGCACGACCGATGTCCCGCTCGGCCAGCGCCTCGACCACCTCGTCGAGCTCGGGCAGGTCGTCGTCGACCGAGTCCGACGCCACCACCTGGTCGAGGACGGAGAGCGCATCACGGGCCGATCCCCTCCCCCGCCGCACCGCGAGGTCGAGGGCCTCGTCGGGCACCTCGAGATGGGCGTCTCGTCGGACCTGGTCCAACAGCGCGCCCAGCGTCTCGGGGCCGAGCAGTCGGAACTCGAAGTGCTGGGTACGGCTCCTGATGGTCGGCAGCACCTTCTGGGGGTCGGTGGTGGCCAGGACGAAGATGACGTGGGCGGGTGGTTCCTCGAGGGTCTTCAAGAGCGCGTTGGACGCCGCCGTCGACAGCATGTGGACCTCGTCGACGATGTAGACCTTCTGGCGTCCCGGTGTGCCGAGGGCCGCCCGGGACACCAGGTCCCGCATGGCCTCGACCCCGTTGTTGGAGGCAGCATCGAGCTCATGGACGTCGAGCGAGGTGCCCTTGGCGATCTCGACACAGGAGGGGCACACACCACAGGGCTCCCCGTCCCGGAGGTCGGTGCAGTTGAGGGCCTTGGCCAGGATGCGGGCCGTCGAGGTCTTCCCCGTCCCGCGGGGCCCGCTGAACAGGTAGGCGTGGGCCACCCGCTGGTCCCGCACGGCGTTGCGGAGGGCCAGCACGACATGGTCCTGGCCGCGTACCTCACCGAAGGTGGAGGGGCGGAACCGTCGGTACAGCGACTGGTAGGGGGTGTCGTCCGGAAGGTCGGCCACGTCGTGGGAGCCTACCGGTCACCGGGAGGGCCGTTTCCGCTCCGGCACCGGTCGATCGGCACCCGGCGCGGTCCCGGCCATGTGGTCTCGCCGGCGGTGGCGTTCGACTCGCCCCGGCGTTCTGTGCGACGGCCAGGTTGGCTACGGCACACGGCCTGACCTGCTGAGAGCTGCTGCCTTCCGACCCTGACTCGATTCACAGGAGGACGTTGCGCAGGACCCAGCCGTCGCACACAACGTCGGGGCGGCCCAGATGTTAGCCCCCACCGGCTGACACCGACCGCGGGCGCCCTTGCGGGACGGGCGGGCGTCCAACCGATCCGGGGCGTCGGAGTAGCCTGTCCACGCTGTTGGCCCCTCCGGATCCCGGATGGGCCACCACCCGGAGGCGTGCGAGAGCGGCCGAATCGGCACGACTGGAAATCGTGTGTGGGGAAACTCACCGTGGGTTCAAATCCCACCGCCTCCGCTCTATGGGCACCGACGCGACCCCATCCCCGTCGGCCCGCCGGCCCGACCAGCACCAAGCCGCGCCACCATTGGGCGATGACGCGGCCATGGCGCGGGCGCTCGAGGAGGCGGCCGCTGCACCCACCCACGGCGATGTGCCCGTCGGTGCCGTGGTGGTCCACGAGGGCCGCATCATCGCCTCCCGCCACAACGAGCGTGAGCAGCAAGGGGATCCGACCGCCCACGCCGAGCTGCTGGCCATCGCCGACGCCGCCGCCGCCCTGGGCCGGTGGCGGCTCGATGAGGTCACCTTGGTGGTGACCCTCGAGCCCTGCGCCATGTGCGCGGGGGGTCTCGTGGCCGCCCGGGTGGGACGATTGGTCTTCGGGGCCGCCGACCTGAAGGCCGGAGCCTGCGGGTCCCTCTACAACCTGTGCGCCGACCCCCGCCTCAACCACGAAGTCCCGGTCACCGCCGGGGTTCGATCCGCCGAGGCAGCCGCGCTGCTCAGGGAGTTCTTCTCCGCCCGGCGCTAGGACGCCGGCGCCGAACGACCGTCGCATGCCCGAGGCGTACCCGGCCGACGGCGCCTCTGCCCATGTCCCGCCCGGGGCCTACCGGCATCGATCCCCACAAAGCCGAAGGGCCGGCCGCCGACCGAAGTCGGCGACCGGCCCTCCTCGAGGCCGTGAAGGTGTGGCCGGTCGGCTCAGGCGTTGGCCATGGCGATGATCGGCTGATTGAGGTGCGACCCTCCCATGGACCCGTAGAAGCCGGCACTCCCGAAGGTGAAGATGCCCCCGTCGGTAGCCACGAAGCGGTAGCCGGCGCCGTCGAGCGACGCCGCCATGCCGACAATGGGCTTGTTCAGGTGCGAACCGCCCTGCGAACCGAGGAACGGTGCCCCGCCGAAGCTGAAGACGCCACCATCGGAGGCCACCATCCAGTAGGCGCCGGGAACGGCGACGTCAGCGGCCATACCGACGATGGGGGCGTTGAGGTGGGAGCCACCCATCGACCCGTTGTACTGCGCATCCCCGAAGTTGAAGATGCCCCCGTCGGAGGCCACCAGCCAGTACCCGTTGCCGCTGGAGGTGGCCGTCATGCCCACGATGGGCTTGTTCAGATGGGACCCGCCCATCGACCCGAAGAAGTGGGCGTCACCGAAGCTGAAGATCCCACCGTCCGCGGCCACCAGCCAGTAGCCGTTGCCGTCCGGTGTGGTCGTCATGCCCACGATGGGGCTGTTGAGGTGCGATCCACCCATCGATCCGAAGAAGCCCGCCGAGCCGTGGGTGAAGATCCCACCGTCGGAGGCCACCAGCCAGTAGCCGTTGGAGGGGCTGGCTCCGTTGGGCGGCGTGGCGGCCATGCCCACGATGGGCTTGTTCAGATGGGATCCGCCCTGTGAGCCGTGGAAGGTGGCACTCCCGAAGGAGAAGATGCCCCCGTCGGTGGCCCCGAGCCAGTAGCCGAGGCTGGGCGACGAGTTGACCGTGGTCGAGCCACCGCCGCCACCGCCGCCGGAGCTCGAGGTGGTGGACTGGTACCAGATGCTGACGTTCCCGTTCAGCACCCATTGTCCCTGGTAGTAGGGGGTGGTTCCGGCCACGGAGAACGAGGAGTTGGCGTAGTTGGACCCGCCGCCACCGCCGCCGTTGGCGCCACCGCCGCCACCGCCGAAGTAGCCACCGCCACCGCCGCCGCCACCGGTGACGTCCCCGTTGCCACCGACGACCGAGGTCGGCGACGATGCCGGGCCGGTCCCGGCCGAGGCGAAGCTGGAGCCGGCGGTTCCCCCGCCGGAGCTGGTACCGCCGCCACCACCAGCACCGGCACCGGCTTGGCCGTTGGGCACCGTACTGCCAGCCGGGGTCGGCCCGCCGGCACCACCGTTCGACGTGGCACCTGCGCCACCGCCGCCGCCGGCCGCGGCGATCAGGGTGTTACCGGGGGCGAAGACCAGGGAGGCCCCACCGCCACTGGCTCCACCGGAGCCAGGGTTGCTGCCCGCGCCGCCCTGCTTCCCGACGACGACCGTCAGGACCTGGTTGGCCGTGAGGTTGGGAACCATGTTCACATCGCCCCCGGTGCCTCCCGAGGCACCGGCGCTGTTGCCGCCCTGGGCGCCACTGGCGTCGATACAGATCGAACCGGGCACGGCGTTGGAGGGAACGACCCACGACTGGGTGCCGGGACGGTAGCTGAACCGCACCTGGACGACCTTGGAGGTGTCGGCGTTGCCACCGAAGTTGGTCGACCAGGTCTGGCAGTCGGTGATGAGGGTGGCGTGCGGGGTAGCTGCCGAGGCCCCGGTCACGCCGACCGTCAGGGCCACCGGGGCTGCCACCATGGCGCCGGCCACGAGTGCCGCTCCGGCCAGGTTCCGCGTGCGGTGTCCCGCCCGAGCCGTGCGGTGCGGGCTGCGCCCACCTCCGAGAAGACTGCGAATCATGGGTGGTGTTCCTTTCTTCTGGCCACTCCCTGCCCTACAGCCAGGAGAACCGGATTCGTTGCGTGTTGGGGTGCCCCCCGCATCAGCCTCCCCGAATCGAACCGCCGTCAAGGGGGACTGACGCGATGCCTGGGCGACGGTATCGCCCCCCGGAGTCCGTCGCAAGGAGTGGGGATACGATGCCACAGAAGGTGAAGAATTGTGGCCAATCTGGACCCGGATTCCAGAATCCTGAGGGGCATCCCGAGCCGGTGAACTGCCGGGATGAGACTTGTCACCTGCCGTTCAGGTGCCGTTCACCCAAGGAAACCTGCCCACTCTTCGTGGCCTCTGCTCACACTCGGTCCGGATCGCCTGCTCCCGATCCGAGACGGACCTGGTCGGATCGGTGATGAAGCCGCGGTCCCCCAGGTGACTCAGCCGGCCGGCTTGAACACGGCCACGCCGGCCGCCCAGTACATGGCGGTCCCGAACGACCCGGCGAAGCTCTGGCTCCCGGGGGCCCCGAGCACCTGGTAGCCGGTCTTCACCGTGGCGATGCTGCCGGTGGTGGTCTGCTCGGCCTGGCTGGTGTAGCCGGGCGAGGTCACCGAGATGGCCTCGGCGTTGCCGTGGCCGGCGATGAACCCGACGGCCAGCTCACCGGTGGCCGTCGAACTGACCGACCCCGAGCTGGCCGCGGTGCCGGTGTTGGACGTCCCGGTGGCCACATCGAGCGGGGTCGCCGACACGCCGGCGAACTCCTGGACCTCGAAGCTCTCGAAGGCCGCGGCCGAGTTGTGGACCGTCACCGTCAGCGTGGGTGACGTGTTGGCGGCGTACCACATCTCCCCGTTCGAGTTGTGACCCGACACGTTGTACGAACCGATCAAGGTCCACTTGTTGCCCGCCGTGTCGGTGACTGAGGTGATGTGGTTGGTGGCCCCGTTGTACTCGCTGGCCGACAGGACGAGTAGGTCGCCTCCCCCGGTCTGGGTGGGGAAGGTGGCGGCGAGTGAGGTGGACGACGCCGTCTCGGTACCGCTGGCCGTCTGCACCAGGTGCGGGGCGGCCGCCGCCGCTGTCACCGTCAAGGTGTAGGTGGTGGCGTGGGTGGGTGTGCCGGTGCCGTTGCCGATCCCGGTCACCGTGATCGGGTAGGTCCCCGGGGTGGTGCCGGCCGCGGTCGTGACCTGCAGGGTCGAGCTGCCGCCAGACGTGACGGTGGGGGGCGTGAAGGACACCAGCGCGCCCGATGGCGCACCCGAAGCGGCGAGGGACACCGTCTGCTGGCCCCCCACCGCCGTCGTGGAGATGGATGTGGTGGCCGCGCTCCCGGCGGCCACGCTGGCCGAGGTGGGTGTCGATGAGATGGTGAAGTCCGGAGGCGTTACGGCCGGGTTGACCGACAGCACGAAGCTCTGACTGGCCGGGCTGCCGAACCCGTTGGTGGCACCGATGGTGATGGGATAAGAGCTGTTGGAGCCACTGGCCGGTGTACCCGCCAGCGTTGCGGTGCCGTTGTGATTGTCGGTGAACGTCACTCCGTTGGGAAGAGTACCGATTTCGGAAAGGGTGATGGTCGGACTCCCCGAGGTGGTCACCGTGAAGGTGCCGGCGCTCCCCTGAGTGAAGGTGGTGTTGTTCACTGAGGTGATGGTGGCCGGCGTGTTCACGGTCAGTGTGAACGTTGCGCTGTGGGTTGCCGTCGTACCCGTGCCAGTGACGGTGACGGTGTAGTTCCCGGGGGTGGCGTTGGCGGGCGGGGTGATCGAGAGCGTCGAGGATGCACCCGAGGTGACCGACTGCGGGTTGAGCGACACCAGTGAACCCGTGGGTGCGCCCGTGGCGCTCAGCCCCACCGTCTGGGCCGAGCCCTCCGTTATCGCAGTGCTGACCGAGGTGGAGGTGGCCACGCCGGCGGTGTCGGTGGCTGCGGTGGGCGAGACGCTGATCGAGAAGTCACTCGGCTGAGGGAGCACGTTCAGGGTGAAGCTCTGGTTGGCCGGGGTGCCGGCCCCTGTGGCCGTGATGGTGACGGGGTACGAAGTGGCCGAGCCGCTCGCCGGGCTGCCGGCCAGCGTGGCCGTTCCGTTGTGGTTGTCGGTGAGCGTCACCCCGCTGGGGAGCGCGCCGGACTCGGTGATCGCGGGGGTGGGAGAACCCGATGCCGTCACCGTGAAGGTGCCGGCGGTGCCCTGGGTGAAGGTAGTCGAGTTCGCCGACGTGACAGCGGGCGCAGTGTTGACGGTCAGCGAGAAGGTCGTCGTGTGTGTGGTGCCCGTTCCCGTACCCGTCACGGTGACCGCGTAGGTCCCGGCTGGCGTACTCGCCGACGGGGTGAGCGTCATCGTCGAGCTATTCCCGGAGGTGACCGAAGAAGGCGAGAAGGATGCCGTCGTCCCGGTGGGTAGACCCGTGGCCGTGAACCCGACGGTCTGGGCGGCACCCGAGACGGTCGTCGTGGTGATGGTGCTCGTCGCCGGGGAACCGACTACGGCTGCACCTGACGTCGGCGAGGCGGCGAGGGAGAAATCGCCGGGCGGCGGTGGGGCAGCGCCCGCCTTGAACAGGGCTATGCCATCAGCCCAGTACATGGCGGTCGTGAAGGATCCGGCGAAACTCTGGGCCGCCACGGACGACAGGTCCTGGAAGCCCGACTCGACAGACACTTTGCTCGGACTTGACGCGGTGACGAGCGGCTGAGCCGTATAGCCAGGGGACGTGAGGTTGATGGCCTGGGTCGAGCTGTGGCCGGCGATGAAGCCCACGGCCAGCTCACCCGAGGCGGCCGGTGTCACCGTGCCCGAGTTGGCCGACGTGGTGTCCCCGGCGGTACCGACCGACGTGTCGAGCGGGCTCGTAGTCGCCACGCCGCTGAACTCCTGGAGCTGGAGGGCGACGGTGCTGGCACCTGTCGTGACCGTCACGCTCTGGATCGAGGCCGCATTAGGGGCGTACCAGAGCTCGCCGGCCGAGTTGGCCCCGGAGACGTACTTATCCATCACCTTGGTCCATGAGTTCTTGCCGTCCGATACCGCGGTGATGGGCTGGCTCGCGCCGGTGAAGGTTCCTGCTGATAGGACCAGCAGGTCGCCTGGGGTGCTCGCTGCCGGAAGGGTCACGGTTTTGGTCGACGAGCCGGCCACCTGGACCAGGGCCGGCCCGGACGGACCCGTGGGTGTGGTGGCCGTGGCCGGCGGCGAACTCTGTGCTGAGACGTTGCCTGCACCGTCTCGGGCATCCACGGTGTACGAGTAGAGCTTGCCCGCGGTAGCTGAAGTGTCCGAATAGGTTGTCCCCGTTCCCGACGTGGTCGTCAGCAACGTGCCGTTTCGGTAGATGTCGTAGCCCGTCACCGCGGTGTTGTCGGTGGAGCCCGTCCACGCCAGGTTGACCTGGGTGGAGGAGATGGCCGTCGCCGAAACTCCGGTCGGCACCGATGGCGCCGACGTGTCCACGGTCCACGTGGCCGATGCCGGCGTGGTCCCACTTCCGGTCACGGTGAGTGTGTGGCTACCCGCCGACAGCCCGCTGTAGGTCACCGGGCTGGTGCAGGCGGTGGCCGACCCGCTGTCGAGTTTGCAGGTGAAGGTGGTGGAACCGCCAGTGGAGTGGAACGACACCGTCGCCGTCGTGGCGTTGGTCAGTGTCGGCGGCGGGGTATCGATGACCGTCGCCGGTGAAGAGGTCACTCCCGAATAGGTGTAGGTCTGCTGATCGAAGACCTGGCCAGCGGCGTTGATGGGGGTCACGGTGACCTGGTTACCGTTCACCGAGACCTGGAGATAGTTGAAGACCTGGGCGAACGACTGCGGCGTTGGCACCCCTGAACCGCACGCGGTTCCCGTGTTGCTGGTCGGGCTCCAACCGAGCGCGTAGATCGACCCGGTACTGGTGAAGCCGGTGCAGGCGCTGCTCCCCGAACTGCTGACGGGTTCCAGGATGCCCCCGCCGCCGCCGGTCACGTAGTTCACCACCTTGCCTGTCTGCTGATAGTTGGCCGGGGTGATTCGCTGATAGGTATGGGCGTGGCCGTTGAAGGCCAGTTGCACGCCGTTGGAGGCCAGAAGTGCCTCGAGGCTGTTGGGGTTGGACCCCGTGTTCTCCAAGTTGGTGTCGCTGCTCTGGCTGGAGTTGTCGGAGCGAAGCGGGTAGTGGAACACGGCCATTTTGATGGTGTTGGGATGGCTGGCCAGATCGGCGGCCAGCCATTGGTACTCGGGCGAGCTGGTGGTCCAGTGGGCGTCGTGGTCCACCTGGTACATGTTGGAGGTCCCCACGTTGCCGTCCGCCCACGCCGCGTCAATCACGTAGATGCGGGTGTTGCCGTCCGAGACGGCGTACCACGCCTCGGGATAGCTGGCCGCCGCCGTGCCGTCGGCCGGGAAGGCCGGGTAGGAGTCGAAGGCATAGACCCCGTTCGAGGCCTGGGCAATGTTGCCCTCCGGCCAGTTGTGCAAACCGATGGTGTTCTGGCCGTGGTTGCCCTCACCGGCATAGACCGGCAGGCCTCCGGTCTCGGCCCAGTAGGACGGCCCGAAGATGTCGCTCACCTCGGAGCCGCTGTTTTTCAGGTCCCCGTAGTCGGTCTGTGTGCCACCGGCGTACGCCACGTCGCCGGCGGTGACCACGAACTTTGCCCCGGCAGAGGAAGCGGACTGGCCGATCAGAGAGTCGATGGCCGCCTGTCCGGTGTTGAGGTTGTTGGGAAAGGCGGTGCTCGAGGAGTACAGGGTTTCCCCCAAGTCACCGACCACGTCAAAGGTCAGTGGGGCGGACGTACCAGCTGGGTCGAGCGTGGTGAAGGTCTGGGTTGGGTTCGAGCCCAGCAGGTCGAGTGAGCCGGGGCCAAGCGGCCGGTAGCAGTACTTGGTACTCGGTGAGAGACCGGTCAAGACCACCGTTGACTGATACTCGTTCGAGCCCGAAACCACCGTATAGGCCGACCCGGTGATGCTGGTGGGGGTACCGGCCGCTGGGTAGGAGTTGGGCAAGGTGGCCGGGACCGGGGTGGTGTGCGCCGTGCAGCTACCGAGCGGACCCCATTGCAGGGATCCGGGGGAGGTGACATTGGACACCGAGGTGGCCCAGTTCACGTCGGCTGTCGTCTGGGTGAGGTCGGTGACGTAGGGTGCGCGCAGGAGCGTGGAGTTGAAGCCGGAGAATGGCGTCACCGGTATGGGGCTCGGGCCGGCGGCCAGCGCCGAGGTGAGGGGGATGACGGCGACAGTGGCCACGACGGCCGCCACGACCAGCAGAACCGGGAGCAGGCGGTGCCGCCGGTTCGAGGAGGCGGACGACGAGGTGGGCAAGTGCAGCAAACGTGAAGTGGTTCGGCCTGGGTCAGCGGACATCAATGGCCTCTCGTGGACTACTACCCCGCTGCCCCGAAACCGGAGGTCCGGCCGCCGTGGCACCGCGGGCATGGACGGTGCGTACTGCTAGCAAATCAGAAACCGGGAGTGGTTGACAGGATCGACCGTTGTACGTGATCCACTCACCACGCGCCGAGGTCATCTAGCCGGAATTCGGTCCGTCGATGATGCCTTTGAGGACGCTGAGGCTCTGTTCGCCGTAGCGCTCGAGTGGGACGATGTAGGTGCCCTCGTCGATCTCGTTCCAGCTGATCACCATCCACCCGTCCGGGTTGGCGGTGGCGTTGCCGGCGTGGAGGTCGACCATGGTCTGGCCCCCGAGCCGGGGAACGCACCCCGAGCCGCCGCCGAGCACCTTGTTGTAGCCGGGGGCCAGCGGGGCGAAGAACTGCTTGGCGCTCCCGTTCGGGTTCTTGGTCGAGCGGACCTCGGCGGCCAGCCGGTCGATGTCGGCGAACGAAGCCCTGTTGGCGGTGGGGTTCTGGCTCGACCAGTAGTACTGGTCGGCGTCGAAGTCGGCGGCCTTGGCCGCGTCCCAGGTGTTCCAGTTCTCGTCGGCCACCAGATAGAAGTGGGGCCGCCACCGGGCGCTGAAGGCGTCGAGTACGGACTGGGGGTACTTGCGGCTCCCCATCATGATCAGTGTCGGGCGGCCGTCGTTGCTGTGGTCGAAGGCCGAGTCCTTGCCGTAGGTCTTGTCCAGGTACGAGAGGTCGTTGTTGATCTCGGTCGTGGTCCGGATGCGGGCAGAGGAGATGTAGGCGATCCACAGCGAGAACGGGGTCCCCTGGCGGTTGATCTGGTGCACGGCCGCCACCAGCAGGGCGAGCCGTTGGTTGAAGGCCGACGAGTTCGTCTTCTGGTTGGGCTGCCCGGTGCCCGCCCAGCTGACGGCGAACCCGGCGAGGCCCGTGGCGGCGGCGAGGGCCACGTCGGACTGGATCTGCTTGGGGTCGTCCTGGGTCCACAGGGGCGAGGCCACGTCGGTCAGCTGGTTGCCGGGGAAGTTGTTGGTGACCGTGCACCCGTCACCGCTCAACGTCGCAGGCAGAGGTAGCGGCTTGTCCGTGTAGGGGTAGTTGGGACCGAGGCGGGCGTGCCAGTGGGCCGTGTCCCACCACAGGTAGTAGAAGGCGAACATCCGGTGGTCGGGACCCGTCGCCGCAGGCGAGGGTCGGCGCCAGGGTCGTCGAGGTGACCGTGTTCTGGGTGGCCCCGCTCGTCGTCGGGTGTGACGCCGAACCCCCCGAGCTGCACCCGGTGAGAACCAGGCCCGCTACGACGATCAGGGAGGCGAGTAGTCGGGCCGGGTGGGCCCTACGCAAGGAGCGCACGGGACGTGCCCTCTTTGCGAACGGTCCGCTGACGCAGCCGGCGTCCGATCACACCGGCCGCCACCACCACGGCCAGCACGGAGAAGAGCATGAGGGCGAGCTCACCGGCGTCGGCCTTGGTGATCACCACCTCGGTGGTGGTCTGGTTCCGCGAGAGGCGCACCGTCGATCCCAGAGCGATCAGGCCGCCTCCCACCTTGACCTTGTAGGTACCCCGGGGCAGGTTGTGGAAGGTGTATTCGTGCTGGGCCCCGAGGTGCACGGTCAGCGTGGACTTGTCGGGATACGTCAGCTGCACGGTCTTGCCGGCCGGCCGGCCGGCAAGCAGGTCGTTGGCCTCGATGGTCAGGGAGTGCAGGATCACCGGGACGGGCCAGACCAGCTGTTTGTTGGGCGTGAAGTGGAGCTGGCCGCTGTTCACCACATTGGAGCCTCGGATCACAACTGATTTGAAGGCGTAGGTGACCAGACGGCCGTTGGCCCCGTTGCTGGCCAGCGCCGGACGACTCGCCGCCAGCCAGATGGGTGCGCCCAACTCGGCCCTGGTGAGCTGGAAGGTCTCCCCGAGCGTGTTGGTGATGGTCGCCGAGGTCACCTCGTTCAACGGGAGGGACTTCTTGGCCGGCGTCACCATGGAGATGGTCACGGCCCGGTCCTCGTCCAGCTCCGCCACCAGCTTGCGGGTGAAGGCCCCATGGTGGGGGTCGTTGGCCACACGGTCCAGGGAGACCCGGAGGTTGGGAGTGAGGTTCTGTTCGGACAGCTTGAGGCCGCTGGCCGCTCCGTTGAGATTGGGGTCGACGACGACAGCGGTCCCGCCGGGACCGGTCATGCCGGGGATGCCGTCCAGGGTGAAGTTCACGCCGGCCAGGGCCGGCACGACCTGGACGCTGACCGTCCGGGTCGCCGGAGGTGTGACGGCACCGGCGCCGGAGGCGGTCGCCACCATGGCGGCACCGGCCAACGCCACGACGGCCAGGGCCGTGCCCAGCTTTCGCATTCGATTCAACGTCATGAGGGTGCATCCCCTCCCGACGAGGGAGCAGGGCGGCCGGCGAGGATCTTGGCCGCCGCCGAGTTGGGCGGCGGCGCGGTCCCGCCCGGTGCGGCGTCGTCGGGGACCGCACTCGGGACCCGTGCCCGTCCCACAGGGACGGAGGTGGTGGGAGCCGGTGCTCCCGGACGGGGGGAGCCGTTGGCGCCGTCAGGGTAGGGCGAACCGTCGGGATCGTGGCGGCGGACTCGGCGTTGGCGCCAGGTGGCGAGCAGCAGGAGAAGGATGGCCAGCACCAGGACGCCCAGGTAGAGGAAGTAGATGACGCCGACGGACGGCCGAGTGACGCGTGGCCGCGGTCTCCGTTGGTCGGACCGATGTCCGCGGCGATGGGCTGCTGCTTGAGGTTGAGCCCCGTGAGGATGCTGCCGCCGGTGACCACCTGGGGGGTCAGGGGCGGCAGGTTGAACACGCTCTCGATCAGTCCGGGGATGGAGGCGGTGTCGAGCTGGTTGTGGTCGACGTAGCCAGAGCGGGCGTAGGGCGAGACCAGGATGGCCGGCACCCGGACGCCGAGTTGAACTGTTGGCCACGGTCGGCGGGTTGACATGGTCGTACCAGCCCCCGGCATCGTCGTAGGTGAGTAGCAGCGCGCTGCTGCTCCACTCGTTGCTCTGCATGAGGGCGTTGATAAGGGAGCGGACGAACGCCTCACCTAGGGAGGGGTCCTGGGGCGAGCGCTCGGAGTCGTTAACTCCGGTGATGTAGGAGACGGCGGGCAGCTGACCTTTGTCCAGGTCGATGAAGTACTGGCTGGTGCTCGTGACTCTCGGATCGTGAGCGACGGTGGGCATCCCGAGGACCGGGTTGCGGGCGATGTCGGCGCCCGTTGCCGCCTTTGCGGGGTTGTAGCCCTGGATGTAGTACTTCCAGCTCAACTTCTGCTGATTGAGCTGGTCGAAGATGGTCGGCACCGAGATCCCGACCCCGATCACCCGGTTGGAGTTGAGGTTGGCCGATTGCCCGGACACCATCACCAGGCGGTTGGGGAGCGAACCGCCCTGGCTGGAGGCGAAGAAGTTGTCGAAGAGGGTGAAGCGGTCTGCCAGGCTGGAGTAGTAGGGGATGTCCTGGCTGTCGTAGTACCCGAGTGCCGTCTCGCCGATGTTGATATTTGGCTGGGCCTTGACGAACCCGTCCATCTTCCCGCCGTCGATGGCCTTCTGTGTCTGGCGCTCGGTGTCTACCAGTCCGTCACGCGCCACTTCGGGGGTGAGGTGGTAGGGCGACGCGTAGCTGGTGTTGCCATTGACCAGTGGAACGTGGATGTTCTTAGTGTTGCCGAGCCCGTTGACGCCGGGCCGGGTACCGAAGTAGTTGTCGAAGGAGTGTCCGCTTTGGACGACGATGATGACGTGCTTGATGGGGCTGGCCCCCGATGCCGCGATGGGATTGGTCGAGATGTCCGGCTGCGCGGCGCCGGCGGAGGTGGACGAAGCGATGGCGGTCGTGGGCAGCGCCGCGCAGAGCACCGCAACGCAGGCGATCAGCCGGGATCGGATCCGACGGCGGATCACGGGTGGACCTCGTAGAAGACGATGACCGGCTTGCCGCCTACCCGGACCGTGTGCACGGGGAACCCGTCGTAATGCTTGATCAGCACCTTCAGCCGTTTGGCCGTCGAGGGTGACCGGAAAGCCGAATAGGCATCCCACACCAGGTACGTGAACTGGCCCTGCCGCACACTCTTGTCCGGGTTGTAGATGGGGGTGTAAGCGGGATTGCGGTGGAGCGGGTTGGTGCTGACCGACAGCCCCTGGGCCGGTCGGTGGCCGTAGAACTCGAGGATGTTGGCCATGCTTGGACCGATGGTCATGAGCTCGGTGCCCGGAACCAGGTTGGCCCCGACCCACTTGCCCGCCTCACGCCCGCCGGGCACGCCTCCCTGGCCGGCCAGGGCCGATGCGTTCACCGAGGGGAAGATGATCGACCACACGCCGGGGAGTAGTGACAGGAGGACTACGACGATGAGCACCGGCTGGAGTATCGACTTGGTGCGCTTGTCCCATCGTGCGGGCAGGTGCCAGGTGGTGAGCGCCCGGGCGGCCAGCAGGGCGACCGCGGGGGCGGCGGGCAAGAGGTACTGGTAGCCCTTCAGCGGGTAGATCTCCAGAATGATGAAGGGCACCACGATCCACAGGACCAACAGCAGCTCACGCCAGGACCGGTTGATGCGGAAGAAGAGGGCTGCGATGGCGGCCGCAACCACTAGCCAACCGATGGCTGCCGGGATCACCGTCAGGTAGAAGGTCCCGGCATGGTTCGATGTTCGGGTCAGCTGCCAGGCCAGGTAGCTTTGCCCGGTCGATTTGTGGCCGGCCAGCTTGATGGCCAACGGGAAGACCAGGCTCACCGCCAGCAGTACCCCAAGGCTCAGAATCACCGCTCTGGCCGGTCGCCGTACCTCGGTGCTGACGAGGAGGAAGATGACCACGCTTCCGGCCACGACGATGGCGGTCTCCTTGGTCAGGACGCCGAGTCCGAGGGTCGCCGCCGACGCGGCCAGCCACTCGAAGCGGTCGGTGCGGACGAACCGGGCCAGCATCCAAAACGACAGGGTGATCCACAAGACGGCCGGACCGTCGAGCAGGAGCTGGCGGGTCACGACCAGGTGATACGGCATCAGCGCCAGGATCAGGGCCCCGAGGATCCCGGTCCGAGCGCCGTACAGCTCTTTGCCCAGCAGGTACACGGCAAAGAGCGTGGCGACGCCGAAACAGGCCACCACCACCCGGCCCCGCAGGTCTGGTGTCCCCGACGAGAAGAGCGGGGACAACAGCGTGGGCATCAACAGTGGGTGGGCACGGAAGACCGGAAACTGGTGGACGAACAGCGGGTTCCCGGCGATCGAGGCCGACTGTCCGGCGTAGACGGCCTCGTCGCTGTTGAACCCGAAAGCGTTGAGATTGATGAGCCGCACGGCGAGGCCGACGACCAAGGTGAGTCCCAGCCACACCTGTACCGGCAACGGCCAGAAGCGGTGCTTCGGCGCCGCCTCGTCGGGGACATCCGGGCGCGGCTCAGCCACGGAGGGCGATTCGTCGCGCGCCACTGTCCCGGCGGGGTCGTCGCTGAGGAGCGTCACTGAAGCCCTTGGGGAAGGATGTACAGCTCGATGTCAGGCTTCGGAGCCAGACAGGGAATCCCTTCTCCGGGACGTTCTTCTCGATGCCGGCGTACTCATGTCCATTGGTTCCAGCGTCATTCAGGTCGAGGTATGAGCCGTCGCTGGACGCCGTTACCGGAGCCGTTGCGATAGCCGCCGAGATCTGATCGGCCCACGTGAAGTCGTCAGATCCGAGTCGGTGGATCTGCACGCTCTCCATGGCGCTGACAAGAATAAGCCGTTCCCGCTCGCGAAGCTCGTCGTAGCTGAGCCCACCCACGGTGAGGGCTTCGGCGAGATACCGGTAGGGCGGGAAGCCGTAGGCATCCTCGGTGTTGGCCAGGAGCTCCACGATGGCCTGGGACTGCGAGACCGAGCTGTGATGGGGAACGCCCCGCTCGATGATGTAGAGCTGGTCGATGGTGGTCGTCGACCCGAGCTCGCAGGGCACCAGTCGCTGGACGTGGTACTTGGGCGGCGGGATGATCCGCTGCGTCCACCCGTTGATGGTCATGATCGGCACGTTGTGATCGGCCAGCTTCATGGCGAAGCCGCGACCTTCCTTCGAGTGCAAGCGGCTCTGAACCCGCAGCCATGCCCACTCCCGGCGGGTCAGGTCGCCGGCGTTGATGGCCCGGAGGGTGTGCTGGCTGATGGTCAGCGGCTTGGGGAAGCTCCTGGCCACGCCGGCGCTGTCGATGATGGTCATGTCGTCGGACAGGAAGTTCCCCTCGCTCATACGGAGCAGCTTGAGGACGGTTCCGGTCTTGCCGGTGTCGGTCCGGGCCGAAAGGACCAGTCCTCGTCCGTCGATGTCCATGCACGCCGCATGGAGCAGCATGTAGCCCCGGTCGACGAACACGAAGCGAAGGAGCGCCTCCACCACGTTCGTGTAGAGCACGTGGGGGCTGCGGGCCAGGGCCTTGGAGGACGTGACGAGGATCTGCGTGCCGAAGTGGATGGCGAAGTTGGCCGATGCCGGTCCGAACTGCTCCTCCCACCGGACGGTCCGCTCGTCGGCCGAGCGCACCATGCGGGTCCGCCCGCGTGGGCGGCCGACCTTGCCCACCCGGATGGCCAGATCCGGCCCGGCGCTCTCCCCGGCCCGGTGGGGCGTGAGGAAGTAAGCCAGCTCGGGAAGGACGACATCGCTGCCGATGGTCACGATCCCGTGGAGGTCGTAGTAATAGCGGAACGGCTTCGCGAGGGCCAGCTCGAGGCTCTTGAGCTCGGGTCGAGACTCCTCCACCGCCAACTCGATAGGGCCGACCTTGGTGGGCGCAGTTTCGGCTTTGGCCATGTTCTTCTCTCCTTCGTAGATAAAGCGATCGCTGATGCCGAAGCGGACAAGGAATACCGCCAGAAGTGTGATCACGTTGGCCGCAGTCTTCGGCGTGTGGAGTACTTCCACCATGAAGGCCAACAGGGGCAGTCGGGCCAACATCACGGTGTTGTTGAGCAGGCAGAACCGCCAGTAACGGCTCCAGAGCCCCATGGACTTCCTACCGGCGAAGACGAAGATCTCCATGCCGATGAAGTTCCAGGTGGTGGAGATCTGGGTCGAGCACACGGCGGCCAGGAGGTACGGCAGGTGTCCGTACTTGATGAGCGCCCAGAAGGCGATGGTGTTGACCACCAGACCGGTGGCGCCCACCGCGGCGAAGCCGGCTGCCCGCTGCTGCTTGGGCGTCAGCATCGTGCCGACCCTCAGGCGGGTCAGATGGGTGGCGAAGCGGAGACCCTCGCGGAGACTGGCCTTGCTCTCCCCCGAGTACCGCGGGGCGAAGCTGAATCCGACCTCGGCCACCCTCAGCCGACAGCGGGCCACGGCTTCGAGAAGGATCTTGAATCCGACCGGACGGAGCGCGTCGATGTCCACGGCGTCCATGCGGAGGGCGAAGAACCCACTCATCGGGTCCGAGACGTCCTGCAGTCGACGAGGGAAGACCGACTTGGCCAACTTGGTGGCGGCGTGGGAGACGCCTTCCCGCGAGCGGTTGGCGAGACCGGCCGCCTCACCGTTGTCGCGGTAGCGGCTGGCCACGACCAGGTCCGCCTCGTCGAGGTCGATGGGCCGGATGAGGTCGGGAATGGTCTCGGGCGGGTGCTGCAGGTCACCGTCCATGACCACGGCGACCCTGCCCTCGGCCAGCCGGAGTCCGGCGACCACGGCACCCCCCAGTCCGCCGGTCCGCTCGCCGGGCTCGCGGTGGAGCACGAGGACGGGCAGGGCTGCGGTCTGGGCGAGCTTGGCAATTACGGCAGCGGTGTCGTCACTGCTGTCGTCGACGAAGATCACCTGGGAGTGGCCGACCGGCAAGGTTCCGGACAGCCGGGCGATCAGCGGCTCGATGTTCTCGCGCTCGTTGCGTGTGGGTATCACCACACTTATGTCTATGGAATGCACATTTGCCCCTCGTTAACTGCAAGACGTCCGACACCGACCGGCATGTTGGTCTTAAAGTTAGTGCCTTTGCCGCTTGATAATAGATGCTGGTTATACGCATCTATTTGCCTTAAATGAATCTCACCACCCACGACAAGATCGGATATCGCGTCCGTGGTACCGCCGGACACAGTCTGCCACGACGCATCGGCTCCGTGAGGGACCTGACACTGGCGCCGATGCTGACTGGCAGAGTTGGTGGGAGCTCCACAAGCGGATCCGTCGGACCACGCCGACGACTCGTCGACGGACGCCGAGGCACTACTACCCTCAACGTTCGTCCAATCCGCCATCGCGCCGTATGTAGAGCTTCCCTGCATCACGAGTCACCGTAACGGTGCCCTCGCTGGTAAACAAGTGGAAAACGTCAAGTTATCCCTTGGTTAACACTGATCCGACGGTATGCGCTTGACTAACCACGACAAGTGACGGTACAGGGGGTTCCGCGTCACCTTCGGGTGCCTGAAGACCCCGATCAGTGGTCAGAAGCTACCGCCGCCGCCACGACGACGAGCTCAATCCAAGTTGGGCCCTGTGGTCGGCCGCGTCTTGTCGCGCACCGTTCGCCGACGATCGGGCAGCGCCGTGGCCGCCTCCTCGACGATCAGACCACAGCGAACGCACTCCCACCGACGGGCCGGCGGGTAGGCCAGGGACCACCAGTCGTGTGACCCGTAGCGGCAGACCAGACGCTCGAACCACCGCGACAGGGCAGAGAATGGACCGCCGCCCTTCGGGGATTCCATGGCGGGCCACGCTATCGGCTGACCTTCATCATTTCGCGGATTGGGAACCTGGTCCATTGACATTTAAGCGTCCCTTTTGATTTCCGTCGGATTGCTCGCAACCCGAGATTTCCGAGTGGGGGACCCGACCGATACGATCACGGTCGTTTGGGACCTGGGGTCGACGCCCCGTCCCGATCGGCCGCTGGGTCCCCGGAGAGGTCGGCGCGTGAAGCGAGGAGAGTCGGATTCCACGATGACAGAGGACCGTGACGGCTTCATGACGAATGACACCGGCCAGACCTGCTCCCTTGTTTTCTTCACGTGCCCGTGGACATGCCCCGTGGGTAGTTCATCGGCATCCCGACCCGAGCGCCTTGAGCAGATCGCCCCGGCGGGGCGGAGGTCGACGCCCGAGCCCCATCCCGAACGGCCGACGTGCCGGCGATCGAGGGAACTCCCTGTTCAGACCGGCGATGAACCGGCTCGGCGACAACGGCTGTTTCCGTGCCCGCTGAGTCCGGACGGCCGCAGCCCGACCGATCGCCCCGTCGTCGCCTTCGATTTCGACGGGACGATCACCACCAAGGACACCCTTCGCCTGTTCCTCTCCCGGGTACGGAGTTCGAAGGAGCTGGCCGCCACGTTCGCCCGGCACGCCCCTCAGCTGGGGTTGGCCCTCCGCGGTGGCTCGGCCCGAGACCGGGCCAAGGAGCTGATCTGCATCGACGTACTCGGCGGTCTCCCCCGCCACCGAGGCCGAGGCGGCGGCGGCCGAGACTGCCGAGGTCGTCCGGCACGGGCCTGATCCGACCGGACACCGAGGCCCGCATCCGGTGGCATCAGGACGCCGGCCATCGGGTCGTCGTGGTCAGCGCGTCCTTCGAGGCCTACGTCACGCTGGTGGCAGCGTCACTCGGGATCGACGAGGTCATCGCCACCCGGTGGGAGGTCGACCCGGACACCGAGCGGCTCACCGGCCGATTGGACGGACTGAACGTCCGGGGTGAGGCCAAGGTCAGCCTGCTCGACGATCTCCTCGGTGGTCCCCGTGACCTCGAGTACGCCTACGGGAACAGCAGCGGGGACACCGCCATGCTCGCCCGGGCCCGACACCCGGTGCGAGTGGGCCGGCGCCCGGTTCCTGCCCTTCCCTACCCCCCGACCTCCGGCCCCTCGAGCTGACCGGAAGGGTCCGCCCGACGGTCCCCCACGGGGTCGGTCGGGGCCGTTACCCGAGGTGAGGGGGACCTCGACGACGCGAGTAGCCTCTCCGGCGGAGGGATGCGAGAGCGGACGAATCGGACGGTCTCGAAAACCGTTGTGTCGCAAGGCACCGTGGGTTCGAATCCCACTCCCTCCGCAGCAGGGGTCGGTTCCCGGCTGAGGCCCGCGGGTCCAGCCGGGAACCGTCCCCACCCGACCGTCACCTACGCACCGGCGGGGACGGTGGGAGCCCTCGGGTCGGCAACTCCCACCGGTGGGCAGCCCGCTCATCGGGTCCGGCGGTGACCGGGGCCGGCCGAGGCCCGTACAGTGGGAACCGAGGATCTCGATGCCCAAGAACGCGCCCTGTGACAATCCGATGTGCTCGTGCGATCCGTGCACGTGTGACACCTGCACCTGCGGCGTGGCCAAGGTGGGTGAGCTCGAGCGGAAGGTGATGACGATCCTGTGGGAACGCGCCCCTGACGAGTCGTCGGGCCGGGGAGTGGCCGACGCCCTCCCCCAGCACGCCTACACCACGGTGGCCACGGTCCTCGACCGACTCGTACACAAGGGACTGGTGCGACGCCGCATGGACGGCCGCACGATCTACTTCAGCGCGGTGGGCACCGAGGGCGCCCACACCGCGGTGCTCATGCACGAGGCACTGGCCGGTGGCCGGGACACCGGTGCGGCATTGGCGCACTTCGCCGGGACCCTCTCGCCCGAGGAGGCAGCCGTCCTGCGCACCTCACTCGAGACTGTCCACGCCGAGCGGGGCACGGGCCCCTAACCCGGTGGTCGGGGCGGCCGCCCGTCAGTCGAGCAGGACGAGCATGAAGGCCATGGCCACGCACATGACGACGTGGCTCAGATCCACGAGCCAGGGTGTGGCCACGAGCCCCTCCAACTGGACAGCCGGTGACCGGTCCTCACCGTTCGTGTCGGCCGGGATGGAGGTCGGGCCGGGGCCGGTCACGGCGTAGAGGGGGGCGTGGCTCCCGAAGTGGGTCCTCCCTTTCACCGGCGAGGCCAACGTGAAGATCGCCGAGGCGCAGAGCGTGAAGACGAGGGCGAGGGCGAGTCCCGGGTCGAGCCGTCCGCTGCTGGTTGGGGAGCCCATGGCCATCGACGGCCCCGACGACGTGCTGGTCGGAAACCAGTACATCAACAGCATGGTGAAGTTCATCACCGCGTGGATGAGCGCGTGCGGGAGGTGGAGCCCGTAGCGCTGGACCGACTGGATGGCGGCCACGAGGAACCACACCATCAGCAGGGCGAAGACGATCTCCCAGAAGGCGGTGCCGGCGAACGACCACGAGCCGACAAACATCCCGGCCATGGCGATGCCCATGAAGAGATGGGAGATCTCGACGTCCCGACCGGCGGGACGGTCCGTGAGCGCTCCGAGGACCAACAAGGTGAGGCAGTAGGCGGCCACCGCGAGCATGAGGCCGCCGAAGGCGTAGTAGAGCCACGACGGCACGGACATGACCACCGGATCAGGCCTCATCCAGCGACGGCGTGAGCGGGACCGGCAGGTCGCCCGTGATGGTCAGCGGCCAGTAGATGAGGGCGATGAGCACGACCAGGGGGGCAGCGTTGGGATCGGTGGCCCCACCGGCCAGGATGCCGCCGACATCCTGGACGGCCACGCCGATGAGGGTGAATACGGCGATCACCAACACCACGGTCATCTGCACGAACCGCGGGGGCAGATGGATGCCGAGGGCGGCCACCAGGCACACGGCGCAGAGGACGATCGCAGCCGTGGTCCCGTGGTGAACGAACAGCGATTCGGTAGACCGGTCGACGCGGGCAAGCCATCCCGGCTCCCCACTGTCCAGTCCGGCCACGAGATCGTGCAGGGCACACGGTGAGCGACCCGAGCCCACCACCGACAGGGCCGCCAGCACCAGCCACATCACCGTCCAGACCGTCTTGGCTGCGCCGATGCCGACGGTCCGTGCCGCAACGAATGGTCGGTCCGACCCGTGGTTCGGCCACAGCAGTACGGCCAGCACGGCGTAGAACAGCACGCCTCCCGGACCCCCACCGAACGGCGTGGCCGCCCCGGTCAGCACGCCGCCCAGACCCTCCCCGAACCACCACACCGCCACCGCCCACGCCATGGAGAGCACCAGGGCGGGGCGGCACGTGCGGGGATAGACGATGCCGATGGCGATGGCGAACTGCACACCGGCAAAGACCGTGTTGGTAAGGACCGGCTGGTGGTAGACGACCGAGGCGTTCCACGTGATGGACCGGGCGATCCACCCCGGGTTCCCCACGGCTGCGTCGCGGAGCATCCCGCTGAACCCGTCGGCGCCTCGGGTGAACATGAAGGGCTGCAGCTGGAGGAGGGCATCGAGCAGCCACACCGTGGCGAGGACCAGCCGGTACATGCGCTGCCGGTCGAGGGGCGGCCGGGAAGGAGTCGGACCGGGTGCCCGAGGTGAGGCTTGTCCCACCTCAGGTCGGTCGGTCACTCCAGTCGTCGTCACCGCTCGTCTCCTCGCCCTGGGGGAGCTACTACCACTGGTAGTAGCAGATGGAGACTGTAGATCACGGCCAGGAGGTGTGCCCGGCCGTGGCCCACGATGGCAGCGAGGGCGAGAGCCGCTCGGCGGATCCGGGGCTAGGAAGGAAGGGGTGGAAGGCTCAGGGCGAAGCAGGGGTGCGGCTTCATGTTGGCCAGCGCGCACGCCTCTTCTGCGGTGAGGGGTGCCGAGAAGAAGTAGCCCTGGGCCGTCTCGGCCCCGAGTTCCCGCAAGATGGCGACCTGGTCGCCCGTCTCGACCGCCTCGGCCACCGTACAGAAGCCGAGCGACCGACTCAGCTTGACGATCGACTGCACCACGGCCCGGCTCTGTCCGTCAGGGTCGGTGAGCCCGGCGATGAGCCCGGCATCGATCTTGACCGTGTTCACCACGGCGTCACGCAGGTTCTCCAGTACCGAGAAGTCCGAACCGACGTCGTCCACGGTGAGCTGGATCCCGAGCCGGGTCATCACCGACAGGTCCTCGGCGGCAGCGTCGTCGGCCACCGAGACCTCGGTCACCTCCACGGTCAGCCGGTCAGGGTTGAGGCCCGACCGCTCGAGGGCGGAGGCCGCCGCCACGGCGGCTGTTCCCCGGCGGAGCTGGAACACCGAGCAGTTGACGGCCAACTGGAGATCGGTGGGCCAGCGGGAGGCCTGGGCACAGGCCTCGCTCAGGACCCACTCGTTCAGCTCGTTCATGTGGCCGTGGGCCTCGGCCCACGGGATCAGGACATCGGGGGCGATGTTCCCCCCGTTGGCGTCGTGACAGCGGAGGAGCGCCTCGAATCCGAGCAGCCGGCCCGTGGCGAGGTCGACCGCCGGCTGGAACGCCAGTGTCGGCGTGCCGCCCAACCCCAGCTGGGGCACTTCGATAGTCGACGCCACATCCGAGGGCGATCCCCGCAGTCCGGTCACCTTGGAATCATCGTCCGCCGCCGCGGCCGACTTGAGCAGTTCGAGCGTGGGTATTCGGGCCCGTCGCCGGCCGCTCCCCGGGTGTGAGAGGGCGATACTGGGAGGTCACCAAAAGACATGGTGAACGGCTCAAGGAAATGGGGGGAGGTGTCGAAACAGGACGTATGGCACTTCGACCTTTTGCAAAGCACCAAAAGAGGAAGGCGGATGACGACGCCACGCCCAGTGCCGCCGACGAGTTCGCCCAGTTCTTCTCCAACGACCCCCGGCCGGAACAGCCGCCGATGGACACGGCGCCCCCGCCTCCCCCCGAGGCTGCGCCCACGGTCACGATGAACGAGGAGTCGGCCGCGGGCTGGTACCCCGATTCGAAGGACCCCGGACTCATGCGGTACTGGGACGGCTTCCACCTGACCGGCCAGACCATGCGGGTGGACCCGCCGACCCCGCCTGCAGTTGAGCGCGCCGCGGCTGCGGCGCCAGCGGACAGCGCTCCCTCGCCGTCGGCCAGCGAACTCCTGGCCGGAGGCCAGCCCAAGGCTCCCCTGCTCGGATCTCGACTGCTGTCTACGGCGAGTGCCACCCCCGTAGAAGCCGAGGCGCCCGAGCCCGCCGAGACGGCCGTCGTGCCCGAGCCGGCTGACGAGGAGTCGCCATCGTCGGAGGATGAGACGACCACACCACCCACCGCTTCGGCTGGCGAAGCAGCAGCGGCCACACCAGCTGCTCCGGTGGCCCCGACTCTTCCGTCGGCGCCGTCGATGCCCCTGGTCGCCGAGGCCGGCGTCAAGCTGCCGCCGGCTCCCGCCGTGGCCCATATGACCACCCCGCCGGTGGCCAGCACCCCCGAGCCCACCTCGGATGGATGGGTCGAGCGCACCGAACAGGCCGTCACGAAGGCCCAGTCCGTTGGCACCCCCGAAGCGTGGCAGGAGGCGGCCGACGCCGCCGCCGTGGTCGCCGAGATGGCGCTCACCATGCAGGTTGCCGCAGACGTCCGGCGGTCGGCCGAGAAGCTGACCGAGGCCGCCGGCGAGGCCAAGCAGCGGGCCGAGGAGGCCCAGGAGGCTGCCGCCGAGGCCCAGCGCTCCGTCCAGAAGACCGCGCAGGCGGCCAAAGAGGCAGCCGACGCCGCGGCCGCCGCGGCCCGGGCGGCCACCGAGGCCAAGCAGAAGGCGGAGCGGGCCCTCGAGGCCATGCCCCGGGTGACTGCTCGATCGACCGACGCCAGCCAGGCTGCCGCCGCGGCCAAGCGGAGAGCCCAACTCGTCGACGAGATCGTGACGAGAGCCACCGAGGCCGACACCGCCGAGGCTTGGCGCGACGCCCACCGAAGTGCTGAGCGGGCGGTCGACCAGGAGCCTCGCGAGGCGCACGCCGGCTCTTGATCGGGCGTCCCGACCGGGACCGACCCTCAGCTACTGCGTGTCGGTCCCGTTGGTGTGGGACGGCTCGTGGGTCTTCAGCAGCGACCCCACCACCGGGATCTCGGTGACGGCCTCCGCCCGGGCGATGGCCAGACTGCTCCGGGCCAGCGGCAGGAACGGGCCGGTGACCACGTAGCGCGGATTCCACAGTGGGTCGTACTTCTGGTTGAAGTGCCACAGCGACTCGATCTGGAGCGTCTCGCTGAAGTGGTGGAGGACGCTCCGCTCGAGCGAGGTCCACGGACCCGAGCCGGACTCGCCGGCCACCACGGCACGCATGGTGGCGAAGTTGAGCCCGAGACCCCGTAGCCCCCGTTCGGCCATCCACTGGAGCGTCTCGATGATCACGAAGTCGGTGAGCCCGTTCGGAGCCTCGGGGTCGTTGGTCCGCCGCATCAGGTCGAGCGAGTAACCGTTCACCTCGGTGGCCGGCACGTACTGGTTGAAGGCCAGGGGCCGGTCGTCGGCACCGAAGCAGACGGCGAGCAGCAGACCTTCGTCCCTCGGATCGAAGATCCGGCTGAGGGTCATCGAGTAGCCGCGCTCGGCCTCACCCTGCCGCGTCTCGGTCATGAGTTCGAGCAGCTGGACCCGGAGCTCGGGCCCGACCGCCTCCATCGACTGGTAGCACTCGACCCGGCAGCCGGCCTTCTTCATCCGGTTGTAGGCGCCGCGTAGGGACTTCATCGCCTTGCCCTTGAGGTTGAAGCGGGTGGCGTCGACGATGGCCTCGTCGCCGATGTAGTGGTCGACCAGCCCGGCGGCCCGGTACACGCCCAGCCACGACTGGGACGCAGCCAGCACCGAGGGCTGCCAACCGTTGGCCTGGGCCATGTCCATGACGTCCGACCAGACCTCGGCGCGGTCCTGGGGCGGGCCGATGGGGTCGGGCGAGACCAGCATCACGCCGTTGATCACCGAGTACGCCACGAGGGACTCGCCCGAGAAGAACCAGGACTTGTCGTCGCGGAGCGCGAAGTAGTCGAGGGTGTCCCCCCCGTGCTGGTCGATGATGGCCCGGGCCCGGGCGAAGGCCTCCTCCCGGGCGGCACCGGTGCGGCGGGTCTCGCGTCCGGGGACGGCGATGAGCAGCAGCGCGGCCAGGACGGCCACCACCACCAACAAGAACACCAGATCGAAGTGGTCGTGACGGCCGGTGCCCACCACGTTGCCCACCCCGGCGGTGGCGCCGATGATCACGAGACCGATGGCGGCGGCCCAGATGAACAGCCGGGAGACCCCGGTCGGCTTGACCCGGAAGTGCTGATGCTCGACGAGCAGCCACAGGCAGAAGAGCAGGGCGATGGTGGAGCCCCACGGCGGGCGGCCCTGGATGAGCCGGTCGGTGGTCGTGGCCACCAGCAGCACGATGCTGGCCAGCCACGCCGCCTGCAGGCCCAGCCGCACCCCGCGGGCGAGCCCACACAGGGCCAGGCTCCCGACCAGCGCCTCGGTGACCGTCAGTGGATGCACGCCGAACGGCAGCCAGTGGTCGACCTCGCGGGTTCCCTGGATGTGCCAGAGGGCGGCGAAGATCACATTGAGCACGCCGGCGGCCAGCAGCACGACGGCGGCGACGCGGCGGACCCGACGTCGGATCACCCACCGCTTGAGGCCGGAGTCGTCGAGGGGCCAGGTGGGCCCGTTGGGCAGCGCCCCCACCTGGGTGGTGGTGGTCATGTCCACCCGTGAACGAGCCAGGGCCAGTCGCTCGAGGAGCACCGGGGACCGCACCGGCACCTCGCGGAGCCACAGCTTGAGCTCGAGGACCGTGCCGCCGAGCATTTCCACGTAGGAGAAGCGGTGGAAGGTGACAAAGGGATGGGGCAACCGAAGTCGGGCCCGGCGGCTCACCACCGAGGCCGTACCGCTCCCGGTGTTGGCGTAGAAGCCGCCGCCCACCACCGACAACTCCGGTTCGTGGGTGTGCCCCGAGATCATCCCGGCGAATCCCTGGCTTACGAGCCGGGCGGCCTGGGCACGGGCCGGGGCGTTGTGGGAGGCGGGATCCGATCGGGCGCTCACCGCCGTCTCCCGGAGCGCACGGTTCACCCGCAACAGTGTGGCCCCCGCCGCCACGGCGGCCACCAGGATGATGAACGCCACGAGCAGGCCGAAGCCGAGCAGCCACCGTTCGGCATGATGGTGGAGCAGCGGACGGACCCCAGGCAGGAAGGTGAGGAGACGGAGGAGCAGGATGGCGACGAACGGCACGGCGGCCAGCCACAGCTTGCCCACGATCTTGCGGTAGAAGAGGCGCGAACCGATGAAGTCGGCCATGTCGCCGTCCAGCCACTGCACCCCTTCGAGGAGCGAGCCCGGCGACTGACGGGCCTCGAGCTCGGGGAGGAGGTCACGGACCACGTGGTGGCCGAAGGGGGTGTCCACCGGCGACCACGGGTCCTCGAAGGTGTTGAAGGGGTCGACCTGGTTCCCGTGGACCACCCGGACGCGCTGGGGTCCGTGGTCCGTCGCCACCACCAGGGTCAGGTTGAGGGCGAACTGCTCGACGCCCAGCCGCTCCTTCAAGATGGTGGCCGCGGTGCCGTCCCACGCCAACTGGCCGTCGTGGTTGCCCGAGAGCACCACGACGTGGTGGTCGGCCGCGGCAGCGAACTCCACCACGGCCGCGGTGAACTGGGGGTGACTGTCGAGGATCCGCCCCACCTCGGGGGGACCGGCCAACATCTCGAACCCGTCGCCGGCGATGACGAAGGCGGCTGGACCGGTCATCGTGGCGAGCACGGTGGCCAACTCGTCGGCGACGGAGTGCGACGTCTCGCTGGCTACCGCCGGCAGGTGGAGGTCACTGACCACCACGGTGCGGCTCCCGGCGGGGAGCTCGATCTCGATCTCCTCGGCGATGAGGAACTCGGTGTCGGCCGCCTCCTCGGCGGTGAGCTCGAGGTCGGCCTCGGCGGCCAGGTCGACGGGGGCCACCGCTTCCACGTCGGTCAACTGCTGGCCTCGGGGCGCATCATGGGAAAGAGGATCACATCGCGGATGGCTTCGACCTCGGTGATGAGCATCACCAGACGGTCCACCCCGATCCCGATCCCCGAGGTCGGGGGCAGCCCGTACTCGAGGGCCCGAACGAAGGCCAGGTCGGCCGGATGGGCCTCGAGGTCACCGCGGGCCACGGCTTCGGCCTCGCCCCGGAAGCGGTCCTGTTGCTCCTCGGGGATGTTCAGCTCGCTGTAGCCGTTGGCGAACTCCTTGGCGTCGATGGCCAGCTCGAACCGGGCCGCCATGGTCGGGTCGTCCGGGGTCTGGCGGGCCAGCGGGGACACCTCGACCGGGAATCCGACGACGAAGACCGGGTCGACCACCTTGGGCAGGAGGATGGTGTCGTACAGCTCGAAGATGAGCTTGCCCGAGCCCCATTCGGGCAGGAAGTCGACATCGTGCTCCTGGCACACGGCGCGTACGTCCTCTACCGGGTCGGAGGGGTGGAGGCGCCGTCCGACCACCTCTTCCAGCCAGTCCAGCAGCTGGCGGCGGGGCCACGGCGGGGTCAGGTCGATCGGCCGCTCGCCGACCGTGAACGCCAGGCGGCCGGTGGCCGAACGGGCGGCCTCGACGATGAGCCGCTCGGTCAGGTCCATCCCGTCGTTGACGTCGCCGAAGGCCCGGTAGGCCTCGAGGGCGGTGAACTCCGGGCTGTGGCGGGTGTCGATGCCCTCGTTGCGAAAGTTGCGGGCGATCTCGAAGACCCGCTCATAGCCGCCCACGACCATCCGCTTCAGATAGAGCTCGGGCGCGATCCGGAGGCTGAGGTCGATGTCGAGGGCATTGGAGTGGGTCATGAACGGCCGGGCCAACGCCCCACCGGCCTGGGGCTGGAGGATGGGGGTGTCCACCTCGACGAAGTCCTCCGACACCAGCTGCTTGCGTAGGGCGGCCACGGCCTTGAAGCGGACGTCGAACACCGCCCGGCTGTCCGGGTTGGCGAGGAGGTCGACCTCCCGCTGGCGGTAGCGGGTGTCGGTGGCGGTCAGACCGTGCCATTTGTCGGGCAGCGGCCGGAGGGCCTTGGACAACAGGGTCAACTCCTGGACGTCGATGGACAGCTCGCCCCGACGGCTGGTCACCGCCTCCCCTTCGGCACCGATCCAGTCACCCAGATCGGTGTTGGCGAGGACCAACTTGGCCCGGTCCGAGAGCGTGGAGGCCTGCATGAGGAGCTGCACCGAGCCGGTGACGTCCTGGAGGGTGGCGAACGAGAGCTTGCCGTGGCCCCGGATGCTGGTCAGGCGACCGGCCATCCGCACGTCCTCACCCGTGCGGACGTCGGGCTCGAGCCCGCCGTGACGCTCGTGCAGGTCAGCGGCCGTGGCCGTCCGGTCGAATCGGAGGGGGTAGGGGTCGATCCCCGCGTCGGCCAGGACCTCCCGCTTCTTGCGACGGTCGGCACTCAGGGAGTCGAGGGTGCTGGCCCCCGGCTCGTCGCCGTTCGGTTCGGCTTCGTCTGCCACGGTGCTGCCCTCTTCCTCCTGGTCGTCCACTGTGGAATCCCTACACCGCTGCTACGCACTGGTTAGCTTAGGCACCCAGATCATGAGCGCCCTCGCTGTCAATGTCGACCTGATCACGGGATGGTTCCCGTTGACAGTAGTCATCGTGGCCGTCGTGTCGGTGGTCCTCTCGGTTGGGTGGCACGACGGGGCCTGGAAGCGCCAGCTGATCATCGGTGTCCCCGTGAGCTTTGTCCTCACCGTCCTCACCGGATTGGCCATCGAGGTGTTCAACCTCGTTCCCGACGATTTCCCCATCACCTTCTACCTCTGGGTGTGGCTCTTGTGGTTCGCCGTCCTCACCATCGTGTTGGGCTGGGGGAAGGCCCACTGGGTGCTCCGCATCTTCCCGGTGCTCGCCCTGGTGTTCTGCGTGATCGCCGCCTTCACCGTCGTCAACCAGAACTACGACTACTACCCGACCCTGGCCCGGCTCCTCGGCAAGGACGCAGCCAACTTCACCAACCTGCCCGCCCTCCAGAGGATCCGGGACCAGGTGCGAAAGACGGGCAAGCTCCCCACCCACGGCGAGACCATCGCCGTCACCATCCCCCCCACCATCTCCAAGTTCCAGGCCCAGCAGGCCTACGTCTACCTGCCCCCCATCTGGTTCCACAATCCCGAGCCTCAGCTGCCGGTCATCGAGCTCATCGCCGGTGTGCCGGGCCAACCCTCGGACTGGACCCGGGCCGGCTACGCCGACACCACGGCATCGGCCTTCGCCGCCCAGCACCACGGCGTGGCGCCCCTGCTGGTCATCCCGGACAACAACGGCGACAAGACCGGGGACAGCGAGTGCGCCAACTCGGCCTTCGGCAACGCCGAAACCTACCTGGTCAAAGACGTCCCCAACTACATGCAGTCGGAGTTCAACGCCGCCATCGGCAAACACGCCCTGGCCGTGGCCGGGCTCTCGGCCGGCGGTACGTGCGCCACCATGCTCTCGCTGCGCAATCCCACCGTCTTTTCCACGTTCGCCTCGTACTCGGGCTACGCCTCGCCGACCTACCAGGACGACGACGAACAGCAGACCATCGCCACCCTCTACGGCGGCTCCAAGGCGAACTACGAGGACCACAACCCGGTACACCTGCTCACCGGAGGGAAGTTCACCGGGATGGGCGGCTACTTCACCGCCGGCCAGCAGGACCCCCAGCCGCTGGCCGCGGCCAAGCAGCTGGCCACGCTGGCCAAGGGGACCGGGATGCAGGTCTGCGTCTACACGCCCGACGGCGACCACTCCTTCGAGTTCTGGGCGGCCGCCTTCAAGACCTCGCTTCCGTGGCTGTCCTGGCGGCTGGGACTCACCCCGCCGCCGAAGGATCTCCCGGCCACGTGCGATCCACCCATCCCGTGAGCCGGAGGGCGGCGATTCGTTGACGACCGCCTGATCTGCTCTTATGCTGCCCCTGCGCCCCTAGCTCAACGGTAGAGCAGCAGATTCTTAATCTGCAGGTTCCTGGGTTCGAGTCCGGGGGGGCGCACCACTCAGGGCCGGCCACTGCAGCCCCCTCGGCCGGGGCCGGGGCACTCCGACCTCCAGCGGCGGTCTCCCCTATCCAGCGGTGGCGCACAGCGTCGGTCTCACTCACCGATCAGGTAGGCCCGCCCAGGTTCCCGGAGACGGATCCGCAGCTACCGACCACCGACGCGACACTGGGCCGGGCCCGCACTCGCGGTCCCGGCCCAGTGTCCGTTACTCAGACGGTGCTCAGGCGGCCGACCCGAGGAACTGCGCGTCGCCGAAGGAGAACACTCCCCCGTCGGAGGCCATCAACCAGTAACCCTGGCCCGAGGCGTCCGTGGCCATGCCGATGATCGGCTTGTTGAGGACGATGTTGCCGGTCGAGCCGTGGAAGACGGCGTCGCCGAAGGAGAAGATGCCTCCGTCCGAGGCCACCAGCCAGTAGCCGTTCCCGCTGGCCGTGGTGGTCATGCCGACCACCGGCTTGTTGATGTGGATCCCTCCGGTACCACCGTGGAAGACGGCGTCGCCGAAGGAGAAGATGCCTCCGTCCGAGGCCACCAGCCAGTAGCCGTTCCCGCTGGCCGTGGTGGTCATGCCGACCACCGGCTTGTTGATGTGGATCCCTCCGGTACCACCGTGGAAGACGGCGTCACCGAAGGAGAAGATGCCTCCGTCCGAGGCCACCAGCCAGTAGCCGTGTCCGCTGGCGTCCGACGACATGCCCACGACGGGCTGGTTCAGGTGCATGGCACCCGTGGAGCCGTAGAACTGCGCGTCACCGAAGGAGAAGATGCCCCCGTCTCGGGCCACCAGCCAGTACCCCCCACCGCTCGGATCAGTGGCCATGCCCACGATGGGCTGGGTCAGCGGTGTGCCGGTCATAGCGCCGTAGCAGGTGGCGTTGCCAAAGGCGGCCACATCACCGAAGGCATCGACCTCGTAGTAGCCCGAGCCCGACTTGGTGGCGGCCGAGCCGACAACTGTGCCCGCGGGCAGCTTGGGCATGCATGCGGTGGAGCCCGTCGGGGAGCCGCCGCCGGCCTGGATGGGTGCCGAGCCCGGACCGACCGTTCCGGCCTGGGCCGAAAGGTTGTAGGTCTGCACGTCGAAGGTGTTGCCCGCCGCGCTGGTGGGGGCGACCGTTACCAGGTCACCGTTGACCGTGACCTTCAGGAACTCGTAGACGTCAGAGGCCGACCCGGGGATCGGTGCCGAGCCGCAGGCTGACCCGGTGTTGCTGGTCGGCGACCACCCGACCGCGTACACGCTGGCGGAGGCCGAAACCGTCGCACAGTTGCCACTGCTCACCGGTTCGAGCACCCCACCGCCGCCGCCGGTCACGTAGTTGATGAGCTGACCATGCTGTTGGTAGTTGTTGGGGATGATCCGCTGGTAGGTATGAGCATGACCGTTGAAAGCGATGCTGACCCCGTACTTGGCCAAGAGGGCCTCAAGGCTCGCCGATGCTTGCGGATTGGCCGAGCTGTTCTGGAGGTAGGGGTCCGAAGGCTGTGAGATCTGGACAGAGCGCAGCGGGAAGTGGAAGACCGCCATCTTGACCCCACCGGGGTGGGCCTGCAGGTCCTTCAGGAGCCACTTGTACTCGGGCGAGTTGGTCTGCCAGTGCTCATCGGCGTCAGCCTGGTAGGCCTCGCAGCTGCCCACGGCCGAAGCCGTCACGGTGCCGCACAGGGATCCGGTGGTGGTGCCGAGCTTGTTGGCTACGGCTTCGGACCACGTTCCCTCGATGACATAGATCCGGACATTGCCGGTGGAGAAGGCGTACCAGTCGTCGGCGGCGTTTCCGGAGATGCCGTCGACACCCGAGTAGCTGTCGAACGCATACGTACCTCCCGAGGTCGCCGCCGTTGTCGGGGTCGGGAAGATCTTCTGGGGATTGATGGTCTGGTCGTGGTCCCCCGAACCGGCAAAGATCGGAATCCCGCCAGCCTTGGGAAGGTAGGACGGACCGAAGATATCGCTCACCTCGGGCTGGGTGCCGGTCTGCTCGAGGTCACCGAAGTTGGACTGGTTCGAGCTGTTGTACCCGATGTCGCCCACCGAGAGCAGAAAGTTCGCACCGGAGTTGCCGATCTGACTGTAGAGGGAAGCCTGATCGGGGTTCACCCCGTTGGGAAAGGCGACATCGGACGCGACGTTTGCGTTGGTGTCGTAGTAGTTCTCACCGGTGTCGTTGATGACGTCGAAGGTCACAGGACGGGTGGACGACGTGTTGGCAGGAAGCAAGGTGGTGAAGGTCTGGTACGGGGCGGCCGCTGGGAGCAGATCGGATGCGCCGGCCGAGTGGGTCGACAGGACCGTGTAGCAGTACTCGGTCCCAGGAGCGAGCCCGGTTATCGGAACCGAGTTCTGGTACTCATTTCTCGTTCCCAGGCTGCCGGTGACAGTGAACTCCGTTCCCGTAGGAGTCCCCGATGCCGCTGTGGGATTCACGTCACCCGGCAGGGTGGAGGGGGCCGTGATAGCCGAACCCGTCCAGGATGTGGGAGCGCTGCAGCCGGAACCGGACATCGGGGCGATCTGTACCGAGCCGAAGACGTTGGTACCGGTGCCAGCGGTATTGGTGGTGGCCCAGTTGATGTACGCCGAGGTCTGGGTCAGGTCGGTCACATACGGCGCCCGGGTCAACAAGGTGTTGAACCCCGAGTATGGGGTGACGGCCAAGGGAGAGGATGCGGCCCCGGCCATCGACGGCAATGCCAAGGGCACCACCCCGGCAATGACCATGACAATTCCGCCTACTACGCGCTTCAACATCGCACCCTGCCCTTACTCGTCGTGCGAAACCCTGATTGGTTTCCGGGAAAGGTACAGCAGGGGGCCAATCGGGGCAATGCCGAGTTTGCCCAGTCGCCGCCTGGCCGCGTGGCCCAGGTTCGATCTTCCACGCCTACTGGGTGCATAGCGTGTTCACGACACCACCCTCAGTGCTCTATTTCCCCGAATTCGACCGGTTGCTTCGGCACGTTACGCGTCGATTCGACCGCAGTATGCACCCGATGGCGTACTTCCCCGGCCCGGCTATTTTCCGCTCAACGACACGGGGCGATCGCTGATTGTGGGAAATCCGGGCGCAGACGGGGGTATCAGGCCTCGACGATGTCGCCGGGTCCCCCGGCGACGACCGTGCGTGGCGACCGTTTGGCACGGACCTCCATCTCGGGTGGCGCCCACTTGGAGAGCAGCACCACCCCGGCGAACATCCCGCCGAGGAAGAGGATCTCCAAGACGATGGCCGCCGGTGAGTTCCTCAGCTGCTCGCCGAACAGCTCGATGCCGATGGCGATGCTGGCCAGGGGATCCACGATGAGCAGGGCCGACTGTGAGGCGGCCAGAGGGCCGGCGGCGAACGCCGCCTCGAGGAGCACGGTCCCGAGCACCCCGCTGACCACGACGGCGTAGATGGGCCAGTGCTCGAACAGGCCCGACCAGCCCTCGTGGGCGAGGACCTCGGTGGCCGCCTTCACGAAGGCGGCATCGATCGCCCACACCAGGGCGGCGGCCGCCCCGAGCAGGGCGGCCTTCCGAGCCGGTGACCCCCACCGGCTGAGGATCAAGAGGACCACGATGACGGCCCCCCGGCTTCCGAGGGCCACCGCCCAGGCCGCCGCCGTCGGTTTGCCGTGGCCTTCCTCGGGATGGGCCACCACGAGGAATCCGAAGAGTCCGGCGCAGAGAAGGGCGGCGGCACCCCAGGTCCGTGAGGCGATCCTGTCGTGCAGCCACAGGGCCCGCAGGGCCAGGGTGAAGATGAGCTCGGTGACCAAGATGGGCTGCACCGAGGCCAGGGTCCCGAAGTACAGGGCGAGGGCCGTGAAGATGAAGGTCCCCCCCATGCACACCATGCCGAGCAGCCAGATGGGCTGGCGGATGAGGAACTTGGTTGTCTCCCAGCCCGAGCGCTTCTCGTCGGCCCCGGCCACGTTGGCCAGCTTCTGGAGGACCGACGTCAGCGCCTGGCTGAACGCGCCGAGCAGGGCGAACACGATGCTCATCGACCCCACCTTCCCCTCTCTCGGCCGTTGCGACGGTGCGGCCATTGGAGACCACGCCCGTGCCGTATGCAAGCATCCCCGGGGCGGGCGCAACTCACGGTGAGGTACACCGGGCCGGCTCGGTGCTGGGCTCGGGAATGAGCCCGAGCCTCCACGCGAGCCACGGGAACGAGTCGGACAGGGCCTGGCTCCAGAGGTCGAAGTCGTGTCCACCGGGCCGGACGAGGATGCAGGTGGCGATCCCTGCCCGCGCCGCCGCCGGTTGGAGGTTGTGGGCCGCGTCCAGTGGATCGGTGTCCTGGTCCCCCACCTCGAACCACCCGGCCATTCCGTCGAAGTGGCCGGTGCGAAGGATCTGGGTCGGGTCGTGGGCGGCGAAGCGGTCCTCTGATCCCCCAAAAAGGGTGTCGATGGTGTCGGCCTGGGTCGTCTCCTCGTACTGGGGGGTGGCGAACCCGGAGTAGGAGGCGAAGGTGGGGAAGACGGCGGGGTGGCGCAGGGCGAGCATGACCGAGCAGGTACCCCCGGCCGAGAGCCCCCCGATGGCCAGGGAGCCCGGGGCCGACGAGGCGTGGAGCTGGCTGCGGGCGTAGGCGGGCACGTCGTCGACCAGGTAGGTCTCGGCGTTACCGAACTTGCTGTTCACGCACTCGGAGTCGACGGTGAGGAAGCCGTCCGGATCGGGCATGACGATGATCGGGGCCACACCGTGGTGGGTCGAGGCAAAGGCGTCGGCCGTGTTGTCGGCGTCACCGTCCCCTGACCAGTCCGAGGCGCTTCCCGGCTCCCCGGGGAGGAGCACCAAGGTGGGCAGCGACGGGGTCACCCGGGCGAACCATGCCGGCGGCAGGTAGACGTAGGCCGGCCGGGTGGCGAAGTGGGACACGGTGGGCGGAATGGTCACGGTCACGACCACTCCCTGGGCCGGGAGCCGCCCGGTGATCTCGACCTGCTCTTTCAACTGGCGGAGCTGGGGCGGGCCCACCACGTTCTCGGGGTCGCCGTGGAGCAGACGACCGAGGGTGGGGAAGGTTCCCGACCGCTGGTTGACGACGCCCAACGTCACCGCACCGAGAAGAAGCACGGCGATGACGGCGACCACCCGCCGGCCGATCCTCTCCCGGCGCCACCCGACGACCGCGGCCACGACCGCCAGGACGGCCCCGAACCCCCAGAGGTAGGCCTGCCAGGGGAAATCGTCGGGGACCAGGGAGGCCAGGTTCATCACCAGGGCGGCCACGCCGGTAACGGCCGCGGCGATCGGCACCCCGAATCCGAGCTGTCGCCGCCAGCTGCCGTCCCGCCAGCCGATCGACACCACGAGCGCAGCGATGGCGAGCACTTCAACCACCAGGGGCAGCCACCCGCTGACCAGGGAGACGTTCACGTCCTGTCGACCCAGCCGCTCCGAGGGGGCCTGCGCCTCACTGACCTTCGGTGCCCGGGCCCGCCGGGGCCGGGCGGTTGGACAACCAGCGATGGAGCCCCGCCGCGTTGGAGTGGACGCCGTTCATGACCTCGAGCTTCTCGAGGTGTTCGTCGGGGACCCCTTCGAGGTCCGAAGCGAACTCAGCGGCGAGCGCGGCGGCGATGTCCTCGCCGTTGCGGAAGGCCGTCTCGGCAACATCGGCCCACTTCCGGAGGGTGCCGTCGGCCTCATCCAGCACATCCAGCGGGTCGGTGAGCAGCCCGTAGTGGGCCAGGGCCAGCCCGGTCGGGCTCCGGTCGGCAAACCGCCCGAGGGAGGACAGCGCCGATGCGAGGTCGAAGTCGGGTGGCGGTGTGGACGGACGCAGCACGCCGGCGTCGGGCAGTTTCACCCCCACGGCATCGCCGGCGAAGAGGACACCGCTCAACGTGTCGTGCAGGGCCACGTGGTGCTTGGCGTGGCCTGGCGAGTCGACGGCGACGAGGGACCGGTTCGAGCTCACCGGGATGGCCTCACCGTCTTCCAGCACGTGGATCCGCTCGGCCGGGGTCGGGTCGAGTCGGCCGTAGAGGGAATCGAGGAGCGGTCCATACACCCGGGATGCCGAGTCGACCAGACGGGTGGGGTCGACGAGGTGGCGAGCTCCTTTCGGGTGCACGTAGACGGTGGCCTTGGGAAAGGCACGGGCCACGTCCCCGACGCCGCCGGCGTGGTCGAGGTGGATGTGGGTGACGACCACCCCGGCCAGGTCCGAGGCACCCACCCCGAGTCGGTCGAGCTGAGCCAGCAGCACGGGCACCGAGCTCTGGCTGCCCGTCTCGACCAAGACCGGGGCGTCGCCCTCGATGAGGTAGCCGGCCGTGACCCGCTCCCACCCGCCAAGGAGGGTGTCGAGCTCGATGACCCCGTCGGCCACGGTCTGGCCTGCCTCGGGAACCGAGGGGTCGTCGGGATCGAACGGGTGTTGGGTCGCTCGGGGCACGCCGTCGCCTGGACCGTGGTGGTGAGTGCCGCTCATCGTCTGCGCTCGGCCCGGCGAGAGCCAGTCCTTCCCATGAGGCGCTAGCGACCCGTGGAGGGGGCCGATGCCTTCGTGGCCGGGCTGCGCTTCTTCGTGGCCTTCTTGCCCACCGCCTTCGTGGCCGGGGTGCGTTTCTTCGTGACCTTCTTACCCACCGCCTTCTTGGCGGCAGGGGCCTTCGTGGCGGCAGCCGCCCTCTTGGTGGTGGCTACCTTCTTGACCGGGGCGTTCGCAGCGGAAGCGGTCTTCTTCGCCTTGGCGACCTTCGTGGCTGCGGCCTTCGAGGTGTTTGGCGAAGGGCGTGGTGATCCTGCCGTGGTGCGGACCGGCGCCTTGGTAGCCAGCGGCGTGGCCTTCTTCGCCGTCGGCTTGGTCGTGGGCTTGCCCCGTCGACGGGCACTTCGGGCTGCGGCGGTGGAGGGTGGGTCCCCGGGGCCGGGGGCGGCCCCACCGACCGGTACGCCGCCCGAGACGGCATCCCGCACCATCCTGGCTGCGCCCCGCTGGCCCCCGGCGGTCTCGGTCAGGCGGGCCAGCATGGACTGGGCCGAGACGCCACTCAGGTGGCGCTCGACCGGGCTCGACTTCCCCCGGGTCAGCGCACGGCGTGCCAGTCCGAGGACGACGTGCTCGGAAGTCGGCTTCTCTTGGCCCATGAGCTTGGACGCCGAGTTCACGAGGGACACGTGGGAGAAGGCCTGGGGGAAGTTGCCCACCATCCGGCCGGCGACGGGGTCGTACTCCTCGGACAGGAGGCCGAGGTCGTTCCGTAGTCCCATGAGCCGGTCGAGCAGTTGGCGGGCGTCGTGGTCACGGCCGAGCATCGTGAGGCAGTCGGCCAGCCAGAACGAGCAGGCGAGGAACGCCCCCTCCCGTCCGGTGAGCCCGTCGACGTCGCCGGTGTCGGCCGTGCGGTAGCGCAGCACGAACCCGCCGTCGACCAGCTCTCGCTCGATGGCCTCGATGGTCCCCCGCACCCTCGGGTCGTGAGCGGGCAGGAAGCCCACCAGCGGGATCATGAGGAGGCTGGCGTCGAGCTGGTCGGACCCGTAGTACTGGGTGAACGATCCCCGGGAGACGTCGAAGCCCTGATCGCAGACCTGGTCGTGGATCTCCTGGCGGACCTCCTTCCACTGGTCGAGCGGCGCCTCCATGCCGTACTCCTCGGAGGTCTTGATGGCCCGGTCGATGGCCACCCAGGCCATCACCTTGGAGTGGGTGAAGTGGCGACGAGGCCCTCGCACCTCCCAGATGCCGTCGTCGGGCTCGCGCCAGCCGTCGCGCAGGAAGTCCATCAAGGAGAGCTGGAACTCCCAGGTCGCATTGTCACCCGACTGGCCGGCGGGCTGTGATTCGTAGAGCGCCGACATGACCTCGCCGTAGACGTCGAGTTGGAACTGCCCGGCGGCGGCGTTACCGATCCGCACCGGCGCGGAGTCCTCGTAGCCGGGCAGCCAGTCGACCTCCCACTCGTCGAGACGACGCTCACCGCCGGCGCCGTACATGATCTGCATCTGGGACGGGTCCCCGGCCGTGGCCCGCAGCAACCAGTTCCTCCAGGCCATGGCCTCTTGGTAGAAGCCACCGCGCATGAGGGACTCGAGGGTGAGTGTGGCGTCCCGCAGCCAGCAGAACCGGTAGTCCCAGTTGCGACTGCCCCCGAGCGTCTCGGGGAGCGACGTCGTGGCCGCGGCCACGATGCCGCCGGTGGGCTCGTAGGTCAGGGCCTTCAAGGTGATGAGCGAACGCACGACGGCGTCCCGGTAGTCGCCCTCGTAGGTGCACTGGGAGACCCAGTCGTTCCACCACAGCTCGGTGTCGAGAATGGCGAAGGCGGCGTCGACGGGGCGGGGGGGCTCCTCGTTGGCCGGGAACCAGGTCAACGAGAAGGGCACCCGCTGTCCTTCGCTGACGGTGAACTCGGCCACGGTGGAGAAGTCCCGCCCGTGGCACTCGGCCGTCGTCCACAGCGAGAGCCCGTCAGGGCCGGCGATGGCGTTGAGGGTCCCGTCGGTCCTGCGCACCCACGGGACGATCTGTCCGTAGCCGAAGCGGATGGTGAGGGCCATCTCCATGGTGACCTTGCCCCGGACACCTTCGACCAGGCGGACCACCTCGGGGTGCTGCTGGCGGATGGGCATGCAGTCGATGACCCGCACGGTGCCCTCGTCGGTGACGAACTCCGACTCGAGGACGAGGGTCTCGCCCCGGTAGTGGCGGTGGGTGGCGCCGTGCGAACCCTTCGGGGCCAGCTTCCACGACCCGTGGTCCTCGTCGCCGAGGAGCTTGGCGAAGCAGGCCGCCGAGTCGAAGCGGGGCAGGCAGAGCCAGTCGATGGAGCCGTCCCGGCCCACCAGAGCAGCGGTGTGGAGGTCGCCGATGATGCCGTAGTCCTCGATCGGGAGCGCCATGCCCCATGTCTAGTCGGGCCGTTGCCCGACGCGGTGCGTTCAGCCCGGCACGCAGGCGCCCGTACCGACGACCTTGCCGGCCGACTCGGCCTGGTGCACCCGGGACAGGACCCCCGGGGAGGTCAGGGCGTAGCCGATGTCGCCGTTGGTCGTCGACCGGGAGAACACCACCCCGATGACCTGACCGTCGAGCTGGACCAGGGGTCCACCCGAGTTCCCCGGGCGCACCTTGGCCTGGATCTCGTAGACGTTGCGCACGGTCAGGCCCTGGCCGTAGATGTCGCGGCCCTCGGCCTCGAAGGTCGCCATCACGCCGGCCGGTGCCACCTGGAACGGACCGCCCCCCGGGTAGCCGAGCACGGCGGCCTGCACCCCGCGGCTCGACGGCTCCGGGTCGAGGCTCAGTGCCGGTTCGTCGAGCCCACTGACCCGGAGCACGGCGAGGTCGTAGGACGGGTCGAAGTAGATCACCGTGGTGTCGAGGGTGTCGCTGCCTGCGTCGACCATGGGGTGGGCGATGCCCGCCACCACATGGGCGTTGGTCACCACGATTCCGGGGGCGACCACGAACCCCGAGCCCTCCTGGATCTGACCGCACCCCTCCCCGACGATCTTGACCGTCGATCCGGCGGCGTGGGCTGCGGCCGCCTGGAGCTGCGGCTCACCGGGCAGGGCCACCGGTCCGGCCGAGTCCGGGGCCAGCTGGGCGAAGACCGGGGGGAATCCCTGGGCCGAGAGGAAGCTCTGGACCCGGGAGAAGACCGAGGGTGGGGCGGGGAGCACGTTGTCGAGCGACCGGATGACGCGCGACCGGTCGATGGAGGCGTTGAGCCTCAGCGAGTCGGTGTTGACCAAGGTGCTGGCCAGCAGCCAGGCGATCAACAAGGAGGCCACCACGGCCACCAGCACGCCGAGGGCCGAGTCGACGGCGCCGAGGGCGCCCCGGTGGACCCGCGTGAAGGCCATATTGCCCACGATCCGACCGGCCATTCCGCAGAGGAGGGCGACCCCGAGGAGCGTCACGAGGGCCAGGGCGGTGCGGGTGGACTGGACATGGCCCCAGGTCACGGTGATCGAGGCCAGCTGGGCGCCGAGGAAGAGCCCGAGTAGGAGGCCGCCGAAGGAGAGGACCTGCACCACGGCCCCGAGGCGCAGACCCTGGACGGCCGACAGGGCCACGACCACCAGCACCACCAGGTCGACGAGGTTCACCGCAGTAGGTACAGGAGGGTTCGTCGCTCGGTGCGGACCGGAACCACGGGGACCAAGACCACCGACGTACGGTAGACCTCGCCCGTCCCGGGCGGCCGTCATCACCCTGGCGACCGGTGGTGGCGTGGCAAGATCTCTGGCGCAATCGGACAAGACGACCACCGTGGGCCGGATGGCGGCCCCGCCAGGGAAGCGACCGGGGTTCAATGTGAGGAATCTGACACGGCCCGCCCACGAGCTCAGTCCCTCGCTGTCCTCCGGGCCCAACCGCCCTCTCCTGATCCTGTCCCCGCCGGTGAGCGACGCGCTCTCGGACCTCGACGACCCGGTGGCACCCGTGGGTGCCCCCGGGCGCAGCTGAGTCCGCCTCCCACCTCCGTGAGCACGACGAACTCCCCCCGTGCGAGAGACCGCCGGACACCGGGCCGGCACCGGACCCGGATCGGCGCGTCCGCGGCCATCGCCGTGGTGGCCCTCGTGGCGACCGCCTGCTCGAGCGGGAGCGGATCGAAGGGGGGATCGAGTGCGCCGTCGACCATCGCCCCTGGGTCGCCCTGGGTCGGGACCCTCACCTCGGTCACCCTGCCGGCGCCGGTGAACTCGCTCACCGCCGTATCCTGCGCCGACGCACTGCGGTGCTGGGCGGTCGGATCGACCATCGGGACCGCCGGGGCGCCGAACGGCGCCGCCGTGCTGGGCACGGCGAACGGGGGATCCACCTGGACGGTCGAGGCCATCCCCACCACCGTCGGCTATCTCTCCGCCATCTCCTGTAGCGACCGCCACCACTGCACCGCAGTCGGCCAGGTCAGCCAGACCTCCAACGGCCAGGGGACCATCATCTCCACCTCGGACGGTGGCACCACGTGGGCGGCGGCCACCCTTCCCGCCGGCATCCTGGATGTGACGGCCGTCAGCTGCCAGACCAGCCAGCGCTGCGTGGCCATCGGGATCTCAGCCACGGGGACGGTGGCGCTCGTCTCGTCGCCGGCCCGGCCGTCCTGGGTGCAGCTGGGCGCGTTGCCCGCCACGCTGACCGGGGCCACCGGCATCTCCTGTCCCGACAGCCAGCACTGCTGGGTCACCATCCACCAGGCCATCGACGTGGACCACGTGGCCGGACAAGTGGCGTTGACCACCGATGGCGGAGCCACGTGGATCGCCACCACGGCGCCGAAGGCCGTGGGCTATCTCAACGGGATCGTCTGTTCCCGGGGTGGGGCGGGGGCCGGACTTCCCTTCACCACCACCACCGTGACCACAGCCGCGTCGTCCACCACCGCGTCCACCACGGCGTCGGGGGCCACGCCCCCGGCCAGCGGTGCCGGGGCGGCCACCACCCCGACGGCCGGCAGCGACCACGACCGCCCCGCCTCCCACCACCACGACGACCACGGCTCCGCCCGGAGTGACCGGGGCCTGGTGCGTGGCGGTGGGCACGACCGCCAGCACCGTGACCGGGACCCGCACCGGCCACGGCGTCATTCTGACCACGACGAACGGCGGGGCCTCGTGGTCGTCCGAACGGGTCAGCCCCACGGCGGCGGCCCTGATGGGGGTGTCGTGCACCGCGGTCAACGCCTGTGTCGCCGTCGGCAGTGCGGTGGGCCTCGCCCCCGAGGCAGGGCTGTCCATCCTGACCGGGCCGGACAGCCACCCGTGGAAGCGGGCCGCCACGGTCGCCGCCCCGCAGGTCCTCACCGGGGTGAGCTGTCGCTCACTGTCCCGGTGCGTGATGGTCGGCGAGTCCATCAGCCAGCGCCTGGTGACGGGGTGAATCCGGCCCGAGCCATCCACGGGGCGGCACCGGCGCGCCAGTAGCCTCCGTGACCATGGCGCGGCCAACGGGCCCACGTCACACCTCGTCCGTAGGATCACCACTGTGAACCATCCATCCATGGCCGCTCCTCACCGGCCGACCGAGCCCGGACCCGGCCGGCGGCCATGAGCTCGGTCGAGCCGCTCCCCCGCCGCACCCGGCGGCGTCCCACGGCCACCTCCAGCTTCGGAGTCGGGCGCCGTGAGGCCCATGACTCGTCCACCTTCTACGCCCGGTTCACACCGCCGCGGGTATCCGACGACAGCACCGTCGTCGCGGCGACGGCCCGGGACGCCATCTGGGTGGGCGACGCCCGGGACATGGACCGGTGGGGCGACGTGGCCGACAACTCGGTGGCCCTGGTCGTCACCTCGCCCCCGTACTTCGCCGGCAAGGAGTACGAGGCCGCCCTCGGGGTCGGAGGCGTGCCGGCCGACTACGAGGCCTACCTCGGCATGCTCTTCGACGTCTTCGGTCAGTGCTTCGACAAGCTCGAGCCGGGGGGTCGCATCGCCGTCAACGTGGCCAACCTCGGCCGCAAGCCCTACCGGTCGCTGTCCCGTGACGTCATCGACCTCCTCGACCAGTTGGGCTACCTCCTCCGGGGCGAGATCGTGTGGCAGAAGAGCCACGCAGCCGGCGGCTCGTGCGCCTGGGGCACCTATCAGCGACCGGGCAACCCGGTCCTGCGCGACGTCTCCGAGCGGATCATCGTGGCCGGCAAGGGCCGGTTCGACCGGGCCCTGACCCCCGACGAGCGATCGGCCCGGGGCCTCCCCTTCGAGGGGACCATCACCATGGACGAGTTCGTCGACGCCACCATCGACGTCTGGGACATCCCGACGGAGTCGGCCACCCGGGTGGGACACCCAGCACCGTTCCCCGTCGAACTGCCACGCCGCCTCATCGAGCTGTTCACCTACCGCGGCGATCTCGTGCTCGACCCGTTCATGGGATCGGGATCGACAGCCGTCGCCGCCCTGCGCACCGAGCGCCACTACGCCGGCTTCGACACCGACGAGGCCTACGTGGCCCTGGCCGAACGACGCGTGGCCGAGGAGCGGGAGCACGGGTCCGGGCCGGGGCTGGGCGGACCGAGCCGCCACCGGGTCACCGTCCCCACCGGACGGAGGGGCACCACCGAAGCCGGGTCCGGCGTCGACCCCGAGGACCATGCCGTGGTCATCGGGCAGAAGGCCCGTGCCCTCGCCCGCCAGACGCTCGTCACCGCCGGCTTCGTCGACATCGAGGACAGCGTGGCTTACGGGGACCTGGGGTTGGGCGTGGACTTCCGCGCCCGGGACGCCACGGGGGCCACCTGGCTGTTCGAACTGTCCGGGGCGTACTCGGCCACCCGGCCCGGACTGCGGCGGCCCGACGTGCTGTGGAAGGCGCTCGGCAAGGCGGGCGTGCTCCACCAGGCCCGAGTCGGCGGCGCTCACCGAGGCGACCTCGGCCCCCTGGTGCTGCTCACCACCGATCTCCCCGGGCCGCGGACCGCCGGGGGCAAGGCGCTACGGGCCATGCAGGGGGACGACGGCGACGGACCGGTCTTCGACGTCGTCGAGCTGCTCGATCCCCTCGGGGCCGAACGGCTCCGCGCCTTGGCCGAGCACGGAACCGGCCAGCCCGGGGACTGACCCCGGACCCGGCCCGACCAGCCCGTGCCCGACGATCGGACCACCGTCACCGAACTGGGCACCGCCCTTGGGACCCTTCCCTTCCCCGACCCGGCCGCCGCCCTGACCGCCCGACCGGGCGCGCTACGGGTCGGGGCACCCGAATGGGACCGACTGGACGCCGTCCACGGCACCGGACGGTACGCCGCCGAGTGGGCCACGGCCTTTGCCAACGGTCGAGCCCTGCTCGAGGCGACCGACGGACTGCGCCATCGGACGCCCCTCACCATCGAATGGACCGGTGGCCGCCGGCCGCCGGGCGACGAGGTGGCCCCCATCGACCTGCGCATCGACCACGTCTATCTGGTCAGCTGCAAGTACGAGTCCGACATCCTGGCCAACGCCTCCCCCGCCCGACTGTTCGAGGGGCTGTTGGCCACCCAGGGAAGCTGGGACCGCAGCGACTGGTACGACACCGTCGCCCCCGACCAACTCCACGAGCTGTACCGCGCCTGCCTGGCGGCCACCGGCCTCGCCGGCTTCCCGCCGACGCCCTCGGCGTGCACCCGCGAGCAGCTGGCCACCCTCCGCCACGCACTGCCGGGGCGCTCCTATCCCGATGCGGCCAGTCGTGCCGCCTACGCCGAGCTGTGCCGCACCGTCAGCGAGACGTCGGCCCGCCGGTGGCTGGAGCGGGTGGCCGAATCGGGGGTCGGGCCCGAGGGGATGCTGTGGCGGCTGCTCCGCATCGGCAGCGCCCCCTACTTCGTCCTCGGAAACGACCGACGCACCGGCCTGCCGGCGCGTTACCGCATCGCCAGTCCGTGGGACTGGCGCTCCGAGTTCGAACTGGACAAATTCACCGTGAGCCCGTCGGCGGCGGGCCAGCCCCGGGTGGACTGGTCGGCGTCCTACCGCTCCCGGGAGGACGGTCGCACCGGTGCGGTGGCCGGACACGTGGAGATCCGCTGGAGCCACGGCCGGTTCGCCCAGCCGCCCGAGGCCAAGGTCTACCTCGACACGCCGATGTCCCAACTCCCCGGTTACCACCCGCTGGAGCCCGGCGAGCCGATCCAGCCCACCTTGTGGGCGGTCCGGTGACAGGGGTGGTCGCGGGGTGAGCTGGGACGGGGATGAGTACCAGAAGCGCTTCGACGACCTCGCCGAGCGCGGCGTGGACGTCCACGGTGAGGTCGGGTTCGTGATGCGGTGGCAACCCACCTCGGTCCTCGACGCCGGATGCGGCACCGGACGCGTGGCCCGGGAGCTGGCCCGGCGCGGCGTGGACGTGGTCGGCGTCGATGTCGACCCGTCGATGATCGACACGGCACGGCGGCTCGCCCCCGAGCTCGAATGGGTGGCGGCCGACCTCGCCGGTCTCGACCTCCAGCGCCGGTTCGACCTGGTGGTGATGGCCGGCAACGTCCTGCTGTTCACGCCGGCGGGCACCGAGGCCGCCCTGGCTGCCACCGGCGCCCGGCACCTCGGGGCCGGCGGGCGCCTGGTGGCCGGGTTCCAGCTGGACCGCGGCTACGACCTTCCCCGCTACGACGCCGACTGCCTGGCCGCCGGCCTGGTCCTCGAGGCCCGGTGGGCCACCTGGTCGGGTGGGCCGTGGGCGCCGGACAGTCACCTATGCCGTCAGCGTGCACCGGCCCGCCGGCGCCGGTGCGGGTAGCGACGGCTGAGGCCCACCGGGTCCCGTCTGCGATCATGGTGGTGACGCCGAAAGGACCCCATGCGCAATCCCATGTTCGTCCATGACGAGAAGCTCACCACCCTCGTCCTCGACTACTGCCGTTGGCGCCTGGCCCTCGACCCGGTCCCCCTGGACTTCGGCGGGGCCCAGGCCGAGTCACTCGAGGCAAGCCTCCAGGGCCTGATCAATGCCGGGGGCAGCGATCCCCACCGCATCATGGAGATCTTCGACAACGAACTGGCTACCGCCGTGGTCTCGTGCGACAGCCCCCGGTTCCTGTCGTTCATTCCCGCCGCGCCGACCAAGGCCTCCCTCCTCTTCGACATGGTGGTGGCCTGCTCGTCCCTACAGGGCACATCGTGGATGGAGGCGGCCGGGGCGGTGGCCGCGGAGAACCAGGCCCTCGGCGTCCTCGCCGATCTCGCCGGCCTGCCCGAGGGGGCAGGGGGCTGCTTCGTCTCGGGGGGGTCGGCCGGCAACCTCTCGGCCCTCATGGTGGCCCGGGACACTGCGGCCCACCGCATGGGTGACCAGGCGCCCGACCGACCGGTGGTGGCCATCAGCGAGGAGGCCCACTCCTCGGTGGGCAAGGCCCTCCGGGTGCTGGGGGTGGAGGCGCTCCTCGTCCCCTGCGACGACCATCGGCTGACCGGCACCGGCCTGGCGGCCACCCTGGCCTCCCATCCCCGGGGCGATGACGTCGTCGCCGTGGTGGCGACCGGTGGCACCACCAACGCCGGCATCGTCGACGACCTGGCCGGCGTGGGCCGGATCGCCCGGGAGCGCAACCTCTGGTTCCACGTCGACGGGGCCTACGGCTGTGCCGCCCTCTTCGCCCCGTCGGTCCGCCACCGGTTCGAAGGGATGGCGATGGTCGACTCGTTCGTGGTCGATCCCCACAAGTGGCTCTTCGCCCCGTTCGACTGCGCCGCCCTGGTCTACCGCCAGCCCCACCTGGCCAAAGCCGTCCACACCCAGGACGCCTCCTACCTCGACGTGCTGCACAACGACGAGCGGGACGACTGGAACCCCAGCGACTACGCCTACCACCTGACCCGCAGGGCCCGGGGGCTCCCGTTGTGGTTCTCCCTCGCCGTCTACGGGACCGACGCCTACCGCGACGCCATCGAGACGGTGCTCGCCACCACCCAACAGTCCGCCGACCTCATCGAGGCGACGCCGTACCTGGAGCTGGTGCGGCGACCCGAGCTCTCCGTCGTGCTGTTCCGACGCACGGGCTGGGAGTGGGACCACTACGAGCGGTGGTCCGACCGGCTCCTGCGGGACCAGATCGGCTTCGTGGTGCCCACGCTCTGGGAGGGCGAGCCCGTGGGCCGCCTGGCCCTGCTCCACCCGGACACCACCGTGGCCATGGTGGAAGAGATCATCGCCACCATGGCCTGAGCCCTGCACGCACCGGTCGTCGTGGTCGGGATGCTTGAGCACGGGAGGGGGGTCGGGTAACTTCCCCCTACCGTCGGCCGTCGCGGTGGATCGACGGTTGCCCTCGCCCCGACCTCCACCGCTCGAAGGGTGGGACATGACCGACGTGGCCGAGAAGCCTGCGGCGTCCCAGGGCGACGGCCTCACCCGAGACGTCGGCTTCGTCGGACTCCTCTTCACCTCCGAGGGCTCGATCATCGGGTCGGGGTGGCTCTTCGGGGCGCTGGCCTGCGCCCTTCTGGGCGGACCGGCCGCCATCATCGCCTGGCTCATCGGCTCGGTGGCGGTGATCCTGTTGGCCCTCGTCCACGCCGAGCTGGGTGGCATGTTCCCGGTCAGCGGGGGCACCACCCGCTTCCCGTACTACGCCTTCGGTGGCCTGGCCGGAGCCTCGTTCGGGTGGTTCTCGTGGCTGCAGGCCGTCGGGACCGCACCCATCGAGGTCGAGGCGGCGATCACCTACACCAACAACTACTGGCACGGTCTCATCAACGAGTCGGGCAGCGTGCCCGTCCTGTCGCCTCTGGGCTTCGTGGTGGCCGCGGTGATGATGGCCCTGTTCGTGGTGGCCAACCTGTTCGGGGTCCGCTACCTCATGCGGATCAACAACGCCATCACCACCTGGAAGGTGATCGTCCCCGTCATGACGATCATCGTCTTGTTCTTCACCCACTTCAGCACGGCCAACTTCACCAGCCACGGCTTCGCCCCCTTCGGGCTCCACGGCGTCCTCCAGGCCGTCTCCGACGGCGGTGCGGTCTTCGCCCTGGTCGGCTTCGAACAGGCCGTGCAGCTGGGCGGCGAGAGCAGGAACCCCCAGCGGGACATGCCCCGGGCGGTCATCTTCTCCATGCTCATCGGGGCCACCGTCTACATCTTGTTGCAGGTCGTCTTCATCGGCGCCCTGCCCGCCCACGCCCTCGCCCACGGCTGGGCCCACATCAGCTTCGCCGGGATCTTCGGGCCCTTCGCCGGCCTGGCCAAGGGGCTCGGGCTGGCGTGGCTGGCCTACATCCTCTACGCCGACGCCATCATCGCCCCCAGCGGCTCCGGCCTCATCTACACCACCACCACCAGCCGCATCACCTTCGGCATGAGCAAGAACGGGCACGTCCCGGTGGCCTTTGAGAAGACCACCAAGAAGTCGAACGTCCCGGTCTTCGGACTCATCTTCACCTTCGTGATGGGCCTGTTGTTGTTCCTGCCCTTCCCCGGGTGGCAGAAGCTGGTGGGCTTCATCACCTCGGCCACCGTGCTCATGTACGCCGGGGCCCCACTCGCCCTCGGTGCCCTCCGCCACCAGAAGCCCCACGCCGAGCGGCCCTACCGGCTGCCCTGGGCCCCGGTCCTCGCCCCGGCCTCGTTCGTGGCGGCCACCCTGATCATCTACTGGAGCGGGTGGGAGGTGGTCTGGAAGCTCATGGTGGCCGTGCTCCTCGGCTACCTGCTGATGGGCATCTCCCGGATCACCCACGCCAACCCGGTGCACGCCCCGTTGGACTGGAACGCCGCCATCTGGCTGTGGCCCTATCTGGCCGGGGTCACCCTCATCTCGTATCTGGGCCAGTTCCAGGGGGGGCGCATGAACATCCCCTTCTACTGGGACATGGTCGTCGTGGCGGCCTGGAGCCTCGTCGTCTACTACACGGCCATCCGACTCCGGCTGCCCGAGAGCAAGGTCGACGAGTACGCCGAGGGCGTCTACGGCTTCGAGAGCTGACCGGCCCCTCGGCCGGGGTGGGCCGACTCCTCACCGGGATCAGGTGTAGCCCTGCATGATGTGCTCGACCCACCAGGCCGGTGCCGCGTTCATCAGGGTCTGGAGGTCCCAGTAGTCCCACCACCGCACGATGGTCCCCTCGTGCAGCTCGAACACCGACACGAACGGCAGGGTGACCTCCTCGCCGGTGTGCCACCGCCAGGTCTCGGCGTGCTCGGTGACCACGGTGTCCCCCTCGGCCACCATCAGCCGGAGGTGGTGCTCGTAGCCGGCGATGGGCTCGAGGCCCAGGCGCAGCCGGGCCACGATGAGCTCGGGCCCCCGGGCCACGTCGTCCTCGGGCGACGGGACGTCGGTGTACTCGCTCGTCGGACCGAAGAAGGTGGCGATGGCCTCCCAGTCACGTCGATAGAGGGTGGCCCAGAACTCGGTCACCCGGTCCTTGTTCGCTGCCTCGCCAGAACTGGGGCTCATCGGTGCACCTCCACGTAACGACGGCGTCCGTCCCGAGGGGGCGTCACCGGCCGGCGCCATGATGGCACGGGACCGGGTCACCGTCCCGGGTCGCCCCGGCGAGCGGTCGACGGCGCCCCCACCAGGGCCGGGGGCCCACGGCGACACAGTTAACGCGGCGGCAACCTGGATCGGGGCGTCGCCCGCTACCATCGCCACCCAGTGGCCAAGAGCACCCTCGAGTCGGAGCACCACGACGAGTCGGGCCCCCACGCGGGCTACGGGCACGGGCCCCAGGTGCTGACCGGGGTGAGTCCCAAGGTAGTGAGCAAGGCCGCCTACGAGAAGGAGCTGGCCCGCCTCCAGACCGAACTGGTCCGCATGCAGGAGTGGGTGATCCACGAGGGCCTCCGGGTCATGGTCATCTTCGAGGGCCGGGACACCGCCGGCAAGGGCGGCACCATCAAGCGCATCATGGAGCGGCTCAACGCCCGGTACTGCCGGGTGGTGGCCCTCGGCACCCCGACCGACCGCGAGCGTTCGCAGTGGTACTTCCAGCGCTACATCGCCCACCTCCCCGCAGCCGGCGAGATCGTCCTGTTCGACCGCAGCTGGTACAACCGGGCCGGGGTCGAGCGGGTCATGGAGTTCTGCACCGAAGAGGAGCACGCCGAATTCTTCCGGACCTGCCCCCAGCTCGAGCGGGCGCTGGTGCGCTCGGGCATCATCCTCGTCAAGTACTGGCTCTCGCTCAGCGACGAGGAACAAGAGCGGCGGTTCACCGAGCGGATCAACAACCCGGGCAAGCGGTGGAAGCTGAGCCCGATGGACCTCGAGGCCCGGGCACGCTGGGTCGACTACGCCGAGGCCAAAGACGAGATGTTCTCCTACACCGACATCAAAGAGGCCCCGTGGTACGTGGTGGACGCCGACAACAAGAAGGCGGCCCGGCTCAACATCATCAGCCACCTGCTCGACGTGGTCCCCTACGAGGCCGTGCCCCACGAGACGGTGGCCCTCCCCGCCCGCCAGCAGCGCAACTACGAGCGCCCTCCCATCGACAGCCAGTCGTGGGTGCCCACCCGCTACATCGTCAAGTGACCGCCTCGCATCCCGTGGCGGGACGTCCGGAGTCGTAGCGGTCCGTGCGCAAGTTCATCATCATGGGCATCCAGGGGAGCGGCAAGGGCACCCAGGCCAAGCTGCTGGCCGAGGACCTCGAGCTCGAGCACGTCAGCGTGGGGGACATCTTCCGCTGGAACGTCCAGCACCACACCAAGCTCGGTGCCCAGGTCAAGCGCATCATGGCCGCCGGACACCTGGTCGACGACGACCTGGTCGAAGCGGTCGTCGGCACCCGGCTGGCCGAGCACGACTGGAACTACGGCTTCATCATCGACGGCTTCCCCCGCAACGCCCGCCAGGCCGAGTTCTTCTTGGAGGCCTACGACATCGACGGGGTGATCAACCTCTACCTCCCCGACGAGGACGTGACCCAGCGGGTGCTGGCCCGCCGGGTCTGTTCGAGCTGCGGGCTGGACTACAACCTGATGGAACACCGGCCCCGCCAGGCCGACCGCTGTGACGTCTGCGGCGGCACCCTCGAGGCCCGGGCCGACGACAATCCCGAGGCGCTGGCCATCCGGCTGGCCGCGTACCACGAGGAGACCAAGCCGCTCATCGAGATCTTCGAGCGCAAGGAGTTCGTAGCCACCGTCGACGCCACCCGGCCGGTCGACGAGGTACAGGACTCCATCCGGGAGCGCTTCTCGCTCCCACCCCGCGTCCGCTGACCGGAACCCGGGCGCAGAAGCGCCGCCCTCAGTCGGCGGCCGCCTCGAAGCGGGCCTTCGACTCGGCGGCCAGTCCCTTGGCCCGCTCGGCGTTGCGGGCGGCGGCGTCCCTCGGTCGCAGCCCCTCTGAGTAGACGCCCTTGATGTAGTCCTGCACGTCCCTCGCCGTGGTGGCCATGGTCAACAGGTCGTTCGACGCCTGCAGATGGGTGCGGAACCCCATGTGGTCCCAGGCCCGGTGGATGTTGGCCTTGGCCGCCATGAGAGTGGTGAGGGGGGCCTGAGCCACATGGAAGGCCAGCTCGTTGACCTCGTCGTCGAGGCGCTCCCTCGACACCACCCGGTTGATCAGGCCGATCTCTTTGGCCTCGGCCGCGCCGATCTCCTGGCCGGTCAGCATGTACTCGGTGGCCCGCTTCCAGTTCATGAAGATCCACGGCTCGATGCCGGTCTCCATGTTGGGCATGGCCATGCCCTGGAGCACGGGGAACTGGAAGTAGGCGTCGTCGGAGGCCACCGTCATGTCGGTGAGCAGTCCCCAGGCCGTGCCACCCCCGAGGCAGTAGCCGTGGACCTGGGCGATGGTGATCTTCGGGAAGTCCCACAGCTTGAGCACCGGGGTGCCGTAGATGTCCCACTGGCCCTTCCACACACTGCCCAGGGCGGCGGTGCTGGCGTCGATCTCCCGCATCTCGGTGCCCGGTGTTCCGGCCACCACGTGCCCGGCGCTGAACCCGGGGCCGTTGGCCTTCATCACCAACACCTTGATGTCGTAGTCGCGGTCGGCGTCGTCCAGACAGGCGTCCACGTCGAAGACCAGGTCCGAGGTCTGGATGTTGGCCTTCTCGGCGAAGTCGAGGGTGATCCAGGCGACCGGACCGTCCTTTTGGTAGATCACCGTGTCCAGCGTTCGGGTCTCCATGGTCAGCTCCTGTCCGCACGGTTCGAGGGTCCCCGCACCGGATGGCAAGGTAGCAAAGACGGCCACCCGGATCCCTGTGACCACCCTCGGGGCCGAACCGGGCCGCCCACCTACCCCGTGAGTAGTCTGCGGCCCGAGAGGCAACGGAGCCGAAAGGTGACGACGATCGAGATCCGCATCCCCAAACTCGGTATGGAGATGACCGAGGCCACCCTGGCGCGGTGGCTGGTCGACGACGGCGCCCAGGTCCACCAGGACCAACCCATCTACCTCCTGGAGACCGACAAGGTCGAGAGTGAGATCGGCGCCCCCCGGGCCGGGACCCTGCACCGCGTGGCCGACGAAGGCGAGACCTACCCGGTGGGCGAGGTGGTCGGCCGACTGGACTGACCGGTACGAGCGCCGACCGGGCCGCAACGGGCCCGCGTCGGCATCAGGCGGCGACCTAACATGACCACCGGCCCGGCGGTCCGACGGTGCCGGACCGAGTGTGGGGGAGGATCGTGGGGGACGACGAGGATCAGGTCCGCAGGACGCTGGCCGGCTACTGCCAGCTCCTCGACGACGGCGACTTCGACCAGTGGATCGAGCTGTTCGCCGACGACGCCCGCCTCGTCTTCTCCGACCAGGTGTCGGTGGGGCGGGCGACCATCCGCGCCTTCATGGAGCGGATCCAGCCGCCCGAGGGCCGGGGCAAGCACATCACCGCCAACATCCTGGTCGACGTGGACGGTGACACGGCCACCGCCCACACCGACTACCTCTTCGTGCGGCCCACCGACGAGGGACCCGTCCCGGTGGCCATCGGCCGCTACGACGACGAGCTGGTCCGTGACGGGGACACGTGGCGGTTCCGGCAGCGGTCCATCAGCCTCCTCGGCCCGCCCCGGACCAACGCCGGTGACTGACCTCGGGGTGCGCCACCCGGAGCAGGCGGCCGCCGAGGCGAGGCCGGGCGGCGCTGCCCGACCCGTGCCCTTCGCCATGGACCGGGCGGACCGGGTGCCGGTCGAGCGGTACTTCGACCGGGAGTTCGCCGCCCTGGAGCAGCGCACCCTCTGGGCCCGGGCCTGGCAGATGGCGTGCCGTCTCGAAGAGCTGCCTGACGCCGGTGACTACGTGGAGTACGTGCTCGGCGATCAGTCGGTGCTGCTCGTCCGCACCGGCGGCGCCACCCCGGGCGTGTCCGGCTACCTGAACGCCTGTCGACACCGGGCCACCGAGTTGGCCAAGGGGTCGGGGTCGTTCCCCCGCGGCCAGATCATCTGCCCGTTCCACGGATGGCGGTGGAACCTCGACGGGACGAGCTCGTCGGTCTACGGGGAGCACGCCTTTGACCCCGCGCTCGTCACCCCCGAGGAGCTCTGCCTCCGCCAGGTCCGGGTGGACCTGTGGGGCGGGTGCGTGTGGGTCAACTTCGATCCCGACGCACCGCCACTGTTGGAGTCGCTCGACCCCATCCCCTCACTCCTCGACCCGTTGGGTGTGGCCGACATGCGGGTGCTGTGGTGGAAGTCGGTCGTCCTGCCGGCCAACTGGAAGATGGCCCAGGAGGCCTTCATGGAGGGCTACCACGTCCCGGGCACCCATCCCCAGCTGACCCTCGGCCACCCCGAGCAGTACGACCCCGACAGCCTCGAGTACGCCGTGCATGCCAACGGGCACTCGAGCTTCCAGCTCCGGCCTAACGCCCAGGCCAAGAAGGGCAGCCAGGTCGGGGTGGGCGAGATCGACGCCATCTTGGAGTCGGTGCACCTCCTCGCCAGCGGCCTCGAGGCCATGACCACCGAGCGGGAGGTCCGCATCTTCGAGGCACTGCGGGACGTCCCCGTGCCCGAGGGCAGCACCTTCGGGGCCGAGGTGGTCAAGGCCCTCTACCGCCACGCCGGCGAGGCCGGCATCCCGCTGCCCGCCCCCGACCCGACCACCCTGGCCCGGTGGGGCGGCATGTTCTTTGTCTTCCCCAACTACTTCGTCCTCCCCCAGTACGGGAACGCCCTCGTCTACCGGTCGAGGCCCCACGGGGATGACCCCGAGTCGTGCCTGTTCGAGGTGTGGTCCATCTCGATCCCGGCGGCCGACGACGAGGTCACCCGCCCGGTCCGCCAGGGGCCGTTCGCTCCGAACGACGCGGCGAACTGGCCGCGCATCCCCCTCCAGGACTTCTCCAACATCGGCCGTCAGCAGCGGGGCATCCACAGCCGGAGCATCGACGCCCTCCGGCTCTCCCGGGTCTACGAGGGCGGCATCGCCGCCATGCACCGCGAGCTCGACCGCTACCTGGCCGGGGCCTGACGTGAGCGACGCCGGACCGAACGCATCGATGGACGACGCCGAACGAGGGGTCATCGTGGTGGGCTCGGGGGCCGCCGCCCTCTCGGCGGCCCTGGCCGCCCGGGCGGGCGGTGTGCCGGTGACCGTGGTCGAGGCGAGCGCCTCGATCGGGGGCACCACGGCGGTCTCCGGCGGGGGCGTGTGGATGCCCCAGAACGACCACATGGCCGAGCTCGGCTCCGACGACTCCCGCCCCGAGGCCCTGGCCTACATGGGCCGGCTCACCGCCGGACGGACGCCGGTCGAACTGCTCCAGCACTACGTGGACCGGGGACCGGGGATCCTCGCCCACCTCGAGCGCACCACCCCCCTCGAACTGCGCCCCATGACCTGGCCCGACTACCACCCCGAGATGGAGGGGGCCAAGGCGTCGGGGCGGATGCTCGAGCCCGCCCTCTACGACACCAACCGGCTCGGTCCGTGGGCGGCACGCCTCCGTCGGCCCCCGGTGCTCGGCCTGCCCATCCCGCTCCAGGAGGCCACCGTCGAGTGGCGCCCCTCGTACACCCCCGAGAAGTTCGACGCCGCCGCCGTGCAGGCCCGGGTGGCCGCCGGCCAGGTGGCCTGTGGCCAGGCCCTGATCGGCGGGCTGCTGGAGGCCTGCCTGGCCGCCGGGATCGAGCCCCGACTCGAGACCCGGGCCGTCGAGCTCACCATGACCGGGCGAGGGGGCGACCAACGGGTGGCCGGGTTGGTGGTGGAACGGGACGGCGTCCGGGTCGAGCTGCCCGCCGCCGCCGTGGTGTTGGCGTCGGGCGGTTACGAGTGGAACCCCGACCTGCGCCAGCGGTTCCTGCCCGGTCCCCTCACCCATCCCCACAGTCCCCCCACCAACCGGGGTGACGGCCTGGCCATGGCCATGGCCGTCGGGGCCGACCTCGCCAACATGAACGAGACCTGGTGGTACCCCGCCTCCTCGTTGCCCGGCGACGAGTACGACGGCCATCCGCTGGCCCGCTTCGTCGGCGTGGAGCGCACCGCGCCGCACTCGATCATGGTCAACCGCTTCGGCCAGCGCTTCGTGAACGAGGCCGGCAACTACAACGACCTCGGGAAGTCCTTCTTCTCCTTCGACATCAACGAGTACACCCAGCGGAACCTGCCGTGCTGGGTGGTGTTCGACCGCCAGTACCGGTCGCGGTACCCGGTGTCCACCTGCCGGCCCACCGATCCCGACCCCGAGTGGCTGGTCGCCCACGACACCCTGGAGGGCCTGGCCGGCCGGGCCGGGATCGACCCGGTGGGACTGGCCGAGACCGTCGAGCGCTGGAACCGGTTCGTGAGCGACGGGCGGGACCGCGACTTCGGCCGGGGGTCGAGTGCCTACGACCGGTTCCACGGCGACCCTGGTGCCCCGCATCCGAATCTCGGCACCGTCGAGCAGGGCCCGTTCTACGCCCTCCCGGTCTACGTCGGGTCGGTGGGGACCAAAGGAGGCCCCCGCGTCGACGTGGACGGTCGGGTGCTCCACGTGGGCGACCGGGTCATCCCTGGCCTCTACGGCGCCGGCAACGTGATCGCCAGCCCGGCCGGCCCGGCGTACTACGGCGGGGGCACGTCGATCGGCATGGCCCTCGTGTGGGGGCACGGCTCGGGCACCCACGCGGCCACCTACGCCACCGGCGGCGCCCCCGTGAGGGTCCGGTGACATTCCTCCCACCATCGTCCGACGTCCGGCGGGCCATGTTCGAGGCGATGGTCACCATCCGGGCCTGTGACGACCGGGTGCGCCGCGGCCTCAGTGCCGGCGAGTTCGCCTGCACCTACTGGCCGGCCACCGGCCAAGAGGCCATCGCCGCCGCCCTCGGGTCGGTGCTCGGGAGGGAGGACCAGTTGGTCACCACCTACCGCGGGCTCCACGACCAGTTGGCCAAAGGGGTGCCCCTCGAACCGTTGGTGGCCGAGATCCTGACCCGGGCGACCGGGATCAACGCGGGCAAAGGCGGGGCCATGCACATCGCCGATCCCCCCTCGGGCCTGGCCCTGTCCACCGGCATCGTGGGGTCCGGCCTTCCCATCGCCGTCGGCCTCGGCCTGGCCGCCACCATGGCCGACTCCGACCGGGTGGTCGCCGCCAGCTTCGGTGACGGCGCCACCGGGACGGGTGCCTTCCACGAGGCGGTCAATCTCGCCGCCCTGTGGCGGCTGCCCGTCGTCTTCGTGTGTCAGAACAACCGCTACGCCGAGATGACCCCGACGGTCCATGCCCAGCCCGTCGCCGACGTGGCCGAGCGGGCCGGTGGCTACGGCATCCCCGGGGTGACCGTGGACGGCAACGACCCCGACCTGACCCACGGCGTCCTCACCGAGGCCGTCGGCCGGGCCCGGTCCGGTGCCGGCCCCACGCTGGTCGAGTGCACCACCTTCCGTCTGCACGGCCATTACTTCGGCGACCCCATGCGCTACATCCCGGCCGAGGAGCTCGAGGCGGCCCGGGCCGGCGAGCCCATCGGCCGCTACCGGAGCCGGCTACTCGACGAGGGCGTCCTCGACGACGGGGCCGTCGCCGCCCTCGAACAGAGGGCCGCCGCTCGGGTCGACCAGGCCTTCACCACCGCCCTGGCCGCCGACCCGCCGTCACCGGCCTCGGCTGCCACCGACGTCTACGCCGACGCCTCGGGCATGCCGGCATGAACACCGCCGGGGTCGTGGGGACCACCACCCGCTCGATGCGCGAGGCCCTCAATCTGGCCCTGGCCGAGGCCCTCGCCACCGACCCGGCCGTCGTCCTCATCGGCGAGGATCTGGCCGACCCGGGCGGGGGCATCTCCCAGGTCACCCGCGGCCTGTCCACCGCCTTCGGGACCGACCGGGTGCGGGACACGCCGATCTCGGAGGTGGCCATCGTCGGTGCGGCCATCGGTGCGGCCCTGGGCGGGCTGCGCCCGGTGGCCGAGGTGATGATCATGGACTTCATCAGCATCGCCCTCGACCAGCTGGTGAACCACGCCGCCAAGGCCCGGTTCATGTCCGGGGGGACGCTCGGGGTTCCCCTCACCCTGCGCACCGCGGTCTTCGGGGGGATCGGCTCGGGAGCCACCCACTCCCAGACTCTCGAGGCGTGGCTGGCCCACGTGCCCGGCGTGAAGGTGGTGGTGCCGAGTACGCCGGCCGACGCCAAGGGACTGCTGACCACCTGCATCTTCGACGACGATCCCTGCGTCTTCGTCGAGAACGTGGCCCTCTACGGATCGACGGGCCCGGTTCCCGACGGTGACCACCGCATCCCCCTCGGGGCGGCCGAGATCAAGCGGTCGGGCTCCGATGTCACCGTCGTCACCTACGGCCGGACGGTGCGGGACTCCCTGGCCGCGGCCGAGGAGCTGGCCGCCGAGCAGATCGACGTGGAGGTGGTCGACCTCCGCACCCTGGTCCCCTTCGACGCCGCCACCGTGTTCGCCTCGGTGGCGAAGACCCGACGGGCCGTCGTCGCCCACCACGCCACCCGGTTCGGGGGCTTCGGCGCCGAAGTGGCCGCCGCCGTCAACGAGGAGCTGTTCGGCGAGCTCGATGCCCCGGTGGTTCGCGTCGGGGCCCGGTTCGCCCCCATAGGATCTGCCCCCGTGCTCGAAGCGTCCGTTCTGCCGTCAGCCGCCTCCATCGCCGAGGCCGTCCGCCGCGTCGCCGGACACTGAGGGACCGAGGGGCGATGGCACCGGCACCCGAACAGGAGAACACCGCGCCAGGGGACCGGGCTGCGGCGGACACGGGGGGCGGCGACGACTCGCTGGCCGAGGGCCTGGCCGGTTGGCTGGCCCAACGACGGGGCCTCACCGACGTGGCCGTAGGCGAGCTCTCCCGGCCCTCGGCGGGCTACTCCAGTGAGACGATCTTCGCCGACGTCACCTGGGCCGGTGGGGGCGAACGGCTGGTGGTCCGCATGGCGCCTCCCGTCGTGGGCACGTTCGAGCACTACGACCTGGTGTCCCAGGGACAGGCCCAGGCGGCGGCGGCGCTGGCCGGGGTACCCGTCGCCGACCCGGTGGTGGAGACCGACCCCGGTTGGGTCGGGGCGCCGTTCATGGTCATGCCCCGGGTGGACGGCCACATCGTCGGCGCGATGGCCCACCGGGACCCGTGGCTGCGCGAGCTCGGCCCGGCCGACCGCGGGCAGGTCTACGACGGGTTCCTGGCCGCCATGGCGACCATCCACCGGGCCGACCCTGTCGTCGCCCCGGCTGTGCCACGGCGGGACAACGGTGCCGAACTGGACTTCTGGGAGGAGTACCTCTCGTGGTCGAACGATGGGCACCCGGTCCCGGCCCTGGCCGCCGCCCTCACCTGGTGCCGAGCGCACCGGCCGGCCGACGAACCGCCCCCCGTCCTGTTGTGGGGGGACGTCCGCTTCGAGAACATGGTGCTCGGTGACGACCTCGCCCCCCGGGCCGTGCTGGACTGGGACATGACCTCGATCGGTGCCGCCGAGCATGACCTGGCCTGGTTCACCTCCCTCGACACCACCATGCACCGGCTGTTCGGCAAGCGCACCGAGGGGTTTCCCGACCGGGAGTCGACCGTCGCCCGCTTCGAGGAGCTGAGCGGGCGGGCCGTCTCGCGACCTCGAGTGGTACGAGACCCTGGCCCTCCTCCGCAGCACGGCCGTCATGACCCGCATCAGCGTCCTCCGTCAGGCCGCCGGTGAGCCGGTGATGCTGCCCATCGAGGACAACCCGATCCTCGACCTCTTGTCCGAGCGCCTGTCGTGAGCGACCCGACCCCGGTGACGACGGCAGCCCAGCTGGTCCGGCTCCGGGCCGACGACGACAGTACCGGGTTGCTCTTCGAGGGCCGGCGGTGGACGTGGCGGGAGGTGCTGGCCGAAGCCGAGCTGCGGGGCGAGCTCCTCACCTCGCTGCGCCAGGACGGCCCGTTCCACGTGGGCGTGCTGTTGGAGAACGTGCCCGAGTACCTCTTCCTCCTGGCCGGGGCGGCCCTGGCCGGCGCGGTGATCGTCGGGGTCAACCCCACCCGGCGGGGCGAGGAGCTGGCCACGGACATCCGCAGGGCCGACTGCCAACTGCTCGTCACCGACTCCAGCCAGGTGGGCCTGGTCGAGGGCCTCGACCTCGGGCTCGCGCCCGGCGGCCTCCTCGTGGTCGACGACGACGCCTACGCCCACCGGTTGGCCGGGCTCCGGTCCACCGGCGACGAGGCCCGGCCCTCCTTCCCCGAGCCCACACCCGACCAGCTCTTCCTGCTCATCTTCACATCGGGTTCGACCGGCGGCCCCAAAGCCGTCCGCATGACCCAGGGCCGGGCGGCCCGGGCGGCGGCCCGCATCGGCTTCACGTCCGAGGACGTCCTCTACTCGGCCATGCCCCTCTTCCACGGGAACGCGCTCTCGGCCGCCGTGCTCCCCGCCTTCGCCAGCGGGGCCACGCTCGTGCTCCGCCGGAAGTTCTCGGCGTCGGCCTTCCTCCCCGACGTGCGGGAGTCGGGAGCCACCTTCTTCAACACCGTGGGCCGGGCCATCTCCCACATCGTCGCCACACCGCCCACCGACCACGACCGTGACCACCAGCTCCGCTACGTCCTCGGGCCCGAGACCTCGGCCCAGGACAAACAGGCCTTCACCGAACGGTTCGGCGTTCCCCTGATCGAAGGGTACGGATCCAGCGAGAACGCCATCGTCATGAAGCCGGTGCCCGGGTCCCGCCCGGGGGCGCTCGGTCGGCCCAGCGCCAAAGACGACGTGGCCGTGGTCGACCCGGCCACCGGCGTCGAGCGGGCCGTGGCCACCTTCGACAGCCACGGGCGGTTGACCAACGCGGATGAGTGCATCGGCGAACTGGTCGGCCGAAAGGCCCGCGCCAACTTCGAGGGGTACTACAACAACCCCGAGGCCGACGCCGAGCGGACCCGGAACGGGTGGTACTGGTCCGGCGACCTCGCCTACCGAGACGAGGAGGGGGTCTTCTACTTCGCCGGACGGGCCGGTGACTGGCTGCGGGTGGACAGCGAGAACTTCGCCGCCGCACCCGTCGAGCGCATCCTGGCCCGGTTCGAGGGGGCGAGCGGGGTGGCCGTCTACCCCGTCCCCGACGCCAGTACCGGCGACCAGGTGATGGCCGCCCTCGAGATGGAGCCCGGCGTCACCTTCGACCCTGCGGCCTTCACCGCCTTCCTGGCCGCCCAGGAGGACCTGGGCACCAAGTGGGCGCCGCGTTACGTGCGGGTGGTGAGGAGACTCCCGGTCACCGCCACCGACAAGACCGACAAGAAGCCCCTCCGGGCGGCGCGGCTGGGACACCGAGGACCCGGTGTGGCACCGGATCGGTCGGAGTGACGAGTTCGTGCCGTTGACGCCGGGCCACGTGGACGAGTTGGTGGCGGCGTTCGCGGCCAACGGGCGGAGCGACCTCCTGCACTGATGCGGGTGGGCCGATGTCCCGGACCCGACCCTGGTTCAACCACGCTCCGACGAGGTCACTCGAGGAGCGAGAACCCGCCGAGGCCGCTCGAGGCCATCTGGTAGCAGAGGGTGTCGTAGGGCTCGATGATCCCGTAGGTCACCTCGCCCTCGCACTCGAAGCGGGCGTGGTGCTGATCGAGTCCGCAGATCTGCGACCGCACGGCCGGGTCGTTGACGTCGTAGGTCTCCCCGCTGACCACTCCGTCGCCCACGTCCATCCCGTGCCAGATGTCGCCGTCGGGCGTTCCCCCGTTCGGGCCGCCGTACATCCCGCAGCGCAGGAAGGCGATCTGGTTGCCAAGGCGCTCGAAGGTCATGGTCTTCTCGCTGCCGTCGTCGAAGACCAGATCCACCTCGCCCGAGAGGAGTAGGTGGGTGTCTTCCTCGAACCGCAGCCGGTGCCGGCGGCCCCGGAGTGTGGCGCTCCCCCGGCGGGGATCGCCCAGGTTGTAGAGGATGTGGTCACCCCACACCCCGTACTCCTCGAACTCCACCCACTCCCCCGAGTGCGGATGCTGGTTCCCGCTCCACAGAGCCGGACCCCCTACCCCGTCACGGGTGCCCCAGTGGTGGTCACGGGTGCCGCGGTGGACGGTCCGGTCCAGCTCGAAGCGCTCGCCGTGGGCGGTGACCCATCCGCTCTGACGGCCGAAGCCGTCGTAGCCGGCCACCCCGGCAAAGGGCTTGGTTCCGATGAACAGGCCGCCCCCGATCAGGCGGTAGACCGGGCGCTTCGTGTCGAACCACGACAGATCGAAGGCGATGCCGTACTCGTTCTCGTCGAGGGACAGGTTCCACTGGCGGAACGGCTCGACCAGGTCGAAGTGGAGGGGGCCGACCGACATGTCCATGCGGTTGAGCCCGAGCTTCCGGTGGGCCCGCACCGTCGTGTGCTGTCCCCGGACATTGACGATGGCGAAGGCCTCGGCCGTCCCGAGGTTGGGGTAGATACCCATCCCCGCCACGACCAGGAGGTCGCCCGTCGTGTCCTCGCAGGTGAACCACATCCGCTCGTAGGCCTGCATGTCCGAGGTCCACATCACCCGCACCGGGTGGGGATGGTTGTGGATCAAGAACTCGTCGAGGCCCGACATCGGGTAGTGCTCCTGGGAGGCGTCGAAGCGCTCGCTCATCACCCACCCCCCGGATCGGCCACCGTCACGGCGAGGAGGACGAACCTCCCCGACGGGCGGACGACACCGGCCGGCCTGGAACTCTTGCGCACCCCAGACCTCCCCTCGGCACCGGTCGTCGATCGACCGCCGCATCGTAGGGTGCACTCCTGTGACCGTCAACGAGACCGGGCGGCTGGGCCGGGCGGCCCTCCGGTACGTTGACGCCTGGTGCCGTAACCGGCACCCGAGTACACGGCGGTCGACGACGAAGGAGAACGCTCACGTGGACATCACCGGAAGTGCACTGGTGACCGGCGCCAGTCGAGGGATCGGCCGGGCCGTGGCCATCGAGTTGGCCGATCGGGGCTTCCCGACGGTCGCCACCATGAGAAACCCGGAGGCCGGAGCCGATCTGCCCACCGCCACCTCCGGACAGCTGCGGGTGGCCCACCTGGACGTGACGGACGTCGACCCCGACCTCCTCCCCGACGATCTCCAGGTGTTGGTCAACAACGCCGGCGTCGACTCGGACTACCTGCCGGTCGAGCACAGCAACCTCGACGACTGGCGGAACGTCTTTGAGACCAACGTGATCGGCCTCGTGGCCACCACCATCGCCGCCATACCCGTCCTCCGGGCCAACCGGCCGGCCGTGGTGTGCAACATCTCGTCGTCGTCCATCTTCGCCAGCGTCCCCTTCTACTCCACCTACCGGGCGTCCAAGGCTGCCGTATCGGCTTTCGGCGACTCCCTCCGCACCGAGGTGGCGCCGTCGGGGATCCGGGTGGTCGAGATCCTGCCCGGCCCGATCGACACCGACATGTTCCAGCTGAGCAAAGGCGAAGCCGCGGCGGCGGGCTTCGACCGCTACCGGCCCATGGCCGAACTGGCCGAGCGCCTCCGGGTCGAGAACGCCGATCCGATGGTGGCCACCGCGGCCAGTGCGGCCGGCCTCATCGTGGACGCCATCTTGGAGGACGACGGGCCGATGCGCTACGGCTGCGACCCGCTGTCCATCGGGCTGCTCGACGTGTGGCGACAGTCCGACGACGAGACCATGTTCGAGCTGACCGGTCGGTCCATGCTCGAGGGCCTGGCGCCCACCGATCCCTGAGCGATGATCGTCCTTTGCACATCGGTGGCCCACACCACCTTCGGCGACCAGTTGGACCGACCCGGGGTCGAGTGGCTGACCCTCGAGGCCGACGGCACCCTCCTCGACGGGGAGGGCCGGCCCGTCGGGTGGGACGACGCCCGACCCGAGGTGGCCTGGGGGACGTCGGACCTCTTCCGTGAGGGGGCGCCGATCGGGGCCTTCTTCTCCTCGCTGGTCCGGCTGGACAGCCTGCGCTGGTTCGCCTCCCCGGCGGCCGGCTACGACGCCCCGGTCTTCTCCCAGCTCGCCGAGCGCGGCGTCCTCGTCACCAACGCCCACGTGAACAGCGTCCCCATCGCCGAGTTCGTCATCCGGGCCGTGCTCGACGAGTTCCAGGCGGCCCGGGAGTGGCGCGCCCTGGCCGGCGAGCGGTCGTGGCGCATCCACGACTGGCGAGAGGTCAGCGGGACCACCTGGCTCGTGGTGGGCCTCGGCGGCATCGGGACCGAGGTAGCCCTGCGGGCCCGGGCCCTCGGTGCGGTGGTCATCGGGTGCCGGCGGCGACCGGGGGCCGACGATCCGACCGACCGGACCGTGACCCCCGACCAGCTGCCCGAGGTGGTGGGCCTGGCCGATGTCGTCGTGCTGGCCGCCCCGGCCACGCCCGAGACCACGGACCTCGTGGACGCGGCGTTCCTGGCCGCCATGAAGCGGGGCTCGGTCCTGGTCAACGTGGCCCGGGGCTCACTGGTCGACGAGGACGCGCTCCTCGCCGCCTTGGACGTGGGGGCGCCGGCGGCCGCCGTGCTCGACGTCTTCCGCACCGAGCCCCTCCCCGACGACCATCCCTTCTGGACCCATCCGGCCGTGCGGGTCACCCCCCACAACTCGGCCGGTGGCGGGGGCCGGTTCCAACGCCAGGCCGACCTCTTCGCCGAGAACCTCGACCGCTACCGGGGCGGCCAGCCGCTGCTCAACGACATCACGGCCGAGCTGACCGGGAGCACCTGACCCGGCCGCAACCGGGGGCCCGAGACGCCCCGGTCAGGGAGCGACGAGGTCGGCCCGGTACTCGGGATGCTCGGTCAGCCACGACGAGGCACGACGCATGCTCTCCTCGTTGTTCTTGTTGATGAACTTGTAGATCGGCCCCTCGAACCAGCGGAACGGCACCGTGGTGAGGTCGTAGCGCTCGTCGAAGTGGAACCGGGTCCGGTTGGGTCCGAGCGGTTCGAGCCGGATGTGCCCGGTCTGGTCGTTCCCGGGCTTGGTCGAGATCATGGTGTACGTGTAGCCCCGCTCGGGCTCCACGTCGGTCACCAGCTCGAGGGCCGTGCCCTCCCGGCCGAAGGGCATCTTGAAGATGACCCGCCGCAGCCGGCCGTTGTGGGCCTCGTCCCCGGGGAAGAGGACCTCCACCCGGAGGACCATGGGGGCATAGTCCGTCCAACGGTCGTAGTCCTGGAAGAGGGCCCAGATGCGGGCGGCCGAATGGGGCATCTCGAAGGAGTAGCGGTGCTCTCGCATCTACGCATCATGGTCGACGCCGCGGCGTCATGCCGGGGCCGCGGGGCCCGGTGAACCGTCGGGCTGGTGCCGTGGGGTGTCCGGTGTGGCCGACGACCGCCTCAGCTGCTCCATGGTCACCGGCAGCCGGGCCACGGCCAGCTCGGGCCGGTTCCGCAGCGCCGACGAGAGGACCAGGTCCAGCTGGTTGTGGAAGATGCGCTGGTACCAGCGGTCGGGCTGGATGACCGGGATCAGCACGATGATGTGCTCGTAGCCGTGCTCTCGGTGCTCGAAGGCGTTGATGAACCGGACGATGGGGCGGGCCACCGAGTGGTACTGCGAACGCAGGGTCACGAGTCGGACCCCGCTGCCCCAGTCGGCCCACGCCCGTTCCAACTCGGCCTCCCGGTCGACCTCGTCGGAGAACGTCACGGCCAGGGCGATGACGTCGTCCCCGATCGACAGGGCCTCGGAGATGACGAACGAGGTCAGGCGGGTGACGCCGTTGACCGGGACGATGACGAGCACCCGGCCGGTGTGGGGTGTCGGTGGCGTCGACCCGATGCCCAGGATCTCGCCGAGCTGGCCGTAGTAGGCGCGGATGCGGTGGAACAGCACGATGAGGAGGGGGATGATGACCACGACCACCCATGCGCCCTCGACGAACTTGGTGAACAAGAAGACCAGCGTGGCCACGGCGGTGACGAGGGCGCCCACCCCGTTGAGGGCGGCCTTGCGTCGCCAGTGGGGAGGGCGGTCCCGCCGCCAGTGCACCACCATCCCGGTCTGGGCCAGGGTGAAGCCGATGAACACCCCGATGGCGAACAGGGGGATGAGGGCGTTGGTGTTGCCCCGCACGATGACGAGCAGCACGGCAGCGGCGGCGGCCAAAGCCCAGATCCCCTTGCTGAACACCAGCCGGTCCCCGCGTAGGGCAAAGGCGTGGGGCAGGTAGTGGTCACGCGACAGCAGGCTGGCCAGCACCGGTAGCCCACCGAACGAGGTGTTGGCGGCCAGGCCCAGCACGATGGTGATGGACACCGAGACGAGGTAGTACATCCAGCCCCGCCCGACCGAGTAGGCCATCACCTGGCTGAGCACCGTCTGGCCGGTGCGTGGGCCCACGTGGAACTTGCGGACGAGGACGGCGAGTCCGAGCAGCATCACGCCGAGGAGCACACCGAGGAGCAGCTCGGTCTGCTTGGCCCGGGCCTGGCGAGGTTGACGGAACAGGGGGACCCCGTTGGCGATGGCCTCCACACCGGTGAGGGCGCTGCAACCGGCCGAGAACGCCTTCAGGATCAACAGCACACCGACGGGGGCCAGGTTGACCGTGGCCGTCTGGGACGTACCGGTGAGGGCCAGCGTCGGATCGAGCGGGTGGACGATCCCGATGGCGATCACGGCCAGCAGGCCCACGATGAAGACGAAGGTGGGGAGCAGGAAGGCCCGGGCCGTCTCCCCGAGCCCCCGCAGGTTGAGGACGGTGAGCAGGGCCAGCTCACCCAGGCACAGGGGGACGGTGGCTCCGGTGAGCGACGGGAAGGCCGACGTCAGCGAGGCGATGCCGGCGGCGATGGAGACGGCCACGGTCAGCGTGTAGTCCACCACCAGCGACGCCGCCGCCACCTGGGAGGCGCCCGTGCCGAGGTTGGCCCGGGACACGGCGTAGGCCCCGCCGCCGTGCGGGTAGCCGTCGATGACCTGCCGGTAGGAGATGACGAGCAGGCCGAGGAGCACGACGATGCCGATGGTGATGGGCAGTACGAGGTGGAGGGCGGCGACACCGGCCGTCCCGAGCACCAAGACGATGGCCTCAGGCCCGTAGGCCACCGAGGTGAGGGCATCGAGGGAGAGGGCGGGCAGGCCCTCCAGCGGCGTGATCTCGCCGTGACGGGCCTCGCTCGACTTGAGGGGCCTGCCGATCAGCGCCCGCCAGGTGGAGGTCAACGGCCCGGGGCGGTGGGTCCCGGGACCGTCGGGGGCGGCGGTGCCCGTGCTCACCGGTGCCACCCCGGGTCCGTTCGGTCGGCCCGGACGCGCCGGGACAGGGCTGGAGGCATTCCGAGGTGGAGTAAAGCACCGACGGCCATCGGGGCGACGGATGGCACCACTCCAGTTGGGGTGTCGGGCCACGGCGGGTCGTCGCCCTCCCGGTGTCACCGTCGTCAGCACTACCATCGGCCGGTCAGCAGGTACGCGCCGGGCGGGACACCCGCCCTCGGGAGGTCGTCGTGAGCTATCCATTGGACGTCGGTGGGGTCGGGGACTACCCGGTGAAGGTGGGCAGCATGCTGCTCACCCTGGTGGACCCGGCCAAGGGGTACGAGCGGGCCTACAACCGCTGGTACGAGCGGGACCACTACTACGCCGGCTGCCTGGTCGGACCCTGGCTCTTCGCCGGGAGCCGGTGGGTCGCCCCCCGGACCCTGAAGGACCGGCGCTGGCCGGCCGAGAGCACCATCGCCCGTCCCACGGACGCCGGCAGCTACGTGGCCATCTACTGGGTGGAAGCAGGGCACCACGACGACCACTTCGAGGAGTGGGCCGTCCCCCAGGTCCGCGAGCTCTACGCCAACGGGCGGGGCTTCCCCGAGCGGACCCACGTCCACACCGCGCTGTTCAACCAGCTGGCGACGGTGTACCGCGACGATGACCCCGTTCCCGTGGAGCTGGCTCTCGACCACCACTACGACGGCCTGGTCATCGTGTGGTGGGACGCCCGGTCGGGGACCGCCGGCGAGCTGCACGAGCGCCTGGCCGCTGAGCACCTCGGCCCGATGCTCGAGGGCTCGGACATCGAGATCGCCGCGTCCTGGGTACCCTCGGTGCCCGACGAGGGTCCCCGCGACGTCCCGATGGACCTCGGGTCGCCGGCCGGCGGCACCGACCGCCTGGTCCAGCTGCTCTTCGTCGGGGGCGACACCGAGGCATCCCTCGAGCGGATCAGGGCCTACACCGAAGGCGTGGAGAAGGCCGGGCTGGCCGACCTCCTGCTCGCCGCCCCCTTCTTCCGCACCGTGGTCGGGACCGACACCTACGTCGACGAGCTCTGAGGGCCGCATGCCCGCATCGGACGGCCGCCCGCAGAGCGATCGACCGTGAGCCCGGCCGGCCCCGGACCTGAGGCCGCTCCTTTCAGCGGCCTCTCCCACGTCCAGCTCCTCGTCTCGGATGTGGAAGCGTCGGCGGCCTGGTATCGGGCCGCACTCGGCCTCGACGAGTTCGTGGCCGACCTCGCCATCGGCTACATCGCCCTCCGCCACCGACCGAGCAAGGTGGTGGTCGTGCTCACGTCAGGTCGCACCGACGGGGGCCCGGGCCCACTCGACCACCTGGCCTTCGCGGTGAGCGACGGGGCGACCCTGGCCGCGTGGGCCGACCACCTCACCGATGTAGGTATCGACCACGACGGCATCGCCTTGGAGGACGGGCGGCCCTCCCTTGTGCTCCGGGACCCCGACGGCACCGCCATCGAGCTGGTGGCCCCCGCTCCCCGCCCGAACCCCGGCTGACCGGGGCACCGGGTAGCTGAGCCCCGGACCGGCTTCAGATACCGAGGGAGGTGGAGCGGAGCCGTTCGGCGGCGGTGGGGTCGCCAGCCACCTCGACCCGGGCCGCACGTTGGCGCCCGGCCCCGAACATGGTGTGCTCGCCGGGCTCGCCGTCGATGGTCACCGCCGGACCGCTTCCGGCCACCTTGGCGGGTCGCCCGGGTGCGGTCAGCTCGACGGTGGCACCGACCTTCTTGGCCATGCCACCGGCGCCCACTCGCTTCCAGAGGGCCTCGGTGAGTGACGGCGGGATGGTCCGGGGCTCCCACCCGGGCTGGGCGCGTCGGACGTCCTCCACGTGGATGAAGTACTCCACGGTGTTCATCGCCGGATCGAACGGGCGCAGGAGGGCGGGTGGACCACTGCGCACGGCCTCGATGAGTTCGGGCCAGGTCATCCGGTTTCGGGCCGCCACCCGGATCCGGTCGGTGTACCCGGCCAGGGGCGGCCAGACGAGGCCCGGGCCGCTGTCGGGCCGGCGTTCCCTGACCACCAGGTGGGCGGCCAGGTCGCGGGTGGTCCATCCCTCGCACAGGGTCGGCGCCTCCGGGCCCAGTTGGACGAAGAGGTCGCACAGCTCCTGGCGTTCGCGCTGGGCGTCGGTGTCGGATGCCATCGGGAGCGACACTAGGCCTCGAGACCGCCCGGCGCTCCGGGAGTCCGTGCGATCCAGGCCGCGCCAATTGTCAGGGTGCGTACTGGTGCCAGTACGGCCGGTCGTCGTGGCGCTTCTCGACCAGAATGAACACCGTTCCCCACGGGTCGGTGAACCAGGTGGTGCGGAGATCGGCGACGTCGGCGATCCCACCGGTGAGGAAGCTGACCCCCCGCTCCTCGAGGACCCGGCGTGTCCCTTCGATGTCCTCGCAGACCAGCCCGACATGGGTGAGACCGGTCCTTGTGAGGTCGGGCCGGCCGCCGGGGCGGTCCGTACTCGGGGCGTTCGGATACTCGATGAGTTCGAGCACATGGTCGTCTGCACCCACTCCGACGATGGAGGCCCTCACCACCACCGGGGCCGGGAGGAGTTCGCCCATGTCCTCTTCGATGGCGGCGCCGGACATCTCGTAGGGGGGCGAGAGCAGCGACAGGCCCAGCACCTCGGTGTACCAGCGCGTCGCTACCTCCACGTCGGGCACACAGACGGCGGCGTGGGCGAATCCGGTGAGCATGGGACCCGATCGTAGGTCTCCGATTCCTGGTGTGGCTCGGTCCGTTCGGTCGCGGCGCAGCCGGCATGAAACCTTCCGCGGGGAAGTGCCTCACCCCGGCATGGAGCCGGATCAGAACCCTGTTGCCGCGATGATTCTCCCGTTGAGGTGCTGGGCAGACATATCGCCGTCGTTGGGAGCATCGCCGAAGGGAGCAGCGGAGCCCGAGGCTGAAGCCACCCAGTAGCCACCCCCGTCGACCGTGGCGAAGATGGCCGTGGCCGGCTGGGATCCCTCGGCGACCCCGCCCAAGGCGCCTGCATCCCCATAGGCGAAGACCTGGCCATCGGCATCAAGGATCCAGTAGCCGTTGCCATCGGGTGTGCGCACCATCGAGGTGATGGGTGAGGCCTGCGGACCCGGTGCCCCGAAAAATGCAGCATCGCCGAACGAGTAGATGTGACCGGTGGAGGTGACCAACCGGTAGCCGCGGCCGCTTTCGTCCGGTGCGACTGCTACCGCCTGGCCCGAGCAACCTCCGATGCCCGGGCACGATCCGTCGAACTGTGCATCACCGAACGCGAATACCCCTCCGTCAGAGGCCACCATGAAATACCCCCGGTCGTCGATGGAGGGGACCACGCCCACGACGGGGGCGTTGAGATGTCGTCCCACCGTGGTCCCCGCTGGGGCGATACCGAGACCGGGAATGGAGCCGTAGAACCCGGCATCACCGAAGGCAAAGGCTCCGCCGTCGGACCCGACCAGCCAGTAGCCTCCGTCACCCGCCGTGGGGGTGATGCCCACTATCGGCCGACTCAGCTGCAGATTCCCTGTACTGCCGTGGAAGACCGCGGAGCCGAAGGTGAAGATCCCCCCGTCCGAGCCAACCAGCCAGTAGCCATGCGGACGGGCCACCGCGTAGGTAACCGACGTCGTCCCGCTGTGGCCCAGGCCGTCGGTGGCGGTAACGGTATAGGTGTGCGTGCCGGGCGTGGATGTATCGAGCGCGCCGGAGCCCGTGGCGTCGTCCGAGTCCCGACAGCTCGCTACGCCCGGCCCGGGGGCGCTGTCGGCACAGGTGAAGGTGGTGGGCACCGACTGGCCTACGGCGTACGTCTGACCGGTGGGCGGCGAGCTGATGCTTGCGGTCGGGGCAGGGACCGGGGTGAACCCGAAGTCGGACACCACCACGGAGACCGGCAGCCCGTTCGACGGAGCCGCACCCCGGAACAACCACAAGCTCATGTGCACCTGCTCGGTCGAGCTGGTCGGCACCCACGAGGTGCGACTCGTCCAAAGCGGCAGCGAGTCGGCGGTGTACGTAACCGTGCCCGGAATCCACGTCATCGTGATGGTGGTGACGTTTGAGCTCGGGAGCGTGACCCGTTGAAGGTTGCCTGCCACGTAGTAGGGCTGCACCACGTACTGCGCATTCGTCGGATCACCTGGAGTAGAGAAGCGAGACGCCTCGAAGTCGATCTCCCGGTTCCACGGCGCCGTATTCGCGTTGTCATAGGTGAAGAGGGAAAGCACCACATTGGGGTCGAGGCTCGATACGGGACCATCGACGGTCCAGCGATAGGTGCCGTAGCCGAGGGTCGGATTAAGGATTACCTCCGAGGACTCCCACCCGGCGGCCGTGTGGGTGATCTGCAGGTGGAGCCCCGCCGAATCAACCGAAGGTCCATCGGGATCGAAGAGATTCGGACCTGGCCCGGTCGGAGTCGTCGAACTCTTGACTGTCCATGGATACCCGGCAAAGTCCAGCGTGGATGATCCTGCGGTCTCGGAAACGTGCGCACCGGGAACGCCGGCAGGGCTCGGCAGCGGGGTGCCGGCCGCCCCGGCAGATCCACCGGTGCCACAGCACGCCATCGCCAAGAGCCCCAGCGAGAGGGCGATGGCCACTCCTGTTCGTCTGATCATCATCTTGCCGAACCCACTCTTCGCTGCGACCGGTGCGCGGTGTTCACCGTGCAAACCACGCTAGCGGAGCGGGCGGTATTTAGGACTAATAGATCGCTTCTTTTTTGCTGAATGCGATCAAAAGAAAATAGCGAATACCCCCGGAAACTATAGGGAATTTCCTCCGTCACGGACGGGAGACCGACAATCACAACGAGACCACATATCGTCCAACTTTCGTCCCCGTCATCGGTGACCAAGGAGCACCCAGGCCGGTCCGGAACGGTCCGATGAGGTCCCCCGATGCGTCGACAGCGCGTCGAGCGCGGTTGAGACCCACGCCCTTCTCGGCAGAGAGGAACGGCTCGGAGACCGCCTCGAGCACTCCCCCGTGGGCCCGTTCCCTCCCGCTTGTTTCCATCCGCAGGCCCTCCGCCTTGGCGGGATACGGCCTTCCCATGAGGCAGCGGGCCCGGCGGGAGATCCTCATCGTGGCCGATGAAGGGTTCCGACACCCGAACTGGACGGTCTCAGTACCTCCTCCGACCGAACTGGGTCCACCGAGGACGGGAGCAAGGACAACCGGCATGGTCGTCCGGTCACGTAGTGTTCCGTCGACGGCCCCGGACGCTCGCCCCGTTCAGGTGGGTCGCACGACGACTGACACCGAATGAGTTGAGGAGACGCCCCGCCATGGCCTTTGTTCCCTATGACCGCCCGGTACGGGCCGCCTTCGTGGGCCTCGGGCGCATCTACGACCTCAACATGCGGGCCTATGTGGACAATCCCGACGTCGAGGTGGTGGCCCTGGTCGACCCGAGCGAGGAACGCCGGACCCAGCGTCAGGCCGACTGGCCTGACGCCCAGACCTTCGCCACCGTGGCCGAGCTGGCGGCCAGCGGGCTCGAGGTCGACGCCGTCGAGGCGCTGCTGCCCATCCCCCTCCATGTCGAAGGGGTCATCGAACTGTTCTCGCACGGCTGGCACGTCAATCTGCAAAAGCCCATGTGCAACGACCTGGCCAGCGCCCAGCTGATGCTCGACGCGGCCACGACCTACGACCGCCAGTTCCGGGTCATGGAGAACTACATCTTCTACGAGCCGCTGGTCCGGCTGAAAGAGACGGTCGACTCCGGCGCCATCGGTCCGGTGAGCGGCTACACGATGAAGATGGTGGCCAGCGGGCTCGGCGGGTGGGAGGTGCCGGGCAGCAGCTACGAGTGGCAGTTCAAGCAGATGAAGGTGGGACGCGGGATCCTCGTCTTCGACGACGGCTGGCACAAGCTGGCCACCGCCCTGTGGCTGTTCGGCCCCATCCGGGAGGTGCGGGCCTGGGTCGGGGGCACCGAGGTCATGGAGGGCCTCGAGATCGACGCCCCGACCACCATCGTCTGGGAGCACGAGAACGGCGTGCGGGGTGTGTGGGACATCACGCTCGCCCCCGACATGTACCTGCGCTCGGACTACTACACCAACGACGAGCGCTGGGAGGTCACCGGCCGGAAGGGCTACGCCCGGGTCAACCGGTGCACGGGACGGGGTATCCAAGAGCCCAGCCTCGAGGTGTACGCCGACGGGGAGATGCGGTCGTACCACGCCCTCGACGACGACTGGGCCAGCAGCTTCCGTGACTCGGGTCGCCACTGGCTGCGCTGGCTGCACACCGGCGAGGGCCCGATGATGTGGAGCGCCGCCGAGGCGGTGTCGGTGCTTCGCTTCGCCCTGGCCGTCTACGCCAGCAGTGAGGCCGGGAGCACCGGCGTCGACCCGGCCACGCTCGAGCTGACCGGGCGGGCCGGGCGGCCACCCACCGGGCGGTCGGCCCCTCCCCGCTACGACCGTTGCCATCGGTCATCCGATCTGATTCAATACGAGACGTATTGAATCGCAATCGCTGAGGCAGGCGCCCAGCGGGAGCACGGACCTACCCCACAGGAGCCGCCCCATGCCCGCACTCGACCGCAAATGGTGGACCTTGATCGCCGTGTGCACGGCGACGTTCATGCTGCTCCTCGACATCACCGTCGTGAACGTGGCGCTCCCCGACATCCAGCAGTCCCTGCACTCATCGTTCAGCGACATCCAGTGGGTGGTCGACGCCTACTCCCTCACCCTGGCCGCCTTCCTGCTCACCGCAGGGGTGGTCGGTGACATGTTCGGCCGACGCGAGGTCTTCGCCGTCGGCCTCGGCGTGTTCTCGGCGGCCTCGCTGGTCTGCGGGCTGTCCACCTCCTCCCTCATGCTCAACCTCTCCCGGGCCGCCCAAGGTGTCGGTGGGGCCATCATGTTCGCCACCTCGCTGGCCCTGATCGCCGCGGCGTTCACCGGCCGGGAACGGGGCACGGCCTTCGGCATCTACGGGGCCGTCCTGGGCGGAGCGGTCGCCGTCGGACCCCTGGTCGGTGGGGCCATCACCAGTGCCATCGGATGGCGTTGGATCTTCTTCGTCAACGTGCCCATCGGCGTGCTGGCCATCGTGGTGACCCTGGCCAAGATCCAGGAGTCGAAGGACCCCAACCACAAGCGCATCGACTGGGTCGGGTTCGTCTCGTTCTCCAGCGCCCTGTTCTTGTTGGTCTTCGCCCTCATCCGCGGGAACGACGACGGTTGGTCCAGCACCCTCATCGTGAGCATGCTGGCCGGGGCCGTCGTCCTGCTGGCCGTGTTCCTCGTGGCCGAGTGGCGCGGCAAGGAGCCCATGCTCGACCTCACCTTGTTCAAGCGACCGGCCATGTGCGGCGTCTCCCTCACCGCGTTCACGCTCTCGGCATCGATCTTCGCCCTGTTCTTGTACCTGACCCTCTACATCCAGGACGACCTCGGCTACGCCCCGTTGGCCGCCGGGGTCCGGTTCCTCCCCCTCACCGTGCTGGCCTTCATCGTGGCCCCCATCGCCGGCAAGCTCACGGTGCGGATCCACTCGAGGTATCTGCTCGGCTCGGGCCTCCTCCTGATCGCCGTGGGCTGTGCCCTCATGGCCACCACCAAGGCCGACTCGGGCTGGACGGTGCTGCTTCCCGGCTTCATCGTGGCCGGGATCGGCATCGGTACGGTCAACCCGGTGCTGGCGTCGTCGGCCATCTCGGTGGTGCCACCGCAGCGCAGCGGAATGGCCTCGGGAGCCAACAGCACCTTCCGCCAGGTCGGAATCGCCACCGGCATCGCCGGACTGGGCTCGGTGTTCCAGTCCCAGCTCCAGAGCCACACCCTGACCGCCCTGCGGGCCACGTCGGCCGGCCAGGAGGTGCTCTCCCACGGAGGTGCGGCCCTACAGGCCGCCATCCTCGGGGGTGCGGTCCACCAGACCGCCAACGCCATCCCGTCATCGGCGGCCCGGGCCACCCTGCTCGACGCCTACCACGCCGGCTTCTCCCACACCTTGAACACCATCATGCTCATCGGTGCGATCATCGCCCTGGTCGGCTCCATCGGCGCCTTCCTCTTGGTCCGCCAGCGCGACTTCGTCCCGAGTGTGGCGCCCACCGGCCCGCCGCCCAACGCCCCGACCGGCGACCCGGCGGTCGAGGTCGCGCCGGCATGACCACACGGTTCGTCACCGCCCCGGACACCGACGAGGCCCCGGCCCGGCGGGGCCGGCCGAGGGACGAGCGGGTCAGCTCGGCCATCACGGCCGCCGCCCGCCGTCAGTTGGAGCAGCACGGGTACGCCAACGTGAGCATGGACAGCGTGGCCTCCGAGGCCGGTGTGGCCCGGGCCACCATCTACCGCCGCTACCGGGACAAGGCCGACCTGATCACCGCGGCCATCGCCGCCAACAGCACCCTGCACCTGTCGACAGCCGTCTCGGACGACCCGCGGTCGGACCTCGCCGCCTACCTCACCCAGTTCGACCAGCGCTTCGCCGAGGGCTGCCTCGAGGTGGTGGGCACCCTCATCGGGATGCGGGAGGACCCCTCCGCCCTCGACCTCCACCGTCAGCGGGTCGTGGTGCCCCGGATGGAGTACGTGCGGACACTGCTCGTGCGGGCCCAGGAGCTCGGCGAGCTCCGTGCCGACGCCGACATCGACCTGGCCCTGCAGATGGTGACGGGCTCGGTCTTCACCCGGCGGGTGGCCGGCCAGCGCAGCGAGGTCGGCTGGGCCGAGCGGGCCGTCGACACCATCTGGATCGGCATGGGGCCCACCTGAGCCCACCGCCGGGCACGCGGGGTTCAGGGACGCAGCGAGTCGGGCAGGATGCCCCGGACGTAGGCGGCCTGGCCGGCGTGCTGGAGGTCGTCGGCGATCACGCTCACCAGGCGGACCTGGAGGGTCACCGGCGGATCCCACCGCTCGTCCACCACCCGGTCGAGGTCGTCCTCGGACAGCGTCCCCACAAAGCCGAGGGTGCGCTGGTGGACGGCCTCGAAGTAGTCGAGCAGCAACCGGGCCTCGGCCGTCACCAGTCCCACGGCATCGGCGTCATGGCCGTAGCCGGTGTCGTCGACCGGGAGGGGCAGGGCGAACCGTTCGGCCCAACCATCGGCGATCCACAGCTGGCGCCCGTCGTCCACGCCGGCGATGTGGTCGTCCTGGATGCGGGTGAGGTGCCAGATCAGCCAGGCGATGGAGTTGGACTCGTCGCTCGGGCGATAGGTCAGCTCGGCCACGCTGAGCCCGTTGGTCGCCGGGTGGACCGAGTCCCTCACCCGCTCGAAGGCGTCCACCAGAACGTCGATGCTGTTCATGCTGTCGTGCTCCTGTCCGGTGCTCGGGTGTCGTGCCCGACTGTAGGCGGGAGGCAGCCGGCCGGCGCCGCCAGCCGTCGACCGGCGGGCTCAGAAGCCGGGGAAGACCTGGCGCAGCTGGTCGAGAGTCGGACCTTCGATCCCGTCGGGTGTGTGGTCGGGGTCGAGACGGCCGTAGACGAGACGGATGAACGCCTCGGTGGGCAGGGCGAGGTCCGGGTCCGACCCGGCCTCGGCCGGCTGCAAGGCCACCGAGTCGGGAGTGAGGACCACGGCGAGGTCACGTTCGGGTCCGGTGGTCGCCACCGTGACGGTGGCGGCACTGCCGGTCGGGCGACCGGCGAACCCGGCGATGACGTGCACCCCGTCGATGATGACCGGCGTCGTCTCGGGGGCGAGCACGGCGGCCGGATCGAACGTCACCTCCACATCCCAGGTGTGGACCACGTGCTCGCTGAGCCGCAGGGCGACGAAGCGGTCGAAGTCGAGCGTCATCGGCCCCATGGAGAAGGAGAAGTCACGGCGTTGCTCGTCGGTGACGGCGTCGAGCGCAGCCACCAGTGCGGCGTCGGCCTCCAGGGCCTCGGCCGCCTGGTCCTCGGGCGCCTTGGCGTTCCACTCGTCCCACACCCCCTGGTTGAACGACCCGTCGGGCTGGCGCCCGGCCAGGGTGTCCTCCAGGCCGCGTCGCATGATCACCCCACCCGAGCCGATGTGGGACAGCACATCGGCCACCGTCCACTCACTCGGGTAGGCAGACCGGCGGACCTGGTCGGCCCCGAGGCCACCGGCGATCCGTTGCAGCCGTGCCACCGAGGTCTCCAGGGCACTGAGTTCGTCGCTCATGGTCATCCGTTCGGCTCGAGGGTGTCGACGATCCCTGAGACTACGGTGCCCGGGCCCGAGCCGAGACGGGAGACACCGCCGTGGGCCGCGTTGTTGCCCTCCGGTCGAATCGGGTAGAAGGTGAGGCAGTCGACAAGCGAGGTGCACCATGGCGATCGCCACCATCAACCCGGCCGACGGCCGGACCGTCACGACCTTTACCGAGCAGACCGACGCCGAGGTGGAGGCGACGCTGGCCCGGGCGGCCGAGCGCCTTCTCCGACTATCGGCGCACCACCTTCGCCGAGCGGGCGGCCTGGATGCGACAGGCCGGTGAGCTCCTCGACGCCGAAGTCGACGAGATCGCCACCATGTTGACCACCGAGATGGGAAAGACCCTGGTCGCCGCCCGTCAGGAGGTGCAGAAGTGCGCCAAGGCCTGCCGGTACTTCGCCGAGCACGCGGAGGCCTTCTTGGCCACCGAGCCGGCCGACGCCGAGGCGGTCGGGGCCAGTACGGCCTACGCCCGCTACCAGCCCCTCGGCCCGGTGCTGGCCGTCATGCCCTGGAACTTCCCCCTCTGGCAGGTCATGCGCTTCGCCGCCCCCGCCCTCATGGCCGGCAACGTCGGGTTGCTCAAGCACGCCTCCAACGTGCCCCAGACCGCCCTCTTCCTCGGGGAGCTGTTCACCCGGGCCGGCTTCCCCGACGGGGCGTTCCAGACGCTCCTCATCGGCTCGTCGAAGGTCGAGGCCGTCCTGCGGGACGACCGGGTCGTGGCCGTGACCCTCACCGGGTCGGGGCCCGCCGGCTCCTCGGTGGCCGCCGTGGCCGGCGACGTGGTCAAAAAGTCGGTCCTGGAGCTGGGCGGGAGCGATCCCTTCGTGGTCATGCCCTCGGCGGACCTGGCCCGGGCGGCCACGGTGGCGACGACGGCCCGGTGCCTCAACAACGGCCAGTCCTGCATCGCGGCCAAGCGGTTCATCGTGCACGAGGACGTGGCCGACGAGTGGGAGGCGCTGTTCGTGGCCGAGATGTCCTCCCGGGTGGTGGGCGACCCCATGGACGAGAAGACCGACATCGGACCCCTCGCCACCGAGCAGCAGCGGGCCGACATCGTCGAGCTGGTGGCCGACGCCGTGGCCCACGGGGCCCGGGTCCTGTGCGGAGGCGTGGTCCCCGACGGCCCCGGGTGGTTCTATCCCCCGACCGTCCTCACCGACATCACCCCCGAGATGCGGATCCACACCGAGGAGGCCTTCGCCCCCGTGGCCACGCTGTACCGGGTGGCCAACCTGGACGAGGCCGTCGAGCTGGCCAACGTCACCGAGTTCGGCCTCGGGGCCAACGCCTGGACCGAGGACGAGGACGAGCGGGAGCGCCTGATCACCGAGTTGGACGCCGGCATGGTCTTCATCAACGGCAACGTGACCTCGTTCCCCGAGCTCCCCTTCGGTGGCGTGAAGACGTCCGGCTACGGGAGGGAGCTCACCGCCCACGGCATCCGGGAGTTCTGCAACCTGAAGTCGGTGTGGGTGGGCCCCGACCTGAGCCGGAGTCGGCCGTTCCGACCGGCCTAAGATCGGCGGTCACGACGGCCAGAGGGTGCCGTGGCCCTCCGAGGGGTCGACCGGGAAGCAGTGCGAGTGGGGAGGGTGCGATGTCGGTCGAGTACGAGGAGGCCTACGCGGAGGTCACCGGCCCCGGGCAGATCTTCGAGGTGATCGAGGGCACGGTCGGGGGCAGGGAGTACCGCCTGTTCAAGAACGCGCCCGCCACTCTCGGCCAGCTCTTCGCCGGCGCCCGGGGGGTCGAGTCGGAATTCCTCGTCTACGAGGACGAGCGGTGGACCTTCGATGAGACCATGAGGCACGTCGATGCCCTGGCCCACGCCCTCGTACACACCTACGGCATCGCCAAGGGTGACCGGGTGGGCATCGCCATGCGCAACCTGCCCGAGTGGATCGTCTCGTTCGCCGCCGTGCTCTCCATCGGGGCGGTGTCGGTCTCGTTCAACGCGTGGTGGACCGAGAGCGAGCTCGAGTACGCGGTGGGCGACGCGGCGGTCTCCCTGCTCATCACCGATACGGAACGGGCCGAGCGGGCCCACGGTCCGGCCCGGTCCCGGAACGTGCCCATCCTCGTCGTGCGGGGCGACCGGTCGGCACCGCCGGCCGAAGGCGTCCGGCACTACGACGACGTCGTCAGGTTGGGCGACCCCATGCCCGTCGTCGAGGTCGACCCCGACGACGACGCCACCATCCTCTACACCTCGGGCACGACGGGCTTCCCCAAGGGGGCGGTCTCGACCCACCGGGCCGTGACCCAGGCGTTGATGGCCTTCTGGGCCAGCGCCGGCATCCAGGCGGCGCGCAAAGGGACCGATCCCCTCGGCGGGGGTGGGTTCGCACCGTGCTTCATCCTGATCGTGCCCCTGTTCCACGTCACCGGGTGCGTCCCGGTGATGCTCTCGTGCTTCGGCATGAAGTTCAAGCTGGTCATGATGTACCGCTGGGACCCCGAGGCCGCGCTGGCCCTCATCGAGTCCGAACGGGTGACGGCCTTCGTCGGGGTGCCCACCCAGAGCTGGGACATGCTGGAGAGCCCGCACTTCGCCGACTACGACACCTCGTCGCTGGCCACGGTGGGAGGTGGTGGCGCGCCGGCCCCCACCACCCTGGTCGACCGCGTGGAGAAGGGGTTCCGACGGGGTCGACCCAACATCGGCTACGGCATGACCGAGACCAACGCCTTCGGCCCCGGCAACAACGGCGACGACTATGTGACCCACCCGACCTCCACCGGGCGGGCCCGGACCACCATCATGGATGTCGAGATCAGAGACGAGGCGGGCCACGCCGTTCCGGTCGGCGAGCGGGGCCAGATCTGGATGAAGGGTCCCAACGTCATCCGGGGCTACTGGGGCAAGCCCGAGGCGACGGCCGAGGCCATCGTGGACGGATGGCTGGCCTCTGGAGATCTCGGGCGCATCGACGAGGAGGGGTTCCTCTACATCGAGGACCGGGCGAAGGACATGGTGCTGCGGGCAGGCGAGAACGTCTACTGCGCCGAAGTGGAGAGTGCCATCTACGAGTTCCCCGGCATCTACGAGGCGGCCGTGTTCGGAGTGCCGAACGAGCGCCTGGGCGAGGAGGTGGCCTGTGTGATCCAACGCAAGGACGGCGCCGAATTCACCGCCGAGGAGCTGCAGGCCTTCCTGGCCGGCCGACTGGCGGCCTTCAAGATCCCGAGCCGCATCGCCTTCACCGACGAGCGCCTTCCCCGCAACCCGTCCGGCAAGATCCTGAAGCGGGAGCTGAAAGAGCTGTACTTCGCCGAGGGCCAGCCCGGATGAGTGCGGCATCGGCAGCGGGCGGGTCCGGGAGGTAGGTTCGCATCCGTGGACCTCGACACCGCCACGGCCACCGACCTACTCACTGCCCTCGCCGACCGGGCCGTCTCGAGCCGGGAGGTGCTCGACCACCTGATCGATCGGATCGAACGGATCGACGGTGACCTGAACGCGGTGGTGGCCCTCGACCTCGACCGGGCCCGGGAGACCGCCGACGCTGCTGACGCCCGCACGGCTCGGGGTGGGCCGACCGGTCCCCTCCACGGCCTGCCCATGACGGTGAAGGACGTCTGGGAGACCGAGGGCCTCGTGACCACGTCGGGTGCCCCCGAGCTCGCCTCGTACGTACCGACGACCGATGCCCTGGCCGTGGCCCGGCTGCGCGCTGCGGGGGCGGTCGTCTTCGGCAAGACCAACACCCCCCTCTACGCCGGCGACTTCCAGACCTACAACGAGGTCTACGGGGTGACCAACAACCCGTGGGACACCTCCCGCACCGCCGGCGGCTCGTCGGGGGGCGCGGCCGCGGCCGTCGCCGCGGGGCTCACGCCGCTCGAGCTCGGGAGCGACATCGGTGGATCCATCCGCAACCCGGCCCACTTCAACGGGGTCTACGGCCTGAAGCCTTCGTGGGGGGTAGTGCCCAGCCGGGGTCACATCCCCGGTCCCCCGGGGACCCTCGTGGAGGCCGACGTGAACTGCAACGGCCCCCTCGCCCGCAGTCTCGACGACCTCGAGCTGGCCCTCGACGTGGTGGCCGGCCCCTTGCCCGAGGACGCCCCGGGGTGGAGGCTGGCCCTCGAGGAGGGACCGCCCTTAGGGGGCGTCGGTTCGCTTCGGGTGGCCACCGTCTTTGACGAGGGGTCCGACGTGGTGCCCCTCGCCGCCGACCTGCGGAGCCTGCTCGACGGGTTCGCCACTCGGCTGTCCGAGGCCGGGGCCGAGGTCGAGGCGGTCCCCCTGCCCGTTCCCCTGGCCGAGGGGCTCCACTCGTGGCAGGAGCTGGTCCTCCCCATCATCGGGATGGGCCTGCCCGACGACGCCTTTGCCTCGTTCGCCGAGTTGGACGCCGTCCCCGGCGACGACCCGATGCTGGTGGCCGGCCGGGCTCTCGCCGGCCGCTACCGGACCTGGGCTCGGGCCAACGGCCGCCGCCAGCACCAGCGGGCGGCCTGGGCGGCCTGTTTCGAGCACCACGACGTGGTGCTGGCCCCGGTCATGCCGACCGCCGCCTTCCCCCACGACGTGGAGCGCCCCCTCATGGAGCGGTTCCTCGACGTGGACGGGACCCCCGTCTCCCACCTGGTGGCCATGGCCTGGTGCGGCGCGGTCGGATCGGTGCTGGTGCCCGTGGTGACCCTGCCCGTCGGGACGACACCGGCCGGCCTGCCCGTCGGGGTCCAGGTCATCGGACCCTTCCTCGGCGACCGGCGCCTGCTGCGGGTGGCGGCCCTGCTCGATGAGGCAGCCGGGCCGGGGTTCATCGCACCGCCGCGCTGAGCCCCGGCGCTCAGCCCACGCGGCGGAGGGTGTTGTGGTCGGTGTGGGACAAGGGCTCGCCGAGCTCGTCCATCTTCAACACGGTGGACTCGTCGTAGGACCACGAGTCGGTGCCGATGGTGATGGTGACCTCGTAGCTGAGCGTGCTGGCGTGACTGGCCAGATACTTGTTCTCCCCGATGGAGTAGAGCTTGTGGCCCCGATCGGCCCGGAGGGTGAACTCGGTGGCGTCGGCCGACGTCGTGCCACCGGCCAGGGTGGTGATCCCGCGGGGGACGACGAACCCCTTCATGATCTCGCCGGTGGCGCCGTCCCACAGCCAGTAGCCGACCTCGGTGTGGAAGGGGTTCTCCTCGTCGTTGCGCCACATGGCGCTCTTGTAGTCGAGGCCGAAGAGGTGCTGGTTCCCGTTGTCGACGGGACCGAAGGGCTTCATGGAGCACTTCTCGCGGAAGGGGGTACCGAGCACCTGGCCCTGGGCGTGGGAGTAGGCGCGGTCGAGACCACCGGCGTCGCTCTCCCACTCACCGGCCAACAGCCCGAGGGGACCCCATTCGTTAGCCATCGCCGCTCCCGTCGTCGTGGAGGTATTCCTCCGGGTGGATGGGGCCAGTGTAGGAAACCCGGACCGGGCCATCGCCCATGCCGTCAGCCGACGATGGTCCCGTACATGTCGTTGAGGGGGTAGGAGAGCAGTTCGAGGCGCTCGCCGTCGGGTCCGGGGAAGTAGACCGAGGTGCCGCCCACGATGTGCGTCTCGATCCCGGCCGCCTGCACCTTGGCCACCAGCCGCTCCCACTGCTCGGGGGAGACCGAGATGGCGATGTGGTGGAGGCCGCCGAGGACCTCCTGGTAGGGGCCGAGGTCGAGGCCGGGGAAGTCGAAGTACGCCAGGTAGTTGCCGTGGCCCACGTCGAAGAAGAAGTGGGTCGATCCCCGGTAGTCCCGGTTCTCGAACAGCTCGACCAGGGGGAACTCCAAGAGGTCCTGGTAGAAGGCGATGGTGGCTTCGACATCGCTGCTCAACAGGGCGAAGTGGTGGAGGCCCCGGGCCGCCGAGGCCGGGCGCTCCCCGAGGGGTCGCAGGTGCCGGGCCTTGATGGCGGCCCACTCCTCACTGCGGTCGACCTTGCTGCCGTGTTCGGTCATCGGCATCCACCTCCCGGGTGGCACGGTATCCCACGGCGGACCGGGGGATCGGCCCGGTGGGGACGGGTGGACGACACTAGGGTGCGGACGTGGACACCGAGCCCGTACGCAGCCCGTTCTATGAGTCGGCCGAGGCCCTCGGGGCCACCTTCATGGAAGAAGGCGGCTGGCTGTGGACCGAGGGGTTCGGCGACCTCGACGCCGAGTACCGCGGGGTCCGCCACGACCTCGGGGTGTGGGACGTCTCCCCCCTGAACAAGTGGGAGTTCCGCGGCCCCGACGCCCTGGCTGCCGCCCAGCGGCTCCACACCAACAACATCCTCGGCATGGAGGTGGGCCAGGTCCGCTACGGCGCCTTCTGCGACGCCGACGGCCTGGTGGTCGACGACGGGACCGTCTACCGGCTGGACGACCGGGTCTGGGTCATGACCAACAGTGCCGGCCACGCCGAGCACTTCGCCGAGGTCACCGAGGGCCTCGACGTCGCCATCGAGTCCGTGACCCAGAACATGCCCCACCTCGGGCTGCAGGGCCCGCGCTCCCGGGAGGCCCTCTCGCCCCTGTGCGACGCCGACCTCGCCGACCTCCGCTACTTCCGCTTCCTCCCCGAGGAGACCCGGGTGGGCGGCGTCCCTTGTGTGGTGTCCCGGACCGGCTACGGCGGCGAGCTCGGCTACGAGCTGTTCTGCCGGCCCGAGCACGCCGCCGATCTGTGGGAGGTGGTCGTCTCCGAGATGCAGGCCACCCCCTTCGGGGTCGGGATCCTCGAATGCTTCCGGGTGGAGGCCGGGCTCATCGTGCTCGACTACGACTACGTGGCCCACGAGCGGACCCCTTACGACCTCTCCCTCGACAAGATGGTGGCCCTCGGAAAAGTGGCGTTCCACGGGAGCACGGCCCTCGAGGCGGTGGCCGCGGCGCCGCCCCGGCGCCTCAAGACCCTCCGCATCGAAGGGGACGAGCTCCCCGACTACGGGGTCGAGGTGCGAAAGGACGGCCGACCGGTCGGGACCCTCACCAGTCCGGCGACCAGCCCGGCCTTCGGGCCCATCGCCCTGGCCGTCCTCGAGACGGCCGTGGCCACCGACGGCGAATCGGTCGACGTGGCCCTCGAAGACGGTTGGGCCCGGGCGACGGTCGCCCCCCTCGCCATCTACGACCCCGAGAAGCGGCGCCCACGCTCCTAGGTGGAAACCCCATTCTCACTGGGTGGTCCAACCGTGCCATCATCCTGAGAGCAAGAGTTACCACCTCAGAGAGGAACCACCAATGAGCGATCTCCTACTGGCCGACGAACGAGAGGCCGTGGCCAGCGCCAGCCGCCACCTGGCCAAGACCGGGCTGGTCATCGGGACGGCCGGCAACATCTCCGCTCGGAAGGACGACCTGGTCGCCGTGACCCCGACCGGCTCGGACCTCGGGGACGTCACCGCGGAGATGGTGGCGGTGATCACCCTCGACGGGGAGCACGTGGACGGCGACCTCGCCGCCACCTCTGAGGTCCCGCTCCACACCGGTATCTACAAGGCCACCAACGCCCTGGCCGTCACCCACGCCCACGCCATGGCGTCGACCGCCCTGTCGTGCACCCACGACGAGCTGCCCCCTCTGCACTACAGCTGCCTCGGCCTCGGCGGCGCACCCCGCACCGCGCCGTACGCCACGTTCGGCTCCCAGGAGCTGGCCGACAACGTCATCGAGGCGCTGCAGGGCCGCAACGCCGCCATGATGCGCAACCACGGATCCATCGCCTACGGGAACAAGATGAGCGAGGCCATCGAACGCCTCGAGCTCCTCGAGTGGCTGGCCGAGCTGTACTGGCGGTCGTCGTCCATGGGCACCCCCCACGTCCTCACCGACAAGGACTTCGAGGCCATCATCATGTCAGCCATGCAGAAGGGCTACGGCTCGCTGAAGAAGGTCGACAAGAAGGGGTAGCCGTCCCGCCTCGGGGGTCGGGCCGGAGGGCCTCAGAAGAGGGTGCGGGCCGGGGCCTGCTCGGCGGCCAGGTCGATCTGCTCCACGCCGAGCAGTGAGGACCACCGGGCCCACCCGGCCTCGAGGTCGATCTCGACGTGGGTCGGGACCGGGCCGATCTGGTTGCCCGGGTTGAAGACCCAGGTGGGACCGATGCGGTCCGCCCATGCGCCGTCGGGTCGGAACGGCGACTCGTGGACGTGGCCGGCCAGCACCAGGTCGGGTCCGTGCTCACCGATCCACCCCCGCAGATCGACGTCGCCGTAGTCGCGCTTCCCCGTCCAACAGGTGGGTGAGCCGAGGGGCGGCCAGTGGTAGACCCAGGCCCACCAGCGCGGACGGTCCCCGGCATCGGCAGCCAGCTGTTCGGCCACCGCGGCGCGGCCTACGGGCCCGTCCCACCAGGGACAGACGGTGACGAGGGCGTCCCCGGTGCGCAGCGACGAACCGTCGGTCCGGACCCCGGCGCGGCGGGCCTCGCCCAGCCACAGGGCGGACTGCTCACCGGCGCCGTCGGGCCCGGTGAGGTCGTGGTTGCCCGACGCCACCACCAGCGCGGTCTCGGCCTGCAGCCTCGACAGATACCGCAGGGCCACCTCGCTCTGGGCTTCGAGGGGGACCGCCGAGCGGATGTTGAGGGTGTCGCCGGCCACCACGACGAGGTCGTAGGAGGCACTGGCGGCAACCACCCAGTCCAGTTGGGGGAGGGCGTAGTGAAGATCGGATACCAACAAGATGCGCACGGCGGGCCGACCCTAACGGATCGTCCGCCCCGGTGAGGGCCCAGCACCGCCCGGCCGAGCGCCGTCGACCCGGGGTCGCCATACTGGTCGGTGACCAAAGGAGACCCGATGCCCGAGTTCCCCACCATCACCCACGTCGCCCTCACCGTCCGCGACCTCGAGGCCAGCGTGCCCTGGTACACGCAGCTGTTCGACGCCGCGCCGGTGCTCGACGAGGACACCGGACCGTTCCGCCATGTGGTGTGGTCGCTCGGCGGCCAGACCCTGGTCGGCCTCCACCAGTTCCCCGACCCGGCCGACACCGAGGCGTTCAACGAGCGCCGGCTCGGACTCGACCACCTGGCCTTCGCCTGTGCCGGCCGCGACGAGTTGGTGGCGTGGCAGGGCCGGCTGGAGGAGCTGGCCATCGACCACGGCGGGATCGTCGACGCCCCCTACGGCTCGGGGCTGTCGTTCCGCGATCCCGACAACATCGCCCTCGAGTTCTTCGCCCCGCCCGGTTGAGGCGACCACACCTCGACCGCCACGGCGGGACCCGACCGTCCCGGCGCTAGCCCGGTGACTCGATCCGTCGAGGCCGCTGACGTCGTGGTGGTCGGTGGGGGGCTGGTCGGGAGCGCCCTCGCCTACGAGCTCGTCGCCGCCGGTGCGGACACCGTCCTCGTCGACCGCCACGATCCGGGGCGGGCCACCGATGCCGGGGCCGGGATCCTCTCGCCCGAGACCCACCAGGATCCCGATCCCGACACCTTCGCCTTCGGGATGGCCTCAGCCCAGCACTATCCCGAGCTCATCGAGCGGCTGGCCGCCGACGGGGCCGAGGAGTCCGGCTTCGCCGTGACCGGCTCGCTGCTCGTGGCCGAGCGGCCCGGTGACGACGAATTCATGGAGCGGGCCGCGGTGCTGGTCGCCGAGCGCTCGCCCGGCCGCGTGGAAGAGATCGACCCGGTGGAGGCGCAACGGTGGTTCCCCGCCCTCGCACCCGTCCGCCGGGCCCTCTTCAATCCGGCCGGGCGGCGGGTGGATGGACGGTCCCTCAATGCCGCCCTCCGCCGGGCGGCCACCGAGCGGGGGCTGCGGGTGATCGACGCCGCGGTGACGTCCCTCACCCTCGACCGGTCAGGGGGGAAGGTGGACGGGGTGGTCACCTCCGAGGGACCGCTGGCCTCAGGGGCCGTGGCCATCTGCGGTGGGGCGTGGTCGCCGGGCGTGGCCGATGCGCTCGGCGTGACGCTCCCGGTGGTGCCGCTGAAGGGACAGATCGTCCATCTCGCCCTCCCGGACACCGACAGCGCGCACTGGCCCATCGTGCAGCCGGTGCTCGGCTACTACCTCGTCCCGTGGCCCGACGGGCGTGTGGCCTGCGGTGGGACCATGGAGGGCGGGGCCGGCTTCGACCACCGCCCGACGGCCGACGGCCTCCACCAGCTCCTGCGTGAGTGCCTGCGCACCGCTCCGGGACTGGCCGAGGCCACACTGGTGGAGGTCCGGGTGGGGTTGCGCCCGGCCAGCGTCGACGGCGAGCCGGTGGTCGGCCCGCTGCCGGGCTGGGCCAACGCCTATGTGGCGACCGGGCACGGGGCCGAGGGCCTTCTGCTCGGTCCCTTCAGCGCCAGGGCCCTGGCCGGAACGATCCTCGACGGCGACCATGGCACGACGGGTCGGGACGGCGTGCTCCCTCGGATGCTCGAGCGGTGGTCCCCCGAACGCTTCGGCTCGGGCGGCGCGGGTCGACCCCTCGAGAGCACGCGTGGCGAAGAGGCCGTGACGTCACGGCCTCTTCCCTAGGCGAACTCCGACGAGTCGGTTCCACTACGTTTGGACCGAAATGGCCCACCCGCCCACCTCACTGGTCCTCCTGCACGGATTCGCCTCGTCGTTCGACCACACCTGGGCCCAGAACGGCTGGGTGGACATCCTGGGCGACTTCGACTGCACCGCTGTCGACATCGACCTGCCCGGACACGGCAGCTCGCCCCGACCGGTCGACCCCGCGTCCTACGCCACCGTCGAAGAGGACGTGGCCGCCGTGCTCCCGGTCCCGACCGGAGCGGTCGGGTTCTCGGCCGGTGCCGAGATCCTGCTGCGCATCGCCATCGCCCACCCGGAACACTTCGACCGGTTGGCCCTCCTCGGCGTCGGCGACAACGTCTTTGCCGAACGCGACGCCTCGACCATTGCCGAGGCCCTCGACGGCGACACCGAGCCCGAGGACATCCAGGCCCGCCTGTTCTTCCGGCTGGCCCGCACCACCGGGAACGACCCGAAGGCACTGGCGGCGTTCCTCCGTCGGGCCCGGGACCCCATCACGGACGAGGAGCTCGCCGCCGTCACCTGTCCGGTGCTGGTGGTCCTCGGGGACCGCGACTTCATCCCGTCGGCCGACCGCCTGGTGGCGGCGCTGCCGTCGGCGACGCTCCACACCGCCCACGGAGTGGACCACTTCGCCACCCCGTCGAACTTCGAGGTCATCGACGCCACCATGAGGTTCTTCGGCTTCGAGTAGGCCGGCATCCCGGGCGCAGCGACAGACGGCGGCCGGACGACGCCGCCGGTACCGGTGGGCCTTTCCTCGACCGAGGGGTTGGGGCAGAGTGGACCATGGCCCTGCCCGCACGAGTCGTCGACCGCCTCCGGGAGATCGTGGGCCCACACGCCATGGACGACCCTGAGGTCATCGCCTCGTTCACGACCGACTGGACCGGCCGGTTCCGGGGTCACTCCTCCCTGGTGGTGCGGCCCGGGACGACCGAGGAGGTGGCGGGCGTGGTCGTGGCCTGCCGGGAGCTGGACCTGGCCCTCGTCCCCCAGGGCGGGAACACCGGACTGGTCGGCGGAGGCGTACCTCTCCGGGGCGAGGTCGTGCTCAGCCTCGGTCGCCTGGACGACCTCGGGCCGGTCGACGGTCGGGCCGCCCAAGTCACGGCCGGGGCGGGCGTGACTTTGGCCACCCTCCAGGAGGCAGCGACGGTGGCTGGCTGGGCCTACGGCGTGGATATCGCCAGTCGCGGCTCGGCCACCGTGGGCGGCACGGTCGCCACCAACGCCGGAGGGCTCCGGGTCCTTCGCTACGGCGACACGAGCGCCCAACTGCTGGGAATGGAGGCGGTGCTGGGCACCGGTGCGGTGCTCTCCCATCTGAGTGGCTTGGTGAAGGACAACACCGGCTACCACTGGCCCGGCCTTGTGTGCGGCAGCGAGGGAACGCTGGCCGTGATCACCGCTGCCCGCCTGCGGCTGGTTCCACCGATGCCGTTCCGCGCCGTCGCCCTCCTCGCCTTCGCCGACGTCGGCGACGCCGTCGATGCCACGGTCACGCTCCGTCGCGCCCTGCCGTCGCTCGAGGCCTGCGAGCTCGTACTGGCTCCGGGGATCGAGCTCGTGTGCGCGGTGACCGGGCTGGGCCCGCCCCTGGCCGACCGTCATCCCGTCTACCTGCTGATCGAGGTGGCCGACCGGAGCGATCCCCTGGACGCCACGGCCGAGGCGGCCGACAGCCTCGAGGGGGTGCTCGACGTGGCCGTCGCCACCGAGCCGGCCCGACGCGCCGAACTGTGGCGCTACCGCGAGGCCCACACCGAGGCGATCAACACCCTCGGACCCCCGCACAAGTTGGACGTCACCTTGCCCCAAGGCGCACTGGCCGACTTCGTCGACTCGGTTCCGGCGGCAGTCCGAGCGGTGGTCCCGACCGCCCGCACCTGGCTCTTCGGCCATGTCGGTGACGGCAACATCCACGTGAACGTGACCGGGTTGTCCCCCGACGACGAACGGGTGGACGACGTCGTGCTGCGGATGGCGGCGGGATACGGGGGGAGCATCAGTGCCGAGCACGGGATCGGCACGGCGAAGAAGCGATGGCTGTCCCTGTCCCGGTCACCGGCCGAGCTGGCCGCCTACCGATCACTGAAGCAGGCCCTCGATCCCGACGGCGTACTCAATCCCAACGTGCTGCTGGGTGCGGCTGGTTCCTGACCTCGCCGGCGATCCGCATGCGGACTAGGAGGAGGGTGCGGCTCCGACCCGTCCGGCCGATCGACGCCGGGCGGCCAGCATGGCGTCGAGTACGGCGACGCACTCAGCGGCGTGACGGCGGCCCACGATCACCGTTCTGCGACCACCGTCGACGGTGACCAGCCGCACGCCATGCAGCCAGATGCGCACGAGTCCGAACAGCCATACCGGGACGGGGACCGACGAGACCCGTTCGAGGGTGTCGATGGGCACCTCCCAGTAGGTGAAGGCGGGACCGGTGGCCCGAGCCCACGGTCGGAGGATCAGTCGTCGGTCGGTGAGCACGAGGTCACCCGAGGAGTAGGCGTGCAGCCAGTCCGAGCGCGGGTCGGCCGCCAACGCCCGAATGAGCACCTCTTCGTCCGCCTGCAGGCTCAGTTCCGCCACAGCAATTACATCGGCGTCCGGCGCCCCCGGCTTGACTGACGGCAGCCGGGGACCCGGGACGGCGAGCGGTGCCGCTGCCCGTGTCCCCCGCGCCTAGTGGGGCAGATAGGGCCGAACCTGAGCGGACAGGTCGTTGATCGTGAGGACCGCAGGTCCGAGGTCACCGGCCAACGCTCTCGTACGTCCCGTGGCACACGCCGCTGCCGCCCGTCCCGAGGTGGACACGGTGAGCTGCCACTCCCGCACGAGCGACAGGGAAGGGGGTGGGGCCACGGCCGCCGCCGACGCCGTGTCGGCGCTGAGGGCGGAGCAGGCCGCCGACAGGCTGCCCGCCCCGCCTCCGGCCTGCGCGATGTCGGTGAGGTCGGTGGCGAGGGCCGCCGTCTTCGGGCCACCGACGAACATCCACCATCCCGTCACCTGGGTGTCGATCGACGGTGCCGCCGGCACCGTGGTCGTCGTCGGCGCCACGACCACCACCGACGTGCGGGTGGAGCGGCCGGCGGCCTGGGAGACCGCTACCGGATGGGACGGGCCCGAGCCGCTGCGGGCGACGGCCACCACGGCCACGAGGACGAGGGCAGCCACGAGGGCTTCGGCCACCGTGATCACCGTCCGTCGCCCCCGCCGGCGCTTCGTCACCGGGGCGCTCGGGGCCACTTCTGACGCCGTGCCGTCGTCAGCGTCGTCGGGAGCAGGCAGGGACCCCGACCAACGCAGGCCGTCCCAGTGGCGGAGCTGGCTCGGTCCGGACGGATCGCGGTACCACCCGACGGCGAGATGCGGCAGGGCGCGAGGCGGAGGTTCGAGAGGCGCGACGGGACCAGCGTCGGCCCGCGTCCGTCCGACCCCCAGGACTGCATCGACGTCATGGTGCGCGGAACGACCCGGCGGACCGGTCCGTTCTGCGCCTGGCTGCTTCACGTGTTCCTGTCCCCTCTGACCCCACCATTGTGGCCGCGCTTCCTTTCGTCTGGATGTCAACGAGATGAATGTTTTGCCGGTGACGGCCGCCTCGAGGGGACTGTGGGGCGGAATCGAGCCGCTGCCCGCACGCGTTGTGGCTGGTAGGCCGGTCGCTCTTGGGGAGCGCCCGCCGTCGCGGGGCCAATGGATACCCGGCGACGGCGGCGCATCTACCCGTGAATGGCCGGGAGTGCTGGTGGGGGGTACTCCCAGCCTGCAGGTATGGTCGCAGGCGTCGGTTACCTCCGCCGTTACCGGTCGCTGAACCTTGCGTGAACTGTGCCTGGATCGGCGTTCGATCGCCTCGGACACACGCCTCGGGGGCGTCGGTGCGAGGAAGCGAGTCGACCCGGGCGCCCAGCGGCCCGCCATCCACCTTCTGAACCGTGACGATCAGTACCGTTTGGTCCCATGGCAAAGCAAAAGAAGGCCCGCGTCTATCCGGAGGCCGACAAGGTCAACGATTCCGAGTCGTTCGGAATTGCCCGTGCCGCCGAAGAGCTCGAGCAGGCGCTGCAGGAGTTCGACCGCAAGGCAGCGTCGTGGTCGACCCCGACTCCGGCGCGTCGGCCCGTCTCCGCCTGAACGACGCCTACCGGGTGAGCACCACCGGGTAGGAGGACGAGACCCCTGGTTCAGCCCTCCGGGCTCGACATGGCGGACATCGGGGTGACGAGCGGAGTTTCCGCGCCTTGGCCCGACCGGCGCAGTCGTGCCTCGATGACCACACGCGCCGAGTTGACCAACGTGTCGGCGAGTTCATACCCGATGAAGTCCTCGAGCCACGCTCGGACCGTTCCCGGAGTCGCGGCGGACTGGGCCAGGAACTCCGTCCGCAACAGCGACTCGCTCCGATCGGTGATGCCGAGCCACCACCCGCCGGCGACGAACTCCTCCGAGCTGTAGAACCGGAGCATGCACTCGCCGTGCTCGAACGGACACGCCACTTCAAACTGCGCCCCACCTGACCCCATAGGACGAAAGTACCGGCGGTCCTGACGCGTGCGCAACCGCAGGTAGTGGTACCTAAACCACTCAGAGCGACCTTAAATACTCTCCGAGTGATGCGCCCCCGTGCCGGCCTCAGGGAAGCTGATGGACCACCAGCGGCATCACCTCGGCGGCCCCTGCCGCCCGCAGTAAGGAGGCCGCCACTGTCATCGTCCACCCACTGCGGTAGGCATCGTCGAGGAGCAGGACCGGCCCGTCGGGCAGGGCGACCCCGTCTCGCACCGCCAGGCCCGAGAGCAGCGCCTCGACCCTCGGGGCCGAGGCCACGTCGTCGGGCGGCCGGGGCCCGCGGACCTCGAGCGCATCGATGAGCGGGAGCTTGCCGACGTCGGCGATCCGGCGGGCGAGGTCGCTGATCAGTTCGGGGTGACGGCGACTGGGCATCGGGACCACCGCCACCGGTCGGGACTTCCACGAGTCCCGCCACCGCGTCAGCACCGAGACCATGCCCGTGACGATGTCGTCGGCCAGGACACGGTCGGGTCCGGCCACCGCTCTCACCGCCTCCTCCCACCCCGGCGAGTCGGCGAAGGTGAGGGCGCGACCGAGCGAGGCGCCCAGAATCCTCCCCTTCCGGCCGTCAGCCAATCCACCGGGCCAGAGTTTGCGGGGCTCGATGGTCACATCAGTGCCGCGGAGGAAGATGCGCGCCGCCTCGAGTGACGCCGGGTCGATAGTGCGCCCCTGGGCCGGCAGCACCCCGGTGCACACCGAGCACCGGCCGCACGGGCCGGGGTCGGGATCGTCCAAGGCCCGCTGGAGGAACTCCATCAGGCAGCCACGGCCCCCGGCATAGGAGCGCATGAGATCGGCCTCGGTGCTCCGTGCGGCCCGGATGGCCCGCCATTTGGCTTCGTCGTAGACGTAGGTGACACCGGTGGCCCGCCATCCGCCCGACAGCCGCTCGACGGCACCCTCGACAGCGACGATCTTGAGCAGTGACTCGAGGCGACCCCGACGGATGGCCGTCACCGACTCCAGTGCCGGGACGCTCATGGGCTCCCCCCGTTCGGCCAGCACGGCCAGGACGCGCTCGATGGCGTCGGGGTCGGGGATGGAGGCTGTGGCGAAGTACTCCCAGAGGCGCTCGTCGCTCTCCGTCGGGAGCAGTACCGCGTCGGCCCGTTCGATGGCGCGTCCCGCCCTCCCGATCTGCTGGTAGTAGGCGACGGGCGAGTCGGGTGAGCCCACGTGGAGGCAGAAGCCGAGGTCCGGCTTGTCGTAGCCCATGCCGAGGGCGGAGGTGGCCACCACCGCCTTCAGCTCGTTGGCCCGTAGGGCGTCCTCGATCCGCTCCCGCTCGTCGGTCTCGAGCCTTCCCGAGTAGGGAGCGGCGCGGTGTCCGTGGGAGGTGAGGAACCCGGCCAGTCGGGTGGTGTCGGCGACCGTCGGCACGTAGACGATCCCCGATCCGGGGAGGACGTCGAGGGCACCGTCCACCCACGCGTACCGCTCGAGGGGGCCGAGACCACCCACCACCGAGAGTCGGAGCGATGTGCGCGACAGGCTCCCCCGCAACACCACGGTGTCCGGCCCGAACTGCCGTGCCACGTCCTCGGTGACCCGGTCGTTGGCAGTTGCCGTGGTGGCGAGGACCGGCGTCTCGGGGGTGGCCGTCAAGACCTTGGACAGCCGCTGGTAGTCGGGACGGAAATCGAAGCCCCAGTCCGAGATGCAGTGGGCCTCGTCGATCACGATCAGGCCGGACCGCTCGATGACCGGCCCGATGCGATGGGCGAAGGCCGGATTGGCCAGCCGTTCGGGGGAGACGAGCAGCACATCGATGCGGCCGGACTCCATATCGGCCATCAGTCCGTCCCAGGCATCGACGTTGGTGGAGTTGATGGTGGCAGCCACGAGACCGGCCCGTCCCGCCGCCTCGACCTGGTCCCGCATCAAGGCGAGGAGGGGTGAGACCACCAGGCTCGGTCCTCCGCCGAGGGACCGGATGGCCGCGGTCGCCGCCCAGTAGACGGCCGATTTGCCCCACCCGGTGGCCTGGACCACGAGCACCCGCGACCGATCGGCCACGAGCGCCCGGACGGCTCGGCGTTGATCCTCGCGGGGGCTGGCCCCCTCCCCGGCCATGGCCGACAAGACCGCGGCCAGGGACCGGTCGGCCACCTCGGCCAACTCGTCCCTGGAGGGGCTCGGCGTCGAAGGGGATGGAGCGTCTGCCATGGCCATCTCCTCGCTCACCCGGTCGAGCGACCCCGTCCGGGCAGGGCGAGGTCGCGGACCCAAGGGTACGGGACGGAGGTGCCATCCGAACACGAGAACCGACCCCGACGAGATTGTCTGCAACGTTTCTGTCCCCCCGGGCGTCTCAATTGATGATGGGTACACTGAGCGGCATCGTCGACGCGGAGACCCCGGACGGCCCGGCAGCGAGCCCCGAGGCCGCGACCGGAGCGCCGAGCTCCCCTGGCCCGACGGCTGCTCGGCCGGATGCGCTCGACCCCGACGAGGAAGGTGCCACTCCCCGCCCGAGTTTCAGCGCGTTCTACGCGGACCACTACACGGGCCTCGTGCGCCTGGCCGCACTGCTCAGCGGATCAGCGGACTCCGCTCCCGATCTGGTCCAGGACTGCTTCGTCCGGCTCCACGGACGCTGGGCCTCGGTCCGTGAGCCCCTCCCCTACGTCCGCCGGAGCGTGGTGCACGCCTGTGCCTCCCACCACCGGAGCGTGGCCCGGGCCCGACGTCAACCCGGGCCCGAAACAACGAACGCGGTGCTCGGCGCCGATGAGCTGGGGGACGCCCTGGCCAAGCTCCCGACCAGGCAGCGCGCCGCGGTCGTGCTCCGCTACTACGGGGACCTGCCTGATGCCGACATCGCCCGGGCCCTCCACTGCCGGCCGGGGACGGTTCGCTCCCTCATCCACCGGGCCCTGACCGATCTGAGAAAGGTCATCGAACCATGACTGACGATTTCGAGGACCGCCTCCGGAACCACCTCAGGGTGCAGGCCGCCCAGGTCCAGGCCGAACCCGACCCTTCGGCCTTCGTGGAGCACGGTGCGGCCCGCTCCCCGAGGCGGGGTGTCCGCGCCGGTGCCGCGGCGCTGCTCACCTTGGTGGCCATCGGTGCCGGCATGCTCATCGGGGTCGATGCCATCGGGAGCTCGCCCACCGCCCAGCCGGCAGCGGCACCGACCTCGCCGGGAAGGGCCGGGGCCGATCTGGCCCCCTCCAACTCCGGGGGGCCGCTCACCCCCGCCATCGTCGGCCAGTCCCCCTACAGCTTCCTCTTCTCCCGGACGAGCGCTTCGGGTGTGACCGTCCGGGCCTACACGGCGGGGTCCACGACCGGCGGTGGGTGCGGGCCGGCCGTGGTGTGCACCCCCGGCACCACCGTGCCGCCGACCCCGGCGTGTCCCCGCGGAGCCACCTGTGCTCAGCCACTGGTCCCCCATGTGTCCGGGGGCAGCACCGGATCCACCAACCCTGCCGTCGAGGGGGTGGCACCGTCCGGATCCAACGCCGTCACGTCCAGCCAGCCGGTGGGATCGGGTACGTCGACCACGAGCTCGGGCCCGGTGTCGGGCTGCACCCCCCTGATCCTCGAGCTGTCCACCGATCAGGCCGTCGGGACGGGCTCGGTGTCGTTGCCCGAGACGGCACCGACGGCGTCAGGGGCCCTCGACGTGCTCGGTTCCGGCTCCTTCGGCACCACCGAGGGAGCACCGGTGGCCTGGGTGGCCGTCTCGGTCGGTGACGGTGTGGCTTCGACGCAGTTGAGTGTGGGCGGTGCGGTGGTCGACTCCATGGCGCCGAACAGCGGGGTCGTGGTGTTGGTGGCGACGGGACAGGCCAGCCTGGACGGTGCCTCGGTGATCGGTCTCGATCAGAGCAGCACGGTCGTAGGCACCGTCCCGGTCGGGCAGACGGCCGGCCCTGATGCAACGGCGGTCTGCCCTGCCCCGGCCAGCACTCCGGTCACGACCCCGACCTCGACGACCTCGACGACCTCGCCGAGTCCGACGACCTCAACGACCTCGCCGACTTCACCGACTCCGACAACCTCGACGACCTCGACAACGACGCCCGCCTCACCATCCACCACCGTGACCGTCCACCCGGTGGCGGCGGCTGTGGCTGCACCCTGAGCACCGGCGAAACCAACGCGCAACCGAGTCGACTCGAGCACCGCCGATGGGCGTCCCTTGACCTACTCGTCGAGCGAGCGGTGGTTCCCGAGGGTGCTCCACCACGTCGCCTCGTGGTCCTCGTCGTCGTCGCCCCGTCGGACCATCGAGAAGTGGCTGATGGTGCGCTGCCCTCCCTCGTGGTCCCGATAGAGCAGGTCGATCGAGACCGCCCCTGACTCGATGGCTGCGCGCATGGGCTCGAAGATCGGCTCGGTGGGCTCGCGCAGCGCTCCCTGCCAGAACGCCACATCCCCCGGCGGCACCCAGAGCGCCCGGGTCTGAGGTCGGAAGTCGCCCGGATCGGCCCGCGCGTCGGCCCGCGACACCTGGGAGGCGTAGGGGAGCCACGACTCGATCACCGCCATGCCCCGTCCTACGTTCCTGAGCATCATGGCCAGGTAGATGACGTCGTCGATCTCCTCCACCACGGCCTGCCCACCCTCGAGCGTGACCCAGTGGCGGTCGACGAACATGACCTTTTGGGGGGCGTCCTCCAGGCGGGACGGGGCGAGCACGGGTCGCAGACCGATCTGGAACGAGCGCTCGGCGATCCGGGCCGACGTGTTGCTCGACCGCACGGCCGAGAACGTGGCCACGGCCAGGACGAGGGTCCCTGCGGCGGTGGCGAACGATGCGATCGTGGCCCAGTCCGTCATGCCGTGAAGCCTACGCAGTCGCCTCGGGCCCACGACCGGTCAGAACCAGCCCGGCACGAGGTCGTTGGGCCTCTAGGTTGTGGGACAGCTGCGAGAGGACGGATATGCCGGACACCAGGACCAGAGTGAACGACGTTGGCCCGGTCCATGTCCGGCTCCGTTCCGGCCGGCGGCCGGGCCAGGGGACGAGCCGACGTGGGCGGTGCCTGGCCGGGGGCATCCACCCGTGACGCTGACGCCGGCCGCAGGCAGGGTGCTCGGGTGCCTGGTGGAGAAGGCACTCACGACGCCCCAGCAGTATCCGCTCTCCCTCAACGCCCTCGCCCTGGCCTGCAGCCAGTCGACCAACCGTGAACCGGTCATGGCGCTCGACGAAGCTGGCCGTCCAGCGGGCGCTCCAGGAGCTGAAGGAGCTCCGTCTGGTCCGATTCGTGCTTCCCTCCCACGGGAAGTCGGTGACGCGGTTCCGACATGTGCTCGACGAGGCGTTCGGACTCGACCAGGCCCGGGTGGCGCTCCTCGCCGTGCTGTTGTTGCGGGGCCCGCAGACCCCCGGCGAGCTCCGCTCGCGGACGGCTCGGATGGCCGAGTTCAGCTCACCGACAGCGATCCAGGCTGAGCTCGAGATCCTGGCCGACCAACCCGAGCCCCTGGTCCGCCTGCTCGTCCGCCAGCCCGGACAGAAAGAGGACCGCTGGCAGCAGCTGTTGGCCGCCGAGACACCGGGGTCGGCGTCAACATCCCCAGAACCACCCGAGACCCAGCCGGGCCGGACAGGTGGGGACGGCCGGTCCGGCGACGCTGGCGGCGACACCGGACCGGTTGGTCCCTCCGAGCTCGAAGCCCGTGTCGACGCCTTGGAGACCGAGCTGGCTGCGGTCCGGGCCGGGCTCGGGGAGGTCAGTGCCTCCCTCGACGCCCTGCGCCAGAGCCTCGGTGAGTGACCGCCGGGAGCCCCAAGACCGATCGACACCCATCGGGAGCTAACCGGTGAGCGTCCGGAGCTCCTCGAGTCGGGCGAGCGAGCGCTCGGCTCGGTCCGGATCGGTTCGGGCCATACCCAAAAGGAGGGCCTCGAGCAGGACCATGGTCGGCGCGTGGCTGGCGAACAGGCCCGGGGTCCCGCGCCAGCACACCAGGGTCACCGCCACCCGATCGCCCAGCGCACCTTCGAGTACGTCGGTGACGAGAACCACCGGAACACCGAGTTCCTCGGCGCGTCGCACCAACGCCTCGACGTGGCGGTGGACCCGGCCGTAGGTGAACAACACGAGGGCGTCGCCCGGGGCCACCTCGAGGAGATCGTCGGCCGCGGCGGTCCCGGAGCGGGTGAGAGCGAGCGAGGGACGACCGAGCCGTCGGGCGAGCACCGAGGCGTAGTCGGCCATCGGCGCCGATGGCCCGATGCCGCTCCACAGGACACGATCGGCACCGTCGAGGGTCTCGACCGCTCGATCGAAGCGGGACCCCGAGACCTGACGCACCAGGGCATCGAGCGAGGAGGCCAGGGACGCCACCGAGTTGACGACGAGGTCGTCCTCGGTCTCGGCCAGTGAGTGGTGCAACCGTTCGGCGAGGGTCACGTGCTCGGCCTCGCCCGCCAGCGCCCGTCGAAGCTCGGGCAGCCCGCGGTAGCCCAGGGCCTGCGCGGTACGCACGACGGTGGCGTCGCTCAGACCCAGCTCGCCGGCGATGGATGACGCTGACTCGACCATGGCCGAACGCCCCGACGCCACCAGGTAGTCAGCCACCTGACGTTGCGCCGGGCTGAGTAGGGCCTGGGATCGGGCCACCCGCTCCGCCAACGGCTCCTGTAGCGATTCTTGCGGCGTTGACTCCGACATGTAGCAAATACTACAGTGTCGTACCGCGCATCACGAGGAGGCGGTCGCGTGCACATCGTGCTGTTGGTACTGAGCACCTTCTTGGCCTCGACGGTCGAGATGGTGGAGGCGCTCACCATCGTGCTGGCCGTCGGGGTCACCCGAGGGTGGCGGCCGGTGGTCCTCGGCACGGCCGGAGCCTTCGTGGCCCTGGGCGGGCTCGTGGCGCTCCTCGGACCGGCCGTCGACCGCATCCCACTCAACAGTTTGCGACTGGTCGTCGGAGGGCTGTTGCTCGTCTTCGGCCTTCAGTGGTTGCGAAAGGCCATCCTGCGGGCCGGGGGGCTGAAAGCGCTCCACGACGAGGACGCCATCTACGAAGAGGAACTCCACCGCCTCAAGGCGGCCGGCGGTGGACAGGGCACCACCGACTGGTACGGGGTGACGGTGGCCTTCAAGGGGGTCTTCCTCGAAGGGCTCGAGGTGGTGTTCATCGTGATCACCTTCGGTGCCACCCAGGGTCACACCGGTGCGGCGGCGCTGGCTGCGGTGGCCGCCCTGGTCGTCGTGGCGGGCGTCGGCTTGGCCGTCCACCGGCCTTTGACCAAGGTGCCCGAGAATACGCTCAAGTTCGTCGTCGGCATCATGCTGACGTCGTTCGGACTGTTCTGGTCGGCCGAAGGCGCCGGGGCCCACTGGCCCGGCAACGATGCGTTCATCCTGGCCCTCGTGGCCGTTACCACCACGGTCGCCTGCACGACGGTCGCCGTCCTGCGGTCCTCGGATCGGTCACGACTCAGGACGACCGCCTGATGGGGGCCCTCAAGCGCTTCGGTCTGTTCTGGGTCGACTTCGTCGTGGGCGACGACTGGACGCTGGGGGTGATCGTCGTCATCGCCCTGGCCGCCACCTGGGCCCTGTCGCGTGCGGGCTTCCCCGGATGGATCGCTCTGGTGGTCATCGTCATGAGCGCCTTGGTGACCTCCGTGGCTCGGGCGAGACGGTCCGCCCGACGCAGGCGGGACGGCTAGACGTCCTCGGGCCACTCGATGCCCGCCGGTGAGCTCCACCCCGGGCGGCTTACGAGACTGGGGTAGCCCGCCGGGAGCGTTGGAAGTTGGGGTTGCCCGGCTTCCGACGGATCTTCATCCAGGCCTCGATGGTCGGCCGGCTCCACCACCGGCGCCGACCCACATACCCATCGGGAACAGGCATCGTCCCCCGCCTGATGTGCTGTCGGATGGTCGAGTGAGTGACGCCCACCGCGGCGGCCACGTCCGATACGAAGAGCCGGTCGACCACCGGCGTCTGCGCGGTCACGGTGCGGGTGCGGGCGGAGGCCATGACCTCAACTCACCCGTGCCGAGGCGACCATCGCCCCCGACTCGTCGACCACGCTGACGGTGCGGACCTTCGACGCGGCCACGGGGAGGTCGACGGACCACGAGCCGTAGCCGTCCGTCAGGTCGAACTCGCCGAGCTCTTTCTTCGATCCGTCGGCCAAGGTGATCGAACACGTGACCTCACCGGAGTTCGGGGCGTCGTGCAAGGTCATGACCAGCCAACCCTGTTGCTCCGAGGAGACGAGGAGCACCGTACCCTTGGTCCCCACGGTGGAGTGGAGCGGGGTGGTCTGGACGGCGGCGGCGGGGTTGTGCCGGCCCGACGAGGCGACCTCGGCACCCACCACGGTGCCGACGGCCAGCAGGACGACCACCGCGGCCACGGCCGCCACCCGTCGGAAGTGCGGCTGCCCCGTCGGCTTGAGCGGCACCACCCGGTCGGCCCGGTCGGCCCGGATCAGGTCCATGGTGCGGTCGGCGAAGCCCGGGGGTGGATCGGCATCGGCGATGAGGGTGGTCAGGACATCGGCGGTGGCCGACAGCTCCTCCACCTCGACCGTGCACTGTGGGCAGTCTTCCAGGTGGGCGAGGACCCGGGCCCGGTCCAGACCGTCCAGGGCACCGATGGCCAGTGAGGCCAGATCGTCCCGGAACGCCTCACACTCCGGTCCTTGCGTCGACGGGTCCATCAGCCCTCCTCCCCGTTGAGTACGTCTCGCACCTTGGCCAGGCCGAGGCGGATCCTGCTCTTGGCCGTGCCCACCGGTATCGCCTCGGCCGTAGCGATCTCGGTGGCACTCTGGCCGTAGAACGCCGACCGGAGGAGGGCACGGCGTTGGTCGACAGGCACAGCCCGGAGGGCGGCCCGCACCCGATCGACGGCGACGCCGTGCTCGGCATGGGCCTCGGGCGTCTTGTGGCCCGTCTCGAGCTCCAGCCAGACCGCGTCGTCGGGTTCGACAGGGATGGCGCGTCGGAGCCGCAGCGCGTCGATGGCCAGATTGCGGGTGATGGTCGAGAGCCACGATGTGGCCGGCGCCCTCCTCGGGTCGAAGACGGCGGCGTGGCGCCAGGCACGGAGGAACGCCTCTTGAGCCACGTCCTCGGCGGTGGCGCGGTCGGCGGTGATGGCCAGCGCGATGCCGAACACCCGGCGCTCGTGGCGCTGGACGAACGCCGCCGCGGCCCGCTCATCGCCCGCCGCCATACCGGCGACGAGGGCCTCGTCCGAGGACCCCCGGCCCTCGCCCCATCGGGAACGGCGGCGTACTCGTCCATCGTTGGGCACGGGTTCCATCTCCGCTAAGCATGACGTCACGGGACCGGCGGTGCTCACGGCGAGGTCCGCCACTTCTCGAACTGGGATCGGATCACCACGTCGAGCGAGTAGCGCCCGGTGCCCATGATGACGATCACCATGGCCAGGGCGGCCAGGGCCACATTGAGCTCGTAGCCCGACCCGGCGGCGTTGGAGACGATCCCGTTGTGCCAGGTCACCGTGACCATGGCGATGATCATGTCGCCCACCAGACCGGCGGCGGCGAGGCGGCCGAGGATGCCCACGCCCACACCGAGCCCGCCGAAGAACTCGATGGTGCCGCTCAGCACGGCGAAGAACGTCCCCGGGTGCAGGTGGGCCACATTGGCGAAGAAGACGGCGTGGGCGTGCACGCCCGGCTGGCCGAAGGCGCCGAACAGGGTGCCGGCCCCGTGGTAGATGAAGATCCAGGCCAGCCCGATACGGACCACGAGCAGGGCCACGTCCCGGGCCAGCGCGGTGCCTCCTTGACCGACTTGATCTGCTCGTTGGCCTTGTGGGCCCGGACGGCGAGATCGGTCATGACGGACCCGTCCATCGGTGCGCTCCGTCGGAACGGCTGGCCGAGTTGGGCGCAGACCAGGCGCACCGCTCCACGCTCCGATGCCTCCTGCTCGACCGGAACCGGGCGTCCGGCGAGGCCGGTGGCGATGGGGGGACCGGCCGTCGGGGAACAGGGCGCAACCGGGCCAGCTGGTCCCAGCACACCAGGACGAACCCGAAGTTGACCGTGCCTCGGGGGTCGATGGCGTCACGGGCGTGGTGCAGGCGGTGGTACGCCGGGCTCACCAGGACCCGGCCGAGGGGCCCGAAACGCCACCCGAGGTTGGCGTGCGGGAGCGTCACGAGGCAGCCGTAGACGATCAGCGCGGTGGCGGGCACCGCGCCGCTGGCCCCGAGGATGAGGGCCGGGAGCAGCGCGCCGAGATAGGTGGCGTGGACCAGGGGGTGGGTCCGGAACGTGGTGAACACGCTCATGTCCTCTTGGGAGTGGTGGAGCGCATGAAGCCTCCAGAGGGACACCGACCGGTGGTTGGCCACATGGGCCACCCAGTTCATGGCGTCGATCCCGACCAGGATCACGCCCACCACCAGCACCTGGGGGACGAGGGAGAGCCGGCCCACCATGAGGAAGCGGGCGTGTCGTCCCACCTCGACGGCGAAGCCCGTCTCGACCAGGGTGAGCAGGGGCACCACCATCACGGCGAACAGGACGAGGTAGCCGGCATCGACCAGGTGGGCCCGGGAGAGTGCGGGCCGGGGAACGGCCGGCCACAGGCGTTCGGCGAGGAAGAGCGCTGCCACCACCACGACGAGTGCCGGCCCGACCGTCCTGCCCTGGGCGGTGGCCAGGGCCGAGGAGAGATCACCCTCCCCGACCAGGGTGCTCGTCCCCACCGCGCCGAGCCACGCCACCGCGCCGGTCACGGCCAGCACCCCGATCCATCCGGCGGCGCGGGCCGGCCCAGTCGCCACCGCGGCGGACGGTAGCGACTGGACCGGAGCCCTGTGAGAGGGAGCGCGGGGGAGGGGGCGATCGTCAAGGGATCAGTACGCCGCCCCGGAGCCGGCGACGGTGGTCGGCGTGCTGGCGGACCCCGAGGAGGTGGACGCCGTCGGTGTGGCGGTCGGATGCGCGGGGTTCACGACCCACCACTGCCCCCACGTGTCTTTCACATTGCCCGTGGCCTGTCCGGCCTTGTGGTCTCCAACGAACCGGTAGAGAGGCACGCCCTTGTAGGTGACCTGGGTGGTTCCGTCGGCGCGCTTGATCGAGCCCAGTCCGCTGATCCCCTTGCCCGTCGGGGTCTTCTGCCCTTCGGCCAGCACCACGGGGGGCCAGATCTTTGCGCAGGTCCCGGTGCAGACGCTCTTGTTCTTGGAGTCGGCGGTGAGCCGGTAGACGGTCATCCCGGAGCTGAGCGTGAGGATCGTCCCCCACGTCTTGTTGTGCGTGGTGGTCACCGTGGTCTTGGTGACCGCGGCGCCGGCCGCTCCGGGAAGCACGACGGCTCCCGCCACCAGGGTCGTGACGCCGAGGAGTCCCACGGCCGTGGCTGCGAGGCGCTGGGACACTCGGTTGGTGACTTTGGACTGCATCGGATGTCTCGGCATGGTGCTCCTGTTCCACTGCGTCGGGGGTTTCCCTCCTCCTGCAGTACGGCCCAGCCGGGTAAACGGATCACCGGATCGGTCTCCCCGGAATAGTCCCTGGTCAATAGGCCACACCACCTCCCGCCGGGGCCGTTGTGGGTGGGCTGGTGGTGGGAGGGCGACTGGTAGTCGGCGGACTGGTGACCGGAGGACGGCTCGGTGCCGGAGGACTCGTGGCCGGAGGACTGGTGGCCGGAGGACTGGTGGCCGGAGGGCTGGTGGCCGGTGGGCTCGTCACCGCAGGCGTTCCCGAAGCACCGGCGCCGGCGGTCGGCGTCTGCGAACCGGGTACGGGGGAGGCAGGCACCCCACTCGTCGGGGCCGGGTGCTGTACCTGTCGTCGGGGCCCCAGGTGAGGAAGTCGACGTCGAGGCCGACGGCTCCGACCGGAGGACGCCTTTTGGCGTGAGCACGAAGAAGGCGGCGCCTACGGCTTGGCCGTTGATCTGGCCCGGGTGGACGTCCCCGGCGAACAAGTAGAGGGGCTTCTTGTGCCAGGTGACCTGCAACCGGTGGCCAGGCCGACGGACGGTACCGAGGCCCTGTACGCCTCGACCGGCTATGGGCCGGGTCGTGCCGCGGGCCAGTAGGAGGGGCGGCCACGATCGGGCACACGGCCCCGTGCAGGTGACGTGGTTGGCACGGTCGTGGATGTCGACATACACGGTGCGCCCCTGGCCGGAGACGAAGACCGTGCCCAACGGGCCGGCCGTCTTCAGGACTTTGACCGTGGCCGTCCCACGTGAACCGGCGGCGGCCGGAAGCGTCGTCGCCAAGGCGAACAGGATCGAGGCGACGACGACCGAGACTCCTCCGACCACCCACCGACCGCCCCAACGGTGTCGGCAGTCCGGTCGGATCGGTGCGTGCAGGCTTGTCATGGTGTGGTTCCTCGCGTTCGTCGGTCATGGAGCTCGTCAGTGCTCCTCGCTAAGACCTACGGCTGACCGTCCACTTGCGATCACCGACACGGCCAGAAGTTGCCGCCGCGAGGCGCCTCGGCCTGCTGATGCAAGACTGCGGCGATGGCGTCGCTGCGGCGGTCCGGCGGAGGTGTGGACGCTGCGGGGGGCTGGTCGGCGGCCGAGGTGCGCGGCTTCGTGGCGCTGCTCGCCCTACTCCAGGTGCTCCAAGGTGTGTTCGACCGCGTGCCGGCCGGCAACGTCCAGTTCACCGAGTCGTACTACCTGGTCACCTACCACCACGGCTTCGTGCGGCGCGGCCTGCTCGGCGAAGGCCTCCACCTGATCTTCGGCAGTGCCGACCCGCAGCGAGGTCGACGTGACTGCGGACATCGTGGTCGCCCTGGCCGTGGGCGCGGTCCTCGTCCTGGCCGAGCTGCTCATCCGCCGGGGGTCGGCGGCCTCGTACGCCATGGCCATCTTGGTGGTGGCCACGCCCTTCACCATCGACTTCCTCATCATCGACCGCCGCCCCGACCTGCTCGGCGTAGCCCTCCTCGTCGCGCTGGGAATCGTGTTGGTCGGCGCGTCCCGCGCCCTACTGGCCTGGATGGTCGTCTTCGGGCTCGGCTTCGCCGCCTTGGTGTTGGTCCACGAGGATGTGGTCCTCGTGCAGGTCCCCTGGGCGGCCGTGTTGGTGACCGTGGCCACCCTGGGCCCGGACAGCGACTCGGTCCTAGGGCGCCCAGGGCTGGCTCGCACACTGGCCGCCCGACTCGGGGCCCTGGCCGCCCCACCGCTGGTCGCCACCGTGGCCCTGCTCGCCTACGGCATGCCACCCATCGCACGGGTCCGCGCTCTCGAGTCCGATGTGGCCAGCTACCACTTCGTGGGCAACACCGTGTTCACCTATCTGGCCAACTCCATCGGCACGGCCGCCGACCAGGTCGGGGCCATCCCCGACTCGGCCAAGGCCTACACCCTGGTGCTCGGACTCGTCTTCGTCACCCTGCAGGTCCTGTGGATCGCCTGGTGGGTCCGACCCCGGTTGTGGAGCACGTTCACCCGCCCGGGGAACCGGGGCCTCGGGATCGGTCTCCTCGTCATCGTCACCGTCACCACCGCCCTCCTCTTTGCCACCGGGTTCGACTGGGTCCGATGGTTCGCCGAGTGCGGAGCCTCCTGGTTGATCGTCCAGGCGTTCACCGTCCTGTTGGCGCCTGCGGCGGAGCGCGGCGTCGGCTACGGGGTGGAGCGGTCAGGAGCAGTCCACCTCTCGCACTGGCTCCCCGGCCTCGCCGTCTACCTGGCCGTCGTGCCGCCCCTCGACGTGCTCTTCGTCACCAGCCAGCTCCGCCACTTCCTCCTCGGTTTGTGACCGAGCGTCGTCGTCTCGGCGATGAGTACCATGACGACGTAGGACCAGGAGGGGCAAGGGGATGGCCATGCGCTACACCGTGACCGAGGGGTACTTCACGACCAGCGACGAGGCGGTGGCCGAGATCGTGGCCCGCGGCTGGGAGGCCGTGGAGTACGAGGTGCCGGCCGACGAGACCGAGTTCCACTGGCACGACTACGAAGCGGTGGCCTTCGTCCTCGAGGGCACCCTGGAGACCGCCTACGAGGACGGCACCATGCTCGTGTGCGGTCCCGGGTCGCGGGTCGAACAGCCCTCGCGCGTGGTGCACCGATCAGGGAGTTCGTCCTACCGTGCCGTCTTCGGATTCAGCGTGCCGCGAGACGAGATGACCCGGCCCATCTCGAAGCCGGTGTCCGAACTGCACCACCTGGTCGGTCCGAGCCCGGAGTAGACGCCCGGCCGGCGGGCCGGTCGGCGCCTTAGACGTCGGTGAGCGATGTCTCGGTGATCCCGAGTACCCGGAGCGTCCGCCCCAGCCCCAAGAAGGCCGAGAGACAGATGGTGAGGTCGAGGATCTCGGGGTCGCTGAAGAGCGCCCGCAACCGGGTGAAGAACTCGTCGTCGATACTCAGGTGGTCGATGGCGAACCGCTCGGCGTACTCGATCGCCAGGGCCTCCCGGGGAGTGAAGTCCGCTCCCCCGTCGTGGGTGCCGACGTGGCAGTAGAACTCCTCGGTGAGGCCCTGGGCCTTCACAGTGTCGGCCCGGAAGGCCAGGCACACCGTGCACTCGTTCAACTGGGCGATCCGGATGCGAGCCGCCTCGCGCTCACGGGTCGGGATGATGCTCTTGTTGTAGGCCGCGTCCACCAGACGGTTGACGGCCGAACCCATCTCGGGTCGGAGGGACCACAGCTGGACGGCGTCGCCGCCCTCACCCTCGGGTATGTCGAGTCGTGCCATAGTCCGAAGACTACGGCACCGGCTCGTCCGCCACCCGTGCCACCGGCACGGGGCGTGACGGTAGGAGCGTGACCGCGGTCAGGCGGTGAGTGGTCGCACGTCGGAGCGGTGCTCGGCACCTTCCCGGACCATGGGCAGGAGCTCCTTGCCGAATTCGATGGCATCGGGCACAGGGTCGAAACCCTTGAGGAGCAAGGTGGTGCACCCGAGGTCGTAGTAGCGCAGCATGGCTTCGGCCACCTGTGCGGGTGTGCCCACCAGCGCCGTCGAGTTGCCGGCGGCCCCGGTCAGGTTGGCCACCTTCATCCACAGCCGCTCGTCGTAGACCTCCCGCTCGGCCGACATGGCGATGAGGCGCTTGCGTCCCACCGACGTCGTACCCGAGGTGTCTCGGTCGACCGAGAGCGTGGCGTTGGCACCGCCACCGAGGCCCTCGTAGCTGTCCTTCTTCCCGGCCATCCGCTCCTTGGCCAGTTCGATGCGCCGGGCCGTCTCCTCGGCGATCCACTCGGCCTTCTCCCACGCCTCGTCTTCGGTGTCGGCGATGATCGGACGCAGTGAGATGCTGAAGCGCAGCTGACGTCCGGCCCGCTCGGCCACCTCGACGATCGAGCTCATCCGGTCGGCCACCGCTGCTCGGGGCTCGCCCCAGAAGGCGTAGACATCGGCCTCGGCCGCACCCACCTCGATGGCTGCGGGCGACGCACCGGCGAAGTAGAAAGGGATGGCTCCGGGAAAGACCGGCTTGACCGAGGTGAAGGCTCCTTCGTAGCGGAAGAACTCCCCGTCGTAGTCGAAGGGCGAGTCCTCCTCCCACATCCGGCGCACCACCGACATGACCTCGCCGGTGCGGCGGTACCGGGCGTCGTGGGGGACGAAGTCACCCTCGCGTCGCTGGTCGGCCTCGTCCCCGCCGGTGATGAAGTGGATGGCGACGCGTCCCCCACCGGTCAGATGGTCGAGGGTGGCCGCCTTCCGGGCCAGGAGTGCGGGCTGGACGAAACCGGGCCGGTGGGCCACCAGGACCTTCAGATGCTCGGTGTGGTGCAGGACCGACGAGGCGACGGCCCAGCCCTCGGGCCCGACGGCTCCGTAGCCGACCAGGACCCGGTCGAAGCCGGCATCCTCGTGGGCCCGGGAGATCTCGACCAGATAGCCGGGATCGATGACCGGCCCGTCCATCCAGTCGACGACCGGTCCGTCGACCAGCGGTCCTTTGATCTCCGAGGCATCTCTCGTGCCCACCATCCCGATGATCTCCACGGGCATGCCGATCGGTCCTTTCTCGTGGCCTCGACGACGGGGCGCTGTTGCATCGTCCCGTCCGGCCTGTCTCCTCGTTGGCGTGGACCCGTATCGCCGCAGCTATCGACGGCCACGAGGGCCGCCGACGTGCACGCCGTGAAGCGGGCCGCCTATCCCTCTATCGACACAATCCGACCCGCTCCTTTAGGAAGTGCACTGCGGCTGCCGATACCAGGACATGGTGGTTTCCCACATCGACACGCCGGTGGCCGGTCACCCGGACACCATCGGCACGGGCGGGGCCGAGGACCGGTGGACCTGCGCCCTGGTCAACAACATGCCCGACGGGGCGTTCGTGCAGACCGAGGGCCAGTTCCTCGACCTGCTCGACGTGGGGTCGGGTGATCAGGACCTCGACGTGCGCCTGTACGCCATGCCCGGCGTCCCCCGCGGCGATGCCACCGCCCTCCGCATCGCCGAGCGGTACCGCCCCATGGCCGACCTCTATCAGCACCCGCCCCACATGGTCATCGTCACCGGGGCCAATCCCGTCGAGCCGAGACTGGAGGACGAGCCCATCTGGGACGACCTCACCCGACTGCTCACCTGGGCCGCCGGGGCGGTGCCGTCGATGCTCCTGTCCTGTCTGTCCGCCCACTCCGCCCTCACCGTCTTCGACGGCCTGGAGCGCGAGTCGCTCCCGGTCAAGTGCACAGGGGTCTTCGTCCAACAGACCCGACCCGAGGATCCCATGACGGTGGGCCTGGGCCGGTCCGTGATCCTCCCCCACTCCCGCGTGAGCACCGTCTCCACCGACAGGGTGCAGGCGGCGGGTTGGGACGTCCCCCTCGAGTCCGAAGCGGTGGGATGGAGTGTGGCCACCCGGCGGGTGCAGCACTGCGACGTGGTGCTGGTCCAGGCCCACCCCGAGTACGGACCCACCAGTCTGCTCCGTGAGTACCAGCGGGACCTCCGCCGGTATGTGCGCCAGGAGCGTGACGACCTCCCCGTACTCCCGTCGAACTGTGCGGCACCCGAGGACATGGCCCAGCTGGGGGAGCTCCAGCGACGGATCATCGGTGGGGAACGCGACCCGGCCCTCTTCGAGTCGTTCCCGTTCCCCGGCGTCGAGGCCCGGGCCCCATGGGGATGGCGGTCGGTGGCCACCCGGCTGTACGCCAACTGGCTGGCCACGGTGCCGGCTGGGAGGCGGTGATCCCGTGCGCGACGAGACCATAGCCATCCATGGCGGCTACACGCCCGACAGCACGCGGGCCGTGGCCGTTCCCATCTACCAGACGGTGGCCCACGACTTCATCGACGCCGAGCACGCCAGCGCCGTGCTCGACCTCGAGGTTCCCGGCTTCCACTACAACCGCATCAACAACCCCACCAACGACGTCTTGGAGCAGCGCATCGCCGCCCTGGAAGGGGGGACGGCCGCCCTCGTCGTGTCCTCGGGCATGGCCGCGGTCAGCTATGCGGTGCTCACCGTGGCCACGGCCGGTTCCAACTTCGTGGTGGCGCCCCAGCTCTACGGCGCCACCTTCACCTACTTCGCCCACGTCCTGCCCACCCTCGGCATCGACGTCCGCTTCGCCCCCGACGACCGGGCCGAGTCCATCGCCCCGCTCATCGACGACAAGACCTGTGCCGTGTTCTGCGAGACCATCGGCAACCCGGCCGGGAACGTGGTGGACCTCGAAGCTGTCTCGGCGGTGGCCCACGCCGGGGGCGTCCCGCTCATCGTGGACAACACGGTGGCCACCCCGCTCTTGTTGAAGCCGATCAACCACGGCGCCGATGTCGTCGTCCACTCGTTGACCAAGTTCGTGGGAGGCCACGGCACCACCCTCGGCGGCGCCATCGTGGATGGTGGCACCTTCCCCTGGACCGAGCACGCCGAACGGTTCCCGTTGTTCAACCAACCCGAGCCGGCCTTCCACGATGTGGTGTTCGCCCGCGACTTCCCCGAGCGTCCCTTCACCGTCCGGGCTCGATCGGTCCAGCTCCGCAACACCGGTGCCACCCTGTCGCCCCTGGCCGCCTTCCAACTGCTGCAGGGACTGGAGACCATGTCGGTCCGTCTCGACCGCCACGAGTCGAACGCCCGGGCCGTCGCCGACTACCTGGCCGGTGACGACCGGGTCGAGTGGGTGAGCTTCGTCGGCTTCCCCGACCATCCCTACTACGACCTGGCCCAGCGCTACCTGAAGGGCCGGGTTCCCTCCATCATCACCTTCGGCGCTACCGGCGGTTACGACGCCGGGCTGGCCTTCTTCGACTCGCTGCAGCTGTTCAAACGGTTGCTCAACCTGGGTGACGCCAAGTCGTTGGCCATCCACCCCGCTTCCACCACCCACCGGCAGTTGAGCGACGCGGAGCGGGAGGCGGCGGGCATCCGGCCCGAGACCATCCGGCTGTCCATCGGGCTCGAGCACATCGACGACCTCATCGAGGATCTCGATCAGGCTCTGGCCAGCGCCACCCGCTGACACCGCTGCGCAGGCGGGCCATCGGCCGGTCGCGCCACTCGGCTGGGTCCCGTCCGTGAATCAGACGATGACGGCGTCCACGCACTCCCGGGCATCGAGCACCGCCCGGATGCGACTGCGGGGCGAGGGGATGTAGTGGGTGAAGTATCGGGTCCCCTCGGTGAGCACACCGAGCAGTGAGAGGTGGGCCTGCACCCGGCCGCAGGCGTCGTAGGGATGGAAGTCCTGGCTGACCGCCACCGAACCCACGGCGGTATCGCCGTAGGTCATCTGCACCAGTCGGCCCTCGGCGTAGAGCCGGGTGAGCAGCGGCGAGCTCGAACGGGCCAGGGACGGGAGGTCGAGGTGGCCCCGGACCACACCGTTGACCGTGACCGAAACCTCCTCGGCCAGCTCGGTGGAGCGCAGGGTGATCCGGCCATCAGGCTCGGGGGACAGCGCCGGGTTGGGTCCGAGAGGGGCCCGCACCACGCCGGCGTCGAACAGCGCCAGCAGCTGCTGGGAACGGAGGGGCGGAGGACCGGCCTCCATCCGGTTGATCCTTCCCCGGACGTTGGCCTGGAAGTCGAGGTACGAGTCGAGGGTCAGCCCGCCGAACTCGATGACCCGGCGCAGCTGGTCGCGGAGGATGCGCAGGACCTCGAGGGCCGCCTTCACCGGGCTGCCGCCGACGAACAGGGCTTCTTCGAGGTCGGTCTCGACCATGTCGTACACCTGGGCCTGGTAGTCGTCGGCCGAGGCGTAGGTCCGTTCGGCGCCGGCGAACAGGTAGCTGGCCGGGTCGAACTTCCCGTAGACCGGCTCGAAGTCCTTGACCACCTTGTCGAACTCACCGGCGGCCGTGGCCCGGACCAGTTGGCGCCGGACCTGGTCCTGCTCGTCGGCGCCCCCCTTCAAGAAGGCGGCGTGGGTGAGATAGCGCGACTGCATCTCGCCGAACAGCAACGGCAAGAGGTCGTGGCGGAAGTCCACCTGGTGCCGCTCGGGGGTGCCATCGGGATTGGTCAACGCGGCGATGGCCTCGGGGGTGCACACCACGGGGCGGTAGCTGCCGTAGGGGTCCACGCCGTGGGCCGACTTGGCGCAGTAGGGGATGCCCGACCGCGAGTACAGGTAGATCACCGGCTCGTCACCGCTGGGCACGTAACGCAGGCGGTCGCCCGCCTCCTCGAAGGCCCCGCCCCGGCCCACGGTCATGGCCGTCAGCAGGTCGAAGCCCACGAGGCCCATGCCGGCAATGGCCACGGGCTGCCCGGCCGGTACCGGCTCGTCGAAGTACTCGACGGGATAGGGACGGAGGAAGCGGACGTTCGAACCGTCGACCACCGGCTCCTCGTTCCAGGTGTGGCCGGAAGTCAACACGACGTGGTTGACACACAGCGTGCGCCCGTTGTCGAGGACGACGGCCTCGCGTCCGCCGACCGAACTGATGTCAACGGCGGAGGCGTAGTGCCGGATCACCTCCATGTTGGGGGGTGCGTTGGTCACGAGGGACTCGTAGAACCAGACCAGGTATTCACCCATGAGCCGGCGGGGCAGATAGTCGGTCGGCAGGATGGGACGGCCGCTGGTGGTGATCCGGCATTCGTGTCCCACCCATTGGTAGCCGGTCTCCACAGCCCATTCGAAGAGTCCCACGGCATTGTGCGGTGGCTGCTCGCCATCGGGGGAGGCATACAAAGACAATTGGCCGCACGGGTTATTGAGGACCAGATAGTCGGGCTGGCCCATGGCATAGACACCACCGCCGAGCGATCCAGGCTCAATGACATGGATCCGGACCGGGGTTTCCACACGACTGGCCCGGGCCACCGCACGCTCCAGGACGCACATCCCCCACGAGCCCAGACCCACGATGGCCAGGTCGATTCCGTCCGTGCGGACAGAATCCGCGGTCCAGTCAACCGGTGCCGTGGACGACAATGGACGCGACAAGATCATGTGTACTGCTGCCCCTTCTTCACCGTTGCAGTAAGAACATGCACATCAGCAATTTCAAGTGCTTACCGATGCATCTCCAACGCTAGATCCTGGGTCCGCGTTTACACAAGACCCTGTCGAAATGACCATTGCGTCGGTAGAATGGGGCGACGCCCGGTACGTAGCCTTTCATTGATATCCATGCCGCTACGTCCGCCAAGAAGGAAGAGGGAATGATGGTCGACGTCTCCGGCACACTCGAACTGGGCTCCCTCGAGGTGCGCCGACTCGGCTTCGGCACCATGCAGCTGACCGGTCCGGGTGTATGGGGGGCACCGGGTGACCACGACGGCGCCATCGAGGTCCTGCGCCGGGCGGTGGACCTCGGTGTGAACCTGATCGACACGGCCGACTCCTACGGGCCCGACGTGGCCGAGGAGCTCATCAACGAAGCCCTCTACCCCTACCCCGAAGGCCTCACCATCGCCACCAAGGCCGGGTTCACCCGGCCGGGGCCCGACGTGTGGGTGGAGTGCGGCCGCCCCGAGTACCTGGCTGCCCAGTGCGAGGGGAGCCTCCGACGGCTGGGGGTCGACCACATCGACCTGTTCCAACTGCATCGCATCGATCCCGCCGTGCCCGCCGCCGACCAGTTCGGCGCGTTGAAAGAACTGCGCGACGCCGGCAAGGTCAAAGAGGTCGGGCTGTCCGAAGCCGGTGTCGACGACATCGAACTGGCCCGGAGCATCGTGCCGGTGGTCACGGTGCAGAACCAGTACAACATCGCCCAACGCGGTGCGGACGACGTCATCGACTACTGCGAGGAGCACCGGATCGGGTTCATCCCCTGGTTCCCCCTCGGCAGCGGCAAGCTGTCCCGCAACGGAGGACCCCTCGACACCGTGGCCCGCGAGGTGGGCGCCACCGTGTCCCAGGTCTCGCTGGCGTGGCTGCTCCGGCGGTCACCGGTGATGCTGCCGATCCCAGGCACCTCATCGTCCTCCCACCTCGAGGAGAACTGCGCCGCCGCCGCCGTCTCGCTCACCGATGCGCAGTACGACACCCTGGTGGATGCCCGCAAGCCCCTGCGCCGCTGGGCGCTGGCGGGATGAGTCGAGGATCCGTGTCCGCTGACCTGGTCATCCGGAACGGCACGCTGGCCGACGGCACGGGCGGCCCGCTGCGCCGTGCCGACATCGCCGTCACCGGGGACCGGATCATCGCGGTCGGCGACGACGTGGGGCGCGGGCACCGGGAGCTCGACGCCGACGGGCTGCTCGTCACCCCGGGGTTCGTCGACCCCCACACGCACTACGACGGCCAGGCCACCTGGGACCCGCTCCTTGCCCCGTCGTCCCACCACGGGGTGACCACCGTCGCCATGGGCAACTGCGGGGTGGGCTTCGCCCCCGTCGAGCCCGACCGCCACGACTGGCTGATCGCCACCATGGAGGGGGTGGAGGACATCCCGGGCACCGCCCTCCACGAGGGCCTGCAGTGGGACTGGGAGTCCTTCCCCGAGTACCTGGACGCCCTCGCACGCCAACCCCGCACCATCGACGTCGGCACCCACGTCCCCCATGCCGCCCTCCGGGCCTTTGTCATGGGCGAACGGGGGGCAGACCTCGACCAGCACCCCGACGACCATGAACTCGGGACCATGGCCGCCCTCCTCCGCCAGGGCCTCGAGGCCGGGGCTCTGGGCGTCACCACCTCACGGACCGAGCGTCACCGCACCAGTACCGGGGAGAACCTCGGCACCCTGCGGGCCCGGGAGCCCGAGCTGATGACCCTGGCTTCCACCCTCCGAGCCAGCGGCAGGGGCGTCTTCCAGTTCCTCAGTGACAGCTATCGCACCACGGACGACGAGTTCGCCCGGTCGGAGTTCGCCCTCGTCACCGAGTTCGCCCGGGCCAGCGGGCGCCCGGTGAGCTACACAGTGCAACAGGACGTCGAGGCACCCGAGCGGTGGCGGGATCTGATGGCGCTGGCCGTGACCCTCCAGGGCGAAGGGCTCGACGTGAAGGCCCAGGTGGCACCCCGGCCCATCGGGGTCCTCCTCGGTCTCGAGGCGTCGGCCAACGTCTTCACCCCGACACGCGCTTACGGCAAGATCGCCGGTCTCCCCCTGGCGGAACGGGTCACCGCCCTTCAGGACCCCGATCGTCGCAAGAAGATCATCGAGGGCCACGCCCACCTGACCGGCGACCCCGACGCCTTCGCCGGCTACGCCTTCTTCGGCCGGTTCGACGACATGTACGTCCTCGACGACCCGGTGGACTACAACTTCGACAGCGCCAACTCGATCGGGGCCATGGCCCGCCGTACCGGCGCCGACCCACGAGCGCTGGCCTACGACGTCCAACTCCAGCGGGGTGGCCGTCAGCTCATCTACACGCCGCTGTTCAACTTCGCCCACCGGAACCTCGAGGCCATCCGCGAGATGATCACCTCCCCGGTGGCCATGTTCGGCCTCTCCGACGCCGGCGCCCACTGCGGCCAGATCTGTGACGGCTCCATGACCACCACGTACCTCTCCATGTGGGGCCGCGACTTCGAGGGCCCGGAAGGACTGCCCATCGAATCCGTGGTCCACCAGATCACCCGGCGGCCCGCCGCCCACTTCGGCTGGCTGGACCGGGGAATCGTGGCCCCGGGTCTGCTCGCTGACCTCAACGTGATCGACCTGGCCGGACTGGGATGCGCGCCACCCGAGATCACCACCGACCTCCCCGCCGGCGGCCGACGGCTGCTGCAGGCGGCGCGGGGCTACCGCTGGACGGTGAAGCGTGGCGCGGTGACATTCGAGGACGGGACTCCGACCGGCGAGCTTCCCGGACAGCTGCTGCGCGGCTCCCAGCCCGCTCCGGCCTGGTGAGCGAGCCGATGGACCGGCTCGTCATCCCGACCATCCTGGAACAGGCCCGAAGCGAACCGGACCACCCCGCGGTGAAGGACCTCGACACCGAGCTGAGCTACGCCCAACTGGTGGACCAGGTCAGCCAGGTGGCCCGCGGTCTGGCGACCGCCGGCGTCACCGACGGCGACCGGGTGGCACTCCACCTCCCCAACTCCGTCGACTTCGTGGTGGCCGCGCTGGCCACCCTGTGGGCCGGCGCGGTGTTCGTACCCCTGGCCGTCACCGACCCCGAGGCCCGCGTGGCCGCCATCGTGGCCGACTGCTCGCCGAGGCTCGTCGTCGTGCCCGATGACTACGACGCCGGTGAGCCACCGTCAGTTGGGCCCGCCCGGGTGCGCATCTCTGCGCTCCGCCACCCGGCTGAACCAGCGACACCGCCGCGGATCAGTGGTCCGGGACAGCTGGCCTACGCCATCTACACGTCGGGCACCACGGGCTCACCGAAGGGCGTGCTCATCAGTCACGGCGCCTTCGCCGCCGCCGTCGACTCGACGGTCAGGGCGCTCGGTCTCGACCGGGAGACGCGCACCCTCTGTGTCTCACCGTTCCACTTCGACGGCTCGTTCGGCACCCTGTTCCCAACGCTGTACGCCGGAGGGGCCGTAGTCATCCGGCCCCGGGAGGCCCTCTTGTTCCCGCGGACGTTCTTCCGGGCCGTCGACCGGGAGGGGATCACCTACACCGGGTTCTCGCCCAGCTACCTGAAACTGCTGCTGGCCAGCCCCCAGTTCGCAGAGCTGGAGCAGGGCACGCTCGACGTCATCGCCCTGGGTGGCGAGGCCAGCGCCCTGGCCGACATCCGGGCCGTCTGGTCGGCCGCCCCCCGGCTCCGGGTCTTCAACCGGTACGGGCCGACGGAGACCACCATCGCCGTCACCCACATCGAGCTGACCCCGGAACTGGTGGCCGACGGCACCGTGCCCATCGGGGTCCCCCACGACGGCGTGCGCTTCCACATCATCGACGAGCGCGGATTCGAGGTCGACGGGCCCGATCAGGTGGGTGAGCTGTACATCGGGGGGGATCAGCTCATGGACGGCTACTGGGGAGCTCCGGATCTCACCGCCCAGGTGATGCGAACCGACGTCGTCCCCGGCGAGACGGCGTACCGCTCCGGTGACCTCGTCTACCGGAACCGGCGGGGCCAGTACGTCTACGTCGAACGAGCCGACCGGGTGATCAAGCGGTCCGGCGTGCGGATCTCCCTCCTGGAGCTGACCGACGCCGTGCGGGGACTCTCCGGGGTGGCCGATGCCGCCTGTGTGGTCTTCGACCACGACGGAGGGGTGGGCATCGCCGCCTTCGTGGTGGCCGACACCCCGATCACCGCCCTCGAGCTCCGCCAGGGGGCGGCAACGAAGCTCCCCGACTCCATGCTCCCCGATCGGGTGGAGCTGGTCACCGAGCTGCCCCTCACCGCCTCGAGCAAACTCGACGAGCGTCGGCTCCTGGCCGAGGCCGGGCTCACCCCGCCGGGCGGCACGACCGCTCCGGTCGCCGCCGTACGGTCGGCCTGAGCACCGGTTAGCGGTGGTCCCGAAAGGAACGGCCGTCGGGTTTACGCGGCGCCCAGTATCCAGCGAGGCCTCGACCACAGTTGGAGGTACTCGACCACGGTGAAGCCGAGCCGGCGGTAGAGCGGCTCGCCGGCCACTGACGACTGCAGCAACGATCCCGTGGCACCCTCGGCGAACTGGGCCAGGAGGACCGACTCGAGTAGCCGTCGACCGAAGCCCTGACCCTGGCGATCGGGCCGAGTGGCCATGGCCCAGACGACAACGAGTCCGTCCTCGATGACGGTGGTGACCGTCGAGACCATCTCGCCATCGGCGTAGAGGCCCCAGATCGACTGGTCGGTCCGGCCCAGAGCGGTCTCGGGGATGGCCGCCTCGGCCGCGGCGCGGTCCAGCCCGTAGATCGCCCCGAGGATCTCCCAGGCCGCCGGAAGCTCCTCGACTGTGAGCAGTCGGGCGCCGTCAGGACCGGTCGACGACCGTAGCGGCCCGGTGAGCTCCATCAGGGGGAGCGCGCCCACGGTGATCCATCCGGCGTCGACCAACAGCTGGGCGGTGGCCAGTCCCGGGCCGGCCAGCATGATGATCGCCGGCTGCTTCAGGGCGAGGGTGGGACCGAGGCAGTGGTCGGTCAGGACCTCAGCGCGGGACGAGTGGCAGCAGGCCACGTTGAAGTTGGCATTCCGCTGTCCGCTGAACGCCGTCCACCACTCATCGTGCACCTGGAGCAGATCCGCACGCGCCCAGACCCGGGAGGCCGAACCGAGCACACGCCACCGCTCCGAGGGCGCATCGGGCATGGTGGCGGACTATAGGGCCCGAGCACGATCCAGCATCGGCAGGATCGCCCGCCGTCATCCAGCAATGCGTCGGCCACGAATACCCGGTACGACGCGGGCGCCGACTTCACAAGGTGGCCCGGAACAGCAAGGAAAGGTTGGACTCGTGCACTTCGGCTCCCCGGCAGAGATATTCGGCATGGACGGACTGATCATCCTGGTGGTGGTGGCCCTGGTCCTCTTCGGCTCCACCCAGATCCCCAAGCTGGCCCGGTCCCTCGGGTCCGCCAAGACCGAGTTCAAACAGGGGTTGGCCGAAGGCGAGGGCGTCCCGGTCGAGGTGGTCGTCCCCGCCGCGCCGGCCGCCGTGTCCCCAGCTGCGGTGCACGTTCCGGTGGCCGGGACGTCGACCGTCCGGGTGACGTCAGACGCCGCTCAGCGCTAGAAGAGCCGGCTCGTGGACTTCCTCAGTCCGGCCAAGCTGCTGGTCATCGCGGTGGTGGCCCTGGCCGTCCTCGGACCGGACAAGCTCCCGACGCTGGCCAAGCAGGTCGGCAGCCTGTGGCGCGACTTCGCACGCTTCCGTCAGAAGCTGGAGTCAGACGTCCGGGGTTCGTTTCCCGACCTGCCCTCTACTGAGACCATCACCAAGGCAGTGCGGTCACCGCTGACCTTCCTCGACACCCTCGCCGATGGCCACGAAGGTGAGGCGGTCACCGCGTCTCACGTCGACGACGAGCCGGTCTACACCCTCACCCACACCCCAGAGTCGGTGACACCGGTCGAGTTCGACCCGTCGACCGACGTCCACTGGCCCACCGAGACCGTGATCGCCTCGGAGGTCGCCCCCGAGGAGACCCCCGTCCTGGTCCCGGCAACGGCACCGACGGTCGTGCACGAAGTCCGGGTTCACGGTGGCGGGCAGCCCGTCGACGCCGGCTCGAACTGAGCGCATCGGCCCGACACCACATGGGACCGGCCCCGGTCGGCCCGAAGGACGGGCGGTAGAGTTGGCGCCCGCGGCACCGAGTCCTCAGTCGGTGTCCGGGAAAGAAGAGCGCAGATGAAGGTCGGAGTCCACCTCCCCCAGTACGGCCGGGTGGCCGGCCCCGATGCCATCACCCGGGCGGCCCGACACGCCGAGGAACTGGGCTTCGCCGACCTCTGGGTCAGCGACCACATCGTCCATCCGGCCGCCCAGGACTACCCCTCCCCCTACCTGTTCGATCCCCTGGTCACCTTGACGTGGGCGGCGGCGGTCACCGAGCGGATCGGTCTCGGGACGAGCGTGCTCGTAGTCCCCACCCACAATCCCCTCGAGTTGGCCAACTCACTCGCCAGCCTGGACGCCCTCTCGTTAGGTCGCGTGACCATCGTCGTCGGTGTGGGGTGGTCCGAGCCCGAGTACCAGGCACTCGGGTACGACTTCCACAATCGGGGGGAGCGCCTCGATGAGGCCATCGACCTGTTCCGGGCCGTCTGGAGCGAAGACCCGGTGACCTTCCACGGCCGGCACACCTCCTTTGACGACATGCGGATCCTGCCCAAGCCGGCCCACCCCATCGCCGTCTGGGTCGGCGGGAGCAGCGAGCCGGCCTACCGGCGCGTGGCCGAGCGGGGAGACGGCTACCAGGCCGTCGGCCTCACACCCGAACAGGCCGGCCCGGTCGTGGCCCGCATCCGCCAAGACCACCCCGACCCCGACTTCCCCGTCTCGCTGCGCACGGGGTGGGACCCCCAGGGGATGGACCACGGCCAGATCAAAGAGGAGCTGGCCGCCTATCAGGAGGCCGGGGTTCAACACGTCGTCTCGGCACCGTGGCGCAAGGAGCCCGACGCGTGGCTCGAGTCGATGGATCAGCTGGCCACCCTGGTGCTCTGAGAACGTTCGCCTTGGGTGCAGTTCCTCGGGACTGTCGGGGTCAGCCGGCGCCGTAGAACGGCGCACCGAAGCTGAAGATGCCGCCGTCGGACGCCACCAGCCAGTAGCCACCCGTGACCGGATCAGTGGCCATCCCTACGACCGGGGCGTTGAGCGTCGATCCGCCCATCGATCCCCGGAACGGGGCTGCGCCTTCGGCGAAGACCCCGCCGTCTGACGCCACGAACCAGTACCCCTGCCCGTTGGGCATCGAGGTCATGCCGTTGACCGGCCGGGTGAGTCGCAGGTTGCCGGTGCTGCCGAGGAACGGCGCACCGAACGAGAAGATCCCGCCGTCGGTGGCCACCAGCCAGTAGCCCCCCGTGGTGTCGTCGGTGCTGATGCCGACGATGGGGTCGTTCAGATGGCGTCCGCCCATGGACCCTTGGAAGCGGGCATCACCGAAGGAGAAGATCCCGCCGTCGGAGGCCACCAGCCAGTACCCAGCCCCGTCCGGGGTCGGGGCGATGTCGACCACCGGAGCGTTGAGGTGCTGGCCACCCATCGAGCCGAAGAACGGGGCGTCACCAAAGGTGAAGATCCCGCCGTCGGAGGCGACGAGCCAGTACCCACCTCCGTCAGGGGTCGAGACGATGTGGGCGATGGGTGCGTTCAGGACGTGGCCAGCCATAGAGCCGTAGTTCACGGCCGAGCCGTGGGCGGACACCCCACCGGCGGCGTCGGCCAGCCAGTACCCGCCACCGCCCGGCGGCGAGGCCATGCTCACCACCGGCGTCACCAGTCCGCCCGACGTGGTGGTCGGCGCGCCACCGGTTCCCGGGTACCGCATGGCGCCGTCGTACCGGTAGAGGTTGCCGAGATAGGACAACGAATGCTCTTGGACGGGGATGTTTACGTCCACGGCGTCCCACACCTCACCGTTGCCCGCGTAGATGCCCGAGTGGGCGAAGGAGTTGATGCCACCACCGCCCCAGAAGACGGCGTCGCCGGGAAGCAGGTCGGCCATGTCCTCGGCGTAGGTCGCCTCAGGGGCGATGAAGGTTCCGACACCGGCCTTCTGAGTGCCGTCGCCGGGCAACGCGATTCCGGTGGCCTGGTAGACGGCGAACTGGACCAGGCTCATGCAGTCGAATCCTTTAGTGCCGGGGCCGCATCCGGGTTCGTTGTCGCCCCCGTAGCTCGGGCCGTTGATGCCCCCGCCACCGTTGCAGTAGGGCACTCCGGCCTGGGAGGCGGCGAAGGCCACGATCTGATCGCCCGTGGTCGAAGCACCGGCGCCGGAGGCGCCGACGGCCAACGAGACGCCGACAAGGGACAAGGTGAGGACGAGTGCCCCGCACGACGCCATCAGGAACTTCGAAACTGTGGACCGTGCCGACATGGAACCCCTCCCAGGGAGGCACCCCGGCCTCGTCACCAGCCTACCGACCCCGGCGGTACGAGCCTGACTAGGCCATCGACGCTGCCGTAAACGTCCGGGCCGGAACCAGGCCACCCCGACCTCTCGACGAGCAGTTCGGCGCCTACGATTGGGTCGATGGAGGGTGGTTCTCGATGAAGCAGCGCTCAGAGATCTCCTGGGCCGCGCTCGTATTGATCTTCGTGGGGCTCTTCGGTGTCGCCGTGGCCCTCACCGCACTGTGGTCCGAGCTGCCGGCTCCGGCCGCCGGAGGTACCTGCGGGCCGGGCCGGGGTTCCGAGACGGCCATCGAAGCCCTCGTCGACCCGGGTTCGATCGGCGCCGGGGCCGAACCCCCGACCACCCGGGCCGCGGCCCGGGCTCAGTGGAACCAGTTCGTGGACGAGTGCCAGTCGGCGACCAACGACCGGGCCCTGTTGGCCTTTCCGGTCCTCGTGGTATCGGCCGGCATCACCGTGGTCGGGTTCGTGCTGCTCCGAAGGCGAGGGAATCGCTCCACCGGAGGGGCATCGACCTCGGACCGACGCTGGTCGCCGCCACCGGACACCCTGTTCGCCGTGAGTTCGCCCCTGGTGGCGCCGCCTCCTCCGACCACCGCCCGAAGCGTCTTCGAACACGGCGACGCGGTCACGGCCTCGTCCCTGCCGCCACCACCGCCTCCGCCCCCGACTCGGCCCCCACCTCCGCCCGCTGCCCAGGCGTAGCGCTGCGTTGGTCGTCGAGGTGGACGGCGGGCAGGAGTGTCCCGCGCACCCCAGGCAATAGGTGTGCCATACGGGACTCCGGACCGATGGGGCGTTTACCATGCATCGAGGATCCGGTCCGAGCCCTCGGTCACGGACGCGCGACCGAGGGGGGTCAACGGATCGAGTGAAGGTCACCACCATGCCGGAAAGCGCCGCCTGTTCGGGGATCGTATGACCACCGGCACCGAGAGCGGGACCGACCCTGGGCAGTCTCCCGATGAGGCGGGAACCGAGCACGGAACGCCGACCCCTGACGCGTCGGCGCCCCCGGTGACTCCCGCTGCGCCTCCGGAAGCCGAGGCCGCTGCCGTCCCGCCCGGGGTGGTCCCGTCTACGCCCGTCCCCTCCGAGGTCGTCCCCCCGACCACAGAGTCGACGGACGTCGGGCCGGTCACGGGCCCGTCCGACAGTGCCATCGTGGTCGGGGGTTCGGCGCCCCTCTCGAACGCTTCGGTGGAGCGACCGCAGAAGACGAGGCGTCGTCGCAGGCGGCGCCGGATCCTCTGGTCCCTGCTCGTGGTGGTGGTCGTCGTTCTCGTCGCCGCGGGACTCCTCGTCGACCGGAGGATCAACCGTCCGGTGGCCCAACCCACCATCACCTCGGGGCGCTCGACCACACTCGTCGTACCGGGGACGGCTCCCTCGCAACCCTGGCCGTCTGGCGGTCAGGCCGCGGTCGACATCCCCGCACTCGGCTACGCGCAGCAGTCGTCACTCGAGGGCCCTGTGCCCATCGCCTCGCTGGCCAAGATGGCCACTGCCGTCGTGATCCTGCGGGACCATCCCCTAGCGGACAACTCGGGGGGGCCGACCATCACCGTCACACCGGACGAGGCCAACCAGTTCGACGTGGACCTGGAGAACGACGAGACCAACATCCCGTTGCAGGCCGGTGAGACGCTCACCGAACAGCAGCTGCTCGAAGGCCTCCTGATCCAATCAGCCAACGACGCCGCCTACACCCTGGCCGTCTGGGATGCCGGGTCCGAGACCGCCTTCGTGGCCAAGATGAACGCACTGGCCTCGTCGCTCGGAGCCGACGAGACCCACTACGCCGACGCCAGCGGCTTCGATCCCGCATCGGTCTCCACCGCCGCCGACATGCTGCGCTTCGCTGCCGCAGGTATGGCCATTCCGGCCTTCGCCACCGTGGTGGCCATGTCCTCGGCGACCCTGCCCCTGGCCGGCGTGATCCACAACGTCGTCAAGCTGATCGGCACCGACGGGATCGTCGGCGTGAAGTCCGGCTACACGTCACAGGCGGCCGGCTGCATGGTGCTGGCCGCCTATCGGACCATCGGGGGGCGCTCGGTCCTGGTGCTGGCGTCGGCGCTGGGCCAGAGCGAACCACCTCCCCCGGCCCCCGCTCCGCCCACCACGGTGCCACCGGCTCCCCCGGCCGGCGCCACCACCACCGTCCCGCCGACAACCACAACGACCACCACCACGACGACAACGCCTCCCGTCTCCACCACCACCACCACAGCCCCCGCCCCCTACAGCGCCATCGAGGCCCAGTATCCGTTGCTCTACACCGGCCCGATCGTGGAGCGGCTCTTGGACGCATCCGAGGCGGCCATCGTCGCCGTGCCGGCAGTGGCCAAGGGAGCGGTGGTGCGCATGGCCCGGGTGGATTGGGGTGACATCCACCGCGAGGTGCCGGCCGTCGCCACCCGCTCGGCCGTGCTGGTCGGGCTACCCGGACAGCGGGTCGCCGTCACCACGGTTGCAGCGCCGGCCACGACAACGACCAGCTCGGGTGTTCAGGCGGGAACCGTCCGGTTCACCCTCGGGCACGAAGCCGTCACCGTGCCGCTGCGCCTGGTGCACCGGGTGGACCAACCCACGTGGTGGTGGAAGGCCCTGCACAACTGATCCGCGGGCGGTGGCCGCTCAGGAGTACTGCCACCGGCGTTCGGGCTCCCGTCCCGCCGGCCACTCCATGCACTGGACGTCGAACCAGATGGGCAGCAGGAACCGCACGTAGAAGGCGTGGACGGTGAGGGTGGGTCCGACCAGGTCCTCGTACTCCTTGATGCGGAGCCGGTCGTCCCGCGCCTGGAAGGCCCGGGCCCGCCCGAGCAGGGCGTCAACCTCGTCCCGGGTGTCCATGAGCAGGCCCAGATGGTCGTAGCCGGGCGAGGAGATCGGTTCTTTCCCTTCGGCCAACAAGATGAACTGCCCGTCATCGGGACGGAGCAGGTGACAGGACTGGCCCACGACGTCGGTATCGAGCGATTCCCAGCCCAGCACCCCGCAGTAGAAGGCGTCGACCTCACGCCGGAACTCCGGGGTCAGTGTCCCGCTCGGGAACGACAGCTCCATGTGGTTGAAACGCATCCCGGGCATCTCGCCCTCCCCCATCCTCGGCCGACGTTCCCGAGGCTACGCCTCCCGGGATCCTCACCCCACCCGCTACCGTTGCCCGTGGTGCCGCTCCCACGGCACGCAGGGGGAGGAGACGGATGGGACCGGACGATCTCGTGCTGTGTTCAGGAACGCTCGATCGCGGCACGCCGTTCCGGGCCCGCCTGGCCGCAGCGTCAGACGCCGGGTTCACCGCCGTGTCCCTGTGGGGACGCGACTATGCCGCCGCCCGGGACGAGGGGCTGAGTGACGCCGATCTTCGCGCCATGCTCGACGATCACGGCCTGATGGTGGCCGAGGTGGACCCCGCGTGGTGGTGGCTGCCCGGCGCATCGGACGTCGTCATCCCGCCGTCGCTCGACAGTGAGGACATCTTCGGCTTCGGTGAGGATGAGCTGTTCGCCGTGGCCGACGCCGTTGGCGCCCACTCCCTCAACGCCGTGGACGTTCTCGGGGGCACCTGGGACATCGACGGGGCGACCGAGGCCTTCGCCGGGCTCTGCTCCCGGGCGGCCGAACACGGTCTGTTGGTACACCTCGAGTGGCTCTCCTGGTCGAAGATCCCCGACCTGGCCACCGCCCTCCGGATCGTTACGTCGGCGGGCCAGCCCAACGGCGGACTGACCATCGACGCCTGGCACTTCGTGCGCACCGGCACCACCGTCGACCAACTGCGGGCCGTGCCCGGCTCGTCGATCCTGGGTGTCCAGCTCTGCGACGGCCCGCTCGCCGCCGAAGCCGATCTCCTCGACGCCACCTTGCATCACCGACAGCTCCCCGGCGACGGGGAGTTCGACCTCTCGGGCCTCGTCGAAGCGCTCCGCTACACCGGTACACAGGCGCCCGTGGGCGTCGAGGTGTTCTCCGACGACCTCCACGCCCTCCCGGCCGACGAGGGAGCCAGGTTGGCCGCCGAGCGCACCCGTGCCGTCCTCGCCGAAGAGCGGTGACGCCGGTCTCGCCCTGGGCCCTACCGCTCTCCTTGGAGGGAGAGACGGGGTGTGAAGTGCTCACGCTCCAGATCGAGGAGGATCACCTTGCGGTCGAGGCCTCCTCCGTAGCCGGTGAGCGAACCGTTGGCGCCGATCACCCGGTGACACGGGACGATGATGGCGATGGGATTCTGCCCGTTGGCCAGGCCCACCGCCCGGGCCGCGCCCGGCTTCCCCACCCGCCGGGCGATCTCGCCGTACGAGGTGGTCTCCCCGTAAGGGATGTCGAGGAGGGCCTCCCAGACACTCCGTTGGAACACGGACCCCTCCATATGGAGGTTCAGGTCGAACCGGGTCCGCTCACCGTCGAAGTAGGCCTGGAGCTGCTCCACGGCCTCGGTGAAGGCGGACGGGTCATGTCGCCACGCGGTCCGACCCACCGGGTCGTGGGTCTGGTCGGTCATCCGCAGATTGGTGACGACCGTCCCGTCGCCGGCCACGGTGAGCGTGCCGACGGGACTCTCGAGGGTCCGGTAGAGCTTCTCGGTCATGATGTTCCTTTCGATCGTTGCGGCAGCGAGGGCGGCCACTGGTTGATGGGATGCCCAAGGGCGGCCCACAGGTACTGCACGGCATAGGACCGCCAGGGCCGCCATCCCGCAGCCCGGTGCACCAGCTCCTGGTCCGAGTCGGGTAACCCGAGAACTGCCGCCCCCTTCCGCACCCCCATGTCGGATGCGGGGAAGGCATCGGGATCGCCGAGGGCGCGCATGGCGATCATCTCGACCGTCCACGGACCGACCCCGGTGACACCGGCGAGCTGCCGGCGGGCCCGGACCCAGTCGGCCCCCACTCCGAGATCCACGTCGCCGGAGACGAGCGCACCCACCATGGCCATCAACGCCCGTCGGCGGGCCGCGGGAAGCGCGAGCGTGGCCGGATCCAGCTCCGCCAGCTCCGAGATCGTCGGGAAGAGGTGGGTGAGCCCACCGCCCGGGTCGGCGACCTCGGTCCCGTACCGGGTGACCATGCGGCCGGCGTGGGTGGCCGCGGCGGCCGTCGAGACCTGTTGGCCGAGCACCATGCGCACGGCCAGCTCCGACTCGTCGACCGTGCCCGGGATGCGGCGACCGGGGGCCTTTTTCACCTCATCGCCCAAGAGCGGGTCCCCGGCCAGCAGTTCGACCACCGCCTCGGGGTCGGCGTCGAGGTCGAGTAGCCGTCGGCACCGGGCGATGGCCGTCGACAGGTCGCGCAGGTCGTCGAGGGCCAGCTGGCAGGCCACGTGATCAGGAGTCGGGGCCAGCGTCACGATGCCCGTTCCGGCCGGAAGGCGCAGGGTTCGGCGGTAGGCGCCGTCGCGGACCTCCTCGCAGCCGGGCACGGCGGTGGCGGCCAGGTGGCCGAACAGGCTCTCGGGGGCGAACGGGGAACGAAAGGGTAGGCGGAAGGTGAGGGCCCCGGACCGGGCCGGGGAGCCACCTCGCGTGGACCGGGACCGAAGTCCGGTCGGCGTGGTGTCGAAGACAGCCCGTACCGTGTCGTTGAACTGCCGGATGCTCGAGAACCCGGAGGCGAAGGCCACGTCGGCGAAGGGCAGTCCGGTGGTCTCGATGAGCAGGCGAGCGGTCTGCGCCCGTTGGGCGCGGGCCAGGGCCAGCGGTCCCGCGCCCACCTCGGCGACGAGATGCCGCTCCAGCTGTCGGGTGCTGTAGCCCAGCTGGGTGGCCAGACCGGTGACGCCGACCCGGTCGACGGTGCCGTCGGCGATGAGGCGCATGGCCCGGCCGACGAGGTCCTGTCGCACGTTCCACTCCGGCGATCCGGGCGAGGCGTCCGGTCGGCACCGCTTACAGGCACGGAAGCCGGCCCGCTGGGCGGCGGCGGCGGTCGGGAGGAAGCAGAGGTTCTTGGCGAAGGGGGGCCGAGCCGGACAGCTCGGGCGACAGTAGATCCCCGTCGTGAACACGGCCGTGACGAACCACCCGTCGAACCGGGCGTCTTTGGATTGCACAGCCCGGTAGCACCGGTCGAAGTCCTCGTACACACGTGCAGAGTACGCCCCGATGCTGCTCGATACTGGCGGGAATCCGACATCACAGTGGAGGGCACCGAGGGGCTGTAGGACCGGGGACGCCGGGTGGACCTCGGCGATGCCGACCGGGTATCCGCGTGGACCGGCAAGGTCCTATGGGATCCTGAACGACGCTGAGAACAACGGAGGTAGCCGCCGTGACCACAGCCGAACTCCGGATGCACTGTCCCCACTGTGACTTTCCTGCCAAGGGACGGTGGTTCGACGCCGAGACCGAGGACGTCGTCCTCCCCGGCCGGATCTCCGCCGAAAGCGTGGCCTGTTCCAATCCCCGATGTTTCCGGTACCGGCCGGAGTCGTTCCCCGCGTCGACGACCGTCGGTTGATATGACTGTGGCACCGGCCGGCGGGTCACCGTCGGACGTCACCATCGACGTTGACCACCCGCTCGGGTACCGCAGGTCGCCCACACTCCAGCAGTCGTTCGACGCCGCGGTCGCCGAACTGCGCCGGGTGGACTCCTGGCGCGATCCCAACGGGAACCAGCAGCTGGTGGCCGATTTGGTCCTCGAAGGTGGTGGGGTCAAGGGCATCGGCTTGGTGGGAGCGGTCCTCGTCCTCAACGAGGCGGGCTACACCTTCCCGAGGGTGGCGGGCACGAGCGCCGGCGCCATCGCCGCCACGCTGATCGCCTCGATCGGAAAGGCCGGCAGAGACATGACGGCACTGCACGGCTACGTCCGCAGCCTTGACTTCGCCAAGTTCGAACAACTGGGTCGGGTGGCCGACTGGATCCAGCGGATCGGGGGCATCGGCAAAAAGGCGGTCGGCGCCGCCGAGCTCATGGCGCACATGGGGATCTACTCGGGGGACTACCTGGGTGAGTGGCTGCGGCCCGTACTGGGTGAGCTGGGGGTGACCACGTTCGGGGACCTGGCCATTGCCCCCGAGGACGACCCGGGCATGAGCCTCCCCCCCGAACGCCGCTTCCGGCTGGTCATCCACGCATCCGACATCACCCGGTCCGAGTTGGTCCGCATTCCGTGGGACCTCGATTACTACGGACTCACCCGGGACACCGAGGACGTGGTCCGCTCGGTCCGGGCCTCGATGTCCATACCGTTCTTCTTCGAGCCGGTACACGTCGAGACCAACGCCTGCGACGTCAGCGTGCCCGGCCCCGGTGGCACCACGACCACCGAGCACTTTGACGCCGGCTCGGTGACCTGGGTGGACGGCGGCATGCTGGCCAACTTTCCCATCGACGCCTTCGACCGCGTCGATGGTCAGCCCCCACGCTGGCCGACCATCGGGATCAAGCTGTCGGCCCAGGCCCTCGAGATGCCGAAGACCGTGGCAGCCCACGACACCATGCAAGAGGCGGTCCGTTGCCTCCAGACCATGATGAACGAGTGGGACCGCTACCACGTCGAACAGTCGACGGCCGCCCGCACCATCTTCATCGACAACATGGGTATCAGCGCCACCCAGTTCGAGCTGACCGACACCCAGCAGGATGACCTCTTCCTGAGCGGTGTGCGCTCGGCCACCCGATTCCTGATCGAGTCGGCCAGCGGGGGCGGCGTACCGAGGGCTTAAGGTTCCGGTGCGGCTCCATGGCCGTGCCCGGGTAGTGATCGGCGACGTTCCCGGACCCGGTCGACGTCGAGCCGCTACGTTGGCCCCCGTGCGTGCCGTCCAGTTCGACATGGCCGATCCGGCGTTTCCGGCCTCGTTGGTGGATCTGCCCGAGCCCGAGCTGCCCAACGGCGGTTGGGCCCGGGTGGCCGTGGCCAGCGGGGGTATCTGCGGGAGCGATCTCCACCTGTTCGCCCACAACACCGGTCCGTCACCCACCTTGGTGTCGCTGGCCTCGTTCCCCTTCGTCCTCGGACACGAGATCGCCGGTCGCATCGTCGAGACCGGACCTGACTGCCCACACCCGGTGGGGACGAGGGTGGCCGTCGATCCGTGCATCCCCTGTCTGGCCCGGGACATCACCCCACTTTGTGCCAACTGCGCCCGGGGGTGGACCTCGTCGTGCCTCTCCCTCGACAGCAGGATCGTAAGCAGCGGACGGACCCTCGGCTTCACCTCGGGGTTCGGTGGCGGTTGGGCCGAACAGGTGGTGGCCCACGGTTCGATGCTCCATCCCCTACCCGAGGCCGTACCCGACGACCTGGCTTGCCTCCACGAGCCGGTCTCCATCGCCTGCCACGGACTCCTACGGGCTCCGCCCACCGACGGCGACCCGGTACTCATCGTCGGCGCCGGCATCATCGGGTTGGCCACGGCGGCCGCGTTGCGTGGCCTCTATCCCGGGTGCGAGGTGACGGTGCTGGCCCGCCACGCACATCAGGCCGAGGCGGCAGCGCTCTGTGGAGTAGACCACGTGGTCCGGACCGAGGAGGACAACGGCCACTGGGCGGCGCTGGCCGACATCTCCGGGGCACGGGTCATCGGGCACAAGGCCCACAAGATGCTCATGGGGGGATTCCCCTATGTGGTGGAGGCGGTGGGCTCGCCCCAGTCGGTCACCGAGGCGCTGCGGGCCGTGGCCCACCGGGGCACCGTGCTCCTGCTGGGGGCGGCGGGCATCAGCGAGGTCGATCTCACCCCGGTCTGGTACAAGGAGGCGGCTCTGGTCGGCTCCCTCGACCACACCGTCGATGCGGGATCAGCGCCGGGACTCGCCGGTGGTCCCGACCGGCACTCGGTCGACCGTGCGCTCGACGTTCTGGCCGCTGGACTGCTGCCGGGCGACGTGGTGACCCACCGGTTCCCGCTCGAGGAGTACCGGACCGCGGTCGAGACGGCCATCGACCGGAACGTCTCTCACGCCATCAAGGTCGTCTTCCGGCCCGAGGGCTGACAACGGTCCGACACAGACCGGGCCGTCGTGGACAGTCCGGCGAAACGGAGGTTCCATGCGAGGTCTGGAGGGAACGTGCGTCGTCGTCACCGGCGCGGCGTCGGGGATCGGCTGGGCGTGCGCCGCCCGGCTCATCGACGAGGGGGCCTCGGTGGTCGGGGCGGACATCGCCGAACCGGCCGAGACGCCCCCGGGAGCCTCGGCGACGTCGTGGCTGTTCCATAGGGCCGACGTGGCCGACGAGGACGCGGTCGCCGGCCTCATGGCGGCGGCCGTGGCCTTCGGCGGGCGGATCGACGGCGTGGTCAACTCGGCCGGGGTGGCCAGCGGGGGCCCGGTGCACCTGCTCGACACCGACGAGTGGAACCGGGTGCTCGGCGTGAACCTGACCGGGACGTATCTGGTGGCCAAGCACGCCATCGGGGTCATGCTCACCCAGCCCCGGGTGGGCGGCTCCCGCGGATCGGTGGTGACCGTGGCCAGCGTCGAAGGCCTCGAGGGTACCGCGGGAGGCAGCGTCTACAGCGCCTCCAAGGGTGGGGTGGTCATCCTCACCAAGAGCATGGCCATCGACTACGCCGGTCGGGGGATCCGGGTGAACGCCGTCTGCCCCGGCTTCATCGACACCCCGATGCTCCGGGGCGTCTTCGACTGGCCCGGTCTGGAGGAGTCCAAGGCCGGCGTGGTGGCCGAGCACAAGCTCGGGCGGCTGGGGCGGCCCGAGGAGATCGCCGCGGCGGCCGCCTTCCTCTTATCGGATGACGCCTCGTTCATCACCGGCCACGCTCTTCCCGTCGACGGTGGCTACACGACCGGTCGGGACCACGGTGTGACCAAGATGCTCGGGCTCTCGGGTCCCGAGGCCTGAGCGGCCGCGTAGGTCCCCTGCGCTGGTCGAGGGGGCGCTGGTAGCGTCGAGTCATGTCCTCGCCATGGCCGGTCCTTGCCTATGACCAGTGGGCCGAGACCTGCGACACCCTCCACGGCCACACCCAACTGCTGGGGAAGTTGGCCGTGGCCCTGGCGCCACCGGAGCCCCAACTACAGCACGCCGCGCTGCGCCTCACGTCCCGGGGCTGGGAGACCGCCCCACTGCCGGCACCGGACGGATCCGGGACGATGACGGTGGTGCTCGACCTGCGTGTCCACGAGGCGGTCATCGAGACCAGTGGCCGCGGTGGGGGCCGGGTCCCGCTCGTTCCCGACCGCTCGGTGGGCGAGGTCACCCGAGAGGTGTTGGCCACCGTCGACGGCCTGGTCGGTCCCGTCGCCGTCAACATGACACCCCAGGAGGTGCCGTGGAGCGTGCCCCTCGACGAGGACGACGAGCACGCCAGTTACGACACCGACCAGGTGGCCGACTACTTTGCTGCCGCCACCCAGGCCGCCTTGGTCCTCGCCGAGTTCCGGGCCCCGTACCGGGGGCGATCGACGCCGGTCAATGCCTGGTGGGGCTCCTTCGATATCGCCGTCAACCTCTTCTCCGGCGCACCGGCCGCACCACCGTCGGACGACTTCATCATGCGCAACGCCATGGACGCCCAGGAAGTGGCGGTCGGATGGTGGCCGGGTGACCGGACCACCAATGAGGCGGCGTTCTACTCCTACGCCCATCCCGCGCCGGACGGCTTCGCCGAGGCCACCCTCCGACCCGCGGCGGCACGATGGGACGGCGCCCTTGGTGAGTACATCCTCCCGTGGAGCGATGTCTGTTCCAGCACCGACCCCCACGCCTCCGCCCTCGAGTTCGCCCGGTCGGCCTTCCACCACGCCTGCGCGGTGTGCGCCTGGGACCCGGGGCTGACGGCGAGCGCCGAGGGTACGCCGCCGCCGGTGGTCTGAACCCCATGTCCGACCGACAGGCCGGAACCGTGCCGGCCCACCTCAACATGGTGGTGATCCACGCCCAGGACCTGCCGGCGCTGCGGCGCTTCTATCGGGATCTCGGCTGGACCGAACAGCCCGGCGCCTCGGACACCCTCGCCTTCTTCCCGCTCGGCGACATCACGCTCGCCCTGTTCCCCGCCACCGAGGAGGCCGCCGGCATCGACCGGTCGGGCATGACCCTGGTGATCAAAGTGGCGACCAGTGACGCCGTGGACGCCGCCTTCACCCGGGCCATCGACGCCGGGGGCCGGTCACGGAGCGAGCCGCAGGACCAGTCGTTCGGGGGTCGATCCGCCATCCTGGCCGACCCCGAGGGCAACCACTGGGAGCTGCTGTGGACTTCCGCTGCTGCCCCTACGGGCTAGGTGACCCGAGCCCATCCCCACGACCCCGTCGCTGCTACTGCGTGACAATTTCGGCCTGACACGGCGCGCACCGCCACCCGATTCCGTTCCCTGATTCCCAGTAGCGTGCCCCCCGTGAACTACGTCAGCTTGGGAAAGTCCGGTCTGCAGGTGTCGCGGGCGTGCCTCGGCACGATGACCTTCGGCAACACCGAGTGGGGTACCGACGAGGCCGAGTCGCGGACCATCGTCGATGCCTTCCTCGACGCCGGCCACAACTTCGTCGACACGGCCGACGTCTACAACGCCGGCGTCTCGGAGGAGATCGTGGGCCGGTGCATCGCCGGTAGGCGGCACGAGGTGGTCCTCGCCACCAAGGGCTACAACGTGATGGGTCCCGGGCCGAACGATCGGGGGTCGTCCCGAGCGCATCTGACCCGTGCCCTCGAAGCCAGTCTCACCCGGCTGGGCACCGACTACATCGACCTCTACCAACTCCACAACTGGGATCACGACACGCCCATCGAGGAGAGCATGGCCACCCTCGACTCGTTCGTGGCGTCGGGGAAGGTCCGCTACATCGGCTGCTCGAACTTCTACGCCAGCCAGCTGGTGGAAGCCCAGTGGGCGGCCGAGCGCTCCCACGGGACCCCACTGGTCAGCCTGCAGCCGCAGTACTCACTCATCTGGCGGGACATCGAGCTCGACATCCTGCCCACGGCCACCCGGCACGGCATGGCCGTCATCGTCTGGAGCCCGCTCGGCGGCGGCATGCTCACCGGCAAGTACGCCAAGGGAGCGGACCTGCCGGCCGACGGGCGGCTGAGCAAGGGCACCGACATGGGAGCCCAGGGGATGCGCATGCTGACCCTCACCGACCGCAACTTCGAGATCGTGGCCGAGGTGGCGAGGGTGGCGGATGAACTCGGATCGACCTCGACGGCGGTCAGCCTGGCCTGGCTGCTCGGTCAGGCCGGTGTCACCTCGGTCATCATCGGGCCCCGCACCCCCGACCAGCTCACCCAGAACCTGGCCGGATTCGATCTCGACCTGCCGTCCGAGCACGCCAAGGCCCTGACCAAGGTGTCGCGCCCGCCCGTCTCCTACCCCTGGTACATGCAGCTCCGGCTCTGACCGTCGGAGACGGTCCCACCTCCTCGCGGTCCGACAGTGGGGCATGCTGTCGGGATGAGCACGCTGGTCACCTACGCGATCGACGGCCACGTGGCGACGATCACCTACAACCGCCCCGACGCCCTCAACGCCATCGACGGCGAGATGCGACAGGCCCTCAACGATGCCTTCGGGCGGTTTCGCGACGACGAGGAGGCGTGGGTGGCCATCGTCACCGGCGCGGGCCGGGCCTTCTGTGCCGGGGGTGACATGCGGGGCGGCGGCAACGCGGCCGGCGAGTTCGCCGGGACGTTCTGGGAGAAGCCCACGGTCAACTCGTTCGAGAGCGGATGGGAGATCTACAAGCCGGTCATCGCCGCCGTCAACGGGTTCTGCCTGGGCTACGGGCTGACCCTTGTCACCTGGTGCGACTTCGTCATCGCCAGCGATCGGGCCGAGTTCGGCTTCCCCGAGGTGGGCATCGGGGTCCCGACCATCGTCGGAGCCATCCGCCTCCCCCAGAAGATCAACTGGCAGTACGCCATGGAGCTGTTGTTGACCGGCGAGCGGATCGGTGCCGAGCGGGCCAAAGAGATCGGTCTGGCCGGTTGGGTGGTCCCCCACGACCAGCTGATGGACGAGGCCCGGTCGCTGGCCGGACGCCTGGTGGCGGCAGCACCGTTGGCCGCCCGGGCCACCAAAGAGGTGGCGGTACGCGCCCAGACTCTCCCTCCGGTGGAAGCCATCCGGTTCGGCGAGACCATGCGGCTGGTGGCCATGGGCACCGAGGATGCCGCCGAAGGACTCCGGGCGGCCGCGGAGCGCCGGGCACCACGGTGGCAGGGACGCTGACGACAGGGACCCGACCGTCAGAGTCCCGGCCGGCAAGGCTCAGTCGGGGCTGTCCCGCCGCGACCAGGACCCGGTCACCGGCTCGGTGCGCGGGGCCTGGAGCAGGGGGAGGAACTTTCCCTCCGGTGCATCGCCGTACCGGACCGCCTTGCTGAGGAGCCACTTCACGTCCTCGTAGCCTTTGATGGCCTGAGGCTTGTAGCGCTTCTTCATGTTCTTCGGTGCGGTCGTCTTCCCTTTGGCCACCGAGACCCCGAGCGACACGCCGAAGGCGTACTGCCCCTCTTTGCTGTTCGAGCCGAACTCCTCGATCCGCTTGTCGGCCCACTTCTGGATCTTGTCCGACCACGAGGCCAGGCGCCTCTCGCTCCTCGACAGCATCGTCAGCACCTCCCGGTCGGGTCAACGGATCGCTGCGACCGTACCAAACCGGCGGTCGACCCCATCGATGGCCACCGCACCGAGGGCAGGGGCTAGCGCCGCACGGCCCGCCAACAACGACACCGCATGGGCATCGTGACCATACCGTCCACCACCACCCGGGCAGCTACGTCGGCGACCCGTGCGAGCTCGGCGTCCCGCTGGTCGGGAGCCAAGGTGATGGTGGTGCTGTAGGTGCCGATGAGACCCACGAGTTCGTCGGCCGTCATCGACAGCTCCCAGACGATGGTGGTCCGGTCGACACCGTCGAACGGAGCCCCGGTGGGCAGTTCGAAGCGGCGGCGGGCGGGGGGTGGGGTCCGGCCCTCCGGAACGGGTTCCCTGGGCCCGAAGAGGTCCGCCACCCACTCGACACTCCGGTCGGCCCCGTTGCGGATCACCCCGAGCACCCCGCCGGGACGGAGGATCCGGGCCGTCTCGGCCACCGTCAGGTCAGGGTCCATCCAGTGCCAGGCCGAGGAGATGGCCACGGTGTCCACGACACCCGATCGGATGGGAAGATTCTCGGCCCAGCTCCGAATGGCGGGGAGTGCGGGCGAACGGCTGATCAGGACGTCGAGCATCCGCGGATCGGGCTCAACGGCGATGACCTGCTCCGCCCGTTCGGCCAGCACCCTCGTCAGTGCGCCGGTTCCCGCGCCGAGATCGACAGCCAGGGCGCACGGGACGGGGAGGAGCCACTCGGCGGCGGCGAGCGGCGGACCGGGGCGGAAGCGGTCGTAGTGCTCGGCCACCGATCCGAACGAGTTGGCCCGCGGGGTAGTTCCAGGGTCAGCCATCGATGCGACCGTAGTGGGGACGACCCCCAAGGGTGTCGGTACGGGCAGGCGGACGTGGATCCTGCTTACATGGACGCCAAGCGAGCGCGCTGCCACCAGGGTGGGACCTGTCGGACAGTCGCCCATGAAGGGGGAACACATGTCAGACAACCTTCGGCTGTTGGCCAAGTACAGCGAGGCCATGGACGCCGGTGACACTGACGCCGTCTACGAGTTCTGGTCCGAGAACTTCCACAGTCACGTGACCGAGCGGGTCAGTCCCGACAAGGTCGGCACGGACATCAGGGGTGAGGAGCAGGTGTGGTGGGACCAGGCTCGGGCGGCCTTCCCCGACATGACTTTCACCGTGGACCTGTTGATCGAATCGGACGACCTAGTCGTCTCCAACTGGACGGTGAAGGGCACCCACACCGGCTCAGCCTTCTACGACGTTCCCGCCTCGGGTCAGCCGGTGACGATCAACGGCACCGCCATCCTGCGCATCAGGGACGGGCAGATCGTCGAGCACTGGGGCGGCCCCCACTGCCAGAAGGGCCTCGGGCTGATCCCGACGGCCTGACCCACCACCGCCGGCGATGAGCGGGAGAGGTGCCGTTGCTGGGACCGGGCCCTCCCGCGGTCACGGTGCGGTATCGGCGGCAGACGGCTCGAGTGGAGGCGCGGGGACGGCGATCGAGGATGCCTCGCTACCGCCGTCCACCTCGAACACCTTGCCGGTCACCCACGACGAGGCATCGGAGACCAGGTAGAGCACGGCACAGGCGATGTCCTCGGGCTCACCGGGCCGGCGCATGGGCGTCCCCTCGACGAACTGGCGCCGCAGGGCGTCGTCGGTGAGCACGACGTCGAGGGAGCGGGTGGCGACCCCACCCACGTCGATGGCGTTGACCCGGACCCGGGGGGCCAGCTCAGGGGCGATGTTGCGGGTCATGCGGTCGAGCGCGGCCTTGGCCGACCCGTAGGCGACGAACATGGTCTGGGTCATACTGGCCGAGCGGGACGAGATGTTCACCACCGCCCCCTGTCCTACCGTGTCGACCATCTGACGGGCGGCCAGCTTGGTGAGGGTGAGCGGGGCTGTCACGTTGAAGGCGAACGTGCGGGCCATGAACCCCTCGCTCGTGTCCATGGCCGCCCGGGGCATGGCCCCACCGGCGTTGTTGACGAGGATGTCGAGCCGACCGAAGGTACCGACCGTGGAGGTGATCAGGTGGGCGCAGGCGGCGGCGTCGGTGACATCGGTGGGCACGACCAGGGCCCGGCGGCCGATGGCCCGGATGCGGTCGGCCACCTCCTCGAGATCACCTTCCGTGCGAGCGGCCAGAGCCACATCGGCCCCCGCCTCGGCCAGGCCGATGGCGATTCCCCTCCCGATGCCGAGCCCGGCCCCGGTGACCACCGCCACCCGGTGGGCGATCCCGAAGCGATCGAGGATCATCGGGCCCTACCCCGGGTCAGTTGCATCCACATGGGGCGCCATCCTTTGCTCGGTCTGCCGGTAGCACCCGCCATGTTGGCATGGGGACCGCGATCGGGACCGGGGGGCACCCCGACCGCACCGCGGTCCCGTTCCCCTCTCCTCAGTACCATTCACCGATGAGCTGGCTGTTCGCCCTCCTCGCCGCACTGGCCAACGCCGTGAACGTGGCCACCCAGCACGTGGCCAGCACCAGCGACCCGGACCGGTCCACCGGATGGGGGTTCGTGCGCTACCTGGTGCGGAACCCACTCTGGCTGTTCGGCGGGGCCGCGCTCGTCGGCGCCTTCGTCTTCCAGGCCGTCGCCCTCCACCTGGGCACCCTCTCCGTCGTCCAGACGCTCTTGATGGTCGAGCTGCTCTTCTCCCTCGTGCTGCGGCGCTTCTGGATCGGCCAGGCCATCAGTTGGCGGGCCTGGGCTTCAGCCCTCCTGACGGCGGTGGCCGTCTCGGTGTTCATCGTGGCTGCCGAACCGAGAGGTGGCCATGCCACACCCAACTCGGGCGACTGGGTGGCCTCGATCCTCTCGTGTGTCGGCGTCGCCGGTCTCCTGGCCCTGGCCGGTACCCGTGGATCACCGGGTCGCCGGGCCATCGCCTTCGCCACGGCGTCGTCGGTGATCTGGGCGCTGGAGTCGACGTTCATCAAGTCCATGACCGACACGCTGACTGCGGACGGCATCGTGGGGGCCTTCCTCCACTGGCCCGTCTACGCCGTGATCGTGGGCGGGATCGTCGGGACCGTCCTGACCCAGACGGCGCTGCACGTCGGCCCGCTCCGGGCCTCCCAGCCGTTCCTCGTCATCGTGGACCCGTTGGTCAGCATCGTGCTCAGCATCTACCTCTTCGGGGAGTACTTCACCTCCGACGCACTCGACCTGGCCATCGCCGCCGTCTCCTTCGTGGCCCTCTGCCTCGGCGTCGTGCTGCTCACGCGGACCGTTCCCGAGACCATGGAACGCGGCTGAGCACCCGATCGGGCGGACCGACCTCGGTAGGGTGAGCCGGGTGATCATCGTCACCGGAAGCATCCACGCCCGACCCGACACCGCCGACGAGATCGAGGGTCTCAGCCTCGCTCACGTGCGCCGGTCCCGGCAGGAACCCGGCTGCATCGCCCACTCGGTCCATCGCGACGTCGAAGACCCGCTGCACTTCGTGTTCGTCGAGCAGTGGGCCGACGCCGACGCCCTCCGGGCCCACTTCGAGGTGCCCGACTCCCGAGGGTTCGTGCGCTCGGTTGCCCCCCTGGCGGCGCGGCGGACCGAGATGGCGCTCTACACCGCCGAGGCCACGACCCTCTGAACGAGGGGGCGGTGGCCACCGGTGCCATCGGGCTTCCGGGCCTCCGGGCACGACCCCGATGGGCCGCGTTACGGTGCTTGCGCAACGCCTCGCCGGCGTCAGACCCCGACGGTGCGCCCGACGATGCGGGCGCGTCCGGCCGGGACCCACGAGAAGGCTTGGAGCACGATGAAATTCAGTGTCACCTATCCGATGATCAGTCATCCGGCCAGCGAAGAGCTCATGACGAGGCAGGCCATCTCGGCCTTCGCCAGGACCACCGAGGGGGCCGGATTCGACGGGATCGGGTTCACCGACCATCCGGCCCCGACCGACCGGTGGCTGAAGGCCGGGGGCCACGACGCCCTCGACCCGTTCGTGGCCCTGACGTTCTGCTGTGCGGTGACCGAGCGGATCCGGCTGATCCCCAACATCGTCGTCCTCCCCTACCGGCACCCCCTGATCGTGGCCAAGACGGTGGCCACGCTGGCCATGCTCTCCGAAGACCGGTTCACCCTGGCCGTGGCCACGGGGTACCTGCGGGGCGAGTACCGCGGCCTCGGCATCGACTTCGAGGAGCGCAACGCCCTCTTCGACCAGGCCGTGGCGGTCCTGCGGGGCATGTGGACCGAGGACGATTTCACCTTCGAGGGAACGGGGATCGACGCCAGGGGCCTGACCGCCAACCCGAAGCCCCGGACCCCTCCCCCGATCTGGGTCGGTGGCAACAGCAAGCTGTCACGGCGCCGGGTGGCCCGCTACGGCGACGGATGGACACCGTTCCCCGCACCGAGGACCCTGTCCACCACGACCAAGACGCCTCCCCTCGAGACGGTCGAGGATCTGGCCGCCATGCTGGACGAGCTCTGGCAGTTCGTGGACGAGGCGGGCCGGGACCGGTCCGAGATCGACGTCGCCTTCAGCACCCCGGTCGGCGGTCGCCTGGACGGTGACTTCGACGCCGACGCCCACATGGCCGCGCTCGACGAGTTGGCCAAGCTCGGGGTCACCTGGGTCGGGGTGTCGGTGCCCGGCTCATCGCTCGCCCAGGCCCTCGAGGGTCTGGAGCGCTACGGGACCGAGGTCATCAGCCCCTACCGGTCCTGACCGGCAGCGGGCGAACCGACCGGTCAGCCGTCGTCGCCGAAGCCCAGTTCGTCGGCGAGCAGGAGGAGGACCCGGTTGGGCAGCCGCTCTCCCCGTTCCAGGAGCTTGAGGCACCCCCGCACGTAGGCCTTCCGCTCCTCTTCGACCCCTCTGGTGGAAACGATGCCGCTCACCGGCGGGCGGATGCCGATGATGTCGGCCATGTCCGAGGAGCGCTCGGCGGCCGGAGCCTCGTCGAGCACGGACTCGAGGGCGCGCAGCATGTACCTCCTCGGTGGCGAGCCCTGCTCCCAACGGGCCACGGACTGCTGGGTCACACCGAGCTGATCGGCCAGCTCCCGCTGGGTGATCCCGTGCTGCAGGCGATGGGTGTGGATCCGCTCGGCGAGCCCTGCGTGGGACTCCAACGTGTACTCATGTGTATCCACTAGTTGTTCACGGTACCGCCATACGTGTAGGCCTGACAAGGGCGGGGCGGCGTCCCGCGTGTCTGGCGTGTCGAACTACACGAATGTCATTCACACGTCCCGGATACGTGTACCCGACGGGTTCGTGCGTGACTACGCCGTGGGCAGCGTGAGCACGGCCGTGCCCGTCACATGGTCACCTAGGTGGGTCGAGGCGCGGAGCTCGACCTCGACGACTCCTTCGGCGCCATCGGAGCGGGTGGCCGTCACCGAGCCGGAGTAGGTGAGGACGGTGTCGGGGAAGAGCGGGACGCCGAGGCGGATGGCCAGGCGCTTGATCATGGCGTCGGGCCCGGCCCAGTCGGTGAGGAAGCGGCTGCAGTAGCCGGTGTCGGACAGGATGTTCATGAAGATGTCCGGGGCACCCTGCGAGTTGGCGTAGGCCCGATCGTGGTGGACAGGCATGAAGTCACGCGAGGCGATGGCCCCGGCCACGATCCGGGTGGCGGTGACGTCGACCACGAGATCGGGGAGCCGGTCCCCGACGGCGACGGACTCCCAGGCGAGTGTGGTTGTGCGGGGGGTCATGCAGGCACCTGGGCCTTGAACTTGAGGATGCGGAAGCGCTGTCGCCCCACGACGTCGCCGTTGCCGGCCACATAGGTGGTGACCCAGGTCACGAAGTACCCGGGACCGAGACGGGTGTCCTTCCGAGCCGAGATCGATTCGACCACGGTCGACGCCGTGACCGTCTCGCCCAGGCGGAGGTAGCGCTCGATGTCGAACTCGGTGTTGGAGGCCAGCGTCCCGGTGAAGCCGGCATCGTCGAAGAGGGCGAGGGGCCCGGCCCCCGTCGATTCCACCGGGGAGCCGCCCCGCTCGGCGATGCCGGTGATCGTCGGGGTGGCCATCGTCCAGGTCTGGAGCATCAGGGGCGGTGCCACCACCTCCCCGAACCGGGTGGTGGCCGCGAATGCCGGGTCGGTGTAGACGGGATTGGCGTCCTCGAAGGCGGCGGCCCAGTGGCGGATCATCGGTTGGTTGACCGGGTCGGGGCCGGTGGAGGGACCCGTCGATCCGACCGGGGCCCCGATGAGGGCCGCCACCTGCCGGCGGAACTCCTCGCTCTCCGGGCCGTCTGCCTCACTCATCTGGACACCCTCTGTTCTCCGTCACCGTGACCACGACGGGCAGGGCCCGATCGACGATGGACACTACCCGTGGGCCGTGGCCACCAGTACCTGGTGGCCGGCGGGAACCGCCACGGTGAGCAGGCACCCGGAGAGGTCGACCCCCGCCGTGCGGAACCGGATCACCCGGCAGGTGGTCCTGACCGGCTTACCCCCCACGGTCACCTGACGCAGTGTCGCCGTGGTGGTGGTCGGGCCACCGTGGCCCACCACGGTGCCGCCCCACAGGGTGGCCTCACCTCCATCTCCGACGACGGTCGCTGAGAGCTGGTCGGCACTGGCGGTGGTCGCCACCAGCGTCCCTGGCACCGAGTCGACGTGGGGCTGGCTGAGGAGCTGGGCCCGCAGGGTCGTCGAACGGAGCGACCCGTCGAGCTTGACGGTCGCCCAGTTGTCCCACTTCCCCGTTCGTTGCTTCCACAGCCAGAACGCCGAACCCACCACCGAGGCGTTCTGATTGTCCAGTTGCGCGGTGAGCCAGCTGTTCCACGCCGGCGTGGCCGACGAGCCGTACTCGTCGACGACGAACGGGGTGCCGAAGATGGCGGCCTCCTTGGCCGCGTTGGCGTAGGAGGTGGCCATGACCGGTTGGGAGGCAACGGGATCGAACGGTGCCGAGAAGACGCCGGTATAGATGTGGACGGCATAGACCAGGTTCTCATCGGTCGAGAACGCGGCGGCGGTGGACACGGCCGAGTCGGTCACGTTCCTCAGCAGGGAGGGCTCGAACCACAGCGGGACCTTCACCCCGGCCGTTCGGAGCCCGGTGATCATGCGGTTGTAGAAGGGAAAGAGGGACTGCTGTTCGAACGGTGTGGGACCCGACGGCCACGGTTCGTTCATGAGCTCGACCCCGACGACGTTGCTCTGGGCCGAGGTGGCTCCGGCGGCGGTGGCCACTGCCGTCATGGCCTGGAGATACCACTGCTGGACGGGCTTGCCCGCCACCGTGGCATTGGCCCAGAAGTTGGCGAACGCCGCCAGGGCACAGGCCGTGGTGGAAGCCGTGGGCGTGCACGCCGTTCCCTCGTCGTCGATGGCCCAGGACGGTGCCCCGTCGGCCTCGTGTCCCGGGTAGGCCTGGAGTGCGTAGTTGTCCTCGTGCATGTCGACCAGCACGCCGATCCCGTTGGCCCGGGCCCACCCGACGACCTGGGAGACACGCCGGAGGTAGGCACGGTCGAGTCGACCCGGCTCGGGCATGATCCGACTCCACGAGACCGGCAGTCGGATGAAGTTGAAACCGAGGGCGGCCATCTCGACGAAGTCAGCCCGATTGACCGTAGGTGCCTCGGGGTAGTCGGTGGCGTACTGGACGAGCGCATTGTCGTTGACGCCACGCAGCAGCACGGCGTGCCCGGTCGAGTCGGCAAGGTAGGGGGTGCCCGACGCCGGGTGGACGACGTGCACACCGGTGGGCACCGAGGGGGTGGACGTGGGTGCGGCCGACGCAGCCGGACCCACGCCTTCCGAGACGACGACGGCCACGAGAACAGCGAGTGCGGCGAGTGCGGTTCGGTGGCCCCAGGTGCCCCATGGTCTGTGCATCACGGGCCGGACTCTACCGGCGGGTCGGCGAGGAGATGGGATCAGGAGCCGTCAGCGGCGAGCGGCGGCCCTACTCGTCGCTCGGTCCATCGGGTTCGCCACCTTCCCGAGGGACCTTGGCGAACCGACTGGCCAGCTGGTGGGACACGCCGAACGCCCGACCGACGTCGGAGACGTTCTTCCCTTCCGCCATCAACGCCGCCGCCGCCGAGGTGCGGGTCGACCGACGACAAGCCTCGAACTCCTCCAGCAGACCGCTGATCCGCCTGCTCCACGCGGACGAGTCCCGCAGTTCGAAGGACTCGGTGATGCTCATCCCCTGCTCGAGGTCTGCCAGGGCCTCGGTCTGCATCACGTTGAACTCGATGACGCCGGCCACGAGTCGCTCCCCGGCTCGCGTGTAGGCCCGAACGTCCTCCAAGAACTGGTCACGGGGATCCGCCATGACGGCGATCCTATTGCCGCGTGCCACCACCATCGGTGTGGCACTACGGGCGGGACAGGATCACGCGGCTCGGTGCCGCTCCCGGCGACGGGTGTGAAAGAGGCCTCGGGCCGGCCGACGTGGCGCGGTTGGCGGGAACCGGTCACAGCTGGTGGCGGAACCAGGGCCGACCCGAGGCGAGGTCAACGTAGCATCGCAACAGGTGTTGCGAACAACCGAACTAGGCACGGGGATCGCGGTGTCGCACTCGTGTAGGAGTCCGCTGTTCCCGAGAGGAAGAACTCGGACTCCTCGTAGCCGAGAGCCGACGGAGGGAACAGCGTGGAACCGAGGAACGAGACCTCGGTGGACGGGGTGACCGGGCCTTCGATCGTCGGCGCCGGAACCGTGCTCTGGGTAGTGGTTGCGCCGGCGCTGGTGGCCCCGGCCACCCCGACTGAGGCACACCATGGCGGTCCCCGCCCCGCACGCCATCACATGGCGGATGCTCATTCGACTCACGGTGATTCCCCCCATCGTGGATCAGACGACATGCTCCAGGTGAACGCGGCGCGCCGGCCGAGGCTTCGGGTCCGTGAGCTACCAGTCAGTTGACCGGGCTAGCTGACGGCAACCGGGCCGGGGTCCACGCCGGCGGGCCGGACGAGCTCAGCGCGGTCCCTGGTAGCGGAGGCCGTCGAGCACCACGGCGAGCAGCCGGTCCAACTGCTCAGGTTCGGGGGTCTGGATCTTGGCGATCCCCCCGACGAGCTGCACGACCTCGGCGATGTCGGTGTCGGCGCGGACGAGGTGGGCCTCCTGGGCTCGCACGAGCAGTGGCTCACCTCCGGCGTACATGGCGTCGCGACAGGCCCGGAACACATCGGCATCGCTCTCCCGGTACGCCAGCAGCTCCTCGGCCAGCGCCTGCTTGGTGGCCAGATAGGCGACGAAGCGATGGATCCACCCCACCAGCGCCTCCCAGGGAGGATCACCCGAGAGGTCGGCCGCCGAGCGGGAGAGGGCGTCCACCTCTTCGACGTAGACCGCCACGAGTAGGGCCTGGCGGGTCGGGAAGTGCCGGTAGAGCGTGCCGATGCCGACACCGGCCCGTCGGGCGATGTCCTCCAGTGACGCCCCACTGCCGTCCTCGGTGAACGCCTCTCTGGCCGCCGCGATGAGTTTGTCGTAGTTCCGCCGGGCATCGGCCCGCTTCGGGCGCTGGGAGAGCTGCTGGACTGGGGTGTCGGTGCTGGTCATGGCCAAGTTGTCCTCGTCAGTTTGCAAACCGGAGGATACCTCCGTATAGTAACGGAGGCAACCTCCGCTTATATCTGGAGGCGACCTCCACTTTAGCGGTACCTCACCTTCCACGAATGGGAGAACGACACCATGACAAACACCCTGGCCGAACGCGCCCTCGACCGACCTTCCCGCCCCAGAACGGGGAGTCCGAAGGTGGTGCTCGGCATCATCCTCGCCACCTATCTGATGATCATCCTGGACGCCACCGTGGTCATCACCGCCCTACCGGACATCCATCGCAGCCTCCACTTCTCCTCCACCGGACTCTCCTGGGTGCAGAACGCCTACACGCTCACCTTCGGCGGCCTGCTGCTCCTCGGCGCCCGGGCCGGTGACATCCTCGGTCGTCGCCGGGTCTTCGTGGCCGGCATCGCCCTGTTCACGTTGGCTTCGTTGCTCGGCGGCCTGGCCCAGTCGGCACCCTGGCTCCTGGCCGCCAGGGCGGCCCAGGGAATCGGTGCCGCCATCGCCGCGCCGTCCACCCTGGCCCTCCTCCAGGTGAGCTTCCGGGAGGGTCCCGAGCGGACCCGGGCGGTCGGGGCCTACAGCGCCGTCGCCGGAGGCGGGGGCAGCATCGGCCTCGTGCTCGGGGGCATGCTCACCTCGTGGATCTCCTGGCGGTGGGGCCTGTTCATCAACGTGCCGATCGGCATCGTCCTCATCTGGTTGGCGCCCCGGTACCTGCCCGAGACCGAACGCCGGCCCGGTCACTTCGACCTGGCCGGTGCGGCCACCTCGACCCTCGGGATGACCACGCTGGTCTACGGCTTCGTCCGGGCCGCCTCGTACGGCTGGGGCAATGTCGTGACCATCGCCTCGTTCGTGGCCAGTGCCGCCCTGCTCACCTCGTTCGTCGTGACCGAGCAGCGGGCCGAGCAGCCGATCACCCCCCTGCACCTGTTCGCCAGCCGTCAGCGCTCCGGGTCGTACCTGGTGCGGATGCTGGTGGTGAGTGGGATGTTCGCCATGTTCTTCTTCATGACGCAGTTCTTCCAAGGGGTCCTCGGCTACAGCGCACTGGAAGCGGGGCTGGCCTTCCTGCCCGTGACCGCGGTGATGTTCGCCGTGGTGCGAGTGGTCCCAAAGCTCGTCCCCCGCGTAGGGAGCGTCCGGCTGCTGATCGCTGGCGTGTTCATCGCGCTCGTGGGTATGACGTGGCTGAGCCGCCTGTCCCCGACGACGCCGTTCCTCCCCGACATCGTGCTGCCCATGGCGCTCCTCGGTGTGGGGATCGGCTCGGCCCTCGTTCCCCTCACCACCGCCGGCATCGCCGGCGTCGAGGAGCGCGACGCCGGCGCCGCCTCCGGTCTGGTGAACGTCGCCCAACAGCTGGGGGGATCCCTGGGCCTCGGCATCCTGATCACGGTGTTCGCCGCCGCCGGGACGAGCAAGGTGGCCCATCCGCTCGACGTCACCTCCAGCCGGTCGGTGGCCCAGTGGCATCTGGCCCACGACATCGCCACGGCGTTGAAGGGCTCGGCCATCTTCTTGGCCCTCGCCCTCGTGGTCGTCGTCGTCACCATGCGACAGCCGTCGGTCGGGACGGCTGCCGAGCCGTCGGTCGAGGGCCAGGAGGAACTGGTGGATCTCGTCCTCGAGTGACCTTCCGACAGGGCTCAGGCTCGACACCGGTCCAGGTGGACCGGTGTCGAGCGCGGTCCGGACGCACGCCCCGGGCCATGGGGCAGACTTGACCCCATGGATCCCGTGGTGCGGAAGTTGCGACCCGAGGAGGCCGCCGCCTTCCGCCGGTCGGTGATGGTCCCGTTCCTCGATCCGTTCGCCGGCGACGCCGACCAGATCGCCGATTTCGCCCTCTGGGAGGCCAAGACCGAGCTCGATCGGGCCTGGGTGGTCGACACCGGAGACCGACTGGCCGGGAACTCCGCCATCTACAGCCTGAACGTCACCCTGCCCTCCGCCGTAGGCCGACCGTGTCCCACCATCCCGATGGCCGGGGTCACCGCGGTCGGGGTCCATCCCACCCACCGCCGGCGGGGTCTGTTGCGCCAGCTGATGCGGGCCATGCACAACGACGCACGGGAACGGGGCGAGCCCATCGCCGGGCTCGAGGCATCGGAGTCGATCATCTACGGGCGCTACGGCTACGGCCTGGCCGCCAATGTGGCCGAATACTCGATCGACAGCCGGGCGTCGGCGTTCGCCGTGCCGTCTCCCGAGGTGGGGCTCTCCTTGATCGACCGGGACGAAGCCGTCCGGGTCCTGCCCGACCTCTTCGACCGCCAGCGCACGACCCGGGCCGGCGAGGTGAACCGGAACGCAGCCACCTGGGCCCAGATACTCTCCGATGCCCCCCACCACCGGGAGGGCCGGTCGGCCACCTTCCACGCCGTGTGCGACGAGGGCTACGTGCTCTACCGGTCCACCCCGGGTGCGAGCGTCTTCCGCGGTGAGCGGGTCGGCATCGTGATCGACGAACTCCGGGGCACCAGCCCCGAGGTGGAGGCGGCCCTCTGGCGCTTCGTCCTCGATCTGGACCTGGTCGGCCGGGTCACCTGCCGGCGCCGTCCGGTGGACGAGCCGGTGCGCTGGCGGCTGGCCGACCCCCGTCAGCTCCGCACCGACGGCATCGAGGACCGCCTCTACGTGCGGATCCTCGACACCCGGGCCGCCTTCGAAGCGCGGGGCTACCGGACCGAGGGCCGGCTGGCCTTCGACGTCGTCGCCCCGGCCGAGTCCGAGGGTGACGACGACCTGGCGCCGGGGCGTTGGGTGCTCGAGGCCGGACCGGAGGGTGCGACGTGCCGTCGGGCCCGCCCCGGCGAGGCGGCTCAGCTCCGGTTGGACCTTCCGGCCCTCGGCTCGCTGTACATGGGTGGGTTCCCGGCCACGCTCCTCGCCGCGGCCGGTCGCATCGAGGAGTTGGTACCCGGGAGCCTGGCCGCGGCCGACGGTCTCCTCACGACGAATCCGCTACCGCGGAGCGGCACCGAGTTCTGAGGCGCCGGAGCGCCGGGTGATCAGCTCACTCCCCGACGGTGGCGGCCAGTTCGTCGTGGTTCATGGTCGACCGCCCGGGGATGTCCTGTGCGCGGGCCAGTCCCTGTAACTCGCCGACGGTTCGCTCCATGCGCTCGGCGAGCGGTGCCGCCCCCAACCGCACCTCTTCGGAGTCGAGGTGCTCACCCAGGTCCGCCCGCCAACCGGTCTCGGTCGACGAACGCACCGTCGGGAACAGCTCCTCTTCCTCCTCGTCGATGTGGTGCTGGACGCTCTCGATGAGGACGGTGACCTTCGCCACCCACGGGTCGCTCATCGGCTTCAGCGTCTCCAGCTCCTCGATGAGCATCTTCGCCACGTGGTGCTCCTCGTACCCTTCGTCGACATCCTTGCCGATCTCCTTGGTGCGGTCGGAAACGGCGCGGTAGAAGATCTTCTCCTCGGCCGCCATGTGCCGATGCAGTTCGTCCACGATCTTGGCGGCCAGCACGGTGCGCTCCTCGTCGGCGGAGGCGTCCTTGTACCGGGAGATGAGGCCCCGCATCCGATTGTGGTCGGCGATGAGCAGGTCGATCACGTCCATGTCGGCACCTCGTGCGTTCCCGAGTCCCCGGGTGGGCATCGGATGAGAGGTGCTCTACCCGGAGCCCGGTCCCGTCAATCCTCGAGCAGGATCCGATGTGGGAGGGATCGGCGCTGTCCGTCACCCGTGGCTCACCACCGACGTACGCCGATGTTTGACGGCCGTCATCGCGTGGGTACTGCCTGGGTCGACCACCGATGAAATGAGGACCTGATGCTTATCCTGTTGGCACTGTTGCTGGTGTTGATCTTCTTTGGAGCCGGCTTTGCCATCCACGCGCTGTGGATCGCCGCCGTCATCCTCTTCGTGGCCTGGCTCATCGGGGTCGGACTCGGTCGGGGCGAGAGCGCGGGGAACCACCGCTTCTACCGCTGGTAGATCGGATCCCGGTCGCCCGGGACCTGACCTCAGACCAGACGCCGCTCGGTGGCCCACCGGGTGAGTTCATGACGAGTGGAGAGTTGGAGTTTGCGAAGCACGGACGAGACGTGCGACTCCACCGTCTTGGTCGAGATGGTCAGGTCCCGGGCGACCTCTTTGTAGGTGTACCCCCGGGCGATGAGCCGGAGGACCTCACGCTCCCGGGGTGAGAGCTGGTCGAGCTCGGGATCGAGACCCGAGGCCGGGGTGATGGCCGACCCGTCGGCGAAGGCGTCCAGCACGAAGCCGGCCAGACGGGGCGAGAAGACGGCGTCGCCGGCCCGCACCGTGTGCACGGCGCGGAGGAGTTCGGGGCCCGAGATGGTCTTCGTGACGTAGCCCCGGGCGCCGGCCCGGATGACGGCGATCACGTCTTCGGGGGCATCGGACACCGACAGGGCGAGGAACCGGACGTCGGGATGGTGCGGGAGCACGCCGGCCAGGACGGCCTGGCCACCACCCCCGGGGAGGTGGACGTCCAACAGCACGACGTCGGGCGTGCGCTCGCCGATCAGCTCGATGGCCGCGCCGGCCTCGTCGGCCTCGCCGACCAGATCGACCGCCTCCCCGAGCTCCACGCGCACCCCGGCGCGGAACATGGCGTGGTCGTCGACGAGGAACACCCGGGGTCGCTCGATCGTGGTCACGAGGCCAGCTCACGTCGGGGCATGGACAGCTCCACCTCGGTGCCCCGGCCCGGGGACGAGCGGACCGAGGCCGACCCGTCGAACCGGAACATCCGCGCCCGGATGGACTGGGCGATCCCCTGGCGGTCCCCGGGGACGTCGGCCGGGTCGAACCCCCGGCCCCGATCCCGGACGAACACGGTGACGCCCCGCGGCTCGACCTCGCAGTAGATGGACACCTCGGGCAGCGCCCGACCACTTGGCCGCGTTCACGGTGGCCTCACGGGCCGCATCGAGCAGGGCCACCAGTCGGTCGTTCAGCGGGCAGTCCCCGACCACCACCACCTGGACGGTGATCCCGTGGTCGCACTCGACCTGGCGTTGCAGGAGCCCGACGCCCTCGGCGACGGTCGTGGCCTCGGCGGCCACCGATCCGGGGGGACGCCCCTCGAACAGCCAGGACCGGAGCTCGCGCTCTTGGGCCCGGGCCAGCCGGACGACGTTCTGCGGGTCGTCGGCCGAGCGCTGGATGAGGGCCAGGGTCTGGAGGACCGAGTCGTGGACGTGGGCGGCCATCTGGGACCGCTCCTCGGCCAGGGCCCGGGCCTGGCGCTCGGAGATCAGGTCACGCACCAGGCTGATCCACCACGGGCCGAAGCTGACCACGATGGCCGCCAGGATCAGCAGGGCGCCGATGATGGGGACGACCGACACCGATCTCGCCTGTCCGGCCATGAGCAGCGCCAGCCCGACCAGCCCCACCACGATCCCGACGACGATGCGGATGGCCAACGAGCCCCGTGTGTGCCGTTCGTCCCGGGTGCGGAACATGGGGAGCAGGTCGTCGTTGATCCACGTCCGCTCGTCCTGGCTGGCGTTGCGCCGGATGAGCACGCCCACCCCGACGGCCAGGAGGAGGGGCCAGCTGAACGAGCCCACGTAGCCGAGATGGAGCCCCGACGAGACGATCTGGATCACCACCAGGACGGGGATGATGGCGGCGAGCAGTCGGATGCCCCGGCGGTCGGCCACCGCCCGGGGGAAGATCGAGCTGTCCTCGCCCTCGAGGGGCACGAACAGCCAGATCAGGGCGTAGATGAGGATCCCCACGCCGCTGCCGAGGGAGAGCAGGACGAACCCGATCCTGACCAGCGTGGTGTCGATGCCGGTGCCGGCCGAGATGCCGCCACAGACGCCGGCGACCACCCGGGTGTCCCGGCTGCGGCGGACGGGCCCCCGCCAGTGGCGGTGCGGCCCCCGCCCGCTGCGGTGGGGCGGACGCCGGCCCGGTCCCCGGTGATGGCCCCAGGTCGGCGGCCCCCAGGTCTCGTACCACGACCGTCCCGGGGTGGATCCGGACCATCCTCCCTGGTCAGCAGGGGGGCTGGTCTCCGGTGTGCCGGGGGGCCCGGTGCGGGAGTCGGTGGGCTTGGCGATACTCGATGATCGCGCACCGGGTTGTCCCTGGCCATCAGGGACATCCCTGACCTCCTGGCGGTCGAGTCAGGGACCGACCAGGGACCTGCCCGATACCGGATCGAAACCCGGGGCATCAGGCTGGCCCCATGAACGATCCCACCGTCCCCAACCCCACGCCGTCAGAGCCCGGCCCCGATGGGCCCGGACACCGACCCGAACAGCTGCGACTCCATCGCCGGAGGTCCGGGCGCATGCTCGCCGGCGTCGCCGCCGGACTGGCCGACTACCTCGACATCGACCCCACCCTGGTCCGGGTGGGCTTCGTCGTGCTCGCCGTGATGGGGGGACTCGCCGTTCCCCTCTACCTCGCCGGCTGGCTGCTCATTCCCGATGAGGGCTACGAGCAGTCGATGGCCGAGGAGCTGCTCAGCCACCAGTTCACCCACTGACGTCCGACCGACCGAGCCAGGAGACACGACATGCGCTACCGATGGGATCCCCCCTACCCCGCGTCCGCCCACCGGACCGGGCCCGACGACGGCTCGAGCCTCCGGGCCTCCGACGCCGAGCGCAACGAGGTGAGTGAGCGCCTCTCGCGCCACTTCGCCGACGGCCGGCTCGACCAGGTGGAGTTCAAGGCCCGGTTGGACCGGGCCATGGGGGCGGTGACGCGTGGCGACCTCGAGGGTCTGTTCGACGACCTGCCCCCGCTCCCCGACGATCCCGAACCGGCCCGGTCACGCCGACCTCGCCGACGGCTGTTCCTGCCCGTGGTGGCCTTCGTGATCCTGGCGGTGGCCGCCGTCTCGGCCACCGCCTCCACCATCCATGTGTCCTGGCTGATCCTCGTGGTGGCCGGCATCTTCTTGTGGAGCCGGGCCCGACACCACCGGAACACCACCCACCACCAGCTGCCCCGTTAGCATCGGGGCCGGTGCGACGACGGGCCCGGGGCACCACCACCCTCGTCGGCGACCGGCTCCCGAAGAGAGGTTCTCCATGACCATCAGCGATCACGCCCCGACAGGGTCCCCGATACCGGCCGGCGTACCGGCGGCCCGGGCCGTCGACCTCGTCAAGACCTACGGCAAGGGCGATGCCATCGTCCGGGCCCTCGACGGGATCACCCTCGACCTCGAGCGGGGCCGGTTCACCGCGGTGATGGGGCCCTCGGGGTCGGGCAAGTCGACCCTCATGCACTGCATGGCCGGGCTCGACACCCCGACGTCGGGACAGACCTTCGTCGGCGACCTCGAGATCGGCCTCCTCGACGACACCGGTCTCACCCAGATGCGCCGGGACCGGATCGGCTTCGTCTTCCAGTCGTTCAACCTCGTCCCCACCTTGACGGCGGCCGAGAACATCACCCTCCCGGCCGACCTGGCCGGCCACAAGGTGGACCGGGAGTGGTTCGACTACCTGGTGGGCCAGCTCGGCATCGGCGACCGGCTCGGGCACCGGCCGAACGAGATGTCCGGCGGCCAACAGCAGCGGGTGGCGTGCGCCCGCGCCCTCATGGGCCGGCCCGACCTCATCTTCGCCGACGAGCCCACCGGCAACCTCGACTCCAACGCCTCGGGCGAGATGCTCGAGTTCCTCCGGCGGTCGGTCAGCGAGTTCCAGCAGTCCATCGTGATGGTCACCCACGACGCTCGGGGAGCGGCCTACGCCGACCGGGTGGTGTTCCTGGCCGACGGACGTGTGGTCGGTGAGCGACACGACCCGACCGTCGATGTGATCCTGGAGCAGATGAAGCTCCTGGGCGGCTGAGATGTGGAAGGTCACCTCGAAGGGTCTGCTGGCCCACAAGCTGCGCCTGGCCCTCACCGCCCTCGCCATCGTCCTCGGCGTCACCTTCATCTCGGGGACGTTCGTGCTCACCGACACGCTGCACAACACGTTCAACACCCTCTTCGGACACGTCTACCAGAACATCGACTTCGAGGTCCGCGGGAAAGGCCGCCTTCACCGACAGCTCGGGGACCACGGCGGCCCGCAAGGCCATCCCCGAATCACTGCTGGCCCCGGTGCGCGGCGTCACCGGGGTGGCCTCGGCCGAAGGGTCGGTGACCGGCTACGCCCAGTTCGTGGCCCCCAACGGTAAGGCCATCACCACCGGTGGGGCCCCGACGATCGGACTGTCCTTCGATCCCAACCAGCAGATCTCCGCCCTCCGCCTGGTCGAAGGACACGCCCCGACGACACCGCACGAGGTGCTCATGGATGCCGGCACGGCGAAGAAGTACCACTTCGCGCTGGGCCAGCACGTCCGGATCCTCCTGGCCGGTCCGCCCCAGACCTTCACCCTGACCGGCATCTTCCGCTTCGGCACCGCCGACAACCTGGCCGGGGCCACCTTGGCCGCCTTCTCGCTCCCGACGGCCCAGCAGCTGTTCGGGCTCCCCGGCCATCTCGACGCCATCGACGTGGCCGCGGCCCCGGGGGCCAACCTGGCCGCGGTCAAGCACGGCATCGCCTCGGTGCTGCCGCCGGGTGTGGAGGTGGTCACCGGCCAGACGGTCGCCGACGAGCAGACCAACGACATCAACCAGGCCCTGTCCTTCTTCTCGACGGCCCTGTTGGTCTTCGCCTTCATCTCGCTGTTCGTGGGCGGCTTCACCATCTTCAACACCTTCTCGATCACCGTGGGCCAGCGGACGAGAGAGCTGGCCCTCCTGCGCATCGTCGGGGCCAGCCGGCGCCAGCTCTTCCGCTCCGTGCTGCTCGAGGCCACCATCCTCGGCGTGGTCGCCTCCCTGGTCGGCCTGGGGCTCGGCGTCCTCGCCGCCATCGGCCTCGAGGCGCTCCTGAAGGGCTTCGGCATCACCCTGCCCACCGGGTCGCTCGTCTTCGAGTCCCGCACCGTGATCGTGGCCCTCCTCGTCGGGGTGGGCGTGACCGTGGTCTCGGCCATCAGCCCGGCCCGCCGGGCCATCCGCATCCCACCGGTCGCCGCCCTGGCCGACCACCGGGCCGAGGACCAGGAGTCCTCCCGCCGCCGGATCGTCGTCGGCAGCGTGATCGGTCTGCTCGGGGTGGCCGCTCTGGTCGTCGGGCTCAGCAAGCCGGCCATCCAGCTGGTCGGCCTCGGAGCCGTCGGGGTCTTCCTCGGCATCGGGATGCTGGCCCCACTGGTCGCCCGCCCCATGGCCAGTGTGCTCGGACGACCTCTGGCCCGGACCCGGGGGACGGCCGGCCGGCTGGGCCGGGAGAACTCCATGCGCAGTCCGCGCCGGACGGCCCAGACGTCGTCGGCGCTCATGGTCGGCCTGGCCCTCGTCGCCACCATGGCCGTGTTCGGCGCCTCGCTGTCCAAGTCGGCCACCAGCAGCGTGGACAACGCCATCTCGGCCGACTACATCATCACCTCGTCATCCCAGGGTGCCGGCGGGTTCAGCAACGCTGTCGCCCCGACGGCTGCGGCCGTGCCGGGCGTCGGGGCGGTGTCGACGGTCTACAGCGGCCAGTTCGAGTACCGGGGCGCGGTCAACTCCCTCACCGCGGTCTCCACCAAGGATCTGGACAAGACGGTCATCCTCGACATGGCCCACGGTTCGGGCGCTCCGGCCCTCGCTTCGGGTGAGCTCTTGGTCGACACCACGACGGCCAACAACAAGCACCTCTCGGTGGGCTCGACGGTGACGGCGAAGTTCGCCCAGACCGGCACGACGACCCTGCGGGTCGGGGGGGTGTTCAAGCCCAACGCACTGATCGGCAGCTACCTGGTCGGTGACGGCTTCTTCCTCTCGCACTTCGCCAACCCGCTGCCGGTGGCGGTGCTGGCCCAGACCGGGGGCAGCGCGGCCACCGGGAAGGCGCTGGTCCATGGCCTCGCCGCCTACCCGGGCCTCAAGATCCAGACCCGGGCCGCGTTCGAGAAGTCTCAACAGGCCCAGGTCAACCAACTGCTCGGCCTGGTCTACGTCCTCTTGGCCCTGGCCATCGTCATCGCCATGATCGGGATCGTGAACACCCTCATGCTCTCGGTGTTCGAGCGCACCCACGAGATCGGCCTGCTCCGGGCCGTCGGGATGCAGCGCCGCCAGGTGCGGTCCATGATCCGGTCCGAGTCGGTGATCCTGGCCGTGTTCGGTGCCCTCATCGGGGTCGTGGTGGGAACGGGCCTCGGGGTCGCCTTCGCCTCGTCCCTCAAACAGCAGGGCATCACCGACATCGTGGTCCCGGTGGCCAGCCTCGTCGTCTTCGTGGTGCTCGCCGCCCTGCTCGGTCTGGGTGCGGCCAGTTGGCCGGCGCGGCGTGCGGCCAAGCTCAACGTGCTCGAGGCCATCGCCAGCGAGTAGGGCCGACGGAAGTGTCCGGCCCCAGCCGAGCCGCGCCTCTAGGCGAGCTGCGCCTCTAGCCGACCCGCTCGGCCGTGCCGGTCGGTCCGGTTGGCGACTCCATCGTGGCCATGGCGTCCCCGCTCGGCTGACGGGCCGAGCCCACGTGCCCGCGGACCTGGGTCACCATCACGTCGATCTCGTCCCAGGCCACCGCAGAGGACCACCTCCCGCACGAGCACGCCGAGCGGATGCGGTCGTCGCCCACGTCCATCCGGATCTCGTGGTGCTGGCCGCCAGCCGATTCCAGCTGCGGTGCATCCGGGTCTGCGGTGCTCGTGTCCCGGGGGATCTTCGGGAGGCCGTTCACCGTCCGGAAGTGCACGGCGAGCTCGGGGTCGATGACGTCGAGGGCGTCGGCCGTCTCTTCGAGGAGGAGGAACCGTTCACCCATGGCGCTCATCGCTGACTCCTCGAGACGTGGTGGATTACTGCTCTGACCAGGAACTCCGAGCATACGGGCCCGGTGCCGCCCCGACAAGGGGCGATAACGGCCGCGTCACACCGCAGCGAACAGATCGCCTGAGGCCCCGATGCGCTCGAGGACGGCGTCCGAGGTGAAGCGGAGGTCGGACGGGTCCCCCGAACCGGCGCACCCGTCGACCTCCTCCCACGTGACCGGCGTGGACACCGTCGGCTCGTCCCTCGCCCGCAAGGAGTACGCAGCCACCGTGGTCTTGGCCGGGTGGTTCTGGCTCCAGTCGATGAGCACCTTGCCCGGGCGCAGCGACCGCTTCATGTTGGAGACGACGAGATCGGGGTGGTCCCGCTCCAGCTGGAGGGCGATGCCGTGCGACCGGTCACGGATCTTCTCCCACGTGGGACGGCCGTTCAGCGGAACGTAGAGCTGGAGGCCCTTCGACCCGCTGGTCTTCGGCCAGCAGCCCGAACGGCCCTCGTCGAGCGACTCGGCGACCAGGTCGGCGACCGTGCAGCACTCGACGATCGTGGTGCCCTCCCCCGGATCGAGGTCGAACACCATGTGGTCGGGAGGGGCCGGGAGGGTGCGCCGGCGTCCGATGTGCCACAGGGGCACGTGGAACTCGATGGCGGCCAGGTTGGCCGCCCACACGATGGTCGGACGGTCACGCACCACCGGATAGTCGACCGGGCCGCCGCTCCCCGTCGAAGGGACGGACTTGTGGTGCACCCAGGAGGGGGCATGGTCGGGCACGTGCTTCTCGAAGAAGTAGGTGCGGTCCACCCCGTTCGGGTAGCGCTTCATGGTGAGGGGCCGGTCCTCTACGTGGGGCAGCATCACCTCGGCCACCCGGGCGTAGTAGTCGATCACCTGCCCCTTGGTGAAGCCGGTGGCCGGGTAGAGCACCTTGTCCAGATTGGAGACGGTGAGCTCCCGTCCGTCGACGTGGGTCCGCACCGAGGAGTCAGGGCTCACGGTGCACGTCCTTCACCAACTTGTCGGGCCGGAGTCCACGCCAGACCGGGTGGCGGAGGAGCCCGTCCGTCGTCCACTCGCTGTAGCGGACCTCACCCACCAGCTTCGGGGTGACCCAGGTGGCTCCCTTCTCGACCGCCGTGGGCAGCCGTGCGTCGAACGGGCTGGTCGCCCGCACCAGCTTCGTGAGGTCCGAGAACAGCTCGGCCCGCGAGCTGTCGGTGAAGCCGGTGCCGACCTTGCCCACGAACGTCAGGCCCCGGCCGTCGGTTGCGGGAAGCCCGAGGAGGAGGGCGCCGAACTCGCCCCGGCGGCTCCCGTTGCCCTGGCTGAAGCCGCCGATCACCACCTCTTGCATGTGCTGGTGCTTCACCTTCACCCAGTCCCGGCTGCGCTTCCCGGCCTGGTAGGAGCTCGACCGCCGCTTGGCCACGACCCCTTCCATGCCCACGTCGACGGCGGTCTGGAAGACCCGGCTGCCCGTGTCGGACGTGAACGACGGGGTCACCGCCCACTGCGGGCCGGCGATCTCGAGCGCCTCGAGGGCCGCCCGCCGGCCGTCGTAGTCGAGTCCGGTCAAGGAGCGACCGTCGACGTGGAGGAGATCGAAGACGACCAGGCTGACCGGATGGGCGGCCATGGCCTTCGTGACGCTGGCCGCCGAGGAGGCGTGCATCCGGTGCTGCAGGCGGGCGAACGAGGGCTTCCCGTCCTCCCCGAGCACCACGAGCTCCCCGTCGAAGAGCGCCTGGCGCGAACCCATGGCCTCGGCGAAGGCCCGCAACTCGGGGAAGGACGTCGTGACGTCCTTCTCGTTGCGGCTCACCGCCCGGGGCCGGCCCCCGTCGACCCAGACGAGGACGCGCATCCCGTCCCACTTGAACTCGAACGCCCACTCGCCGTCGTCGGGCGGGAGCTGGCCCGGGGTGGCGAGCATGGGCTCCAACCGGGCCGGGAGCGGTTCGAAACCGTCGGGTGGGGGGTCCATCCGGTGGATCATCCAGTTCTTCCCCTTGGTGGGGAAGAGCACGTACCGGCCCTTCGCCCGTGTGCCGTGGAGCACCACCATGACCTCGTTGGGTCGCCACTTCTCCACGTCGTAGTGGCCGCGGTCCCAGATGGAGACCTTCCCGGCGCCGTACTCGCCCTTCGGGATGGTGCCGCTGAACGACCCGTACTCGAGGGGATGGTCCTCGACCTGGACGGCCAGGTGGTTCTGGTCGGGGGCGACGGGAAGACCCTTCGGCAGGGCCCATGAGGCGAACACCCCCTCGTGCTCCAGGCGGAAGTCCCAGTGGAGGCTCGAGGCATGGTGCTCTTGGATGACGAAGGTCGGCTGGCCGCCCTTCGTCGGGGCCACCTCACCGTCGGGCAGCGGCTCAGGCGTGCGGCCCGGGCGCCGCTTCTTCCGGTAGCTGGCCAGCGATCCCGTCACCGCACATGTCTACCCCTGTTCACGACGGTGTATGCCGGGGCCTGTCACTACATGAGGGATCACGGCCGTCGGGACGCCACGACCGGCTCCGGACTACGAGGAACGGAGCTGGCGGATCTCGGGCATCGCCGGGCGAATCTGTTGGAGGACCGGACGATCGAGGGCCCGGGACACGATGGTGGCGCTGTCACAGTCCTCGTGAGCGGCCGCCCGATCCACCAGATTTCCCAGGTAGAGGGCCATGTTGAGCAGGTCGCGCTGCTCGGAGCTGCCACCGAAGGGGATCGGCTCGATGGAGACGTCCATGGCTCCCGCTTCGAGGATGGCCGTCCGGATCTGCCACATCTGGCGGATGGCGTCCTCCACATCGGTGTCGCTCATCTGCATGTAGGCGGTAAGTCCCAGCTCAAGGCCCAGATCGGGCTGGGTCATCCCGGCCGGGACCAGGGCGGGCAGGCTCATGAGCACGGCCGGGGCGAAATCGACGGTGTCGGGCTTGCTCACGGTCCTCAGTGTGACAAAGGGGTGTATCAGGGGTGGTGGATAGCCCGTGACCTGGGTAATGATATGAGCATGCCGAGAACCATCTGGAAGGGTGCCCTCAACTTCGGGCTGGTCAACGTCCCCGTCGGGCTGTACTCGGCGACCCAGGACAAGACCGTCCACTTCAACCAGTTCGAAGAGGGCACCTCGGACCGGATCCGCTACAAGAAGGTCAACGAGCGGACCGGCGTCGAGGTTCCGGCAGGAAAGATCGTCAAAGGCTATGACCTCGGGGGCGGGGAGTACGTCATCTTGACCGAGGAAGAGCTCGATGCCGCCGAGCCCGAGAAGTCCAAGCTCATCGAGATCACCGACTTCGTCGACCTCGACCAGATCGATCCCGTCTACTACCGGTCCACCTACTACCTCGCCCCGGAAGGGGAGGCCGCCAACAAGGCGTACGCCCTCCTGCGCCAGGTCATGCGGGAGTCGAACAAGATCGCCATCGGCACGGTCGTGATGAGGAACAAGGAGTACCCCGTCGCCATCCGTCCCGACGACGAGGTGCTGAAGCTCGAGACGATGTACTTCGCCGACGAGATCAAGTCGCCCAAAAAGGACCTCCCCGAGCTGCCCAAGGCCAGCGAGGTGACCGAGCGGGAGGTGCAGATGGCATCGCTCCTCCTCGAGTCGATGGAGAGCGACTGGGATCCGGAGAAGTACCAGGACACCCACCGCCTCCAGCTGCACGAGATCATCGAGGCCAAGCGGCAGGGCAACGAGATCGTCACCGGCGAAGAGGTGACCCCTGCCGCCACCAAGGTCGTGGACCTGATGGAGGTGCTGAGCGCCAGCATCGACTCGGTGAAGGCCGGCCGGAAGCCGGCGGCCAAGCCCGCCGCCCAGTCGACGACCAAGAAGGCGGCGGCGAAGAAGCCCTCGCCCATCAAGTCGGCAAAGAAGCCGTCGCCCATCAAGAAGGCGACGAAGGCCACCAAGGCCCCGGCCCGGCGGAAGGCGTCCTGAGCCTCACCGGTTGAGGGGACGGCGCAGGCCGGCCCAACGCATCACCAGCCCGTGACCGGGGCACCTGCCGCGCCCGATGGTGTGGCCCGTCGCCCTGCGCCACCGCGGGCGACGGCAGAGGTAGCCCGTCGGTCACCCCGGCGCGTGGCACCGGGAATGTTTGCCACGGCGACCAGCGGGAATGGCTGATTCGGCCGTCACCTACGGGAAAGGCGTCGCACTCCGAACGGCCGGCGACACCCGCCCATGACCACCCACATGAGCAGCACTCCCTCCGACGCCGAACTGGCGGCCATCTCGGACCCGAAGCCGCCCGAGGTCCTGATCCTCCCGCCCCACGTCGAACAGGAGCTCAACGAATCCGGCGAGACCCTCGGCACCCCGGGCCGTCCCCTCGACCACCGGAGCCCGTTCTTCGTCGGGCTGACCGGTGCCCTCGGTGTGGGCGTCGCCTATCTCTTCTTCCGGGGGCTGGCCGACGTGGCCAGCGCACTGGTCATCGTGGGCCTGGCCCTGTTCATCGCCATCGGACTCAACCCCGTCATCGAGTTCCTCACCGACCGTTCCCTCTCCCGTGGGCTGGCCGTCACCATCGTCACCGCCGGGTTCGTGCTCGTGGTGGTCGGCTTCGTCATCGTGGCCATCCCACCGATCTCCCACGAGTTCCACGTGCTCGTGACCAACTACCCCCACTACAAGGCTGACCTCATCGCCGGCCGGGGATGGTCGGGCCGGTGGGTCCACAAGCTGCACCTGACCGGCTACCTGACCGGCAAGAGCAAGCTCAAGCTGCCGGTCACCGGGGGGCTCCTCGGTGCCGGCAAGGTGCTGCTGTCGGTCGGCGTGGCCACCGTGAGCGTGGTCGCCCTGACCATCTACTTCCTCATCGCCCTGCCCGGGGTGAAGCGGGTGTGGCTCTCGCTCATCGCCCGCAGCCGGAGGGAGCGGGTGGGCCTCCTCACCGACGAGGTGTTCGACCGGGTGGGCGGGTTCATGCTCGGGAACCTGGTGACCTCGGTGGTGTCGGCCGTCGGCACGTACCTGTGGCTGATCGCCTTCGGGGTGCCCTACGCCCTGCTGTTGGCCCTCGTGGTCGGCATCTTCGACCTGATCCCCATGGTGGGCTCCACCATCGCCGGCATCATCGTCACCCTGGTGGCCCTGACCAAGGGCCTCCCCATCGGCATCGCCACGGGATGCTTCTACATCGCCTACCGGTTCTTGGAGGACTACCTCCTCAACCCCCGGGTCATGAAGCACACCGTGAAGGTGACCCCGGGCCTCACCATCATCGCCACCCTGATCGGCGGCTCACTGCTCGGCATCATCGGGGCCCTGATCGCCATCCCCATCGCCGCCACCATCCACCTGCTGCTCCAAGAGGTGGCCTTCCCCCGCCAGAACCAGCGCTAGTCGACCCGGCGCTCCCCTACGGCGCCAGTCGGCCACGGCCGCATTGGGTACGCACACCGTGATGGCGCCGGGCTCGATGGAGGCCCGCAGCCGCTTCTTCGCCTTCCTCGGCCCCCCGTCGAGCTCATAGGGGGTGGCCTGGTCGAGGGTGATGTCGACGGTAGCGCCTCGGGTGGTCCTGGCCAGCGGGGAGCGCTCCGGATGGCCCGAGACGAGGCGGTAGAGCACGCGGAGCCAGTGGGTCCAGGTGTCGGCCGTGATCACCGCCACCTCGAGCTGGCCGTCGTCGGGCGAGGCCTCGGGGAAGGCCACGAGCCCACTGGTCAAGGTGCCCATCTGCCCGAGCAGTATCCCGGCCGCCTGGCCCTCGAACCACGACGAACCGTCGACGTCGATGGTCACGTGGCGGGAGGCGATGCGGGTCGAGCGGATGGCCGCCCACACGTAGGCGAGCTGTCCCCACCGCTCCTTCAGGCCGCCGTCGGCGATGAGCATCATGTGGGCGTCGAAGCCCACCCCGGCCATGACGGCGAAGCGCTTGCCGTTGAGCACGCCGACGTCGAGGGGCCGCCGGTCCCCGAAGACCCCGATGCGCACGGCGGCGCCCACGTCGTCGGGGATGCCCAGATTGGCGGCCAGGAGGTTGGCCGTGCCCGCCGGCACGACGGCCACGGCGATGTCCCGGCCGGCCACGGCGTCGAGGCACCGCTGGACGGTCCCGTCCCCTCCCCAGATGAACAGCAGCGTGGCCCCCTCGGCGACGGCCTGCTCGGCGAGCGCCGGCGCCTCCCTGCTCTTTCCGATCTCGTACCAGGTGGGATCGGTGACGCCGTGGGCGGCGAGCGTCCGGCGAAGCTCGGGCAGACCCTCCCCGAGGGTCTTCTTCCGGTGGGCGATGACCGCCACCCGGCGCTCGCGTTCACCGGTGATCGACCCGTCGTCGGCAACCCCGGACACGGCGTCACCGTACCCGCAGGCCGCCCACCGCCGACACAGGAGCGCACCGGGGCGGTCGCATCGGACTCGTCCCCGGGTCGGGCGGACGCCCGGTGACCGGGGGTTCGAACGGGCCGGTACGGGCATGTACCCCCCCATGACACAGACGCTCGGGTCGGACATTCGCCGGAAACATTGCCCCCCTAGAGTCCGGTGATGGCCGCGGTTCGGACACTGGGCATCGAAGAGGAGCTCCAGATCGTCGACGCCGAGAGCCTGGAGCTGGCCTTCCGGGCGCCCGAGCTGCTGAGCCAGCTCTCCACCAAGAGCTACTCGGCCGAACTCCAGCGCAGCACCGTCGAGACCAACACCGAGGTCTTCTCCTCCCTCGACCACATGGGCCAGGAGCTCCTCGGGCTGCGCAAGGGGGTCATCGCCGCCGCCGAGGCCCAGGGCCTGGCCGTCGCCGCGGCGGGCACGGCCCCACTGGCCAGCGCCGCCGACCTCGAGCTCACCGCCCTCGGGCGTTACGGGCGCATGCAGCAGGACTACCGGCTGCTGGTCGACGAACACCTTGTCTGCGGGCTCCAGGTCCACGTGGACGTGGACGACCGCGACCTCGCCGTGCGGCTCATCCCCCGCATCGAGGACACCATCCCCATCCTCCTCGCCCTCTCCACCAGCTCGCCGTTCTTCGAGGGCCAGGACACCGGGTACGCCAGCGTCCGGACCGTCATCTGGCAGCGGTGGCCGACGGCCGGCCGCACCCCCCGGGTCGAGTCCTACGAGGAGTACCAGGCGCTGCTGGAGAGCCTGATCACCGCGGGAATCATCTCGGACACCAACATGGCCTACTTCGACGTGCGGCCCTCGGCCCACCTGCCCACCCTCGAGCTGCGGGTGTGCGACTCCACGCCGCTCGTCGACGATGCCGTCCTCATCGCCGGTCTGTTCCGGGCCGCCGTTGAGCGGGCCGCCCGAGAGGAGCAGGCCGGCCTGCCCCGGCCCCACCGGCCCGACGCCATGTACCGGGCCTCCATGTGGCGAGCCGCCCGCAGCGGCATGTCCGACACCCTGCTCGGAACCGGGAACGAGCCCGAGGCCCTGCCGGCCAGCGAGGTCCTGCACCGCCTGGTGGGCGATCTGCGACCCGAGCTCGAGGACTCGGGCGACTGGGACGTGGTCCGGGAGCTGACCGGGGCGACCCTTGCCCGGGGGAGCTCGTGCGAACGCCAACGCGCCCGGTACGCCGAGCGGGGCAGCGCCGCCGACGTGGTGCAGCTCCTGGTGGACGAGACGAGGAACCGGCATTCGTCCCCGCCGTCGAGGACACGGTGGTCGTCGGGCTACCCGGCTCCCCTCAACGACGAGGCCGTCCATCCCGGCGGCATGCCGTACTCCGCCTACCGGCCCGTCTTCGAGGTGCTCGAGCGGTTCGACCCCCTCCGCCTCATGGCCAGGGCCCGGCGGGTCGACGAGCAGGGCCTGACCTTCGGGGTGTCCGGGGAGCAGCGGCCGTTCCCGGTCGATCTGGTCCCCCGGGTCATCCCGAGCCACGAGTGGGCGGTGCTGGCCTCGGGCCTGACCCAGCGGGCCCGGGCCATCGAGGCCTACCTCCGTGACGTCCACGGCCCGGCCGCCATCGTCCGTGACGGCGTCATGGCCGAGGAGGTCTTCACCGGGTGCGACGCCTGGCGGCCCGAGGGACGGCTACTGCCGCCCGACGTGATGCGGGCGCCGGTGATCGGCTTCGACCTCGTCCGCGACAGCATCGACGGGTGGCGGGTCCTCGAGGACAACGCCCGGGTCCCCTCGGGCATCGGGTATGCCATCGCCGTTCGGCGCCTCATGTCCGAGGTGATGCCCGAGTTCGACGGCATCGTGCACAAGCGCAAGGCCGAAGACGCCCTCGCCCTCATCGGTAGGACCCTCCGGGGGTGCACGCCGGTCGATGATCCCGTGGTCGCCCTGCTCTCGGAGGGCGCCGACAACTCGGGGTGGTACGAGCACCGACTCATCGCCGAGGAGGTCGGGCTGCTGTTGGCCCAGCCGAGCGAGATCGAGGTCAACGACGACCGGGTCGTGGTGGGCGGCCGACGGGTCGACGTCGTCTACCTCCGTCTCGGATGCGAGCTCATCGACCTCACCGACAGCCGCGGGACGACCGGTCGGCGCCCAGGTGCTGGCGTCAGCCCAGAAGGGCGGGGTGGTGGTCGTCAACGCCCCCGGCAACGGCATCGCCGACGACAAGGCCATGTACTGCTTCGTCCCCGACCTCATCGCCTACTACCTCTCGGAGCGCCCGCTGCTGGCCCCCGTGCCCACCTACCGGTGCGCGGACCCGACCGAGTCCGAAGCCGTGCTCGACCGCCTGGCCGAGCTGGTGACCAAACCGGTGGGCGGCTACGGGGGCAGTGGGGTGCTCATCGGCCCCGAGGCGGGGCCGGCCGAGTTGGCTGCCCGCCGGGCCGAGATCGCCGAGAACCCGGCGGCCTGGGTAGCCCAGGAGGTGGTGGCCCTCTCCACCCTGCCCACCTTCGTCGACGGACGCATGGAGCCCCGCCACGTCGACCTCCGCGCCTTCGTCTACCTGACCGGCCCGGGGGCCGGGGAGGCCGAACTGGCCGGCCTGGCCCTCACCAGGGTGGCGCCCGAGGGGAGCATGGTGGTCAACTCCTCGCGGGGAGGTGGCGCCAAGGACACCTGGATCCTCGTCGACCCGGTCCAACCGGAGGAAGGGACCACCGATGTGCGGACTGTGCGGTGAGCTGCGCTTCGACGGGCGGTCCCCCGACGCCGAGGCTCTGCAGCGGAGCTGTGCGGTCATGGCCTGCCGGGGGCCCGACGGCTCCGGGCTGTGGACTCGGGGTCCCGTCGGCCTCGGCCACCGGAGGCTCTCGATCATCGACCTCTCGGTCCGGGGCTCACAGCCCCTGGTCGACCCCGCCCTCGGCCTGACGGTCGCCTTCAACGGCTGCATCTACAACCACGTCCAACTGCGCGAGGAGTTGGCCGGCCGCGGCCACCACTTCTTTTCGACCTCGGACACCGAGGTCATCGCCAAGGCCTACGCGGCGTGGGGGACGGACTGCGTGTCCCACTTCTACGGCATGTTCGCCTTCGCCATCGTCGAACACGAGACCGGCCGGCTGGTGCTGGCCCGCGACCGGCTGGGCATCAAGCCGCTCTACCTCTCGGAACGGAGCGACCGGCTCCGGTTCGCCTCCACCCTCCCCGCCCTCCTCGCCACCGGGGACATCGACACCAGCATCGACCGCGTCGCCCTCCAGCACTACATGACGTTCCACTCGGTGGTGCCCGCACCCCGCACCATCCTGGGTGGGGTGCGAAAGCTCCCGCCGGCCACGGTCCGCACCGTGGAGGCCGACGGCACCTCCGCGGACCACGTCTACTGGGACCCCGCCTTCGAGCGGGACCGGGCCTGTGACGGCTGGTCGGAGCGCGACTGGGAAGAGGCCCTCATCGCCTCGCTCCGGACCGCGGTGAAGCGCCGACAGGTGGCCGACGTCCCCGTCGGGGTCCTCCTCTCGGGGGGCATCGATTCGAGCCTGGTCGTCGCCTTGCTGGCCGAGGCGGGACAGCACGACCTGCAGACCTTCAGCGTCGGCTTCGAGTCGGCCGGCGGGGAGTCCGGTGACGAGTTCGAGTACTCCGATCTGGTGGCGGCCCACTTCGGCACCGACCACCACCGCATCAAGATCGAGAGCTCCCGGCTCCTACCCGCCATCGACCGTGCCGTGGCGGCCATGAGCGAGCCCATGGTCAGCCACGACTGCGTCGCCTTCTACCTCCTGAGCGAGGAGGTGGCCGCCTACGTGAAGGTCGTCCAGTCGGGCCAGGGGGCCGACGAGGTGCTCGGGGGCTACGACTGGTACCCGCCCCTGGCCGAGGTGGCCAGGCAGGACGCCGTCGAGGCCTATGCCGACGTGTTCTTCGACCGCCGGTTCGCCGCCCTCGCCGACGTGCTGGCCGACGACTGGCTGCTGGCCGACGACGCGGCGACCGCCTTCATCACCGAGCAGTTCGGGCGGCCCGGCGCCGAGTCGGCGGTCGACGCCGCCCTCCGCAACGACACCACGATCATGCTGGTCGACGACCCGGTCAAGCGGGTGGACAACATGACCATGGCCTGGGGGCTCGAGGCCCGGGTCCCCTTCCTCGATCACGAGTTCGTCGAGCTGGCCGGCCGCATCCCCCCGTCACTCAAGTTGGCCGACGGGGGGAAGGGGGTGCTGAAGCGGGCGGCGCGGGGCCTCGTCCCCGACGCGGTGATCGACCGGACGAAGGGCTACTTCCCCGTGCCCGCCATCCGACAGCTGGAGGGCCCCTACCTCGAGCGGGTGCGCGACGCCCTCCTCGACCCGGCCGCCCAGGCCCGCGGCCTGTTCCGCCCGGGTGCTGTCGAGCAGATGCTGGCCGCGCCCAACACCACCCGCACCACCCTCGGGTCCAACGCCCTCTGGCAGTTGGGCCTCATCGAGATGTGGCTGCAGGCCATGGGCATCTGACCGCCGTGGACGGGACGAGCGGCAAGATCGAGCCGACCATCGACGTCGACAGCCTGGCCGCCACCCTGTCGGCGGCCTGGGGGTGCTGGGCGCCGACCTTGACCCACGACGGACGTCGCATCGCCTTCGTGAGTGACCGGCGTGGCACCCCCGAGCTGTGGGTGGAGTCCGTCGACGGGATCGACGAGCCGACCGTCGTCCACGTGTCGGACGACCCGGTGCTCTCGGTCCACTGGTCGCCCGACGGCCAGTGGCTGGCCGTCTCGGTGGCGGCGGGGGGAGGCGTCCGTTCCGACGTCTGGGTGGCCCGACCCGACGGCTCGGAGTGCCGGCGACTGGCCGGTCACCCCAACCATGCGGTTATCGGACCGTGGGCCCGCACGGGCCACCGGCTGGTGGTCACCATCCGCGACCCCGATCCCGGCGTTGCCAACCGCTCGGTGCTGATCGACGCCGACACCGGTGCCGAGGAGCTGATCGCCACCGGCGAGCTCGTCGACGTGCTCGACCTCTCGGCCGACGAAGCGTTCGCGCTCCTCCGGGATGGGCCACGCGGGGCCCAGTTCTGCCGCCTGTTGCACCGCGCCTCGGGCACCCTCGGCGAGGTGCTGCCCTTCCCGGCCACGGGATCGACCGAGCTCGGGCTGCTCCGGCCCCCGCCGACCGCCGAGTCGGCCGCCTTCGTGGCCTACGTGATCACCGACGCCGGCCAGCCCCGAGGGGCCCTTGTGGCCGTGCCCTTCGACGCCGGGGGCTCCCGGTCCGAGGCCGGGGCCATCGCCGTGCGCCCCGACGCCGAGCCCGAGTTCGCCGACGCCTACGACGACGGGTCGCGGGTGCTCGTCGGATGGAACGTCGAGGGCCGGAGCGAGCTGGAGCTGCTGGACACGGCCACCGGTTCGAGCCGGACCTATCCCGACCTCCCCGGTACGGTGCTGCGCGGTGGGGTCGTCGCCCGCGACGGCCACCGGGCCGTCCTGGCCGTCGAGGGGCCGTGCACCCCCTCGAGGCTCTGGGAGCTCGAGCTCGATACCGGCAGCTGGCGCAGCCTGACCTCCCCGACGGTCGACGAGGCGCGGCTGGTCACCCCGACCCTCGAGCGGTTCGTGTCCCACGACGGCCTCGGCATCACCGGCTGGCTCTACCGGCCCCACGGGTCCGATGCCTCGTCGCCGGCCGTGGTCAGCGTCCACGGTGGCCCCGAGGGCCAGGAACGCCCCGGCTTCCATCCCGAGCACCAACTGCTGGCGGCAGCCGGGTTCGTGGTGCTCGCCCCCAACATCCGGGGCTCGTCCGGTTTCGGTCGGGCCTTCGTCCATGCCGACGACCGGTTCGGCCGTGTGGACGCCATCGCCGACGTGGCGGTCTGTGCCGGCTGGCTGGCCGACCGGGGGCTGGCCGATCCGAAACGCATCGCCGTCACCGGCCGGTCGTACGGGGGCTACGCCGTGCTCATGGCCCTGACCCTGTTCCCCGACGCCTTCGGGGCCGGCGTGGACATCTGCGGGATGTCCGACCTCCGCACGTTCTTCCGGGACACCGAGCCCTGGATCGCCAGTGCCGCCGTGACCAAGTACGGCGATCCCGACCAGGACGCCGACCTGTTGGAGGGCCTCTCACCCCTCGGCCAGATCGACCGGGTCTGCGTGCCCCTCCTCGTCGTGCACGGATCACTCGACACCAACGTGCCGGTCACCGAGGCCCGCCAGGTGGTCGCCGCCCTCCGGGCGATCGGACGGGACGTGGCCTACCTGGAGCTCGAGGGCGAAGGGCACGAGTACCGCAGGCGGGACTCCCGGGAGCGACTGCTCGCCACCATGACGGAGTTCCTGCTCGCCACCGTGGGGGCGGACCCCGCCGCGGTCAGGGGCGCACGGATCCGAGCGCTGAGGGCACGGGCTCACCGGTGCTGCCGCCGTGCCGGCGCTCGGCGGCCAGCTCGACGATCCACGAGAACAGGCGCATCTGCTCGGGGCGGTCGGGCATCTGTTCGGGATGCCACTGGATCCCGGTGACATCGGCCCCCCGGTCCTCGACCGCTTCCACCGTCCCGTCGTCGGACCAGGCCACGGCCACGAGCTCTCGACCCAGTCGGTCGATGGCCTGGTGGTGGAGGGAGTTGGTGGCCACGCGGTCCTGGCCGAGGATCTGAGCGAGCGAGCTGGACGGGTCGACCCGCACCGAGTGCACGGCCTCGGTCCGGCGCTCGATGACCAGATGGGGCTCGACGGTGACCAGGGGCAGGTGCTGCACCAATGAGCCACCGCGAGCCACATTCAGGATCTGGATCCCCCGACAGACGGCCAGCACGGGGACCCCGGCGGACCGTGCGGCGTCGAGGAGCGCCACTTCGGTGTCGTCGCGCTCGGCGTCGATGCCGCCCGACTCGGGGGCCGGCTCGGCCCCGTAGCGCCGGGGATCGACATCCCCCCCGCCGGTCAACAGGAGCCCGTCGACCAAGGTGAGCGCCACGTCCGGCGATCCCGTCGGCAACAGGACGGGCACCCCGCCCGCCTCGCGGATCCGGTCGGCGTACTCGCGCTGGGTGCCGTCGATGACCCGGTCCGCCATGGCGATGCGGCCCATCGAGATCCCGATGACCGGCGCGGCGTCAGGCACGAACGCCCACGGCCTCGGCGGCTGCCGCATGGATCCTGGGACGACGGTACGCCAATGATTCCTCGCATGGTCGGTGACGGCTCCGGGCCGGATTCGATCCGGACGCCTTAGGCTCAAGGGTAGTGGTGACCATGGGTAGACCCGATGGATGTGGGCGGCGAAACAGGGCTCCGCGCCCGCCCGACCCGGCCCGGGGGAACCCCGTTTTGTGGAGCCGCCCGAGGGGTAGCGATCCAGGGTGAGGACGGACCCGGGGCCGGTGCCCAAGCATCCAGAGCGACGGATCGCCCGGCGGCCAGAGGGTCGGCGAGGGCCCATGCTGCAGGCGGCCGATGGGACGGGACTGGCCACCCGCTGTTGGCTCGGCGAGGACGGCGCCGACGCCGTGGTCGTGATCGCCCACGGCCTGACGGCCAACAAGGACGACCCCAAGGTGGTGGCCCTGGCCGACGAACTCTTCGCCGCCGGCTACGACGTCGTCACCTACGACTCCCGCGGCCACGGCGACTCGGGTGGAGTCTGCACGCTGGGCAAGTTCGAGGAGCTCGATGTGGCCGCGGTCGTGGACTGGGCCCGGTCCCGGGCCGGGCGGATCGTCCTCGTCGGGGCCTCGATGGGTGCCGTGGGCGTCTTGGCCTATGCGGCACGCCATCCCGAGCTCACCGGGGTCGTCACGGTGTCGAGCCCCGGCGAGTGGCGGCTCCCCCTCCGGTGGCGATCACTGGTGACCGCCTGGTTGGCGAGGACGGGACCGGGGCGCCGCTGGGCCGAACAGAAGATGCGGGTGCGGATCGGCCCGTGGGTCTCCCCCGCCACGGCCCGGTCGCATCTACCTCAGGTGCGTTGTCCGGTCGTCGTCATCCACGGGGAGCAGGATCCGATCATCCCCCGGCGATCGAGCCTGGCCCACCGACTCGTCGAGGACGCCCGACGCGAGCTCGTACTGGTCCCGACGATGGGCCACGCCTTCGAGCCGATCAGTGTCAGCTGGATCCGGGAGGCCGTCACCCGGTTGGTCGATCGGGACACGCGCTCCCAGGACCGCGGGCAGCTGTGCCGTCCGTCGGGGGCATGAGCCAGGGGTGAGCGCCGGCCGCTGAGTCGTTCAGTCGGCCATCAGGTACTGCGGCCCCGGACCCATGGTGGAAGCCACGTCGTCAGGGTTGGCCAGGGCACAGGTCCGAAGGGACAGACAGCCGCACCCGATGCAGGTCGACAGTCCACCCCGGAGGGCCTCGAGGAGCGAGATGCGCTCCTCGATGCGCTGCTGCCAGCCCGCGGTGAGCCGCTCCCAGTCCCGCTTGGTGGGGGCGCGGTCGACCGGGAGCACAGCGAGGGCGGCGACGATCTCCTCCAACGTGAGGCCCACCCGCTGGGCGATGCGGATGAAGGCGATCCGCCGGAGCACGTCCCGGCGGAACCGGCGCTGGCCGCTGGAGGTGCGCTCGGCGTGGATCAGCCCTTGGCGTTCGTAGAAGCGGATGGCCGAGGTGGCGAGTCCGCTCCGTTCGGCCACCTCGCCGATAGTGAGTACGTGTTCCATCGATCACCCTCCTGAACATTACCTCTTGACTTAAACATTACTTTAAGTCTTACGCTGACCGGACAGGCGCACAATGCGCCGTTTCACGGGAGGTGAACGACATGCCGGTCGCTGTCATCACAGGAGGATCACGGGGCTTCGGTCGGGCGCTGGCCATGGACCTGGCCGTCGACGGATGGGGCGTGGTCCTCGACGGGAGGGACCCGGGTCCGCTCCAGGAGGTCGGCGCCCTTCTCGACGGAGTGGGCGCCCGCTTCACACTGGTCGAGGGCAACGTGAGCTCGAGCCGCCACCGGGCCGAGCTCGTCGAGGCTGCCGCCAGGTTCGGGTCACTCGATCTGCTCGTCAACAACGCCAGCACCCTCGGGCCGAGCCCCCTGCCCAGGCTGGAGCACTACCTTCCAGCCGACCTGCGGCGGGTCTACGAGGTGAATGTCGTGGCCCCGCTGGCCCTCATCCAAGAGGCCCTTCCCCTCCTCCGTCGCTCGCACGGCACGGTCGTCTCCCTCACGTCGGACGCGGCCGTCGAGAGCTACGAGGGCTGGGGTGGCTACGGCTCGTCCAAGGCCGCCTTGGACCAGCTCCACCAGGTCCTGGCGGCCGAGGAGCCGGGCCTGGTCGTCTACCAGTTCGATCCCGGGGACATGCGCACGGGGATGCACCAGGCCGCCTTCCCGGGCGAGGACATCTCCGACCGGCCGGAGCCCGAGACCGTGGTTGCCCCCTTCCGGGCCCTGCTCGAGTCGGGGGCCCCGAGCGGGCGGTACCGGGCCGACGCCCTGGTGGTGCAGCCATGACAACGGGAACGGCCATGCCCGAGCGCTACACCTACGACCTGCCCCCGGTGCTCGAGGCGTCCGAGCCGCCCGAGGCCCGAGGGCTCACGAGGGACGCCGTCCGGATGCTCGTCTCCTACCGGGAGACCGGAGCCATCGTGCCCAGCTCGTTCGTGTTCCTTCCCCGGTTCCTCGATCCCGGCGACCTCGTGGTCATCAACACCTCGGGAACGCTGCCGGCGGCCGTCGATGCCGAGTCCGAGGACGGGACCGCACTGGTGATCCACCTCTCCACCCAGCTGGACGGGGACCGCTGGGTGGTCGAGCCCCGTCGGATCGGTCGGCCACTCGACCACCCGGTGGACCGGTCCACCGCCCGGACGGAAGCTACGGCTGGCCGGCTCGGCCTCGGTCACGCTGGAGGAGCCCTACGGGGACGAGGGTCGCCTGTGGGTCGCCACCCTCGACCTCGGTACGCGGACGCTCAGCTGGCTGGCCGCCCACGGCCGGCCCATCCGCTACGGGTACGTGGAGCGCCCCTGGCCCATCGAGATGTACCAGAACGTCTACGCCACGAGGCCCGGGAGTGCGGAGATGCCCAGTGCGGGACGGCCGTTCACGCCCGAGGTCATCACCGGGCTGGTGGCCAAAGGGATCGGGGTCGCCCCCCTGGTCCTCCACACCGGTGTCGCCTCCCTCGAGGCCGACGAGCTCCCCTATCCCGAGCGGGTCACCGTCCCCGAGCCCACGGCGGCCTGGGTGAACGCCGCCCACCTCGGCGGTCATCGGGTCATCGCGGTCGGGACGACCGTCGTGCGCGCCCTCGAGACGGCGGGAGATGACCGTGGCCTGGTCAGCCCGTACGACGGCTGGACCGACCTCGTGATCTCGCCCGAGCGCGGGGTGCGGGTGGTGGACGGCATGATCACCGGCTGGCACGAGCCGGCGTCGTCGCACCTGATGATGCTGGAGGCGATCGCCGGACGTGAGCTGTTGGAGGCCTCCTACGAGGCCGCCCTCACCCAGGGGTTCCGTTGGCACGAGTTCGGCGACACCCACCTGGTGCTGCCCTGAGGCGACCGTGCCCGGACGGGCGGATCCGTCAGCTGACGAGCACCTCGGGACGGGGCAGTCCCTCGGCCTCGCACAGCGCGTAGTAGGCCTCGAGGGCGCCGGGACCGTCGAAGACGCTCTCGATGCTGCCGTCGGCGGCCAGGTTGAGGTTGACGCCGTACATCTGGAACCACACCTGGGTGTTGTCCTCGATGCACTCGAGGGTGTGCACGGAGCCGGCCGGCTCGAACAGGAACGATCCGGCCCGGTTGACGTACTCGTACTCGCGGTACTTCCACGCACCCGATGTCGTGTAGCCGTAGACGGGACCGGTGTGGCGGTGGGTCTGGACGGCGTACCCGTTCTGGAAGATGTTCTCGACGATCCACAGCCCCTCGGCCACGTCGACCTGGATCACCTTCATCTTGTTGCCGCCGCCGATCTCGACGAAGGGGAGGTCGGCGGCTCCCCGGTGCTTGGCCTCGGTAGCCACATCGATACTCATGGGTGCTCCTCAGGTCTCGTGCGGAACTCACGGGACACGCCCGGTTCCTGCCTGCGTCACGGCTGTCACCGGACCCCCACACACTTCCATAGATGACCCCCTCGATCCACGGCCGGGCCGGTCGCCGACCGCGGCGTCCCGCCCCCGAGCCGAGCGCGTCGGGCAGCGGTGATCGGGGTGGTGCGGGGGACGTCTATGAATGGAGCATGTCCCACCGCAGCGACCGCGCCATCCTCGAATCGGCCCGGCGATCAGCTGAAGAACGCGTCCGGACGGTGCGGGCCGAGCTCGACGGGCTGGCCGGGGACGCCGAAGATGCCAACGGCGACGACGAGCACGATCCCGAGGGATCCACGCTGGCCTACGAACGGGCCCGGGTCGCCGCGCTGCTGGCCGAGGCGGAGTCGAACCTGGACGATCTCGACCGGGCCCTCGTGAAGGTGGCGTCGGGTAACTACGCGGTCTGTGAGCGCTGTGGTGACGAGATCGGGGCCGAGCGCCTCGAGGCCCTGCCCGCCGCCCGCACCTGCATCGCCTGTGCGTCCGCCCCTCCGCCCCGCTGACCGAACGGCCCGGCCCGCTAGGTCGGGGTCGATCCCCCGTGGTCCTCGCGGGCGCCCGTGGCCGGGGTCTCCATGGCGGCCAGCAGGGTCCGCAGGTCGCTGGTCAACTGCTCCAGGAAGCCCCGGTCGAGGTCGGAGAAGATGTGCCGCTCCGACTCGTTCTTGGTGGCGATCACGTGATGGGCCTGCTTCAGGCCGTCGTCGGTCAACGTCACCAGCACCTGACGCCGATCGCCGGGATCGACCTCCCGGGTGACCCAGCCCCGGCGCTCCAGGCGGCCCACCCGGTTGGTGATGGCGCCCGAGGTGACCCAGCTCTCCCGTTGCAGTTCGCCGGCACTTCGACGGTGGTCCGGTGCCCGGAGGAGGGACATGAGCACCTCGATCTCCCAGTACTCGTCGACGCCGTTGGCGGCCAGATTGGTGCGGACGGCCCGCTCCAGGTGCTGGGACGCCCGACGCAGCCGGATGGCCAAGGTCTTGGCCGTGACGTCGAGGTCGGGATTCTCCTGGTGCCAGAACTCGACGATCTCGTCGGTCTCGTCACGGATCGGATCGGATTCCACGGAATAGATCGTACTTTCCTCAACGTTAAAAGAGTTGACGTTGTACGCAAGGTCCAATATCTTAATGTTAAGAGATATCGGACGACGGCAAAGGAGCTGCCCCATGGCTGCCATCACCTCACGGGTCCGGTCCATACCGACATGGGCCGTCCTGGCCATCTGCTGCGCCGCCCAGTTCATGGTGGTCCTGGACATTGCCATCGTGAATGTGGCCCTTCCGCAGATGCGGGCCGACCTCGGCCTGTCGGTGGCCGGGGAGCAGTGGGTGGTCAACGCCTACACCTTGACCTTCGCCGGCTTCCTGATGCTCGGGGGGAGGGCCGCCGACCTGTTCGGGCGTCGTCGGGTGTTCATGATCGGCCTCACCGTGTTCACCGTCTTCAGCCTCGTCGGCGGGCTGGCCCAGAGCGGCGCATGGCTGATCATCGCCCGGGCCGCCCAGGGGATCGGCGGGGCCATCCTGGCCCCGACAACCCTGAGCATCCTGGTCACGTCCTTCCCCGACCCTGACGACCGTCGCCGGGCCCTGGGTGCCTGGAGCGCTACGGCCGCCAGCGGGGCAGCGGCCGGCGTGCTGGTCGGGGGCATCCTCACCAGCCTGCTCAACTGGCGGTGGGTCCTCTTCGTCAACGTGCCCATCGGGATCGTCCTTCTGGTCGGGGCCTGGATGGCCCTTCCCCGGCACGAGGAGCGGGGCGCCAAGAAATCGCTCGACATCACCGGTGCCATCACGGTGACCGCGGGACTGGCCGTGCTCGTCTACGGCATCGTGAGCACCAACGTCCACCCGTGGGGCTCAGCCCAGACCATCCTCACCCTGGCCATCGGGTTGGTGCTGCTGGTTGTGTTCTTCGTCACCGAGACCCGGTTCGCCACCGACCCGCTCGTCCCGCTGTCCATCTTCAAGCGCCGTTCCCTCTCGGTGGCCAACGGCATCGGCGTCACGGTCGGAGCCGGCATCTTCGGGACCTACTTCTTTCTGTCCTTGTTCCTCCAGAACGTGGACGGCTACAGCCCGCTCCGTGCCGGCCTCGCCTTTCTGCCCGTCGGCCTCCTCACCTTGGCCGGGGCGCTCATCGCCTCACGCATCGTGCACATTTTCGGGGCGCGGAACCAGTTGATGCTCGGACTTGGGCTCGCCGCCCTCGGCCTGCTCTGGCTGTCCCAAGTCCAGGCGGGCGACGCCTTCTTGGTGCATGTCCTCGGGCCGGAAATCCTCATCGGCCTGGGCTTCGGTCTGTCGTTCGTCCCGATGACCCTGTCCGCCACGGCCGGGGTCCCTGTCCACGAGGCGGGGCTCGCCTCGGGACTGATCAACACCACCCGGCAGATCGGTGGGGCCTTGGGTCTCGCCATCATGGCCACCGTCGCCTCCACCATCGTGGCCAGCCATGAGCGGTCCCCGCACCACTCGCCCGCTGAGGCACTCACCGCGGGCTATCGGGCCGCCTTCATCATCGCCGGCTGCGTGATGGTCGTCGGCGTGCTGCTCGCCGCACTCCTCCCCAAGCTCAACGCCGGCTCGGCCGAGGCTGCGGCCGAGAGGCAGGCCGTCGACTCCGAGGAGTTCGCCGAGGACCTGGCCATCGTCGAGATCTAGTCGTGCCGGGTCGCCCCGGCCCGGCACGTTGGCGGCTCAGGTGGCGATGGTGAGCTCGAAGACCGGGTGGTCCGGGGCGATCCGGGTGAGTTCGTCATCCGAGGACGCGGCACTCACCCCGTCGAAGAACACACCGACCTCGAACTTCCACCGCTTGAGATAGGCACGGAGGACGTCGGCCCGCTCGTCGGTGGGCAGTTCGGTGGCCGTGAAGGTCTGGACGCGCTTGCCGACGCGGAGCTCCCCCGAACCGGCGACCCGCAGATTCCGTACCCACTGGGTCTGCCCCCGGGGGGCGACGAGGTACTGGCGGTCACCGACGGTCAACAGGTTGACCGGGGTCGTGCGCCACTCCCCGCTGGTGCGTCCCCTCACCGACAGCGTGCGTGACCCCCAGACGCTGATCCCCATCGTGGTCAGGCCGGCGATCGTCCGGTTGAAGACGTTGGTGGTGAACCAGCCGGGCTCCTGGTAGTGCGGTGCCGGACCCGGTTCACTCATCCCCCAAAGCTTAGAACCGGTCGTCCGCCCGGCCCGGGGCGTACCGCCACCACCTCCCGACTCCCCGGTGCGCGACCCCCTCCGCCTCTTGCCCGTGAGAGGCTTTGCGTCGTGGCCACCGACGGGACCTCCGAGCCCTCGACGGTCGACCGGAGACGGTTCCTCAAGATCGCCCTCGGGGGAACCGCCGCCGTCGTCGTTGCCGGTGCCACCGGGCTGGAGCTGGTGTCCCACGGGGTGGTGCCCGGCAAACAACAGCTCGACGAGCTCGACGGGGCCTGCTCGGTCAGCTCGGCCCCGCTCACCTTCTCCACCCTCGGACCGTCACACTCGGGCTCGTTCTTCTCCACGGCCCGGAACCGTACGGTCGGCTACACGATCGCCTACCCACCGGGACACGCTCGGGGAAGCCCACTCCCCCTCATCGTCATGCTCCACGGCTTCGGTGGCAACCACAACACCGCCCTGTCCGACATGACCCCGGCCCAGGCGCTCGCCGTGCACGTCGAGGGGAAGCCCCTGCCTCCGATGGCCATGGTCACCGTCGATGGCGGTGGTGGCTACTGGAACCCCCACCCCGGGGACGATCCGATGGCCATGGTGGTGGACGAGCTCATTCCGATGTGCCAGCGGCTCGGGCTCGGAGCTGCTCCTCATTCCATCGGGGCCATGGGGATCTCGATGGGAGGGTTCGGCGCCCTCCTGTTGGCCGAGAAGCACCCGGCCCTGATCGCCGCCGTGGCTGCGATCAGCCCGGCCATCTGGACCACCTACGGGGAAGCCAGGAGCGCCAACTCTGGTGCGTTCGCCTCGGCGGAGGCGTTCGAATCCGCTGACGCACTCACCCACGTGGCCGCCCTGTCCGGGACGCCCGTCCGGGTGGCCTCCGGATCCGATGATCCGTTCCATCCCGGCGTCGTGGCGCTGGCGGCGGTACTGCCGAAGGGGTCGACCGTCGTGCTGTCGGCCGGGTGCCACACCGGGCCGTTCTTCGTCTCCCAGGAGCCACCCTCGCTCCAGTTCCTCGGAACGCACCTGGCCTGACGAGCCCGAGGACGGGACAGCCCATGCCCCGTAGTGTCGGTGGCCGTCGGGGTCGCGCCCCGTCGATCGGAGGGAGACCCATGATTCGCCTCATCGCCGCCACCGACAGCCAGCGTGGCATCGCCGTGGAGACCGGCATCCCGTGGAAGCTCCCCGGCGACTCGGCCTACTTCCACCAACAGACCTCACAGGGGCTCATCGTCATGGGGTGGGGCACGTACACCGAGTTCGCGTCACCCCTCCACGACCGGGTGAACTACGTGCTGACCAGCAGGACCGAGACGCTGCGGGAAGGCTTCCAACCGGCGTCGAGTGTGGCCGAACTCCACGCGGGCCATCCCGACGACGATGTCTGGGTCATCGGCGGGGCCTTCGTCTACACCGACACCATCGGGCAGGCTGACGAGCTGCTGCTCACCCAGGTCCTCGGTAACTTCCACTGCACCAAGTTCTTCCCGCCCTACGAGGACCACTTCACGCGGGTCGATGCGGGCGCCGAACAGCGTGACGGTGCGGTGGCTTACCGGTTCGAGCGATGGCGGAGGGCCGAGTAGGGCTGGCCCTGGACCGGCCCGATGTGTCGGCGACGGGGGCCTGCTCCCGGGCCCTGTCCGGCGGTTAGATTTCTGGCGTGACCGAGGTCTCGGCGAGGTCGACGGACGGCACGGTGGTGACAGCCACTGCTGAAGGCCACGGACCGACGCTCCTGGTCCTGCATCCCGGCGGCCAGAACGCCGACTCCTGGAGCTACGTCGCCCGAGCCCTGGCTCCGGACTTTCAGGTGATCCGCCTCCACCGGCGGATCTACGCGGCCGGGGCGATGGCGGGATCAGGCGCACTCCATGGCCATCGAAGTCGCCGACACCTCGGCCATCGCCCGACTCCTCCCAGCACCCGTTGTCCTCGTGGGCCATTCGTCGGGAGCCGTGGTCGCGCTGGAGACGGCGCTGGCCCACCCGGAGCAGTTCGCCGGAGTGGTGGCCTACGAGCCACCCATGCCGACGACCTCCCTCGTCGGCGGAGCGGCTCTCCACGAAGCCCGGGAGGCCCTCGACCGTGGCGATCCCCTCGAGGCGATGCGGATCCACTTCACCGACATCGTCAGGATGCCGGGGACGATGTTCGACGCCATGCTCACCGATCCCGGAGCGGTGGCGACGCTCACCGAGTTCGCCGCCTCTCAGATCCGGGACGACGAAGCGCTCGACTCGCTGGGCGTCGGCATCGACCGCTACCGCTCGTTGTCCCTACCGGTCACCCTCATCGAGGGCGAGCTCAGCCTGCAACACCTCCAGACCCGCCTGGCCGATCTCGCCTCGACCCTGCCGAACGTTCAGGTCGTCACCCTGCCCGGCCAGGGCCACATCGCCCATATCGGCGCTCCCGATCGCCTGGCCGAGGCCATCCGTCACGCCGCCGATGCCTGTCGTTGAGGGTGCGCACCGCACCACAGGAGTGGGGCCGGTGCCGTGACGGTGACGGTGCGGTGGCGGTGGCGGTGAGGGGATCCGGCGGGCCTACTGGTTGGTCTTCACCGCGGCGCGCAGCTGGGTGGGCGACGTGATCGAGGTGGCCAGCGCCACGGTCGTGGACGAGGTGACGCCGGTGGGCTCGACCTGCAGGTAGACCTTCCCGCCGATGGGCGGCACCACGGTCGAGGCCACGGTGGTCGTCGAGTTCTTGGCCAGGGTCGATCCGGCCTGCGTGCCGGCTCCGCCGCTGCACAGGTTGGAGGCCCAGGCAACAGAGCAGGCGAACACCTTGAAGGTGGGGCTCCCTGCCGTCGGATTGGAGATCGTCACCTTGTAGCTGATGGCGCTCAGGGCGATCGTGCCCGTGTTGGTAACGGTCGAGGTCTGGTAGGTGTTCGTCGTAAAGGTCATCGAGGTGGTGGCGGCGGTGGCCGTCCAGGTCCCGCTGGAGACCGACTCGGATTTGACGGCCCATCCCCGGTTGCTCGAGGCACCGGCGGCCGACGGTGCCGAACCGACGAGGCAGAGCAGGACGGCCGCAAAGGCGACCGTCCTGCCCGCTCGATTCAGGGAACTTCCCATGGGAGTGTCCCCGTGACTACTGATTGGTGACGACGCCGGTCCGCTGCTGCTCGGTGAAGGTGTAGGTGAGCGTGGAGGACAGGCCCTGGACCGTCTGGGTGGGAGCCACGCCGTTGGTCGACGTCTCATTGCCCACCAGACCGAGGCTCACCTGCAGGTGGGCCACCTGGCCGGTGGAGGCGGCCAGGGCGGGGATGTTGGACAGGTTGACGGCGGTGCCCGAGGTGTTGAAGGTGCTGATCTGCGTCGTGGCCAAGATGGGCGTGGTCGTTCCCGAGCAGACGCCGGTAGCGAGCGTCCAGGCCACCGAGCACTTGGTGGCCGTCACGGTGAGACCTTCACCGGTGGCGGACCCGTCGGTGAGGGCATTCACCGGGGTCCCGGCCACCCACAGGGTCATCCCTGCTGCCGAGGCCAGTGTCCCGGTGTTGTTCAGATTCACATAGACGTTGTTGGTGTCGCCGGGCGCCATCTTGCCGGTGAAGTTGGAGAACCCCACACCCACGTCGGCACTGAGGGTCAGATTCAGCGTTCCCGTCGAGACGGCTTCGGAACCCGTGGCGACACCGGTCAGTGCGGCAAAGACACCGGCGGTGGTCATCAACCCCACGGATACGGCGAACAGGCCGGCCACCATTGTTCGGCGACGGCCTCTGGGCTTGTTTTTGGCATGGCGGTACTCACTCATTGCATGTACTCATTTCTATGGATAGGTACGGGATGGGCAGGACTGGACGGTCAGGCGGCGACCTTCTGCGTCGGACACGAAGCGAGGATCCGGACGCGTGCCGGCTACGGCCACGAGGGCTCCGCCGACGATGATCAAGAAGAGCTGGACCGGACCCCGGAGACCGACCATGAGGCGCCCCACCCACGGCACGGCGACCACCACTTCGGGGATGGTCCCGCGCCGTGAGCTGCGCATGCCACGGGTCGGCGGCCTTGTTGGCGTCTCCCTTGGTGGTGATGATCGGGTCGGTCGGGCTGCCGGTCACCGAGGTGATCCGGTGCGCGAACTCGGCATGTTCCCCGGGTGGGACGAACACGACGATCATCCCTTTATGGAGGTCTGCGGTCGGAACGGCGCGGGTGACGAGGAGGGCGCCAGGACCGTAGGTCGGGACCATGCTTCCGGTCAGGACCGGCCGGACCTCGACGTGAAGCACGACCACGGCCAGGGCCACCACGGTGCACACAAGAGCCGACACCACGGCAAGCGCCGACAGGAGTCCGACTCCGCGTCGGTGTTGCGGTGCTCCGGCACCCTTCGTGCTAACTGTCACGCCTGTCACTTTCGTCCGGCGGACAGGACCATCTTGAGGAATTTGTCACCATGTGTTGCGCAATCCCTCTTGCGCAACGGGTAGTGACACCCGCCACGTGGACATCTCCGGTCCGCGTTGAGCCCTCGGGTCCGGAGCTGTGACGCACCCCGTGCTCCGACGTCGTGGATACCACCCGATGACACCCGGGCCTGCTAATAATCGGCACCATGGCCGATGCGAGTGCGGAGACCGTCCAGACTGGTCGAGCAGCTGCTCGACGCACTGGTGCAGCTTCGAACGACCACCCGGGCCGCCGAGTCCGACGTTCGCCGGGCACTGAAGTTGGCGCTGAACGGATCGGACATCGCCACCGCCGTGGTGGCCTGCAACCCGGCGGGGACCCGTCAGGCCATGAACGATGCCCTCGACGCCGTCGAATCGGCGCGCCACGACATGCGGCTGAGAATCTTCCGGGTCGGCCTCGACGAGGGCATGACCATCGGCGAGCTCGGCCAGGGCGTTCGGATTCTCTCGGCAGCTGGCGTCACGCATCGCCAAAGAGGCACGGGCGGTCGCCTGACCGCAGGCACGCTCCGGCGGCGCTAGCGGCCGTCGTCGCCGCCCACCACACCCCACGGGCCGGTCCCGGACAGCTTCCGGGGCGAGATCCGGGTGATGAACCCCTCAGGCCAGTCGTTGCCGGGAGGCGGGAACCGGCCGTTCGTGATCCGACGCAGTAGGGGTACCGCCCCGCCCTCCTCCACCCGGGCCGTTCCCTGGATCACGACGTAGGGGCTGAACCCTTCGAACTCGATGTCGGACTCGACCGACAGGGTCACCCGCGGGTCGCGTCGGATGTTCTGCAGCTTCACGTGGTCGGCAAGATGCCCGGCCACGATCTCATCGCCGTCCCATCCCACGTAGACGCAGGTCACCTGCGGAGTGCCGTCCGGATTGAGGGTGACCAGGTGGACGAGCCGACCCGAGGCCACCGCCGCCCGGGTCACGTCGTCCAGCTTGATGGGTCCTTCGGTCATGGTGCCTCCTTGATCGTCCTGGTCGAAACTTATCGGGACGACTTCTGCACCCAGCCCCTTGAAATAACTATCAGTGATAGGTATATTACCTATTAATGATAGGAGATCGGTTCGTCAACGAGACTGGAGGAGCCGAGCGCAACCGTCGGCTCGCGGTCGGCTGATGGTCCCGAGCCGGGTAGCCGAGCGCCGGGAAGCCAAGGTGGCGGGAATCGTCGAGTCGGCCTGGTCGCTCGCCCGGAAGCACGGTATGGGAGGGGTCTCCCTGCACGCGCTGGCGCGGGAGGTCGGGATGCGCCAGCCCTCGCTCTACGCGTACTTCGACTCCAAGTCGGCACTGTTCGATGCCATGTTCGCCGACGGCAACCGGCAGCTCCTCGAGCGGCTCGACGATCTCCGGCTGCCCCGGGACCCACGATTGGCTCTGAAGAGGTTCATCGGCGAGTTCGTGGCGTTCGCCCTCTCGGATCCGGCCCGCTACGAGCTGCTCTTCGAGCGTCACCTTCCCGGCTTCGTGCCCTCGCCCGAGTCCTATGGCCTGGCCGAGGAGGTGTTGGGACGCGTGTACGCCCTCATTCGTGCCGCCGGCGTCGTCGAGCAGGGAGACATCGACTGCATGATCGCCATGGTGGCCGGTCTCATGCAGGCACAGACGAGCAACGATCCCGGCGGGAGCCGGTGGACTCGTCACCTCAACCGACTCGTGGATCTGTACGTCGACGATGCACTGACTAGGAGGAAGACACGATGATGCCGAATCGAATCACCCGTCCCGAGGCACGGACGCTGGCCGAGGAGGAGTTCCGGCGCACCGCAACCCTGGTGGAGTCGCTCACCCCACAGGAGTGGTTGGCGCCCACCGACTGCACCGGGTGGGACGTTCGTGCCATGGTCCTCCACGTGCTCGGTTCGGGCGACGCCCAAGCCTCGATGCGGGAGTTCGCCCACCAGTTCCGCCGCGGCTTCCCGCTGAACAAGGTGATCGACTCGCACCACTGGGTCGATGGCCTGAACGAGCTGCAGATCCGTGAGCGGACCCACCTGTCGAATGAGGAGATCGTCGCCCAGCTCGGTGCGGTGGGCCCACGGGCGGTAGACGGACGGTGGCACACGCCCCCGCCGGCCCGCTACGTCCCGCTGCCGTTCGGGCCACCCATCGGGTGGGCGCCCCTCAAATACCTGCTGGATGTGGGCTTCACCCGGGACATCTGGGCCCACCGGATCGACATCCATGCGGCTATCGGGCGTCCGATGGTGCCCACAGCCGACCACGACGGCCGTCTCGTTGCCGACATCGTCGCCGAGTGGGCGGCCATCCACGGCCAGCCGTTCGAGCTCGTGCTCGACGGCCCCGCCGGCGGGAAGTTCACTCAGGGGGTGGCGGGCGAGCGCGTCGAGATGGATGCCCTCGACTTCATCCGTACCCTCTCGGGCCGCTTGACCGGGTCCGGAGTCATGACCAATCCACTACCCCTGTAAGGAGAGAATGACATGGAGACCACCGTCGACGAGATTGCCGACCGCATCTACCGGCTGTCCACGTTCGTGCCCGAGATCGGTCCGACCGGGTTCACGTTCAACCAGTTCCTGATCGACGCCGAGGAACCGGCCATCTTCCACACCGGACCGCGGGGCATGTTCCCCTCGGTCTCGGCCGCCATCGCCTCGGTGACGCCGTTGGAGAACCTCCGGTGGATCATGTTCGGGCATCTCGAGTCCGACGAATGCGGCGCCATGAACCGCTTCCTCGAGGCGGCACCCAACGCCCAGGTGGCCCACACCATCATCGGCTGTTTGGTGTCGATCGAGGACCTGGCCGACCGGGCACCGGTCCCCATGGATCCGAACGTGACCATCGACCTGGGTGGGCGGACCATCCGGAGCATCGACACCCCACACGTGCCCCACGGTTGGGACGCCCACGTGATCTACGAGGAGACCACCGGCACCTTGTTCTGCGGTGATCTCCTCACCCAGGTCGGGAACGGACCCGCACTCACCGGCAACGATCTCATCGGTGGGGCCATCGAGGCCGAGGACATGTTCGGCTCATCGTGCCTGACCCCGCAGACCGCACCGACCATCCGTCGCCTGGCCGAACTCGAACCGACCGTCCTCGCCGTCATGCACGGCTCGTCGTACGACGGCGACGCAGCCGCTGCCCTCGGTGCCCTCGCCGACGAGTACGAAGGCCGGTTGGACCGGGCCGGTTGAGGCCGACCTCCGCCTCGCCCGGGCGACCCGGACCACAGTGACGGAGATGGAAGCCGCCGCTGGATCCCCACCCGAATCCACATCGCTGAGCTGGGGGTTCTCCCTCGGTGCGCCCCCAGCCCCCACGGGCGCATGGGAGCGCGACCGCAGGTAGGCACACCGAGGTGGCTCCATCCGTGCCCCGGCTGGGTCTCCAGGACTGGACCGACGTGTCAAGGGATGCCGCCGAGATGCCGATCTAACTGGGCATGGAGCCAAGCTCGGCGGAGCACCATATTTCGGGTGTCTACACCAAGATACTGATCGAGTTCCTCGTCGAGACCATGCCGGTCGACGCCATCGCCGAGCTGTTGGCCGGTGCCGGTGAGACCCGGAGCATCGAGGAGCTCGCCGATATCGGCGGGTGGAACTCGTACGCGCAGTTCCGGCGACTCCTCGAGGAGCGGTCGAGGCTCGATGCGGCGGGTCTGCACGAGCAGACCGACCTGCTCTCGGACTGGCTCCGCGCCCAGGAGCTCTCCCAGGCCGCCCAGACGCTCGGCTCACCGGGCGAGCTGATCTCGGGAGGATCCGAACTCAACCCCCTCGTCCCGATCCGGCGGTACGAGAAGACCGAAGTGGCGCCCAACGAATGGACGATCCGCGAGTGGTTCGAGGAGGGCTTCGAGCCCTACCCCGAGTTCTGCGATTTTGCCGCCGTCCAGTACGCGCTGATCCTGGCCATGTTCAATCTGCCCTCCGGTGAGGTCATCGAAGAGGAGTGCCAGTGCCGGGGCGATGCGGGCTGCCTGTTCCGAGTCCGTTGGCGGGAAGACGAAACCGATGAGCAGAAGGCGGAGAAGTACCGGGTACGGGCCGAAGTGGCCGAAGCCCGCCTCGAACAGATCCAGGGGATGATCTCCGACCTCGCCTCCAACGAACGGCACGAGGAGGTCCTCCAGGGCTTCGTCGCCTCCACGCTGCGCACGGCCGTGGGTGCCGGAGGGGCGCTGCTGGCCCTCGAGCCGCGGGACGGACGGGACCGGGAGCTCTACTCGGAGGGACTGCCCGCCGCCACGGCGGATGACATTGCCGATGACCTCCTGGCCGGAGGTACCGGACCGAACAACCTGATGACCGTGGAAGTGGCCTCGGCCCGCCGCCACTACGGCTACTTGGCCATCGACGAGGGTGGCGGTGTGTTCTCCAAGCTCTCGCAGTCATCGCTCGAGACCTACGCCCGACTGGCGGCGGCGGCCCTGGACACCGCTGACGCTCTCGAGGAGGCCCGACACCAGGCCAACACGGCCCGTGCCTTCCTCCACCTGGCCACCTCACTGACCGAGCTGGTCAGCACCGAGGAGACGGCGACCAAGGTGGTCCAGGCCGTGCCGGACATCATCGACTGCGACCGGGCCGCCATCTTCTTGAGCTCGGTGGGCCAGGGGGGCGAACCGACTGAGTTCCGTCTGGCCGGATCGACCGGACTGAGCAGCGACGTGGAGGTAAGGGTGGCCTCCCAATCGTTCGATGCTCCCCCACCCGGTCACCCGCCCAGCGACCTGGTGACAGAGTTGGGGATCACCCGGACCACCGTGTCCGAGTTCGGCAACGTCGCCTCGCTGTCCGCCCCGATGCTCCTCGCCAATGAGCAGATCGGCTTCATCGTGGTCAGCGTGACCGAGCATGCCGAGCGCCTGGCCATCACCCCGAGGCTGGCGGACCGGCTCAAGGGCCTGGCCGCCCAGGCGTCGACGGCCATCGCCAACGCCCGACTGGTGGACGAGATCCGCTTCCTGGCCGTGCACGACGCGTTGACCGGACTTCCCAATCGGGCCCTGATCCTCGATCGGGCCGAGCAGATGCTGGCCCGGGCCCGACGAGGCGACATCCAGGTGGCCGCCCTGTTCATCGACCTCGACGGCTTCAAGGACGTCAACGACGACCTCGGTCACGGCGTCGGCGATCAGCTGCTCCAGGCCGTGTCGGAACGCCTCACCGCCACCATGCGCCAGAGCGACAGTGTCGGGCGCTTGGGCGGGGACGAGTTCGTCGTGCTCGTCGACGGCAGCAGCATGGATGCCGGCCCCGAGCTGGTGGCCGAGCGTCTGTTGGCCGTGCTGCGGGCCCCGTTCGACCTGTCCGGCGCCACCACGGCCCCGCTGACGCTCACCGCCAGCATCGGCATCGCCACCGGCGCCCGGTCGACGGCCATCGAGCTGCTGAGGGATGCCGACATCGCCCTCTACGAAGCCAAGGCGGCCGGGAAGAACTGCTTCGTCGCCTTCGAGCCCGAGATGCACACCGTCATCCAGGATCGCCACGTGTTGGAGATGGAGTTGCGGGAGGCGCTGGCCCGCCGTCAGTACCGTCTCGTCTACCAGCCCATCTTCAACCTGGCCGGAGGGCAGACCACGGGGGTCGAGGCCCTGTTGCGGTGGGACCACCCCGATCGGGGCCTGGTCCAGCCCGACGCGTTCATTCCCATTCTCGAAGAGTCGGGGATGATCAACGACGTGGGGCGGTGGGTGCTGAACGAGGCGTGCCGGCAGGGTGCCCGCTGGAACGCCCTGGGCCTGGAACTCGGCGTGTCGGTGAATGTCTCGGCTCGCCAGTTGGAGACCGACGATCTCGTCGAGGACGTCCGCAAGGCACTGGCCGCCTCCGGGTTCCCTCCGACGGGCCTGACCCTGGAGATCACCGAGACGGCCATCATGAAGAACGTGGCCGCCGTGGTGACCCAACTGACCGCCCTGAAGGCCACCGGCATCCGTATCGCCGTGGACGACTTCGGCACCGGGTACTCCTCGCTGGCCTATCTCCAACAGCTCCCCGTCGACACCCTCAAGATCGACCGCTCGTTCATCTCGACCATGTCCGACTCCTCGGAGACGACTGCCCTCATCCGCACGCTGGTGCAGCTGGGCAAGTCCCTGGGCCTCGAGACCCTGGCCGAGGGGATCGAGGACGTGGCCCAGTACTCCCAGCTCGAACGGGAACACTGCGACAGCGGTCAGGGGTTCCTCTACGCCCGGCCCCTCGAGCCCGACGCCGTCCACGAGTTCGTGCTGGGGAGGGCCATGGAAGCCGGCCGGGGGGTGGCCGACCTCAGCTCGAGCAGCTGAGACGGCCCAGCGCCAGACCGAACGACGCTCCGATCTAGGAGCCCGTGGCCCCGTCGCTCGACTGGGCCTGTTCGGCGTCCAGGCGGGCGGTGGCCTTGTAGAACTCCATCTCCATCGACGAGGCGCGTGGCCATCCGGCGTAGAAGGCGAAGTGGAGGACGAACTCCCGGAACTCGTCGCGGGTGATGTCGCCGCTGGCCAGGGCGGCATACACGTGGGTGTCGATCGGCGTATCGACCGTTGCCGACGCCACGCAGGCGAGGGTGATCCACCGTCGGTCCCGTCGTGAGAGACCAGGACGCCCCCAGAGCTCGCCGAACACCGTGTCGACTACGCCGCTCTCGGTGAACGGGCTCACCGGGGGCGGTGCGTCGTGCAACATCACCTCCCGGTACTTGGCCCGGCCGACTTCGGTCCGGCGCCGAGCGACCTCGGCCGAGGCGGCCCGGTACTCGTCTTCGTTCATGGCGTCCTCCTCTGGTTGGTGTACGACAGGGTCGGTGTCCGGTTGGCCAGCTCGGCTCGCTCCTCGGCCAGCCTGTCCTGGTCAACCGACTCGAGTCGGTCGCCGGGTCGAGGGGGAAGGGCAAAGCCCGTGTAGATCACCCGTCGCTCAGAGTGGGTGGGATGGGTCGAACGATGGATGGTGCACGACGTGTGCACAGTGACATCGCCCCGATCGGCCCGCAGGCGAACCGCAGGGAGGTCGAGCCCGGCATCGAACTGACTCCGGACGATGAGGGCCCGGTGCGAGCCGGCGATGACGTCGAGTCCCCCGTGAGCCTCGTCGATCGGGGTCAGGCAGATGCCGACGGTGAGGCCCGAGCAGAACAGGGCGTGACCGCCCCGCTCACAGTCCTTGTGCCAGGGAAGACAGACGAGGCCGTCAACCGAGTCGACCCGTTTCACGAGCCCTTCCGCCGTGACCTCGCTGAAGTGCTCGCCGAACGGGTCACCCGGCTTGTGGCCATCGTCGAGAAGCTCGCCTATCGAGAGGAACGCCGGACTGTCCAGCAGCGCCCGCAGATGCTCGGACTTCTTCACCAGATCCAGGATGCGACAGGGATACCGCTCCCCCTGTCCCGTCGTCGCCCACCACGACGCACCGTCATCAGGGCTGGCCGACTCCACGGCGTCGGCCAGTTCGGCGTCGAGTTCCACCAGCTCGGGCTCGCTGAACACGCCTTTCAGCAGGACGAACCCGGCTTCGGCCAGGAACTGGGCGGCCGCATCGCCCGACCGGTCCATGACGAAGGACTGGTCGAGATCGAGAGGCCCTCCATCCGGGCCCCGGAGGGTCACCTCGCCCGGTCGGTAGAGCGAGCGCCCGTCGAGCACGGAGCGCAGGACCGGGTCCCATGCGGCGAACATCTGGACCGACGGCGTGTCCCCGCCCACCCGTCCGGCGATGGCCAATCCGAATGCCGATTTGCGCTCCTGCATCACATCGAGGAGGGCGGCCAGGTCCAGATCGACCACGAGATCAGCCACGGTTCCGGGGTCCGTCTCGACCCGACCACCGTGGACCCGTAGCGTCCAGCTCTGTCCGTCGGTCCGGATGGTCAGGGGCTCGAGCCCAAGCAACTCGGCGTCGGCACCGGCGGCATCGCTGCGCTCCGCGAGCGCCCTCGCCCATGGGCCCTGCCAGATGTCGCTGGGAGCAGAGGGCGTGTGGGTGATCGTGACAGGGGTCCGGACATCGATACTCCGGCGCTCCGCCTCTCCGACGCTCGTCATCGGGCGCTCCGCTCGTCGTTCCTCCGTGGATGGTCCACGATGGCGAGCAGGCGATCCGCCGCGCTCAGCAGGGCCTCCTGTTCGACCGTGTGGGCCGGCACGGCCTCGAGGCCGAACAAGCCGACATCCTTCGACAGCAGCGGGCCGATGTGCCCGGCGATGACGTCGAGCGAGCCCAGTCCGACGTACACGTCGAGAGCGAAGCTCTTACCGCTCCCGCTCGTGAGGGCCCGTCCGAGCATTCCCGTATCGAGCCCCAGCGCCTCACCGACCTCCATGGCGTCGTGTGCCAGTCCAAACTGCGCCGCATTCAGCACGTTGTTGATCAGCTTGGTCCGCAAGCCACTCCCGAGCTCCCCCATGTGCAGCACAGGATCGCCGTAGGTTTCGAGCACCGGTCGGGCCCGCTCGATGGCCTCGGTGGAGCCACCGACATAGACCGTGAGTGCACCGGCAGCCGCCGCTGCGCCACCCCCACTGACCGGGGCGTCGATGACCGCGACACCCGAAACGCTCGCCGCCTCGGCTATCTCCGCGCACGTCGTCGTGCCGATGGTGGAGTGCAAGGCCAGAACACTTCCTGTGCCCATGCCGGCCAGCAGGCCGGTCGGACCGAGAACAACCTGGCGAACGGCATCGTCGTCCGTGACGCAGACGCCGACGACATCACTCAGCCGACCGAGCTCGGCCGGGCTCGAGGCCACCTCCACCCGGCCGGCGAACGGGGTGAGCGAGGAGGGGTTGCGAGCCCAGAGGGTCGTGTGCGTGCCCTGGTTGATGATCCGCTCGGCCATGCCCGACCCTTGGCTCCCGAGCCCGATGAATCCGGCGGTGGTCATGGCGTGGCCCCGGTCGCCATGAACTCCTCGGATGCCGCGGCAACACCCCCGACCAGGATGCGGGTGGCCGCGTCGAGGTGGGCTGGCCCGAGGGTAAGTGACACGTCGTCCACCTGGTGCATCTGCTCGATGACGCCGAGTTGCATGGCGCAGAGGACGTCGGCGCTGGCCGAGACGTCGAGGTCTCCGGGAAACTCACCCGCCCTCACTCCTCGGGCCAGAAGGGTGGACGTCTCGGTGCGCCACAGCTGACGGGAGTGGCTTCCACCGTCTTCGCCGTGCAGGGCCAGTCTCGTGTCGCCGGCCAGGAAGGCACGAAAGTCGGGGCGGGCCGCGGCGAACCTGAGCGTCTCGCGGATGGTGGCCTCGAGTGCCCCCCGGGCGCTCATAGAGTCCTGCGCCGCACGAGACACCGAATCGGCCCACGCGGTCAAGGCCCGCTCCCGGACCGCTCGGAGCAGGTCGGTCTTCCCGTCGAAGTGCCGGTAGAGCAGCGTTCGAGACACCCCGGCACGGGTGGCTACCTCCTCGAACGTCGTATGGCGGAAGCCGTAGGTGGCGAAGACCTGGGCAGCCGAGTCCAGAATCCGCTCCCGGCTCTCCGATGCTGCTCGCCGCTTGCCCGCTTCGGTCATCACTACATAATGACGTTTTGCGTCCAAATCGTCAACTTCCGAACCGGGAGCCCTCCCTAGCGCTCGGTCACATCACCGGCCTGACGACGGCTGCGATCTCGAGCGGATCACCTCGGCGAAGGCTCGTACCGAACGAGTCGTGCGTGACCTGATCCGCAGGGGCGCCGACTCCGACACATGGCCGAACCGGCGAGCTCCCCTAGGGCTCGGCGTGGTAGCACCACCTCCAAAAGTGGGACTGCTCCCTTGCTGCCAGCGGGGGCCCTCAGGCACCATGATGCCCATGGAGGGCAGGCGGGACGGGCGAGCCAGAGGCAACCGGGGGGTGTGGACCTGTCTCCGCATCGACCTACGATCCAAGTGGCGGGCCTGGGTGGTGTTGGCTCTGCTCATCAGTCTGTTCGGCGGCACAGCCTTGGCCGCCGCCAGCGGGGCGAGACGAACCGATACGGCCTACCCGCGGTTGCGACAGTGGGGAGGCTCCCCCGACCTCCTGATCGTGCCGGCGAACAGCGGGCTGAACGGCTACTACCACGCCTTGGGCCAGCTCCGTCAGGTGGCGAGTCTCCGCACCATCTTCCTGTATCAAATGGGCCTTCCGACGGGCGGATCCGCTCCCGACATGAACATCCAGGTCGAGTCGGCGGACGACGCCCGGTCCGGCTACCTCAATCGGGTGAAGATCTTGCAGGGCCGCATGTTCGACCCTCGAGATCCGAAAGCCGTGATCATCGATGAGCAACTGGCCCAACAGCGCAACCTTCGACCGGGGGGAACACTGCATCTCGTCGGGGAACCCAACGACGGCGACGGAACTACCGACCCAACAACGGCCAGGGCGCTTTCCTTCCGTGTGGCGGCCATTGCCGCCTTCGACGACCAGGTCGTGGCCCCCAACCATCAGGACTCACTGCCCCGGATCCTGCTGACGCCCGCCTTTGCCAAGCTGCCATCCACGACCCCCCTCCGAGGATCGGACGGCGGAGCGGTCTCCCTCGTGTCCGGATCGAATCGGGCGGCGTTCATCCGGGAGGCCAAGCATCTGGCCACCGAGCCGGCGTACCTGCAGTCGACCGGGGGCCAGGTGTTCGTAGGCGATCTCGATGCCCAAGGGGCCGCCGTTGAACACTCGATACAGCCCGAGGCCATCTCCCTGGCCATCTTTGCCACCTTGGTCGGTCTCATGACCTTGATCGTGATCGTGCAATTGCTGGGTCGGCAGCTGTCCGTCGACGGAACAGACAACCCCGTGCTCGGTGCCGTTGGCATGACGCGGCGCGACCTGATCGTGCTGTCGCTACTGCGGGCATCGGTGATCACAGGGGTAGGGGCCATCGGCGCCGTGGCTGTCGCCATACTCGCCTCACCGCTCATGCCCATCGGACCAGCCCGTGCGGCCGAGCCGTCGCCGGGGGTGGAGGTGAATGTGGCCCTGTTGGTGGTCGGGTTGGTGGTCGGCGCCGTCCTCCCGGTCCTACTCCTCATCCCAAGGGCTCGTCGAGCGGCGCGGATGACGCCACCGTCGGGATCACCCGTGTCGGGCTCGCCCGAGCACGGTGTTCGCCCACCGCTCGATCTGATCGGGTCGGTGCCCGCCTCGGTCGGTGTCCGGATGGCCTTGGATTCGGGTCGGGGACGGCGAGTGATCCCGGTTCGCAGCGCGCTGGTTGGCGTTGCCATCTCCCTGGCGGCCATCGTGGCTGCACTCATCTTTGGAACCAGCCTGTCGCGTCTGGTAGGCACCCCATCGCAGTACGGGCAGTCTTGGCAACGAACGGTCGACCTCGGCTTCGGAGGAGCGAGCAAGCAGTTCGTCGATGCGGTCATGAAGGGACAACCCGGGGTCGCCTCGTATGCCGTGGGCGACTACTCGCCCTTCGGCGGGGTAAGCATCAACAGCACCCAGGTGCCAGCCATCGGGATCAAGGCGAGCAGTTCCAATCCGTTCTTGACGCTGCTGTCCGGACGCCTGCCCAGGAGTGCGGACGAGGTAGTCCTCGGCGCCCGCACCCTCCGACAAGTCGGCGGTCGGGTCGGCGGTTCCGTGAACGTCGCCATCAGTGGTGCCCCTCGACCAATGCGTATCGTCGGCGAGGCTGTCTTCCCCTCGTTCAGCAGGGGAAGCTTCGATGCAACCGACCTCGGAACCGGAGCGGCGTTCACCGCTGACACGTTGTCGGTCCCGTTTGGTCAGACGGCCTGCACGGTTGGCGAGACCTGTTACAACTTCGTTCTGGTCAAATACCATCCCGGCGCCGATATGACCCGGGCTGATGTCAGCCTGGCCCACGCCGTGACCGAAGCCGGCTGTCCCGTCGGCTCATGCACCATCGTGGCCGGCCAACGTCCCGTCGGAATCGAGGACTACGCACGCGTCCGGCAGACCCCGGCGGTGCTGGCCGGCACACTGGCTCTCCTCGGGGCGGCAATGTTCACTCTGGTACTGGTCACCGGGGTCCGCCGCAGGCGGAGGGACCTGGCCATCCTGAAATCCCTTGGGTTCCGTCGACGACAGCTCCTGGCCACCGTGCAGTGGAATGCCCTCACCATCGCCTCCATCGCCCTCATCTTCGGCATCCCCTTCGGCATCGTCGTCGGTCGGCTCGCGTGGACCACGTTCGCCACCTCCCTCGGCGTTCCCAACGGTGCCGATGTGCCGCTTCTCGAGGTACTGGTCGTCATCCCAGTGGCTCTTCTGCTGGCCGTCGTCGCCGCCGCCGGTCCCGGCTGGTCAGCAAGCCAGGTACGGGTGGCCGACGTGCTGGCAGACGAATAGGCACCACGAACTCCTCCCCTTCTCGGTGAGGCGGACACAGCCAGACAGGTGGCGGAGGCAACTCCTCGCCTACCGGGAGGGCTATCGATCACTGGCGATGTGCAGCCGAGCTCACACGGGGTCCCGGTTTCGCGTTGTCCCTACCCTTGATCTGTCTGGATCCGAAACGGTCACGACTGCTGCAGCCGGACACCTAGGTGGCGGCGATCACTGAGTACGCTGGGCACCAGGCGGTCGACCGAGCAAGGGGGGAACCGAGCTATGCCTCAGCGGAGTCGAGTGGGTAGTGGGGTCATTGTTTCGCTCATTGGGGTCGCCGCGCTGGTCATCTTCATGATCCAGAACACGGAGCGGATCAGGGTCCATTTCCTCCTCTGGCACTTCACGTGGTCGTTGTGGATCGTCGTCCTCGTCGCCGCACTGATCGGCGCATTGGCGTGGTTCGGTGGGGGCGTGGTTCGGCGCTACCGGCGCGGCAGGTGACCGCTGGCCGCTGACCGTCGCCGGCGACACGACGGTCCTGGCGGAAGAGATCGCCCTACCGCGACGTTGTTCCAGTCATGAAGCGCATCGGATTCCTGTCGTTCGGCCACTGGACACCCTCACCCCAGTCCCAGGCTCGATCGGCTTCCGACGTCCTGTTGCAGTCCATCGAACTGGCGGTCGCCGCTGAGGAGCTGGGGGCCGATGGGGCGTACTTCCGGGTGCACCACTTCGCCAACCAGCTCTCTTCGCCGTTTCCGCTGCTCGCAGCCGTTGGGGCCAAGACCAGCACGATCGAGATCGGAACCGGCGTGATCGACATGCGCTACGAGAATCCGCTCTACATGGCCGAGGATGCCGGGTCCGCCGATCTCATCTCCGGCGGACGCCTGCAACTGGGCATCAGCCGTGGATCCCCCGAACAGGTGATCGAGGGTTACCGCTACTTCGGATTCATTCCGCCCGAGGGTTCGGACCAGGCGGCTATGGCCCGCGAGCACACCCGAGTGTTCCTTGAGGTCCTGAAAGGCCAGGGTTTCGCTGAGCCAAATCCTAGGCCGATGTTCCCCAACCCTCCCGGGCTGCTTCGTGTGGAGCCGCACTCTGCCGGTCTCCGCGACCGGATTTGGTGGGGTGCGGGCACGAGAAAGACCGCCGAGTGGACAGCCGAGCAAGGGATGAACCTGATGAGCTCTACGCTTCTCAGCGAGGACACCGGTGTACCCTTCCATCAGTTGCAGGCTGAACAGATCGAGCGCTTCCGCAAGGCCTGGGCTGACGCCGGCCACGATCGTGAGCCACGGGTCTCGGTCAGTCGCAGTATCTTCCCGATCGTCAGCGACCTCGACCGTGCCTACTTCGGCCGCGAGGGCGAATCAGAAGATCAGGTCGGGTACCTGGACGGTGGCAAGGCTCGCTTTGGCAAGACCTACGCCGGAGAGCCCGAGAAGCTCATCGAACAGCTGGCCGATGATGAGGCAATCGCCGCGGCTGACACGTTGCTGCTGACAATCCCCAACCAGCTAGGCGTGGAGTATTGCGCTCATGTACTCGATTCGCTGCTGCGTGATGTTGCTCCGGAGCTCGGCTGGCGCTGAGAACGCCCCATTCCAGCTCGGGCTGGCTTACCGAGTGCCGAGACCGCTCGCGGCCGAGGTCCGGATCGCTTGGCTTCCTGAGTTCGGATGCGTGTCAAATGGTCCCATGAGTCCGAAACGGTCCGATCCAGCCTCCAGCCGGCCCTGGACAGTACTCACCGCCACCCTGACCGCGGCCCACCACGGATTCGAGTTGTCCAACGGTGTCGGGCTCGTCGGACAGCCGGAACTCGGTCTGGTTGGTTCGGGTGCCCTCTGGGCAACGCAGATTCCCACCTGGATCGCCATCGCCACGAAGGGCGGCGGGCGTTGGAACAGGCTCCTCGCTGTGTGGTCCGGTGCCGCTCTCGGAGGTGCAGCCGTCCACTTCCTCATCTGGCCACGAAAGCGAGGCGCCCTCGGCCTACCGGTTCTCGCCGAGGCCGAAGGCCTCGGTCCCGCCAGCCTTCCTGCCTACAACACCCTCCTTTACGCCTGGGGGCTCGCCTCGGCGCTCTCGATCGTTCTCGAGACCCCACGGCGGGATCGGCGTTGGGCGCTCCTCGGTCTGGCGACCCTGCCCCTTCTACGCGTGTCGGCCAAGCATCATTTCTCCTGGATCGTCGATCAGGCGGTGAGCAACCCGGCCTGGTGGAATCGGGGCGTACGGCCAACCGATGCTCCGCCTCCTCACCCCTCCAAATAGCGAAGTACCGCCAGTATGCGACGGTGATCGGTGGGCGTGACCGGAAGGTCGAGTTTGGCGAAGATGTTGGCAACGTGCTTCTCCACTGCCCCTTCGGAGATGACGAGACCCGTGGCAATAGCCGAGTTGGTCCGCCCCTCTGCCATCAGTGCCAGCACGTCCCGCTCCCGGCTGGTGAGCCGGGCCAAAGCGTCGGTGCGACGGGAAGCGCCCATGAGCTGGGTGACGACCTCGGGATCGAGTGCCGTCCCTCCGGACGCCACTCGCACCAGTGCTTCGGCGAAGTCGGCAACATCGGCGACCCGATCCTTCAGCAGGTAGCCGATCCCTGCGGCCCCTCCAGCCAGCAGTTCGGCCGCATACCGAGTCTCGACGTACTGCGAGAACACCAGGATCCCGACGTCTGGCTGGTGCTGGCGAAGCCGGATGGCTGTCCGCAAACCCTCATCGGTGAAGGTCGGTGGCATGCGTATGTCGACCACGGCCACGTCGGGGGGATCGGTGGCAATCGTCTTCTCGAGCTCGTCGGCATCGCCCACCACGTCGATGACGACGAAACCACGGTCCGTGAGGAGTTGGTGCAAGCCGTCTCGCAAGATCACGGAGTCTTCAGCGATCACTACTCGGATGGCGTCGGGGTCGGACATCTCAGGCGTGGGTGGGCAGGTCGACGGTGACGATGGTCGGTCCACCCGGAGGACTGGCGATGTCCAGGTGCCCGTCGACGGCACCCACCCGATCCGAAAGCCCTTTGAGTCCACTGGACGAAGATCCGATCTGGTTGGCCGCAGCACCACCGTGGCCATCGTCACGCACCACGATGCGCAGCCACGGACCATGTTGGGCGCAGCTCAACGAGGCCCGGGACGCCTCAGCGTGTTGGGCCACATTGGCCAACAGCTCTGCTGCACAGAAGTAGCAGATGGCCTCGATGGCCGGACTCGGCCGAGACTGGACCGACACGTGGACCTCTGTTGGCACCGAGCTGCGCGCCGCCAGGGTTGCCAGGGCATTCTCCAGACCCGTGTCGAGCGCGGGCGGGTGGATCCCTCGAGCCAAGTCTCGAAGGTCGGTGATTGCCTCCTTGGCCCCCCGGTGCGCCTCATCTACGAGGCGCCGGATCAACTCCAAGTCTCCGCGCTCGTCGGAGGCTTCCTCCAGGCTCTCGAGCTTTTCCTTGGCTTGGCCGAGGCGCATGGCCAGGGCCACCAGCTGCGCTTGGGTGCCGTCGTGGAGGTTCCGCTCGATGTTCTGCAGTGTCTCCGTGGCGGCGTCGAGCGTCCTCGACCTTGACTGCTCGAGGCTCCTCACCCGGGACGAGGTCGCACTAGGACCGAGCAGGAGGTGCATGGTTCGCCGGTCGAGGTAGACAACCAACTTCATCGTCCACGGGGCAACGAACAGCAAGAGGACGCCGACCACGAACGCGACAACATGGCTTCCTGGTCCGTCAGGTGGGCTGCCGTTGAGGCTGCCTGCGTTGAGATGTCCTAGCAGACCGAACTTCGTCGAACCGCTGCCTCCGGCCAGTGGCGAGACGATTCCGAAGATCGCCTCGATCCAGACGCTGAGCGCGAACCAGACCCCGAAGAGTGTGAGCGGCACTTTCACTATGAAATACAGCAGCGACCGCCACGCGGTTCGGTCACTCGCGGCCGCCCGGAGCCAGCGGAAGAGTCCAGGTGCTGGCGCAAAGGGTTCCGGTTCGGCAATCTCTTCTCCGAGCATGCCCGAAGCCAGCGATCGCTGCCATCGGCCAAACCCGCGGGCACCCCGCAGAGCGGAGCCGAGGATGAACACCCCGACGAAAATGACGGTGAGCGCCACACCGGCAAAGCTGAGCAAGCCGAGCGTGATGACGGCGGCAGCCGCCAAGGCGGAGCTGGCGAGAAAGTAGCCGAGCTCGGCCCAGCTCTGCTTCTGGAACGGCTCTCGCAGGATCAGCCGGAGTAGTCGTCGGCCCTGCTCGACACGTTCCTGTGGGATCCGGATCTGCACCCAATCGCTTTCGGTACTGGAGTCGCTCACGTGTCTCGCCTCACGAACAGGGCAGCTCCGACGGCCACCACAACAGCTGAATACAAGGTCATCAGTAACAACCCTACGACCGGCGGGACGGGCGGGAAGGGCCCGGTGTGCCCCTGGTTGACGGTCGACATGATCGAGTTGGTCAGCGTATTGGTAGGAAGGTAGCGAAGCGTCGACTCCGAGATGCCGTGCATCACGAGCGGAAGGACGAATATGACGCCGACAAACGCCGCCACCGCAGCTGCGGTGTTTCGGAAGATGAGCCCGAAGCCGAAGGACATGAGGGTCATGAGTGAGATGAACAGGCCGGACAGGACTACGGCACGAGCGGCACCGGGCGATGCGAGCGTCGCCGACGGTGCCCCGCCGCCGGCAAGGATGGCCTGGCCCAAGAAGAACGATACGAAGCTGAGCACTTCGCAGAAGATGACCGTCAGCGCCGCCGTGACACCAATCTTGGTGGCGAGCAACATCGGGCGCCTCGGAGCAGCAGCAAGTGTGGTGCGGATGGTGCCGCTCGCGTACTCCCCGGAGATCAACAAGGCTCCGAACACCCCACCGGTCAGAGCGACCGTGATCATTCCGGTCAGCGAACTCTGGGTAGCGTCGAAACCGGAATAGTAGTCGGGGCCATGGTGCAACGACCCGTTGGCAACCAGGCCTGTCACCGACAGACAGGCGATCACGGTGAGGCCGAGGGTGATCGCCGTCGATCGAAGGCTCATGATCTTGCTGATCTCGGACTTCGCCACGTGAATCATGCGGTAGTGCCCAGGCGGGGTGTCGGAGAAGCCCTCGTGTGCCATGGTCACTCCTTCGTCCCCGTCGTCGTCACATGAGCCACGGACGAGGGCCGGTACTCGACATCATCCCTGGTGAGATCCATGAACGCGTCCTCCAGTGAGGCGGTGACGGTGGCCAGCTCGTGAACTCGGAATCCGTCGCGGGCGGCCAGGTCGCCGATCTGGATTGAGTTAAGTCCGTCGACGGTCAACGACCCTTCGACATCCCTGACCGTGCCGCCCGCCGCGGTGAGGGCCGCGCTGAACGCCGTGGCGTCGGGAGTGACGAGCCTCACCGTCCCAGCACTACTCCGAGCGATGAACTCGGCGACGGAAGTCTCGGCGATCAGTCGGCCACGGCCGATGACGATCAGGCGTTCTGCGGTCAGGGACATTTCGCTGATCAGATGGCTGGACACGAAGACGGTCCGACCCTGCTTCGCCAGATCTCGGAGAAAGTGGCGAACCCAGCGGATGCCTTCGGGATCCAGCCCGTTCACCGGCTCGTCAAAGAGCAGCACGCCTGGGTCACCGAGCAGGGCCGCAGCGATTCCCAGTCGCTGAGTCATGCCGAGTGAGAATTTCCCGACTCGTCGATTGGCGACCGACGTCAGCCCCACCTCGTCGAGTACCTCATCGACCCTGCTGACCGGGATGTCGCTGGTGAGAGCGAGCCACCGGAGGTGGTTACGGGCGGTCCGGGCTGGGTGGAACGCCTTGGCGTCGAGGAGTGATCCGACCTCATGGAGAGGCCAGGGCAGATCGCAATAGCGCTTGCCATTGATGAGAGCCGAGCCGGAGTCGGGTCGGTCGAGACCCATGATCATGCGCATGGTCGTCGACTTGCCGGATCCATTCGGCCCGAGGAAGCCGGTGACGACTCCAGGGGCAACTTCGAAGGTGAGGCTGTCGACGGCCACTGCAGCGCCGTAGCGTTTGGTGAGGGAGTGTGCCGTGATCATCACTGCCCACGGTAGGCCTCTGCCCCACAAAGGAGAATGCGGCCAATCGGCGTCTTTGCAGGGGGGTTATCCCCACCTCGCACCACTTCACCAGGATCGCTTCTGGAATGGATTCCGACCACTGGCCTTGGCGAGCACGGACCGCTTGCGCCTCAACTGTCAGGAACCGAGACCCGTCCGGTGAACCTGGCTACGCACTGCTTCGTCGGGGTCCTCCGCTACGAAGGTACGCTGCCCTCATGCCGATGCCGAAGCGGGACAATGTCGACGACTTCTTCGCCAAGCTGAGTGACGACCAGCGACCACACCTCGAAGCGCTCCGAACATTGAGCCGTGCTACCGACCCGGAGGCACGGGAGGAGCTCAAATACAACCTGCCGACCTATGTACGCGGCGAGAAGGCAAACCTGTGGATGCTCCAGAACTTCAAACACCATTGCTCGCTCCGGTTCACCACTTCGTTCTTCGGAGCACACAAGAAGGAAGCTGAAGCTGCGGGCTACGAGGCCGGCGAGGGATTCATCAAGCTCCCTTACAAGAAGGACCTGCCCACCGATCTCCTCAGAACGCTCATGCAGGCACGGATGAAAGAGTACGAATCAACCGGTAGCTGAAGGCTCGCCCCTCCCAAAACCCTTCTCATCGAGGGGCCCCTCAGTCCTGTCGACTCAGGCGCCACCCTCGGTGTCGACAATGAGTACCGAGCACGGCGCCGAGTGGGCGATGGAGTTTGGAACGCTGCCCAGGACTCGGCGCGTTCCCTTCATCCCCTTGTTGCCGACGACAATGAGGTCGGCACCGACCTGCTCAGCGATCTTGACCACTCCTTCGGCCGGAGAGCCGGTGATCGCCTCGACAGAGACGGGTACATTCCGCTCTTGGCCGATCGTTGCGAGACTGTTCAGGAGAAGGTCCGCTGGATGGACCGTGGTGGACAACCGCAGATCGGCGGGGAGGTCTTCGGTCCGAACGGCCTTTGGGTCGTAGGCAGTCACGATGACGAGTCTGCCGCCGGACATCCTTGCGATGTCGGCGGCGGTCACCACTGCTTGACGGGCGGTACTCGAATCGTCGGAACCCACGACCACGGTTTGGAACATGGCTCGCGACGTTACGGTGCAGCGGGTAACGACGACGCTACCGAAGAGTGAACACTTTGTGACCGGAGGCCTGCCTATGCAGGAGCTCGAAACGATGGCGGCCATTGCCTCCAGCCTTCGGATCGCCTCTCTCGGCCCTCAGGGGCTCGAGAGGCTCGCTGCCTAAAGGTGCACCTCGAGCACGTCGATGGAACAGTCGTGGACAGCGAAGAAGAGGACTTCAGGTCACGGATGGTCGAGCTCTACCAGCTCCAGGGTGGAAGCTGTGCGACGTGCGATCTCACGATTGCTCCTCCCCCGGATTTCGACGGCGCCTTTGATCGACCCTTCACTGACAGTGCACGACTCCTGTGTGTCGACTGCTCGGAGCTCTCCTTCTCCCTTTCATCGGTCTGAGGGGCTCGTTCAGGTAGAAGCGGCCGCGGTCGTCGTATGCTCTCGGCATGAGCTACGCCGTCGATTTTGTCAACGTTTCCACGGTCGGCCTGGAGTCATCGCCGGTCGCCGATGCCTTGGCCGGCCTCCGGGCCAATGAGGCTCGTTACTTCAAGAACAAGTACGACCATGTCTTCACGGTCGAACCCGCCGCCAAGGCCAAGAAGGCAATCGCCTTGGTGGAGCGGGTCCTCAAGGAGGAGCGTGACATCGTCATCGCTTCTCCTCCACTCGAGGCGACGAGCTTCCAGGTGGAGGACATCCGATGGACCTACGTGTTCTACGAGAGCGGACTCTCGATCAATGTCCTGTACACGATCGATGGTGGGAAGCGGGCGGTCGGCTTCAAGCTCTCTGAGGGCATGGAGATCCCCGACGAGCTCAGCTCGTTCAAGTTCGCTCGCCAGAAGTCAAAACTCGCAGGGACGATTCGCGGCTCGTATTTCGTGATCAAGGGCGAATACTGAGATCCATCAGGCTCGCTGACCGCTGGGGGTACGCCAGCGGTTAAAAAACCCGAGTATTTCTTTGGTTGCACTGACTTGTTGAGTCGTGAGGCCGATGGCGTCTTTGGGATTGGCACCCGGCCAGGCGTGGCCACCACCGATGATGGAGTACAGCTCCACGGCGGTTCCCCGAGTACAAGCAGTCCACACCTGACGCTTCACCTGGGTGCCGATCTGTTTCGTACTCGGTGCGGATCGACAGCGGTCGAGACGGGCCCAGTCGCTCATGTTGAGTTCGGTGCCCCTGACCTTGGTGCCTGGGAGGGACAGTCCGACGGCACCGTTCTGGTACGGGACGAGCGGATCCCTTGTGCCATGGAACGCCATGATGGGAATCGGGCGAGTGCAACCCAGTTGGAAGTCCACGGCAACCGTGGCGATCGCGGTGACCTGGTTCTGATGGCTGCAGGCGTAGAGAATCGTGAATGCGGCTCCAGCCGAGAACCCGGTAGCGAACACCTCTCGTTGGTTGACGCAGTATGTGGCATCGAGATTCTGCACGAGAGCGTTCACGAATGCAGCGTCCGTTCCTCCCCTGGTGAACTGCCATTCCCCACCTTGAGCGCTCGGTACGGCAACCAGATAGCCGCTGTCAGACCCCTGAGAAGGGAAAGTGGTCAACGCGGAAAACTGCGTCGGGTTCGATCCGAATCCGTAGAACAGAAGAATCAGGGGCGTCCGGTGCCCGGGTCGGTAGGACCGGGGAACGGTCAGTTGATAGGAGCCGTGGTTGGTTCCCGAGACCAGAGTTCGGGTCTCGGTGGTCCCACGCTTGAGCGCACCGGGTAGGCGGCCACGGCCACAACCCATTGAGGCCGAACCCTGTTGGACAACGTCTGCGTTCGTTGGCGTGGCCGCCGATCCGAGGCTCGAAGAGGCAGTTAGGAACAGCGAACTCGCCACTATCGCTGCCATCAGGCCTTTGGCCACGGTTGCCCAGAATCCACTCGGTAGAGCTGTCAACGAACTAGCACCGCGGCCACGATAGGGCATGCGGAACGGCGGACTCCTGCAGCCGACAGGCAGCGCCGCCCGGGCAGAGTGCCCCCTCGCTGACTTGGCCTGCATCTTGATCTGGCATCCGACCTGCTCGAAGAGCCAGCGGTCCGGGGGTTGACAAGGCTAACGGCATTAGCCATAATAGCTAACATCGTTAGCCCACCAACCGTGCACCGAGAGGAGCTACAGAAATGGAAACTCAACCGCACTACAGGAAGCCTGGACTGGTGACGAGGAAGGTCTTGAATCCCGTCGTTTCCATGCTGACCAAGGCAGGAATCAGCGTCTGGGGGAGCAGGGTGTTGGAGGTCCGAGGACGAAAGAGCGGTGACCCTCGCCGGACTCCGGTGAACCTGCTCGAACTCGATGGACATCAGTATCTGGTATCTGCTCGCGGCAACGGCCAGTGGGTCCGAAATGTGCGCGCCGCTGACGGCGGGCTCACCCTTCTGCTGGGCCGCCACCGTGATGATCGGACGGCAGAGGAAGTGCCCGACAGCGAGAAATCACTGATCCTTCGTGCCTACCTTCGCAAGTGGAAGTCAGAGGTTGGCGTCTTCTTCGATGGGGTGACTGCCGACTCCGACGAGAGCGATCTCCAGCGAATCGCCCCCAATCATCCCGTGTTCCGGCTCTCGGCCGCACAACGCTAGGCAGCAGTGGCAATCCAAACCCCAATGAAACTTGGGCAACAGAGTGTCGAGATCAAAGGCGATGAGGCAGCCGGATGAACGACACGTCGACCGTGTCGGAGCACGAGCTCCTGGTCGGAGAACTCCCCCGTCCTGTCCTGGTACCGGCTCGGACGCAGCGCGCCGGCGAGATCGTGGTCACTGCTCGCCGCATCCTCGAGGACGAGGGGCCGGGCGCCCTAACCATGCGGCGAATCGCCGACGAGTTGGGCATCCAAGCACCGTCGCTGTACAAGCATTTCTCGAGCAAATCGAGTGTCGAGATGGCATTGATCGAGGAAGCGCTGTTCGAGTTCGGTGAGATCTCCCATCGGGCGCTGCATGACTCGGCATCGGTTCCCCCCATCGTCAGGCTTCTCGCCGCGTACCGGCACTACTGCCTGAGCCATTCGAACCTGTATCGGCTCTGCACCTCCGGCTATCTCGATCGGGACCGTCTGCCGGTCGGTTTGGAGGAGTGGGCCGGCAATCCCTGGTTCGTCGTCACCGGTGACTCTGCCGTGGCCCAAGCCTTGTGGTCATTTGCGCACGGCATGTTGATCCTTGAGATGGATGGGCGCTACCCGCCCGGATCGGATCTCGACCACACCTGGGAAGCCGGAGCCGAGGCCTTCGAGTCCCAGGTCAGCCGTTCGTAGAGTGCTCGTCATCGAGCGTGGTCGTCAGCCCGAATGACGCGAAGACCTCAGGTTCCTGAAACACCGAATTCCGACTGATGCCTTCAGTGGTGACCGTAAAGAGTTGCAGGGTGTGCAGCTCGTATCCGGTGCCGACACGCCGATAGGCAGCGAACCCGGGTTGGCCGTTGGCTGCGATTGCCTTCAGCCGCCAATCGGTCCCAGCCTTCTCGAACACCCATCCCATGAAGAGGGCGTAGTTGTCGGGGCCGACGAACCAGTTGGTCATCGGCGGCATCTCCATGAGCACATCCTCGGTGAGGAGCCGTTTGAGGCCTTCGACATCGGCCCGCTCGAACGCCCTCATGTAGCGATCAATCCAGGCACGCTGCTCGGTGGCGGACGGCTCGCTGAGGCGTTCCTGCCCTGCCCCCACCTGCTTCATGCGGGCTCGTGCCCGCTGCAGCGAGCTGTTCACCGATACGACGGACGTGCCGAGGACATCAGCCACCTCTGACGCGGAGAACCTGAGCACATCGCGGAGGATCAGAACACCCCGTTGACGGGCCGACAGGTGCTGGAGGGCAGCGGCGAAGGCCAGGCGCAGAGAGCTGCGGTCGATAGCGGCACTGGCTGGATCGCCCTCGCCCAGTAGGAAATCAGGTAGGGGCTGGAGCCATGCGACGTTCTCGCCGGGAACGAGTGGCCCCAGGGCGTCCGATGCGGCCACCACCCCCGACGGTAGCGGTCGACGGTCGCGGACCTCCAGAGCGGTGAGGCAGACGTTGGTGGCAATCCGGTAGAGCCACGTGCGTAGCGAGCTGCGGGCCTCGTCGTACTGCTCCCGTGCTCGCCAGGCCCTCAGATAGGTCTCCTGAACCAGGTCCTCTGCGTCATGGGTCGACCCGAGCATCCGGTAGCAGTAGGCCAACAGCTCCGTCCGAAAGGGTTCGATCGAGCCGTCGAAGCCCTCTGCCTTCACCGTCACACCACCCCCTTCCTTTTGCTCCTGGGCAAGCTCAATGGCCAGGCGCCAGCATCGGGCTGTTGTGATAGGCGGCGATGAGCCACTGGCCGTCGCGCTTCTCGAACACCCATGTGGCGTTCACCTTACGAGGGTCCGGAACCTCGGTTTCGCCGGCGAACAAGATGGCGGACTCGCTGATGACGATGGCGGCATTGCCACTGACGAAGCGGAGGCTGACCTGTCTGTTGGAAGTCGAGCTGCCCCTGAGAGGCCCGTTGAAGCCCTGGGCCATGCTGTCACGGATCACATCACGGCCAAGGCGGAGGGAGCCAGGCATGATGGCTGTGGCAACTTCGGTGTAGTGGGCGACCATGCCCTCGGCATCACCCGCAGCCCACGCCTTGTACGACTGGTCCAATACGGACTGGATGGCGATCTCATCGTCCGTGCGACTCGCTGACATTGTGCTCTCCCTTGGACAAGGAGGACCGAGGAGTTCCCGGCACTCGCACGTACATACCGGCGGGGAGGTCAGAACTCATCGCGCTCAGATGAGAAGTGTCTTCTATTCCGACCTGGCGCAGCTAACCGGGCGGACCAGTACCGCTCCAGATCGATGCCCCGATGAGTACTCCCTATGTCAGCTGACCCGAACGAGGTCTGCCCGGGGACCTCAACGGGTCCAGCTGAGGTCAGCCCAGGTTCGCCGAGCTTGAAACAGGGGTCCGCACCGACCCAGTTCCGCGGCGGGACACGCCGGGCCGGGGATCGGGGTCAGGCCACGGCACGCCGGAACACTCCGGTGGCCCAAGCGACGACAACCACGCACAGCGGTACGAGCACGGCAAACGCCTCCCACACCGCCGGGTTGGAGTACGCCCCCGCAGACAAGGCCCTGGCTCCTTCGACCGCATAGAAGAGCGGGTTGAAGTGCGCCAGGACCCGCATCCACAGCGGTCCGAGGGAGATGGGAAGGAGGACACCCCCCAGGAGCAGTACGGGAAGGTTGAGGCCGTTGATGATGGCCGCGAAGCTGCTGATCTCCTTGGTGACCAGGGCGGTGGCCACCGAGAACGCCGACATGGTGACCATCAGCAGTCCCAGCAGGATGACGAGGACGGCCAGCCCTCCCCAGTCGATCGAGAAGCCGAAACCGGTGGCCGCCGCCACCACCACCGCGTCGAAGACGAACATCATCAACATTCCCGAAAGGAGCGGCCCCATCAGGATGGCGAACCGGCTTGCCGGAGTGACCCGAAGGCGTTCGATGACGCCGGACTGGAGCTCGAAGATCGTCCCGAACCCTCCGGACATCCCACTGGCGAAAGCCAGGAGGGCAAGAATGCCCGGCAGAAAGACGTCGATGACGCTGGCCGAAGAGGCGTTGGGACCGGAGAAGTGCTTGAGCAGCGGCGTGAACAGGACCAGGTACAGCAGAGGCGTGGAGAACCCGACGAAGAGCCATACCGGATTCCGCAGCATCTGGATCGTGTACCGGTGAAACAGGAGACCCGTATCGCGAACAAGTTTCATGCCGCCTCCTCCGTTCCTTCGTCCGCGGCGGGATCCACCGCAGTGTCTCTGAGTGACCGCCCGGTCTGGCGGAGAAAGACGTCGTCAAGGGTGGGCTCCGACAAGCTCATCGACCGGACGCCCACCGAGCTCTGATCGAGGATGCGTAGTAGCTGGGGCAGCGCGGCGCCGCCGTCTTCCACGTACAGTCGCACCTGGTCACCGGCACCGGAGATCTCCCGGACAAAGGGCTCCGACTCGAGCAGTCCAACCCCCACCGCGGTGTTCTCCTCATCCCTCAAGGTGATGACGATGGCGTCGCCTGCCACGCGTTGTTTGAGGTCACGGGGCGTTCCCTCGATGACGATCTGCCCGTGGTCGACGATCACGAGTCGATCGCACAGGACATCGGCCTCCTCGAGGTAGTGCGTTGTCAGCACAATGGTGGTTCCCTGCTCACGCAGGGCTCGAAGATGTCCCCACAGGTTGGCCCGATTCTGTGGATCCAGCCCGGTGGTCGGCTCATCGAGAAACAGGACCGAGGGCTGATGGACAATGCCCAAGGCGACGTCCAACCGTCGGCGTTGCCCTCCCGAGTAGGTCTTCACCCGCCTGTCGACGAAGCCGGACAGATCGAGGATGTCGGCCAGCTCGTCGATCCGTGGGCGCAGATGGGCCAGATCCGCTCCGTAGAGACGGCCCTGGAGCAAAAGGTTCTCTCTTCCTGTAGCCAGCTCATCGGCTCCACCCAGCTGACTCACGTAGCCGATGTGCTGTCGAACCTGCTTGGGCTGCCTGGCGACGTCGAATCCGGCCACGGTGGCAGTTCCCCCTTCGATGGGGAGCAACGTCGTCAGCATGCGCATGGTGGTCGTCTTGCCCGCACCGTTAGGCCCGAGCAACCCGAAGATCTCTCCGGGTTGGACCTCGAGACTCACTCCGCGGACCGCATGCACGGACCCGGCACGAGACGGGAAACTCTTGGTGAGTTGGGTGGTGGCGATAGCCAGGGAATCGTCGGTCACAGCTCGTCTCGTTTCGGTTGTCGCAGCTTGGTGGGGGAGGAGATCGGTTCGATTGACGGCGGGAGGGCGACAGGCTCGGCCCCTGGCTCATGCACACTCCGCCACCAATCGACGCCACCCAAGGTGCCCGTCTCGATATCGGAGCAGAGCCGGAGAGTGAACTCGAGTTCAGCCTCCAGCACGGCGATCCGATACTCACCTTCGATCGAGAAGATGCGGGGAAGTCCGATCTTCTCGGTGATGCCATTGGACGCTCGTGCCTGGGCGATCTCGGTCTCCAGACGCAGGGCTCGCTCCTTCAGGAGACCGACGACGTCGGCTGGGGGCAGCGCGGGGAGAAACGAAAGTGCCGCCTCGAAGGCCGGGTACTCCTTGACGGGCGTCGCAATCAGGTCGGTGAGCCAGTCATGGGCCTCTACCCGGCCTGAGTCGGTGAGTTCATAGACGGTGCGCTCGGGCAACCGGCCCTCCCGCGCCGTCTCGAGAGGTGTGATCAGGCCCCTCCGCTCGAGCGAGGTCACCACGGCGTACAGCGAGCCGTAGTTGAGTCGGACGCTCTCGTGCTTGTTGCGCTGGCGCAGTGTCGTTGCCACCTCGTAGGGGTGCATCGGGCGCTCGTAGAGGCACAGCAGCACAGCGAGGGCCAGGGGATTCGAACGATTTCGTCCTGCCATACTCAGGGACTCCTGTAAGGGGTACTCTAGTTAGAGTATTCTGAAGGCTAACGGACCTCCCGTCAAGAGGTCGAACCCTCGGAAACAGAATCAAGACCAAAGCGCTGTCGCGGTCGGGCTAGCGGAGAGAAAGAGGACGGGCTCGGCAACGAGAGGGGCCGGCTACGGGATGAGGCCCTAATGGACAGCTCCATCGGCGCTGGCACCGACTGCAGGCGAAAGCCGGGCGCAGGTGAAGGACAAGGCAACTGATCTGTTGATCGTCGCCGCAGCATCGACAGGCCTCGATCGTTGCCTGAGCCTCGACGGGAAGAGTGGGCTAGGTGTCTTGGTAGTTCCACTGATGCCGCAGGTGCATCGCCGGCTCAGCCGCCGTCGCTCACGCCGGGGCGTCGCCCCTCAGCGTCACCCGATGGATCAGCCGGTGCTGCTCCCCGTAGTCGCCGACGACCGAGTGCTGCGTGATGCGGTTGTCCCAGAACCCGACGTCGCCGGCTGCCCAGTGATATCGGACGGTGTACTCGGGGCGCACCGAGTGGGCGTAGAGATGGGCGAGGAGCGCGTCGCTCTCACCACGCTCGAGCTCCACGATGTGGGATGTGAATCCCGGGTTGACGAAAAGGGATCGCTGCCCGGTCTCCGGATGCGTGCGGATCACCGGGTGAGTGACCGGATTCAGGTTGGTGACACTCTCCCCCTCCCAGCGCCCCTCGCCCCTCTGGTCGAGAATGTGCTGGAAGGCGAGTCGCCCGTCGTGCACGGCATGTAGGGAGAGGAGGAAGTCTTGTAGCGCTGGGCTCAGATCCTCGAAGGCGGAGTGTTGGTCGGACCAGAGAGTGTCCCCACCCGCCCGAGGGATGGCGAGGGCATTCAGGAATTGATCCGGCGGGAGGTCGGGGCATGAAGGTGACGTCGGTGTGCCAACCCAGGCCTCGGCGTCGAGGGCGGACGTCCGTGCGGCGGGCGTAGGCCTCGAATTCCTTGGTGTAGTCGATCTCGTGGATATGAGGTTGGCCCTCGAGGGCCGGGATCACCGGATGGCCCTCGGTCAGCTCGCCGAACTGGCGACCGAAGGCAAGATGGGCCTCGTCGTCAAGATATTGGCCCGGGAAGAAGACGACCTTGCGCTCCAACCAGACCTTTCGGATGGCCGACATGGCCTCGCTGGTCAGGTCTCGCAGGTCCACCCCGCGAATTACGGCCCCGATCGTTGCGGACAGCGGCTCGACGTGAAGCCCTTCCGCCTCACCTACGTCTTGAACCCCAACGCTCGCCGATTGCCGCGCCTCCAGCTCACTCCGTCCTGTGTCGACAACCATGGCCTACCTGTCCCTTTCCTTGTATCCCCTTCAGGAGGTACACCACAAGCTCAAAACACAAAAAAATATTAAAAAAATAACCACAGTAACCCGATTGGAAAGGTAAACTATTCCCTTTGGTCGGCGGCCGGTCAACTGTCACCGCAGCACGTCGCCGATGTCCCTTCAGCGCGCGAAGGTCTGAACGAGCTGGAGCACCGCCTGGGCGTCAGGCTCCACTCTGACCAGACCCGACTGCTCCGGGCTGCCGCGTCGGCCGGCCACCTCGCAGAACCCAACCGCGCTCGCTCAACGGGGAGATGCCTGGCGCCACCCGAAGGGCGCAACACCTCGGACCGGCCAGGCTGACTCGTCGTAGGTGACTTCGGCGGTGCGTTGCTCCGGAGCCCCCACGAATCCTCTGTCGACCGGCAACGCCGGCAGCACTGTGTTCTTCGTGAACGCTTCACTCTGCTCCTTCGAATCCCAGGTGACCACGATCAGGTAATCGCCATCCGTCGGGCCTGGGAACGCTGACCCTTGGGCAGACCCGTCTCGGGGTGCAGCACCTTGATCATCGTTCGTACTGCTCTTCGGTCCCGCCTGGCCAGAAAAGCACTTGAGGTATGACATGTTGGCTTCTCCTTATCCTCTCCTGGCCCTTCAGCCAAGGAGCTACTCATGCACGGATACCTCATTACGTCGGCCCTAGTTGAACGTCCTGAAACTCCCACAGCGGATTTTGGACGTGGGCCAGGCTGAACGAGATCACTCCGACGGTAAAACAGTGCCAAGACGAAACATAGGATGCGGTGAACACCACGGCGCTGAAGAGGATGACGACCTGGTCTCGGACCGGTCGAGGTGACCAAATGGCACGTCGACCGCACTAGCGAGAACAAGGCGCGACTCGAAGTGCTTGACCACAGCCGACTCAGGCACCGTGTCCACGGGGCTCAGCGCTCGAGCCTGCTCGTAGACTCCCGACATGGTCTCAGGTTCGGCTTCGGTGCATGACGAGATCGCTCGAGGGTTGAGGGAGCATCCGGCCAAGAAGGGGCTCGCGTTCAACATTCTCGTTACGCTCCTCGAGATCGGCGGCAGTATTGCCTTGTTCCACCTTGCCCAACGACAGGGCGCGAGCGACGTTGTCAGCTACCTGGTCGGCAGCATCGCTCCGGTCCTCGGTGGAGTCGCCATATGGATCAGGGCCCGCAAGTTCAGTGGGGCATCAGCCGCGATCTTCGCATTCACGCTGATTTCGTCGGTTATCGCCCTGGTGGGGAGTAGGAACCCCAAGGTACTGCTGTATAAGGACTGCGCGGCGACTGCCCTGATCGGCTTGGTCTTCTTGGGCTCATGCGTCCTGGCTCACAAACCTGTCGTGTTCTACCTGGCCCAGAGGTACGGCACAGACGGCACCCATGAGGGAATGTCGACGTTCGACCGCATGTGGGAGGCCTACCCGGACTTCCGAAGAGGAATGTACGTCACGAGCTACCTCTGGGCCGCGTTGTTCCTCGTACAAGCGGCGATAACCGCTCTGGTTATTCACCAGACTGCGTACGCCACTGCGTACAACTACGACCAGGTCCTGCCCGTGGTCGCGATCGCACTCGGTATCGTCGGATCGATCGCTATAGGCCGCCACTTCGCCAAGAAGGGCAGAGCACGCGGCGACACCCAGCAATCGGTCACCGAGCGGGCCTGATCGGTCGAGGCCGAGATCTGTCTCCGGCCTCCTGGCAGACGCAGCGTCGCTTCTCGCCTCAGCTGTTCGAGCTGAGACGAGATCCAGGACGGGGACATCGGATCGAGACACGTACTGGGCGTGCTCCAGCGAATCGACGCCCAAAGGGGGCTGAACCGGCTCACCGGCCATAGCTCTACGCCGTGAGCACTAGTGTCACTGGTGCGGCGGCGCCGCTGGGGCTGCTGCAAGCGGAGATGGACTGTGGCGAGGCTCAACAAACACACCCGGGAACAACTGCGAGAGCTCCTGCTCGAGACGGGCAGGAAGATGTTGACCGAGGAAGGTCTCAGCTCGGGGGCTGATTCCTTGACTTTCAAACGGGTGTTCGATCGCGTCGAACAGGACACGGGGATTCGTCTGACCAACGCCTCCGTAATTCGGAGGGTGTGGGATCGGCAGTCCGATTTCCAAACCGACGTGCTCGTCGCCATTGCGCAGGGAGAAAACGGCGCCGAGATCGACGTCGCTGAAGAGGCGCTGGCACCGATCGTGGCCTCGATGAATCCAACCTCGCTCGACTCCCGCCAGCAGGCTCTCCGAGATCTGTGTCGAGTCGGGGGTGCCCTCAACGCGCAGGCGGTTCGGGAGTCGAAGAACTGGCCACTCCTGATAGGCGTGTGGGCCCTAACCGCCACCGGCGAGTCAAACGAGAATCGCAAGAGGGTCGAAGGCGCTCTGCTCTCAGCTTTCGACGGATTCACTGCTCGAATCGAGGCAATCTACGGTGCGATGGCTGCCTTCCTCGGGCTCCGGCTGAAGGAGAGTTTCACGCTCCGCGATTTCGTCATCGCCGAGGACTCCCTGAGCGAGGGGTACGGACTTCGGGACCGCTTGGACGACACGAGCAGAAGGATCATGGTCCGCCCGACAGGCCCGAACGGGTCAAACCAGGAGTGGACGATCTTTGCTGTTGCCCTGGAGGGACTGGTCCACCAGTTCTTCGAGTTCGACCCGGATTGGCAGCCTCCGACAATACCGTCGCCGTGAACGACCGCTGCTCGATGGCTACCGGGTCGCCACGCCTGGACCTCCAACCAGGTGAGGTCCAGGCGGGCTCCCGATAGTTCGGAATCCGTCGCCCGATCACTATGGACCACGGCTGGCCGTCTGTGCAACCGGGAGTTGCATAAGCACTCAAGCGGTCCGACCCGGGCCCGGCACCTGCTCTCGACCGATGTGCTCTCGGATTGGGTGCCTGAGCCGGTTCGACCCACGTCGGGTCCGCCCGTGGGTGGTCGTCACCAACGTCGGCGCGCCGAGCGGAACGGTGCCACAGCGCCGCATTCAGGGCACGAGCCTCGGATCTTGACCGTGGTCCGGCCGGCAGAGTGGCGGGACCACGTCTCAAGTATCCCTACCACCTGGTCGAAGACTCAACCATGGACTTATCAGGCACTTTGTTGCCTCCAGGACTACGACGCAGGCACCGATAGCGATGTCTTACGCCGCCGCGTCCGCCGACAAACGCTCCACGGGGTCTGAATCAGCCGTACCGGCCACATCGGCGCCCGGACCGATCAAGCACGGCACCGCTTCGGAGCCCGGCGGTGTCCGGGGCGACGAGGTCGTGTCCTCGGGTGACGTCGATCCCGTTGAACTGAACCTCGAAATCGAAGACGGGGAGACCACACTGTTCGAAGCGGCGGTCGTGGCCTTCCACTCCGGGGAGTACCAGCGGGCCGAGTCGCTCTTCCTCGAGGAGGCGCAGCGGACCATCGACTCAGCACCGCAACGGGCTGCCATCTCCTACCGTCAGGCCGCCCTTGCCGCCAGACGGATGGGCAATCTGGATGCATCGGACCACTGGATGCGCCTCGCCGGCCGCGAGTACCTCCGGGTGACCGAGGACGATAGGACGCCACTGCCGTTCATCCGTGAGGCCGCCATGATGGCCGCCAAGTGCTTCCTCAGTGTCGAGAACCTCAATGTGGCTTCCAAAGGGCTCCGTCGGGCCCAGGCCATTGAGTCGGTGCTCCGGGCAGACGACGACCTGATGGCCGAGGCGGCCGGCGGGCAGCCGGAGCAGGAGCGGGAACAGCGCGAGCCCGAACTTCGACTCGAGCGACGTGCCACCGTGCGACCTGCCTCGGGTACCGATCGCGCCGGTGGAGAGCCCACACGCGTAGAGACCCCGGAATCCGCTTCGACTGACCAGCCGGCAGAGGACGACCTACCGGTCACCACCGGCCGCGGCCGCTGGTTTCGGCGCCACCGACCTGCGGGTCACGTGGCCTGATTCCGGACGATGACACTTAATCGCCGCGCTGTCGGACCGCTGATCAGCGCGCCCGAAGTCCCGGACCGCAGTGCCGTGTCAGACATCGATGTCCTTCTGACGACGGAGGGTACCTACCCCTACGTCACCGGTGGCGTGAGCACGTGGGCCCACCAGCTGGTGACCGGTCTGGCCGAGAAGGAGTTCGTCGTCTACTCGGTGGTCGCCAACACCTCGATGGCCGTCCGCTACGAACCGCCTCCCAACGTGGCCCACATGATCCAGGTCCCACTGTGGGGGACCGAGGACAATGCCGAGTTCAACCCCCGCCCGGGCTGGATCGCCAGGCGGATGCGCCGTCCCGGACGACACTTCGAGCAAGAGTTTCTCCCCGCCTACGCCCAGCTGGTGATTTCGGTGGCACTCGGTGAGGGAGGACCCGACGACCTGGTAGCAGCACTGTGCGCACTGTCGGTATACGCCGACCGATTCAGCCTGAAGCGGGCCATGCGCGACGGCAGGACCTGGCAACTGTTCCGGGACACCCTCGCCGCCCATCCCCTCTACCGCCGACTGACCACCTTCGAGGCGATCGACCTCGCCCGATCCGTCTACCGCTACCTGGCACCACTGGACTACCCCGCCGAGATCCCTCAGGTGGTCCACGCCTCGGCCGCGGCGTTCTGTGCCATCCCTGCCGTCGTGTTGCGGGAACGATTTGGTGTGCCCTTCCTCCTGACGGAGCACGGCGTCTACTACCGCGAGCGGCTGTTGGCCTTGGGGCGCAACCGGACCAACAGCCCCTATCGGGTCTTCCTTTCGAACTTCTACGCCGCCGTGGTGGCCATGGCCTACTCCCGCGCCGACCTGGTGTCGCCGGTGGCCCGGTTCAATGCCACCTGGGAGGAGAAGTTGGGAGTCGATGCCGACAAGATCCATCCGATGCCCAACGGGGTCGACCCAGGTCGCTTCCCCCTCACCCGGCCCGCCGGGAGCGGAACGGGACCCTTGACCCTGGTCTCGGTGGCCCGGCTCGAGCGGTTGAAGGACATCCACACCCTCCTGCGGGCGTTCGCCATCGTCCGGGAGCGCATCCCGGAGGTGACACTCCAGATCCACGGCCCCGAGAGCGACCCGGCCTACGCACGTGGGTGCTACGCACTGGCCCAGCAGCTCGGCCTCGGATCGTCGTGTGTGTTCCGAGGGCCGACCGCCGATGTTGGTCAGGCACTCAACGAAGGGGACATTGCCGTCCTCTCCAGCATCTCGGAGGGATTTCCCTTCGCCGCCGTGGAAGCGCTGATGGCCGGCCGACCCATGGTGGCCACCGAAGTGGGCGGCGTGCCCGAGGTCATCATGGCGCCCTATGGCCGCCTGGTCCCTCCCGGACGTCCGCTCGAACTGGCGGAGGGGATCTGTGCCATGGCCGCCGATCGCGGCAGCCTGGCCAGACTCGGGGAGCTCGGCCGTACGGCCATGCTCGAGTCCTACACGCTCGATGTCTTCCTCGACGGCTACCGATGGCTCTATGACGAGGTGCGCACCCGTGCTCCGGTCCATTGACGGCCTGACCGGCGAGCTCGCCGCGCTGGAAGAGCAGTCGTCGTCCGTCTACGACGACCTGCACGTCGAGGCCAGACGGGTACTCGACCGCAACCCCGAGCCCCGAAACCTTCGCGACGTGACCGTGGCGCTGGAGTCGATGGGCTACACCGCCACCGGTGCCGAGGCACTCGGCTTCGACTCGGTGTTCGACCTGGCCACGGCAGTCTTCGAGCTCGCCTACCTCTACTACGTTCCCCAGGCCCGCGAGGCTCCCGAACGGATCAGCGCTTGGCGCCGCTTCGTCGACGACTACCTGGCCGGTTCCTGGTACGGCGTTCCCTGGATCATGTCCGTCGTCGTCCTGTTCTTCGGCCGGGTGGCCCTGTGGTCGTCACTCGACTCGACACCCCAGTCCGAGGCCATGGTCTCCCTGGCGTTCTTCCTTGCCGCGGTTCTGGCCGGTGGGTGCTCGCAGATGATCGGGCGCAAGGGGACGTTCTACCTCCTGCAGAAGAACTACCCCCTCGTTCGGTGGACGGTGGCCCGCTTCCTCATCTACAGCGGCTCACTGGCCGCCCTGGTCATCGCCCTGGCCTACTCGTTCTACATCGTGCCGACCTACGGGCTGCACCTCGGGGAGCTGTTCGCCGAGTACGCAGTCGCCATCTTCATCTTCCTGCTCAGTGCGGCACCCCTCTACATGCTCCGTCGCTTCTTCACCCTCGCCCTGGCCACCGGCCTGGCCCTCGGGGTCACCCTGGCAACAGCCCGGCTGTTCACCACGCACTCCTCAGGCTTCCACCACGCACAACTGCTCGGCATCGCCGTGGTCGCCGGGGCGATGGTGGTCGTTGCGGCGAGCTACCTGGCCATGAGGTCCGAGGCCGGTTCGGGCAGAGACGACTCCCTCGACGTCGTCAAACCACCCGAACTACGGGTCGTCCTCTGGTACACGGCGCCCTACGCCGTCTACGGCATGGCCTACTTCATCATGATCCTGGTCTGCCCTCTCGTCGTCGGCTTCGCCTACGGGCACAGCCTCGGCGTCAACCAGTACGTCTACCCGTCGACCTTCGAGGGGTCGGTGGACCTCGCCCTGCTGGAGCTCGTCTTGCTACTGGGTCTGGTCTACGCCTCGATCGAGCGGTTCGGCCGGCGCCTACGCCCGCTGCTCGAAGGCCAGACGCTCGACTGCTGGCGGCAGGCACGTACGGTGCTCCGTCGCGAGTGGATCCTGGCCGTCTCCGTAGTGGCGGTCGTTTCGGGCATCGTCGCCTGGGTCCTCCCGAAGATCCTGTTGGCACTGCTCCCGTCCGGCCTGACCTCCTCGGTCCGGACTCCGGGGGGTCTCTCCATCCTCGAGGTGGCATCGTTCGGCTTCGCGGTGATCCCCGTCGGCATGCTGTGCAGCCAGTACCTCTTCTTCCTGGGAAGACCGCGACCCGCAGTGGCCGGTGCACTGGCCGGCGCCTGCACGAGTGCTGCGGTCACGGCCCTCCTGGTTCAGGGTGGCGACCTCACCCAGGCCGTATGGGGGCTCCTGGCCGGGAGCACCGTCTACGCCCTGATCACCGGAGTGGCGTCCTTCCGGGTTCTGTCCGCCGGTGAGGAGTCGTTCTATGGCTCGTTCTAAGTCTCCTAACCCCGGCCGCCGTCCCCAGGCCGCACCCCATCTGGCCCGAGCGACACCTGACGGTCCATCCCAGTACCCGACCCCGAACGAGCTCAGTGAGTCGTGGGACCCGTCCGACGACGAGAAGCGGGTAGACGAACACCGCCAGGTGAACTGGAACTGGCACGGTCGCCAGTCGTGGGGTCGCCGGGCGGTCGCCGCCTTCCCCATCGTGGGGATCATCCTGGCTGCGCGCCCTGATCGCGCACACCACGGCGTCGGCCCAGGGTGCCATCGACCAGGTCCAGTCGGTGGTGGGAACCGGGGGTGCGACCCTGTTGTCGGATGCCCCACGCACCGCGGCGGGGGTGACGGCAGACAGCAGCCAGCTCTCCGACTATCAGAATGTGACCTTTGATCAACCGAGTGAGCCGAGCCAGCCCATCCAGGGCAGCACGTCGTTGGCCCTTCCTCCCTACGTGGGCTGGGAGGCCAATGGGAGTGCCGGGTCAACCAACGGCCTGGCGTCGGTCAGCGGTGGCCAGCTCCATGTGGCCGTGCGCCAGGCCACCTCCGACTTCCGCGGCTGGTTCCTGACCACCACCGGGTACGACCCCTGCGGCCTGTGTGCTCCAGTTCTCCGCAGCATCTCCCCCACCCGTAATCTCCGCCTCCCCGACCGCCATCGGTGAGCTGGTCATGGCCGTGCAGACGAGCGACACCGTCACCACCGGCGACATCAACTACGTGTTCGTGGCCGAGAACGTCGCCTCCAGTGGGCACAGGAACCTGACGGTGGGCTACTCCCAGGGTCGACTCAGCCGGGCCAGCGAGCACATCTTGAAGCAGGTGCCCTGGACCACGGGACCCCTGCAGGTCGCCATCCAGACGAACGGGGACAACAAGCTCAGCGTCTGGGTCAACGGGACGCTCTTCTACTACGCCTACATACTCCAGCTCGGGATCAAACCCCCGTTCCAGCCCTACCTCGAGGTCCAGGCCCGCCAGACCCCCTACACCGTCGCCTACGACGGCTACTCGAGTGTCTGCCAGCCCGACGTGGTCGTGACCGGTCTCCCCCAGGGCACCGTGGCCACGCTGGACGGCAGCCAACAAGTCGCCACCAACGGGTCGGCAACGTTTCGAGCTCCCATCTCCTCGCAACCGATGGTGGGCGCGCTCAGCCTGCAACTGCCGGGTACCACTCGACCGGTGCTCTTCGCCCGCCACACCTACTGGCCCGGAACCCGCTACTCGTTTGCGCCGGGGTCCTGACACGCCAGCTCCTTCACCAGCTCTTGGCAGCCCCTCCATCCGTACCCCACTCGCTCTTTCCTCACCAAACGATCACGGACCCCTTACAAGTCGCAGTCATCCTTGGTTTCGATGACTACCACACGCGATGGCCGTTCCCTGGATTCGAGCGTTCGCTGGAGGCGGCGATCGGCCAAGCTGGCGTTCGGGATCGTCCCGCTACTCGCTCTAGCTGGCCATCTGCTCCACGGCGGCTACTTCGGCTACTGCTGCTGGTACCTCCCGTGAGTCAGCGGCGGGCGCGCCAGTGGGCTCATCCACCCATACGATCACCGTCGGTACGCTCGCACGAACATTCCTCTTGTACCGACCGGCGTCACTTCCGCTCTGCCTCGCCGGTCCCCCTCGTCATCATGATCCACGGCGGGGGCGGCAACGCCGCCGCCGCTGAACGGACCTACGGCTGGGACGCGGAAGCTAGATAAGGGCACTTCGTCGTCGCCTACCCCGAAGGCATCGATCACTCCTGGTCGGTGGGGGGCGGTTGTTGTGGTATTCCGGCGCGGACCATGTCAACGATGTGGGCTTCATCACCCAGCTGGTCTCCACCGTAAGCCGCCAACTGCCCATCGACCCGAAGCGCGTGTACGCCACAGGCATATCCGAAGGAGGGATGCTGGCCTATCACGTGGCCTGCCAAACCAGTGTCTTCGCCGCCATCGGGCCCGACTCGGCCACGCTGTTAGGAAGCTGTCCCTCTCCCCCGGCCATCTCGGTGATCCATATTCACGGGACCGCCGACCAGAGGATTCCCTACGACGGGAGTCCCGGGGCTGGGGTGAATCACATCGATGGGCCCAGCATTCCTGATCTCAATGCCATGTGGCGGTCGGTCGACGGGTGCCCATCACCCCGGACAACCAAGTCCGGACTCGTCACGACATCGGTGGCAACGTGTCCCCATGGCCGTGCCGTAGAGCTCATCTCCGTTGCCGGCGCTGGACACCAGTGGCCCGGGGCAGTGTGTGGAAGTCGCTGTTCCCGAGGGCTGGCAGACCCGCCCTCAACTGCCCTTAACGCCACCCAGACCATCTGGCGATTTTTCGCACAGCACCACCGATGACCAACCACTAGCGCCCTAGCGGGGTCATGTAGAACCCAGGCAAGTCCACGTCATCGGAACCGGTCGCCGCAGCGATTCGAGCCTCAGCTGACTGAGCTGAGTGCAGACTCGGATTCTCCACGAACGCAGGACCTGCTACTTGACCCTCGACCCTGAGACTGGCACGTGGATCCGGGCCGAGCCACTCTCCACAGACGTGAAGAGGAGTCCAGCGGCCCCAGTTCCAGAGCCCTAGTAACGCTTCTGTTTGCTGGTGCGCGTTGACACCTGAACATTCCCCGATTCGGGCATTGCTTCCACGCTCGGGGCTGAATTCCTCATCGACATCTGGCTCACATAGATCTACTATCACTAGTACCATGGTTTCTCTGCGAGTGGACAGAACCGAGCCATCGCCACTGCACGATCAAGTGGCAGCAGAGATCCGTCGTGCGATCGCTCAAGGGGAAGCCGGCCCGGGTGAGCGGGTGCCATTGGCCAAAGACCTGGCAGCGATTCTGGGGGTGAACAAGAACACTGTCCTTCGTGCCCTCCACATTCTGCGGGATGAAGGGCTTCTCGACTTCCGACGGGGACAGGGGATCACCGTTGCAGGCTCAGCCGAGAAAGGTGCGGTCGTGCACCGAGTTCGGGAGTTGATCGATTACTGCCGAAATCAGGGCTACCACCGGGATGAAGTCATCCGAATGATTGAAGGTCTACCGTGACGCGCCAATCCCTGTCGAGGATTGTCGCATGACGCTCTTGCTTGAAGAGCCGGTTGCGGCGGACGAGCTGGGTGCGCAGCTCCTCTTCAAGGAAGCCCGCCGACGAAGGCGGCGGCTCCGGATCCTTCGGACCACCATCGTGATGGTGGTCGTCACCTCCTTAGTGGGTTTAGGACTTGCCTTCCATCTCCTCTCCGGTTCGACTGGGCCATCCGCTGCGATCACCGCGCCACGCGCGTGGCCGAATCCGCTCCGCACCGGAGTCACCCTGGTCTACGCCTTCGACGACCTACGGGTTCTCGACGCGGACTCCGGCAGTGGACACGTGCTCCCTCTGCCGGCACCTTACGGAGGTAGTCGGGACTTAGGAATGGTTCTGGCAGGACACTCCCTGGTGCTCAATCGCGGCAACACTGCGTGGCTTTATCCTGCAGGGGTCAACAACACTCCTGCGGACCTGGGTCCATCGGACGGAGTGTTGCGAGGTCCGAGGAGTAACGAGGCTTGGATCTGGTCACAACCGTGTATCCCGATCATCGGGTGCTCCAACTACACCGCACCCCAGATGGGAAGCGTGCAGTTGATCGACAGCCTTGGTAGGAGAATTGGACCGGCGAGGACGTTGCCGGGAGGTTCGGGGTGGTACCCAACGGGTGAGGCAGGAAGCGCCGGAATTGTGCTGCTTCACAAATTTCCGCCCTACGGCGATGTTCCTCCCCACGGCAATGAAGAAGAGGTCTGGAATCCACTGACCGATCAGGTCGTCCATAGGTTTTGGAATGCGGCTGTCATCGGCGCCGGTGGCAACGTGATCGTCTGGGCGCCAACCCGGCACTGCTCTTCGGGATGCTCCGTTCACGTTCTCAATGTCGAATCCGGATCTGATCGAACCGTGGTCCTCCCTCTGGGTGTCACCACCACTGGCGATGCTGCAATCTCCCCTGATGGCTCGACAGTCGCCATAGCGGGGGCCCTCAGTGGCACGTCTCGAACTCCTTTCCCCGAAGCGGTATTCTCGATCGGCCCCCACGCTCGAATTGCCGTAGCTCTGCCGGGCTCCGAGGAACCGACCGATCCCAACCTGGGACCGATGGCTCTTACCTGGTCACCGAGCGGCTGGTTGTTTTCATTCACCGTCGGCACCACCTCGGTTCATGTTTGGCGACCTGGGGAGCCTCGGGCACAGGTGCTTCCCGAGTTGAGGCTTCCCAGGGTCGGACAACTCGTCAATGAGGATCCTGCGCTCATTGCGTTGTGATCCGCACGGATTTGCCGTCAACGCCTTTCGTGGACGGGATCGCTAAAACCCTGGCCACGAAACGGACGGTCGACCGGGCAACTGAAGAGTGATTGCTGGAACGCCCGGTGGGTATCTCCTCGTTAAGGAAAGATCAACGGGGGTAGCCGCTGTGAAGAGATTTCTACTGCTTGGAATGGCCGTTTGCGCTCTGGGGATGGGCGGTTGTTCTATGGCGTCGAGCAGCTCGAGCACTGCTTCGACGTCGGCCCCGGGCAAGACGCTCAGAGCCCAATGCGTACATGCGGCAACCGATGGCGACCAGGTGACCCGTGGCCAGGTTTCGATGTGTCGGTCTTCCGGCACAGAAGCCACGTTTGGATGCCCAAGTGGAGCAGGTGGAGTCATCGTTTCGGTGCGTCCGAACTACTTTGCCCTCCGGGCGGGTCAGGTCCCCAAGAACCTGGGGGACAATGCATCGGCAGCCAAGGCACTGACTCTCTGCAACTCGTAGGGCATGGCCGGCGGTGACGAACGGTGATAGGTGATGATCAGGCGTTCGCTGCATTGCCCAGTCGCTCTCCAGCGGCAGCGAATCGGTGCGGTCGCTGCACCCGCCATAAGTCTCACCCGGTGCATTGGATCTGTAGCTCCTTGCTGATGTAAATGTGCAGAACATGGCTAACCGCCGGCACGAATTCACAGCTCGCTCTGCGGAAACCCAAGGCTGACTGTGAAGCGCCGTTTCTATCGTTGTCGGTGAAGGAGGTGAGCGGTACATACCGAACCGGCCGCTCAACGAACAATGAGAATCATTTCGAACTTCAGAGAGAACATCAGTGAGGGCGGGCGCTGGAGTGGACGCACGCAGTCGAGTGTGAGTTGGTCGCCCGAGCAGCTCCGTCGGGATCTTCGGTTACAGGTGGAGACAGTTGAGGTCGAGGATCATGAAGCAGACGGCGCTCCGTCGGACGACCGTGAGTGCTCCCCTCATGATGGGTCGACGGTCCGCGTGATGGAGCGCTCTGGAAGTCGTTCCTGAGGGCTGGACTCACGCTGAGCCCGAAGTGCGGCATGGTCGTTGCGTGTTGCTCAGGGTGAAGCGGGACAAGAACTGCCACGAGGCAACCGCCGCGCTCGGACCCTTGGGATCGGTGAAGTCGGCCCATTTGGGATTGCTCGAACCGCCCGACCAGAAGTGGTTCATGCCGTGAATCAGGTAACGCTGGCCGATCAGACAGTCGTACTGATCGACGTAGTTGCTTACGAGATAGGAGTGACCGTCCGGGACCTGGCCCGACCGGATAGAGACTGGGCTAAGTCGGATTGGTCCGGCCTGTTGACCACTGATGACGAGGTTGTCGGTCCTCAGACTCTGGATCAGGGCGTTGTCAGCGCACTCGGGCGTAACTCCGGTATCAGCATCGCCACCGAGGACGATCCGCGGTACGACTCGGGCATGTGATCCCATCTCGGCGAAGGCAAGCGCCGCGGTGGAGGCGACAGGGAGGCCGGCGTCACCCAGAAGGCACTTCGGGTCGGCGAACGCCCCTCCGGCATTCTCGCCTGACGCGGCATATAGATCTGGGTATTCAGCAGAAAGATTGGCACTCAGGAACGCTCCTGCTGACATCCCCATCACGTATACGCGTTGCCGGTCGATGCTCCATCGACCCACCACCCGGCGGGTGATATCAGCCACGACCGCACCGTCCCCCTGACCACGCTGCGAATCTGCAGGAGCGTAGAACTGCCAGCACCGGGCGAGGGGCCCGGGCTGGGCGTTCTCCGCCGCATCCGTGTCGGGGTAGACGACGACAAAGCCCAGCTTGTCGGCAAGCGGATTGTAGAGACTGGCCTCCATCTGTTGGTAGGCCGTCGTCTGACACCCATGGAGGACGACCATCAGCGGCATGTGCCGACTCGCGGTCCAATCTCGGGGGGCATAGACGATGTAGGGGTGGGAGGCCGGGCCCGACCCGTAGAGAAAGCTCTGGGCCTTACCGGAAACCGGACCCGCATCCGCCAACTGCGAAGGCACCGCGGCAAAGGTTGCCAGCACGGCCAGCATCGCCATGACCACGGCAGCCACCGAGTGCTTTCCGCAGTGCCACTGGTGCATAGGTCCCCCTGTGCATCAAATACGCCAGTCGACGTACTGACTTCTCGCCACGTCAGCTTGTCAGATTGTGGTCATCGAGCGCCGTTGGCGCGGTCCCAGCGTCCACCTTCGTGGCGAGACCGACCCGGTTAAGCGAACCCCGGCACCTGGGCAACATCCCTTGAGCGGGTCACCATTTGCCTGGCCATGCGGTCGAGATGGGCTGATCCGACTGTTCCCATCGGCACAGTTCCGGCCGCGGGCGTTCAGCGCGATCTCCCTCGGCCCGGAGCAGCAAGGCCGTCGGCGTCGCGGCCGCCTGACGGGCCGGCACCGCTGGCCACCAGCACCGACACCACCAATGCCCCCAGGGCGAAGAGAGTCACCGATAGATGGCAACCACGTCTGGGTGATCCTTGCCTGCCAGTGCTGGGTGTCTGATCTATGGAGTGGCGTTGCGAAGGCGCGGGATCAGGCGCTTCTCATCCCGCTGAGCGTCCAGGACCGATTGCATGGTGGACAGGGTCGCCGGGACGGCAGAAGCCTGGTTTTGGCGTTCCTCGGGGTCAACGGTCAGATTGTGGAGCTCCCACTCAGGTTCTGCGGCGGCAGGCAGGAACGGGTTGGAGGCAACGCCCTGATTGGCGTACCAGTCGTCCAGACGCTCGTAGTAGTGGTTCAGCTTCCACAGTTCCATTCCCCCTCCATCACCCGTGGGCAATGACGTGATCACCGACTCGATGTTGATGGGTGGAGTGACCGGTTCGAAAGGTTGCCCGTTCAAGATGTTCACCTGGGTGACACCTCGGGTGACATCATCCTCGGTCATGAAGTAGATCGGCGAATCGATGGAAGGTGGCTCCGTCGTCCCCAACACGACCCCGCTCAGGTCACGGCCAGGTAGCGGATGGGCCTCGTCATGGTGTGCGGCCACGCCTGCGGCTGCCTCCTCAATGTCGACACCAGCCAACCCCAGGAGCGTGGGGATTAGGTCGACGTGGCTCGTGGGGACCTTCACGCCCTCGCCGCCGGGAGCAATCCCCGGTCCGGCCATCAGGAGCGGTACCCGTGTGGCCTCGTCAAAGGCGTTGCACCACTTCTGGATCAGTCCGCCGTGCGCCCCGAGGAGGTCGCCATGGTCCGACGTGAACACGACGATGGTGTCTTCGGCCATGCCCGAGGCATCCAGCGCCCCGAGGATCTTCCCGATCGCTTGGTCGACCAGCTTCATCAGGTAGTAGTAGAGGCGGCGATAGCCGAGGTCGGTGGCCGTCTCGAAGATCATCTGCGGCCATTTCGCCTTGAACGCCTCCTGGCAGGCTGGACGACCGCTGAACGAGTCGGATTGGGACGGCGCTTCGGCGATATCGGGCACCGTTTCGTCGGGCGGTCCGAACTTCAACATCTGCTCCCACCCGAATCCCGAGAACGCGATGTCGTGAGGGTTCACGAAGGAGGCCACGGTCAGCCACGGTCCGTCATCCTTGGCCGCGGCAAGCTCGCCGAACAGCTCCACGACCTGCTGGGCGAAGACACCGTCGCGAATGGTTCCACAGTCGGACCTGGCGGCACCGTGGGGTTCACGACCGATCCATCCGGAAAACCCGAATGGATCAAGGCGGTCCGCTTTGCGGTAGGCCGCCACTGCATCCTCGATGGGCTTGCCGTCGTCATCTGACGCCTTCAGGCCCTCGTGGGTTCCGGGAATCATCAGGTCGGCGAACGAGATGTGCCATTTCCCCCGGTAGTGGGTCTGGTAGCCACCGGCCCGGAACCAGTCACCGAGCGTGGGCACGGAGTTCGGATCCAGCCAGTTCATCCCTGGGTCGGAGTTCTGCTTGGCCGTGCCGTCCGTTGAGTTGACCCCGTGGAGTGAGGGGTATTGGCCGGTAAACAAGGTCGCCCGACTTGGGGTGCAGGCCGTCGATCCGGCGTAGTGGCGGTGAAACTCGAGGCCACGCCGCCTGATCGACTCTCGAGCGGTCAGCTGTTCCTGGCGGAAGGTCGTGACCCCGTCCGCCTCGTAGGGCGGAGGGTAGCGCTCCTCGTCGGTCATGATGAGCAGGATGTTCGGTCGGGTCATGGCTCTATCGAAGCAGGTATGAGCCCCCATGGGCATCACACGGTTGGGGTGATTCGCCCGGCTGGCAATCCTGGCTGAGCGTGGCTGCGACGCTCCACTCGGTTACCTGAGATCCAGCAAGGGGGTGGGGCTCAGGGTGGAGTCTCCCCGCCAATCCCCCACCTCGACACTGTCGCGGAGATCAGGACCCGCCCTCGGGCGACGTCCACTCGGCAAGTTCGACGGTGACATTTCCTGGGCCGACCAGGAACACGAGGCGACGGTCGTGGAACTCCATGACGGAGTTCCGGGTCCGTATACCCCCCGCCGCGAGCCGTTCGAGCGCGGCATCGAGGTCGTCGACCGCAAAACACACATGGTTGAACCCCAGCCGGGCAAGGTTCGCTTCGTCCGGATTCGCGGGCAGTGTCGGATGGTGGAACCGGAGGAGCTGGACCTCCTGGTGGATCGCCACACCGGTCAGCGTCAAGGTGACATGGTCTGCTTCCCAACCGGGGATGCCCATATAGCTCGACATCTCAGGACCGGAGACGACGGTCGAGGCGGTCTCCTCGAACCCGAGCAGAGCAAAAAACGCCTTCGCTCCATCGAGATCGGTTACCGCGATTGTGACGTGATCAAATCCCTGGTGTCGGGTCGAGCTCATGCCTCCCAGCGTACGACCACTTCTGGCCACATCGCAGGCCGTCCGGGCGGCAGGGGTTTGGGTGGGTGGTCTCAGCTCATCTAGCTGAGGACTCGACGTCCGAGCCTTCAGCGGGTCCGAGATCGATGAACTTCGGTGTCCTATCTCCCGAGGCCCTTCACGAGCGTGTCGACGCCTGCTCCGTCAGTGAGGCGAACAGTTCATAGGAGCGAGTAACTCCATCGCTGTCCCCCGTCGCCAAGAGGTCGAGGAGCAGACCCCGCGTGACCGCAATTCCGAGTCGGGCCATATCCCGTGCCTCGTCGGGCCCCACTCCCGAACTGGTCAACGTATCGACCATGGGTGAGAGCCAGCCTTCGAGGGCTTCTTCCAGGAACCCATCGGTTCCCGGGCGACCGAACAGGGCGTGGACGTAGATCTCGAAGAACAGGCGCTCTTGGGCACGAAGCGATGGGTCGATGAACCGGTCCCACGTGCGCCGAGCGTCGCTGGGTGTGAATGACTCCCAATCGATCGTCTCGCGCTGGCGACGTTCGACCTCACTCACGACCGCGACCAGCAAGCCCTCGTGTGATCCGAAGTGATAGATGAGCATCCGGTGGCTCGTGTCGATGGCGGCCGCGATCTCCCGGAGGCTCTGGTCCACGATCCCCTTGTCCAGGGCGTGCTGGACCGCGGCGTCGAGTAGTCGGTCTTTGGCTTGCGTCGTGGCCATCAGCAACTGTACCATTTGGTACACGTACCACTTGGTACATCATGAGGAGGTAGCCGGATGGGTGAGTTGCACGTTGAGGCGACGGGTACGACTCTCGCAGAGGTAGCCAGCGTCTGGGCTCTCGTGGCCGACGCCAACACCTATGCGCAGTGGGGTCCTTGGAGCGACGGGGGCTACGAACCTCCGTCGAAGGGTCCCTCCCTGCCGGGATCAGTCCAGTGGTTCCGCTTCGGCCGACGCACAAAATCCATCGAGAGAATTCTCGACGTTGATGCACCGACGAGGATTGCGTACACGGTCGTCCGCGGCATTCCGGTGAAGAACTACCGAGCAGAAGTGACGTTGACACCTAACGAGCCCAGCGGCACGTCGATTCGGTGGTCTGCGACGTGGGACGAGACGCTGATGGGCCGGCTGGTGCGCCGAAAGCTCCAGAGTGTTTACCGACAGGTCATGGAAGATCTCATTGCTGCCACGGACGACCAACATGCTGTTGACCGGCACTGACGATGGGGCGTGGTAGGTCCCGGTATACCTGCCATGATCAGTTGAGACCCCTTAAACAGCTCTCGGTTACACGATGACAGCCAAGACCTGAATGGGGCACGTGAAACTCAGCTATGAGGGCTGAGGTTGTCGCAGACTTTTGAAGACTCGCGTTTAATCAGCAAAAACTCCTCCGCCTAGCTCGTGCACGTGGGGGAAGCTCCGAGGAGAAGATCCCCACCCCAGCTCTGAAGCGTGGACGGGCTGGTCCCGGTAAAGCCCAGGCTCTGCCCTGTCTTCGGCCAGAACTCGATCGAGTTCGCATGTGCGGCGACTGCCAACGCGACTGCCTGACACGCCGCTGTCCCGACGGGAGCCGGCGAGTTCATCTGGAAAGCGACGGCGGTGTTGCTCGGGTCTGATGCATAGAGACTGTTGATCTCGCTGTAGACGAAGGATCCGCCCTGACTCGCGTCAAGGGCATTGTTGCCCAGGATGCACCACGGACCACCCGAGGCCAGGGAACCGGCACAGCGTTGCATGACCTCCGCCGTCACCGAGTCATCGATACCCCGCTGCCCGGACGGCGTGATGGTAGTGAAGGGGCTAAATGGGAAGTAGATGGCAGTGTGATGCCACAAGGAGTAGTCGCTCAGAGCACCGTCGAGGCAGGATTGCTCCGCCGCATTGGACCATTCGTCAGCTAGCAGCACCGGCCGAACATCGGAACTCGCCGCCATGACCATGGGTTCATCCGTGAGGGACGCGCACGACGCCACCACGACTTCATTGATCAGAGGATTGTTGTCGTAGCGCGCAGCGAGAGCAGCCTGCAGAGAAGCCCAGGCGGCCCGATAGTCGGACTTCCACCATTGGCCCACGGTTGCGGGCAGATTGTTGACGTCGGTCGAGATCGGCGTCCCGTCCATCGTCTTGGCCCATCCAGGGGCGTCATTCGCAGCCCAGACCCGGAGCTTCACCCCCAGCGTGGCTCCGGTATGGGTGCTGTTGTAAACCGATACCGCAGCAAGATCCGCATCGAGCGTCGAGAAGTCGAAGACGCCCTGGCTGGGCTCGAGCTGGGACCAGGACACGTCGACCACGGTCCCGGTCAATCCAGGCGAGCTTGCCGCCACCTCGGAGAGATCGATCACCGGGTACGGCTGGGCGAGATGGAAGTACGTCTCGCTTCCCTTGCTCACGATCCCGGAGAGCAGAGGCTTGTAGCCGGGCTCTGTGGGGGTGCAGGCAGCGACAATGATGCCGGTAAGGACCAGAACTCCGACAAGAACAAGGCGACGCATAACCAGTCCTTTCCTAGCTCGAGAAGATGCCAACCCGGCACCAGCAGATGGTACGAAACCCATGTGAGGGTTCTGTTACGGCTTCCCACTACCGACAAATGCACGCCTTCGGAATGCCTCGACGTGACAGCCCGCCAAGACCCAGAGACGGGTTCTGAGGTCAAGAGGCTGACCCCCAATGCTCTAATAGCTGAGACGGCGATCTGGCTGGCGGCAAGCCGTCGGATGCCAAGATGGGAGACCAGATGCCGCCACCAGCCGGACTGGGCACAATTGCTTTCGCAACGGTGCTCGTCACCGGGAGTTCCCCATGGATGCAGACGTCGTGTTTGATCGAGTGCGAAGGATACCGGTCGGGTTCGTGACGACCTACGGGGCCTTGACGCCGGGTGCGCCGCGTCATGCTGGCAGACTGCTGGCACAGGCGCCATCCGGGATTCCTTGGTGGCGAGTTGTTCGTTCGGACGGCACACTGGCCAAAGGGTCGGAGCAGCAGCGCCTCTTGATGGACGAAGGGGTTCCCATGCGTGGCACTCGAGTCATCATGAAAGAGGCATTCGTTCCAGCCGACACTCCCCTATAGGCGATTGGAGCTGACACAAGTTCAGCAAATGAGATGGCAACTGCGGATTTCCCGATAGGGGCCTTATCCGCGATATCTCAATCTGGTCTCGGGGCTTTCTCCCGGGCGGGCCCCGGTCATCGACGATTGCTACACCGTCTACACCCTGGGTTCCTGGTCCTTCGTCGCACCCAGCTTTAGAGGCTGAGGACGTTGCCCCTGTCACATTCGACGCGTGGCCGGTGTCTTAATGTCGCAAGCAACCAATCGGAGGAGTCATCATGTCCAGCAGCCCCAGGATTCCTAAGGCGGAGTTGACCGGCTTCTACGGTGCAATGGTCAAGCGCATGTCCCACAAGATGTTCGGCGAGGTGCCGGATCCGGTGGGAGTGGCTTGGAACAACCGGAAGGTCTTGAACCTCTCCTTCAGCATCGGTCGCAAGGCGCAGAAGTGGGACCGGTGTGACAGGAATCTGAAGTCATTCGCCCACATGGCGACGGCCAGCCTGATCGGCTGCAGTTTCTGCCTGGACTTCGGCTACTTCCAAGCCCACAACGAAGGACTCGATGTGAACAAGGCCAGCGAAGTTCCCCGCTGGCGGGTGTCCGATGCCTTCACGCCGCTGGAGCGTGACGTCATGGAGTATGCCGAGGCGATGACGCAGACTCCGCCGACCGTCACCGACGATCTGTCGGCGAGCCTACTGAAGGCGCTCGGTCCGGCAGCGCTCGTGGAGCTGACCATGTTCATTGGGCTGGCCAATCTCATGGCCCGCTCCAACGTGGCGATGGGCATTGAGTCGCAGGAGTTCTCGGCCCACTGTGATCTCAAGCCACTCGCTCTAGCCTCGACGGCATGACAGACGACCCGTTCGTCACCCACCGCGGCCTCCTCTTTACCGTCGCATACGAAATGCTCGGCTCAGCGGTCGACGCCGAGGACACAGTTCAAGAGACCTGGCTTCGGTGGGCGGGTGTTGACCAAGCTGAGGTGCGCGATCCGCGCGCCTATCTCGTGCGAATAGTCACTCGTCAGGCGCTGAACCGCCTCCGAACAGTGTCTCGTCGCCGCGAGGAATATGTAGGGGAATGGCTTCCCGAGCCGCTGCTTACCTGTCCTGACCTGGCCGAGGATTCCGAACTCGCCGAGAACATTTCAATCGCCATGCTCACGGTGCTGGAGACCCTTGGCCCGATCGAGAGGGCTGTATTCGTACTGCACGAGGTGTTCCAGACGCCCTACGACGAGATCGCTCAAGTGCTGGGCAAGAAACCCCCTGCTGTCCGGCAGATCGCACACCGCGCCCGTGAGCATGTGGCGGCACGCCGGCCGAGGATGCAGGTGGACAGGGCCCAACAGATGGCGACCCTCGAAAAGTTCATGGCCGCAGTTTCCTCTGGCGACCTCCACGGGCTGGTGGAGGTCCTCGCCCCGGACGTGATGTTGATCGCCGATGGTGGTGGCCTGGTTGCCGCAGCTCGGAAACCCATCTCCGGAGTCGACAGGGTGGCAGCGTTTCTCAGCCGCGTCGTGGAGCTCCCGGACCTCGTGGTCACCACTGCCTGGCTCAACGGGATGCCGGGGGCCCGGTTCGATCTCGGCGGCGAAACCACGGCCGTCAGCCTGGTGGTAGAGGACAGCCGGGTCACCCGGATCTACGCAATGCGCAACCCCCAAAAGCTGAGATGGCTGGGAAAGGTGGCGGAACTGCAGCGGTGACTACTCACCCAACCGTGGACTCCATCTACCGTGCGCACACCTGCTCTAGATCAAGCGCCAAGCCCGAGGCTGCCACACGACGAAGGCCACTTCGACTCACCTCCGCGAAGAGTGAGGCTGGCCCAGACCCACTCTCGCTGACCCAACGGAGAATACTCCTCAGCTGTCCACGATGTAGCGGCATCTCCTCATCACCCGCCAGTGAGGACGCACCGGGGATGAGCACAGTGGCGACAGATGAATCTGAGACCGCTTGCCCGTCTCTAGCATGAAGCGGTAATGAATCTGCAAGGAGTCGCCATGCGAGTGGTCGTCAGCGAATTCATCAGTCTCGATGGAGTGGTACAAGCTCCAGGGGGCCCAGAGGAGGACACGAGCGGTGGGTTCTCCCACGGTGGATGGTCGATGCCCTACTTCGATCCCGAAGTCATGGGTCCGGCGATCGGTGCGATGGCCGACCGCAGCGAGGCTCTGCTCCAGGGTCGCCGCACGTATCAGGTGTCGGCAACTGCATGGCCGGAGCGAGGCGGCGACCCGTTCGCGGACTGGATCAATTCGGCGCAGAAGTATGTGGTGTCCGACACCCTCTCTGATCAGGATCTGACATGGAATCCGACGACGATCATCCGAGGTGTCGACCTTGCTCAACAGGTGGCCGAGTTGCGAGGTAGGACCGGCGGCGACATCTACGTATACGGGAGCCTCACGCTCGTACGTTCACTGCTGGCCGCGCAACTCGTTGATGAGCTGGTGCTGATGATCGAGCCGATCACCCTGGGCGGCGGTAAGACGCTCTTTCCCAACGATGGCGCGGTGCGGCGCTTTTCACTCATTTCTGCTGAGACATCGAATACCGGTGTACAGGTATGTCGGTATCAGCCGATCTAATCCGGATCACATCTATGAGGGACTCAGAACCTCGGCGCCGGCCCGGTGATAACCCGCATTAGCCATAGGTGGAGTGCGTAGTTGTGAATGTCGGGCTATTGGTAAAGAAGCCCCCGAAGTTGGAAGGGGCAACCCAGACACCGGCCGGATTGTCGGGGTAGACACCCTGGTCGGAGTTGTTCCAAAACGCACTCTTTGCAATCGTCGTTGGCCCATTCCATGCGACCACTCCTCCACCTGCGGGGCCCGCGGAGTTTCCCGAGACGATGCTGCGATTGATGGTGAGCGGGCCCCCGGCAAAGAGGCCTCCACCAAGCCACACGGCGCTGTTGGCTCGCACGAGGGAATAGTTGAGTGTAGTCGGGCCCGTGCTGGACAGTCCCCCACCTCCGCTCCAGCCTCCCGACCCTCCAGTTGAGGAATTAGTTGAGACAGCGGTCTCGTTCAGCGTCGCCGCGCCGTTGTTTTCTAGGCCACCTCCGCTGTGGCCTGCGGTATTGCCCGACACCACCGAACCGTTGAGTGTCATGGCTGCTTGTCCATCGTTCAGGATGCCGCCGCCGTCGCCCGACACGATGTTGTTCGACACGATCGAGTAGTTGAGGGTCAAGCTGCCGGGGGCTCCCGTACAGAGGCCGTAGTCATGGAAACTTGACCCGCAGTTGAAGATGCCACCACCATCGCCGTTTGTGGCGGTGTTGTGCGACACAGTCGAACCGTTCAGGGTCAACTGACCGAAGTTGAATACGCCGCCTACGTTGCTAGCGCTGTTGTTCGTAACCGTCGACCGGTTGAGAGTCAACTGACCGCCGTTCCAGATGCCACCTCCGAGACCGTCGATGCCAACACCGTTCTCGATGACCAGGTGGTTCAGGACCACGGTCCCGGCCGCAACGTTGAGCGTCGCCCCGATGCCACCACCGTCGAGAATCGCGGGGCCGGACAACGTCAGGTTCTTATCGATGTAGAAGTTCCCCGCGCAGGTTCCGTCCACCAAGATTGTCGAGCCTGTGGCCGCGGCATCGATGGCGGTCTGCAAGTTGTCGGCCGGGCAGTGCACCGTGATTCCGGTCGGGCTCGCGCCCGCAGGCGTCACACCCGAAAGTGCCAGAGATCCCACCATCGGAGTGAAAATGGCCGCAACGAATAGAAAGAATGAACGAAAGAAACGCATCGCCAGCCCGCCTTCCTGGTTCAGCGACTGCCCATCGCCGAGCGTTCCCACCGAACGCACTACGGAGATTACCGCAAGGGGAATACACCCGGCCAGCACTAATTGGGTGACTTCGAGCTGACCCCAAGTCCGGTCACGACGCGTACCTTACCGACTAGCGGCATTCCGAGGCCGATGGTGACGACTCCAGGTGTGGGCCCGATCAACATGACGGGCATCGATAGGGACCTGGCAGGCCATATCAATAGTGCGGAGCCCGCTCTGACCAAGTGCGTGCCGACCACGAGCTGCTCTCGGACTGCAGCGACATCCTGACGCTCAGCCGTCCGAGCTGAGGACCCACCTAAGGCACCAGTTGCCATGAGAACTTCCCAACGGGCGGGCCAACATTGTCCAGCGCTGTTCGAGTGGCTAGCGGTTGCCGATCGCCGCGCCAGCCATTACCACGAGCCAGGCCTCCGTTTTATCCGCTGACCAGCCTCTACCGTTCGTCAGATAGGTGAAGACCTCAGGACTACACAGGGCCCAAATTGCGTCGACCACGTCGTCTTCTGGTTCTGTTCCAAGTATGAGCGCAAGCCCGGCCGCCGTGACCTCGCGGCGATCCTGGTCATACCGAGTCAGTCGATCCCGAGCCGCCTCATCACTAGCCGCGGCCTCTTGCAGAGCCTTCAGTATCGGCACCGACCGCTGATACACCCCTACGGTGAAGTGCACACCGGTTCGGAGCCGATCGATTCTCCGACCTCTTCCGAATTCGGCAAAGTCGGGGCGGTCGACCATGGCTGTCTCTTCGTCATCGCCCACGATGGCGACGTCAACGGCCGCCAGCATCAGCGCTGACTTCGTCCCGAATACCGAAAAAATGGTGTCGACCGAAGTCCCCGCCTTGTCGGCGACCTTCTGAAGGGTGGTTGCCGCCCACCCTCGATCGCTGAACAGCTCGACAGCCGCGCTGATGATCGCTCGGCGTGTCTCCGCTGCCTGCTTGGCCCGTAGCGGAGAGTGGTAGCGAGCGGCGGGCTTCGTGATTTGGTTCGAGGCCACGCTAGGAATCTACCCATGCGGCGTGGGGACACACATAAATCTAGTAGAAACTGATCCAATCCAGTCATACTTGATCCAACTCTCTTCTCCTTGTACGTTTCCTGCAGGCCTGATGGACAGGCGCAACAGTGTCAACGGTTCGACGGAGGAGCATCGTGGGGCAGTTTCGGAAGGTCGTCTCATTGTTCGCGCTTGGAGCAGTGTCAGTGGCTGCGCTGGCGACACCGGTGGCGGCGGCCAATCCACCCGGGGCCTCATCGGTCAATCTGCTCACCAACGGAGGTTTCGAGACCACCTCGACACCGACGACGTCGTTCCTCCCGGTTCTGGCCGGCGACTCGACCACCCTCCCGGGCTGGACGGTGGTCACCCCCTCGTTCTACGGCGGCTCCAACGGCAGTATCGACCTCATCTCCAGCAACTACTGGAACCCCGAGCAGGGGAACTACTCGATCGACCTGGCTGGGTCCACCGGCACCCCGGGCGGCATCTACCAGGATGTGCCTACTGTCGCTGGCGCCCAGTACTCGCTCTCCTACTGGTCGGCGGTAAACGGCGACGAGGGTCCAGGCAATACCCACAGCCTCGACGTGACCTTCGACGGAACCGTCGTCGCCACTATCCAGGAGGCCGGTTCAGGTCGGCCCTTGATTTGGACTCAGCACACCATCACGGTGACAGCCGACTCCACATCCAGCCGGGTCGAGTTCGACGACGTCACACCGGGCGATGGCAATCAGGGGCCTGCCCTCGACGACGTGTCATTCACCTCCATCGCCGACACGGTCGCCGCCTCCCCCGTCGCCATCGCCCCCCTGACCACTGGGGCGTCCTTCACCACACCCGTCGCCACCTTCACCGACACCAACCCGTCGGCGCCGTCCACCAGCTTCTCGGCCATCATCAACTGGGGCGACGGCTCCCCGTCGACCACCGGAGCCGTCACCGGCTCGGGCGGTAGCTTCTCGGTAGCCGGCACCCACACCTATGCGGCCCACGGGGCCTATACCGTCAGCGTGAGCATCACCTCGACCAGCGGGGGAGCCGACTCGACGTCGGAGTCGGCCACAGTGGCCGACGCCGTGACCACCTGTACCGGTTCGGGCTGTACCGGTTCGGTCACCACGCCACAACAGACCGTCGGAATCAGCTCCACCTCCACCTCGGGCACCATCCTGACCACGGTGGACCCAGCCGATCAGTCCAGCTTCTCCTGCGGAGATTCATTCCGGCACGCACCCCAGGCGACCACGGTGACCGACACCGGACTGAATGCCAACATCCTCTACACGGTCACCTTCAAGAACAAGGCGGCGACCGGACAGTGGTTCGTTCCCTTTGCCGTCTGCTACCAGGCCCAGACGCCGTTCAAAGATCTGTACGGGCACACGGTGACTACGGGACTGCTACCCGTGTGCACCCTCATCCCCCGGCCCGGCAAGCCGCTGGTGGCTCCGTGCGTCCAGTCCATTACCGAGCTTCCGCTCTTCCTCGGCAATGTGGTCGAGAAGATCGTCCTGCCACCGGGAGATCCCCGCTTCCACTGAGCCAAGGTCCGGGTCGCTACATCCACCACGAACCTGACCATTCCATGACCTCACCGATCCAGAGAGGAATCACTCACGATGACAGAACCCGGCAACTTCACCACCGAGGTCGGAGACATGTTCGCCGTTCACCAGGCAATCACGACGGCCCTCGATGACGCGCCGACCCTCGTCGGCAACGCCGGGGACGACGTGGAGCGTGCTCAAGTGGTCGGATCGTTCTACGAGAACGTCCTCGAGTTCCTCCATGGCCACCACGAAGGTGAGGACGAGCTGCTCTACCCCCTCCTCGAGGAGCGCTGCCCGAACGAGAAGGACATGCTCGAGCGGATCGACGCTCAGCACGCCCTCCTGAACGGCCCGATGCAGGAGGCTCGGGAGGCCATCGCCGAGTGGCGGGCGGCTCCCTCGACGGAAGGGGCTGCGAAGGTCATGCGCCTACTCGAAGAAATCGACGAGACGCTCCGACCCCATCTGGGGGAGGAGGAGACCTTCGTCCTACCGGTCGCCACCGCGTGGGTCAGTCCTGAAGAATGGGGCCAGTTACCAGCCCACGCCATGCAGACGTTTCAAGGGGACAAACCATGGCTGGCCCTCGGGCTCATCCGCGAGCAACTCACCAGCGACCAACGGGACCGGATGCTGTCGGGTATGCCTCCCCCGGTCCAGACCCTGTGGACCGAGCAGTGGGAGCCCGCCTTCACGTCGTTCATGGGCGAAGTACGCACCGCTTAAGGCGTGAGCGGCGGTCTTCCTGGCCCACTGGCCTGACCATGAGGAGTGCCGCCGCTTGTGGCCCGGGACGATCGGCACGTTCGGGTTGTAGTGGCCGGCGGCCCTACGGGCGGCAGAAGTCACCGGATCTACGACATGTCGTTGCGAGGTGAGGGTAAGGCGCTCGGCATGCGGCTCATCCGTGGCTACCCAGAGGATCCCGTCACGTCTCCCGTGCTTACCTGGGCTAGGCCTCCTCGACCGTGGAGATGACATACCTCTTCACATCGGCCGACAGAATTGGTGGTGAGTCGGTCGCAGGTTGCCCGGCACCGCGGAAGGCGAGAAGACTGTCCTCTCCATCCCACCGCTCAAAGATGTTGATCCGCCGGTCGTCGATCGGGTCGGCGGCCTGTACGAAGTCAAGGCAGCCAGCCGCCCGTCGGGCTTGGCTCACCACGTCCGCGTTGACGGCAAGAAACAACGCCCGGTGACCCGGATCAACCATCAGATTCCCAGCGATGATGAGCATGGGTCTACCTTATGAGCCGCATCGGATCGGATCGTCCCCGACCCCGTTTTGATGGAAACGGGGTCGGTTCTCTTCGTGATCGAGAGGACCCTCGGTCGCACCGGACCTGACTCACGGTCGACGAATCCTGACTCGACCGCCGAACGGACTGATCAAGTCGCAGGTCGATCGCTCCTCCGCCCAGTGACCTGGGGAGGGGGCTGGTACCTCTCAGGTCTCGGCTGCTTCCAGATCGATGGCCTGCTGTGCGTACCGGGTAACGCTGGTCACGAAGAGATCATCGCCGCGCTCGGTGCGCTTGACCAGCATGGGCGCTCCGATCGAGAGGATCAGACCAGTCAGGCAGAGCGCCCGCACGTCGGCACGGAGCTGCGATAACCCGTAGTCGACCCGTCCATGTTCTTGCAGTTCCTGGTGGTACCGCTCGATGAGTCCGGATTCCCACCGTCGGCGCTCCTCGACGGTGAGGCTTCCGCCGAGGAAATAGACGACGTCGGCGGCCGCGCAACCCCAGGATGCGGTCTGCCAATCGACGACGATGGGGCGGGGGTCGTCCGAACGGTAGAGCAGATTGTCGAGTCGGAAGTCTCCATGGACCACGGTGTTGCCCGCCGGCATGCTGGCCAGCCACGGTCTGATTCCGGTGATGAACCGTTCACACACCCGCAGATGGTCCGGGTCCAGGCGGTCTGCGTATCGTTCGAGGAATCCGGGCCACACCGAGGTCAATATGGTGGCCAGGAACTCATCTGCGTCCCCCGTCCTTCGATTGAGCCATTCCAGGCCGGCCAGCTCAGTATCTGCCCAGCAGGGTCCATGAAGTCTGGCCATCTCCACTATCGCGGCCTCTGCATCGGAGCGGGAGCAGCCATCGAGTTGAGTCGTCGCTCGGGCGTCGGGGATGTCTTCGAGCAGGATGATCGACCACCCGCTCTCCGGGGCGAAGGCGGCATACAGGCACTCGGGGACGCGGCAAGCAACGCGGCTCGCCACCTGGGTGTAAAAACCGACCTCGACTTCGTAGGCCCGGCTCATCAACCCGGTGGACCGACTGTCTTCGTCGGTGGACGAGAACTTGGCGATGACCGATCGTTCACTCCCATCTGCATCGGTGGCGAGAGTGATCCGCACGGTGTCCGACATCTGTCCGGTTCCCACCAGTTCGGTGCCGAACGAGCGAACAGCCTCCTCGTGGTCTAGGAACCCGCTCGACCTGAGAACCGAGGTCAACCACTCGGTACTCAGGTCGTCGGCAGACTGTGGTCCGGGGTCACCGGCGCCTTCAGCCACCATGAGCGGCCACCGGCATTGGGAATACTCCGGACTTGGCCAACTGGCCGGGCACTGGATGCCCCAAGGCGTCTGCCAGCCAGTCCGACGTGTCCACAAGTCCATCGAGACTCACCCCGGTCGCCACCCCCATCCGTTCCATCATGTGCACCACATCCTCGGTGGCGATGTTGCCGGTGGCTCCGGGAGCGAACGGACAGCCACCGATTCCGCCTATGGAGGCATCGAGTCCGGTAGCTCCGGCATCGATGGCGGCAACCGCATTTGCATAGCCCGTGTTGCGGCTGTTGTGCAGGTGCACCCGGACAGGAAGTCCGGTGTCCATCCGGACCCCGCTGACCAGGGCTTGCACTTCGGTCGGAACGGCGGATCCGATGGTGTCGGCGAGGACGATCTCGGTGGGACCGGCTTCGGCCACCCTCCTGACCAGTTCCCGCACCCGCGACTGGTCGACGACTCCTTCATAGGGGCACCCGAAGGAGGCAGCCACGGTGACCGTGACACCGATCCCGGCACTGCGTGCAGCCCGGGCTACGCGTGACCACATCTCGAGGGCATCGTCCACGCTCATCCCCTGATTGCGCTGGGAGAACGGTTCGGTGACCACCACCACCACGTTGACCTCGTCGATCGATGATGAAAGGGCGCGATCCAGGCCGCGTTCGTTGAGCACGAGCCCGGACAGTCGGAGACCAGGGACCCGACTGATTCCCTCCACCACCGCCTCGGCGTCGGCCATGGTGGGGACCAGGTCGGCACGGACGAAGCTGGCTACTTCGATACGCAGGAGACCGGCAGCAACGGCCCGATCAATCAGTTCGATCCTGGTGTCGACGGGAAGCACCATCGACTCGTCCTGGAGACCGTCCCTTGGAGAGACTTCGACGATATCGACGCTTCGGGTCTGGCTTTTCACTGCGGTGGCAGGGCAATGTTCAATCCGACATTGCCGGCTCCGGTCTGGTCATCCGCCATGACCTCGACCACCGGCTCGACCCGATCGTCGAACTCCGTCCGCAGCGCCCTCGACATGACCGCATGCTGGAGGTAGAGCGAGGCGATGTAGGTGAGCTCGAGGATCTCCTCGTCCCCCAGCTCCTGGCTGAGGGCGTCGAACAGCCCGTCGGGGACCCGACCCCGGTCGAAGATGAGGCAGTCGGTGTAGGCGAGGACCAAGCGCTCGGTGGCGTCGAAGCAGTCCGCAGCGGCCCAGTGCGGTATCGAGGTGATGGTTTCTTCATCCACGTCGAGGGCTCGGAGTGACTTGCAGTGCTGGGAAAAGACGAACTGACTTCCGGCGGCCCAACCCGCCCTGGCCTGGGAGAGCTCGCGCAGAATCGGCGAGAGTCGGCGGTTGGGACTCTGATACAGACCGAAACCCTGAACCGCATGTTCCAGGACGTCGGGGACCAGCGCGAAGACCGTCCACCAGTCTCCGGGTGACCCGGTGACCGTCCCGGGATCAGAGACCGGATCCCGGTCCTCGAAGAGAAGGTCGTACATGACCGTCACGATCGGCGCCTCGGCCTCGGCCCTGCTGACCTGACGCAACCGGGGCATGACGTCTTCAGGCCTCGACCGATTGCACCGCGCCGGCCGGGGTATGAGCGACATCGTCCTTAGTGAAGGACCGAGTCCAACAGGCGAACTCGAGCAGGATGCCATCAGGGTCCTGGAAGTAGACCGACCGCACGAAGACCCCAGGGTGCATCTCGTCCGAGATCCCCCATTCGCTGTCATCGTGATTGGCCACGTCGGTACAGTCGACCCCTGCCTGCCGCAACCGGTCCCGGTACTCATCGATCTTGTCCGGGGGTACGGAGAACGCCACATGGTTCATGGAACCGATCGCACTGGTCAGGCTGCCCTGATCGGGTCGGCCGGCCGGACCGGCGACCCCAGGAGCAGCCTTGGTGGCATCTGGAAACCAGAAGAAGGCCAGGGTGTCACCGCCCCCACAGTCGAAGAAGAAGTGCTGTCCCATTCCGGCCGGGAGCTCGATGGTCTTGACCAGGGGCATGCCCAGCACATTCGTGTAGAAGTCCACCGTGCGGGCCATATCGCTCGAGACGAGGGCCAGGTGGTTGACCCCACGGAACTCGAAGCCCTCTCCAGACTCGGTCATGGCCCATCTCCCGGTTGGTATCTGGCGGCGATCACCTGATCGGCGAACGAGTGTGTGCAATATATCTCATTCGACAGCCATTTTTCTCCTGGGATGCCCTGATGGTGTGCCGATTGCATACAATCTGACCGTGGCAGTCGATCGTGGCAGAGGCGCACTCTCGGGGATCCGTGTCCTCGAGCTCGGGAATTTCATTGCTGGGCCCTTTGCCGGTCAACTTCTCGGCGACTACGGAGCCGAGGTCATCAAGGTAGAGGCCCCCGTCACCGGCGACCCCATGCGCACCTGGGGTGTGACCCACCAGGGTCACAGCCTCTGGTGGCCGGCGATCGCCCGGAACAAGCGGTCCGTGGCCATCGACCTTCGCACGGCTGCGGGGCGATCCCTGGTCGGGCGACTCGCTCGATCCTGCGACGTGGTCCTCGAGAACTTCCGACCTGGGCGACTCGACGAGTGGGGTCTCGGCTACGACGACCTCCGCAAGAGCAATCCAGGGATAATCGTCGTCCACGTGTCCGGATACGGTCAGTCCGGACCGCGCTCCCGGGATGCAGGATTCGGGTCGATCGGCGAGGCCATGGGAGGGATCCGGGCCACCACCGGCGATCCGGATCGACCCCCCGCAAGGTCGGGGATCAGCCTGGGTGACGCTCTGGCCGGACTGTTCGCCGTCGTCGGAACCCTCGCCGCTATCAACGAACGCCACTCCAGCGGCGAGGGCCAGGAGGTAGACGTGGCCATCTATGAGGCAGTGGCCGCCCTCATGGAGTCGACCCTCGCTGACTATGAGGTGGCGGGAATCTCCAGGAGTCGCACGGGGAGCGTGCTACCCGGAGTGGCACCGTCCAACATCTATCCCACCGCCGACCACTCCGAGATCCTCATCGCCGCCAATGCCGACTCGGTCTTCGGCCGCCTGTGCGAGGCCATGGGTGCTCCGGAGCTGGCCAAGGATGCGAGATATGCCGACCACCAGGCACGTGGGCTCAATATGGTCTCGCTCGACACCCTGATCGCCCAGTGGACCATCCAACTCCATACCCAGGAGCTGTTGGACCTTCTCTCCGGGCACGGCGTTCCCGCCGGTCGCGTGTACACCGCCGGCGACGTGGTGACCGACCCCCACTACGAAGCTCGGGAGATGGTGATCCGTGTTCTTTCCCGGGCCGGCTACGAGGTTCCCATGCCGGGCGTGGTTCCGAAGTTCTCCCGTACGCCAGGTGGAGTCCACTCGGTGGGCCCCGAGCTGGGCGGGGACACCCGGGCGGTGCTTTCCGCCTACGCCGGTGTGGATGAGGCGGAGTGGTCAGATCTCGTTGCTGCCGGGACGGTCGCCGGTGCTGATCATCAGACGTCGTGAGCGCGAACGACGTACCGGAGCGACTGCCCGCAGACGCCGTCGGGACGGCGTCTGCGTCCCACGATGCCGTCCCGAAGGCGGGCGATGGCCCAAACCGAAAGGCAAGGATCGGGAATGCCGGCCGATAGCCTTCGACCGGTGCCCAGGGACAACACCAGCGATGCGTACGACCTCATCCGCCGAGGAATCGTCGAGGGTCACTACCACCCGGGCGAGCGCCTTGTGGAGGCCCGGCTAGCAGCGGACCTCGACTGTTCCCGGACACCCATCCGTGAGGCGCTCAGGATGCTGGACTCCGAGGGTCTGGTCCGGTCACTTCCCAATCGAGGAGCCACGGTACGTGACCTGACCACAGGCGATATCAGGGATCTCTACGAGGTGCGGGCCAGGTTGGAGTCGTTGGCTGCGGAGCTGGCGGCTGTCCGGGCCACCCCTGAACAGCTCGATCGCCTCACGGAAGCGGACGCCGAGTTTGCCGACGCGGTCAACCAGGTCGATACGAACGACGTCCACTCGATCCGGACCATCCTGCGGATGAACGACCGATTCCATATGACGATGCTCGAGGCCGCCGGCAACCGGCGACTGACCCACACGCTCGTGAAGACCGTCGATCACCCTCTGGTGTATCAGGCGTTTCGGCACTACGACGATGCGGCGATGCGGCGATCGGCCTTGTTCCACCACCTCATCCTGGACGCCATCCGATCTCACGAATCGGCCAGGGCCGGGGGGCTCGTCTCCGAGCACATTCTTCAGGGCCGAGATCAGCTATTGGTCGTGGTCGGGAACTCGGAATCGGTGGACGCACTCTTCGGATAGCGGAGTCGACGCCCCTAGTCGACAAGATCCGGAGAAACTCATCGCAACTCAGAAATCGCTGGCAACGCCCAGCCGAAGAAGGGCTGCACGGTGGCGTGAACTGAGCAGGAGGTGTGACGGCGCTAGTCGGCCGAGCGGAAGTTTGCGCGGAGCCACGACCCAATTTGCTCGAACGCTGCTCCTGCAGCTGGAAATCCGAAGTTGAGAAAGCCATGAGGCTGACCTGCGAAACAGACCTCCTCGACGTCCCCGCCTTCGTCCCGAAGGCGGGCGGCGTACGCCCGACCTTCATCCCGGAGCATGTCACAGCCACCAAGAACGACCAGTGCTGGTGGAAGGCCGGCGACGCTGTCTGCGTGTAGCGGTGCCGCATACGGGTCTTGGTCGATGTTCCGGCTGCCGCTGTAGGCCGCCCAATAGCGTTCACCGGCTTGGCGACTGATGATGAGACCGTCGTACTGATACGTCGAAGGATGCACCAGCGGGCCGGCCGTTCCCGGATACATCAATACCTGCCCGCACGGCAGCAGGGATCCTGCATCCCGGAGGCGGAGGGAGGTGGCCGCCGCTAGATTGCCGCCGGCACTCTCCCCAGCAACCGCCACCTGGTGCTCGGTGACGTCGAAGCGGGAGGCGGAAGCAAAGGCCCATTCGGTTACCCGTTGGCAATCATCGAGACCGGCCGGATAGGGGTGCTCGGGAGCCAGCCGGTACCCCACTGACACGACCACCGCTCCTGAAGCGTGGGCCAACTCTCTTGCCACATTGTCCATCAGGCCGATACTGCCGATGACGAAACCACCGCCATGAAAGTAGACAACCAGTCCGGTGGGCTTTCCCTCGTTCTGATAGATCCGGATGGGTACGTCACCGACCAGCTCATCGCTGACCTGGGCTATCTCCCGGGTGGGAGGCTCACCGACCGGTCCACGGGCCAGTTCAAGCATTTCCGGGGAAAGGTCATCGAACGGCGTTGCCCGCAATGGGTTCGCCTCGATCCACTCGGCAACCCACGGATCCAACACGCCTTCATCGGTCACGGCAGACTCCCTTTGACGGTGGGCAATGGTCCCCAAGAGAAGTGGTCGTCAGGTGACTGCCGTCCTCCCAGGGTGTCCGAACTGAACGTGGGTCAGCCCACCTTCTCGGATTGTGGAGTCACCTTAAACAGCTTCGTGGAGCACGAGTAGGAGTAGATCGACTTAGTGGTGCCACCGGTGTAGGCCAACAGCTGCGAGCAGTACGGGGTTCCAGCCACCGTGGACGCCGGATAGGTGATCGGTCCCACAAGACCTGGGATCGACCACGTCATGGTGGAGAGGGCCTTCTGCACATTTTGGGGGGTGATGGCCTGCTTTCTCACCTGCACCGTGTGGACCGCCTTGGCGAACATGGCGGTGTCGAAGTAGGCGGGAACATTGGCGTACCCGGTCAGTTGTGTGTTGGGGACTACCGCGTTCATTGCGTTCTGCATGGTGGTGAGCCCGGGATTGGGCGCATTGTTGTAGGTGGCGAGGGTAACGGTGCCCGCCATCGTCGAGGCCAGCGCGGCGATCGGGCCGAGCGGGCTCCAGAAGGATCCCTTGTAGCCCGCATTCTTCAGGGCAGTCCACATGGGGATGCACTGGGCCGTCAGCTGACAGGAGATGGCCTGGGGCTGTTTACCGTGGTCGGCCGTCATGAGCTGCTGGACGTACGGGGTGTAATCACTGGCCGTGGTGGGAACGCTGGCCTTGGCGTAGACCACATTGAACCCGGCACCCTTGGCTGACACGGTGGACAGCTCGACCGATGTCGCACCGGACTGATCGTTACTCGAGAAGAGGGCGTCCGTCGGGTGCGCGCTGCCCGTCTTGGCTTTGACGTAGCTGAAGTACTTGCCGTACGTGTTGCTCATCACCGGGGGGTCCGACGGCACCAGACAGCCGCCCGATGAAAAGCCCCACAGCGTGGTGGTGACTTTCGTCGAGCAGTACGTGCCATCGAAACCGCCACCGACGTAGGGCAACTGTTGAGCCTTCATATACGTACCGGGGTTCACGTCCGAGAGATCGGGAACCACCGCAAACACCTGGTACTGGTTGATCAACTGTCGTATCCCAGAAAGAGCGGTGGCGGGGTCATTGCCGTCGTTAACGAAGCCGGCAAACTTGAGCTTGATCCCCTTCAGGTAGTTGGTCTTGTTGACCTGGTTGATATACGCCTGGGCGCCGGTCTGGGCACCGGAGAAGTTCTGCGGGGCCCAGATGCCACCGATACTGATCGTCTTGCCGTCGAAGCCGCGGACCGCGGCGGCACCGGCCTGGCTCGCGGTCATGGTGATCGCCGTGAGGAGCAGGCCAGCCGTCAGCACTGCGCCCACCCCAATTCGAACCCTGCGTTTCATCGCTTCCCCCAATGGTTTGTCTTCCCCGGTGGCGAGCCTCCGCCCCCAACTCCGCTCTCAAGAATACAATTCCAATATATCAGAATGCCATTCCTGACCCACGCGTTCGGCGGTCGGGGCTTGGCGCGCTGACCTTTGTCCCGATCCGCCGGGACTCCGTGTGGCCGAATCGTGCTTCCGAGATTCTGGGCGCCGACCCGACAGACACGATCGGTCTGGCACGACTGCTACCGGGGTTTTGCTGCCTCGATACAGAATCTTGTGATGTGCTCGATCTCGTCCGGTTCAGGTCGGGTTCTGCCCCATAAATGGTCCGAGACCTTGCCGAGGGTGGCATGAGCAGCGAGCGAGGCATCCAGCTGGGGGGCATTACTCCCTAGAGCGGTGAAGGCCTCATGGAGTAGCGCACCGAGTGGGACGCTGGCGTTGTAATTTTCGGCAGAGATACCGGCCCCCGTGCTGATGCCGTTCCACAGCACGGCCAACGTGATCGTTGCTGTCCGCTCGTCCGTCTGTGACAGCATCCCCTCGACCCAACTTCGCACCTTCTCCTCGGGGTTGGCCGCTTTCTGCATCTGGTGAGTGATGTAACTGGCCAACCGCTCCGTTCCGTCCTCGAGGAGCGCAACGATCAGGGCGTCCTTCGAGGAGAAGTGCCGATAGAAGGTGTCGTTGGATACTCCCGCTGCAGAGACAATGTCAGCAACGCGGACCTTCGATCCGATGCCGCGCTGGCCGATCACGGAAAAGGCGGCATCGAGAATACGCCTGACCTCGTCGGTGTAGTCAGGGCCCCGCTTCGCCAAGGACTGGGCGGCGATCCGAGCCGCTACGCCAGCTGAGGAAGGACCTGCGTTCTGCGGCACAACTCTAGATAGTCCCACCGAGTAGGGGGGTTGGCAAAGTCAATTGGATGTTCACAACCCGTTTGTGCTCCCGGAATGGTCTCAACCCATACTGCTTGTCGGTGTCGAGTCCGGCAACGCATTGCCCCAACGACTGTACGCAGGGCTGTGGTGTTCTCAGCTACAGCAGCTGAGGTAGTGCTTGCGCTGGCGACACAACCAAGATCGAAGCATCACGAGCAGCCTCGCTCAATCGCTGGTCATAGACCACCATGCCTTCCAGGTCCGAACCGATCTCAAGTGCGGAAGCCAGATGCAAGGCGTCAAGTGTCCGAAGACCCTGGGGCCGCAGTCGACCTGCCGAGGCATAGGTAGCGACACTCGGTAGTACCAGTGAGACGGTCTCGAGTGCGCCATCGATCGATCTCTCCTCGACCCCAAGGCGCTGGGCTGCCCGGTATGCCTCCGTACGTAGTAGTTGCGAGGACCACACACCATCGTGAGCCGAGGACCAGGACCGCATCGTGGCCGACTCGGCCTCGTCGACGACCAGCTTGAGAAAGGCCGACGTGTCCAGATACCAGACCAATCCCTCAAGGCTCCGATCTGAGCTCTTCGAGCACGTCGCTCGTCGACTCGCGTGATTTCACCGGTTCGGGAAGTTCTGACATCGTGCGGCGTGCCGATTGCACCCTTCCCGAGGCGAGTAGGGCTCCGGCACCTGACGCAGCCGAAGGTGGAGTCAAGATGGCGACCAACCTGCCTCGTCAGTCACCCCGAGCGTTTCGCGGTGCTCCACGCGTCGGAGTGCCGAGGATGCATGTTGCTGAAGCTCTCGAACCCCGATGGTATCCATGTGCGTCAAGTGTGGCCCTTTGGTGGACCTCGGTCGTGGCGAGGCGAAGTGGGCGACGCTAACGGTCTCCCACCTGGACTGAGTGGGATTGGGCTTCGCAGTCAGCCTCTTCGCAGCGAGCTGGTGCGGCGCCCGAAGCTTTGCTTCAACGAATCCGGCTTCCAGGGCAGCCGCAGAGCAAAGACCGGCGTATTCGTGCGCCCTACTGAACATTAGGGCGGAGCCCACTATCGCGGGTTTCTCGTCGCGCCGACGTAGGCATTGGATACTAAGAGGCCAAGGACGACATGGGCATGAGACTCGCCAGTGGTTATGGAGATCACACTGGCCTGACGTGCCCGGCGCGCGGATGGACGATGGGTGGCCAAGCGGTCGTCGGGTTCGGGGCCGTGGAGAGCCGGGCTTCATGACCAACTCAAAGGTTGGTTCTCTACGTGCGAAGAAATACCCCCGTTTGGCAGCCCGATTTGCCGCGGCCTTGAGGCCGCCGTCACACTCCTTGTCCTTGCGATACGGTGGTATCCGGTCGTGGATCGGCAACATCCAGAGGGGTGACCCTCGCAGTACAGGACGTGGCGCAAACGGCCTCGCCAAGTTTGGGGTCGGGCTACTGGCTCGTTACCTCGGCTGGACAGGTCTACGCCTACGGCGGCGCAACCAACTACGGAGACATGGTCGGACACCATCTCAACAAGACGATCGTAGGCATCTCCTCCACCCCCGACGGCAGGGGCTACTGGCTATTTGCCGAAGACGGTGGCGTCTTCGCATTCGGTGACGCGGCGTTCTATGGCTCCCAAGGTGCCACGGGTACGTCCTCCCCGGTAGTGGCCGGGTCGAGTGTGCAGCAAGAAGGTACTGCAGGGTCGCCAGGGGCAACAGGTCCTGCCGGGCCAGCCGGCCCGCAAGGACTTATGGGGCTTCTCGGCCTGACCGGCCCAGCCGGAGTACCAGGAGCAACGGGAGGTACCGGGGCAACCGGCGCGACAGGACCACCGGGACCGTCTGGGGCAACCGGCAGTACTGGCCCGGCGGGTGCGACCGGCGTCGCGGGACCGACTGGCGCAACTGGCACAACGGGCCCACCTGGATCCCCTGGAGCAATCGGACCTCAGGGGCCGGCGGGGCAGCCGGACTACGGGTACATCTACAACCTTGGAGCGCAGACTGTGCCCGTGGAGGGAGCAGTACTCTTTGATAGCAACGGCCCGCTTTCAGGCTTCACCCACACAACGGGGTCGGCATCGATCACGGTCGGATCGACGAGCACCTATCTCGTCAACTTCTCAGTCTCTGGAACACAGCTCAGTCAAGTCTCGCTGTTTGTCAATGGGATTCCAGCTGCTGGGACGACGTATGGTTCCGGAGCAGGAACCCAGCAGAACGGCGGTCAGGCAATAGTGAGTCTTGCCGTCGGAGATGTGTTGACGTTAGTAAATCATTCCTCCGCATCAGCTGTCGGGCTGGCCTCCAACGTCGGAGGGACTCAAGCGAACGTCAACGCATCACTTGTCATTGAAGAACTCGGCTGAGCTCACGTGCGCGGATTCATGGTTTGCATTGAGGGGGCGGTTTCAAGGGGTCACTGCAACGAATCAGCGGGACAGGCAACGCTCTGTTGCCCTGACCGAGGAGAGTGCCAGTGAAGATCCAGATGACGCAGTAGAGCAGAAGCAGATGGTCCATCGCCTTCGATCCAAGGGCTTTAGCTATCGACAGATCGAACGTGATCTGGGGGTTTCGATGGGCTCAGTTGCCGTGACGTTGAGCGGCACTCAGGTTCCGACCGGGCAAGATCGACGAACGGAGTCCTGCTCCTGGTCGACTGAGCGCCGAGGAGCGTGAGGACATCTTGGTGGGCCTGTCGCGCGGCGAGTCGATGTCGATCGGATTGCTCGCCAGCTCGATCGGGCCCCCTCGACGGTCACCCGGGAGGTCGCGGCCAACGGCGGAATCGCCAACTACGGGGCCTGGCGTGGGCACTGTCGAGCCCGACAGGCTGCCCGACGGCCAAAGAGGGCCAAACTGGATCATTCCCAGCTCAAGGTCCAGGTCACGGCGTGGCTCGAAAAGCTGTGGAGTCCCCAGGAGATCGCGGCGCGACTGCGTCTCGAGTTCCCTGACGATCCGATGATGCAGGTGAGCCACGAGACGATCTACCAGTCGTTGTTCGTCCAGGGTCGGGGCGAGCTACGTCGCGAGCTGACCCGCTGCCTGCGTAGTGGGACGGGCCCAGCGTCGCCCCCAAGGCCGAATCGAGACCCGAGGGCGGATTCCAGGGATGGTCATGATCAGCGAGCGGCCCCAAGAGATCGAGGACCGGGCCGTCCCAGGGCATTGGGAAGGCGACCTGATCATTGGCAAGAACGGCGACTCCGCCGTGGGCACCTTGGTTGAGCGCTCGACTCGCTACGTGATGCTGTTGCACCTGCCCGATGGACGTTTTCCGATGCACGTGGACGAGGCGATGCGTCGGGCGGTCGCGCAAGCTGCCCAAGCGAGCTGTTCCAGACCATCACCTGGGATCAGGGCAAAGAGATGCACCGACACGCCGGCTTCACGGTCGACACCGGGATCCAGGTCTACTTCTGCGATCCACGCTCGCCCTGGCAACGAGGTTCCAACGAGAACACCAATGGGCTCCTTCGCCAATACATGCCCAAGGGAACGGACCTCTCGGAGCATTCGCGCCGCAGATCTGAGACGCATTCAACGCAGTCTCAACGGAAGACCTCGCGCCACACTCGGATTCATGACACCATCAGAGAAGTTCGCCGAGTTCGTTGCGCTCACTGGTTGAAACCGCCGGGTGAATAGGTACACCAGTCGTTCCTTTACAGACCGTCTTCTGACTGGCCGGTCCCCAGCCTTCGTTGCACCGCCTACCCTCTCCGATTGCATCGAGACCTGAAAATCCCGGATTGCGAAAGACCGGCGTTGCGCGTCCGAATACGTGCCGGTAGTCAAGTCCTGACCAGCGGGCGGCGGCCAATGAGACACCGAGCGAGTCAACGGAGTTGGAGACGTCGAGCGTGACGATCCACGGTGGGGGTGCGCCAAGAGAAGGCACGGACGATGGTTCGCAAACTGCGGATTCGTGCCAGTGTTCGAGCATGAGCAATCCGGTCACGTTGTTGGCTTTGTGATTAGGTTGAGCCTGTGGCGGGTTCACTGGCGCCGCGAGGAAGCTCCATCCTTCTCACGGTCTCCGGTGGTGATGGTCGAACCACTGGTGCCACCTAACGCACGGGTGGGGCGGTCGGTAACGATTCCCCGGCGCTCGAACGCAGCCTTAGAGGTTGCGATGGATTGGTTGTTCTCAGCTCGCCAGGCTGAGCACCATCGTTTCTCGTCACGCGTGGCCAACATCGCCGTCATAGTCGAGCTGGGCCGCAGTCAGGCCTCGAAGAGGAGCGCGTGCGGCCTTACGTCAAGCTCCCCGCGAGTGGTGACAGAACGGCGACTACATGGGAGACGGCTGGGTATAGCCCTTTCATGGACGCAATTACTCTGCTAAAAGAAGATCACAAGAGCGTCGAGAAGCTCTTCAAACGCTTCGAAAAGGCTGGCGACAGGGCCTACACGACAAAACGGGCAATCGTAGACAGCATCGTCGAGGAGCTCTCGGTACATGCAGCGATCGAAGAGCAGCTCTTCTACCCCGTCACCCGAGCCACGGTGCCAGCTACCGAGGACATCGTCCTCGAGAGCCTCGAAGAGCACCACATCGTGAAGTGGGTGCTGAACGAATTCGCTTCGATGTCTCCTGAGGAGGAGCGCTTCGACGCGAAAGTCACGGTGCTGATAGAGAACGTGCGTCACCACGTGGGGAAGAAGAAGGGGAGTACTTCCCGAAGGTGCGAGCCGAGCTCGGGCGTAAGGCGTTGAACGAGCTCGGCGAAGCGTTGACGGCTGCCAAGGACACGGCGCCAACACACCCGCACCCCGCCACCTCCGACGTTCCCCCTGGCAACCTCGTGGTTGGTGCCGCCTCTGGTATCGCCGACCGCGTTAGCGACAGTGTGAGTGGGGTCGCCCAGGGCAGTGTTTCCGCCGCGAACGACCTAATCGCCAGGGTGTTGGGCGGCAAGAGGCCGGCTGCACGACCGACGGGTAGCAAGGCTGCCCGCAAGACAGCTGCCAAGGTGCGAGGCAGCATCGATAACGCTGCCGAGGTAGTCATCGAGAAGACGCAGGCGGCCAAACGTGAGGGTAAGGCCACCGTCAAGAGAACTACCCGCAGAACGAACGGGGCTTCCTCCGCCGCTACATCGGGAGCGAAGGACACTGCCCGTACCGTCTCCCGTGGTGCCGTCAAGACAGCCAAGGGGGCGAAAGCTGGGGCCAAGAGCACTATTACCGCCGCACGCCAGGGCAACGGCAACACTAAGAGCACCGCCAAGCGCGCCCTCACTACGACCGTTCGCACTGCGTCCGGGGCAGAAAAAAGCACCAAGGCCCAGGCGAAGCGGGCTGCGACCACAACTCGGCGCACGGCGTCCAAGCCCGCTAACGGGAGAGGCACCACTCCCAAAACGACAACTGCGGTACGCGGTAGCGGCGATAAGCCGTCGGCTGGCCGGAGCCGCCGCAGGGTCGCTTGACCGCAGACCTCTGAACGAGCCTTGTCGCCCAAACTATTTCGGTCGGCGCTCCTGGCGAGATAGCCGACGCAGCTGAGATCGCTCACGCTCAGCTCTAATGGCTGAGTGCAGCCACTCGAACCTTGACCGGCGACAGAACTAACGTGTGGAGAATCGATCCTGCTCGGGTGGACCCGTGTTGGTCAACGCCTCAATCGACGCAATCCCGTCATGGCTAGTGGGATTAATCCCACTAGTCAGCCGTACTCATCCGAATGTTCGCCAAACAGGGGGGCCGGCACACTCCACCACCATCGTGGACCTCTGCTCATCGTCATTGGAAACCCCGGAAAGTCGTGTTGACCGAGCAGGGAATGAGTGAGAGGCGTGAAGAAACGGCGGGCGGTCATTTGTGGATCGTCGAGTGCCGCGTGGCCCGGGACCACGACCGCAGCAGGAGTACCCGAGGCCATTAGTTCGTGCACCGCATCCCGGGACGCTCGGCTGCGGCACCATTCGTAGCGGTCTTCCGGCTCCAAAGGATCGCTCTTCTCGTCAAGGCAGATCCACTCCCCGTCCTGACAGAGGAAGGTCCCGCTACCCCCAGATCGGACGCAGGGCGTAGCACCTGCGGTGTACTCGACCGTGACCGCCGCAGCCACGTCCAGCATGGCAACCTCCACGAGGGTCCCCGACTGGTGCTCCAAGGCTGCAACTACCGCCAGTGCGCCATGAATACCTGTCAGCGGGTCGATGATGCCGCCCGGCACGACGGGCTCGGCGTCGGCGAAGCCAGTAAGCGATGCGAGGCCGGTGAGTTGTTCCATGGTCGTGGCAAACCCTGGCTGATCGCGCAAGGGTCCGCTGAGACCGAACGCCGGCACCCGAAGGTAGACGGCGGATGGGTTGAGCCGATGGACGCCCTCCCAATCGAAACCGAATCGGTCCATGACTCGTGGCGTGAAGTTCTCGGCGACGACATCGCACGATTTGATCAACTCAGCAGCCTTGGCCTTGCCCGCCTCGGTTGCCAAATCTATGAGAACGCTCTTCTTACCGAGATTGGTCAGATGGAACAGCGGACCGGCCTCGAGAAATCCTCGGGTCTTTTGGCGGGACAAACCCCGACATGCGCAGAGCGTCGGGGCGATGGGGGTTCTCGATCTTGATTACCTCGGCCCCCATCGCAGCGAGCCACGCCGTGGCATAGGGTCCAGCCCAGAACTGGGTGAAGTCCACCACTCGGAGGCCCTCCAAGGGCCGGCCCGACGATGGTGGAGCGGCATCCTTCGACCACTCCGAGAACTCGGAGGCTGGCGTCAACGGCCGTTCGGCATATTCGCTAAATCGGAATGGAGCGCGGGGCCGTACGAACCCAGCATTGGGCTGTTGGACGAATAGACCCCGAGCTGTTGCTTGTTCGAGGTCCAAGAGGGATCGCGGTTCACCCACAGCAACAGCCGGTACCCGAACCGAGACGAAGGCGGCCACGACGTCGTCGACCGATCGGACAGATGTGAAGGCTTCAATGAAGCCAACCACCTCGTCCCGCCGACGCTCCCTGGCAATGGGCATGAACAGCTCGACGTCACTGGCCAGATCGTCTCGGCCAACGACACTGAGCAGAGCCAGCCACTGCTGTGGGCTGAACGTGGAGATTCCCACCCAGCCATCGATGCACGGGTGCACCGATGGAAGCATGATCAGACCGCGCTCTCGTTTGCCGCCGCCCGGAAAGGTTGCGCTGAGCGTGGGGGCGGCTAGAAGAGTCAGCTGCATGGCCTCGAGCATCGATACGTCTACGATCTCGCTCTCACCGGGACTCCGGCGGTGCCACGCCGTGATCGCCCCCAGAGCCGCGAACGCTCCGGACGTCCACTCTCCGAGTCGACCGCCGACCCGTAGGGGAGGGAGCCAGGCATGACCGTGGCCAGCCATGGATCCGCTGCGTGCCTGGAGGACCGGTTCAGGAAGATCCATATCCGAGTCGGGCCCACCTCCACCCAAAGACGTCACCCGAACGAGCACCGGGGCCTGCCAGTCCCGATCCAGTCGGTCGTCGATAACAATGTCGGCCCCAAGTGGCGCTTGGTCCGCAGCGAATTGGCTGGTCCGGAGGTAGGCGGTGAGCTCCTCCGCACCGATTCTGTGCGGCGCATCAAGAAATACCGTCTCTGCACCGAGATCGGTCAAGAGCTTTGCGCAGTAGGCACCCGAAAGCCCAGCCGACGCGTTGAGGACACGCGCACCCGTCAAGGGGAGGAGCATCAAGGCCCCGGCGACATATCCGGAAGTCCAAGCTTTGTGTGATCCCAGCTGACGACTTTCAGTGGGTGGACGATCACGGCAACCCGATTGTGGATCAACTGTTCGACCATCGGCTTCAGCTCCGGGGTGTACGGAGCTTGGTAGCGAGTGAATATCGAGACTCCGAGCTCAAACATGCTGTCGTTGTCCTCTCGAACCTCCGCCCGACCAGCGATCTGCACTCCCCTCAATTGGTCGTAGCTTTCTCCGCTCTCAACCATGACTGTCACCCGTGGATCGTTCCGGAGGTTAACGACCTTCTGGCTCTTGGCCTTGGTCTCGACTGCAATGAGCCCACCTACGAAGCCGTACCACATGGCCACCAGATGAATGTCGCCGTCACCGCTGATGGTGGCCATCGACATCGTCCGGCGCCCATCTAGATACTGACCGACCTCCTCCCCCGTCATCCGGACGTGTGCACGCTGGTTGAGGCCCACATTGGCAGTCTGAAGCACTTGCTTCATCTCGTCAAATCAACAAGGATTGTTCACAGATGGCGCCCAACCGGTTAGCTAACTCGTCGACCGCCGACGCTGTTCTCGATGTAGCCGAGCGACTCTTCGCCGAACGCGGCATCGACGGTGTGTCGCTCCGAGAGATCGGGAAGGCCGCGGGTTCACGGAACACCGGTGTGGCTCACTACTACTTCGGGGACAAGCAGCACCTCGTTGACGCCATAATCGCTCGACGCTCTCCATCACTTCATGCCCGGCGCAGCTGAATTGCTCGCCGAGGCAACTTCGGACGCCCGCGGCGGAGTGGTGGGAGCCTGAGGCGTTGGTCCGCGTGATCATGACCCCCCTGGTCGAGGTCCTGGAACGAGGCGACTATTTTGTTGGATTCCTCGCTCGCATTGCGACTGAGTCACCGGTGACGATCGACATCGTGAAACTCGACCAGCAGCCAGCTCAGAGTTTTCTGGCAGCCTCCCGATTGCTCGCTCGGAGCCTGCCGGGCCTGACTCGCCATCGCTTCCAGATTCGACTGGACCTACTGGTACAGCTGACGGTAACGGCGATTGCCAGCCGCCAACGGGCTGAGCGCTCACGGACAGTGCCGCTCGCGTCTCGAACCACCTTTCTCCAGGAACTCCTTGACGCGGGAGTGGGGGTCATGCTTGCCCCCATGGGTTCGGGCGGCCGTGATCCGAGGATCGAGCGAATACCCGAAGTGTCGGCAGCGATGGTTAAGTGAGAGCCCGTCGCAAGGGGCAATGAATGGCTGACGGTGCGTGGGCTCTTGCACCCGTCGCTGCACCCGAATCGGGCGCCAGTAGCGCTTCTACGAGCGTCACGCGAGTCCGGCGCAGGAGCCCCGTCGCTACTGCTTCAGTCCTGGCCTCCTCCGTGTTCGAGCTTGGTCCATATGCGCGTGAGGGCAGCGATGTCGTCGTCATCGAGAGGGTCGACGAAGTACTTCTTGACCGACTCCTCGAAGCTCCGCTTGGCCGTTTGAGCAAAGTGCCGTCCGCTCTCAGTGAAGCTGATGAGCGACACCCGTCCGTCGCCTTGGTCGGCGCCGCGTTGGAGATGCCCGGCGTCGATGAGGTCCTGGACCAACCGTGATGCTCTCGTTGGGCTAACGCTGACCAGTTCGCCGGATAGGGCTCGGATTGACTGGGGCTCCGTCTCCAGGAGCCAGCAGAGGATCTCGAAAGCGCTGAAGGAGAGCTTGTGCTGCTCCAAAAGCACGGCGTCCATCCGCCCGGTGATTGTGGCGTGGGCAAAGAGGAGCGAGAACCAGGCCTTGACCTGATCTTCGGAAAGAATCTTCGGGTTGGACGCAGGTGCTTTCACGCCCACCAATATACCCAGGTCCAATCTAGATGCTTGCACGGTTGCATGCGTGTGCACGCATCTGTTAATCTAACTCCGTGCCCCTCCCCCGAATCGTCCTCATGGCGCGGGTCTGAAATGTCAGACTTCGGACACCGCCTCGAGTTCGCCAGTTTTCCCGAACCGAAGAGCGCACCACCGACCTACGCCATTGATCTGGCCGCGCAAAGCGAACGATGGGGCTACGACGTGGTCGCCTTCCAGGACCACCCCTACCAAGGCGGCTATCTCGACACGGTCACGCTCATGAGCTGGGTAGCGGCCAAGACCGACCGGATCCGGGTCGTGTCCAATGTGCTCAACATGGCGTTGCGGTCCCCAGTCATTGTTGCGAATACTGCGGCCACCCTTGATCTGCTCAGCGACGGCCGCTTCGAACTCGGACTGGGCGCCGGGTTCTTCTGGGATGCAATCGAGTCCGTCGGAGGACGGCGTCTCAACCCAGCGCAAGCCACCACCGCGCTGGAGGAGGCCGTCGACATCATTCGCGGTGCCTGGACTGCTGATGACGCCACTCTGCTGGACTACCGCGGAGCGGTTCACTCGGTAGCCGGAATGCAACGAGGTCCTCGTCCGAGTCATCCGCTGCCCATCTGGATTGGCGCGTTGAAGCCGCGCATGCTCGGACTTGTCGGTCGAAAGGCCGATGGGTGGACGGCCTCCCTTGGACAGAATCAGTCCCGTAGCGAATGGCAAGCGGCCAGCAGGGTGATCGACGAGGCTGCAACCGAGGTCGGTCGTGATCCCGCCGAGATTCGTCGGATGGCCGCGATCGTCGGCACCTTCGGGTCCTCCCGTTCGTTTCTCGAGGGGTCGCCTTCTCAGTGGGTTGACCAACTGCTTCCAAGCGCCGTTGAAGACGGGGTCGGTACCTTTCTGCTCGCTACCGACGACCGGCCGACGGTCGAACGATTCGCCGCGGAGGTGATCCCTGGGCTCCGCCTGGCAGTGGATCACGAGCGTCGTCGGACAGGCCCGAAATAGCGCCGCGCCCATAGCCAACGCAGGCATTCGACGCGCTCGAATATTCCAAACCCCGATCGACAAAAAGGAAGGTACCAATCATGAGCACCATCAGCATCCTCGGTCTCGGGACCTACGCCCATTCCATCGGCACCCGAGCTGTTCAAGCCGGCCACAGCATCGAGGTCATCGGTCGTGACGCGACCAAGACCAAGGACCTGGCCGATGAGCTCGGCGGAGGGGCCACGGCCGGGACATTCGGCACCCCCCCAGCCGGCGACATCGTCGTCCTGGCCGTTCCCTACGCCAGCGCCGTGTCTGTCGTCACTCAGTACGGGGACGCGCTAGCCGGCAAAGTGGTCATCGATATCTCCAACACCTTCACCGCCGCTGACGACATCGTGCTTGTCACCCCTGACGGCTCTTCCGGCGCGCAGGAGATCGCCAAAGCCGTGCCGGCGAGCGCCCACGTCGTGAAGGCATTCAACACCGTCTTCGCCCACGTCTTGGCTTCGAACCGCCCGCTCGACGTGTTCTTCGCCGGCGACGACGCACAGGCAAAGGCGAGCGTGTCGGCGTTCATCGAGAGTCTTGGGCTGCGCCCGTTGGATGTCGGCGGTCTGGCGATGGCGCACTGGCTAGAGGGGGCGGGCCTGCTGATGATGGGGCTGGCCGGCCACGGCGCGGGGTTCAACATCGCCCTCGGCGTCGACCTGCTCGGCTGAGCGCACCCGCACCACCGACTCCGCCCCACCACTCACTAGGAGGTACGCCATGCGAGTATTCGTCACTGGCGGGACCGGCCATACCGGTTCCTACATCGTCCCCGAGCTCATAGCCGCCGGGCACGAGGTCACCGGCTTGGCCCGGTCGGACACGGCTGCGGTGGCGATCTCCGCGCTCGGCGCGAAGGTGCGTCGCGGCGACCTTGAGGACCTTGAAGGGCTGATGGAGGCGGCTGCAGACGCTGACGGTGTCATCCACGTGGCGCATAGGCAGGATCTGCTTCCGTTTGGCGGGATGGACGCCGTGACCGCCGCGGAGCTCCCGGTCATGTTCGCCTACGGCGAGGCTCTCGCGGGAACCGGAAAGCCACTCGTCGTGGCGGGGAGCATTGGCTCGTCCGGACATATGGGCCGTCCGGCCACTGAGGAGGACCCGGCCCTTCCCGTCGGCGATGAGCACAAAGGCACCCTGCGGGTTCGCAACGAGGTGGAAACGGCCGTAATCGACCTCGCCGAGCGGGGGGTGCGCTCTTCGGTCGTGCGGATCGCCCTTATCGCGCACAGCACGACCGATCGGGCCGGCTTCCTCCCCATCCTGATCGCGCTGGCGAAAGAGAGGGGCTTCGCCGGTTACCCCGGCGACGGAGCGAACCTCTGGAACGCCGTGCACGCCCGCGATGTCGCTTCCTTGTTCCGCTTGGCGCTGGAGAAGGGGGCCGCCGGCAGCTACTGGCACGCCGTTCAGGACGAAGGCATCGCGCTCCGCGAGATCGCCGAGGCTATTGGCAGCCACCTGGACTTGCCCGCGGTGAGCATTCCCGTGGACGAACTGATGGTTCCGGGGTACTTCGGGCTCCTCGCCAACATAGTCACGCAGAGTTACCCGGCCTCCAGCCTCATCACCCGCCAGACCCTGGGGTGGGAACCCGCCCAGCCCGGCCTGCTAGCGGATTTTGACAACGGCCTCTACTTCCCCGCCAGTAGCTCTGCACGCGATGCAGACCACGCGCCCGAAGTGAGCACAGAGAAGATCACCCGGGTTGTCCGGTCGTATATCGAGTTGGCAGGACACGGGAGTGCTGCGGGACACCGGAGCGCTGACGAAGTGGCGGCTCTCTTTGCCGACGACGCAATCTTCGGTCCAGCCGGCGGCGACGTCCATCGCGGGATTGAAGCGATTCGTAGTGCCTATCACTCACTGTGGGACGGCCGAGAGCAGAGAGTCGACCTAGTGTCGCTGAACGTGGCCGGCGGAGAGGCAGCCGTTCACGTGCAAGTCGTCTTTTCCGGCCAGCGTGTAGACGTCATCGACGTTATGACCTTCGACGAAGACGCCAAAATTTCGTCCCTGCGAACTTACCTGGGACCTTCCAACGTAGTTGCGCTCTAGTAAAGGACCGTCGGAATCTCCGACGTTCCCCCGTCCGCTCTCTCGGGGTTCGCATTCTCCACGCTCATTGCGTTCTCTCTCGGTTGTTCATATCAGTGAGCCGCCGCCCCGGCAGCGTCGTTCTGATCTTGGCCATACTGCTCGACAGCATTTGACTGCTCAACAGCATTTGGTCCGGCCGGTCCCGCTGCCTTAGGAATGTCGTTATCGACGAGGACGGCCGCCATGGCGGCTGCGGTGGCGAGGGTATCGGTGTTCAGGACTCGGCTGCGGGCCGAGGCACCGTCCAGCAGCAAGGCCAGTTGTTCGCCGAGCTGTTCGGGGTGGATGGCGCCGGCCTCGCGAGCCGTTTCGGTGAGCCGCGCCGCAAAGGCATTCTTGTAGTTGCGGGCGTAGACGCGTGCCGCGTGGGCCGGGTCGGGGATTTCGACCGAGGCTGCGATGAACGGGCACAGGGGCGAGTGCACGTCAAAGGTGGCGAGGAGTCGCTGGCGGGGTGTGAGGTCGGAACGCTCGAACACTTCAGGCAGCACGTCGGGATCGAAGCGGCGTAGACACTCGGCGATCAGCTGGTCCTTGCCGGTGAAGTGCTGGTACAGCGTGTGCTTGGACACTTCGGCCACCGTGCAGATCTGGTCGATGCCGGTGCGGTTGATGCCTTGGTCGCGGAACAGCTGCTGTGAAGCGCTGAGGATGCGCTCCCTCGCTCCTCTGCCCCGGCGCAGTCCTCGCGGCCCCTTCTCCAACTCCGTCATTTACCCAGCGTAGCCCAGGTGGGTACCGACCGGTGTACATAACTCACGTTCCCTGGTACGTTAAGCAACCAGATCGGTGTACATAACATCGACAGTGGACGTGAACGGAGTACTCATGGGAAAGCTCGACGGCAAGGTTGCGGTCATCACAGGCGCAACAAGCGGTATGGCGCTGGCTGGGGCCAAGTTGTTCGTAGACGAAGGAGCTCACGTCTTCATTTCGGGACGGCGGAAAGACGCCCTGGACGAAGCCGTCGGGCTGATCGGCCGGAATGTGACCGGCGTGCAGGCCGATTCGGCCGACCTCGACGATCTGGACCTTTTGTTCGAGACGGTCAAGCAGGAAAAGGGCGCGATCGACGTGTTGTGGGCCAGTGCCGGCATAGGCGAGCAGGCCACGCTCGGCGAGATCACCGAGGAGCAGTTCGATGCCGCCTTCTCGCTGAATGCGCGCGGCACGCTGTTCACGGTCCAGAAGGCGCTGCCGCTGTTCAACGATGGAGGCTCGATCTTCATGACCGGGTCGAACGCGTCACTCAGGGGTTACCCCGATTGGAGCGTGTACGCGGCCAGCAAGGCTGTGCTGCCCGCCTACGCACGAGTGTGGGTGGCGGAGCTGAGAGACAGGAAGATCCGGGTGAACGTGCTGACCCCCGGGCAGGTCGCCTCGCCAATGCTGGAGGAGGTGATGTCCCCGGAGATGAAGGTGCAATTCGAATCCGTGATTCCGAGGCGAGTGATGGGCCGCCCTGAGGAAATCGCCTCGGTCGCATTGTTCCTCGCCTCGGACGATTCGAGCTACGTCAATGGCATGGAGCTGGTTGCCGACGGTGGCACCACAGTGATCTGAGCGGACAGCCGGCGGGGCGAGCGCTTAGCCACGCTTGGTAGTCACGCACGAAGACCCTTACGACCAACCAATCCAGACACCCCGAAGGAAGATGAAATTATGACCATCATCAGCATCATCGGCTCGGGCAACATGGCCACCGCCATCGGCACCCGGGCGACTGAGCACGGACACACCATCGAGATCATGAGCCGCAGCACCACCAAAGCTCAGGCGCTTGCCGACCAGATCGGCAACGGAGCCACAGTCGGCACGTACGGCGCCACGCCGGCGGGTGACATTGTCATCATCGCGGTCCTGTACCAAGGAGCGGTTGACGTAGTCGCGCACTACGGCGATGCACTGTCCGGAAAGGTCCTCGTTGACATCACCAACCCGTTCAACGATGACGCGACCGGACTCATCACCTCGGCAGGCGACTCGATGTCCCAGCGCATTGCCGCTGCTGCCCCCGCTGGCACGCACGTCGTGAAAGCATTCAATACGATCCTTCAGGGCGTTCTGGCTGAAGGCAAGCCCGTGGACGTGTTCTTCGCCGGCAACAGCACGAAGGCAAAGGCAAGCGTCGCGACATTTCTGGAGACCTTGGACATGCGGCCACTCGACGCAGGAGGGCTCGAAATGACTCACGTCCTTGAATGGGCCGGCATCCTCCTCGTGGGCGTGGCCCGCAACGGCGCCGGCTTCGACATCGCCCTGGGAGCCAAGGCGCTCTGAGTCGTGGACTACGTCACCGTGGCACCGGCTTGAGTGGGTAGACCATGGACGCGAAGCTGCAATCCGCCTACTCCCTCAGTTTGACCAATTGTCCGGCGCCGGTCGGGGCTGCTCAGTCGCTCAGTTCACGATCCAAGCAATGCGCGGTCCGCAGCCCCTGAGCGCGACATTTCGATTGTAACGACGAGGTCGACCGGGGCCCAGGACAGTTAGTCGGATGCAGCGAGAGCAGCCAATGTGGATCCGGGAACGGGATCAATTGGGAGCGTTGATGCGGTGGACGACTTTTCCTGCAGTGCCACAAGGTGTTGGAGCAGTTGCTCGAAGATCGCCTGGAGCTGCTCGACTTGGCTGCCATCGATCTGGTCGAACAGGTGCCTGCGGACGCTTTCGACATGGACATGCGATGCGCTCTCCAGGGCGGAGAAGCCGGAGTCAGTCAGCACCGCGAAGGCCCCTCGTCGATCTGTAGAACACGACTCACGATCGACCCATCCGACGCGTTGGAGGCTGGCGATCGTGTGGGACAGATGGCTTCGAGAGGACTGCGATAGCTCGGCTAATTGGCTCATCCGCAATCGCCGCTCCGGAGCTTCCGAAAGTCGGGCCAGAACCTCGTAGTGCGTCGTGGGCATCGCCGCCCCGCGCCGGAGGTCCTGGTCGAACTGCTCGAAGAGCCTCTTGCTGGCGAACATAAACGTGCGCCAGACCTTCTGCTCGTCCTGGTCAAGCCACCGAGTCTCGCTCATGAGAAGAAAGGGTATCAGTCGAGGGAGCTGTAGTTGACATTTCAACTATCTGGGATTAGTTTAAGTTTCAATTACTACCCAGTCCGAATCCATACGGAGGCGCCATGACGACCACCTCAACCATCCCCACCCCGACCGGCTACATCGCCGGCACATGGGACATCGACCCAATCCACTCCGAGGTCTCGTTCCAGATCCGCCACCTTGTGGTGAGCAAGGTGCGCGGCCGATTCGACACATTCGAGGGCACCATCGTGACGGCAGAGGACCCGGCTCAGTCTTCGGTCCAAGTGACCATCGACACCGCTTCGATCGACACGAACAACGCTGATCGTGACGCACATGTCCGCTCGGCCGACTTCCTCGACGCCGACAAGTTCCCTCAGATCTCCTTCAGCTCGACCGAGGTTCGGACCGACGGTGGTGACTACCTCGTCGATGGGGAGCTGACGATCCACGGGGTGACGAAGCCCGTGACGCTGAGGGTCGAGGTGAATGGCTTCACGCCCGACCACCTTGGTGGGACTCGCACTGGGTTCAGCACGACAACCGAGATCAACCGCGGCGACTTCGGCGTCTCGTTCAACGGACCGATCCCCGGCAGCGACGGGGTCATGTTGAGCGACAAGATCTCCATCAACCTTGAGATCCAAGCGGTGTTGCGGGTGCCGGACGCGGCATAACGGCGCACGAGCAGCTGACCTTCACCAGGTCCGCTGCTCGTCGCAAGCACTGTCAACTAGCGCAAAGGGAGTCTCGACATGAGCACCTCGATCATCGGTACCGGCAACGTGGGATCCGCTCTCGCCCACGTCTTTGCCCGCAGCAAGGTGGAGGCGGTTGTCGCCAATACCCGGGGCCCTGATTCGTTCCGCGAGTTGGCGGCCGAAGTGAGTCCGACGGTCCGGGCGGTCGAGCTTGACGAGGCCCTTCGGGCTGACCTGATCATCGTGGCCATCCCATTCCTCGCCGTTGAGTCCTTAGCTCGATCTCGACCGGACTGGAGCGGGAAGACAATCGTTGACGTCACGAATGCCTTCATGCTCCCGAACTCCGAAGAGTTGTTGGCCGGACGCTTGTCCACTGAGATCGTTGCCGATGCGTTTCGAGGCGCTGACACCGTCAAGGCATTTAATCAGCTGCCGGCAAATGTGCTGGGACGTGATCGCTCAGGCGAACGGGGGAAACAGGTCATATTCGTCTCGAGCAATTCCGAAAGTGCAAGCACTACCGTTGCGCAGCTCGCCGAGCGCCTTGGGTTCTCGGCGATAGAAGTCGGTCGGCTCGACGAAGGTGGGCGACTGATCCAAGCACGCAACGCCCTCGTGCTACGTAACCTTGTCGAGTTGCCGATGCACTGAGCCAATCTCATGTGTCGCCGAATTTCAACGCGGCATGGGCTGAGGGTGAGTCGGCCTCAGCCCATGCCGCAGAGGTGCGCCCATTCCTCAACTCATGCAGCTGAGATCGACGGGTCAGGGTATGCATTTACCGGGACGGACTCAGGCATTGAGGGTGAGCCAATAGACGAGCTCGTGGGTAGTGCCATCGAGTGTCAGTTTCAGAGGCTAAAGCTGGACTGATTGTTCTCAGCTCGCTGAGCTGAGAACAACCCCAAAGACGAGGAGTCGGGCCATCTAGGCGATTCGCCTGCCGGTTCAGATCTCGGGCCGACTGATTGCGGCGCTGCCTGAACTACGTGAGTGCACCGTCCGCCGTGTCCAGAGCTCGACAGAGATCACGACGGCCAGCGGCCATAAGGATTCCGCTCCCGCTGCGGTGCGTTCGGCCAGACCTCGATGGCTGCCGTGGAGCTCAGCGACGAACCACAGGACCAGCCCAACCATTGCGGCCGTAGCTGCCAAGGAGGCAGGAAATCTCAGCAGCGCTGGCTGGGAACCCCGACCTCCTGCGAACACCGGCCATAGAGCCAGTGCTGAGAAGGCCACAGTTGCGGCAACGGTGTGCGAAACGGAGTTCCCGATTTTCGGTTGCGGAAAGGCAGCCACACACAGAGTGCCTAGACCGCCTAGCGCAAGCACCAATCGACCCATCCGGTGAGCTGTGCCCAGTCCGATGGCGGTTACCAGGTAGCAGATTCCCACGCCAGCCAGCGCCGCAGTCATCACCCATCGATAGGGCGTGCTGGTTGCAGCAAGCGAGCTGATCGTGTCGCGGATCGGGTTGTAGCCGGGTGGTTGTTGTGCAGCGGCAATTGTCCACCCGCCCACGAGCAACACTGGAGCGGCAGCGGACGATACAAGCGCCCACCATCGAGTCCGATCCATCTCCGGATCCTACGGTCCAAGAGAGTACGCCTATTCGGGGCGACGTTGAACCTCTGCCGGACCCAATAGATCAGAGATTCGCTTCAACCACCTCTGTCCTCAGCTCACTGAGCTGAGGACAAGATCTCCGACGTCAGCTCAGTTTGCTGAGAATAACCCGGCCGAGGACCGTGCTACATCTCTGGTCAGGAATCGAGATGCAGCGGTCTCCCACCACCTTTGGTCGTTCAGGGCCATGCACTCATTTGCTCTACGCCAACCCGAACACCCAGCGTGGACGGGACCACATCTGGAGGTACTCGGTTACCTCGTAACCGACCAGCCGCAATTAAAGACTCTCACCAGCGGCTGACGAATGGAGCAATGATCCGATCGAGCCGAAGACGAGTAAACCGGTCGCGGCTATGCCGAATTCAACATCGCTTCGATAGAGTCCCATTTCGAGAAGGTCAACTGTCAGGAAAGCGAATATCTTCAGCTGGGAGCACGAAATTCTACTTCTCTTCTTGATGCCCGCACATTTAGGGCATCCCGACATGTATTCATTGCTATCCATCGGCGCGAAAGCAGCCCCGGCCTTGACCGGGGCTGCTTGCACATGCCAGAGCTGCTGTGTCAAATGGTTACGGCCCCGACGCTGCGCTCGTAGACGGTTCCATCCGAAGTGTTCCAATAGCAGACATTGAAGCTACCGCCCGCAGTGACCTTGGCGTTTCCAGCCAGCCCGCTGACGGTAACCGTCTCCTGACCGCTGGCGGCCAGGTTCAAGTATGTCCCGCAGCTGAGCCCGGTGATCATTGTGACGGAGTAGCTGTAAGTAGTCGTCTTGTTGTTCGTCCACAGAATCGTTCCTGTACCTCCGTTGAGCGTGGAGTTCAATGTGGAGTTATCGATCCCTGAGCTCGACGCCTTACCGCCGGAGCATCCGCTGAGAAGCGAGGACGCTGTGCCACCGATCTCAATGGAGACTGAAGTACTGCCAGACAAACCGCTGCAGGTGGCCGCCACCGGCGCCTTGGCGGCTGAGGCCACACCGGATACAACTACGGCCGCGCCCAGCGCGGACACGGATAGGGCAAGCGCAACGGCAATTCGGACAGGACTGAATTTAGGCATGGAATCCCCCATATCTGTTGGCTGAACGGTCTAGCGGTGAGCACGATAGGCATCGCTGTCGATCCGTCAACTGGGTTCTGTTACCGATTGCATCGGCCTTCTGGCTCCACCAATATGGGGTTACGGCGCCTGTAATTCCGTACGAGCTGGCGCTGTGGACGATCAGAGGATCCGACCCGACGCTGCCAATCGGTTGAGAACGGGGCGTCAATCCACCAGTGCCGGATACCCGCTTCGAACGATAACCGTGAGGCCGACGACAAATCGCAGCATGTCTGACATGCTGTTGAGGTGCGCCGTTGAGATCACTTCGGGTTACCGGCAGCCGCCTACGATGAAGTCCGACCCCGCCCGTGTCCGCGTCGGGCCACGATGGTTATCTTCGTCGGGCTCGGCGGCTGACCATGTGGTAACAAAGGTCGGTAACTGCATCACTACTGGGGGGAGTCACCAATGTTGAGAAGATCCGCCGGGTCTATCAGTCTGTCAGCCATCGTGGCGGTCGGCGCCGTAGCCGTCGGTCTCACCGTGGCCCCGGGAATCAGCCAGGCTGCGACTCATCAAGTGAAGAAGGTGAAGACCCCCGCCTATTACGTGTCTCTCGGCGATTCGTACTCAATAGGCTACCAACCGACTTCGACCAATCCGGGCAGGGGCACCCCGGGCTACACAGCATATGTAGCCAAGAAGGAGAAGCTGACCCTCGAGAACTTTGGGTGCGGCGGCGCAACCACCGCGTCCATCGTCAGCAGCATCGGTTGCCCCGACCCAGCGTTTGCCAACGCCGTTCCCTACACGACCACCACTCAGGAGCAGGCCGCCTTGGACTTCATCGCCGCCAACCCCGGAGAGGTCAAGCTGGTGACGGTGTCCATCGGCGGCAACGACGTGACGTCCTGCGCCGGAGCATCCGGAGGCACCACTTCCCAAATCCTTGCTGCGTGGAAGCTGCCGACAGTGGCATCACGTCAAACGTTACCGGCCTAGTCTCGAGCCTTGACAGCGCGCGCTCACGGTCGAACGGCGACACCGCTCCAGTGATCGGCCTCACGTATCCGGACGTGATCCTCGGAGACTGGGTGTTCCCGGCCGGAGCCCCGAACCACTCCCTGGCTGGCCTGTCCACAGCCGCGTTCGACGACCTCATCAACCCCGCGCTCGAAGCGGCCTACGGCGGAGCGGCTAACTTCGTCAACGTGACTCAGGCGCCCTACAAGGAGGCCACAGCCGGTGACGACACGCCTTTGACCGACACGACCAAGGTCAGACCTACAAGACTGACGGGCCGCTGCCGGACGCCGTCGACGAAGTTTGTCAGCTTACGTACTTCTGCACGCTGGGCAACATCCACGCCAACGACAAGGGCTACAAGTTCATCGGAACCCTGATCGTCGCCCATCTGGCCGCCGAATTCCCACTACCTGAGCCGACCAACTGGAAGTACGAGTCTCCAGCCCGGACACCGGCCGTGGGGCGATGGGCGATGGGCAGGGTGGTTGCTTCGTCAGCGCCCTCCTACTGCTGACCGGGTCGATCCTTACAATGTGTTAGCTGTAGGAACCTGAACCGGGGCAGCTGACCCGTCGAGATCCGCCTGCCCGGGCACGACCGGGAACCGCTGAGTGCGAGGACATGGCCGAGCGGAGCATCCGACGCAGATTGATCGGGCAGCCCGCCGGGAACATCCTTCACCGGGATTGTGCAGCACCAGAGTCACTATCGCGAGACGACCTCAGCCAATCAAGCTGAGGACAAGGTCTGCGACCTCAGCAAGATGAGCTGAGTATGGCAACTGGCATAGGGTTTGGCTAGATAGCTTCGACTGGAATGTGCTACAAGTAACACATGACCTCGGTGGGTGTGCGAGAGCTTCGACAACGAGCGAGCGAGCTTCTCAGGCTGGTCGAGCGGGGCGAGACCGTCGAGATCACCGATCGCGGGCGCCCCGTAGCAAGGCTGACTCCCCTACCGGAAGGGACCCCGACGGAACAATTGCGCTCGTCCGGCGAGATTGACTCGGCCTCAGCTGATATTGACGACCTTCCTGAACCATTGTCTCTGACGAGCAGTGTGGAGTCACCGACTAGCGCCCTTCAGCGACTCCGCAGTACCGAACGCTAAGCAGATGGCGGCTACCTACCTGGACTCATCGGCCATCGTGAAGCTCGCTGTACGCGAGCCCGAATCTGATTCGCTTCGAAAGCACCTCCGGCGGCGTCGGCCCTCGTCTCTAGCGGGCTGGCCGGCGGAAGTTCTGCGGGCGTTGCTGCCCGGAGGAGAGGCAGCACTCGAATCCGGCCGTCGTGTTCTCTCCCGAATAGACCTCGTTCGCGTCAACGACCGGGTCTTGAATCTCGCCGGATCACTTCTACCCGAATCCCTTCGGTCCCTGGACGCCATTCATCTTGCGACTGCGGACTGCCTCGGAACCGATCTGGGCGAACTCGTCACCTATGACGAGCGGATGGCGGTCGCCGCCCGTACCATCGGCTACAAGGTCGTAGCTCCGACTTGAGCAGCATTCCAGTAACCGGGATCTCGTGTGTTGTCCTCGACTGACCAAATGTCGCGATCCTCGGCATCTCACGCTGAAACATGGGTCGAGCTCTTCGAACGCAAACCGAATCAAGCTGCCGTTCTCAGCCAACTGAGCTGAGAACGCCAAGATCGACCTCAGCGGGTATGGCTGAGACTGTGACACTCGCATCAGTCGAGTGATCGCACCGGGGTTTCACCGGAGCGAGCTTCTGGCGTGGAATCGGCCACGATGAACCTTGTCGGCCGCCTAGAAGCCACGGCGGGACCAAAGTGTCGAAAGATCTCCGTAACAGAGGCAGCTCGGTCACGTATTTAGTAATTGAGCGGGAACCGGAATGGAGAGGTCGGGCAGCGAGGGTGTGACGGTTGAGGACGGGGTGGGCACACAGGAGCCTTCAGCATCGCGAACAGAGTTGGCCAGAGCCTTTGAATCCCTCTGTGCGCAGTACTGGCTGCCCGTTTACCGAACCGTTTACCGAAGTTGTCACAGCAGGAATGAAGCTGAGGAGCTAACGCAGGAGGTCTTCGCCGATGCCCTCGCTGCCCGACAGAGGTCTACAGACACCGAAATATCGGGTGCCTATCTCATCCAAATCGCTCGCAATCTGGTCATTGACCGCTGGAGGGCAGTTCAAAGTGCCCCGACGATCCGACCGTTGGAGTTCGATATTCAATCATCCGAGCACGGGCCCGAGGCTGTAGCTGTGGCCGCACAGGAACGGCTGACCCTCCTGGCGGCCCTAGACGCCTTGCCGGATCGCTATCACGAGGTTCTCCGGCTTCGCCTCCAAGAGGAGAAAAGTCCGACTGAAGTAGGGGCGTTGATGAAGCTCACTCCAAACGCCGTCCGGCAGTTGCAGTTTCGAGCCGTCCAGGCTCTCCGAGCCGAGTTGGGGCGCACGCATGAGGGGTCGATATGGCTGACCTAGATGGGGTGGATGCACTCGATGCTGCGTTCGACCAGGCCATAGCTCAACGTCAGACGGATCTTCACGTGTCCAATCCGACGTCGTCATTGGTTGACGCACTTGCGGCGTTGGATGATTTGGATTGGCCGGATCGGGAGCTCGGCTCGCGAATTTATGCACACCTCTTCCCAGTAGAAAGACCCGAGATGGCGGTGGGAGGCTTTGAGGCGGCAGGTGGTCGAGGCATCCGGTCTAGTCAGACTCGCTGGATCGTCGCCCTCGGCTTACTGGGTATCGCTGCCACCCTCGCTGTTGTGCTTGCCGTGATCCTCAGGCCACCGGCCACACCTGTGCGGGCGGTCGCACCAGGTTCTTGGAGGCTTGCTGGCTACTACTCCCCACCGGGTTGGAAGCAAAGCGGGTCTCGGCTGGACCAGCTGGGCCCTTGACATGTCCCACCGCGACAACCTGTTATCTCGTCAACGCCGAACAAGTCCCAAGTTCGTCTTCGCTACCCCAGTTCACCCTCTTTGCCCTGTCGGTGTCGCACGACCATGGAGCCACCTGGAGTGGTCTAACGCTCAGAGGCCTATCCAGTTTCACCACCGGTATCCAGTGTCCTTCGGGGAACGCGAGGGTGTGCTTCGCCGGTGGCCTTCGGGGACAAGGCCTGCACTTCTCCCACGCATAACGGCGGCAAGACCTGGAACGGAGAGCCCCTCCCAGGCCATGGACAGCTCGAGTACCTCAGCTGTAGCTCCGATAATCACTGCGTGGGAGTCATCGGCCCGGGTTTGAGCGCCCTGGGAGGTACCGGAGTGGTCTACATGACGGCGGACGGGGGCCGGCCTCGGGTCGCTGCGAAGACCGGAGGAATCACCATCGGCACCATTACCTGCACGGGGTCGACCTGCATCGGAGTGAGCGCAGCGATGGACTCCAAGCGAGGCCCTCCGGCCCTGTCCGGGATCATGACGACCCACGACGGTGGAGCAACTTGGAGCAAGGCGTCGGTGCCAAACCGGTTCACGATGACCGAGTATTCCGATCAGGTGTCTTGCCCTACAGCAAGAGTCTGTTGGGCCTTGGGGGCGATAGTTCCCGCCTCGGCCGGTTCCGACATAGTTGTAGTGGTGCGGTCCACCGATGGCGGTGCACACTGGAGGATCGTTCCAACCCCCCGGTATCGAGCCCTTCGCAATCTCGTGCTCAGCGCCTGATGACTGTTGGATAGGCGGCGACGGCGTGTCAGGAACGGGGCCCAGCATGGGTGGCTTCCGAGCCAATCCAGATGGGACCATGTCCCCAGAAGGCAGTGCAGTGGCAGCCCTGTGGCATACAACCGATGGGGGCCGTACGTGGCATCAAACGGAGGTCACACCCCCGAAGGTGGCACCAGGCGGAACATCACCCACCTCGCTTCAGAGTATCGGTCAGATCTCCTGTCCTACGAAGCGAGTCTGCGTTGCTCTTGGTCAAGGTGATGGCGGAGCGAGGTATACCGCCAGCTGATACCAACTCCCCAGAACATTGACGTGGCGGAGGGACGAGGTGCCCGGGAGATCAACCCTTTTTGCCAGCTGCTTCGTCAGACACTTGCCGACCAGACCCTCAGCTTCTCAGGCTGAGGACCGGTTCTTGCGCCGTGTGAGTGACCCCACGGGTACAGGACCGAGGAATCAGCGAACGGCAAGGTGGATAGCCGGCTGCTTGATAGCTGCCCGACGAAGAAGGAATAGGTGTCTTCGACAGCTGTGGCGTGTCAATTCTCTATGGCGAATGAGACAGTCGTTTCTTGTTGCTATCGGCCAATCGTCTCTGCCAAGCTATGGCGCGCCGTTCCCGGCGGAAGTTCAAGAGGGGAATCGTACGAGAGGGCGGACTCATGCGGCATCAAATCACCGCTAATACTCAGCCTCGCCGCAAAACACGATGGACACAATTCAGTCTCATCGGTTTGGTAATCGCGTGCGGGTTCGGACTTTTTGAGGTCTCGTCGTCCGCATTCTCGCCAGCTCCCACCAAGTCGTATCCATCACCAGCAATCTCGGCGGTGGGGAGTCCGGCCTTGTCTGCCGTGGCCCAACTGAAGGGGACGGGAATGGCTAGAGCCAGCGTCACAGTTGGAGGCCCGTCCCCTCGGATCGCCGGTTCAGGGGTCGCAGAGCCTCCGCTCGCCCATCAGGTTCAAGGCCCGATGCCCCATCAGGCTCATCTCAGCGCGACCTACACAACTAACTGGTCAGGGCAGGTGCTTTCAGGAGGCACTTTTACAGGTATCGGCGGGACGTGGATCGTGCCTTCAGTTGTCCCGAATGCGAGCGCAGAGTCCTCGGCAACGTGGCTCGGTATCGATGGAGTGACATCCACAACCCTCATACAGACGGGGACAACCCAAGAGACTTCCGGTGGATCGACTGACTACTTTGCGTGGCTGGAGATGTATCCGAATCCTCCCATCAACCTTACGAATGCCCCAGTCTCACCTGGCGACCAGTTGCGTGCCTCAATCATCGAGACATCGGTCAACGTATGGAATATTGCGATTGAGGACACCACCGCCAACTGGATCTATTCAGCAAGTTATGGCTTTAATACTCCAGCAACTTCGGCAGAATGGATCGAGGAAGCACCCGAGATCAATGACACTCAGTCGATGCTCGCGAACTTTGCTTCAGCACCCTTTACCAACTTGCAGATCGGGGGCGGAACTGCCTCGGTCTTGAATCCGTATTACATGACCAATCCAGCCCAGACGGCGATTGTCGCTTATCCGGGCGCCTACGATTCAGGGAACGACTCCTTCACCGACTATTACGGCACTCCGCCCCCTGTTGTCACATCGGTCACACCCAACCAAGGAACAATTGACGGCGGAACACTCGTCACCATTTCCGGTGACTTTCTGCAGAATCCTCAAGTTGTGAACTTTGGTTCATCGACTTCCCAATTTGGCGGCTACAACAATGGAGCGGTCACCGCGCTCGTGCCTCCTGGAAGTCCCGGTCCTGTCGATGTAACCGTGACCACTGCTGGTGGTACCAGCGCCATATCGTCGGCAGATCAGTTCACCTACCTCTTACCCGCGCCGCCGGGCACGATCCTGACCACCACCACCACGACCCCTCCAACTTCACAGGCCGCGACTCAGAACGGCTATTGGTTGGTTGGAGGCGATGGTGGAATCTTCACCTTTGGATCGGCCCGCTTCTACGGATCTACCGGCAACCTCCAACTCCAGCGCCCTGTCGTCGGCATCACCCCCACGCAATCGCATAGTGGCTACTGGCTCGATGCTTCCGATGGCGGATTTTTATTTTCGGTGACGCCACCTTCTACAGATCCATTCCGGGTCTTGTCTCCGCCCGGCTTGTACGCCCGGTAACGTCAGCGCCTGAATGCGCCAGTGGTCGGCATGGTTCCCTCGCCAGACGGAGGCGGGTACTTCATCGTCGCATCGGATCGAGGGCGTCTTCGCCTTCGTCGACGCCAAGTTCGAAGGCTCTTGTCCTGGCATCGTGGATGTGCGGGGGCTGCGGTGGCGGTATGCCGGATCCGACTGGCAACGGCTACTGGCTCGTTACGGCTACTGGTAGCCTACACCTTCGGTGACGCCTCCTATTACGGAGGGCCTTCCGATCGGACCGTCACCTCTGCCCAACGGACACCCGACGGACGGGTTATTGGATTCTCTTCTCGGATGGTGTGGTTACCCAGTTCGGTGATGCAACGGCTTCGGACCTTCCCTCGGATGCAACCCCGTCACTAGGCCCTGCCTCGACTCTCTTTTCCTCCGCTGATGGTTAGGGCTACTCGATTGGAACAGCAGACGGCGCTGTATCAACTTCGGAGATTCCCGTATGACGGCAGCATGCTTGGAGTGCATCTCAATGCTCCGATCATCGCTGGAGTTGGGTGGTAAAGGCGGACGAACATCGATCTCTCAGGCGTCCGTGGAGAAATGGAACTTCGTCCCTGCAGGGCACGAG